>CAVUNW010000053.1:0-6138 GCA_963742865.1 uncultured Actinomycetes bacterium
CGGGGTCTGCCGGGCCCTGGGCTACGCCGGGCAGTTCGCTGGGCTGAGCAGAGTCGGTCCTCCGCGCCCACCCGGGACATCGCCGCCGGGCGGCTGGAGGCCGACCGCGCGGTCCTGGAGGAGTTGCCCACTCCCACGGATAAGAAGGTCGTGCATGTCGCGTGCCCAATGAGGCGGGCGGCCGGGCGCCGCTCCATCGAGCACCTAACCTACGCATTACAGCGTGCCCCGACCAGCCCCCGAATCGCATACCGCCTCGTACCGGCCTCGCAGCTGATGGATCATCCGGGAACTGGGTGACGTCCGGGCGGTCGCCCGGGTAGGCATGCCAGGTCAGCGGGATTCCGCCGTCCCGGGTCACCACCAGCCCCAGCCCCACCAGCCGCAGATCGGCGCGCTTCTGCTTGGTCTTGCCCCGCTGCGCGATCGGCGCCCTGCCGTTGCCGGTAGCGATGAACGTGGCGAAGTTCGTCATGTCCAGCGCCACCGATGACACGTCCACCCCCGACCATCGCACGATCCGCACCGCGATCTCCGGGAGGCCTCCTCCAGCTGGCCTGGGGTGACAGCGTGCATCGCATCCCAGAACCTGCGGTGATCGAGCACCGCAGCCGGGATCTTGGTGAACCGGTCCGTGGCGGGCCGGTCCGCGGCCGCCAGGGCCTGGTAGAGGGCTTGCAGTTGCTATCTCCCGGTCGGCGGAACTTACAGGGCTTGCTCGCGCTCGAGATACTTCAGGGCGCCCCAGCCGAACGGGATGGGAAGCCAGAATGTCAGCAGCCGGAACAGCAGCACCGCGCTGGCCGCGACCGCGCCCGGTACGCCCGCGGCGGTGAGCCCGGCGGTCAGGGCCGCTTCGACCGCGCCGATGCCGCCGGGGGTGGGGATGATCGAGCCGATGGCGCTGCCGGTCAGGTATACCAGGCCGATTTTCGCGATCGGCACCGATCGGCTGAACGCCGCCACGCAGGCGGCGAGGCAGAGGATGTAACAGAAGCTGAGCAGCAGCGTGCCGCCGATGCCCTGGGCGAGCTTGGCCGGCTGCTGCGCGACCTCGAGCAGCCGGGGCAGCACCTGGCCCAGCATCGGCGACAGGCGGGCGCGCAGCAGCCGCCGCCCGGCGGGGATGGCCAGCACCACGAGCGCGATGAGGACCAGGCGGCCAGCACGAACCAGGCCCACCGCGGCGGCGGGTGGACCGGTTCGCTGGCCGAGCTGCCGGCGATCGCGGCGAACACGAGGATCAGCAGGACGTGCAGGACGAACGCGACCAGCTGGGATACGCCCACGCTGGCCGCCGCGACCGCCGCGGAGATCTTCTGGCGCTGCAGGTACCTGATGTTCAGCGTGGCCCCGCCGACGGCGGCGGGGGTCACCAGCGTGACGAAGGAGCTGGCCAGCTGGGCGAGCAGGGTGCGGCGGAAGCTCAGCCGGCCGGGGACGAACCCGATCAGCGCCTCGGTGGCGGCGGCGTAGGTGGCCGCCGACAGGGCCAGCGCGGCGATGGTCCAGCGCCAGTCCGCCTTGTGCAGCACGGTCCCGAGGCTGGCCCGCTGCAGCTCGCCGGCCAGCAGGTAGACGGCGGCGACGCTGGCGACCAGCGTCAGCAGGGTACGCGGCCGGATACGTTCCAGCTGGACGGGCTCGACCTCGCCGCCCGGTACCGCCGCCAGCAGCCGGGTGCGCAGCGCGGGCAGCACGTCGCGGCGGCGGCGCAGCGCCTGGCGGGTCGGGCGGGCCAGCGCGACCGGCTGCAGCAGCGACACCACCGCCACCAGGTCATCCGCGGTCAGCTTCGCCACCGCCAGCCCGGCGGCGCGGTCCGGCCCGACGACCAGGGCAAGCTCGGCCAGGAGCTGGGCCACGTCCAGGCGGATCTGCAGGTCGCTGGCGGCTACGTCGCCGTCGCCCGGGTCGAGCAGCAGGGCCTGGCCGTCGCCGGTGAGCAGGATACGATCCGCGGTCAGGCCCCGGTGCGTGACCTTGCGGGCGTGCAGCCGGCAGGCCGCCTCCCAGATCTGGCTCAGCTCGGCGTCGCTGCAGCCGGTATCCCGCTGGGCCAGCGTCGTCCCCTGGTGGTGCTCGCAGGCCAGCACGGAGGCTTCGGGACCGGCCCGGACCACGGCGCGCAGCCGCGGCGTGGGCGCGCCCGCGTCCTCGGCCGCGTAAGACAGCAGGGCCCGGCGCTCGACCGCATGGTCCACCGCCAGCGGGGCGCTGCGGGCCACCTGCCCGCGCACCCGCACCCGCCGGTACAGCCGGTAGACGGCGCCGGCCGCCTGCTGGTCCCGGTCATACACCACGACATCCAGCCCGCCGCCGTCTCCCTCGGTGGTGGCCGCGTAGTGGCGCGACGGGTTTCCCTGACGGGGGTCCTGGCCGCGGACCCGCCGGATCGCGGTCACCGGCAGGCCAACGGCGGCCACCGCGCCCGCGATCTCCAGGGCGCCGGGCCGCTGCGACGCCGAGCCCGCGACATACCGGACGGCCAGGCCGATCGCGCGGCCGGCGAGCACCGTGATCAGCAAGGTCAGCACGGAGGTGTGCAACACTCCCACGTGCACGATCGACATACACGGCGATCGCCGCCCACAGGGCATTCCGCCAGTACGGCGGCCGGCCAGGCCGACCATGGTGGCGTAGGCGACCAGGCCCGCCAGGTACGGATCCAGCGCCGCGGCGTGGCTCGTGCCCGGACGGGCCATGATGATCGCGTCGTAGAGCCGGCTGGCAGCGGGCCGCGTGAGCAGGTCGCTGGCCACCGCGGTCACCGCCGCGGCCAGGACACCGGTGGCCACCGCCTCGGCGAGCCGCCGGAACTGGCGCCGGACCAGCAACTGGACCGCCATGCCCACCGGCAGGATCAGCAGGGCGAACAGCGCCAGCGGAGGGACCACGACCAGCAGCGCATGCGGCAGCCGGCGGCTCGCACCCACAATGTCGGTCTGCACGCCGGACATGGTGGCGCTGGCCGCGATGCCGGCCACCACCAGCGCCACGATCCCCAAACAGGACAACACACAGCGCAGCAAGTCGACCGGCTTGCGGATACGGCGCTCAAGCCGGTCCTCGACCTCGATCTCATCTGGCTGCGATGCCGTCACGCCACGATCGTCTCACCCAACCGCCTGGCCGCACAGCGCACCGCCCCGCCTGCGTAATGCACCGCCGCCCGCGGCCTCCGTCGAAGGTTGAACAACGGCCTGATCACGAAACCACCGAGGCGAAGTGGCGCGCTGGCACTGAGCCCGGTATCGCGGTCGTGGTTGTCCCGTCCGATGGACAGTTCGTCGCTGAGTGTCAAGAACCCGATACGATTGGTCGGCTCCGCGGCCCGGATGTAATCTCCCGTCAGGGAGTTCTTGACGTAGCCGGAGCACCCGAAATCGCTCTGGTCGAGCGCCGCACGATCCGGTCGCCCCCGTCAGTACCATGTCCCAGCTGAACATCGCGGGTATTCGTCTCCGGGTGTGGTCGGCTTCGACGAGGTGGCTGTTCCAGACCAGGGAGTGCGTGAACGGGGTGAACGTGACCGGCTGGCAGCCGTCCGCGAGCCCGGGGGCTGGCGAGCTTAACTAGTGGCATCCTGTGGTGCGAGCAGGAACAGGGGGGACGGCTGGGTTGAGTGGCTGTGCCTGCCCCGCCCCGACTCGCCGAGTGTGTTGGGGCGCTGCTGGGCCGGACCGCGGGGGAGTTCAGGTTCGGTCCAACCAGTGCCCAGGTGCCGCATCACCGCAGATACGTTCCGGGCACCATGGTGCTTGAGACGACCTGGCATACGCCTACCGGCTGGCTGGTCGTTCATGACCTGCTAGTGATGGGCCGGACCGACGGCAGTCACCGCCGCGCGGACTACCGCCGGGCGCCGACCGACTTCGGCGCCACCGGTGTGCTGCTGCGGACCGCAACGTGTAAGCATCAGCAGCCGTATTGGCCACCCCGGGAGCCGGCCCCACACAGCACACTTAGGACCTGCTGCAAACCGCGCAGGCATACCTGCGGACCAGCAGGACGCCGAGTGGATGAACGAATATCACCAAGCACTTGCCGATGCCAGCGAGCGTGCCTGACCAGGAAAGAGCCGAGCCCACTCCCAAGCCGGGACGGCCTAAGTCTGTTACCGCTCCACGCAGCGCCGACCTAGAGCTTGATGGCCACCAGCCAGGCCCAGCGCTCCTGGACGCGGCTTCTGCGTCCCTATAGTGTGGGTCGCCGTCACGTCATGCAGGAACAATCCTTGGGGCGAACATGGCGGATCAGTATGCCTGGACCATCCGGGGCAGTCAGCCCCGCAACGAGGAGGAGCGCAGCAAGAGGAAGATCTTCCTGGGCTACCTGGAAGCTCTCCTGGAGCCCGTGGACATGAAGTCCCGGTTCGCGACCAGCTTCTGGCCGCACGACTTGCTCCCCCGCGATCAGCGCCCGCCCGAAGGCGCGGGGATCGAGGCCATGGAGCAATTCCGCGAGCGCATCAACAGCGCCTGCACCACTGTCCGCTCTGCCACGGTGACGTGGATCGAGCACGGCGCGGCCCTGTCTACGCTGGCCGGAGGTGCTGACCCCAGAGACCTCGTGGGTGCGAGCATGGTCGTGACCTACGTTCATGACCGCGGCCCGCTGGTGCTTCCCGGCTCCGATCGGGTATACGAGCCGACTGGCAAGGACCTGGTGCTCAACGTCTCCGACGCCGTGCGCATCGACAGTGACGGCATGATCACCGACCGCTGGAGCGGGCTGAGCTTTGCGCATCTCCACTGGGAGCTGGAGCAAAACGCCACGCTCTGACCCTTACCCAGCGGCCGGCAGCAGGGTCAGTGCCTGCGCCGGGGGACGATCATGTCCGCCGCGGTGCTGTCCTGCCGCACCTGCCCGTTGACCCACAGGGTCAGCCGCAGTGAGCCCAGCCGGGCCAGGTCGGCCGTGTCGACCAGGGTCAGCCACGGTCCGGCCGGGGTGAAGGTGGGGTAGGACTTGGCCTCGTAGAACTGGGTCTTGACCAGCTGGATCTGCCGGGCGCTGACGTCGTCGGCGACTACCAGGGCGGCGACGTACCGGGCCAGGTTCGCCTCGGTCACGGTGGTGCCGACCGGCAGGTCCGCGCCGATGACCAGGCCGAGCTCGACCTCGTAGTCCAGGAACCCGACCCCGTTGGGGCGGATGATGTCGCCGGCCGGGCCGGTGATCGAGTGCGAGGCCTTGCGGAAGAACGCCGCCGGGACGGTGTCCGGGTCGAACCCGGAGTCGATGGCGTGGGACCGGTAGTTCACCGCCTGCGCCACCACCCTGGCGGGGGCGGTCACCGGGCTGAGCAGGTCCAGGGACTCCGCGGGCACCGCATCCCGCGGCGCGGCGGCCGCGGTGGCCTCGATGGCCGCGGTCAGGGCCGCCCGGTCGGCGAGCAGCGCGGCCGTGGTGGTAGCGGGCAGGTCCAGCCGGGCCAGCCCGGCCGGCGTCACCAGCCACCAGGCCTCCGCGGTGCGGGCCAGGTTGATACTCATCGAGCTCTCCTTCGCGCGAAATCCCGTCAGGAGCTCATCGCCTTGATCAGGCCGCGCAGCGCGCGCAGGTCAACCTCGTTGCCCTTGTCCCGCAGGGCCTTGATCGCCGCGACGGCCACCCGCGGGTCGTTGGTGCCGGTGAACTCCGCGGTCGCCCGCGGGCCCCACTGGGACAGGCCGCTACGCGACAGCGGAGCCCAGCCGGGTTCCATCGCGGCGTCGAACACGTCACCGTCGGTGTAGTGCTCGAACATCAGCCGGTCCGGGTCACGCCAGTAGTCGAAGATCTGGCTGCCCTGGATATGCCTTCCCAGGCCCCACGCGTGCCGGTAGCCGCGCTCGCGCAGGTACTCCCCGCTGGCGGCGACCTCATCCAGGTCGGTCAGCTCGTAGGCCGAGTGCGCGTAGCCGGTGTGCGGCTGCAGGGCCATGGCCAGGGTGTGATGGTGGGCCGGGACACTGCCCAGGTCGCAGCGGATGAACGCCATCGCCGGGCCGCGGTCACGCTGCCCGTCCAGATACAGGAAATCGGACGCGATTGCAGGCCGGAGCGTATCCAGGTACCAGTCCAGCGCCGCGCGGAACCGGGTGGTGCCCAGCACCACGTGCCCCAGCTTCTGGATCTCCGCCGGGCGGCGGG
>CAVUNW010000054.1:0-7879 GCA_963742865.1 uncultured Actinomycetes bacterium
CCTAGTAATACCTCGTAGCGGTTGAGGGTTGATCATCAAGACGTCCTCCTGGTGTGATGACGGGCTTGGTGTCCCAGCACACGAGGAGGACGTCGGTGAACCAGGGTAACAACGGCCTGTCGCGGGGTGACCGCAACCGTAACGCCAGGCTGGCGTCGTTGCGGGTGGTGCTTCCGCGTGATCACGCGGTCCTGGGCATTGACCTGGCCCAATCCCGGCAGGCGGCTGTCCTGGCTGATCATGATTCCCGGGTGCTGGCGCGGTGGCGGCCCCGGTGCTCGCCGTGGATGCTGGGTGAGCTGCTGGACCGGGCGCTGCGTAAGGCGCTGGCGGCTGGATATGCGGGGATCACGGTGGCGTGCGAGCCGGCCGGGCACCGGTGGATGGTGATCTCCCAGTTGGCCGCCGCGCGAGGCATCGCGATGGTATGCGTGCAGCCGCTGGTGGTGGCCCGGGCCCGTGAGGCCGAGGACTACACCCGGGGCAAGAACGACGACCGTGACGCGGTGCTGATCGCCCGCCTGGCCGCTCAGCTGCACTGCTACCTGCCCGAGCAGGCAGATCAGGGGTGGGCGCGGCTGCGGCACCTCGGAGCCCGCCGGGCCCGGCTGATCGAGGCCTCCACGATGTGCGTCCAGCAACTGCGGGACCTGCTGGAAGTCGCCTGGCCGGCGGTCTTGCCGGCGGCGGCGGACCCGCTGGAGTCGGCGACGTGGCTGGCGTGCCTGTCCGTCGCGCTCGAGCGTGGTGACGGCGATCTGGGTGCCGTGCACGCCATCGGCCAGGACGCCTTCATCGCGGCGGCCCGCGGCGGCCTGGGTGCCTGGGGAGTCCGCCGGATCTGCCGGCGAATCGCCGTCGCGGTCTACGCAGCGCTGGCCGACAGCGCCGGGGTAGCGGCCCAGCGGCCCGGCGCGCTTGAGCGCGCCTTCTCGGTCCTGGGCGACTGGAAAACCGTCCGCGGCGAACTGGCCGGCGTCAACGCCAGAATGCTGCAGGCCCTGGACACGATGGGAGTGCTGGAGGTGGCCGGCTCGATCCCCGGAGTGTCGGCGCTGCAGGTCGCCGCGATCCTGGCCGAGACCGGCGACCCGTCCCGGTTCGCCACGGCCCGCGCGATGGTCAAGCACGCGGGCCTGGCACCTTGCGAGAACTCCAGCGGCAACCACGCCGGCCAGGCCGCCATCTCCCGTCGCGGCCGGCCCGCGCTGCGGCTGGCCGCCTGGCGCGCGGTCTGGAGCGCGCTGCGCCACAACCCGGTCTATGCCGCCCGGTACGCCAGCATGACTGGCCGTGCCGACGACCGGCTCGCTGACCAGCAGGCCCGCGCCGCGATCGCCGCCGCGCTGATCCGTCAGGTCCACGCGATCATTACCCGCCGCATCCCCTGGGACGCTGACATCGCTGCCGGGCGCCTTCGCCCTGGCCAGGAGGTGACCGCCCAGGCCGCATGACTGCCGCGGGCACGCGCCCGCGGCCAGGGGCAAAGCTCGCCGATGCCTTGGGTGAAACCCGTTCGTGAGCGTGAGCAGTCCCCGCCCCTCCGCAAGCTCGGATGAAGGCTGTCGGGACGACAAGCCCGCTTGGAAGCTAGGTAGAGCCGGAGGACCAGGCACGGCACCCCCGGCCGGACCGCGCCCCTCATCAAGCAGAACCCAGCCCGGCAGCGCGCCCGCCGCCGGGCCAGCTAGCCATGCCCGGCCTACCGACACCATCCCATTTGACAACGCCCTCATAGGCTGCTCACGACAGCTTGGCAGAGAGGGGTGTGGCACGATTCCGAGGTTTCGGCCTTCATCTCGATCTGCGAGCGGATGGTGCACGACGTTAGTCACCAGTCAGCTTGGCTGCGCGGGCGTACGATGAGAACGCGCGGAGTGCGGGCCAAGGGCCGGAGGCTGCGATGAGACGAAACCGCGTGGTGTGGAGTTCGTCCGCCCGCGATCCGGACAGCAACCTCGTCTGGGGGCCTGCGGCTCCTCTGCGCGCCGGACGGCTCCGTCACTTCATCCGGACCTGCGTGCTGTTCCTGTTGGTCGGCCTGATGCGGCGGCCCTGCTGGCGGTCCGTCGCACTCGGCGCAGCTCTCATTATCCCGGGCCTCATCCTTCGTAGCGCGCCCGCCGGCATTATCCTGCTCCCGGGCCTGCTGATCCTGTTCGCCGCCCCATTCCTCCCGGGCGGCCCGGACGCGGGCGACCTCCGGCACTCCAAGCTCTGGCGTGAGCTGGCTGCCTACAGCACTCCGTCTCAGCGGCGCGACCTCGAAGCCATTCTGGATCAGTATCCGGACGGCATGACCCGCGAACTGCGCGACATCCTGTCTTGCCAGGTCAGTACCCTCCCCGCCGCTGATCCTCGAATCCCGGGCGCCGGGCACTAATGAAGCGGCGCTATGGAGATCCCTCGCTGTAAGACACGCCCACGTTGTCGGCCACCGTCGCTGGCCTGGGCTGCCACTCCCCCGGTCGCCTCGAATCGGCCAAATACGGATGTCGTTGTGGTCAGCTTTGGGGGTCAGCAACCCGGGCGTGTTGAGCGGTGAGCATCAGATCCGTAGAGAGCTACATGTGCGGCCGCTACCTGCCCATTCCCCTGCTGAACTGCTGAAACATTGCTCACTGATACGCAGTAGATGGCGACGTTGAGCGCTGTTGTGCGGCCAAAATGCGGCCAGCATTGCTGGGTAACCTCGTCAAGCCGATCGCCGATTGACAGTCATCGGACGCTCTAATGCGCGGGACTGGCCGAAATATAGATCCCTGCTGCGCGGACCGCTGGGTGCGCAAGTTCTTCGTAGTTTTTGGATGTGGTCCACTGGTCCGGCAGCCATTCGTACATGCCGGTGCGCCCATCCCCGGCGCCTGGGCTCGTGAACGTCACGCCTGGCAACCTTCGGATCACGTACCTGAAACGAGTCAGGGCGTCGTCGGGTGTGACGTTCCCTGCTGGTGACAGGTCAAGGTCGGTGACGATATCCCAAAAGGGCCTGCGGCTACAGATCTTTAATTAGTGATGTCCGGTGTAGTGACAGGTGCTGTTCCTGGCGATATGCAGGGTGCATGCGGTACGGGCAAGGTGGCGGGTTAACCGCCGAGGGCCGAAGGCGCCGGGAGCAGGTCCGGCTGGAGGCCGTGAAGAGATTCGAGCAGCGGGCGTCGTCTGCGGTGGTCGCTGCTGAGCTGCGGGTCAGTGTGCGGTCGGTGCGGCGGTGGCGGCAGGCCTGGCTGGCTGGGGGCACGGCCGGGCTGGCGTCCAGGGGCCAGGCCGCACGGTGCCGGCTGGATGAGCAGCAGCTGGCGGTGCTGGATGCGGTGCTGGATGCCGGGCCGCTGGCCGCGGGGTACCAGGACCAGCGGTGGACGCTGGCCCGCATCCGCAACCTGGTCGCCCGCAAGTTCAGGGTGCAGTACACCATCCCCGGGATCTGGTATCTGCTGCGCCGCCGCGGCTGGACCTGCCAGGCCGGCGCGCGCCGCGCCATCGAGCGCGACGACGGCGCTATCGAGGTCTGGAAGACCCAGACCTGGGGCCAGATAAAAGGACGGCGGCGGCTCTCGGCGGCTGGATCGTCTTCGAAGACGAGTCCGGCCAGTCGCTGAGGCCGCCGCGGTCGAGGACCTGGGCACGGCGCGGGATCACCCCGGTGATCCGCGTGCGCGGCGGCGGCACCGGGCACGTCTCGGTCGCTGGGCTGGCCTGCTACCGCCCCGGCCACCGCAGCCGGCTGATCTACCGGCTGCACCTGTACCGGGGCCGCAAGGGCGAGACCAAGGCGTTCACCTGGAATGAGTACCGGGACCTGCTGATCGCCGCGCACCGCCAGCTGCCCGGCGGAGTCATGGTGCTGATCTGGGACAACCTCAACGTGCATCTGCGCGCCGAGCTGCGCGCCTTCACCAGCGCCCAGCCATGGCTGCACGTGTTCCAGCTCCCTTCCTACGCCCCGGACCTGAACCCGGTGGAAGGGATCTGGTCCGTGCTCAAGCGCGGCGTCCTGGCCAACCTCGCCGTGGCCAGCTTCGCCCAGCTGATCCAGGTCATCCGGCACGGCCTGAAGAAGATCCAGTACCAGCCCCTGCTCATCGACGGCTGCCTCACCGGAACCGGGCTGAGCATAGAGCCAGACTCGACGGACATCGTGAATTAAGGGTCTGTCGGTGAACGGGTGACTGCAGCTCGTTCGCAACGGCGACGTCCACCGCCTGGATGACTTCCCGGGCAACAGCCCGCGCCTCGGTCTCGTCATCGGCGTCGATGGCAAGGCGTAGCTTCGCCGTCCAGTTGTGGTCTGGCCCGCTCCGCGGATCAATCTCTGCCATGTGGACAGTGTGCCACTGCCCCGGCTCTTCCCCGTCTCCCCGCCAGGAGGTTCGCCGCGTGCGCTTCGGGCCTGGCCTCTGGCCCGGCCCTTGCCGTCAGGCCCGCTGGGGAGGTAGAGGCTCCGGGGGCAACGGCGCGCCGAAGGCGCGTCCCGCGTAGCGGGATGCGAAGCACCGTTGAGGCTGGAGGGGCCGACCCGGACAATGCGCGGGGTTCCGCCCCGTGCCTGGCGACCTTCCCGGCGTCGGCGCGACTCGCGCGAGCTTGACGGCCTGGTCCTCGCGATCGGGCGCGGCTCCGGGCAGATACGGCGGGCACCGCACGCGGCCGGTCACCGGGGCCACCGGGCGCGGCAGGTCGGCGCGCCGCAGGGCTTCCGCCCGAAGGGCGCGACGAAAGCTGCCGCACCGCCAACGGCGCGCCCCCGGATCTGACCCCGGCCGCCTACGGCGGGTCACCTCTGGCCGCTTATTTCTCCCTCGATTGGCCGCGCCCGTCCCTCGCGGTTCACGTCCAGGCCGTCAGGCTCGGCGCGCCGCAGGTGCGCCCTTGAATAACTGTGAAGAAAATCCTCACACCTACGTCCCCGCAGGCATGTGCTGTCCCGCTTGATGCTTGACACGGCAGACGGCGTGGCCGATGGATACAGCAGCCGAGTACAGCAACCGGCACACGTAGAGGCCGTCCCGAGCAGCCACCACCTACTGAGCGAGCAGGGCGCGTCGGCCACCACCTCGGCCGTGCCGACAGTTCGGGACGAAGAGGCCCCCGAGGTGACACCCACGACTGACACCAACGAGCCTGGATCTCGGCAGACTTGAGCAGGCTTGTTATGCGTGATGCGCACTGGGAGGATGACACGATGGTGGCGACACGGCCCTCTAGCGTGTGGGATCGGTATGCCTGGGTGGCGGGCATCCTGTTCGTCGTCGCGCTGGTAGCGGAAACCGCGGTCGCATTCGGAGTGGGAGTCAACCAGGACGACTCGGCGGCCAAGATCGCGAACGCGCTCTACGTCCACCGCGAGCGACTGCTGGTGATCGCATACCTGTCCGTCGTCTATGCCGCCATGTTTCCGATCTACCTGAGCAGGCTGTACAACCTGCTGCGCGGGGATACCGCCCGGACCCGGGTCCTTGGCTCGCTGGTGCTGGCTGGCGGAATGCTCTTTGTTGCCCTGCATGCCGTCAGCGATGTCGGGATCACCGGCCTGGTCGGCGCGAAGCTCGCGTCCTTCGGGTCTCATCATGATCCAGGCGTGAGCTATACGCTGTACCTGATGACCTTTGCCCTGGACAGCGTGGGAGACGTCTTCGGCAGCCTCTTTGCTGCCGCGGCAGGCCTACTGGTGATCGAGAGCGGTGTCCTGCCGCGCTGGCTCGGCTGGGTTTCGGTCCTCGCCGGGATCTTGCTCTTCCTTCAGGGCTTCGGCCTGGGCGGCGTCATCGCCACGTTCGGCGTCGTCCTGGACGGCATCGGGTTCGTGCTCTTGCTGATCTTCGTCCTGGTGAGCAGTGTCCTCTTGCTGAGACACGAAAGCGCGCGGTCCCCAGCACCGCGGGTGGAGTGAATTAGCGCGTCAACTTCGTACAGCAGGAAGAACAGCAACGTGGGCGCATACCCGCCCGCATGCACGACAGCGCCTTGACGGTGAAGTGGTGCTTGGTCGCCGGGGTATGTGACACCCACGACTGAATCCAACAAGCTCGGATATAGGCGCACTGCAAGGGACCGCGAACTGCTCAGGCCCACGCCAGGGACGGTGCTGGGCACCCTGAATGGACTTTGCAAGCAGGGGATCACGGCCGACCTCGCTAACGCTCGTGCTAACAACGGCCGTGGATCACAATGGATGCCCGTGGAGCCAGGAGTTGGCCGACCTGCGCCTGAGTACATATCTGGACCTTCGGGGACGGTCATGATCCTGCTACGGATCAGATGACCTGAAGCCGCGGGTTTGCGTACCTCTCAGCGCGGCGCAGAGTGTCGGAGGAGGCGCTTCCGTAGGGTACTTGTCGTGTATGCGTCGTCATGGTGGCCTGCGGTCAGCTCCCTCGCCGCTGTTGTTTCTGCTTCGGTGGCCGCTGTGGCTGCGCAGCAGTCGCGCCAGAGCGCAGGCACGCTGGCCGCGATTGAGCGGGAACAGTCCGCGAACCGGCTCCGGTATTTCAAATCCGTTGCGAGGCGGGACACCCGAGGCCCGGGTATGCGGTTCTGTTCGTCTACTGGCTGGCGGCCCGCTGGACGAACTGGAATCGGTGCAAGTGACGATCGTGGACACGGCCCACCTTGGTCCGAACAATCTTCCGGATGGGGTCAGCGAGGCGGAGGCGCGGCGGTGGGTGTGGGCGGGGTGGCAGTTCAACACGTTCTATAAGGTCCCGGGAGCCACGGCCGCGAGTCCCAAGCAGTCGTATCCGCGACGGTACTCCCGGCTGATGGTGAGGATTGGGAGCAGTTTTTCCTGTATAAGACCAGGCCCCCACCATGGGGCAAGATGAACTGGGAGCAGTCAGCCACCAGTCCTATGACCGGGACGGGATCATCGTGGACTACTTCCTCGGCACGGCCTGGAAACGCGCCGAGGCCGCCACGTACTCGGACGTGCGCGCGATCCTCAGCCAGCAGACCCCGGACCCTGCCCAGCTGCGGCAGATTGACTGGGAACTGGCACCGTTTTACTGCCCCGACTGCGGCCAGAACTACTGCCGCGCCGACTGGCACACTGACGTCCTGGACGACGAAGGGTTTTATGACTGCACCATGGGCATTTGCCCCGGCGGCCACAGGTAAATGGTGGACGACTGACACTAGAGCCAGCGGCGGTGTTGCAGGCTCGTCTTGGTTGCGTCGAGGACGCCGTGCACCCCGCGTGCACCAGTGACCGGCATACAGGGGTCATGAACGGGCATCAACGGTCACTTGAGGAGCTCGGCCAGCCGAAGCCAGAACCCGCATTTGGCCTGGTAGCCCGGCCGTGAGCTGCTAGTTGAGTGGTGGTCAGGGGCAGGGTCGAACTGCCGACCTTCCGCTTTTCAGGAGGTCTGTCGCCTTTTGCCCACCGTCCCGGAAATGGATAATCAGCCCAGCTCACCCGCATTTCCGCTGGCGAGGATGCCAAGTTCTCCGGCAAGGCCATGTTAGCAAGGGTGAGCCGGAGTGCCGGGGAATGCCGTTTTGTCCGTGTTGCTCTCGTGTTGATCTTCCTTGAGCCCGGACTTGTGTTGCTTTTGTGTTGGCGCGGAAGACCAGACTCGGACAGGGACATCTGCCCCCGCAGGCGGCTCGCGCCGGTTCCAGCCGGATGGCGATTCCTGCCGCAATGCGGCGCACTGGCGGCCCCGGCGGCGTCGGCCCACACGAACGCTTTCGAAGCACCAACGTGCGCAGCAGGCGCGACCCTCCTTCACGCCAGCACAGGCCGGCCCAGCGGCAACGCACGCTGTGCCTGCGGCCCATCACCCTGCAGGCGGCTCCAGTCCCCCTGAGACCCGAAGCACGACTACGCACAGCAACGAGAAACGCCTGCTCAGCAGCTCAAAGCCACGCAGAACGC
>CAVUNW010000055.1:0-6197 GCA_963742865.1 uncultured Actinomycetes bacterium
CCGCTGAGGTGCCGCGCCGGCGAGCTCCGTGCGGGTGAGGTCCGCGAGCTTGAGGTGCGCGTCGGTGAGGTTCGCGCCGTGGAGGTCCGCGTCGGTGAGGTCCGCGTCGGTGAGGTCCGCGTCGGTGAGGTGCGCGTCGGTGAGGTCCGCGAACTTGAGGTCGCGCATGTTGAGGTCCGCGTGGTGAGGTCCGCGCAGGTGGAGGTCCACGCCGCTGAGGTCCGCGCCCCTGAGGTCAATTGGCCGGGTGTCGCGTTTTTGATCCGCGCCGACGCCCGACCACGGTGACGGCGGCCTGGACGTCGGGCCGTGTCGAGTGTTTCCTGTTCCTGGCTGGCCGAATGATCTGGCGGCGCGGCCACGGGTCGTGTGAGTGCTCGCGGATGAATGCGGTGAGGACTTCCATCACGGTTGGGTGGTCTTTGCGGAGTCGCGGGCGAAGCGCTCCAGTGCGTAGATGCCGCCGATACGCGCGTCGAGCTTCTCGGAGCCGAGCTGCTCGATGGCTTTGGTGTAGCGGTCGGTAACCTGCCCTTCGCGAGACAGGGTGAAGTTCCGCGCGGTGAAGACCAGCGCCCCGGCGGCGAACAGGCCCGCGCCAAATGTCAGCAACCGGCCCCGCGCGGCGTCCCGTGCCGTCTCGTGGAGTGATCCCTTGGCTGAGCCGACGTCATGGTGCGCGAGCCAGTCCGCCGTCGGTACGAACAGCACCCACGCGATTGTCAGCGCCAGCACGACAATGGCGATGCCGCCTACCAGCCTTCGGATTCCCTGCTGCGGCAAAGCCGCCCGGTGCTTCCTCAGCCACGCAGCCCAGCGTTTCAACATAGGCAAACGCTAGGCGGTGGCTGCGCCAGGACACTCGGCGGGACGATCATCAGCAGGCGCTCCGGGGCGAGCGCGCGGCGTTGGCCCCGGCGGCCAGTCCCCGGAGGAGCGATAACTCCACAAGGAAGCAGATCGAATCTATGATCGATATATGCGTGCATACATTGAACTCGCGCGCGATTACGGCTGGGGGCCGGTACGGGTCCTGGCTGGCCGCCTGGAGCGGGACGGCTACCACGTCACCGAGATCCTCAGCCCACAGCACATCCTGCTGGCTCTTACCGGCCATTCCCTGCAGCGGGAAACGGAAATGTCCCTGCTGGTGGGAGGACGCCCTCTGGTCACGCCCGTCGAGGGAGTCGCGGCCGGGCTGGAGGACAGCCCGTCAGCGCCGCACTGCCCGTGCTCGGCGCCCTGGCGCCCCTGCTGGCGGGCGGCGGCCTGGCCAGAGGCTCGGTCGTGGCTATCCAGCGGCCGGGCCTGCTCTGCCTGGCGCTGATGGCCGCGGCGTCCCAGCACGGCATGTGGTGCGCCGTGGCCGGACTGCCGACCTCGGAGTGCTGGCCGCGATGGGAGCAGGAGTAGACCCGGGCCGGATGATACTTGTCCCAGAGCCGGGCCCGCAGTGGGCAGAGGTGACTGCGACCATGCTGGATGCCTGCGAGGTGGTGCTCCTGCGACCGCCCGACCGTCCCCCTGCCCAGGCCCGGCGGCGCTTGGAGACCGCCACGCGAAGGAGCGGCGCAGCGCTCATCGTGGCCGGGACTGGACGGCGCGGCGGTCCGGCTGCGTGTCGTCCGGCAGCAGTGGGACGGCATCGGTTACGGGTACGGGCGGCTCCGGGCCCGGCGCGCTGAAGTGATCGCCGAAGGGCGCGGCGCGCTGGTACAGCCACGCCGGGTATGGCTGTGGCTGCCTGGCCCGGACGGGAACGTCACGGCCGCCGATCGCCGGCATGGAGCCGCGGCGGGGATGGGTGGCGGTCGCGGACAGCGGATGAGGCCGCGCTCATAGAGCGGCAGCGGGAAAATCCGCCCGGATAGGCTGCAGGCCACGGGTCAGCCTGCTGGTCGCTGTCAGCCTGCGCGGCCGTCGACCTGGATGCCTCCACGACCTTGCACGCGGCGAACTTCAGCGATGGTGCCAAGTCATCGGCCTCACCTCATACGCCGAGCGTTGGGCAGTGGGAACAAATGGCCCGCCAACGGTGGCCGCCACGACGATACCGCTGCCGCGCAGCGGAACCGATATCCGGTCACGTCAACCGGGCGAACACCTGAGACGTCGAGTTACCGGACCCCTTCTGGTGTCACGGTGCTGCGACATAACTGCGCGCCCTTTCAGACTTGTGGCGATCGGAGCGGATATGAAGCGTTACGTAAGGAGGGACACTTGTCGCGCTGGCGGCCCCGGCGGCGGCCGGGGCGATGTTCATGACGTCCCCGGCGACCGCGGCTGTCGCCGCCACGGCGGCCCCGGCGGCGGTGCTGCGGTGCCACGCCTCGATGAGCAACAGCGGGCCGAAGGACTACACCACCACTTACGTGAACGTGGCAGCGTCAGTACACCAGCGTAGCCACCGTCGCCCGTTACAAAACGGTCAACACGAAGCACACCGGCAAGGCGAACGCTAAAGGAAACGCGAAGATCGGCTATTACATCAGCGGCGCGACGCCCGGCTACCGGGTGAATATGAACGTGCCGGTCACGTCTGGCAGGAGCCGCGGCACCTGCTCGACGTCATTCATACCGCACCGGTAGCCATTCAGCGATTGGGGACGTGCTGGCGGCGCAACGCAAGACGCCGCCAGCACGCTGAGTCGCGCAGGGCAGGTACCGCCAAACGCCCTGCCGGCGCAGCAGCGGACAATGGTAACGGAACAAATGAACCCTAATTCGCTATAGAGGATCTGAGCGCACTTCCCGGGCTGGCCAGCGAGCCACGCTTGCGCATCAGCGAGGACAGGTCGCCAAGTTCGCGAAGACGCTCCTCAAGGCGCTGGCGGCCGCGGCCGACAGCAGGGCGGCGATAGCGGTCACGCTGCTCGTCCCTTCCTTCCTGGTTTAGTGGCGCGCGCCGCCTGGCAAGGCGCTGAGCGCGGAGTTCGGTCTCATAGCTGGCAAGCCCCGCGCTGCCCCAGATCGCCACGATGGCGGCCTGGACGGCGGCGGCGTGACGGACGTGGTCGGCCCCGCACGGGCCGCAGTAGGTGCTCTCGGCGGGCATGCCGCAGCACCGGCACGTGGGGCCGCGTCGGCGGGTCACGGCACCGTCGTCCCCTCGGCGCTGTGGTCCTGGCCCTGCTGAGGGGCGGCAAGGGAGCCGGGCTGCCGCATCAGCCGGTCCAGCTCACGGAGTTCGGCCAGGCGCTCGAGGAGACGCTCGCGGTCGCGGGCCGGGAGTGAGTCGACGGAGGTCATGATGTTCTCCGTCGCTGCAGTCGGGTTGTACGAAAGAAGAAGAAAGAAGTAAGAGGCCCTGCGGAACTGCATGCCATGCGCCCACCGTCCGGGGACTTTCTTCGTTCGTTGGTCATGCGGCCTCGATATGTGGCCTGGTGACCAGGCGGTACGCTTCGGCCGGGCGGCCATGGGTGGGACGAAAGAACTTTTCGTAGCCGTCGCTCGCCGTCAGTTCGCTAAGCAGAGCGTCAAGCGTGGCCGCGGGCTTGTTTCGTGAGAACAGGGCGGAAATCTCCGACCTGGAGATCCCGTCAGGGCCGGCGGTGCCGATAGCGCGGCGGATCTTGTCGAGGTCGGGGTTGCGGGAGGTGCGGCCGAGGACGTAGCGAGCCGAGCCGATGGCGTAGCGGACCATCGCCGCGGCAGCGCGAATGTCGTCGGCGCTGGCTGCGGCGCCCGGCAAGAGCGGCCTCCAATGCGGCGATCCTGCGGCAGTAGGGGGCGGCGCGCTGGATGAACTGGGTGTAGACCGCCGACTCATCGTCAAAGGTCGTGAACTCCTCGTAGATGTCGTTCGTCCAGACCTTGATGGCCTCGCCATCTAGCCCGACCTGCCGGACCTCCCGTGCCGCGTCGATGCCGCGGGCCAGGCGTCCCGCGAGGGCGTCTCTGACCTCCTGGTCAAGTGCGGGCGGCAGGGGCAGGCGCTTGGAGCGCTCTACGAACAAAGGCAGGAATCGGTTATAGGTGCCGCCAGCCATGTCCGATTCGGCTAGCTTGACGCGGAATTCGTCGGGCGTGATGTGACCGATGATCACAACGTGAGACTCGGACGCTTTGAGGTGGGCGCGGTTCAGCACTGACAGCGCGCCGCCGTCCCATGCCTGCCGCAGGACGGCGGCGAGCGTGCTCCCCTCCCGCTTGGCGCGTGCCATGACCTGCACAAACTCGGTCTCGATAACCAGGAGGCGCTTGTCCTCGGTGCCACCCTTGTCTTCTTGGTCTTCCATGTCGCGGATGCGCTCGATCAGGCCCTCGCCGGATGAAAGACCGCGAGCCGTGAAGTTGTCCGCGCTGGGATACGAATTACGAAAGAAGATGCTCGCGGTGTTGGTCGCCTCGCCCTTGCGGCCTGAGCCGGTGCCGCCGAACAGTAGCGGCCAGATGAGCAGTGAGTGCCGGGTACTGCCAATCTGCACGTAAGTGTCGGCGCCGATGGCTGCGCCTGCCATGGCCAGCAGCGATGCGTAGACGCCTACGGGGTCGGCCTCAGTAGTCGGGCGGGCGGCCTCCACCATTTCGCCCAGAGTTCCGGCGAACATCGCGGCATCAGGTATGGGCGCGGGGAACGTCTCGGGCTTACTTCTTTCTTCTTCTTTCGTAACCCGCACAGAGTTGCTACCGGCCAGCGCTGCCGCGCGCTTCGCCTCATTCACTGTCGGTGTCCTGGTCACAGGGCATCGCCGCCGACCGTGCGCAGCGCCGAGGCGAACGTACGGCGCGCCTCGCGCTCACCGCCCCGTAGACCAGCCTCAACTGCGGCGGCGATAAGGCATTCCTCGGCGGTCTCCAGGTCGGCCTCGCCCGTCGCGATCATCTCTGCTGCGCGGCAGGATGCCCAGTACAGCGGGCCATTGCGATCCCCGGGCTTGCCGTCGCGCACAATCGCGACGAGGCCCCGCAGCCGTCCGCTGGCTGTGCTATGACTGCTGTGAGGCCAGCCGGCATCCGGGCGGCGCGTGAGGAGGCGCGCGATCCATATCGGCAGCGGGGCGGGGTCATCGGCGTCAAGGGCTTCGTATGCCCGGCCGCCGATAATCGAGCACTCGCCGACCACATAGCCGCCGCGGCCCCGGACGTCGACCATCGGGCCGATCAGGCTCGCCGAGTTGCGGATCTCCACGTCATCCGGAGCGCGGAAGTACAGATGCCAGCCACCCGAGGGCGTCGCGACAGTGTGCGTCGCCGGCCAGTCCTGCCCGGCCCACTCGCAGATCTGGGCGAGCACGTCTTTGCCGTCACGGATGCCGGGCAGGCGCCAGTCCTCGGGCAACGTGCCGTGTGTGTCGAGGTCGAGGACGACCAGGCGGCTCGGCCCGCAGGCTACGCCGATGTTGTGCCGCGGGCCCGGCCAGTACCGGCGGACGCGCTCGGTGTCGGCGAGTGCCCGCTGCTCCCACTTGTCCACGGCGGGCCGCTTGTCCCCGGGCAGGCACGGGAACACATGCCGACCACGCGCGGCATGCATGGCGGCCGCGACTTGAAGCGCCGGGTCCTGGGCAGTCTGGGCGCTCACGCTGCCGCTCCCTGCCGGGGCTGTTCGGGCTGGGTGTAAATGCGGGCGGCCATCACCTGCACGCGGTGACCGCATCCCGCGCGGCGCTCGCCAGTAACCGCATCAAGGGTCTTCGCGCGGCCGAAGAGGTGGGCGCCGCAGGTGCGGCAGCGGTACGTGTACCACCATGAGCGACGCCTGCCGACAGGCCCGAATACGGATGCGGGGGCGATTGGCACCGGCCACCTGCCGGCCCGGGCGGCCTTCATGATGCCGCCGCCGTGACGTGCCGCCAGTCAGCCCGTATAATGACCATCGACGCGGCCTGGTGGTGCGGGCTGGTGTCGGTGATGATGGCTTGGCGGCTATCAGTTTCGGTGAGCGGGCGTTTTCCCGGATGGTGACCGGGGGGGCGCCCGTTCTCTTTCGTAGAGCGGATTCTGGTCACGTCGACCCTTCCTGGGTGCTGTGCTAGCGCATGCGTGAACCTTCGGCTTGACTTCAGGGATGGAGCGAGGCGTCGATTAGGCGGCGTCTGCGTCCTCGGCCGGGGAGTCATCCGGCGTAAGCGCAAGGGATGGCGCCGGACCAGCCATGTTTTCGTCTTGCGGGCCGATTTCGAGCAACCGCAGGATCGACGCGACAGGAACAACGAGCCTGTTTTTGCAGACCTTGATGACCGGCACCGGAA
>CAVUNW010000056.1:0-7503 GCA_963742865.1 uncultured Actinomycetes bacterium
CTGGGCTGCCCCGCGTTTTCCGGACAGGTGAATTGGTGTTATTTATGCCGCTGCCTGCTGATTCAGATACTCGTCGAGGACCTCTTGCGGAGTCCGGTACCCGAGTCCCGAGTGAAGACGCGTCTGATTGTACCGAAGCTCGATGTACCGCGCAATAGCGTTCTTTGCCTTCTTCCGTGTCGGGTATTCGGTCCGGTTGACCAGTTCGACCTTGACGGCCGCATTCACCGACTCGGCCAGCGCATTGTCGTAGCAGATACCGGTGCGCCCTGCCGATTGCCGTATCCCGAGGCCTTTCAGGACGGTGGCGAACTCCGCGGACGTGTAATTACTGCCGCGATCACTGTGGAAAATGGCGCCAGGCGGGAGATCCAGATTACGCGCGGCCATCTCGATCGCCGCCGTGATCAGCGGTGTCTGGTAATTGTCATCCATTGCCCAGCCGACTATTTTACGGGTGGCGCAGTCGATCACCGTCGCGAGGTAAACCCAGCCCTGCCATGTCGGGATGTAAGTAATATCCCCGACCATTTTCTCCCCCGGAGCCGCAGCGGTGAAGTCACGGTTGACCAGGTCCGGGATCGGGCCGGCCGCGCCCTGGCGGGTGGTGGACGGCCGCCACGGCCGCGGCTGGCAGGGCACCAGGCCCAGCTCGCGCATCAGGGCACGAACCAGCTCCGGGCCGCACCGCTCGCCGCCGCGGGCCAGCGCCGCGTGCATCCGCCGGTACCCATAAGCGGAATCGTTTACCGTAAAAAGCGCCCTGATCTTAATTTTCAGCAGTTCCCGCCGCCGCACGGTAGCGCTTTGCGGCCGTGACCTCCATTCATAGAACCCCGACTTCGATACCCCGAGCCATTGGCACATGCGGGTGAGCGTGGGAGCAGCGGCCGTATCCGCGGCGACGGTGGCGTATCCCGCGTCGATGAACGCATACATCTCGCTCACCGATGCTCCGCTGCGAAGTACGCTGCTGCTTTTGAGAGAAAATCCGCTTTCATGCGCAGCTCGCGGACTTCCCGCTCCAGCTCGCGCAGCCGGGCACGCTCGGACAGTTCCAGCGGCGGCTCATCTTCCGCATGCTTTTTCCGGTAATCCCGCACCCAGTTCCCCAGGCTGGTCTCACTCACATTAATATCCCGGGCAACATCCGCGATGGGCCGTGACGTTTCCACGACCATCCGCGCCGCCTCCTCGCGGAACTCCGGCGTATACGTCTTATACTTCCCTGGCAATTTATCCCGTCCTCTCGGCTGAGAATCCTAAAGGATCCGCAGTCCGGAAGGTCCGGGGCACCCCCAGTCCGCGAGCTTGAGGTCCGCGCCAGTGAGGCTCGCGCGGGTGAGGTCCGCGCCGGTGAGGTGCGCGTCGCGGAGGTCCGCGCCGGTGAGGTACGCGCCGTCGAGGACCGCGCCGGTGAGGTGCGCTGGTGAGGTCCGCGTCGCGGAGGTACGCGTGGACGAGGTACGCGCCGTAAAGGTTAATTCGTTCCATATCGCGCTTTGCATCCCGGCGCCCGATCATGGTGACAGCGGCTTGAATGTCGGGCCGTGTCCATCCTTCCTGTTCCCGGCCGCCGGGATCTGGCGGCGGCCACTGCTCGCGGGAGTGCTCGCGGATGAAGGCGGCGAGAACTTCCATCACGGTTGGGTGGTCTCTGGCGGAGTCGCGGGCGACGCGCTCCAGGGCGTAGATACCACCGATCCGCACGTCGAGCTTCTCGGATCCCAGTTGTTCGATGGCCTTGGTGTAGCGGTCGGTCACCTGCCCCTGCTCGGTCAGTTCATAGATGCGCCGCTGCCATTCGGCCTGTTGGTTCGCCGCAAGAGGTTGAAGTTCAGGGCAGTGAAGATCAGCGCGCCGGCTGCGAACAGGCCCGCGCCAAGTGTCAGCAACCGGCCCCGCGCGGCGTCCCGGGCCGTCTGGAGTAGCGGTCCCTTGGCTGAACCGACGTCATGGCGCGCGAGCCAATCGGCCGCGGGCACGAACAGCGCCCACGCGATTGCCAGCGCTAGCACGACAGCGGCGATCCCGCCGACCAGCCGATCCCACTCGCTGCGGCCAAGCAGCCCGGCGTTTCCGCATGGGTAAACGCTAGGCCCGGTGGCTGGCGCTCGGTGGACGATCACGAGCACGGCCCGGCCCGGACGCGACGCCGGGCCTGGCGGCCGCCCCGGAGGAGCGATAACTCCGCAGGGAAGCAGATCGAATCTATGATCGATATATGCGTGCATACATTGAACTCGCGCGCGATTACGGCTGGGGGCCGGTGCGGGTCCTGGCTGGCCGCCTGGAGCGGGACGGCTACCACGTCACCGAGATCCTCAGCCCACAGCACATCCTGCTGGCTCTTACCGGCCGTTCCCTGCAGCGGGAAACGGAAATGTCCCTGCTGGCGGGAGGACGCCCTCTGCTCACGCCCGTCGAGGGAGTCACGGCCGGGCTGGAGGAACAGCCCGTCAGCGCCGCACTGCCCGTGCTCGGCGCCCTGGCGCCCCTGCTGCCGGGCGGCGGCCTGGCCAGAGGCTCGGTCGTGGCTATCCAGCGGCCGGGCCTGCTCTGCCTGGCGCTGATGGCCGCGGCGTCCCAGCAGGGCATGTGGTGCGCCGTGGCCGGGCTGCCCGACCTCGGCGTGCTGGCCGCGATGGAGGCAGGAGTAGACCCGGGCCGGATGATACTTGTCCCAGAGCCGGGCCCGCAGTGGGCAGAGGTGGCTGCGACCATGCTGGATGCCTGCGAGGTGGTGCTCCTGCGACCGCCCGGGCGTGCCCCTGCCCAGGCCCGGCGGCGCTTGGAGACGGCCACGCGAAGGAGCGGCGCAGCGCTTATCGTGGCCGGAACGTGGGACGGCGCGGCGGTCCGACTGCGTGTCGTCCGGCAGCAGTGGGACGGCATCAGTTACGGGTACGGGCGGCTCCGGGCCCGGCGCGCTGAGGTGATCGCCGAGGGGCGCGGCGCGCTGGTACGGCCACGCCGGGTATGGCTGTGGCTGCCTGGCCCGGACGGGAAGGTCACGGCCGCCGATGAGCCGGCATGGAGCCGCGGCGGGGATGAGTGGCAGGTCGCGGACAGCGGATGAGGCGGCGCTCATCAAAACGGCGGCGGGAAAATCCGCCCGGATCGGCTGCAGGCCACGGGTCAGCCTGCTGGTCGCTGTCAGCCTGCGCGGCCGTCGACCTGGATGCCTCCACGACCTTGCACGCGGCGAACTTCAGCGATGGTGCCAAGTCATCGGCCTCACCTCATACGCCGAGCGTTGGGCAGTGGGAACAAATGGCTGCCAACGGTGGCCGCCACGACGATACCGCTGCCGCGCAGCGGAACCGATATCCGGTCACGTCAACCGGGCGAACACCTGAGACGTCGAGTTACCGGACCCCTTCTGGTGTCACGGTGCGCGACATGACAGTTGCGCCGTGTCGGACTTCTGCGATCGGAGCGGATATGAAGCGTTACGTAAGAGGGACACTCGTCGCGCTGGCGGCCCCGGCGGCGGCCGGGGCGATGTTCATGACATCCCCGGCGACCGCGGCTGTCGCCACCACGGCGGCCCCGGCGGCGTGCTGCGGTGCCACGCCTCGATGAGCAACAGCCGGCCGAAGGACTACACCACCACTTACGTGAACGTTAGCAGCGTCAGGTACGCCGGCGTCACCACCGTCGCCCATTACAAGACGGTCAACACGAAGCACACCGGCAAGGCGAACGCTAAGGGAAACGCGAAGATCGGCTATTACATCAGCGGCGCGACGCCCGGCTACCGGGTGAATGTGAACGTTACGGTCACGTCTGGCAGGAGCCGCGGCACCTGCTCAACATCGTTCATACCGCACCGGTAGCCATTAGCGAATGGGGAGCGTGCTGGCGGCGCAACGCAAGACGCCGCCAGCGCGCTGAGTCGCGCAGGGCAGGTACCGCCAAACGCCCTACGGCGCAGGCGCGGATGTCCTTCCAGGGGCCGCAGTCAGGCAGCTGGGCCGCAGGCGGGGTCGTCGCCGATGGCGGGGATTCCGTCGTCCCGCCACCTGATGGGCCGGCGGCTGCCTTCCGTGGCGATGACTTCGCCGCCGAGTACGTCGTGGATCAGGGCGAGCGCGGAAGGTTCCGCGGTGGGCTCGGGGGCGCTGTCATGTGCCCAGAACTCGTCTTCGGGGGCGTCAGACGATGACTTACCGTTGCTACTTTCTGTAGCTGGAAGTGTTGGCGCTTTACTGTTGGCAGAAAAACTGTCGGCAGTGTCAACAGTTTCCGCAGAGGAACTGGCGGCACTGTTACCTGCGCTTTTGTCGGCGTCATGCTTCATATGCCTATTAGGGGAACTGTTGGCGCCAACACTTTTGCCTTGTACGTGTGAGCGCGCCGCCGATGACTGTGTGTGTTCGCGACGCGGGGCGTACACGTAAGTTCCGGCAGGCCCACGTTTGCCTTTGCGCTCCTCGCGCACCGACCCCGGGTAGGTCGCCTCGTACTCAGCCAGCACCTCGGCGAGCTTGGCTGCGGTGCGGATGCCTGCGACGCACGCGCGCCGGAGGTCCCCAGTGCTTGCGCTGCCGCCGTGCCGTTCCAGCCACTCAGCGAGCTTGTCGACCGCCTCGCCGAGTTCGGCGTCCCGCCGCGACAGCGCAAGGATCTCGCCGCCGGGCAGCGCCCGCCAGACGGCAAGCGTGTAATCGATGATCGCGATGGCCGCGGTGACGGCTTCCGCCGGCACCTCGCCGCCTGCCGCCGGATTCAGTGACTCCGCGATGACGAGCGCGATGCGTGCCGCCTGC
Organism: uncultured Actinomycetes bacterium; assembly: GCA_963742865.1. Taxonomy (GTDB): domain Bacteria; phylum Actinomycetota; class Actinomycetes; order Streptosporangiales; family Streptosporangiaceae; genus Bog-532. The sequence goes on from CAVUNW010000056.1 coordinate 4,773, forward strand.
TCGTCGGCCTTCGCCAGGGCGGCCGTGACGGAGGGGGACTCAAATCCCCGCTGCGCTGACTTCCATCGCTTCTGCGCATCGCGCCACAGGTCAAGGGAGCATCCGGGCATCCTCCAGGTCCGGCCGTGGGTGCTCTCGTACAGTTTCGTGATTGCCGTGTCCCATGCTGGCGCCGGGCGGCCGGCCTTGGGGTCAAGGTCAGTGGTGAGCGACATGTGCGGCAGCAAGCGGGGCCGCATGCCATCACCCTCGCGGCCGAGCAGAGGAAGGAACTGCGGCTGGATGCCGCCGCAGACAGTGATGACCGGGCGCGGTACCAGCAGGTCGATGTGGGCGCCGACACGCTGGTACCGCCACGGCTGCGTGGACCATAGCCCCAGCCAGCGGGCCGCATCCATCCCCCCGCCTTGCCGGTACTTCGACAGGCTCCGCAGCCATTCAGTCAGCTCGTCGGCATCCACGCCGCCCGTGCCATCCCCGCCCGCGAGCCAGCGGGCAACCATCTCGATCGTGATGTCGTTGATCAGCCTCGTCGGGTCGGCTGGCGGGTCGCCACGATCTTTCGCGGGCGTGGCGAGCCACGTCTGCAGTTGGTCGCTGTAGCTGGCATGCATATTGGCGTCGAGTTCCCGCAGCATGCGCCGGGCCAGTGTTATCGCGGGCGTCTTCCCGCCGCCCGGAGGGGCGATAAGGGCGACCCACAGGCAGGGCCGCACGGTCCATGTCTCATAGATCGCCAGGTCGGCCTGGCCGCAGACGGTGGCGAGAGCGCCCAGGGCGGCGCCGCCGACGAGTGCGGCTGGAAGCCCGGCGACGAGACCGGCATCCACGATTTCGCGCAGCGGGCCCGTAAGCGCATTCACTGGATACTCGGGGATGCTGGGCAGGTGGGCGCCGCACTCCACCGGCTCCGGCAGCGGCTCATTCGCTGCCCCGCGCGCCTCGCAGGGGTCATCCGGCCATGGCACGTCAGGATCAGCGTGCGCCTGGTCGCGAGCGTCTACGGTGTCGATGTGGCCGCCAGCCGGGACGGCGGCCGGTGACATGAGCGCCGGCTGCTGCCTGCCGTATCCGATCCGGCCGAGCTCGCGGGCCGCGGCCTGGTAGTCCCCGCCGTGGTTCAGCAGCGCGTAGGCGGCGAACTTCGTGTAGACCTCGCCGTCTGCGAACGGCGGCCAGGAGGAGGTGAATACCTTCAGCCGGTCGGCGTCGTCTGCGTACCCCGTAGTCGCCGAATAGCCGTTCCGCCGGTCCTTTCCCGGCCGGGTCCAGTACCGCACCCCGCCGGATGCCTCGTGGTGGAGAACGGCGCCGAGCGGCAGCAGGATGTCCGCCCAGTCGGCACGGACGCTGAAGTCGTCACCGGGGCGGGTGCCTGGCTGCGCGGGGCCGGGGGCCGGGACGGGCTTGTTACCGCCGGGGGCCGATGGGGGAACCGGCCTGGCGCCGGACAATGCGTCCAGCCAGTTCATAGCCCCTCCAGGGAGGGAAGGCCGCTGACGGCGGGCAGGTTCCCGCCGTGCCACCGGTAGCGGCGGCCGGACGGGTGAACGGACGGCGGTGCGACCATGTACCGGTGGTGATGCTGGATCACCTCGCCGGGACTGACCGGGTTGCCCGGCCTGGCCTCGCGCCCGCCCGGGAGCGGGTGGCCCTCGCAGACCGGAGCGGCGGGCAGGAATCCCGGCGCCCTTCCAGCCGGAGGGCACGCGATAGAGGCGGATGCCGCTGATCCCGTCGTCGCGGCTGGTGCCCGCGGGGACTCCGGCAGCGGGCCGAGCTGGCCGAGGATTGCGTCCCACGCGGCCATGCGCTCGACGGCAGGATGGTCCTTGACAGGTCCGGGTAGAGGTCGAGGTCGATGCCGATCACGTCATCCGGCAGCCGCAGTGCGATGTTCCCGGCCGGGTCCGACCGCGCCCACCGGCGGACCTGATCGAGGTCGGCCATCGGCGCGCCCGGCCCGGTCCACCCCTTCGGCGGGGGCCACTTCTGGCCCGGCGGCAGCGGCAGCGGGGAATAGCGGGCGGCGAGGATGACCGTGCGACGCTGGCGTAAAGTCGAAGCGCCCGGTCCGCGGTCACGCTGCTGCTCCCGAGTCAGTGCGGCCATACGTGCGGGCGACTACGACCACGATCCAGTGACCGCACGGCAGCCTCCGCGTGCCGGTCACGCCGGTCAGTTCCCTGGCGCGCCCCAGGTGCGGGCTCCCGCATAGCGGGCAGCGGCAAAGGTAGTGCCACAGCTTGCGATGCTCGGATGGCAGCAGAAAGGACACGCGGCAGGTGACGCCTCACGCCGACGCGCCGCCCGGCGGCGCCTGCCACCTTGGCTTAGAATGCGGCCAGGAGACCCTGCTGTGGCGGCGGGTGATGCTTCCGGGTGGCCCTGGGGAGTGACGGTCCCAGGGCCTCTCTCATTGTTGATCATGGGACGGATACCTCTCGTACAGACGTGCGTGTAGAGACATCCGCCATCGGGGTCAGTCCCACGTCTCGGGTGTCGTGCACCTCGAGGCCTCCGTCGGGTCGGATCGCGCTAGGGATTAGCGGCATATACCTCGGGTTTTCTTTGGGGATGGGGCATTAAGCGGCGTCAGTGTCCGCGCCGGCGCCCTCTGTAGGCGGTGCGGGACTGGTCGCATTTACGGCTGGCCCGATCCCGAGTAGCTCCAGGATCGGCGCGACGGGAACCACCATGTGGCGACCGCATTTCACTACGGGCACCGGGA
>CAVUNW010000057.1:0-49324 GCA_963742865.1 uncultured Actinomycetes bacterium
CGACCTTCCCCTTGAGCTCCCTCGGGCCCCTCTTTTCCCACGGTCGGTCGCGCGGACGCCTGCGGTCCGGCTTGTGGCATTGCGGGCGCTAGCCGACGGCGTTTCCGGCGTGCGGGCACATGGCTCGCAGGCCACGGTCGAGGAAGCGGATCATCCAGTCGAAGGTGTCATCGGGGTCTCCGCTCCACTGGAAGCCGTCGGCGGCCTGCAGGGCGGCGTACCCGTGGATGGTGCAGCGCAGGGTGCGGATGGCGTGGTCCATCTCGGTGTCGCCGATGCCGTACCCGCGCAGCATCGCGGCGATGGAGCCGAGGAGGCGGCTGCCGGCCGTCAGCAGCGGGTCGTCCCGGCCGGTGAACTGCGCGCCAATGGTGGCGGCGTACCGGCCCGGGTGGACGGTGACATAGGCCCGGATAGTGGTCAGCATCGCGGTGAGCGCATCCAGCTCGGACCGGCCCTGCAACGCGTCGCGGACCGCGTCGCCCAGTTCGGTCATGGCCTGGGTGGCGACGCGGTGCCGCAGGTCGGCCAGATCGTCGACGTGCTTGTACAGCGACGGCGCGCGGATGCCGAGCCGCTGGGCGACCAGCCCCATGGTCAGCTCCTTGTCGCCGGCCTCATCGGCCAGCTCGGCAGCCGCGGCAACCACGTCCTGGCTGCTCAGCCTCGCTCTAGGCACCAGAGTGCTCCCGGTCGGCCGTGGCGCTGGCGATCTAGGGTCAGGCATGCGCGTACTTTGCCAGAAACGGGATCACCAGCGCGGCGACCTCATCCGGGCACTGCGCGTGCGCGTAGTGCCCGGCGCCGCCGACCGTCGCCACCGTCCCCAGCCCGGCTGGCATGGCCGCGGCGATCGCCTCGCCCTCGGCCCGGGGGTCGGCGAAATCGGGGTCCTCGGTGCCCATGATGATCAGGGCAGGGCACCGGACGCTCGGCAGTTGCGCTTCTGCGTCGGCGGGCGTGGTCATCTTCGTCCTCCTCGCCAACCTGAGTTGATCTAACTTGATTAGTGATAAAGCTAATTCGATTAGCTACATTGTCAACACGTCCCCTGATGGCGATGCGAACGGCTCGCTGACGCTGGATGATCTTGTCGACGAGGCCGCCACAGTCATCGAGGCCGTAAGCATCGCAGAACAGCCGCGTGCAGCATCCTCGTGGCTCGAACTCGGTCAGGTCGAACGGGTCGCTCCCGGGATCGCCGTAGAGCGGCAGCGGCCGCTGCACGAGGGGGCCGATCGCGACCGCGTACAGCAGGGTTTGCGATGCCGAACACGCCGCCGAGCAGCCAGCCCGCCACGACGGCGCCCGCCTCGAGCGAGGCGCGGACTACCCAGATCGATCGATCTGAATCACTCCGGCCCTGCCTGGCATCGGGGAAGTATCCTTGACCGGTGTTTTCGCCCCGGGGCCCATGTGTGCGTGAGCTGGCGATGCAGGCGCTGTCGTCGGTCGAGGGCGGCTACGACCTGCTGGCCCCGAAGTTCGACCAGACGCCTTTTCGCACCCCCGATGGCGTGCTTGACGCGACCGCCGGCGCGCTGCGCCCGCTCGGCCCGTTCGGCCGGGGACTGGACGTGTGCTGCGGCACCGGCGCGGGCATGCGGGTCCTGGCATCGGTGTGCCAGGGATCGGTCACGGGTGTCGACTTCAGCACGGGCATGCTCGCGCAGGCGCGCAGGGCGCACCCCGGCGCCGGGTGGGTACGGGCCGACGTCCGGGCCCTGCCCTTCGCCGGGGCCTTCGACCTGGCGGTCAGCTTCGGAGCGCTCGGGCACTTCCTGCCCGCCGAACGGCCTGCGCTGTTCGCCGGCGTGTACCGCGCGCTGCGGCCCGGCGGGATTTTCGCCTTCCCGGCCGGCGCGCCGCAGCCCGTCACCTCCGGCTGGTACTGGGCACTGCTCGGGTTCGACCTGGCCATGCGGGTCCGCAATGCCGTGTGGCGTCCCCCGTTCGTCATGTACTACCGCACCTGCCCGCTGCCCGCGGTCCGGGCCGACCTGACCGCACCCGGATTCACCGTGACGACCGTCCCCCTGACGGCTCTGGGCCGGCGCGAGGACGGCAGCCCGCGGTACCGGCTTGTCCTCGCGCGCAAAGCCAGCACGCCCCGGCTGATGCGCACGCCGCCAGACTGCACCTGATCGCCGTCTCAGTCCTGCCTCACACGACCGCCGGCCAGGACCGCCGGCTGCGCGTTCTGACACAGGAGGCCGCGCCGCAGCTGAGCACAGCGATCCAGATGCCTCGATCATCCCTTCGAGCGGCGCAGATCGATTCCGGGCGGCTCGGTTCTGGCTCGCACCCCGGCCGCGACGCGTACAGATTCTCCGGTTCTGGTCGGGCATGGCCTTGACGCCGGGCGGGCGCGTCGGGGTGTGGGCCAGCCTGCTTGGTCATCCCAGGCCGGGTTAACCCAGGGTTCTGGCTAGGGGAGCCGCTGCGTCATACAAAGCATCACTCGCGGAGGCGACCGGCGGACGACGACCGGAGGGGTTGCTGCGGCGGAGGCTTACTGCATGAAAGCCATCTACCGCTCAGGCAAGGAGAACGCCATGACTACCACGACCACGCGTGAGGCGGCACTCGTGGGATGTGCTTGCTGACGTTGCTGGGCGCATGACCCAGAGCAGCATGTAGATCATTACCCACCGCGGCGGATAGGGCTTGCCCGGACCTGACTCGCCCGTGACCTCCGCTGGTCGTCTCCCAGGTGAAGCAGCGGCCGGGCTCCAGTTCCGTCACCCGCCAGCGGGCTCGGGGAGGCGCGGCTGTTTGACGATGGCTTCGCTGCCGACCCGCAAGGGGCCACTGCCCAGCCGGCGCACCTCGCTGATGCTCTCGGTCGTTTCGGGCCAGCGTTCGATGTCAACAAACCTGCGCAGCCCCGAGCTGGCGCCCAGGAGCGGCTGTTCTTCAAGGTCTACGGCCAGGCGATGCAAGGCCGTCCGTGGGCAACACCCATGCTCGAGGGCGTGGTCCAGGACTGGGTCGCCCCGGTCGCCGCGATGCTGCAGGCCCACGGGGCCAGCCCCGAGACGGCACGCGCCGTGGCCCGGCTGTACGTTGCCGTGGGTCGCGGCCTGCTTCTCGACGTCCTCGCGACGGGAGAAGACCACGAGGTCGACGCGGCCATGCGGTACTTCTCGGGCATGCTGCTCGCCCACCTGGCGGCTTCCCGCTGGTTGGCAGGCTTGCGGATCTTCAGGTTGAGCAGGATCAGCCAGACCGGCAAGGTACCGCCCGCCTCGCCGGGAGCCTCGTCGAACGTGCGCTCTACGGCGCGGGCCGTCTGGCTCAAGCGGAGCCCGATCGGGAGGGGAAACGGTGCTGGCACGTCAGTCACCATGTCACCAAGCATAAACATCTAACTGATTGACATCTAATCCTTAGATATCTAATATTGTATCGTGGCGGCGCCCCCGCGATCGGCCGCCGCGGCAGAGCGAGAAGGGACGTGCGTGATGAGCAAACCCGCCGTTGAGGTGACGTCGTGACCGCCGCCGCGTTCCCCGCCTCCGGCCAAGCCGCCTGGATCACAGGGCGTGATCGTCGACGTCGCCGGCGCCGTACTCGTCTGACCATCCTCAGCAAAGGAGTCCGATCATGGCAGTGAACCAGGCCGCGATGCGGCGGCGCGCGCGGATCATGCGCGCGGTCACGTGCCCATGCGGGCAGCCCTCAGCCTGCCGTTCGCGACGCCGCTCAGCGGCAACCTGATACTCATCTCCTACACCGGCCGCAAGAGCGGGAAGGCCTACCGGCAGCCGGTCAGCTACGTGCACGACGGCGACGTGCTGCTCACCCCCGGCGGCGGCCGCTGGACGCTCAACCTGGCCGACGGGCGGTCGGCCCGGATCCGGTTGCGCGGCCGCGACGCGCCCGCCCGGCCGGAACTGGTCACCGATCCCGCCGAGCTTGAGCGGCTGCTCGGCGTGATCGCCGAAAAGAACCCGCGGGCGGCCAGGTTCATCCCCATCCCGCGCCGCCCCGACGGGCATCTCGACCCCGACGCCCTCGACGCCGCGCTGCGGCACGGCTTCTGCATCGTGCGCTGGCACTTCGCGGAGCAGGGCTGACGCTGAAGAACCCCTCGGGACCCCTGCGGGTGACGTGGTTGGCGCAGGCGATCCGCACTTTGCAGATACTCGGTGTCATCGCGCGGAAGATGGCCTCCAGGTGCTGGTGCCGGGTTGAGGGCTAGGGCATATCGGGTGTCGCGAGCGCGGCCATGCGATCCTCGGGCTGGCCCCCGTCGGGTCGGGCCGGGCCAGTTACGGGACGAAGATCAGGCCCTTGGGCGCGACCGGCCCAATGACGGCGACCTTGCCGATCGCGCCGGTCTTCAGGTTGATCGTGCCCAGGGAGTTGGCCGGGTAGCCGGGGGCAGGACAGTTGGTTGGACATCTGCTTAACGCTTCGTCCGGTCCACGGGCAGTAGCGTGTTGCGCGTTGCGCAAGCCGCTCATGCGTAGCCAGGGGCTGGCAGCACGGTCCTAGTTCAGCCGCAGTCGGCCCCCGGAACGCTGCGCTAGGTCGTGCCGCAGCGCCGCACGCGACACGTACCCGACGATCGCCGGGATCTGCCCGGCCAGGTTCTGGTCTGCCCGGGCCGGCTGGGTGGCCGGGCCCAGCGCGATCTGCACGTCTGCCCCTGCCTGCCGGGTGGCCGGGCGCAGCGCGATCTGCACGCAGCCGCCGGGGAAAACGTCGTACCAGGTGGCTCCGAACCCTGGACCGCCGCCCAGGACGCGCAGCCGGCTAATTCCTGGCTCGGTGGTCCGGACCGCCGCGGCCCGGCCGACGGCGCAGTGCCCGGTCAAAGTCAGCTGCAGCGCGCCCCGGCCAGCCCGGTCGTTGTCCAGCGTGATGACCGATGTGCCGCGGAGCGCCTCGACCCGGCCCAGGCTCCAGCCGGTGGGCAGCGACCGGATGCACACCACTTCGGCAGCTGTGGGCACCGACTGGGCCTCGGCCAGCAGCGGTTCCAGGGCCTGGCAGCCCATATTGGTGACGAGCAGTGCCGATGGCTGAGTGGTGTCGTTGACCAGCACATTCGCCAGGGCGAAGCCGAGCAGGACGACCGCCGCGAGGACGGCAGCTGAGGAGGCCACCCGGCGCGCGCTCCAGCGCTGGATCCGGACGGGCGCAGGCCGGCGCGGCAGCAGCCGGAGGAACTCCTCGTGCAGCTCGCCGCCACTGGCCCGGATCTCGTGCCGGAGCTGGGACGGCAGCGCGAGGCCGTGGGCCGCGGCGAACGCCTCTGAGATCTCCGCCGTGGTGAAGAACCGCAGCGCGCGCTGGTAGACGCGCTCGGCACTGCTACGCAGGGCCAGGCACAGCATCATGTTGGCCAGGTCGACCGCCTGCCGCCACGGTGTCGGGCGTACCTCCGCGAACGCGACATCGATCAAGAGCAGACGGCCGTCGCGGACCAGCAGGTTGGCCGGCTTGACGTCGCGATGGGCCAGTCCCGCGTCCCACATCCGGCGGACGATCAGCAGCCCGTCATCAATGACCTGGTCGTCCACCGCGGCGTCACCCAGCTCGGCCGAACCGGCAAAGAACTCAGTAAGCAGCAGGTACTCCCGTTCCGGCGTGAGCTCGACAAAACCATACGGCTGCGGGCTCGGCAGCCCGGCGTCCCGGCAGAGCCGCAGTGCATAGTCTTCCTGCTGCACGAGGCGGCGGACGCCCTGGAACGACCGCTCATCTTCCAGCCGGCCGTACCGCAGCTGCCGGCCGAATTTGTACCAGCGGTCCGCGCGCACGTGCGAGCGCGCGTACAGCTTGCCGAACAGGTATCCGCCCGGCTCGCCGGCCCGTCGCAGCCGCATCGGGCTGGACCCACCGGAACCGGCCAGCCCGAACGGCTCGACGCCGGACACCTCGATGCCCATCTGCTCCTTCAGCGCGCGCCTGATCGCCTCGCCGCGTGCGCCGCCAAGGTCGAGGTGCGCACCGTGCGCGCCGCCGTAGACCACCGGGAACGACTCCTCCGGGGCGAACAGCCGCATCCCCAGCAGCGGCACCGTCACGCCGAGGATCGCACCGAGCAGCAGGTCGGCCGGCGCGTCCACGCCCAGGCGCATCCGGGACAGGCCGATCACGACGACGATCGCGAGCGCGGCCCAGCCGCCGCGCCGCCGCCAGCGCCCGGCGGGCACCAGCGTGTACAGCGCACCGGTCAGCACGGCGCACACCTTCTCGATCTCGACCGACGGCATCGAGAAGCCAGCCCAGTGAAACTGGATCGGCACGCCGAAGGGCAGCATCCGGTGCACGGCAAACAAGATGAGGGCCGTCAGCACACCTATGACCTCGTAGCTGACGATCAGCACCACCAGATACCGGAACCGGCGCAGCACGATGAGCGCCAGCAGGAGCACGTATCCCGCGAAGATCGTCGCCGGTGCCGCGCCCGCCTCAGCGATCACACGGGCGACCGCCGTGAATCCCGGAACCGGTGCGCTGGCCACGTGCCGGGTCATGGCGTCGTCGATGACCGCGACATCGACCGCCCAGCGGCTCAGGCCGCCAGCGAATACCGCGATGACCCCGCCCACGGCGACGATCGCGACCGCCAGCCAGATATATCCGCTGCGCTCGATGTGCCGGGGCAGCGGAGGCGGCGCGCCCGACGGGCGGCGCTGGCGGCCGGCCGGCAAGACGGGCGTCCGCGCTGACGCGCCCTGGGCGGAAAGCCGCGGGCCGGTGCTCACACATACCCCCGGTGCTGCAAGGATCGCCAGGACAGCCAGCCCGGCAGCACCGGCAGCCAGTAGGTCGCCAGCCGGTACAGCAGCACGGCCGAGACCGCGGGTCCGGGCTGCATGCCGACACCGGTCAGCCCGGCGACCAGCGCCGCCTCGATCGCGCCGAGGCCGCCCGGCGTGGGAGCGGCCGCCGCCAGCGCGGCGGCCGCCAGGTACACCGCGCCGAGCACGATCAGGCCGGGGCCCCCGCCGAACGCCTGGACCGAGGCGGCGAGCGCGGCGATATAGGCGAGCGTGATAAGGGCCGAGCCGCCGAACAGCAGGCCCAGCTTGACCGGGCTGGCGGCAGCCTGTCGCAGGCTGCCCGCCGCCGAGCGGGCGCCGGGGATCAGCTTCTTGCGCGTCCAGCGCCGCCCGGGCCGTGTCGCCAGGACCACGCCGATCAGCGCGATGATCACCGCCAGGGCAAGCAGGATCTTGCTGCCGGACGGCAGCTTGAACGCTTTCGTGAGGTCGTGGCCGGCCAGCGCGAAGAAGACCACGATCATCGCGACGTGCACGACGGCGCCCGCGAGGGCGTTCACGCCGACCGCCGCGACGCTGGCCGGGGCGTCGGTACCGCTTTTCTGCAGGAAGCGGGCGTTCAGCGCCATCCCGCCGATGTTGGCTGGCGACACCCGGTTGATGAACGACGATGCACCCTGCGCCAGCACGGCCGGGCCGAACGGGACGTGGCCCGGCACCGAGCCGATGAGGGCTATCGCGCTGGCCACGTAGGTCAGCGCGGATAGGCCGATGATCACGGGCAGCCAGGCCCAGTTAGCGCTTTGCAGCGCGTGCCAGCTGCTGCTGACCTGGGCGATCTGGGGAAGCAGGAAGTAGAAGGCGCCGGCCAGCGCGGCGATCACCAGCAGCGTGCGGGGTCGCACTCGCTGCAGCTGGGCGAGGTCCTGGTCGGCGTCGTCGCCGCTGGCGGCGATCGCGGCCGCGCGCGTGTTCTTCAGCAGCCCGTCCTGGCCCTTGATCGCGTGCCGGGTGCCGGCCGACAAGGCGAGCGGCTGCAGCAGCGGCACCGCGGTGGCCACGCCGGCCGGCCCGATCGCGGCCGTCGCGGCCGCGACGGCACGGTCCGGGCCGATCCGGCCAGCCAGCGAGGTGAGCAGCTCGGCCACGTCGATGGCTCGCTGACGGCTTGTGGCCGCGAGCTCAGCGAAGCTGAAGTCAACCAGCTGGGCGGTTCCGTTCTGGCTGATCATGATGTTGCGGCCGTGCAGTGACCGGTGCGCGATCCTGGCCTGGTGCAGCCGGCCGACCTCGCGCCACAGGCTACGGGTGAGCTGATCGGTGATTCGATCGGCTGGGACCTCGTCCAGGGATTGGCCCGCGACCAGCTCCATGGTCAGCAGCACGGACCCGTCGTCGGCCCTGATGACCTGGCCGACGTGCGGCACCGTGACGCCGGCCCGCTCGGCCATCACACCCAGCAGTGCCTCGTGCTCGACGGCCTTGAAAAGCGAGGCCGCGGGTCTGGTGTCGCCGACGCCGCGCAGCCGGATGCCGCGGTAGGCCCGGTACAGCAGGTCGGCGTCCCGGTGGTCGGAGCCGAAAACCTTGACGAACAGGGCACGTCCGTCGTCGGTCACCGCCTCGAACGGGCGCGATCCCTTGGCGCTGACGAGCGGCCCGTTCACCCGGCTGACCGGCACACCGCCCGCGCGCAGCGCCGCTGCCACCCCGGCGGGGCCCATCCGCCGGTCCGGCACCCCGAATACCAGGAGCAGGCCCGCCCCCACTGTTACCCCGACGGCCAGCGCCAGCACCAGCTGCATTGGCAGCAGCCCGCCGGTGATCAGCCGGGCCGCGCCGATCAGCAGCAGCGTGGCCCAGGCCACCCGGCGCCACGGCAGGCTCAGCCACGGCGCAGCGGCCACCGCGACAGCCACCAGTCCCGCCAGGACGGCCGGATCGGGGAAGCCGGCGCCGGTCAGCCAGGAATCCTGGCGGAGCGCCGCGGAGCCGCCCGGCCCGACCAGGTAGGTGATTCCGGCCATCAGCGGCCGCGGCGGCTACGAACCCGCCCGCTACCGTAACCAGGACACGGAACCGGCGGTACCGCAGAGCGGCGACCAGCAGCACCAGCGCCGCCGCGGCAATCGTCACTTGGACCAGGCCAATCAGCACCCGCCCGGCCGCCGTCGCGGGCCCGACCCCGGTGATCGCGGCCGCAGCAGGCCGGAGCAGGGCAGGCAGTAGCGCAGCGATCACGGCCGCGGCGGTCAGCACCGAGCCCGCGGCGATCAGCCGGATCACATCGCCCGGATGCCGGTACCGCGTCGGCGCCAGGACCCGGCCCCGCGTCGGTGTCTCGGACCCGCCGGCGGCCAGCTGTATGCTCGGGGAATGCGTCATGGGCAGTAACCGCCGGCCGTGGCCGCCATGCCGATGCAGCCGGCCGGGACACGACACAGAGCTAACCCCGAGCCGATCCGATGACCACGGTGGCCGGCTCGAGACTGGCGTCGCCCGGCTGGATGCTCGCCGGCCTGGCCTGCCTCGCCCTGGCTATCGCCCTGATCGCCATCGTCGCGCTCACGCCGTCGTCGGTGCGGCCAGCGGACCACCAGTGGCTCCGCTGGATGCTCGATGTCCGCGCGGCGTCCGGAGTATTCACGGCGAAGGTGCTCAATGTGGTCGCCGGCGGCACGGTCATGTGGGTGGTCCGAGGGGTGATCGCGGCCGCACTCGCGATCTGGCGGCGCTGGCGGGCGCTGGCGGTATTCGCGCTGGCTGAGCTGTGCGCGGAGCTGTGTATCGGGCCGGTCAAGGCGCTGGTGGACCGGCCCCGCCCGGCCGGATCGCTGGTCGCCGTCACTGGCCAGTCAATGCCCTCTGGGCATGCCCTCATAGCGGCGGTGACCGCCGTCGCGCTGGCGCTCATCCTGACCCGGCCCGGCAGATCCCGGCGGCTGGCCATCGCGGCCGCCGTGGCCTGGTCCATTCTCGTTGCGCTGAGCCGCACCTACCTGAGCGCGCACTGGCTGACCGACGTGCTCGCCAGCCTGCTGCTCGGGACAGGCTGGGCAGTACTGTGGTTCGGCGTGCTCGCACCCAGCCAGGGCACGCCCTAGCCACGAACCACCATCTTCCCGGCCCGGGAACCCGGGCCCGGCCGCCGGCGCGAGCGCCGGGGCCGAGCGTGAGCAGGCCACGCCACGCTTGCCGTGCTGGCAGCAAGCGAGCCGCCGATACTCACGGGCACTGTGTCGTCGCACCGCAGGACGGCCCGTGCGCCATAGACGGAAAGCGGGCCCCGCTGACAGAAAGGTGCTGCCATATTTCGCCTCGGTTAGCTGCGCGCTCGGCGCTACCGAGGTCCGGAGCAGCCAGAATATTGATCTCGTTTACACGTGAACAAACGAGCACGACTTCCTTTTTTGAAGCTACGCCCGATCCTCCAGGCAAACAAGGGAACCAGGAGACGAGGCGGCGCGGCGGAGAGCAGCGCCATCCCGCAAGGTCCCCCAGGAACACCCCTGCCACACGGAAACCCTTCAATCCAGCCGGTCAGCAGTCGGTGCCCTCTCATGGCCGCATCGTAGAGGGGCAGTCACCCGAGCGCCGACGCAAGGAGTCGGTCCTCGTCCGGCAGCAGGGCCCGTGGAACCCCGCCCAGCGGCGCGGCAGCCCGGCCGCCCAGCACGGCCAAACGCGGAAAAGACGGCAGGATCTGCCCTCAGGCCAGCACATCAAGATCGCAAAAAATTGAGGCTAACACAGGTCATTCGTCACAGCGATTGTGGGCCTTTAGCCGTTATTGACGGCGTATAGGTGCCCGAGCGTATCACTAGGCCCGCATCGACGCCCGGATTCGGAGCAGCGCTCTCGATTTATCGGGATGGATAGTGCTGTAAGTAAGGATAGGAGTATCGATGCGCTCACCCTGGAGGGCATGATGGCCGATCTGAATTCCATGCTTGCTCGAACGGTAGCCGATCACGGCGAGCGTCCGGCCATCCGCCTGGACGGCCTCGTGCTGTCCTACGCGCAGCTGCACGACGCGGCGGGCCGCCTGACATCCGTGCTGAAATCCCTTGGGGTATCGGCGGGCGACCGGGTGGCCGTCATGCTGCCCAACGTGCCGGCCTTCCCGATCGTGTTCTTCGGCGCTCTCGGTGCGGGGGCGGTCGTGGTCCCGATGAACCCACTGCTCAAGAGCCGTGAGATCGCCTACTATCTCGGCGATTCTGGCGCTAAGGTCCTCTTTGCCTGGCCCGCTGCGGCCGACGAAGCAGCGAAGGGAGCTGCGGAGACCGGCGTGCAGGTCATCGAGGTGGCCGAGCCGACCCTGGCCACGCTGCTGGCCGGCCAGGTGGCGGCGCAGTGGGCAGAACCGGCCGCCGGGGACGACGCCGTGATCCTTTACACCTCCGGCACCACCGGCAAGCCCAAGGGCGCCCAGCTGACCCACGCGAACCTGTACCGGAATGCCGAGCTGACCGCGGTCACCCTGCTGCAGAACGGTCCCAACGACGTCGTGATGGGCTGTCTGCCGCTCTTCCACGTTTTCGGGCTGACCTGCGGGCTGAATGCGGCGCTGTTCGGTGGCTCGAGCCTGACGCTGCTGCCCAGGTTTGACCCGGCCCAGGCCCTGCAGATCATCGGCCGGGACAAGGTGACGATCTTCGAGGGTGTGCCGACCATGTACGCGGCGATGCTGCACCATCTGGACGGCGCGCAGGCGGACGTCTCGTCCCTGCGGCTGTGCGTCTCGGGCGGCGCGGCCCTGCCGGTGGAGATCCTGCGCGGGTTCGAGGAAGCTTTCCACTGCATGATCCTCGAGGGCTACGGGCTGTCTGAGACATCGCCCGTAGCGTCCTTCAACCACCCGGACAAGGTACGTAAGCCCGGCTCGATCGGCACGCCGATCGCCGGCGTGCACATGCGCGTGGTCGACGCCGACGGCAATGACGTGCCGGTCGGCGAGGTCGGCGAGATCGTCATCGCCGGTCACAACATCATGAAGGGGTACTGGCACAAGCCTGAGGCCACCGCCGAGGCGATGATGAAGGGGGAAGGGGAGGCGGGTGGGGGCTGGTTCCGGACGGGTGACCTGGCCAGGGTCGACGAGGACGGCTACTTCTACATCGTGGACAGGAAGAAGGACATGATCATCCGCGGCGGTTACAACGTCTATCCGCGCGAGGTCGAAGAGGTCCTGTACGAGCACCCGGCCGTGGCGGAGGCAGCCGTCGTCGGGATCCCGCATGACGAGCTCGGCGAGGAGATCGGCGCGGCCGTCAAGCTCAAGCCGGGCGAGACCGTCACGGCGGAGGAACTGATCGCTTTTGCCAGAGACCGGGTAGCGCCGTACAAGTACCCGCGGCATGTCTGGTTGGTGCCAGGCCTGCCCAAGGGCCCGACCGGCAAGATTTTGCGCCGCGAGGTGCAGGCACCACGGGACGCCCAATGACCGCGGCGACGGAGCAGATCATCGATGTTGACGGCCAGGACCTGCGCGTGGCCGTCCGCCACGGCCAGGCCGGGGCAACCCCGCTGCTGATCATCAACGGAATCGGCGCCAGCCTGGAACTGCTGCAGCCATTCGTCGATGCGCTCGACCCGGCCAAGTCGGGAGACGTGATCAGGTTCGACGTCCCCGGCGTCGGCGGGTCGCCGCTGCCCAGGCGCCCGTACCGGTTCAGCGGGCTGTGCAGGCTGATCGCCAAAATGCTGGCCGCGCTCGGGTACGGCCAGGTCGACGTGCTCGGCATTTCCTGGGGCGGCGGGGTCGCGCAGCAATTCGCGGTGTCTCAGCGGTCGCGCTGCCGCCGTCTGGTGCTGGTCAGCACGGCAACCGGTGCCACCATGGTGCCGCCCAAGTTCAGTGTGCTGCGGCAGCTGGCCGGACGGCAGCGTTACGTGGACAGCGGGCATCTTGCCCGCGTTGCCCCCGACCTGTACGGCGGATCAGCCCGAGCCGAGCCCGAGCGGATAAGCCAGGCTGTGCACGGCGACAACCACGTCGGGCCCTCACGCGGCTACAGGTATCAGCTGGCGGCATCGTTTGCCTGGTCGAGCGTGCCGTTCCTGCCGCGGCTGCGGCAGCCAACCCTCATCGTGTCCGGTGACGACGACCCGATAATCCCGCTGGCCAACGCCAAGATGATGCACCGGCTGATCCGCGGTTCGCGCTTGCACATCTTCCAGGGCGGCCATCTCGGCCTGGTCGCCGAGGCAGCAGAGCTGGCACCAGTGGTCCAGGAATTTCTGGCTGCGGACCCGACGGGATAACGCCGCATGCGGAACTCGCCCGCGAGGACTACCAGGATGGAAAGTGTGACGCACTGATGAACGCACTTCCGCCATCCATCGCCCGCGCCATACTGCGAGGCCAGCCTCATTTCGCGGCCCTCACCGCGCCGGGGCTCCTCGCTGGCACTCTGTGCCATTTCCTGTGCGCGGGCACGACGGCCCGCGAGCGGAAGGCATGATTCCCGTGGCGGCGCTCAGCACTTCGGTGTTGGCCGGGGCAGACGGTCCCGTCGTCGTGCTGTCCGGCGAGGCGGACACGACGTCAGCCCCGCTGCTGCGCGAGGTGCTGGCGGAGCAGCTAGATGCCGGAGCGCGGCTGGTGACAGTTGACGCATCCGGGCTGTCGTTCCTGGACTCCGTCAGCATACGCGTCCTGGTCCTGGCGGCCAGGGCGCTGCAGGCGCGGCATGGCAGGCTGGTACTCGCGCGCCCACAGCCGGTGGTGGCCAGGCTGCTGGAGATCACGGGCGCGGACAGACTGTTCGAGGTACGGGAGTAATACGGGCTGCCTGGCTCCCGCCATGACCGCGTTGCCGTAGTTCGTTCCCATCGCGTCCCGGTGCCGCCGACCGCCGCTATGCGGTGTGCGGGTGGCTTTTGGCCTCGGGGTGGGCGTGATGTTCGTGCCCGCTCGGGCTGCCACCCATCATCTTGAGCATCGGGGCGCCCCCGGAGCGGAAGAACCGGACCAGGAGCGCGGCGGCCAGCAGCAGGAAGACGATGTTGAGGATGGTGGTGTAGTTCCACACGATGCCCGTATCGGTGACCTTGGCCGCCCGGGTGGCGGGGACGAGCCCGAGCCCGGCGAACAGGAACTCGATGATGTACCCGGCGAGCACCATGGTGGCGTAGAAGATGCCGAGGATGGTCAGCATCATCTTGGTGCCGTAGTACTTCCGGTAGATGAACAGGATCGGGATGATGATCAGGTCGGCGAAGATGAAGGAGATGACGCCGCCGAAGCTGATTCCGCCATTCCACAGCACCGCGGCCAGCGGCACGTTGCCGATCGAGCAGACGAAGCTGAGCACGGATATCACTGGGCCGATCACTGGGCCCCACAGCTTGGCGGCCAGTGGGTCCCCGGTCAGGAACAGGTGCTGCCAGAAGGACGCGGGCACCCAGGCGGCGACCGCCCCGGCGATCAGCAGGCCGATGACGATGTCGCGCAGGACCGCGGCCCATTCCATCACGAAGATGTGACTGACCGAGGTGTTGCCCTCGCGGCTGGCCAGCCGCCGCCAGAAACTGCCGCTGGATTGGATGCTCATGTCCATGGCGGCGTGGCCTTCCATCGACCCGGCCAGCCCCTTGTCGGCCTGCTCACGGGCGGCCTGGATGAGCCGCTGACGGACGAACAGCCGGAACGCCACCGCCATCAGCACGATCATGATCGGGCCGCCGATGAACTCGGCCAGCGTGAACTGCCAGGACAGCAGCAGGGCCATGATGATGCCCAGCTCGATGACCAGGTTGGTGCTGGCGATCTCGAAGGCCATAGCGGCGGTGAAGCTGGCGCCCCGGCGGAACAGGGCGCGGGCCAGCGCCACGGCGGCATAGGAGCATGAGGAGGACGCGGCGCCCAGGCCGGTGGCCCGCGCCAGGGCCTTGGGCTTGTCGTCGCCAAGCAGCCGGGCGACCGTCTCGCGGCGCACGACCGCCTGGACCACTGCGGACAAGGTGAACCCCAGGATCAGCGACCAGGTGATCTGCCAGGTCATCGACCCGGCCATGGCCAGGGCGTGGCCGAGCGCGTCAAGCACGCGCATCGTCGGCCTCCGGGGATGCGATGGTGAGCAGCTGGCGCAGGCAGTGCTCCAGCAACTGGTGGGGGAAGCCGTCGGAGAGCCGGTAGAAGACCATCCGGCCGTCCTTGCGGAAGCTGACCAGCCCGGCCAGGCGCAGCATCTTCAGCGCATACGACACCTGGTCCTCGTTCACCTCCAGGGTCAGCGCCAGATCACCCACGCATAGCTCGCCGGCAGCGGACAAGGCAAACAAGATCCGGGAGCGTACCGGGTCGGCCAGCATGCCCAGCAGCCCGGCCAGCCGCGCGGCATCGCCGACTGACACCACCCCGGCCCGGGCGGCGGCGACCCGCTCGGCGTTGACGGGATGGTCATGATCGAGTGGTGACATCTCTACCTCCGTATTTCCGTACTATCGAACGGATATACACTTGTCAAATCCGTTCGGATCAGTCGGTGGTGAAGTAGTGACCTTGGTCGAGGCGGGCGATGAGGCCGGCGTGTTCCGGCTTCCAGCCCAGCAGTTGCCGGGTGCCCGCGCCGGACATCGTGATGGCGACCGTCATGAACGGGGCGAAGGACTTGAAGTGGCCCGCGGCCGATGTCGTTTCCTGCAGCCTGCAAAGCGAGGCACTCAGCCGCATGCCCGGCAGTTTGTTCAGCATTCTGACGAGCACTGAACCTGTGGTCGGCGCACTCTCCTCGGGCCCCAGGATGGACGCTGCCCCGGAGGCGTGCTCACGCTGCCGGGTGCCTGGCCCCAGTACCCTCGGGGCCATGAAACTCCACGTCGGATGCGCGATGTGGACGTACGCACCCTGGCAGGGCCGCTACCTGCCTCGCTCGCTGTCGCCGAGTGACCGCCTCCGCGCCTACGCGACCTTCTGAGCCTGCACCGGTTACCGCATCAGCCCTGTCCCGGCCGGGGACCTGTCGCCGTCTGAATCCGGCCACGGTCCGGCCCCGAGGTTCCGGCGGCCGGTCGGTCACCGTTGGGGGCGGTGGTCGGCGAGGAGCGCGACGGTCTGTTCGACGCGGCGGGTTCGGGTTGCCGGTTGCCTGGCTTGTTCTATCCAGGTGACGTAGGCAAGCTGCCGGCTGTAGGAGAGCTGGCCGAAGAATGTGCGGGCTTCGGTGTTCTGGGCCAGCGCGGCGGCCAGGTTGCCGGGCACCTCGACGGTGCGCGGCGCGGTGTCGGCCACGACCTCGACATCGAGAATGTCGCCGGCGCCTACGCCAGCCGCGTCCCGCACAGCCGCGCTGACCGGGATCTTCGCGACGCCGGCCATGACGCCCACGGTGGTCCGGTAGGAGTGGCCGTTGAGAGTGACGGTCACGGCTGGCCGGCGGCCCCCGCCGAGGGCGTCGATCACCCCGGCGGGGACGGTGATGCCCGTGGCGTTTTTGCCGGCACGCTCTAGCTCGGCGCGGAACTTCACCGGGTCACCTCGGCGGTCTGCTGCTCGTCGTGGCGAGTGCGGCGGTACAGATCGACCGCGACGGCGGTAAGCCATGCGGAGCTTGCGATCACGGCAGCGGTAAAGGCCAGGTTGACCGGCGCATTGCCGGCTCCGCTGGCGATGCCCGCGAACGCGACCGTGAACGCCGCGCCGATCACCCGGGAGGCGATCGCGGCGGGGCGGTGCCCGCGGCGGGCGTACATCCGCGCGATGACGAAGCAGGCGGCGATCAGGCAGGCGAAGCCGATCGACCCGGACAGCAGGTGCAGCGTGCCGTGCCAGCTAACGTGTGCCGGACGGCCGGCTGGGGTGCCCGGCGGGAATCCATCGGCCGCGTCGGCGCGGAAGATGCCCGCCCCGATCAGCGCGATTCCGTAGCCGGCCAGCAATCGCGGTGCCCACCGGCCCGCGGTGGCTGACCGCCCGACGGCGCGGCGGAACCCTACGGCGCCAGCGACGGTCATCGCCCCGGTCAGAATCAGGTTGACGCTCTGGATCCAGCCCAGGTGCCCGACCGCCAGGAGGCTCCACTCGTCGTGCGCGAGGCTGAACCCGTCCCGGGTCAGTGCCTGGACGAGCGAGATCACCACATAGAACGGGCCGGCGAGGGCCAGGTAGCCCAGCAGGCTACGGGTGATGTTCCCGGCCATCATGGAGCCGGGCTGGGGTGGTTGATCGGCGGCGCGGGCGGTGCTCGCGGCGGTGACTGACATGACCGGCTCCTCCTGTGTCGGCTGACGGGATTGCCTTTCAATCCCTGTCCAGTACTAGACGGTACAGTACTAGCGACGGAACTAGACTGTCTAGTACTATTAGCTGTGAGACGTTGAGGGAGGCAGCCATGGACGAAGGTGCGGTGACCGGCCAGGCGGTAGCAGGTCCCGGGCGATCAGCCCGGAAGCGCCAGGTCATCATCGACACCGCGACAGCCTTGTTCCTGCGCAACGGCTACCACAGCACGAGCATGGATCAGATCGCGGCCGACGCCGCCGTGTCCAAGCAGACGGTGTACAAGAACTTCGCCGACAAGGAACAGCTCTTCAGCGACATCGTGCTCGGCGTGACCGGCAACTCCAACGCGATCATCAGCGAGCTGACGTCGGTCCTGGACAGCGCCGAGATCAAAACGGCCGACGACCTCACGGCAGTGCTGACCGGGCTCGCCCGGCGCTATATCGACGCGGTGCTCCAGCCGCACGTTCTGGCCCTGCGCCGGCTCGTGATCGCCGAAGCCGAGCGGTTCCCCGACCTCGCCCGCAGCTACTACGAGCAGGCCCCCGCCCGGGCGATCGAGCTCATCGCCCAGCACCTGCAGGCCTACATCGACCGCGGGATGCTCCAGGCTGACGACGCCTACCTGGCGGCTGCCCACTTCGCCTACCTCGCCTTGGCGATACCCCAGGACAAGGCGCAGTTCTGCCCCCACCAGCCACCCAGCCCAGCCGAACGCGAACGGATCGCCAGCGAAGCCGTCCGCGTGTTCTTCGCCGCCTACCAGCACCCAGCGGCCAGTAGCCGGCGCGGCTCCGATGCCGGCGTTACCGCGGAAAGCCGTCCCTAATTCCCGCCGCCGGACCTCCGCAGTCCCACAAGTCACACCCGTCCAAGCATCACCACCTGCGCGCGGTACCGGGGAAGTACCGGGAGCAGGCTGACGTGCGGGCCTTTGGCACCGGTGAACGTATCGTCTTTCTTCCCTACACTCGGGAAGTCTTTGCCGCGACCCAGGACTGGCCCCAGGCCCACAAGATCTCCCCCGACCTGCCCCCGTCCCTCCTTAGCTACTGCGAGGCCGCCCTAATCTGACGCCGCGCTCATCTGACGGCCACCGGAGCCGGGCGCCGGTGATGCCGGAGAGGGGTCTTCGTGACCGGGTGAGAGCGCGCTGATTATCCGCCAGCAGGACAGCGCGGCGGCCACGGCCAGGATCACGTTCCGTCCCGCCAGAACGCCGGTGACCGCGTCGGATCCGTGCACCAGGCGGGGCCACCCGATCGGGAAGATCAGCTGCGTGAGCCCGGTGGCGGCCAGCACGGCGAGCGCGACCGGGCGCTGCGTAGTCCGGCCCGTGGCCAGGCACGCCGCGGCGAGGCCGATGACCCAGAGCAGGTACTGCGCGCTGAGCACCGGACTGGCCACGAGGAACAGCAAGGTCGCGGCCAGCGGCGCGTCGGCCGCGAACTCCGGCCGCCACCGTGCGCGGCCGAGCGGCGGTCACCAGCTGCCAGCCGATCACCGCAGCCGCTGCGAGGACGAGGCCCAGGCGGGACGCATCCTCCGCGAGCGCGACGTGTACCCCACTGAGCTGCCAGGCGCCGAACCGGTACACCACCGTTCCATGCCAGCCAGCTTGCCGCCAGATCATGAACGGGGTCGCTGCGACCGATTCGATCTCGACGCCGCGGGCGTTCTGGTGCGCCAGGAAGCTCACCGTCCCGCTGGCGAAGATGGCGCCGACCGCGGCCAGCACGGTCGCTGCCGCAGTAACACCGCGGAGCCGCTGGCCGGGAGCCATCCCGGCCAGCAGGGTGACCGGCCACAGCTTGACCGCCGCGCCGGCTCCGATCAGGGCGCCGCGGACGCCGCCACGGCCGGTCACGCACAGGGCAGCGACCGACAGCGTGACGGGTACCACATCGAACCTGCCGAGGCTGATCGCGCCGAGTAGTGGCACTCCGCACACCCAGTACCAGGCTCCGGCCAGGGACCCTCCGCGCCGGGCCGACGGGCACAGCATGACAGTGATGGCCAGGTCGCAGCCGAGTGCCAGGAACACGAAATAGTCCACGTAGCTGCCGGGCAGGCGGCCGGGCAGCCAGAAGACCAGGGCGGCGCCGGGCGGATACTGCCACATCGGGTCGGCGACCGGGAAAGTGCCGTGGGAGAAACAGCATGTGTACCACTGGTGGTAGATGCCGACGTCGCCGGTCAGGCCCGGGGCGGTGGCGAGCAGGTAAAGGGCCGCCCGCGTCCCGAGCCATACCACCCACAGCACGGGCGACGTGATGATCTTCTGCCAGGTCATCGACTCGCCGCTCCGCCCCCGCCGGACATACGGCGCGCGTATACGAAACTACTGGCCGGCCCAGCGTCGCCTTGGACTCACACCCGTTCCGATCAGGCCACAGCCAATCGGCGAGCCGGCCGGGGGCGCCGCCGGGCATCGGTGGGCGCTACCGATCCCGGAGATTACCGTACGGATTCCGGCCACATCACCAACGGCGAGTGGGAAGACATCAAGTCCAGCATGCCGAAGGAGCTAGCGGCCGCGCTGCCGCAGCGCTACTCGGCTCAGCGTCCGCCGAACCAGGCCAGGAAGTCCTCGTTGCCGAACATGGCCGCGGTGTCGGCGGCGCTGGGCTGACCCGCCGTGGGGTCGGCGCCCGCCTCCAGCAGCAGCCGGACGATCTCCGGCTCCTTCTTGAACACCGCGCCCGCCAGCGGCGTCTGGCCGCGGTCGTTGGGCCGCCCGGGATCGGCGCCGCGCTCCAGCAGGGCGGCGACGGTGGCCGCGTGGCCGTGATAGGCCGCCAGCATGACGAGGGTGTCGCCATTGTCGTTGGTCAGGTTGACCGGTACCCCGGCGTCCACGTACGCGGCGACCCCCGCCGCGTCCCCGGCGCGGGCCAGGTTGAAGATCTTCGTCGCCAGGTCGATCAGCGCAGGATCGATCTCACCGCCGGAGGCATCAGGGGGGCCGGGGGTGGGGTCGGGCACGCCAGGCTCAGGCACGCCCACCAGACTACGTCCCCGTCCGGCGGCCGCGGCGGCCGAGGCGCTGCGTTCCCTGCTCGATGGCCACACCATCGCCGACATCAGCGCCCTGGACCTGCGCCAGCTCCTGGGGTTCGCTGGGGGCCTGCCCGCACTGATGCCAGCCGAGCTCAGCCGGATGAGCGTGGGCCTGACCGGCGAACTGACGGGCATTCTCACACCACTGCTCGACCTGGGTCTCAGTTACCTGCGCCTCGACCGGGCCGGCGCCACCCTCTCGACCGGCGAACGGCAGCGCATCGAGCTCACCTCGATGTTGCACGCCAACACGACCGGCATGCTGTACGTCCTCGACGAGCCCTCGATCGGGCTGCATCCGAGCAACGTCCCGTGATGAGATGGGGGCGTGGCTGCCGTTGGCGGCGATATCGTGCGCCCGGCCGAGTGGCGCCGGGTTCGTGAGTTCGCTCAGGGGGTCCGGCCGGCGCCCGCTGCGCTGGCCGTTAAGGGGGAAGCGGGGGCGGGCAAATCCACCCTGTGGCGCGCCGGGGTCGAAGCGGCCGCGGCGGCTGGTCACCGCCTGCTGCGCAGCGAGCCATCCGCCAGCGAGACCGATTTGTCGTTCGCGGGGCTGTTCGACCTGCTGTCCGATGTGCTGCCGGCCATGGCCCCGGGCATCCCGGGCCCGCAGCGGGAGGCGCTCGAGGTCGCCCTGCTGCTGAGGCCTGCCGGAAACGAGCCGCCCACCGCCCGGGCGGTCGGCCTCGCGGTGCTGATGGCCCTGCGCGCCTGCGCGTTCGAGGGCCCGGCGCTGGTCGCGATCGATGACGTCCAGTGGCTGGATGACGCCAGCCGGGATGCTCTGGCCTTTGCCCTCCGGCGGATCAGCAGCGGGCCGTTGTCCCTGCTGGTGGCCGCGCGCACCGATGCTGCGGCGGACCCGCTGACCGCCGGGGCGCCGCCGCCGTCACGTGACTGGCACGACATGCTGGCCGCTCTGCCCTCGGCGGAGGTGATCGACCTCGCGCCGCTGGACATGTGGCAGATACAAAACTTGCTGCCCAGTAACGTCACCGCGGCGCAGGCCCGGCTGGTGGCCAGGCAGTCGCGCGGCAACCCGTTCTGGGCGAAGGAAGTCGCGGCCAGCCTCGAATCCGCCGAGGGCCCAGTGCCGCCACTGGCCCGTGCGCTGACGGACCGGCTGTCCCGGTCGCTGAGCACCGACGCCGCGGAGGCGCTGGCCGTGGTCGCGGCGGCGGGCCGGATGGGTGTAACCGAGACCCTTGGGGTGCTTGATCATCTCGACGAACCCGCCCGGGCACTGGATGCCGCGGTTCTCGCCGGGGTCGTGGTCGAGACCGGAGACCGGCTCACGGCGGCCCACCCGCTGATCGGCGCGGCCGCGGTGGAGTCGCTGCCGCCGGGCCGCCGCGCGCGGCTCTATCGCCGGCTAGCGGCCGCCTCATCCGGCCCGGAACGATACGCCCACTTCGTCGCGCTCGCGGCCGGACCGGGCCCGGACGCCGGGGTCGCGGAAGCACTTGACGCGGCCGCGGCCGCCGCCCACGCCCGGGCCGCGAACGCCGCCGCCGGCCAGTTCGCCGCCCAAGCCGTGCTGTTCACTCCCGAATCGGACTCGCCGGCGCTGGTCCGCCGCCGGATCCGCGCCGGTGAGTTGCTATGGCTGGCAGGCGACCTGGGACAGTCACTTGAGCACCTAGAGACGCTCGACACCGACCGGCTCGCGACCATCGACCTTGAGCGGGTGCTCCCGCTGCTGTTCGACATGACCGAGTTGGTGCACGGTTCCGCCGTCGCTGCCAGCCTCGGCTGCCATGCCGTCGATACCGCCGGCCCTGACCCCCGGCGGCGCGCGCTGATACTGGCCCTGGCATCTGATATCGCGTACGGCATCCGCGGCGGGCGGCGGGCCGCTGCCGTCGAGGCCATCCACTGCGCTGAGGCCGCCGGCGCGGCCGCGGCCCCCTCACTGCACCGGGCCCTCATTAATTTGCTGGTGGCCAAGGTCACTGCGGGCGAAGGCCTGGATACCGAGCTACTCGAGTGGGCGGAACGGCTGGAAGCTGACGTGCCAGCTCTGCGCCTGTATGACACGGCCGATCTGCACCGCGGGCAGTGGTCGCGTTACACCGAGGACCTGGACACCGCGCGGGCGGCGCTGCAGCGGTCCATCACCCGCGCCCGGGACATAGGCGACGACTTCGCATTGGCGATGTTCTTGTCCTATCTGGCATCGACGGAGGAGCTAGCCGGCGATTACCCGGCGGCTGCGGCGGCGCTCCAGGCGGCCGATGAGGCCGCCGCCTGGCATGATTGGCCGCCGTCTCCATTTCGTCTCGAACCGCGATGTGAGCTGCTGATCGCGGACGCGAACCTGGACGAAGCGCTCAGCATCGCCGATGAGCAGTTGCCCGATGACGAGGCTCAGCCCACGGCCGCGCGCTTCGTCGGGGCCTGTGTCCGCGGCAAGGTGAGCGCGTGGCGCGGCGATCATGTGGCTGCGGTCGCGGCCTTCGAGCAGGCCGCGTGGGGCGCGGAGCAGAACGACTGGGCTGACCCGGGGGTGCGCTACC
Organism: uncultured Actinomycetes bacterium; assembly: GCA_963742865.1. Classification (GTDB taxonomy): domain Bacteria; phylum Actinomycetota; class Actinomycetes; order Streptosporangiales; family Streptosporangiaceae; genus Bog-532. The sequence continues at coordinate 22,545 of CAVUNW010000057.1, forward strand.
GGCTGGATACCTGGCTGGCCGAGGCTTACGTCGCGGTCGGGCGGACGGATGACGCCACGCGGATTTCGGCCCGGCTGGGGGACCTGGGCCGGCGCCTGGGCCGTCCCGTGGCCATCGGCGACGCGAGCCGGATCGACGCGCTAGAGGCCGCGGAGTCCGGGGACCTCGATGCCGCCGCGCGGTCGGCCCGGGCCGCGGTCGCTGCGCATGGATCATCGCCATTGCGCCTCGAACTGGCGCGCAGTCTGCTGGTGCTCGGCCGGATTGAGCGGCGGCGGAAGGCGCGCCGGCAATCCCGCGCAGCCCTGCAACGCGCGTTCGAGCTGGCCACCGAGATCGGCCACCGGCCGCTGCAGGCCGAGATACAGCGGGAATTGCCGCGGTTGGCCGCGGCTCGGTCCGTCAATGAGTTGACCGTGACCGAGCAGCGGGTGGCTGAGCTGATCGCTGGCGGCGCGACCAACCGCGACGCGGCCGCGGCGCTCTTCGTCAGCGTGCGCACCATCGAGACGCACGTCGCGTCGATCTACCGCAAACTCGGCGTGCGCACCCGCGCGGAGCTCGGCCGCCGGCTTTTCCGGCAGCTCGCCCAGCTAAGGGGCTCGCGGCTACGTAGTCCTACGGATACAGCGGCCCTCCCGCGTGCCCGGAGCGCGCCGGATATCCGTGCGCGCAGCGGATTCGCGGAAATCCTTCCGTCCATAGCGTCGACGTCAGGCAGTCAGAACGCGGAACCGTCACTGACCGATACGTGCGATGTCGCGGCATCTGCCGGAAACCCGAATGCACCGACCTCGTTCGAGGAGCAACCATGCCCGCTGTCAAGGCACCCACGACCCCCACCATCATCACGTCCGCCGATCCCGGCTGGGACGAGGCGCGGCAGGCCTGGAATCTGGCCGTCGACCAGTATCCGGCCGCGGTCGCTGTGCCGGAGTCCGCCGCGGACGTCGTCGCCGCGGTCACCTACGCCCGCGAACGCGGTCTGCGCGTCGCGGCCCAGGGCACCGGCCACAACGCCGCGCCGCTGGGCTCGCTGGCCGGCACGGTCCTGATCAAGACCCACGCCATGCGGCGGGTCACGATCGACCCGGCCGCCCGGACCGCGCGGGCCGAGGCCGGCGCCGTCTGGCTCGACGTCGCCGAGGCCGCCGCCGCGCACGGCCTGGCCGGGCTGGCCGGATCCTCGCCCGACGTTGGCGTGGTCGGCTACACGATCGGCGGCGGGATGGGCTGGCTGGGCCGCACCTACGGCCTGTCGGCCAACAATGTCGAGGCGATCGAGTTCGTCACCGCCGGCGGCCGCCTGATCCGCGCCGATGCCTGTCATGAGCCGGACCTGTTCTGGGCGCTCCGGGGCGGCGGTGGCAGCTTCGGCATTGTCACCGCGATCGAGGTGCGGCTGTTCCCGATCAGCAAGGTCTACGCCGGGCTGCTGTGGTGGCCGGCCAGCGCCAGTTCCGAGGTGCTTCAGACCTGGCGGGAGCTCACCCAGAGCGGCCTGCCGGATGAGTTCACTACCTGTGCCCGGCTCATGCACTTCCCGGCGATCCCCGCCATCCCGGAGCCGGTGCGGGGCCAGTCCTTCGTCGTCATCGACGTGATCCATCTGGGTGCCCCGGCCGAAGCGGACCGGCTGCTCGCCCCGTTGCGGGCTCTCCGGCCGGTGACCGACACCATCCAGATGATCCCCGCGCCGGCGCTCAGCCACCTGCACATGGATCCCGAGCAGCCGACGCCCAACGTGGGCGACGGGCTCATGCTCTCCAGCCTCCCGGCCGAAGCGATTGATGCGGTCATCCGCGTCGCCGGCCGGGGACACTCTCGTCGCTGCTGGCGGTGGAACTGCGCCACGCCGGAGGCGAGATGAAGCGCATCCGGCCGCAGAACGGCGCGCTGGCCGCGATCGAAGCCGACTACGCGCTCTTCGCCGTAGGCCTGGCGCCGACTCCGGGGGCGGCCTCGGCGGTCGCCGCGGGCGTCGCGGCGGTGAAGTCCGTCATGGCCCCGTGGGCGGCACGCCAGATGTACCTCAACCTCGCCGATACCCCGCGCGACCCAGGCAGCTTCTGGTCCGCGCAGGCGTACGAACGGCTCCGCCGCATCAAGGCCGATATCGACCCCGATGACGTGATCCGCTCCAACCATCCCGTCCCGCCGCTCCGGCTACCGGCCGGCGAACGGCCCACCCGATTCCGGGCCGCAGCCCTCCAGCCCGGTCACTAGTCAGATCCAGTTCCAGAAGGGTTCTTTCGCCATGAACGCGCTTACCGCCACTTACGTCCGCCGGGCATCATCAGCCACCGCCCCGGTGCAGACGACGGTCGCCGGCTACCTGCTCACCCGCCTCGCCGAGGCCGGCGTCGTCTCCGTTTTCGGCGTGCCCGGCGACGACAACCATGGCCTCCTCGAGGCGATCGCCGCGCGCCCGGCCCTGGCGTGGGTGGGAATGGCCACCGAGCAGGGCGCCGGCTACGCCGCCGGCAGCTACGCCCGGCTCCGGCGCCTTGGCGCCGTGGTCACCACCTTCGGGACCGGTGAGCTGTCCGTTCTGAGCGCCATCGCCGGTGCCTACGCCGAGTCGGTACCCGTGGTCCACATCGTGGGTACCCCGGCACTGGCATGCTGGCACCCCGGCGTCGCGCGGCGCCACAACCTGCCCGGCGCCAGCTTCGACCGCTTCGCCGCGATGGCGGCCGGGGTCACCGCGGCCCAGGCCGACCTGCGTCCCGGTACCGCCGCGGCGGAGATCGACCGTGTGCTGGCGACGGCGCTGCGCACCTCCCGCCCGGTCTACCTGGCCATACCCGCCGACGTCGCCGGCTCACCCGTGCTGGCCCCGGCAAGCCGTCTGCCCGATGCGCGGCGGCCTGGGCACGCGGCGCAGGCCAGCCCTATCCCGGCCCGGGCCGGCGGGACCGGCCCGCACGCCACTGACGGCGCGTGGGCGATGACGGGCCAGCGACTCATGCCGCCCATGCTGTGGCCCATCCTGCAGCGCTTCCTGCTCCCCGGCGATCTCGTGGTGACTGATCAGGGCGTGGCGCCCGACGGTGCCGCTGGCCTTCGCCTGCCCGACGGAGCGCAGCTGATGACCCAGCCGCTGTGGGCGTCGGCCGGGCTGGACCCTGCCGGCCACCCTCGGCGCATCGCTGGCCGCGACTGACCGGCGGGTGGTAGTGATCATCGGCGACCGGGCCATGCAGCAGGCAGCACCCGAACTGGGCACTTTGCTCGGGCAGGGGCTGGCGCCCGTCATCATCCTCCTTAGCCATCGCGGCGCTGCCGCGGCTCCGGAGATCCACCGTCCGGACGCCGGATATCTCCGCCTCCCCACCTGGGACTGGACCGCACTGCCCGCGGCTCTCGGCCCAGCCGCACGCCCCCTGGCCATCCGGGCGGCCAGCCCGCGCCAGCTAACCGGGGCCCTCCGTTCGGCCAGCCGCCATGCAGGCCGGACGATCCTGATCGAGGCCGTCCTCGAGAGCTCACGCTCGTGAATGCCCGGCGCCGGCGCGCTGTCCCCCGGGCGCGCGCCGGCGCCACCGTAGCAGAGAAAGTGGACATCCCATGCCCGCCATCGTGGCCCAGCCCGGCTCTTCCCTCTCAGCCCCTGCCACCCAGCCCCCGTTCCGCGCCGAGGTGATCCACACACCGGATCAGCGGGTGCGGGTGTTCGTGAGTTCGACGCTGCAGGAGCTGGCCGCAGAGCGCGACGCCGTCCGGCACGCCGTGAACCGGCTTCGGCTCATGCCCGTGATGTTCGAGCTGGGTGCCCGGCCGCACCCGCCCCGGCAGGTCTACCGGGCCTACCTGGCTCAGAGCCAGATCTTCGTGGGCGTTTACTGGCAAAGCTACGGCTGGGTCGCGCCCGGTGCGGAGGTGTCCGGGCTGGAGGACGAATACCTGCTCTCGGCCGGGCTGCCCCGGCTGATCTACGTGAAGTCACCGGCCCCGGAACGTGAGCCGCGCCTAGCGCAGATGCTGGCCCGGATCGGGGCTGACGGCGGCGTGTCCTACAAGAGCTTTGCCAATGCCGCCGAGCTGCAGCGTCTGGTCGAGGACGACCTGGCGTTGCTGCTCAGCGAGCGGTTCGAGGTAGCGCAAGCACGTGCGGTCGCGACGGAGGAGACACCGCTGGCCGGGGCGCTGCCGGTGCCCGCCACGCCGCTCGTGGACCGCGACCAGGAGGTGGCGGCGCTCAGCGACCTGGTGCTGCGGGAAGACGCACGGCTGGTCACCTTGACCGGGCCGGGCGGCGTGGGGAAGAGCCGTCTGGCCGGGGCGGTCGCGGACCGGCTCAGCCCGGGATTCGAGGACGGCGTACGGTTCGTGGAGCTGGCCTCCATCTCGTCCGCGGACCTCGTGCCGGGGGCGATCGCTGCTGGGCTCGGACTGAGCACGGCGGGCAGCAGTCTCATCACTGATGTGCTGTCGTACCTGCGGGCCAAGCGGCTGCTGCTGGTACTGGACAACTTCGAGCAGGTGACCGCGGCGGCTCCGCTGGTCGCCGGGCTGCTGGGCGCCGCGGCCGGGCTGGTGATCCTGGTGACCAGCCGGAGCGTGCTCAGGCTCACCGGGGAGCATGAGTTCCCGGTGCCTCCGCTCGCGGTGCCGCCGATCGGTGCCGCCTGGGATGCGGGAAGCCTCCCGCGGTACCCATCGGTCCGCCTGTTCGTGGACCGGGCCCGCTCGGCGCTCCCGGGCTTCGAGCTGTCTACCGGGAACGCCCGGGCCGTCGCTGAGATCTGCCGTCGCCTCGACGGATTGCCCCTGGCCATCGAGCTGGCTGCCGCCCGGATCAGGCTGCTGCCCCCCGCCACCCTGCTGGCGCGGCTGGATGACCGGCTGTCGGTGCTGACGGGGGGAGCGCGCGACCTGCCCGAGCGGCAGCGAACCCTGAAAAACACCCTGGACTGGAGTTATGGCCTGCTGTCGGTACAGGAGCAGGCCCTGTTCGCTCGACTCGGGGTGTTCGCCGGGACATTCGGCCTGCCCGCCGTCGAGGCTATCTGCGGTGACCCCGCCACGGCGGGCCGGACCGGGCCCGCTATCGACACGCTGGAATCCCTGGTGGACAGCAGCCTGGTCCGAGTGGAGACCCACAACGACGAGCCGCGGTTCGGGATGCTGGAGACCATCCGGGACTACGCCCTGGAACGACTGCGGGAGAGCGGCGGATGGAAGGAGACCCACAACCGGCATGCTGCCTATTTCCTGGCGCTCGCCGAGCCGGCCGAATCCGAGCTGCGAGGTCCCGGGCAGCTGGCGTGGCTGGACCGCCTGGAAACCAGGCACGGCAACCTCGCCGCCGCGCTGTCCTGGCTGATGGACCAGGATCAGATCGAACGGGCGGTGCGGCTGATCTGGGCGACCTGGAGATTCTGGTGGCTGCACGGGCACGCAGAGGAACTAGCCCGCTACGTGGACAAGGTCCTGGACCGCGCCGAGCGCTTGCCGCCGCACCAGCGGGCGCTGGCGCTCAGCGGATCCGGGTTCATCCTCACCGCAAGCGGGGAGCAGGCCCGGGCTAAGCCGCTCCTCGCTCGCAGCCTGCGGCTGTACCGCCGGACAGGGGACACGCTCGGCGCCGCGCTCACGGCCGCCGTGCTGGGCCACCTGCTCGCGGCCCAGCACGCGAGCGCACGGGCCATCGGGCTGCTTGAGCGAACCCTCAGCCAGCTGCGGGACACCGATACCGGCCAGCTGACCGAGCCGGAACGCGTTCAGCACCTACTGGACGGCGCCCTGGTGGACAACTTTCTCGGCCAGATATGGCTCGCCAACCGGGATTACGACCGCGCGGCCCGGCACTTCACCGGCGGCCTGCACGCGGCCCGCAGCGTGCCCGACCGGTTCACGATCCTCGTATCGCTCTATGACCTGGCGCTCAGCAGCCAGGGAAGCGGTGATCTGGCCGGTGCCGCACGGCTGCTGAAGGAGGGACTGTCGCTCGCGGCCGAGACCGGGGACACCTCCAGCGTCGCCTATTACCTCGAGGCCCTGGCCACAGTCGCCGGCCTGCAGGACCACCCGGAGCATGCGGCGGTCCTGCTCTCCGCGGCCAGCGCACTGCTGGAAGCGGCCGGCAGCGGCTGGCTGCACGCCTACGTGCCGCGCAGCCCCCACGACGGTGCGGTCCTGGCCACGCTGCGCTCCCGGCTGGGGGATGCGGCCTTCGAGCAGGCCTGGGCCCATGGCCGATCCTTCCGGGGCCTGCTCGCCGTGCCATACGCGCTGGGAAAGGCCCGGCCTGGCCCGGCCCGGCCGGCAGTCCTGCCGGAGCCCAGCGGCACCGGCGCCGTCGGCCGAGCGCTGCAGATCACCACGCGGAGGTAATCCCGATGTCCACTCTGCTCCGGCCGGACCGCCCTGAGACGGCTACATCCGGCCTCCGGCCCCGGTCCGGTGGGACGCGGCCGCCTGGGTTCCATCTCGTCCGGGTCAGCCCGCCTCAGCTGCGGACCGCGGACGGCCACCACCGGGACGAACGGCGGGCCAGCACGCTCGAGCTGTTCTTTGACCTGGTGGTCGCCGGGGCGGTCGGGCAGCTGGCGGGTGCGTTGCAGGAACATCCGGCTCTCGGTGCGCTCGCTCGCTTTGCCATGATCTTCATTCCGATCTGGTGGCTCTGGGTTCAGCTGTCCTTCTACGCCGACCGGCATGAAGCCCGCAACACCGCGTATCGCGGTGCGTACCTGACCGCCATTCTGCTCTGCGCGGCCCTCGGTGTGAGCGCCGCGCGCGCCCTGGCCGGCGACGCGGCTGGCTTCATCATCGCGTTCGCGCTGGTGCGCGCCCTGCAGCTGGTGCTGTATGCCGGGGCCCGCCGGCACCTGCCCGCCACCCGGCGGCTGTACGGGCGCTACCTGGTCTTCTTCGGCATCGGCGGTGCGCTGTGGCTGTCCTCGCTGACCGTCGCCGCCCCCGTGCAGTACACGTTCTGGGCGGCCGGCCTGCTCGCCGACGCGACCGGCGCGCTGGCCATCCGGCTACCGGGCTCGCGCGTCCCGCTCAACACGTTTCACCTTGCGGACAGGTTCCGGATCTTCGTGCTCATTGTGCTCGGGGAGTCCGTGGCCCGCCTGATCAGCGCGGCCACCGTGCGGCCCTGGAGCGTACCGCTGGCCGTCGTGCTGGCCGCGGCGCTGATCACCCTGGCCGCGCTGTGGCTGGCGTGGCTCACGGCAGCCGACCGGGAGGCGCTGGACGGCCCGGCGGCGATCGCCCGCTTCACCGCCGCGAACCTTCCTCTCGTGGCCGGGATCGCGGCCGCAAGCGCTGGCCTTCATATCGCCGTCCTAGCCGCCGACGGGGCGGCCACGATCGGGACCGGGCCTCGCGCCGCGCTTTACGGAGGGGTCAGCGTTTGCCTGCTCGCCACCACAATCCTGCCGTCGGGCAAGATGACTGGCTGGCGGCGAGCGGTCCGGCTGGCCACCTCAGCGGCGGCGATGGGACTGGTCTTCATGGGCGCCATCGTCCGCCCCGTCTATCTGGTGCCTGCCCTGACCGTGATCCTTGCTCTGGGCCTGGCGGCGGAGGCTCATCCGCGATCGTCCCGAACCTGGCATGCTAGCCTGAAGCTAAGTGCTATGGAAGTGAATTCCATGGAACTAACGAGGGATGATGGCCAGCCTGAAGACGCTCTTCCATGAGCTGATCCGCTTCGAGACCGAGCTGTGGAATGCCATTGACGCGCGCCTGCGGTCCGAGCATGACCTGCCGCTCACATGGTTCGAGCCGATGCAGGTGATGGCCAGGTACCCGGTGTGCCGCGTCTACGACATCGCCGGCGAGCTGTCGATCACACCCGGCGGCACCAGCAAGCTGGTCGACCGGATCGAGGCCGCCGGGTTGTGCCGCCGCCAGGCCAACCCCGCTGACCGGCGCTCGCACCTGATCGAGCTGACCCCGGCCGGGAAGCGGCTCCTGGCCGGGGCGACCAGGACCTTCGAGGACGAACTCCAGGCCCGCCTCGGGTCCGTGGTCACCGGGCGCGCGCTGGACCAGTTCGCCGCGACGCTGGCCAGGCTCCGGGCGGCTAACCGCCCGGCCAGACCGGCCGAGGCGGAGGCGGGCGAGATGCCGCCTGCGTCTGTTGGCAGCCGGGACGGCATGGCCTAGGCTCGTGGCCAGGTGAGCCGGGAAGCCTGGTCGGCGCGACGTCGTATCGGCCAGCTCACGACCGGAGCGCTCACATGACCACGGGACATCCATCTGAGACCAGCGGCCGGCCGGCCACCGAACGCCCGCCCGGGCGGCTGAGCCGCGACCGCCTGGCGGTGCTGGCCGGGATAGCCGTCCCGCTGGCCCTCGCGGCCATCCTCGTGCCCTTCCGGACGAGCTTTCCCAACACCGACGCCGCCCTGGCGCTCGTGCTGACGGTGGTGGCCGTCGCCGCGACCGGGAACCGGCTGGCCGGCATCCTCGCGTCCGTGTCCGCGACCGTGTGGTTCGACTTCTTCCTCACCCAGCCTTACGACCGGTTCGCCATCGCGGGGCGGACGGACATCGAGACCACCGTCCTGCTGCTCGTCGTCGGGGTGGCCGTCACGGAGATCGCGGTCTGGGGACGCCGCCAGCACGTGGCCGCCAGCAGGCGCGCGGGGTACCTGGACGGAATCAACGCGGCGGCCCGGGCCGTGGCGGCCGGGGGCTCACCGGCGGCCCTGATCGAGCAGGTGTCCGCCCAGCTGACCAGCCTGCTGTCGCTGAGGACGTGCCGCTTCCAGTACGGCGTCGCGGGGATCGGCAGGCCCGCCCGGCTGCAGCGGGACGGCCGGGTCACAGCCGGAAGCCGGCCAGGCGGGCTGGCGCTCGAGGACCTGCCGTACAGCACCGATACCGAACTGCTGGCCGAGACCGGCGGTCTGCTCCAGGGGCGTTTTCTCATGCGCCCCGCCCCGGATACGCATTCCACGCTTGAGCAGAGGCTCATAGCCGTCGGGCTCGCCGATCAGGTGGGCGCGGCCCTGGCCAGCACTCAGTCGGCGGACCGCTCGCCGTAGCGGCCGTCCGCCGGAGTATCGGGGCTCTCCGGTCGGTGCTCTCCGGTCGGTGCTCTCCGGTCAGTGCTCCTGCTTATCGATCATCTCCCGCAGCCGGATGGCCGCGTCCTCGATGTCGCGGTACTTCCGCTGCCCGGCACGTACCTCCGCGGCGAGCAGTCCGCACCGGTGCACCTTCCCGAAATCGCCGAACGGGAATTGTACCGGGCCTTCGTGTGCTCAGAGGCCTCGTCGTCCACCCCGAGATGCCAGTTCGCGTACTCGTCCCAGCCGTGGGCTTCGATGAACTCGTTCTCCTGGCGGGTCGATGGCTGGTGCTCACTCCAGTCGTCCCGCTGGTCGGCCACGACATTCCCCTTCTTGATCTGATCCTGGGCGAAGGCGTAGGAGCTCTTGCTGAGTGTGGTCGTCATGTGCTTCCCCGTACGTTGCGGTCGGTCAGGAACGCTCCACCCCTACCCCGGGATGTCCGCTCGATACGTCCGGCGCGCTCCGCCTGACCGTTAGGCGCCGCGCTGGCCTCGCCTAGTAGGCGCCCGATCCGCGAAGCACCGCGGCGCACGTCTTCCAGAGGATCTGCAGGTCAAGGATGACCGACCAGTTCTCTACGTAACGAATATCGAGCCGGACCGCCTCTTCCCACGCCAGGTTGGACCGGCCGCTGACCTGCCAGAGGCCGGTGATTCCCGGCTTGACCTTCAGCCTGCGCCGCATGTCGTCGCCGTAGCGCGCGGTTTCCTGGGGGAGCGCCGGTCTGGGCCCGACCAGGGACATGTCACCGATGACCACGTTAATGAGCTGCGGAAGCTCATCCAGGGACCAGCGGCGCAGCCAGGCGCCCACCTTGGTCACGCGCGGATCGCGGCGCATTTTGAACAGCACCCCGGCCGCCTCGTTCAGCGCGGCCAGCTGGACGCGGCGTTCCTCGGCGTCCATGATCATCGTCCGGAATTTCCAGAGCCGGAATGTCTGGCCACCTTTGCCGACCCTCGTCTGCCGGAAGAACACACGCCCGCCGTCATGGGCGCGGATGGCCACCGCGATGGCCGCGAAGGCAGGCAGCAGCAAGATCAGGGCCAGGCCAGCCAGAAGCTTGTCCAGCAGACCTTTCACGAGCAGCTTGGTCCCGCCGAGTTCGGCTTGATCCAGGTGCAGTAGCGGAAGCCCGGCGATCGGACGGATGGTTGTCCGGGGCCCGGCAACGTCAAGCAGAGCGGAGGCCACGCACAGGTCAGTGCCGGTTTTCTCGAGCGCCCAGCCAAGCTCGCGCAGCCGGATGCCGTTCATCTCCGGGCACGAAAGCACGGCGACGGTATCGGCGCCGAAACTGTCTACGGCCCCTGACACGCTGTCCAGCCCCCCGAAGACGGGAACGTTCGCTACGTCGGGCGGCCTGCTGCGGTCCGCTAGGCAGGCGCCCACGATGGACATGCCGTGATAACTGCTGCGGCGCAGCATATCGGCCAGTTCGGCGATCGCCGGTGCGTGACCGACGACCACCACACGCCGCAGGCACTGGCCAGCGCTGCGCATCTTGTGCAGGTGCTTGCGCAACCCGTACCGCATCACCAGGTCGAGGAGCGTGGCCGACGGCATGGCCACGGCCACGTAACCCCGCGCGACGTTGAGCTTGAAGGCGTAAGAGACGATCGCCACTGCTGCCGTCAGGCTCACTCCCGCGTTGAGGATGCGGCGGAACTCATCGGAGCCAACCCCGATGAAACGAGAGTCATACCCTCCGGCCACGGCTATGGCCCCGACCCACAAGAGCGGGATAGCACCGGTAAAGACCAGGTATGCCAGCGGCTGGGAGCCCTCGCTCAGAAAACGGGCCTGAATAGCCAGGACACCCGCCAGGACGGCACACGCCACATCCCCCACCGCGGCTCGCCAAAGATAAGCCCTGCTCCAAGCGGCAGAATCCCGGGAAGCCCGCAGGGCGTGATACCCGGGGAAATGGCTTGTAATGGCCGATTGCTCAGCCATTTTTATCCGCCCGGACCGATCCGCCGAACTGTTCGGCTGTACCGCAGCGAGTACAACGGCAAGTTCCCCCCGTGCTGTTATCGTCGCTGTTACCGCCGCATACAGACGCGGTTACCGATGTTGCCATGCGGCCATCTCCCCCTCTACCACCACGCTTTACGTGCGGAACCGTAAGTGCTCCCGGTCCGCTTTCAGCGGGTTAACGCGGCATAGGGAGGTCTTCTGCTGTGCCGCATTTTGGGCAGCACAAACCCGAGTGGGGCCCATGCATCTAGCCGGAGGCCCCAGACCAATTGGGTATCTGAGTGTGAAGCTGGCGGATCCCCTCCTCAGACCCGTGCGTGACCACCTTGCATGTACAAGGACCTCCCACGACCAGCGTCTGATACATGTCCGGGCCGGTTTCTTAAGGCAAATTGTGCAATCAAGCGATCACTATTTGTAAACTCTCCTGCTAGGTGACGCATACTCTAAGTCGCCGGGCTTTAACCTTTAGTGAAAGTACGGTTCCGGCTGCGCTCGGTTCTGGCCAGGTTTCTGTATCAGCGCTGGCTGTTCACCGCTCATATATGCGCGAGGAAATTCACGACCGGGCCAGGCGGCGATACAGACGGAGGACGCATGAAGATATCGGCGATTCAGCCTGGACTGGGACTGGATGCGCGCACATCCAGTCCCGCGCAACGGTGACACGCCCATGCTGCCCTTGCATCTGACGGTGCCGCCGGACAGGCCGCTGTCCGTGCTCGCGATCGGCGCGCACCCCGATGACATCGAGATCGGCGCGGGCGGCACCCTGCTCAGCCTGGCGGAGAGCCAGCCCGGATTGCAGGCCCGCTACGTCGTCCTGACCGGAACACCGGAGCGCCAAGAGGAGGCACGCAGCGCGGCGGGGGCCTTTCTGCCCGGCGCGGACCTCGCCATCGAACTGCACGATCTGCCGGAAGGCCGCCTGCCCGCCGTCTGGGACCGAGTGAAGGACGTTCTCGAAGGCGTTGCCCGAACATGCTCGCCCGACCTGATCATCGCGCCAGCGCCGGGCGATGCGCATCAGGATCACCGGACCATCGGTGAGATCGTGCCCACGGTCTTCCGGGACGGGCTCTTCCTCGCCTACGAGATCCCCAAATGGGACGGCGACCTGGCCGGCCATCGGCGTATTTCCCGCTGTCGGCCGCTGTGGCGCGCCAGAAGGTCGAGCTGCTGCACAAGTGCTACCCGTCCCAGCGGCATCGTGACTGGTGGGACGACGAAATCTTCCTCGGGCTGGCCCGGTTGCGCGGTATGGAGTGCCGGGCACCGTACGCCGAGGCGTTTCACTGCGCGAAGTGCCTGATCGGGACACCCGGCTAGCAGATCTACGCCTGTCCTTCATCTGTGAGAGACAAACTCAACTCATCAGCTGGACGACAGCGGACCGTGAAAGCGGGGGGAACCCATATGACCGTGTACGTCGATCTGGACGTACCCGCGGCCGAGTTGCGGCAGAAAATCTACGACGGAAATCTCATTGTCCTGACGCGCCTGCGGGCCGTGAGTGATTTTGTCGAGCACACGCGCCAGCAGCTCACCGACCTGTTCAGGCCGCATGATCCGGAACACGCTCACGAGCACTTCAACCCGGAAGAAATGGCCAAGATCCTGGGTGCCTGGAAGCCTAGCTTCATACACTCCGACATACCGAAGAAGCTCGTCTGCGAGATAATCCGTGAGGCGGGAATGCAGGCCGGGTCGACCCACTATGACCTGCCGAAGCCGCGTACATCGTTTCCAACCGGACACCTCACGACCGGCGTCGCTTTCGCCTTTCCATGGCACCGGGACGTCTGGTACAGCGCTCCGGCCCAGCAGGTCAACTGGTGGCTGCCGATCTTCCCGGTGCGCGAGGACAACTCCATGGCCTTCGACCTGCAGAGCTTCGACCGGGCGGTGCCCAATAGCTCGGATGGCTTCGACTACTACGAGAACAACGCCGACCGGCTCACCACGGCGGCGCAGGTGACCCGTGAACGGCAGGCGCGGCCCGGAGCGCTCAACCACCAGCCCGACCAGGAACTCGTCGTACTGCCCGCACCGGGAGCCGTTCTGCTGTTCTCCGGTGCCCAGCTGCATACCTCGATTCCCAATTCGTCCGGACGGGCTCGCTACAGCGTAGATTTCCGCACCGTGGACGCCGGGGACCTGATGGCGGCCCGTGGCGCCCCGTTGGTGGACGCGCATTGCACCGGAACGGCGATACGCGACTTCCGCAACGTCGCCGACGACAGCAGCTTCGACGAGGAGACCGTCATACAGTTGTTCGGCGCCCCGCCGCCGGGCGCGATGCTGGTGTTCGGCCAGGAGGAGGCGGCGCGATCGGCGCGGTCGGTGTAACCCGACTCCGTTAACGCAGAGGCCACGGTCCGCATCAGCGGACCGTGGCCTCTGCGCTGTTATGCCGGGGCGGTGCCAGGCGGCGGGAACGGGTCGCTGGTCTGCCGCCGCAGCATCTCGTCGAGAAGTCCGGCGGACAGCAGTTCGCGGATCCGGCGCAGGCGTACAAAGCGTGACGAGGTGAAGTCCTCATACACCAGGCCGCCCTTGGTGTATGCATCGATAAGCTCCCCGATCCCGTCTCGCACGCTCCAGCGCAGGTCCAGGCTGGGGAAGGTGTCCGTGAGCTTGGAGAAGTCAACCTGGTAATCGCGCAGGTCCGGCCCGGCGCCCTCAGCGAACGACAGCGCCGAGCCCGGCACCGCGTCGCGGACCATCTCGGCGATGTCACGGACCTGGACGTTGTCCTGCGCGCGGCCGATATTGAACGCCTGGTCGTGCACCAGCGCACGAGGCGCCTCCAGCATGGCCAGGAACGCCCGGCTGATGTCCTCGATGTGGACCAGCGGCCGCCAGGGCGACCCGTCGCTTTGCAGCCGCACTTCGCCGGCCGTCATCGCGATCGCCGTGAGGTTGTTCACCACGATGTCCAGCCGGAGCCGCCGCGAGGCGCCGTAGGCGGTTGCGTTGCGCAGATAGGTCGGGCTGAAAGAGTCGTCGGCCAGCGAGGACAGGTCGCGCTCGGCCAGCACCTTGGTCTCGCCATATGGCGTCACCGGGACGAGTTCTGCGTCTTCCGCGACCGCCTGCGAGCCGGCCGCCCCGTACAGGCTGCAGGAGGAGGAGAACAGAAATCGCGGTACGTCTGCCTCCTTGGCCGCCCGGGCCAGTTGGAGCGTCCCCTCCAGGTTCACCGCATAGGTGACGGCCGGATTGAGATCGCCCAGCGGGTCATTGGAGAGGGCCGCCAGGCAGATTACCGCGTCGTAACCAGACAGCTCCGCCGCCCGGGCGTCCCGGATGTCCCGCGCCGGGCGCGGGCTGCCATCCTCCGTCGCCGGGCCCAGGTCACAGCCTTCGTATAGGCCCAGGTCGTATCCGTCGACCTGGTGTCCCGCCTCGCGGATGAACGGGACCAGGACGTCCCCGATGTAGCCACCGTCACCTGCGACGAGGATCCTCATCAATTATCTCCCCACCGTACGGAGTCCGGGGGACGCCGCGGCGCAGCGTCCCTGCGTGTAGAGGACCCTCGACAGCCACATCTTGATACATGCCGGGGCCTTCGTCGTATCACCGTGAACAGCTCCGCGCTCATATGCACAGCGGCCGGTGAGCGAGGGCCGACGCGGGACTCATGTCAGGGGAAGTGATGAAGGTAGCGGTGTTCGGTCTCGGCTATGTCGGGACGGTAACGGCGGCCTGCCTGGCGTCGAAAGGACACGATGTCTGGGGCGTTGATGTCGACGCGGCCAAGGTCGGCGAGGTGCGCGCGGGGCGCAGTCCGGTCGCCGAGCCAGGCTTGGAGGCGCTCATCGCGCAGGCCGTGACCGGTGGCTCCCTGCACGCGACGACGTCCTGCGCCAGCGCCCTGGACAAGGCCGAAGTTTCGCTGGTGTGCGTCGGGACGCCATCGGCGGCCGGCGGCGCTACGGATCTGTCCTACATCCGGAGATCGGTGGATGACATCGCGGATGCCCTGCGGCGGGTCTCGCCGCCCGCATCCGGTCACCACAGCGTCGTCATCCGCAGCACCGTGCCTCCGGGCACGGTCGACGAGGTTGTCGCCCCGGTACTGGCCGGTCGCCTGGCGGGCACGCAGCTCACGGCGGGGGCGGCGATGTGCCCGGAGTTCCTGCGGGAGGGCTCCGGGGTAGCCGATTTCTTCGCTTCGCCGCTGGTCGTGGTCGGCACCTCTGACCCGCGCGTTGCCGAGGTCGTGACCAGCCTCTTCGGCTTCCTCGACCAGCCCGTTCGAGTGGTCGGGACCCGTGCGGCCGAATCCCTGAAGTACGCCTGCAACGCCTTCCACGCCACCAAGGTCTCCTTCGTCAACGAGCTATCCCGGCTGCTCCGGGTCGCCGGCGTCGATTCCCGCGACGTCATGTCGCTGTTCTGTGAGGATCACGTCCTCAACATCTCCGCCGCCTACCTGCGCCCGGGTTTTGCCTTCGGCGGCTCGTGCCTCCCCAAGGACCTGCGGTCCTTGCTGCACCTCGCACGCACGAACAGCGTGGACTTGCCCATGCTGGCGGGCACGCTGGCGACGAACGAACTGGTGATCCGCGACGTCGTGGACCGCATCGTCGCGTGCGACGGCCGGACCGTCGCCCTTCTCGGCCTGAGCTTCAAGGCGAACACCGATGACCTGCGGGAGAGCCCGAACGCGGAGCTGGCCGAACGCTTGATCGGCAAAGGGTTCGAACTCCGCATCTACGATCCGGTCGTCAATCCCGCCCGCCTGATCGGCGCCAACCGTCGCCATGTCGAGGCCAAGCTGCCCCACCTGGGGCGGCTGCTCACCCACGAGCCCGGCGAAGCGCTGCGCGGCGCCGACGTGGCCATTGTCTCGTCGGTCGATCCTGCGACCCGGGCGGCGTTGCTCGGCAGCCCGCCGCTTCACCTATTCGATCTGAACGGGCGGCTGGGCCGTGAGATCGAGTCCCTCCCGGGTTACGAAGGGATCGGCTGGTGAAACGGGTCCTCATCATCGTCCAGAACCTGCCGGTTCCCTTCGACCGGCGGGTCTGGCTCGAGTGCCAGGCCCTCGTCTCCGGCGGCTATCAGGTTGCCGTCGTGTGCCCCAAGGGCAAGGGCGACCCTTCCTATGAGGTCGTGCAGGGCGTGGCGCTGTACAAGTACCGGCCTTACGCGCCCGGCGGCAGCAAGCTGAGCTTCATCACCGAATACGCCTACTCATTCCTGGCGACGGCCTGGCTGACGCTGAAGGCCCGGCGTTCCGGCCGGTTCGCGGCCGTCCAGGCCTGTAATCCGCCTGACATCTTCTGGCCGATCGCGCTGCTGCTGCGCGCCGTCGACCGCTCCCGATTCGTTTTCGACCACCATGATCTATGCCCCGAGCTCTTCCAGTCGCGTTTCCCGGATGGCCCGTCGCTCCCGTACCGGGGCCTGCGCGCGCTGGAGCGCCGTACGCACCGGACCGCGGATCATGTGATCTCCACCAACGAGTCCTACCGGGACATAGCGATCAGGCGGAGCGGGAAGACAGCCGCTGACGTCACCGTTGTCCGGACCGGACCCGACCCGGAGCAGCTACGGCGCGACGAGCCCAGCCCTGACCTGCGCCGGGGGCGCCGATTTCTCGCCGCCTACATCGGTGTCATGGGGCCGCAGGACGGAGTCGATATCGTGGTCCGGGCCGCGGGCATCGCCGTCCACCAGCTCGGCCGCGACGACATTGCCTTCACCCTTATCGGATCGGGTGACTGCTTCAACGACCTGGTGGCCCTGCGTGACGAGCTCGGCCTGGCCGGGCACGTGGAGTTCACGGGCCGCGCGCCCGACGAGACAGTCGGGCGCATCATGTCGACCGCGGATGTGGGCTTGTCGCCCGACCCCAAGAATCCGCTCAACGACGTGTCGACCATGAACAAAACCATGGAATACATGGCCTTCGAGCTGCCCGTGGTCGCGTTTGACCTGCGTGAGACGCGGGTGTCCGCGGGAGACGCCGCCGTCTACGTGACCCCCAACGACGAATTCGAGTACGCCACCGCAATTGTGGCGCTCATGGACGACGAATCCCGGCGCCTGCACATGGGCAAGCGCGGCCGGATCCGGGTCGAGGAGGAGCTGGCCTGGAGTCACCAGCGGCGTGCCTACCTCGGTGTCTACGAGCACCTCATCGGCGGCCGGGCGGCGACCGAACGGAGCGGGATCTGACGTGTCCGGCATCGCAGGGTGCTATCAGCAGGCCGACGGCCACAAGCTCGTCGACATCATGACCGACCGGATCGCCCACCGCGGGCCGGACGCGTCCGGAACGTGGGGGCACGAGGATGACCGGGTGGCCATGCAGCTGGGTCACCGCCGGCTCTCGATCATCGACCTCAGCGCCGCCGCCGACCAGCCGTTCGCCAAGGACGGCCTGACGCTGGTCTACAACGGCGAGCTGTACAACTACCGGTCGCTGCGGGCCGAGCTGGCCTCCGCGGGGGTCCGGTTCGTCACCAGGTCGGACACCGAGGTGGTCCTGGAGGCGTGGCGCACCTGGGGCCCGAAAGCCCTGCGCCGGTTCCGCGGTATGTTCGCCTTCGCGCTATTCGACGAGCGCTCCGGTGAGCTGATCCTGGCCAGGGATCCGCTCGGTATCAAGCCGCTCTACTTTCTGCCGCGGGGCGAGGGGGTGGTGTTCGCCTCCGAGCTGAAGGCCCTGGTGGCGGCGATCGGCTCCGAGCTGCGGATCGAGCCGGGTGCCCTCGTCGCTTCGATGCTCTACTACTGGCTGCCCGAGCAGCGATGTGCGATCGACGGGGTGGAAAAGCTGCCCGGCGGCTCATGGGCCCGCATCCGCCCGGACGGGAACTGCTCGGTCCAGTCCTACTGGCGGGTCGCCGACGTCGCCGCCGAAGCAGCGGCCGGCCCGCCTGCCGACCTGCGCGCGGTCATGGAGGAGTCGGTCGCCGCCCATCTTGTGTCCGACGTGCCGGTATCCAGCTTTCTCAGCGGGGGCCTGGATTCGAGCATCGTCACGGTGCTGGCCCACCGGGACAACGCCGCGATCGACGCCTATACGATCGCTTTCCGGCGCGAGGATCAGCGGCTGGAGGCCATGCCGGACGACGCCGTCTACGCCCGCAAGGTCGCCGCGCACTACGGCATCAAGCTGCACGAAATCGAGATCTCGCCGGACATCGTGGACATGCTGCCGCGCATCGTCGACGTCCTCGACGAGCCGATCGGCGATCCGGCCGCGATCAGCACCCTGCTCATGTGCGAGGCGGCGCGCGCGCGGGGCGTGAAGGTCATCCTGTCCGGTATGGGCGCCGACGAGCTGTTCGGCGGTTACCGCAAGCATCTCACGTGCGTCATGGCCAGCAACTACGGCAAGCTGCCGGTCGGCCCGCGCGCGGGCGTGCGAGCCGCCGTGAACCGCCTCCCGATCAGTGTGGCCGGCCGTGGCCTGCGCTACTCGCGCTGGGCGAAGCGCGTCCTCACGTTCGCTGAGCTGCCCGAGGAACCTCGGTTCCGCCGCAGCTACACGCTGTACGACCCAGCGGAGCTAACCGCCCTCATCAGCCCGGACCTGGCCGGGCACGTGGACGATGTGATCGGGGAGCACCGGCACATCTACAACGACAACACCCTGCCGGATGAGGTCAACCGGATGTGCCTGACCGACATGCGCATGTTCCTGCCCGGGCTCAACCTCGCCTGCACCGACCGGGCCAGCATGGCGGCGTCGGTCGAGGTGCGCGTCCCGTTCGTGGATCCCGTCGTGGCCCGCGCGGCGTTCTCGATCGACGGGCCCCGCCAAGATCCAGCACCGCCGGGGCAAGGTCGCACTCAAGCAGGCGGCGGAAAGCTGGCTGCCGCACGAGATCGTGCACCGGCCCAAGGCCTCGTTCAGCGTTCCCCTCCGCGCGTGGGTCCGCAACGACCTGCGGGAGGTCATCCGCGACGTGCTCGTCGAAGGTGAGCTCGTCGGATCCGGGATGATCCGCCGCGAAGCCGTGCTCGGCCTCATCGAGGAGGAGCACGCGGGCCGCGAGGACCGCTCCAGGCAGCTATGGCAGCTGCTGACGCTCGAACTGTGGCACCAGCACGCCCGGTCCATGGGCGTGACGGGTTAACGGCGCCACTACTCCTGTGCAGGCCAATCGCACCGTCGACCAGAGGAAACGATGAAGCAAGTAGCGCAGAACTGCAAGACCATTGCGGTGGGCGACAGCCTCGCGAGCGGTCGGCCGGAGCCAGTGTGAGCGCGCTTTCCCACACCCGGATCGGCTGGTACGCGCGCAGGGCCAGCATAATGTCGCCGGCCGAGATGGCTTGGCGTGCACGTGACCAGGCGCTCCGCGCCGCCTGGTCACGCCTGCAGGTGCGGCGCGAGGAAATTCCGGCGATCTTGCCGCTGCCAGGTGGCGAGCGGCGGTTCACCGCTGTCCTTCCGCCTGATACGGCGGAGCGGGTAACCGAGAGCGCCAAAGCGGCCGTGATGGCGGCTGCCGATCAGCTCATGAAGGGTGAATGGGAAGTGCTGGGCGTCGTCAGGACCGACCTGGTGATGCCCGACTGGTTCTACGATCCCGCGACCGGCCGCCATTCATCATCGGACCGCTACGCTTTCCGGATCAACCACCGCTCGGAAGAACAGGTCGGCAACGTCAAGCAGGTATGGGAAATTTCCCGCCTGCAGCACCTCACGCTTCTCGCCACTGCCTGGTTCGTCAGCGGCAACGAGGCGTACGCATGCCGGGTGGCCGAGCAGCTGCGCTCTTGGTGGCGGGAAAATCCCTTTCTGTCCGGCATTCATTGGACGAGTGGGATCGAGCTCGGCGTCCGCCTGATCAGCCTCGCCTGGATCCGCCGCCTCCTAGACGACTGGCCAGGTGTCACGGGCCTGTTCGAGGATGACACACTGGCGGTACAGCAGATCCGCTGGCATCAGCAGTACCTGGCCGCCTTCAGGAGCCGGGGTTCGTCGGCCAACAACCACGTGATCGCCGAGGCAGCCGGGCAGTTCGTAGCCTGCTGCGCGTTCCCGTGGTTCCCGGAAAGCGAACGCTGGTTGCGGAATTCGGCGCGTCTCCTCGAGCGTGAACTGCTACGGAACACCTTCCCCTCGGGCGTCAGCCGTGAGCTCGCCTCGGACTACCAGCGCTTCGTCGCCGAACTCGGGCTCTTGGCGGCGGTGGAGGCCGAGGCCGCCGGCCGCCCCCTGAGCATGGCCGTCTGGCAGCGGCTCTGCACAATGATCGACAGCGCCGCCGCCCTGGTCGACCAGCGACTGCGCCCGCCCCGTCAGGGTGACGGGGACGACGGCCGTGCCCTGCTGCTCGACGCTCCGACGCGGGACAGCTGGGCGTCGTTGCTGTCGCTCGGGGAGGCGCTTCTGGGTGGGCTCGATTGGTGGCCGCGGGTGGCGGCGGATTCCAGCCAGCACGATCATCAGTAGCTTGGCCGGTGCCACCCATGACATCCCGGGCAGGCCCCTGTCTCGACCGTCGCGGTTCGCCGATGCCGGGATAACGCTGCTGCGGGCGGATGGAAACGGGGCCCCGGAGATCTGGTGCCGTTGCGACGGGGGCCCGCATGGGTACCTCAGCATCGCCGCGCACGCCCATGCCGACGCCATGTCGGTGGAGGTCCGCTACGGCGGTGTGGACGTGCTCGCGGACCCCGGCACCTACTGCTACCACGGTGAACCCGCGTGGCGTTCATATTTCCGTTCAACGATCGCGCATAACACGATCGAACTGGGCAGGCGGAGCCAGTCTGGCGATGGCGGCCCCTTCCTGTGGCTGCATCATGCGAACGGCCGGGAGATCGAGGTGGTGGACACCGGCGAGGTCGCCGGGTGGACCGCCGAGCATGACGGCTACCTGTCGCTCCGCCCGCCGGCCCGGCACCGCCGCTCGGTCCGGCTGGACCGTGCCTCGCGCAGTATCGACATCGTTGAGGAGATCGACGGCGGCGGCCACGACGTCCGGCTCGCCTTCCACCTCGGTCCCCATGTTGAGGCGGAGCTCAACGATGCGCACGCGGTCCTGGGCTGGCCAGGCGCATCCACGCCGGGGGCGGCACGGCTGGAACTGCCGCCGCAGCTGCGGTGGAGCCTGCACCGGGGTGAGACGGATCCCATCCTCGGCTGGTATTCTCACGGCTTGGGGCAGCGCATACCGGCGTACACATTTCTTGGCCGCGGGCAATGCGCTCCGGGTGTACCCCTCACGACACGGCTAGTGTTTCTCGACGTCGGCAAACACCTCAGGTCAGGTGTCCGGATAGGCTGAGCTGAGGGTTAAATGCCCGGCGACCAACATTTACCGCGGAGGGACGCAGGGATGGCGCCACCCGGGCCCCGCCTGGGCCTTAAGCACCGCATCCGCCGTTTGCACCCGCTCCGGCCAGCGATGATGCGGTCCCTGGCTCTGCTGGACCATGCGGATCAGGAGACGATTGCCCGCTACCAGAATCGGCGACTGCAGCTCCTGGTTCGTCTGGCGGCCGCTCGCTCACCTTTCTATCGAGCGTGGTTCCGGGACGCCCGGCTCGACCCGAGATCGGTCCGGACCGTGGCCGACCTTGCCCAGCTGCCGCTACTGGATCGCAGTCACCTCGTCACGGGAGCGGAACAGTTCTTGGTCTACCCCGACCGGCTCTTGTGGCAGGCCCACTCGAGTGGCACCTCCGCGGCCCCCGTCACCTGCTACCGAACGCCGGGATCGTCGGTCTTCGAACTCAGTGTCCTCGAGCGACAGTGGAGTTGGTTCGGTCTGAGTCGCAGCCCCCGCCGTGTCATCCTCCGGGGAAGCACCTTCGCCGCCGATCAGAGTGGAGCGCCGACGAAGCTGCTGCCCGGCGCCCATCAGCTCCTGGTGTGGAGTTACGGCCTGACGGCCGAGACGCTGCCGGCCGTCGTCGACGCCATCCGCGACTTCCGTCCCGATGCCATCGAAGGATGGCCGTCGGCCATCACGGTGCTGGCATCGTTGCTGCACGACCAGGGGCTCACCATGCCTGTTCGGGCCGTCATCACGTCGTCCGAGGTGATGACCACCACGCAGACAGACTTGATGCACACGGTGTTCCGGGGACCGATCGTCGACCACTACGGGCAGACCGAACGGGTCGCCATGGCCGGGAGCTGCGAGGCTGGCGGGTATCACGTGTTCCCCGATTACGGCATCGTGGAAATGTTGCCCGTGCCCGGGATCCACGACAGGTGGGAGATCGTCGGGACAGCCCTCCACAACTGGGGATTTCCCCTGTTCCGGTACCGCACCGGCAACCATGTCGGACCCGCCGACCCCGGCCCGTGCCGGTGCGGCCGTGCCTTCCCGACCCTGGGGCGCATCGACGGGAGAGCCGAGGACTGCTTCACCAGCGCCGATGGCCGCCCCCTCCCGATTCCCTCGACAGCGATCGACGACCTCGTCAACGTGCGCGAGGCCCAGATAGCTCAGCGGGGACCCGGTCGCTTCGAGGTCAGGGTGGTGCCGGCACCAGGTTTCGACCTTCAGGCGCTGACCGCTCAGACCCGGACGAACATAGATCGCCTCTTTGGGCCGGGACAAGTCGTCAGTGTCTGCGTGGTCAACGCCGTCCCACGCACCGCTACAGGCAAGCTCAAGAGCGCCGTGATCGACCCGGGCGACTTCGTCTCCACGTCTACGTCCTGAGAGCGAGGGGTCTGGTGTCCGGTGCGGATCGCCAGCTCTCCCTGTCTCGGCGAGGGTTCCTCCTCGTCGGGACCACAGTCGTGGCTGCTGGGGCGTGCACAAGGGCTGGCGTGAGTCACCAGAACCCGAAGAACATCCCCGCGGCCGTCCGGGCGTCGCGGGAGTTGACGTTCCCGCGGACCGCGACCTATTACCTCGACCAGGACAGCTTGCCTCCCGTCGCCACGTTGGCCCGGTACAACCTCGTCGTCATCAACCACGAGTGGCCGCACCGTGTTCCGCCCGACTACTTCGTTCAGCTCCGCGCGGCCAACCCCCGCTTGCGGCTGCTTGCGTACGTCAACCTGGTCGACTCGGTGTCACGTCTCGGCACGGTCCAGTACTGGCCGGACAGCTACGCCCTGTGGCAGTTCCAGACCCCGACGTCGAGCCGCTTCCCCCGCGCCTGGCTGGCCCACACCGCCGCGGGCGTCCCGGTGCACGAATACCTGGACAGCGTGATGACCAATCTCACCGACGTCTGTCCCCGGGTCGCTGGGCAGCGCTTCGTCGAGTATGCGGCCGACTGGGTGGTCGGACGGGTCTGGTCGGCGGGGATCTGGGACGGCATCTTTCTCGACGTCTGGGGCGACACCCTGTGGCATGTCGACCAGAACGGGTGGGACATCACCGGTACCGGCCATGACGTGCCCAACGCCAAGATCTACGGGCCGGGCAACCCGCTGGACCGCGGGCTGACCAGAGGCGAACGCACCATGCGGTCCCGGATGCCTGACGCGATCCTGGTCGCCAATGGCACTCGCACTCTGCACGACGGCCTCTTGGACGGGCTGGCCTGGGAGAGTTTCGCCGACCCCCTGGCCGAGCGGGATCCGATCACCGACCTCACCAGATACGTGGCAACAGGTGCCGCAGCGGCACATCGCAGCCCCGGAGTCGGCCTGACCATCTCCAGCAGGCGGGTGCCGGCCGGGTCGGCGGACGACTATCGGCGGGCGCGATTCGCCATGGCGGCGACTCTCATGCAAAACGGGTTCTGGGCCCCCACGGACAACGATTACGGCCAGCCGCTGTACTACGACGAGATGGATGGTGCAGGCCTGGGCCGCGGGTATCTCGGCCACGCCCTGGAGCCCGACCCGCCTCTGTCGGCCATTACCACGGCCAACGATGGCGGCACCGGAAGCCCCGCCCTGCACGTGTACCGGCGGGATTTCGAGCACGGCATCGCCCTGGTCAACGTCGGCTACACGGCCCAGCAGGTCGCGCTCCGTCGCACATACCGGCACCTGTCCGGCATCACCGATCGGCTGGTGAACAACGGCACCACTGTCGATCGCGTCACCATCCCGGCCCAGGACGGCGTTATCCTGCTCGATCTTTAATTCCCGTATTTGGGCGATGAGCGGGCCCACGCGGGCTGTGGGTGGCTCGGGATTCCGCCGAGCGGTGTGATGGGCGGTGCGCTACCGGTCCCGTCCCAGTGCCGCCTCGGTAAGATCGGGCGCTTCATACCGCGTGGTGATCGTCCGGTAGAACTCCAGGAGCCGCTGTGCGTAGTTCCTCACGTTCAGGGATTCGGCGGTGGTGCGAGCTCCCCGCCCCAAGGACGCGCGCAGTGCAGGCTCGGCGACCATGCGGGCGAGCGCTGCAGTCAACGCGCCCCGATTCCCCACCTCGACCAGCAGTCCCTCCCGACCGTGCCGGATCACGTCAGGAATCCCCCCGACGGGGGTGGCGATGACCGGCAGGCCGTAGGCCATCGCCTCAAGGATCGCCATGGGGACGCCTTCCTGGCGCGCTGGCAGGACCAAGACGTCGCTGGTGGCCAGCAGGTCGTTGCGTTGCTCAGGATCCAGCCAGGTGTGCACCACCACATCGGGGCCGACGTCGGCGGCACGCCGCCGCAATTCCTCGACCCGTCCGTCCCCGGCGAATACGATGCGGGCTGTCGCCCGAGACGAAATCGGCAACGCCCGATAAGCGTCCAAGAGCTCGAACGCCCCCTTGCGGTCATCGATGCGGCCGAGAAAGAGAAACTGCACACTGTCGCGACGGCTCCGATCGGGCACCGGGCTCGTCGGGTCCGTGGGGTTGACCATGATCTGGATGCGGTCGCGGCGCAACGCGAGCTGACCAGCGTAGAACTCCTGCCACTGAGTGGACAGCACCACAAAACCGTGCGACCGACGGAAAATCCTGGCAACCTGGCCCTGAAGCGGTCTCGGCAGGTTCGAGAAGAAGCTGTCGAAGGCGCCGCCGTGGGCGTGCAGGACGAGCCAGCCGGACGTCCGCAGCACCATCAGGCAGACGATGCACTTACGGAGTGTGCTCCCACGCGACGCGAAGTGCACGTGAAAGATGCACGGGCTCTTGTCGCGGAGAATGCTATGGATGTGCCAGAGGGCGGCACCGAAGACCCGCATACGGCGCAATATGCCGCCGTCTTCCATGGTCGCAATGTGCTCCACCTGGACGTGATGAGAGATGGATTCAATGATCAGTCTCTCGACCGCCGAGACGCCGCCGCGGACCGCGAGCCCCGGACCCACATGGACGATCTTGGGAAGATCAGGTGATGACGTTGCCATAAGGTGTCCTCAGCCTGGGTTGGAAAGCCTCTGCGTGGGTGCACGTTCCGAGCCGGGATCGCTACACGGGCCGTGTGCGTCAGTCACAAGAGCCGCGGGACGGTGCTCTGATACCGATGAGCCGATTTCTGTCACCCAGTTCTGCCACCCGGGGCCAGGGTGTGCGAGGGCGCGGGTCTAGCGGCCCGATCGCGTCAGACGCCTTTCAGTGCCGTCGTGGGGAGAGGCACCGTACCGCACTGCGGAATCATCCGATCGCCGAGGCCGACCTTCGGCCGGTCTTGCGCCGTCTGGCTACCCAGCGTTCGCGGACTCGTAGCCAAGCGGCAGCCGCTCGCTGCTTGTGCGGGTGGAGCCGCTGCAGCAGCGCAGGCGAGATGGCCAGCGATGCAACCACGAGGCCCGAGCGCAGCCCTGGATTATGGGCGAAGGCGAGTCGCGCGTGCCGGCGAGCCGACCGAATGTCTCCGTCCAGCAGTGCCCACCGGGCCCGTCGCAGCTCCTGGTGGTACCGGAGCCTTGCCACCGTGTCCTCGACGAGGACCTGGTCCCTGGCGGATGCCGTGCTTTCTGCGGTTCGCGAGAAGGCGGCGATGAGTGCCTGTTCGAACGCCTCCACTTTGGCTGGATCGCGGGACAACGAATTCCCTCGGATCCGGTACCAGCCCAGAGGGGCGTCGATAAGCCGGACGTCGTACAACTGGACGAGCCGCAGCCAGATCACAACCGATTCATCGACATCGGAATCGTGAGCGGCGTAACCGCCAACTTGCTGCCACGCGTCACGCCGGACGATGCCGGTGTAGTACGGAATGACGCCAGCAAGGGCGTCGGACAGTGTCAACGGCTGACTGGCATAACGCGGCTGCCACTGCACGCCTAGAGAAGCGAGATACCCCGAGGGCAGGTGAGCTTGCTCGGCATCATCGAATTGAACGGCATCGCAGCCGACAGCGTCGATACCTGGCTCGGCGGCGATCACATCAGCCATCGCGGACACAAATGACGGCATGATCTTGTCGTCGCTGTCCAGGACGCTCAGGTAGCGACCGGTGGCGGCCTCCGCTGCGGCTGTGACCCCACCGCGGTATCCGCGGTTCTCTTGACGGATCAATCGAATCCGGTCATCGCGCGGGTACCGCGAAACGATCTCGACGACGCCGGGTGACAGGCCGTTGTCGACGACTACCATCTCCCAGTCCGGCGAAGTCTGCGCCAGCACGGATTCGATCGTTGCTGGCAGATAGTCCTCGGTGCCATAGACCGTCGTCAGAAAACTAACCAAAGGCACCGATACCGACGTGGACTTCGTCACCGGTCACTCTCCCCGAATCGACACGAGCTGCTGAGCTCCCGGGCAACGACGGCTGCCCGCTCATGACACAAGAGGTAGATGGATACCTGGCTGATACCTAATCGACCTGGTGCTGCTGATTTCTGCCCGACGCGGCTGAACCGGATCATCCACGTCCCAGCGGGCACACTCCATGACCGTCTCCCGGCAACTCCCAATG
>CAVUNW010000058.1:0-3562 GCA_963742865.1 uncultured Actinomycetes bacterium
TGACCGGGGCCGGTGACGGCCGCGGCTCTGGCCAAGCCACACGATTGCGCTCGCACGAGTGCGACATCACGAAGTGTGAACGCTTCGATGTCTCCCGGCGCACACGTACCTGCCGTTCTGGACGGCTTGGCGACTCCTCGGCGATCACCGGATTAGGCGCCAGATTAGGTCGCTCTGCGCGCCGCGTCGCCCGGATTCGCTGATGAGCGGCCGCGGTCCTGCAAGTGGGTTTCTTATTACTTGCTCCGCTCTCGGCTGGCCCGGAATCGGGGTCCTAGACCTGCGCCAGTTCGAGGGCTGGTGCTAGCGGCACCAGCTGATGGCGCCAGTCTGCTGGCCGGGCCCAGTCAGGTCGTGTCCGAGTTCTTCGACGCCTGGCCAACCGGCTGCGGTGAGGCGCCTGCTGCACGCTGGGGCTGTTCCCGCCAGGTGCTGCTGACCCCGTCCGGCCTAGGCTATTGGCGATGGCCGAGACGGATGTGATCCGCACGCCCGATCAGCGGGTGCGGGTCTTCGTGAGTTCCACGCTGCAGGAGCTGGCTGCGGAGCGTGAGGCGGTGTGGGACGCGGTGACTCTGCTGCGTCTGGTGCGGGTAATGTCGAGCTGGGCGCCCGGCCGCACCCGCCGCGGCCGGTATACCGGGCCTACCTTGCGCAGAGCCAGGTCTTCGTGGGGATCTACTGGCAAAGCTACGGCTGGGTCGGGCCCGGCGAGCAGATCTCCGGGCTGGAGGACGAGTACCAGTTGTCGGCCGGGATGCCCCGGCTCATCTACGTGAAGTCGCCGGCGCCGGACAGGGAGCCGCGGCTGACGCACATGCTGGCCCGGATCAGGGACGAGGGTGAAGTCTCCTACCAGCACTTCTCTGACCCTACCGGGCTGCAGCAGCTGGTCGAGAACGACCTGGCCGTCCTGCTGAGCGAGCGGTTCGAGATGGCCCGGTCCGGCGAGGGCGCCGCGGACGAGGCGCCGCTGGCCGGGGCTGTTCCGGTGCCCGTCACGCCGCTGCTGGGCCGCGAGCGCGAGGCCGCCGCCGTCGAAGACCTGGTCGTCGGGGAGGGTGTGCGGCTGGTGACCCTGACCGGTCCGGGTGGCGTGGGGAAGAGCCGGCTCATGGTGGAGGCGGCCCGGCGGCTCGGCCCGGGCTTCGCGGACGGCGCCCGGTTCCTGGAGCTGGCCTCGGTTTCAGCGGCCGACCTGGTGGCGGCCGCGATCGCCGCGGGGCTGGGCTTGAACACTTCCGCTGGCCCGCTGATCACCGACCTGGAGTCGTACCTGCGGCCCAGGCGGCTGCTGCTGGCACTGGACAATTTCGAGCAGGTTATCGGCGCCGCTCCGCTGCTGGCCGAGCTGCTTGCCGCTGCTCCCGGCCTGGTAGTGCTGGTCACCAGCCGGACGGTGCTGCGGCTCAGCGGCGAGCACGAGTTCCCCGTTCCCCCGCTCCCGGTTCCGCCCGCCGGGGTCGGCCGCGACCCCGCGGACCTGCAGCGGTACGCCTCGGTGAGCCTGTTCGTGGAGCGGGCGCACGCCGTTGCCCCGGGCTTCGAGCTGACCGACGAAAACGCCGGGGCGGTGGCGGAGATCTGCCGCCGGCTGGACGGGCTGCCGCTGGCCATCGAGCTGGCCGCGGCCCGGGTCAGGCTGCTGCCCCCGCAGGCGCTGGTCTCGCGGCTGGACCAGAGGTTCAGCGTGCTGACCGGCGGGGCCCGCGACCTGCCCGAACGGCAGCGCACCCTGAGGAACACCCTGGACTGGAGCTTCGGCCTGCTGTCGGTCGGCGAGCAGGCGCTGTTCGCCCGCCTGGGAGTGTTCGCCGGGCCGTTCAGCCTGCCAGCGGCCGAAGCCGTCGGGGCAGGTTCCCCGGATGAGGGCCAGGCCCCGTGGCAGGTGACGGAAACACTGGGCTCGCTGGTGGACAGCAGCCTGGTCCGTGAGGAAACGCGCGGCGGCGAGCCGCGGTTTTCGCTGCTGGAGACCATCCGGGACTATGCGCTGGAACGCCTCGCGGGCGGTGGCGACTGGGTGCAGGCGCATGACCGGCACGCCGCCTATTTCCAGGCCCTGGCCGAGCCGTCCGGGGCCGAGCTCGCCGGTCCGGGGCGGCTGCCGTGGCTGGGTCGGCTGGAGACCGAGCACGACAACCTGCTGGCCACAATGTCCTGGCAGGTGGACCAGGGTCACATCGATCAGGCAACCCACCTGTTCTTGATGAGCTGGAGGTTCTGGTGGGTGCGCGGCCACCTCGCGGAGCTTGCCCGCCCGGGGGACGAACTCGTGGTCGGCAGCGAGGACCTGCCGCCCTATCAGCGGGCGCTGGCGCTGACCGGAGCCGGCTTCATACTCATCGCCAACGGAGATCTGGCCCGGGCGCAGACGGTCTTCGGGCAGAGCCTGCCGCTGTACCGGCAGACGAGCGAAAAGCTGGGGGTGATTCTCAATGCGACCGTCCTGGCCGTCCTGGGCCACCTGGCGGCAATCCGCAGCGACTACGCCGGCGCGAGCGAACTGCTCGACGAGGGCCAGGCCCTGCTGCGGGAGGTGCGCGAGGACGACCTCACCGGGTACGACCGCCTTCAGCACCTGCTGACCATGGCGTTGGTGGATAACTTCCTCGGCCAGGTCCGGCTCAGCCAGGGCGACAACGACGCCGCGGCTCGGCTGTTCACCGACGGCCTGGCCGTGGCCCGACGAGCGCAGGACGGGATCCCTATCCTTATCTCGCTGTATGACCTGGCGCTCAGCAGCCAGGCGCAGGGCGACCTGGCCGACGCGGCCGGACACCTGAAGGAGGGACTGGCCATGACGGCCGAGGCCGGAGACGAAACAAGCGCCGCCTACTACCTAGAGGCCCTGGCGGCCGTCGCCGACCAGCAGGACAACCCACAGCGTGCCGTGCGCCTGCTCGCCGCCGCACGCTCGCAACTGGAAGCCAGCGGCAGCGGCTGGCTGCACGCCTACGTGCCACGCGCCCCGCACGACGATGCCGTCCTGGCCGCGCTGCGCGCCCGCATAGGCGACGCGGCATACCAGGAGGCCCAGGCCTGGGGCGGATCCATCGGAAGCAGGCACGCCAGACAGTACGCACTGCAGTAACGCTGACCCGTCGTTGGGGGACGCGTTCAGTTTGACCCACTAGGGCGGCATAGCCAGACCTGGCTGCTCAGGTCACGGCCCGACCGACAGCAAGTGAGATCAAGGCTTCGGTCAGGCGTCGAAACGGATCGCGAAGCCGCCCAACTTGCGCCGCACCAAGCAGCCGGTTCGATGGCTGCAAGGTCGAGGGCGTGGCCGTCACCGTCACCGTGCACACGTCGAGGGCCAATCCGGCGCCGATCAACCCGGAATCTGTCAAGTCAAATGAGACATCAGGCTGCTTGCGTGGTCTGTGGTGGCTGGTCCTCCTGGGGGCTGGTTGCGGGCGGTTCGTGATCCACCGCGTGGGCAGGCATCTGGCGCGGCCGGGGGCGGCGGTGGAACCGCCCGGGGTGGGCTGGGTGGGACGTAGAGGTCGCGTCAGGCGGGCTTCGATGGCGACCCAGGATCCGTCGTGCACCGTTGCTG
>CAVUNW010000059.1:0-17693 GCA_963742865.1 uncultured Actinomycetes bacterium
GCCCCCGGGCGTCGGTGAACGCGAAGTGCGCGCTGGTGACCGCGGGGGCGGTCTCCGTCGCCCCCCACGATCCGGTGACCGGGACCTGGTGGCCGACCGTCCGCAGGGCGGCCTCGCCGAGCCGGTCACGCAGCCCCGCGGGCAGGGCCGCCGCCGCGTTGAACAGCAGCCGCAGCCGGGAGAAGAACCGCCCGGCGAACTCCAGGTCGACTTCGAGGGCTGGAACGAGCTGCGCGTACCCGGCGGGGACGTTGAAGTACATCGTCGGCGGGACGTCGGTGAGGTTGGCGATCGTCTGCGCGAACATGCCGGGCGCGGGGCGGCCCGCGTCGACCTAAAGGGCGCCGCTGGCGGTGAGCATCATGTTCACGTTGTGATTGCCGCCGAAGGTGTGGCTCCAGGGCAGCCAGTCCACGATCACCGGCCGCTCCGCCGTCAGGAACGGCCACGCCTGCCAGATCATCCGCTGGTTCGAGGCCAGCATCCGGTGCGTGTTCAGCACGCCCTTCGGGGTTCCCGTCGACCCGGAGGTAAACAAGATCTTCGCGACCGCGTTCGGGCTGAGCGAGGCGAAAGCCGCCGCCACCGCCGCGCCAGGCTCAGTATCAAGCAGAACAGACAGTTGCTCGGCCCCATCCCGGCTGCCCCTGCTGACGATCGCCGGAACGCCGGGCAGCGCGCCGAGCGCCGCCCCGAACAGGCCGGCGCTCGGCGAACACCGCGCCCGGGCGGATCAGGTCCGCGATCGCCCTGATCCGGGCGTGATCGCGGCTCTGCAGCGAGTACGCGACGCTTACCGGGGCCACCGGGATCCCGGCTGTCATCGCTCCCAGCGTCACCAGCAGGTGGTCCACGCTGTTGCCGGACAGCATTAGCAGCGGCCGCCCGGCCCCGAGACCGCGGTCAAGGAGCGCCTGCCCGACCCCGTCCGCCGCCGCCACCGCCGCGCCGTAGCTGACGGTACGCCAGCCACCACCGGCCCGTTCGGCAATCAGCGGATGGT
This sequence comes from uncultured Actinomycetes bacterium, assembly GCA_963742865.1. GTDB lineage: Bacteria > Actinomycetota > Actinomycetes > Streptosporangiales > Streptosporangiaceae > Bog-532. The sequence continues at coordinate 1,004 of CAVUNW010000059.1, forward strand.
CTGCGCCGAGCCGGGCCCACTCCCGCATGCTGTGCACCACCGACACCGGATACTCGCCCAGCGGCTCCGCCAGCGCAGCACGATCGCGCCATCGGAGTCCGCCGCCTCGGCGATGATCCGCGGCGGCGCGAGAATAGGTTTCGGCAGCGCGGCATGTGCGTCCATGGTGCGCTCCCTCGCGCCCGGGCTGCCAGTGGCGGCCGTTAGTCAACTAACACGTCTTTATCCAGCACTTCTTTGTAGCGCTTCTCATCCGCCGCCGGCAATTCTCCGCGCGGCCACTTAGGCTGGACGCTCCACAGCCGGTTCAGTCGGCGTGGAACATCTCCTCGACCGGCTCCGGGCGCCCGCGCGCTGGCGCTTCTCTTCGAGGCCTCGTCCCAGCCCGCTTCATAACCAAGCGGCCGCCGGGGAAGCCATATAGACTTAATCATGGCAGTTTATGATTTGCTCGCCCGGCATTACGATGTTGTGACTGGTGATTCCGCTGCCGAAGCGGGGTTTATTGACAGTGTTGTTAAGCACGCTCACGGCCAGGCTGTGACGTTGCTGGAGGTTGCCTGCGGAACGGGCGGAATAATTGCCGCGCTAGCGGACAGGTATCGGGTGAATGCTCGATATATCGCCGGGCTGCCGCCTGTTGCCGGGAAGAAGCTGCCCGCGGGAACCCCGCTGCATCTGGCCGATATGAGCTGCTTTGAGCTGAACGTTAAATTCGACGCCATCATTTGTGTTTACCACGGCATCAATCACCTGCTCGACTTCTCAGCCTGGAAAACTTTTTCGACTGCGCGTGCCGGCACCGAATGACGGTGGTGTGCTTGTCTTCCACACCTATACGGCAAGCGGCCTTAAGATGGTGACGACTGTCCCGAGTGTAGTTGAGCAGTTTGGTGATAACTACCTCCAGATAACGGTGCGAACGAGTGATGACGTCGTGTTCGACTGGAACATCGAGGTACTTGAGCTCCAGCGAGACGGCACATAGAATCGCTCACAGAGGTCATCAGGACGGAATCATTTCCGCCGGAAAAGATACGGGAGTCGCTCGGCAAGAAGTTCGTCAATATAGTGACCATTGAAAGTGACGGCGGCGCGGTCAATGACGAAAGCGAGAACCGGACCTGGTTTGTGTTCTAAGCAATAGGTCAGGCCTGAATGATGCGTCCCCGCATGGTCAGCCACGCTGGGACGACCTAGGCCAGCAGCACCCGAGCAGTACCACGATCAGCAGCCCGGCGACGCCGATGACCCCAGATGAGCGTGGTAGCTCTTGCCGTCGGGGCCGTGGTGTGTTAGACGGGAAGGCAGGTATCGCCCGCATACATCTTCTGGCGGTCGCTACCAGGGGGGAGTGTCAGCCATGACGGGCATACAGCAGCAACCTGGAGCACCCGGGCCTTCCGTTAATGGTCATCGGTTAACTGCCGGGGACATTGCGGCTGCTAAGAATTTCTGGCGAAGCGATGACCGGGAAGCAACTCGCTACCTGTCTGCTGCCACTCATCCGGATATCGGGTACGCCAGGACGGTCGTCGACGGGGTAATGAACGAACGGTTCCGTGCGCTTGCCCCGACGTTCGGTATCGATGTTCCCGTTGTCACCCGGTGGGCGATAAAAGCTCTCCGGACCCGGGATAGTACCGGAGGGGTCGTTGGCGACGATTCCTCGGCGACAGTGAATGATTCATCTAAGGAGAAGAGATGAGCAGTGGACAGGGGGAGTATCCGGGTTCGGATATTCGAACGGGTAACGTCCACGGGCAGGGAATTGTTATTGGACACCACTCCTCTGCATCCGTTGTAAATTCGTTGCCGCAAATGCAGCGTGAAACAATTGCCCAGATCGATGAATTTGTCCGCCTGCTCGACTCATTCGAGGGCTTCGTCCCTGACGTATCCGATGTTCGTGGGGCGGCGGAGGCGGCGAAGGCCGAGGCTGAGGAGCCGTCCCCCCGCTGGGGAGTCATACGAGGCTTGCTCAAGGGGATCGCCGCGGCCGTCGCCGGCGTTGCCTCCCTGACCGATGCCGTCACGAACATACAGGACCTCGTGGCGCACCTCTCGCGGTAGCCGCGCGCGGCTCACGTCTCCCGGCGCCACGGCGCCCGGGCGAGCACCAGTCCTTCCACCGCTGCGGCGCGCCCGTCATCGAGCAGGCATTCCGCGACCGCGTTCGAGCTGGCTGGCCGTCGTGCACACATCGTCGTAGACCAGGATGGCGGCCGGCGGTCCGGCCTGCGTCGGTAATCACCAAGGCTGCCCGCAGTTCCTGCGCCGCGGCCCGCTTCGCCTTCGCGGTCGCGGCCGCCGACTGGATGGTGGCCCGGGTCTTCACGACGGCGGCTGGATCAGCCAGGTCAAACGCCCACCGCCCCATAACGTCCTCTCCCGCCGCCCTTCGCAGGACGGCCTCGGCATGGCCGAACTCCCTGCCCCCGGGACCGGTGTAGGTCGGGTTGACCACGATCAGGTCGGGCGGCGCGTCCCTGGCGTGCATCTCCAGCCAGCCGAGCACGAGGCGGCCGAAGATTCCCGCCCAGCCGCGTGCCCCCTCGTACTTGTAGTTGTTGATGACCTGGCGCAGCGGCCCGGACTGGTAGGCGATCGCGTGGATGCGGCTGATCCGGCGGCGGGGATCGGTGCAGAGCCAGTTGGGGCAGGAGCCGTCGGGCTCCAGCGTCTGGCTGCAGACTGGGCAGGCGTCGGCCGCGATGTCCTCGAACGTCCGGCGGGCGCAGACCACGCAGATAACCGCCGGGCCGGTGCGCGCGTAGGGGCACCGTGCGCACCCCGGGAAACCGGGCGGCGGCCCGGCCGGCAGTAAGGCGGATGGCGCCATCGGCTCAGAGCAGCGTCAGGGAAAGCTGCTGGCTCTGGCGTGCCTTCTGCCGGACCCGGTCCGGCGCGGCCAGGTGCCGCAGAACCTCGTCCACGTCGTCGACCACGACCGCACCCCGCCGGGCCACGTAGTCCCGGGCCCACTCCTGGTCCCTGACCAGCGAACGGACCAGGAACACCTTCTTGCCGTGCGCCAGCGCCAGGCGTGCTTGCATTTTGGCTCCAGAAGTCTGGCTCGCCTCAATCACCACTGTGCCCTGGCTGAGGCCGGACGTAACGACGTTCCGCCGCGGGAACGTGTCCTTCCCGGCCTGCGGGTCGGCCAGAACTGTGACACGAGCGCGCCTGCCTGGGCGATCTGGTCGGCCAGCTCCCGGTTTTCCGGCGGGTAGCACGTGGTGATGCCGGTCCCCAGCACGGCGATGGTCCGCCCGCCGCCCTTCAGCGCGCCCCGATGGCCGGCCGTATCGATACCCCGGGCCAGGCCGGAGATGACCGTGACGTGATGGCGGGCCAGCAGCGCGGACAGCCGTGCCGCCCGCTCCAGGCCCGCGCCGGAGGCGCTGCGCGTGCCCACCACGGCCACGGACGATACGTCTTCCTCGGCCAGGACACCCCGGTAGAAGAGGAACGGCGGCAGGTTCGGGATCAGCCGCAGGTTCGCCGGGTAGGGCTCGTCGAGCACGGTGACCAGTCCCGCTGCGGCCCGTTCGGCGGCCTGGATCTCGGCCTCGACACGATCGGCGAGCGATTCCGCATCCCTGATGCCACGGCGAAGGACGGGCCGGGAGCGCTTGGCGGCCGCCGACTTCTCGAAGATCCGCCCGGCCCAGAGCGCGTCGAGGCCTTCCTCGAACTGCGCCTGCCTGGCGATGAGGCTCCAGTCCACGCTGGCGCCGTCGACGCGGATGGCGCACAGCGCGAGCAGGCGTCGCTGGCGCTCCGTGACCTCCACGTTACTCCTGTATATCGAACCTATGTTCGCGTAGGTCTCCACTCTGCCAGCGAGTCTGGCACAGCTCAAGTGACGCCACGCCGACGTCCCGGTAAAGAGCCTGGCTGTATCTGTTCGGCCGCCACTGTCGCGAGGACATCCATTTTGTCGGTCTCCGCGTCTATTCTGCGTAGGCGCGGACGGCCCTGAAGGGATGGCGCCGAAGGGATGGCGCTGAAGGGAGGGGACGCAGGTGCCTGACGAGGGCTTGACCCCGCAGCCTGGAGACCGGGAGGCGCTGATCCGTTCGGCCATCCAGAGCTGGCGCGATGGCCTGATCAACCTCACCGGGTCGAACCGGCTGCTCAACTTCAAGCCGAGCAGAACCGGCTCGGTGGAGCTGATCCGCCCGCCGGCGGCGGACGTCCTGGGCCGCCTGACTAGTCATGGCACGTTCGGCTTCCGTGCCCTGCGCCCGAGGCCAGCCGACGAAGACCCAGCCCCGCCCGCACCGGATGAGGCCGGTCCAGCGGAGACGCCCCCGCTTCCCCCGCCCGCACTGGGCACCCTCGACGCCGACGTCGACCCCGACGACCTGGCCGCCGCCCTCCGCTCCCTCTACCGCCGCTCCTCCCAGGAGTACCTCGACCGCGGCCTCTCCGTCCTCTACCTGGCCTTCGGCACCCTGAACTGGACCGATGAGGACCGCACCCGCTACACCAGCCCGCTGCTCCTCGTCCCGGTCCGCCTGGACCACAAGGGCCCGCGGCAGCTCCCCACCCTGGAACCCCTCGAAGAGGACCGCGTCCTCAACCCGGCCCTGGCCCTCAAGCTGTCCCAGCACGGAATCGCCCTGCCCCGCCTCGAAGACCCCGAAGAGGCCACCCTCCCCGGCATCCTGGACGCCGTCCGCGCCGCCGTCGCCACTCAGGACGGCTGGCAGGTCAACGACACCCTCGTCCTGTCCTGCTTCTCCTTCGCCAAGGAGGCGATGTACCGGGACCTGCTCGACCACGAGGACCTGATCGCCGCGCACCCCGCGGTAGGCGCCCTCGCCGCTGGGGCCCGTGGCCCGGAGTCCTCGGAGCTCTACTTCGACGAGCTCGCCGACGCCGACGTCGACCGCCACGCCCCGCCCGAGACCACGCCCGTCATCCTGGACGCGGACTCCTCGCAGCGGGCCAGTATCGCCGCCGCGCTCGAGGGCCGGTCGTTCGTCATGGACGGCCCGCCCGGTACCGGCAAGAGCCAGACCATCGCCAACATGATTGGCGTTCTCCTCCACGCCGGGAAGACCGTGCTGTTCGTCTCCGAGAAGGCCGCGGCCCTGGATGTGGTGCGGGACCGCCTCGACGCCGCCGGGCTGCGCGCCTACCTGCTCGAGCTGCACTCCCACGAGGAGACCCGCAAGCAGGTGGCGGTCGCTCTCGGGGAGGCGCTCGACACCGTTCCTGTTGCCCCCGCCCCGATGCCGGCCATTGACGTCGACGCCGTGCGCAAGCGGCGCGAGGAGCTGAACGCCTACGCCGACGCGATGAACCGCGTGCGCCAGCCGCTCGGCTACTGCCTGCACGACGTGTTCGGGATGATCGCCCAGCTGCACGATGTTCCCGCGGCCCCGCTGGCGGGCATCGCCCCGGTGGACCTGACCGTCGAGGCCTTCGGCGACATCAAGGCCGCGTCCGCGAAACTGGCCAGTGCCTGGCGGCCCGCGGCGCAGGGGCGGTCGTTCATCTGGCGCGGTGTGACCGAGAAGGGATCGCTCGACCCCCGGCTGCACCAGGCCGCGTCGTCGCTGGCCACGCTGGCGGCCGTGGCCCAGGTGAACCGGACGCTGGCCGACACGGTCGGGTCGAGCCGCCCATCGGACGCGGAAGCACTCGCCCGGCTGCTCACCCATCTGTCGGCCCGGCCGGAGGGCCTGCCGGCGGACTGGCTGACGACCGGCAGCCTCGATGCCGTCGGCGCCGCCGTCACCGAGCTGGCCAATCATTTCGCGCAGATCACGGCGCGTGAGAATGACGTCACCCGCGCCGCCGAAGTCCCCTGGTCGGCCGTCCCGCGATCCAGCGCACTGCCCGACCCCGGCGATCAGGCCCTCGGCTCCCTGATGCCGCCCCCGGTCGAGATCGGCGGCCTGACGGCGGTGCGGATCACCGCGCTCGCGGAGGCGTTCACGGCCGAGGCGAACATGCTCGACAAGCGGCTCGGTGCCCTGGTGGGACTGGCCAGCATGCTGGGCCTGCGCGCGCCGTCCACGTTCGGTGAAGCGGAAGACCTGCTCACCCTGGCCACGCTGACCCGGGAGCCGCACCGGCCCGAGCGGGCCTGGCTATCGGTCGCCGGCCTGGCCGCGGCGCACGAGGCGGCCCGCCAGCTGCAGGCCGCCCAGGACAAGCTGGCCCGCGCAGAAGCGGCGGCGAGTCCCTACTACACGCCGTCGGTGCTCCAGCATGATGTGGAAGGCCTGGCCCGCCGGTTTGAGGGCGAGCACCACCGACTGGGGAAACTGTCCGGCGAGTACCGCGCCGACAAGAAAACCATCGCTTCGTTCACCAGGGAAACAGCGGGCAAGGACGGGGCGCAGCGCTACCTCGGCCTGGCTGTCGCGTGGAAAAAGGCGGCCGAGGAACTCGCCGCCGTCGAGGCCGCCTCCGCCCCCATCCTGGGCAGCTATTACCGCGGCGCGTCCACCGACTTCGGCCAGCTGAACAGTGCCCTGGAGGTCGCGGCGACCGCTGTCCGCCGGGGCCGCGGGCGCGAACTGAGCGGTTTCGCCGACGCTGCCGCCCCGGATGCACCCCCCAACCCGGTCATCGCGGGCGCTGCGGACGACATCACCCGCGACCTGAATGCCTGGAGGGCCACGCTGGCGTTCGGGCAAGCGGCGGCGGCCCCGCCAGATCTGCTCGGCGGGGCGATCCCGGACGCGATCGAGTGGCTCCGCGCGCACCTCGGCCCCCTGGACGCGGCGGCCGCCTTCACCCAGGCGGTCAGCGAGGCGGTGGGCCGGCCCTCGATGCCGGCCTGTCCCGTCATCTCGTGGGCCTGCGCGATGCGGCGGACGCCGCCCACGAACGTCTCGCCCGCCAGGGTAGCCATTTCGGCGACACGTTCGGCGGTCTGTACGCCGGTGAACGGACCGATATCGGGACCATCCGGCTGGCCGTCGAATGGGCGCGACTGCTGCGCACCATGATCAACGGCACCGAGGCGCCCCTTACCCCCGCCCAGGTCAAGGCGGCCGACGGCGCAATTCCCGACACCCAGCTCGCGGCCGCCGCGGAGGCGTGGAATCACAGCCGGGACGCCCTCCTGGAGGCCTTCGACACCGGCCGCCGCGAGGATATGAAAGCCGAGCTCGACGACTACGACGAGGCCAGGGACCTGATCGCCGCCCTGCGTGACGACACCGGCGGCAAGGACGAATGGCACGCCTTCTCCGGCGCCCGGGCCACGCTGGCCGCGCACGGCCTCGATGGCGCGGTCACGTTCTGTATGTCCGAACGGACGCCGGCGGGACTGGTAGCCGCGGTGATCGAGCGCGCCCTGCTCACGGAATGGGCCGAATACCACCTCGGGACCGACCCTGACCTCTCCGTCGTCCGCGCGACCGACCGGGATGCGCTCGTCAGCGAGTACCGGAAACTCGACCGCACGCTCATTTCCACGGCCACCGGGACCATCATCCGGGCCTGTAACGCGCGGCGCCCCCGCAGCGACGTCGGTGAGGCCGCCGTCATTCACCGCGAAGCCGAGAAGAAGAAAAAGCACATGCCGGTGCGGACCCTGCTGGAGCGGTCCCGGCACGTGACCCAGGCGATCAAGCCGTGCTTCATGATGTCGCCGCTGGCGGTCAGCCAGTACCTGCCCGCACCTGCGCTTCGACGTGGTCATCTTCGACGAGGCCAGCCAGGTGACCCCCGGCGACGCGATCAACTGCATCTACCGCGGCGACGCGCTCATCCTGGCCGGGGACCAGAAGCAGCTGCCGCCGACCAACTTCTTCGCCGCGGCGCTGACCGACGACGAGGACGAGTGGTCCGAAGATTCCGACGACGCCGCCGACTTCGACTCGATCCTGGACCTGGCCAAGGGGTCCGGCGCCTACCGGAGCCTGACGCTGCGCTGGCACTATCGGTCCCTGCACGAGGCGCTCATCTCGTTCTCCAACGCCGCCTTCTACAAGGGGCAGCTCGTCACCTTCCCCAGCAGGCACAGCGACGGGCCGGACGTCGGCGTCGAGCTGTTCCACGTCGACGGGACCTACCGGCGCGGCACCTCCCGGGACAACCCGGTCGAGGCGGCCAAGGTGGCGGAGCGGGTCCTGCACCATTACGACACCCGCCCGGGCCTCAGCCTGGGCGTGGTGACGTTCAGCGAGGCCCAGGCCGAGGCGATCGAGGCCGCCGTCAGCAGTGCCCGCCAGGACCGTCCCGACCTGAACCGGTTTTTCGGCCAGGATGACCGGCTGCGCGGGTTCTTCGTGAAGAGCCTCGAGTCCGTCCAGGGTGACGAGCGGGACGTGCTGATCTTCTCCATCGGCTACGGGCCGGACGAGCACGGGAAGATCACGATGAATTTCGGCCCGCTGAACCGGCAGGGCGGCTGGCGGCGGCTCAACGTGGCCATCACCCGGGCCCGGTACCGGAACGAAATCGTCTCCAGCATCCGGGCCGGCGATATCCCCGAGTCCGTCACCACCGAAGGCGTCCGGCACCTGCGGCACTACCTCGACTACGCCGAGCGCGGCATGCCGGCGCTGGCCCTCGGCACCGCCACCGGCGGCGACGCGGAGTCCCCGTTCGAAGAATCGGTCCTCAGCGTCATCCGTTCGTGGGGATATGAGGTCATGCCGCAGGTCGGCACGGCCGGGTACCGGATCGACATCGGCGTCTGCCACCCCGAGCACCCCGGCGTCTACGCGCTCGGCGTCGAGTGCGACGGCTACCAGTACCACTCCTCGAAGGTCGCGCGGGACCGGGACCGGCTCCGGGAGAAGGTCCTGCGCGGGCTCGGCTGGAATCTGCACCGGATCTGGGGCACCGCCTGGTACCGCGACCGCCACGGCGAGGAGCGCAAGCTCAGGTCGGCGATCGAGGAGGCCATCGCCGCTCCCGTGCATGGCCTGCTGAGCAGCCCGGGAACGGGGGAGGAGGATCGCCCGGTCATCGTGACCGAGCCCGCCATCTTCGATGACGTGGTCCCGCCGTGGGCCACCCCGTACGTGACCGCCAGCGTTCCGCCGCTGCCGGGCTGGATTGATGCCGATCAGCCGGGCAGCGCCTACTTCATGGCCCCCGGGGTCCAGGCCGTCGTCACCGCCGAGGAACCCGTTCACCTGGACGTCCTTTATCAGCGCCTGCGGGACGGATGGGACGTCGGCCGGATCAGCCCGCGGATCGCGCGAACATCGACGTGGCCATCGAGGCGGCCGGCGTGCTCCGCGAGGGCGACTTCGTCATCCTCACCCGCCCTCCGCTCGTGACCGTCCGGACCCCCACGGACGATTGCCGTCGCGACGTCGACCACGTCCACGAGGAGGAACTCGCCCTGGCGCTCGTCAACCTCGTCCGCGACACCGGCGGCATCAGCCGCGACGTGCTCACCACGAGGATTGCCCGGCTCTACGGCTGGAGCCGCCGCGGCCCGGACATCGCCGCCCGCATGAACGCCCTGGTCGACCGCCTCCTCGCCGACGGCACGCTGGCGGGCGACGTGGACAATCCACGCCCGCGGGCCAGGGGAAACCGTTGCGTCAGCGGGCTAAGGGCCGCGGCGTAGGAGTGTCGCGCAACAGCAGCGGGCCCGGGCCGCTAGGATGCATGGGTCCGCTGCGAGGCGATCCGGCTAATGATCACGTTGGGGTCGTCACCGCCATCCTGGTCGCCACCGTCCTCAACCCCTTCACGTCGTCGTCCGCGGATCCCCGTCGACCGGCTCGGCCACCGGGACAGCATCGACCAGGCCACCGCCAGGCCCTCCGGCAGCCCGACTCCGAGCCCTTCTCCCACTGCCTCCCGCTGGGCAACGCCGGCACCTACCAGGTCGGCGAGCAGCAGATGACGTTCACCTATCCCGCCCACAGGGCGGCCGGTGCACTTTTGGCCCCGCGCGCGCTGGTCACCACCTTCGTACCCCTGGCCCAGGGCTGGACCTCGAAGCCGGCCACGGTCCCGTTCCCGCTGATCCTGTTCGCCCCCGGCTACCAGCAGTGCGCCGCCGCCTACGGCGACATCCTGCAGACCTGGGCCAGCGCGGGTTACGTGGTCGCGGCGGTGACGTTCCGCCACGAACTGCGAGCTTGGTCCTACCAGGCGACGAAAACGAGCTGGTGAACCAGCCGCAGGACATGTCCTTCGTGCTCAGCAGCCTGCTGACGCTCAGCGCGGAGCCCAACCAGGTGCTGTCCGGCCTTATCAACCGTAGGAGATCGCCGCCGCCGGGCAGTCCGACGGGGGCGACACCGTCGCCGCCCTCCGGCGAACACCTGCTGTGCGGACACCAGGGTGAAGCCGCGGCCGTGCTCTCCGGCGCGGATGGCCCGCGATGCCCGGGCAGTACTTCACCAGCAGCACGCCGCCCATGCTGTTCACGCAGGGCAACGCGGACAGCGTCAACCCGCCCTCGGCCAGCGTCGCGCTGTACCGCGGGGACGGGGCCGGGCTCCGGATTATCTCAACCTGCTCGGCGCAAGCCACCTGAACCCTCGAGGCATCGAATCCGGCCGAGCGCGCCGTCAGCCGCGTCACCCTGGCCTTCTTCAACCGACGTGCTCAACCAGTCCGGCGCCCTCGCGGCGATGTCGCAGGCGGGCAACGTCAGCGGCGTCGCCGCCCTCGTCAGCGGCGGCCACGTCCCCCGTAACGCAGGGGACCTGGGGGCTTGGCCTCAACCAGCGCGGCGAGATGATGAGCGCCATCCGCGTCCCAGCTCGTTGTCAGCCGCGGAAACGCCGTGACCGCGTGCACGACGGCGACCTCGGTGCCCCCATCCACGTCCGTGAGCGTCGTCGTTATCGTCATCTCGCCGGCCAGGTCCTGGGTTCGCCGTCTCGAACTCGAGCACCTCGACGACCCGCTCGCCCGGCACCAGCCGCGCGAAGTGCCCGTGGGGAGGCGTCGGTGTGCGCCGCGGTCTTGCCTGCCGCGTCCGGCGCGTCGTACGTCAGCGACACGCGGAACTTCCCGCCCTCCCGGGCCTCGAATTCGTGAACGTCACTGGTCATGCCGTCCGGCACCCTCCACCTGGCGATCGCGTCCGCGTCGAGGAGGGCCCGGTAGATATCTGCGGCGGGCGTGCCATGCGCCGCGCGACACGGGTCAATGTCACGCGCAGAACAGTACGCCGCCCGCCTGACACTTCGCCTGCCACACTGGCAACCGTGGGCGTTTACGAAAGCCAGATCCTTCCCCGGTTCATCAACCTCATCATGGCCGGTGCCGACCTCGGCCGTCTCGGCCGACCGCGCGTTGCCGCGGCCTGAGCGGCGACGTGCTCGAGATCGGCTTCGGCTCAGGCTGCAACGCGCCCCATTACCCGCCCGGCCTGACCCACGTCTGGGCCGTCGATCCCGCCACCGCCGGGCGCAAACTGGCGGCCAGGCGAGTCGCCGCGAGCCCGGTGCCGGTCGAGTACATCGGCCTGGACGCCCAGACGCTGCCCCTGGATCATCAAAGCGTCGACCATGTGCTCTCTACCTGGACCCTGTGCACGATCCCCGACGCGAGCACGGCCCTGGCCGAGGTCCGCCGCGTGCTCCGTCCCGGCGGCGCGCTGCACTTCATCGAGCACGGCCTCGCGCCGGACGCGAAGATGGCGCGCCGCCAGGCCCTGGCGCTTGCCGCTTTAGCGATGCGTCCTCGGTGGCTGCCACCTCAACCGCCCGATCGACCATCTCGTCTCCGGCGCCGGCTTCGAGCTTACCAGGCTCAGCACCTACGACCATCGCCGCCCGGCCGCTGATAGCTACACCTACGAAGGCGTCGGCACCAGACTCGCCCCCGGATCTGTCAGCCGTCGAGGATCGTTAGGTCGAGCCGGGCGAGGCGTTCCGGGTCGGCGAGGAAGTCCATTTCGGCGATCTTCCCGTTGCGGACGATGACCGAGGCGATCGAGAACACGGTGCCGTTGCGGGTCGCGACCACGCCGGCGGCCCCGTTGACCAGCGCCGGGTGCATGGTGAGGTCGACGCGCGACCACATGGCCGCCTGTCGCGCCACCTCCAGCGCGCCGTGTACCTCGGTGCGACATGGCGGCGAGGGCCGCGCCGCCGTCGGCTCGCAGCACGACGTCCGGGTCGAGCATGGCGACCAGCGCGTCGAAGTCGCCGTCCGCGGGCCGCAGCCAGGAAGGCGTCGACGACCTCCCGCTGGGCTCGTCAGCGTCGACGTCGGGCGCGGTGGGCTGCGCGCGGACGCGGCGGCGGGCCCGGCTGGCCAGCTGGCGTGCCGCCTGCGGGGAGCGGTCGATGATCGGCTGGCGATCTCGTCGAACGGCACGCCGAACATGTCGTGCAGCACGAAGGCGAGCCGCTCCGGCGGGGTCAGTGTCTCGAGCACGACGAGCAGCGCGAGGCCCGACCGAGTCGGCGAGCAGCGCCTCGTGCTCGGGATCGGTGCCGTCGGCGCGGTCGACGATCGGGTCCGGCACGTGCGGGCTCGAGCGGCTCCTCCCGCCGGACCGCGCGCGAGCGCAGCATGTTCAGCGACACCCGCGCGACGACGGTCGTCAGCCAGCCGCCGAGGTTCTCGATCTCGCTCGGGTTCGGAGCGGCTGAGCCGCAGCCAGGCCTCCTGCACGGCGTCGTCGGCCTCGCTGAGCCGAGCCCGAGCATCCGGTAGGCGACCGCCCGCAGGCGGCGCCGGTTCTCCTCGAACCGCTCGCGCCAGCCAGTCCTGCTCGCTCATCCCGGTCACATCCTCCCTCGGCGACGGGTCATAAGGGAGACCCACCAGGACCGGCCAATGTGACCGGACCGCATGGACCGAGTGAGAGGAATACACGATGCGAGTCTTCGTTGCCGGAGCAAGTGGCGCTCTCGGGAGCCGTCTTGTCCCGCAGTTGATCAACGCCGGGCACGAGGTGATCGGCACCCACAACTCGCCGGCGAGTGCTCAGCTGCTCTTGGAGACGACTAACGCCGAGCCGGTGAAGGACTGCGACCTGCTCGACGCGCGCGCCGTGCGCACGGCGGTGCTCGACAGCAGGCCGGACGCGATCAGTGCATCGGCCGCGGCGCTGGCGAGCGTCAAGTTCGGCCGGAGCCTGGACAAGGCCTTCGCCACCACCGACCCGCTGCGAACCGAGGAACCGATGCGCTGCTGGCCGCGTCCCCGGAGGCGGGCGTGAGCCGCGACCATAGCGCGGAGCTTCACGCCCTACCTGTACGCACCACGAGGCGGGGCGGGCCGAGCGAGACCGAGGCCGATCCTGTCGATGAACTCCGCCGCCGAACACCGCAAGACATTCGCCGCGATCGCCCACCTGGAGAAGGCGACCACCGGCTTCGGCGGCATTCGCGCTGCGCTACAGCAGCTCTACGGCGCCGCCAACGACGCGCTGATCGAGCCCAGTCCGGAAGCAGCAGTTCTTGCCGATCGTCCGCGGAAACGGCGGCGGGATCTTCTCCTGGCTGCACCTCGATGACGGTGCAGCAGCGACGGTGGCCGCCCTCGAGCAGATCCAGGCCAGCGATAACTACAACATCGTCGACGACGAACCCGCCCCGCTCCGCGACTGGCTCCCGATGCTCGCCAGCGCGCTGGGCGCCAAGCCACCGCGCCCACATGCAGGCCTGGCTCGCGCGCCTATTCGCCGGCCCGGCAGCCGTCGTCATGGCCGCCCAGGTCCGCGGCTCCTCCAACGCCAAGGCCAGCACGAACTCAGCTGGTTTCCCGGTCCCCATTTGGCGCCTCGGCTTCCGCGGCGACCTACTCGGCCATCGCGATCGCCGACCGGCCCGTGCCCGACCGGGCGCCGGAGCAACTCGAGGCGCGCGACTGAGCGCTTAGTGTGCGACCTGGAGGGTCGTAGCGCACTGATTGGTCACAACGCTCCTTCAGCGGCCGCCGCCGGAACCGGGCGCGGCACGGTGAGCCACACGGTCCTGGCCGCGGCGAGCACCTCGCCGCCGGGCCCGAGCAACGCCGATCCGGCGGTGAGCTTGCGGCCGTCACGCCCGCCCGGCCAGGCGATCACCGGCACTGGCCGCCGGCCGCCGGCGGCACCGCCAGGCTGGCCGTCATCCGCCCAAGCAGGATGGCGGTGTCCCGGCCCGGCCGGCGGCCTCGGCGGCGGCGATCCCACTGAGACAATCGAGTGCCGCCCAGACCACCTCCGGCCGCACCCTTCCGCCGGCGCCGGTGACCGACGGGTCCGGTGTCCACGGCGCCGCCCAGAACGGCCTGCCAGCCAGCGGCCCGGGGAAGATCCGCAGCCCGTCGCCAGGCCCGCGGCCCATCCCGCACACAAAGCAATCAGGAAACACCGGATCGGTGTAATAGCGCGCGCGGCCGGCCACCGCACGCGCGTCCGCCATCGAGACCGGGCCCGGTATCTCTGGTGAAGAGGCCGCCCGGCGAGGAAGCCGCCTCGGCTGTCAGCATGGATCCATGGTGGATACGGACTGAGCTTTCGCCGTCCCGCTCGACGGCCATGGGCGTGGCCAGCGGAGGCGGCCGGCGTAGCGTGACTGCCGCCGGGCCATCGGCGTACGCGGCGATCCGCCCGCAGACGTAGCCGCCGTTGCCGCTGCCCGGCGGGCCGCAGAAGCGGGGCGCGATGACCAGGGAATCTGTCATGCCGGTGCCAGGAGTCTTTTCACCGCTGCCGTGCCGGCGATGGCCTGGTCGTGGTCGGGTGACTGCGGGATCAGGTTGAACTCGGTGCAGCCCGCGGCGACGTAGGGGGCGAGGAACTCGGCGACGTCCTCGGCGGTGCCGTAAGGGCAGTAGCGTTCGAAGCGCTCGAACGGGACCTGGTAGAAGGCCTCCATCGCGGGCGCCAGGCAGGCGCGGGCGGCTTGCTTGGAGTCCGCGAGCCCGCACCAGACCTGCATCGCATGCCGGCTCGGCGGGTCGGGCCGGCCGGTGCGGGCGGCCTCTTCTGCTGCCATCTCGACAGCGGCGGCAAACGGCGAGGGGAGTTCCAGATGCCCAGCCAGCCGTCACCCAGCCGGCCCGCGCGCCTGATGGCCACGTCCGAGCGCCCCCCGATGATGAAGGAACAGGCTCGGCCGGCGCGGGGGCGATGACCGCTTCATGAAGGTCGAAGAACCTGCCGTGGAAGGTGACCGCCTTACCGGTCAGCAGCTGGCGCACGATGGTGAGGCATTCATCCATCCGCAGGCCCCGGGTAGCCGATCCACCCCGCACATCGCGACTTCGTGGCGATCCTCACCGCCTATCCCGGCCCCGAAGATGAGCCGCCCGGGGGCGAGCCGGGCAATGTCGGCCAGCTCGCGGCCACCAGGACGGGATGACGCAGCGGCAGCAGGTACACGCCGCTGTAGACGGGCAGCGTGGGATGAAGCATCGCCAGCGCGGTGGCCTGCACGAGCCCGTCGAACCCCATGCCGGCGAAACTGACGTGGTCGCCGCGGCAGACGTGATCGATGCCTTCCTTCTCGGCTTGCACCAGGAATGCGCGGGCAGTCTCCGGGCCTTGCTCGGGCAGACCGAGAGGCGTGAACATGCCGACCCGGGCTGATGCCGCCGCGCGACCTGCAGGGTCCGCCGCCAGGCGGCGGGCTGGCTTCGTGGAGTGTGACATGCCTTGACGCTAGAACCGTCCTGCCCGGGCGGCTATCGGGTGAACTACCGGCAAATTCGCCGCGTTTCCCGGCTGGGCCGTCGTCCCCGCTGGTACATCGGGCGAACTACCGAGCCGCTAGCGGCGCAGCCGATGCTCGGTCACCCAGGCCGCGATCTGGGCACGGGAGCGCACCTGCAGCTTGCGCCGGATGTTCTCCACATGCGCCTCGGCCGTCCGCGGCGCGACGGACAGGCGCTGGCGATGGCCTGATTGGTCAGCCCCTCGGCGACCAGCTCGGCCACCTCCAGCTCACGGCCGGTCAGCCGCGGCCCCGGGCTCGCGGCTCGCACAGAAGCCGAGCACCGCCTCCAGGACCGCTGGCCAGTCGCCGTGGTAGAACAGGTGGCTCGAACCCGGCAGCGGGATAAGCATCGCCCCCGGGATCAGCGCGGCGACCTCCCGCCCCAGCTCGAACCTGGTGCCCTGGTCCGCCTCGCGGTGCAGCACCGCCGTGCGCGCCCGGATCGCCGGGAGCAGTGCCCTGACGTCGGTGTCGTAATAGACCTCCAGCAGCCGGGCGGCCACGGCGGCCGAGGCGCTCGCCCGCTGGAACCGGGTGAACGCCTCCAGGTCCTCAGCCGTGGGATCGGTGACGAAGGCCCCGGCCAGCGCCTTCAGCCCCAGGCCCCGATGGGCCCGCACCAGCGCCGCGAGCGAGTCCCGGACCTCGGCAGGCGCCAGATCCCTGCCGCTGGCGCACATCCCGTACAGCACCAGCGCCTCAACCCGGTCCGGGTACCTGCGCCGCGATCGCGGCGGCCAGCTGACCGCCCTGCGAGGCCCCGAACAGGCGGAAATCGCCGGCGCCCGCCACGTCGGCCACCGCCAA
Source organism: uncultured Actinomycetes bacterium (assembly GCA_963742865.1). Classification (GTDB taxonomy): domain Bacteria; phylum Actinomycetota; class Actinomycetes; order Streptosporangiales; family Streptosporangiaceae; genus Bog-532. The sequence goes on from CAVUNW010000059.1 coordinate 17,422, forward strand.
CGCCGCGGCCACCTGGCCGTCGAAGGATAGGTCGATCCCGTCCCGTCGGACAGGCCGCACCCGGGCTTGTCGTAGCGGATCCGGTGACTCCTTCGCCAGCCGGTCAACAATGCCGCCGAAGAGAAACAGCTCCAGTTGACCGCGCAGATGGGAGATCCAGCCCGAGTCGACACAGCAGCGGCGGGCAAGCACCCGACGTGGAGTATGCGACGCGGCCCGCAGGCGTGGCGCAGTACAGGATCCTCGGCCTCACCGGTCCAGGGTGACACCCC
>CAVUNW010000060.1:0-20583 GCA_963742865.1 uncultured Actinomycetes bacterium
CACGCCCGCCGGGGGCGGGTTGGTGTAAAGCATTGCGGCCAGGGCCGAGCGCTCGGTGAGGACCTTGCGCTGGTTGACGTAGCCCTTGTCGGTGATCTCGCCGGCGTCCAGGGCCGCCGGGCGGGCCATGACGAGCAGGCGCTCGATCCTCGCCGCCGAGCCGTGGCTCTCGTTGTGCCAGGCCAGAGCGTCCGCGATCAGCCGCAGCAGGTCCGGGTCGGTGACGAGTTCGCCGTCAGGCGGCACCGGGTCACGGTCGAGGAGCTTGCGGGCCTCGGCCGGGTTCAGCCAGGCGAGCGCCGCGGCGTAGTCGCGGTTATCTCCGGCGATCACGGCGTCGGACAGGGCGGGCACGGCGGACAGCAGCGCGATCCGGACCGCGCCGACCCGGACGAACGTGCCCGTGCTCAGCTTGAAGTCCTCCGCGATGCGGCCGCGGAACACCAGGCCGGCGTCCGGGTCGCCGGGAACCGCGAACCCGACGGCGTCACCCGTCCGGTAGAAGCCGTCGGCGTCGAACGCTTCCGCGGTCAGGTCCGGGCGGGCGAAGTAGCCGGGGGTGACGTTCGGGCCCTGGACGCGGATCTCGTAGGCGTCCTCGACGGGAACCAGCTTGACCAGCGCGCCTGGCAGCGGCGCGCCGATGCTCCGGGCGTCACTGAACGGGAAGTTCGCGCTGGTCACGGCCGGGGCGGTCTCCGTGGCGCCCCATGAGCCGGTGACCGGGATGTCCCGGCCGGGCGCGTGCCGCGCGGCCAGGGCCTCCAGCCGGAGCGGAGCGCCGCGGGCAGCGCGGCCGCGGCGTTGAACAGCAGCCGCAGCCGGGAGAAGAAGCGGGCGGCGAACTCCGCGTCCCCCTCGAGCGCGGGGACCAGCTGGGCGTACCCGGCGGGGACGTTGAAGTAAATGGTCGGCGGCACCTCGGCGAGGTTCGCGACCGTCCGGGCGAACAGGCCGGGCGCCGGACGGCCGGCGTCTACGTAGATCGTGCCGCCGTTGACGAGCATCATGTTCACGTTGTGGTTGCCGCCGAACGTGTGCGACCACGGCAGCCAGTCCACGATCACCGGGCGCTCCCCGGCGAGGAACGGCCACGCCTGGCGGATCATCCGCTGGTTCGCCGACAGCATCCGGTGCGTGTTCAGCACGCCCTTAGGGGTGCCGGTGAGCCGGAGGTGAACAGGACCTTCGCGATCACGTCAGGGGCGAGCGTCGCGAACGCGTCGGACACCGCGGGGCCGGCCCGGTTGATCGCAGGTCACCGGGGGGTCCGCTCCCGGCCGGTAGCCGTTCCCGACGATCGCGGGAACGCCGCGAGCGCGTCGAGCGCCGGGCCGAACGCGGCGGCGTCATCGGCGTACACCGCGCCTGGCGCGATCAGCTCGGCGATCGCCCTGATCCTGGCGTGATCCCTTGACTGGAGCGAGTACGCCACGCTCACCGGGGCGAACGGGCACGCCGGCGGTCAGCGCCCCCAGCGTCATCAGCAGGTGGTTCACCCCGTTTCCGGACAAGATCAGCAGCGGCCGCGCCGGGCCAAGGCCGCGGTCGATCAGCCCCTGGCCGATGGCGTCCGCCGCCGCCACCGCCGCGCCGTAGCCGACGCTTCGCCAGCCGCCGTCCCCGGCGCGCTCCGCGATCAGCGGGTAGTCCGGGCCGCCGCCCAGGCGCGGACGTCGTGCAGCACGGTCGCCGGGTAGTCGCCGAGCTCGTCGGCCGAGTGCAGCAGCAAGACCCCGTCGAAGCCAGCCTTCTCGGCGATGATCCGCACCTTCGCGAACAGAGGTTTCGGCAGCGCGGCATGTGCGTCCATGGTTCGCTCCCTCGCGCCCGGGCTGCCAGTGGCGGCCGTTAGTCAACTAACACGTCTTTATCCAGCACTTCTTTGTAGCGCTTCTCATCCGCCGCCGGCAATTCTCCGCGCGGCCACTTATGCTGGACGCTCCACAGCCGGTTCAGTCGGCGTGGAACATCTCCTCGACCGGCTCCGGGCGCCCGCGCGCTGGCGCTTCTCTTCGAGGCCTCGTCCCAGCCCGCTTCATAACCAAGCGGCCGCCGGGGAAGCCATATAGACTTAATCATGGCAGTTTATGATTTGCTCGCCCGGCATTACGATGTTGTGACTGGTGATTCCGCTGCCGAAGCGGGGTTTATTGACAGTGTTGTTAAGCACGCTCACGGCCAGGCCGTGACGTTGCTGGAGGTTGCCTGCGGAACGGGCGGAATAATTGCCGCGCTAGCGGACAGGTATCGGGTGAGCGGCCTCGATATATCGCCGGGTATGCTGGCTGTTGCCGGAAAGAAGCTGCCCGCGGGAACCCCGCTGCATCTGGCCGATATGAGCTGCTTTGAGCTGAACGTTAAATTCGACGCCATCATTTGTGTCTACCACGGCATCAATCACCTGCTCGACTTCTCAGCCTGGGAGAACTTTTTCGACTGCGCGTGCCGGCACCTGAACGACGGTGGTGTGCTTGTCTTCGACACCTATACGGCAAGCGGCCTTAAGATGGTGACGACTGTCCCGAGTGTAGTTGAGCAGTTTGGTGAGAACTACCTCCAGATAACGGTGCGAACGAGTGATGACGTCGTGTTCGACTGGAACATCGAGGTACTTGAGCTCCAGCGAGACGGCACGTACAAATCGCTCACAGAGGTCATCAGGACGGTATCATTTCCGCCGGAGAAGATACGGGAGTCGCTCGGCAAGAAGTTCGTCAATATAGTGACCATTGAAAGTGACGGCGGCGCGGTCAATGACGAAAGCGAGAACCGGACCTGGTTTGTGTGCTCTAAGCCAGAGGTCAGGCCTGAATGATGCGTCCCCGCATGGTCAGCCACGCCGGGACGACCTAGGCCAGCAGCACCCGAGCAGTACCACGATCAGCAGCCCGGCGACGCCGATGACCCCAGATGAGCGTGGTAGCTCTTGCCGTCCGGGCCGTGGTGTGTTAGACGGGAAGGCAGGTATCGCCCGCATACATCTTCTGGCGGTCGCTACCAGGGGGAGTGTCAGCCATGACGGGCATACAGCAGCAACCTGGAGCACCCGGGCCTTCCGTTAATGGTCATCGGTTAACTGCCGGGGACATTGCGGCTGCTAAGAATCTCCGGCGAAGCGATGACCGGGAAGCAACTCGCTACCTGTCTGCTGCCACTCATCTGGATATCGGGTACGCCAGGACGGTCGTCGACGGGGTAATGAACGAACGGTTCCGTGCGCTTGCCCCGACGTTCGGTATCGATGTTCCCGTTGTCACCCGGTGGGCGATAAAAGCTCTCCGGACCCGGGATAGTACCGGAGGCGTCGTTGGCGACGATTCCTCGGCGACAGTGAATGATTCATCTAAGGAGAAGAGATGAGCAGTGGACAGGGGGAGTATCCGGGTTCGGATATTCGAACGGGTAACGTCCACGGGCAGGGAATTGTTATTGGACACCACTCCTCTGCATCCGTTGTAAATTCGTTGCCGCAAATGCAGCGTGAAACAATTGCCCAGATCGATGAATTTGTCCGCCTGCTCGACTCATTCGAGGGCTTCGTCCCTGACGTATCCGATGTTCGTGGGGCGGCGGAGGCGGCGAAGGCCGAGGCTGAGGAGCCGTCCCCCCGCTGGGGAGTCATACGAGGCTTGCTCAAGGGGATCGCCGCGGCCGTCGCCGGCGTTGCCTCCCTGACCGATGCCGTCAGGAACATACAGGACCTCGTGGCGCACCTCTCGCGGTAGCCGGCGCGCGGCTCACGTCTGCCGGCGCCACGGCGCCCGGGCGAGCACCAGCCCTTCCACCGCTGCGGCGCGCCCGTCATCGAGCAGGCATTCCGCGACCGCGTTCGAGCTGGCTGGCCGTCGTGCACACATCGTCGTAGACCAGGATGCGCCGGCCGGCGGTCCGGCCTACGTCGGTAATCACCAAGGCTGCCCGCAGTTCCTGCGCCGCGGCCCGCTTCGCCTTCGCGGTCGCGGCCGCCGACTGGATGGTGGCCCGGGTCTTCACGACGGCGGCTGGATCAGCCAGGTCAAACGCCCACCGCCCCATAACGTCCTCTCCCGCCGCCCTTCGCAGGACGGCCTCGGCATGGCCGAACTCCCTGCCCCCGGGACCGGTGTAGGTCGGGTTGACCACGATCAGGTCGGGCGGCGCGTCCCTGGCGTGCATCTCCAGCCAGCCGAGCACGAGGCGGCCGAAGATTCCCGCCCAGCCGCGTGCCCCCTCGTACTTGTAGTTGTTGATGACCTGGCGCAGCGGCCCGGACTGGTAGGCGATCGCGTGGATGCGGCTGATCCGGCGGCGGGGATCGGTGCAGAGCCAGTTGGGGCAGGAGCCGTCGGGCTCCAGCGTCTGGCTGCAGACTGGGCAGGCGTCGGCCGCGATGTCCTCGAACGTCCGGCGGGCGCAGACCACGCAGATAACCGCCGGGCCGGTGCGCGCGTAGGGGCACCGTGCGCACCCCGGGAAACCGGGCGGCGGCCCGGCCGGCAGTAAGGCGGATGGCGCCATCGGCTCAGAGCAGCGTCAGGGATAGCTGCTGGCTCTGGCGTGCCTTCTGCCGGACCCGGTCCGGCGCGGCCAGGTGCCGCAGAACCTCGTCCACGTCGTCGACCACGACCGCACCCCGCCGGGCCACGTAGTCCCGGGCCCACTCCTGGTCCCTGACCAGCGAACGGACCAGGAACACCTTCTTGCCGTGCGCCAGCGCCAGGCGTGCTTGCATTTTGGCTCCAGAAGTCTGGCTCGCCTCAATCACCACTGTGCCCTGGCTGAGGCCGGACGTAACGACGTTCCGCCGCGGGAACGTGTCCTTCCCGGCCTGGCCGGGTCGGCCAGAACTGTGACACGAGCGCGCCTGCCTGGGCGATCTGGTCGGCCAGCTCCCGGTTTTCCGGCGGGTAGCACGTGGTGATGCCGGTCCCCAGCACGGCGATGGTCCGCCCGCCGCCCTTCAGCGCGCCCCGATGGCCGGCCGTATCGATACCCCGGGCCAGGCCGGAGATGACCGTGACGTGATGGCGGGCCAGCAGCGCGGACAGCCGTGCCGCCCGCTCCAGGCCCGCGCCGGAGGCGCTGCGCGTGCCCACCACGGCCACGGACGATACGTCTTCCTCGGCCAGGACACCCCGGTAGAAGAGGAACGGCGGCAGGTTCGGGATCAGCCGCAGGTTCGCCGGGTAGGGCTCGTCGAGCACGGTGACCAGTCCCGCTGCGGCCCGTTCGGCGGCCTGGATCTCGGCCTCGACACGATCGGCGAGCGATTCCGCATCCCTGATGCCACGGCGAAGGACGGGCCGGGAGCGCTTGGCGGCCGCCGACTTCTCGAAGATCCGCCCGGCCCAGAGCGCGTCGAGGCCTTCCTCGAACTGCGCCTGCCTGGCGATGAGGCTCCAGTCCACGCTGGCGCCGTCGACGCGGATGGCGCACAGCGCGAGCAGGCGTCGCTGGCGCTCCGTGACCTCCACGTTACTCCTGTATATCGAACCTATGTTCGCGTAGGTCTCCACTCTGCCAGCGAGTCTGGCACAGCTCAAGTGACGCCACGCCGACGTCCCGGTAAAGAGCCTGGCTGTATCTGTTCGGCCGCCACTGTCGCGAGGACATCCATTTTGTCGGTCTCCGCGTCTATTCTGCGTAGGCGCGGACGGCCCTGAAGGGATGGCGCCGAAGGGATGGCGCTGAATGGAGAGGACGCAGGATGCCTAACGACGGCTTAAAACGTTCAGCAATCTGGAGACCGGGAGACGCTTATCCGCTCATCCATCCGCAGCTGGCGTGATGGCCTGATTAACCTCACCGGGTCGAACCGGCTGCTCAATTTCAGGCCGAGCAAGACCGGCATGGTCGAGTTGGTCCGTCCCTCGCCTGGCTGACGTCCTGGCACGCTTGGTGAAGGACGGAAACATGTTGTACGTTTCCGGTCGCTGAAGCCGAAGACAGCCGGGAGTCCAAGCGCCGGGCGGAGAGGAGACGCCTGGGTCGGCGATTGACTTGGGGGGTATCCGGTCCCACGGCCGGCGGCCGGACATCCTGGACGCCGACAGGACCCGGACGAGCTGGCTTCCGCGCTGCGCTCGCTGTACCGGCGGTCGACCCAGGAATACCTCGACCGGGGCCTGTCCGTCCTGTACCTGGCGTTCGGCACCCTCACCTGGACAGACGACGACGGCAGCCCGCTACCAGAGCCCGCTGCTCCTGGTCCCGGTCCGGCTGGACCACGGCGGCCCGCGACAGCGGCCGACCTGCGGGACGAAGACGATCCCGTCGTCAACCCCGCCCTCGCCCTGAAGCTCGCCCAGCTCGGATCACCTGCCCCGCCGCGGAGACCCTGAAGAAGGACTCACCTGCGGCCGGCTCCTGGACAGGGTCCGGCGCCGCGATCGACGACCAGGACGTGGACGGTCACCGAGAGGCTCGTGCTCTCCTGCTTCTCCTTCGCCAAGGAAGCGATGTACCGCGACCTGCTCGACAACGAGGACCTGATCGCGGCCCACGCCGCGGTCCGCGGCCCTCGCCGCCGGCGCCCAATCGCCCAGAGAATCCTCGGAGCTCTCCTTCGACGAGATCCCCGACCGGACATCGACCGGCAAGCCGCGCCCGGAGAGCGCCGGTCATCCTCGACGCGGACTCCACCCAGCGCGCCTGCGTCGCCGCCGCACTCGCCGGCCGGTCCTTCGTCATGGACGGCCCGCCCGGCACGGGCAAGAGCCAGACCATCGCCAACATGATCGGGGTCCTGCTGCACGCGGGGAAAACCGTCCTGTTCGTCTCGGAGAAGGCCGCCGCCCTCGACGTGGTCCGCGACCGGCTCACCGCCGCGGGGCTGCGCGCCTACCTGCTGGAACTGCACTCCCCGAAGGCGACCCGCAAGGAGGTCGCGGATGAACTCGGCCAGGCGCTCGACACCGAGCCGGTCGCCCCCGCACCGATGGCGGCCATGAATGTCGCGCCGCCCGCAAGCGCCGCGAGCAGCTGAACCCGTACGCCGACGCCATGAACCGCAAGCGTGACCCGCTTGGCTCTCGCTGCACGACGTGCTCGGGAACATCGCCCTGCTGCACGAGGTTCCCGCGGCGCCGTCCCGGACATAAACGCGGAAGAACTGACCGTCGAGGCTCAGCGAGATCCTCGCGCCGCACCGCGAAACTCGCCGGCGCCTGGCGGCCGGCCGGCGCAAGGGCCCTCGTCGGTGGCGCGACGTCACCCAGCACGGATCGATGGACTCCCGGCTCTACCAGGCCGCATCGCCCTGGTGACGCTTCCGGCCAAGGCCCAGGTCAACAGGACACTCGCCGAAGGGACGGGCTGACCCGTCCCGTCGGACGCCCACGTTTTCGCGGGCTCCTCGACCACCTCGCGGCCAGGCCCGCGGGCCCCCGGCACTGGCTGACGACGGCGGCTCCGGTCGACGACGCCATCGCCCGGCTGGCCAGTCCAGCCTCGCGCGATCGCCGCCGCGAGAAGCGGCGCCCGCGCCGCCGGAACCGCCTGGCCGGCCGTCCCGCGTCCGGCGCGCTGCCGGACCCCGCGATCTGGCCCTCGCTCCTCGCCGCCCCCGGACGAGATGGCGGCCTGGCGCCGAAGCGGTCACCGCGCTGGCGCGACGTTCCCCGACGAGGCGGGCTGCTCGCGAACCGGCCGGCGCGCTCGTCCGCTCGCCGGAACGCTCGGGTTCCGCGCCCCGTCTCCTTCGCTGCGGCCTCCGACCTCCTCTCCGTAGCCGCCTGTCCGGAGCCCCTCCATCCAGAACGGACGTGGCTGACCTCCGGCCTGGCCGCTGCGCACGAGGCGGCACGCCCTGCGGGCCGCCGAGGACAGGCTGGCCCGCGCAGAAGCGGCTGCGAGTGCCTACTACACGCCCGCGGTGCTCGAGCATGACCTGCAGGCCTGGCACGCGGTTTGAGGCGAGCACCACCGGCTCGGCAAGCTGTCCGGCGAGTACCGCGCCGACAAGAAGACCGTCGCCTCGTTCACCGGGACGGGCGGCAAGGACGAAGCGCAACGGTACCTCGGCCTGGCCGTCGCCTGGAAACAGGCCGCCGAGGCGCTCGCCGCCGCGGAGGCCGCCGCAAGCGCCCGTCCTGGGCAGCTATTACCGCGGCGCGTCCACCGACTTCGGCCCGCTCGGCAGGCCCTGGAGGTCGCGGCGACCGCGGTCCGCCGCGCCCGCGGGCAGGAACTGAACTGGTTTCGCCGACTGCCGCCGGGTCGACCGCCCAGACCCGGTCATCGCTGGCCCGCGGACGACATCACCCGCGACCTGAATGCCTGGAAGGCCACGCTGGCGTTCGGCCGGCGGCGCCCCGCCGGAACTGCTCGACGGCGCGATCGCGGACGCGATCGGGTGGCTGCGCGCTCAGCGCGGACCGCTGGAGGCGGCGGCGGCGTTCACCCAGGCGGTCAGCGAGGCGGTCGGCCGGCCGCTCACCGCCGGCCAGGCGCGTCACCTGGTGACGCCTGCGCGACGCGGCCGACGCCGCCCACGCGACGCCTCGCCGGCCAGGGCAGCCAGTTCGGCGACACGTTCGGCGGCCTGTACGCCGGCGACGGACCGATCTGCCGACCGTCAGGACTGCGCCTCGAATGGGCGCGTGCTGCGGGCAATCGTCACCGGCACCGAGGCGCCGCTCACCCAGGCCCAGGTCAAGGCGGGCAACGGCGCGATTCCCGACGAGCCAGCTCGCGGCCGCCGCGAGGCGTGGAGTCGCGCCCGGGACGCGCTGCTGGAGGCGTTCGGCCCCGACCGCCGCGCGGACCTCAGCGCCGAGCTGGACGACTACGCGGAGGCCGACGACCTCATCGAGGCCCTGCGTCAGGACACCGGCGGCCAGGAGGAGTGGCACGCCTACCGGGGGCCCGCGCTACGCTGGCAGCGCACGGCCTCGACGTCGCCGTCGACTTCTGCATGTCCGAACGGGTACCGGCGGGGCAGGTGCCGCGATGATCGAACGGGCGCTGCTGCACGGAATGGGCGGAAGATCACCTCGGGCCGATCCGGACCTGTCGGTGGTCGCGCGACCGACCGGGACGCGCTCGTCGGCGAGTACCGGAAACTCGACCGGGCGCTGATCGAGAACGCCACGGGGAACATCATCCGGGCCTGTAACGCCCGCCGCCCCCGCAGCGACATCGGCGAGTCCGCCATCATCCCCCGTGAAGCAGGGAAGAAGAGAAGCACATGCCGGTGCGGACGCTGCTCGAGCGGTCCCGCAACGTCACCCAGGCGATCAAGCCGTGCTTCATGATGTCGCCGCTCGCCGTCAGCCAGTTCCTCCCGCCGACCTGCGCTTCGACGTGGTCGTCTTCGACGAGGCGAGCCAGGTCCTCCCCGGCGACGCCATCAACTGCGTCTACCGCGGTTCCGCGCTCATCCTGGCCGGGGACCAGAAGCAGCTGCCGCCGACCAACTTGTTCGCCGCGGCGCGGACGGACGACGGCGAGGAGTGGTCGGAGGACTCCGACGATGCCGCCGACTTCGAATCGATCCTCGACCTCGCGAAGGCGTCCGGGGCCTTCCGCAGCCTGAGCCTGCGCTGGCACTGCCGTTCCCTGCACGAGGCGCTGATCGCGTTCTCCAACGCCTCCTTCTACAAGGGGCAGCTCGTCACCTTCCCCAGCAGGCACAGCGACGGGCCCGACGTCGGCGTCGAGCTGTTCCACGTCGACGGCGCCTACCGGCGCGGCACCTCCCGGGACAACCCGGACGAGGCGGCGAAGGTCGCCGAGCGGGTCATGCACCACTACGACACCCGCCCGGGCCTGAGCCTGGGCGTGGTGGCCTTCAGCGAGGCGCAGGCCGAAGCGATCGAGACCGCCGTCGGCCGTGCGCGCCGACCGCCCGGACCTCGACCGGTACTTCGACAGGGGGACCGGCTGCGCGGGTTCTTCGTGAAGAGCCTCGAGACGATCCAGGGCGACGAGCGGGACGTGCTGATCTTCTCCATCGGCTACGGGCCGGACGAGAACGGGAAGATCACGATGAACTTCGGGCCGCTCAACGGCGGGCGGCTGGCGGCGGCTCAACGTCGCGATCACCCGGGCCCGGTACCGCAACGAGATCGTCTCCAGCATCCGGGCCGGCGACATCCCCGGGTCCGCCACCACCGAGGGCGTCCGGCACCTGCGGCGCTACCTCGACTACGCCGAGCGCGGCATGGCGGCTCTCGCGCTCGGAGGCCGGCCCCGGCGGCGACGCCGAGTCGCCGTTCGAGGAATCGGTCATCAGCGTCATCCGTTCCTGGGGATATGAGGTCATCCCGCAGGTCGGAACCGCCGGGTACCGGATCGACATCGGCGTCTGCCACCCCGCTCACCCCGGCGTCTACGCCCTCGGCGTCGAGTGCGACGGGTACCAGTACCACTCCTCGAAGGTCGCCCGGGACCGTGACCGGCTGCGCGAGAAGGTGCTGCGCGGGCTCGGCTGGAGGCTCCACCGGATCTGGGGCACCGCCTGGTACCGGGACCGCAACGGCGAGGAACGCAAGCTCCGCGCAGCGATCGAGGGGGCCATCGCGGCTCCCGTGCGCGGGCTGGCTGAGCAGCGCTGGAACGGGGGATGACGCGGACGGCCGGTTATCGTGACGGAGGCCGCCACTTCGGTCAAGGGTCCCGGCGTGGGCCACCCCTTACGTGACCGCCAGCGTTCCGCCGCTGCCGGGCTGGATTGATGCCGATCAGCCGGGCAGCGCCTACTTCATGGCCCCCGGGGTCCAGGCCGTCGTCACCGCCGAGGAACCCGTTCACCTGGACGTCCTTGTATCAGCGCCTGCGGGACGGATGGGACGTCGGCCGGGATCGGAGCCCGCGGATCCGCGCGAACATCGACGTGGCCATCGAGGCGGCCGGCGTGCTCCGCGAGGGCGAACTTCGTCATCCTCACCCGCGCCTCCGCTCGTGACCGTCCGGACCCCCACGGACGATTGCCATCGCGACGTCAACCACGTCCACGGGGAGGAACTCGCCCTGGCGCTCGTCAACCTCGTCCGCGACACCGGCGGCATCAGCCGCGACGTGCTCACCACGAGGATTGCCCGGCTCTACGGCTGGAGCCGCCGCGGCCCGGACATCGCCGCCCGCATGAACGCCCTGGTCGACCGCCTCCTCGCCGACGGCACGCTGGCGGGCGACGTGGACAATCTCACGCCCGCGGGCCAGGGGACAACCGTTGCGTCCGCGGGCTAAGCGGGCCGCAGGCCCGCGGCCGCGGCCGTAGGAGTGTCGCGCAACAGCAGCGGGCCCGGGCCGCTAGGATGCATCGGTGTCAGCTGCGAGGCGTACCCGGCTAATGATCACGTGTGGGGTCGTCACCGCCATCCTGGTCGCGATTGTGCTCAACGCCTGCACGTCGTCGTCCGCGAATCCCCGTGCGACCGGCTCGGCCACGGGGTCAGCATTGACCAGCGCCACCGCCAGGCCCTCCGGCCACCCGACTCCGAGCCCTTCTCCCACTGCGCTCCCGCTGGGCAACGCCGGCACCTACCAGGTCGGCGAGCAGCAGATGACGTTCACCTATCCGGCCCACAATGGGCAGGCCGGTACCCCTCTGGCCCCGCGCGCGCTGGTGACCACCGTCCAGTACCCCCTGGCCCAGGGCTCAACCTGGCCACCGGCCACGGGCCCGTTCCCGCTGATCCTGTTCGCCCCCGGCTACCAGCAGTGCGCCGCCGCCTACGGCGACCTCCTGCAGACCTGGGCCAGCGCGGGTTACGTGGTCGCGGCGGTGACGTTCCCGCGCACGAATTGCGAGCTTGGTAACACCAAGGCCGACGAAAACGACCTGGTGAACCAGCCGCAGGACATGTCCTTCGTGCTCAGCAGCCTGCTGGCGCTCAGCGCGGAGCCCAACCAGGTGCTGTCCGGCCTTATCAACCGTCAGGAGATCGCCGCCGCCGGGCAGTCCGACGGGGGCAACACCGTCGCCGCCCTCGCGGCCAACACCTGCTGTGCGGACACCAGGGTGAAAGCCGCGGCCGTGCTTTCCGGCGCGGAATGGCCCGCGATGCCAGGGCAGTACTTCACCAGCAGCACGCCGCCCATGCTGTTCACGCAGGGCAACGCGGACAGCGTCAACCCGCCCTCGGCCAGCGTCGCGCTGTACCGCGGGGACGGGGCCGGGCTCCGGTATTACTTCAACCTGCTCGGCGCGAGCCACCTGAGCCCCTACGAGGCATCGATCCGGCCGAGCGCGCCGTCAGCCGCGTCACCGTGGCCTTCTTCAACCAGTACGTGCTCAACCAGTCCGGCGCCCTCGCGGCGATGTCGCAGGCGGGCAACGTCAGCGGCGTCGCCGCCCTCGTCAGCGGCGGCCACGTCCCCCGTAACGCGGGCCGCCGGGGGGCCCGGCCACCAGAGCGGCGCGATGATCGAGCGCCATCCGCGTGCCCAGCTCGTTGTCAGCCGCGGAAACGCCCCGTGGCACCCCTTCGTGCACGACGGCGCTCGGTGCCCCCATCCACGTCCGTGAGCGTCGTCGTTATCGTCATCTCGCCGGCCAGGTCCGGGTTCGCCGTCTCGAACTCGAGCACCTCGACGACCCGCTCGCCCGGCACCAGCCGCGCGAAGTGCCCGTGGTAGGTGTCGGTGTGCGCCGCGGTCTTGCAGGCCGCGTCCGGCGCGTCGTTCGTCAGCGACACGCGGAACTCCCGCCCTCCCGGGCCTCGAATTCGTGAACGTCGGGATTGGCGAAAGCAGTGGCGAAACTCCACAGGGGTCAGCGGGTTATCCCCAGCAGGGCAAAGGGGGTTGCGTCAGGCGGTGCGCGGTGGTGTGCCTGATGTCAGTTTCCTGGTGCCGCGCTGGCGACCGCCGCGAGCTGGGCGAGGATGGCCAGGTCCACGTGCAGCCGGACGCGGGGCAGGCGGCGGACGTGTAGCCGGAGCACACCCCATTCGTGCTTGAGCTGCCCAACTCGCGTTCCACCGCGACGCGCTGCCGGTAGAGCGTCTTCACCGGGTGGTGTGGCGCGGGATGAGCGGGTGCATCCGGCTGGCCTTGATCCACACCGACGCGGGCCTGGCAGGCACCGGCCGGGCAGCGCCATTTGGATGCGCCGCGCCTGGCATCGGAGCCGGCGAAGGCCCATTGGCCGTGCGCGCAGGCAGGTGGCTTGTCCCAGCCTGCCGGACACCGCCGGTCATCTTCAGCGCTATGACCGGCCGGATGCCCCGGGCCTCGCATGCCTGATACATCAGCTCCCCGTCATAGCCCTTGTCGATCACGGCGGCATGGGGGGCGAATCCGCGGCTGGCCAGCGCGCCGAGCAGGCCCGGCACCATCTCCTGCTCGGACTCGCCCGCCGCGCGGACAGTCCAGGCGACCGGCAGGCCGGTGCGCACGCAGACAGCAGCGTGCAGCTTATAGCCGTAAAAGCCGCCGCCCTTGCGGGTGGAGACCGCCGAACGGTGCCCCCAGGAGGCATCGGGATCAGCGACCGGGTCCGCTGCGGGCCGTCCTTGACAGGTGCCGGTGCCGTTGGCATAAGCCGGCAGGTTAGACCTGTCGATCGCGATCGTCTCGCCCATCCCCGGGCTGGCGGCGCGCAGGCCCGCGAGCATCCCGTCGATGCACGCGGCCAGCAGGCCGCGATGCGCGCAGCTTGGCTGTGAACCGGTACACGCCCACTGCGAGGGACACCGCCGAGGGCTTCCCGCAGTCCCGCGCTCACCGATCAGGCGCGCCGTACGCGTCCAGGTGGGCAGCGCATACACGGCCTTGACCAGCGCGGCACCGACCATCGTGCGGACCGCATAACCCGGACGGCCAGTCCACCGGGTTTCATCAAGATCAGCTATTAACTGACGGATTTCCGGCAATGCCAGCAGCGCGGCTACCAGCCGGGCATCACGCCCGGATACGTTGACAGAGGCCATCGGGTGTAGTCCCTTCTGCCGCCGCCCGGAGGTTGCCGCCTCGCGGGGGTTCCAATATCTGAATAACGCAAGGTTAAGCCAAAATCCAGCCAGTTCCCCCCGGCCCGCCGCTCGGCCCCACCCCGGGGTAACGATCAGCAAAACCAGGGGTCCAATCCGCCGAAGAAACCGGCATCGCTGCACATCACACCCGTTTCGCCAAGTCTACTGGTCATGCCGTCCGGCACCCTCGGCCTGGCGATCGCGTCCGCGTCGAGGAGGGCCCGGTGGAGATCTGCGCGGGGTGCGCCGATGCGCCGCGCGACACGGTCATGTCACGCGCAGAACAGTACGCCGCCCGCCTGACACTTTGCCTGCCACACTGGCAACCGTGGGCGTTTACGAAAGCCAGATCCTTCCCCGGTTCATCAACCTCATCATGGCCGGTGCCGACCTCGGCCGTCTGCGCACCCACATCGCCGGCGGCCTGAGCGGCGACGTGCTCGAGACCGGCTCCGGCTCAGGCCGCAACGTGCCCTATTACCCGCCCGGCCTGACCCACGTCTGGGCCGTCGATCCCGCCACCGCCGGGCGCAAACTGGCCGACAGGCGAGTCGCCGCGAGCCCGGTGCCGGTCGGGTGCATCGGCCTGGACGCCCAGACGCTGCCCCTGGATGATCAAAGCGTCGACCATGTGCTCTCTACCTGGACCCTGTGCACGATCCCCGACGTGAGCACGGCCCTGGCCGAGGTCCGCCGCGTGCTCCGTCCCGCCGGCGCGCTGCGCTTCATCGAGCCCGGCCTCGCCCCGGACGCGAAGATGGCGCGCCGCCAGGCCCGGCGCAACCGGCTGATCGCCGCGTCTTCGGCGAAGCCACCTCAACCGCCCCATCGACCATCTCGTCTCCAGCGCCGGCTTCGAGCTCACCAGGCTCAGCACCTACTACCATCGCCGGCCGGCCGCTGATAGCTACACCTACGAAGGCGTCGGCACCAAGCCGCCCCCGATCTGTCAGCCGTCGAGGATCGGTCAGGTCGAGCCGGGCGAGGCGTTCCGGGTCGGCCAGGAAGTCCATGTCGACGATCTTGCCGCTGCGGACGGTGACCGAGGCGATCGAGAACACGGTGCCGTTACGGGTCGCGACCACGCCGGCGGCCCCGTTGACCAGCGCGGGGTGATGGTCGAGATCGACGCGCGAACACATGGCCGCCTGTCGCGCCACCTCCAGCGCGCCGTGTACCTCGGTGGACATGGCGGCGAGGGCCGCGCCGCCGTCGGCGCGCAGCACGACGTCGGGGTCGAGGATGGCGAGCAGCGCGTCGAAGTCACCGTCGCGGGCGGCAGCCAGGAACGCGTCGACGACCTCCCGCTGGGCGTCACGTCGACGTCGGGCGTCGTGGGCTGCCCCGGACGCGGCGGCGGGCCCGGCTGGCCAGCTGGCGGGCCGCCTGCGGGGAGCGGTCGATGATCGGCGGCGATCTCGTCGAACGGCACGGCGAACATGTCGTGCAGCACGAAGGCGAGGCGCTCGGCGGGGTCAGCGTCTCGAGGACGACCAGCAGCGCCAGCCCGACCGAGTCGGCCAGCAGCGCCTCGTGCTCGGGGTCGATCGCCGCCGGCGCGGTCGACGATCGGATCGGGCACGTCGGCCAGCGGCTCCTCCCGCGCGGACCGCCGCGAGCGCAGCATGTTCAGGAGACCCGCGCGACGACGGTCGTCAGCCAGCCGCGCGAGGTTCTCGATCTCGCTGGTGTCGGGCGGCTCAGCCGCAGCCAGGCTTCCTGACGGCGTCGTCGGCCTCGCTACCGAGCCGAGCATCCGGTAGGCGACCGCCCGCAGGCGGGCCCGGTGCTCCTCGAACCGCTGCGCCAGCCAGTCCTGCTCACTCATCCCGGTCACATCCTCCCTCGGCGACGGGTCATAAGGGAGACCCACCAGGACCGGCCAATGTGACCGGACCGCATGGACCGAGTGAGAGGAATACACGATGCGAGTCTTCGTTGCCGGAGCAAGTGGCGCTCTCGGGAGCCGTCTTGTCCCGCAGTTGATCAACGCCGGGCACGAGGTGATCGGCACCCACAACTCGCCGGCGAGTGCTCAGCTGCTCTTGGAGCTCGGCGCCGAGCCGGTCAAGCTCGACCTGCTCGACGCGCGCGCCGTGCGCACGGCGATGCTCAACAACAGGCGACGCAATGGTCCATCAGGCCACGGCGCTGGCAGCGTCAAGTTCGGCCGGAGCCTGGACAAGGCCTTCGCCACCACCAACCGGCTGCGAACCGAGGGAACCGATGCGCTGCTGGCCGCGTCCCGGGAGGCGGGCGTGCACCGGTTCGTGGCGCAGAGTTCGCGCCCTACCTGTACGCACGGCGGGGCGGGCCGATCAAGACCGAGGCCGATCCTGTCGATGAGACTCCGCCGCCGAACACCGGCCAGACATTCGCCGCGATCGCCCACCTGGAGAAGGCGACCACCGGCTTCGGCGGCGTCGCACTGCGCTACGGCGGGTTCTACGGCGCCGCCAACGACGCGCTGATCGAGCCCCTCCGGAAGCGGCAGTTCCCGATCGTCGGCGACGGCGGCGGGATCTTCTCCTGGCTGCACCTCGATGACGGTGCCACAGCGACGGTGGCCGCCCTCGAGCGGTCCGGGCCGGCGATCTACAACATCGTCGACGACGAACCCGCCCCGCTCCGCGACTGGCTCCCGATGCTCGCCAGCGCGCTGGGCGCCAAGCCACCGCGCCGCTGCCGGCCTGGCTCGCGCGCCTGCTCGCCGGCCCGGCAGCCGTCGTCATGGCCACCCAGGTCCGCGGCTCCTCCAACGCCAAGGCCAGGCGCGAACTCGGCTCGACTCCCCGGTACCCCAGTTGGCGCCTCGGCTTCCCGGCGACCTACTCGGCCATCGCGATCGCCGACCGGCCCGTGCCCGACCGGGGCGCCGGAGCAACTCGAGCGCGCGACTGGCCTTCGACCTAGGTTCGCAGCTGCTCGTCTTCGTCATGGAAGGAGTCGGACGACAACTGGCGCGAACAGTTTCCTGATCGGTTTCCATCCGATTCAGATGAATGAAACTGCAACGAGTCGGAGGGACGCGACAGCATTCTAAGCCAGCCTTGAGTGGCCCCTGTCAGCCATGATCACATCTCGACGGTCAATAATGATCCGCTGCATTTTAACAACGCGACCTTTGAGCCTTCTTATCAGGAGATGCAGACTGGAAATGATACCAGCCAATTGAATGGCTGGTTCAGCCCGCGGGGTAATGGTGACTGGCGATTGATTGGCTGTACGGTGACGTCGGCGCTTATGGCGGATGGCAGTCCGGCTGCGAGCAGCGACCCGGTTCTCGCTGCCCTCGTGGCCGATTCTGACCGCGCGGCGTCATCGTCACCGACGTCACCACCGCTTGCCAGGCCATCGACACCATCATTGACCAAGGCGAAGGCACCGCCGCGACACCAGGTGAGATTGTCGGAACAGACTATGCCCACTACTACCGATTCGCTGAAATAGCTAAGGGCCACCGGCTGATCCGCAACCCGGAAGCCGGACCATCGGGCCCGCCCGAGCAGCAGTACATCTACGGCGGCGCCCCCGTCACCCTCGACCCGGCACAGATCTTCGCCGTCCCCGCCAACCCCCACCTACGCCGACGGCAGCCCCGCCCGGAAGGCCTGCGTCACCTTCAACTACACCTACACCAGCCTGCTGAAATGCCTGCACGCCACGTTCAACGGCGAACCAGATGAACTCCAAGCCGCCATCGGCATCATGATGTCGCTCCGCCAGCAAGCCATCGACATGATGGCAGGGACCACGACCGCCGGAACACCGACCGGACCGACATTTGAATGGCAGCCAGTGAACCGCTGAAGATCCGCGGCAGCCAGCCACTGCTTAGCCGGATTCGCCGGGCCGCACCATGCCGGTTTCGTAGGCGAGGACGACTATTCGCACCCGGTCGCGCAGTCCGAGCTTGGCCAGGACGCGGGCGATGTGGCTTTTCACCGTGGCATCGCTGAGGTATAGGCGTCCGGCGATCTCGGTGTTGGACAGGCCCTTGGCCACCAGCTTCACCACGTCAAGCTCGCGCCCGGTCAGCTGCCTGGTCGTCTCGGCGGCTGCGCCGTCTGGGGCGGGCCTGCGGCAGAAGTCCTCGACCAGGCGCCGGGTGATCGAGGGGGCCAGCAGCGCCTCACCGGCTGAGACGGTGCGCACGGCGGTTGCCAGCTGGTCGCGGCTGGCGTCTTTCAGCAGGAAGCCGCTCGCGCCGGCCCGCATCGCGCGGTAGACGTACTGATCAAGGTCGAACGTGGTGAGCATCAAGATCTTGGCGCGGCTGCCGGCCCGGATCAGATGCGCGGTCGCCTCGATCCCGTCCATGCCGGGCATCCGGACGTCCATCAGCACGACGTCGGGGTCGAGCCTTCGCGCGGCGGCGATCGCGGCGCTGCCGGTGCCTGCCTCGCCCGCTACGGTGATGCCTGGTTCGGCTTCCAGCAGCATCCGCAGGCCCTCCCGGACCAGGTCCTGGTCATCAGCGATCAGCACGCTGATGGCCTGGCTCATGATGCGGGCCAGGCAGGATGCGGCTCGGCGCCGAGCGGCAGCCGGGCGCGCACGCCGAACCCGCCGTCCGGCCGCGGACCGGCGGCCAGCTCGCCGCCGAACAGCGCCACCCGTTCGCGCATGCCGGCCAGGCCGTGCCCGCCGCAGGGCTGCCGGGCTGCCTGCGGGCCGGCCCCGTTATCGGTGACCTCGATCAGCACCTCGTCAGCGCCGCACCTGACGCTGACCTCGGCGGTGGCCTGGCCGGCATGTTTGAGCACGTTGGTCAGGGCTTCCTGCACGATCCGGTAGGCGGAGATGTCTACCGCTGCGGGCAGCGGCCAGGGTCGCCGTGAATGGCTAGCACTACCGGCAGCCCGGCCGCGCGGACGCCCTCCGCCAGCGCCGCCAGCTCAGCCACACCCGGCTGCGGGGACAGCTCAGGACTTGCGGCCGGCTCGCCCGGCTGGCGCAGCACGCCCAGCAGCAGGCGCATCTCCACCAGCGCCTGCCGGCCGCTGCGCTCGATTTTCTCCAGCGCCGGGCTGGTGTCCGAGCCGCCTGCGGCCTGGGCGCCGGCCGCCTGCAGGACCACCACGCTCAGGTTGTGCGAGACGATATCGTGCAGCTCGCGCGCCATCCGGGCCCGCTCATCAGCGACGGCCCGCTCCGCCCGCCGCTCGGCGGCCGCGGTGCGTGCTGCCTGTGTCACCGCCTCCCGGCGGCTCCGGATGAACACCCCGGCCAGCCACGCGGCCAGGATCGCGGTCGTAAAGAAGGCAACCGACCACTCATTGCCCGTGTTGCCGCTCATCGTGTCGTGGTTGGCCTGGCCGTAAATGATGTAGCCCGCGGCGGTGACCGCCAGCCCGGCCAGCGCCCGGCGCAGCGTATTGTGCGCGCCGACTGAATAGCTGCCGACAGCCAGCACGAATGTCAGCTCCAGGCCTTCCGGTGAGTTCCCCGTGATCAGCGCCTGCAGCGAGATACCAGCCCAGATGATGATCCAGCCCGCAAGCGGCGCCCGCCGGCGCAACGCCAGCGGAGCGCCGATCAGCAGCGGCCAGACCACCTTCAGCCAGGTAGGCCCCGCGAATGGCGTGGCGATCACGTTCACCGACCACACCGCGACCGCGGTCAGCACGACGCCGATCAGAGCCAGGCTCAGATCAAGTGCCAGGGCGCGGCCAGGGGCCTTCATGCCACAAAAGTACGCCGCAAGGGGTTGTTCGGCATCGCCCGCGCGGCTACCCGGATTCATCCTTCCGGCGGAGCTGATTCGCCCTGATGGCCGCTGACCGGTGGCCAGCCCGGTGGCTACGTTCAAGCTCACCTAACCGAACGGAAGGAGCTTCCCATGCTTCGCCAGCAACTACCCCGGACCGCCGCCGCGGCCTCGCTGATCACCGCGCCGCTGCTCGGGCTGATCGCGGTCTGCGCCTGGCCGCCGCTGCGCACCGGCGACCGCGCGCAGATCGCGGCGATCAGCGCCCAGCCCGGCCGCTGGTACATCTTCTCGCTGTTCCTCCTGCTCAGCACCATCATGCTGGTGCCCGCCGTGCTCGCCCTGATGCGCCTGCTCGGCCACACCCGCCCGGTCTGGGCCCTCACCGCCGGCTGCCTGGCCCAGCTCGGCATCCTCATCGGCGTCTTCGACTCGGCCACCCAGCTCATGTTCTGGCAGATGGCCGCACCGGGCGCCAGCCTCAGCCAGATGGCCGCGCTGGCTACCCGTTACAACGCCGCGCCCGGCGTGGCGCTGATCTTCATGATCGGCGGCCTGGCGACACTGTGCGGAATGCTGCTGCTCTCGGCCGGGCTCTGGCGCGCACACGCCATACCCGCGTGGACCGCCATCGCCATCCCCGTCGCCACGATCGCTAACATCGCCGGCCTGTCCGCCAACAGCCTCCCGACCACGATCGCCAGCTACGCGCTGCTGCTGGCCGCCTTCGGCCGTATCGCGGTGATCGTCCGCAGCAGCCCAGCCTGGGCCCGGCCCGACACCCCGGCAACCGCCAGGCCGACGGCCGCCGCGCTGCCCGCCCGCAGCTGACAAACACCCCGCCGATGAAGGCCCCTCCGCCCTGACGACGGAGGGGCCGGGTCTGTCATTTTTTGCACCTGCTCCACGTCCTCGCCAAATGCGCTGACCACTTCAATCAGCTGGTCATGGATCGGCCGCACCCCTGCCTTC
>CAVUNW010000061.1:0-9179 GCA_963742865.1 uncultured Actinomycetes bacterium
GCGCGGGTTTCCGCACCGGTACTTCGGCCCTTGGGTCAGGCGAATTCGAAGTGGAGCTGGCGTCCGCCCCACCAGGGGACGGTGGTGTCACCGGGCAGGGTGGCGTGGCGGAGGACGGGTGAGTAGGCGCGGCGGTTGATCTTGACGGTGATCCCGGTGCTGTCGCTGATGATTTCGCCGGGGGTGTCCAGGAAGCGGCGCTGGAGGGTGTCGGGGGTGGCGTGGGCGTAGTTGCCGGGCAGGCGGAGCCGGAAGGCGGCGGTGAGGGCCTGGGCCAGAACGCATAGCACGACGTCGAGGTCGACGTTGAGGTTGACGGCGCTGGAGAGGGCGTCGGCGCAGAACGCCTGGATGATCTCGGCGAGCCGCTGCTCGATGGTCATCCTGCGGGCGTAGTGCCCGATCAGCGCTTTGGTCTTGATCTGGGTGTCGTTGGTGATGATGACGGTGGGCGCGTCGCGGCCCAGGCCGGTGACGATGAGCTGGCGGACCGTTCCGGGATAGCTGGTGAGTTTCACGGCTGCGTCCTCGTGCACGCGGGGCCGGTTGTGGGGTCCGGGCCGGTTCAGGGTGACGGTCTTGTAGTCGCTTGCGGCCAGGCTGCTGATGCGTTTGAGGAGGCTGGGCGAGCGCATCCGCAAGGTGGCGAACTTGACGCCGCGGGCGTCGAGTTCGCCGAGGATGGGCTGGGTGGTGACTTTCTGGTCCATGATCAGCATCGCCGGGTCGGCTCCCGATACGTGCTTCCAGTGGTCGCAGAAGGCGATGACCTCGCGGTTCTGGGTTGCCTTGGTGAGGTCGGCGTTGGCGTAGACGAGATTGTGGGTGCCGGTGTCCTGGGCGAAGAAGGTCAGCACCGAGCGGGCGCGCTGGGACCGCGTGGGGACGTAGTGCTTCTCCAGCGCGGGGTCGTGGCCCCAGTGCATGATGGCGTGGAAGTCCAGGTCGAAGATCGCCTCGTCCGCGGTGGCCAGGCCGGAGCCGATCATCTGCTTGTCCAGGGCGGCCAGGAACCGCAGCTGGTGGTCATGCGATAGCCGGTAGGAGTAGTCAGTCAGCGCGGTCTTCTTAGGCAGGACCGCCAGCCCGGCCAGCAGCGCGGGAGCGGGGTCGGCGAGCAGGTCATCGACATGAGACACGCGCCGGGTGGCGGTGAGCTTGAGGGCGAGCAGGGACAGCAGCCAGGACACGGCCGGGATGACGCGGGTGCCGGGGTAGCCGGCCTCGTCAGCCAGGCCAGGCAGGTCCAGGGCGACCAGGTCCGGGACTGTCAGCAGCAGCCCGGCCATGGCGGTATGGGCGCGCGGGGGAACAGAGCCGAAGTCGATGACCGAGGCGGCAGGCAGCCGGGTGTCGCGGCCGGAGGTGGACGGGCTGGTGCTGGCCTCAGGCGCCGCGCCGCGGACCAGCCGGCCGAATCCTTCCTCGCGCAGTATGTCGCTGACCGCGCTGCGGCCCAGCGGGGTCCCCTCCCGGGTGACCCGCATGCTGATCTCATAGACCGACAAGCCCTCGCGGCGCAGCTCGATGACCCGGCCGCGGGCCGCGTCCTTTTTCGGGGCGCCCTTGCGGCCCGGGACGCCCGGTGGCGCGAACACGGTCACCTTCCCGGCCCGCAGGTCGCGGACCAGGGACGCCAGCGCGCTGCGGGTGTAGCCGGCGGCATCGGCGGCCAGCTGCAGCGACAGGCCCTCATACAGGTAGGCGCGCAGCGCCTCATACCGCCGCTGGTTCACCTGGCCGGCCAGCAGCTCCCATCCCGGCCGTGGGGCCGATACCGCGGTCATGCCGTGTGATCTATCACAGGGCCGTGGTCACCCGTCCCGCCGGCATCTCGCCCGGTAGCTTCCTTCCCGTGCCTGTTTCCCGCCGTATGGGTGATCCTGAACCGGGCATTTCACCCGCAAGCGTGCCATGTCTCGTATAGATAACGATCTTCACCCGTGCAATATAACCGCTATTAATACCTTCGTCAGAACCCGGATGTTCCGGCCCGCCCCCCGGAACATTGCAGGTCAGCGACCAGCCCCCATCCAAACAGCTGAGGCTGATTTACCGGAGCGGAAGTCCGCGTTAGCCTCGAAGCCTGGCCCAGGTCACGCCCCGCCAGGTGGCGATCGGGCCTCGTCGCGCTAGCGGCCGGTGCACGGGGACCCGCGGGGTGTACCCAATCCGGTGCAGCAGATACGAGGTACCGCGCCGCGTGTAGCGCACATGGAACGGCCGCCCGATCAGGGTGGTCACCCGCTCCAGCGTCCACCGCTGATCCTCAGCCCAGCCCCAGGCGGCGGGGCCCTGGTCCAGCGCGCCGCGCAGCCGGGCCAGCTGCGCGGACCCAGCCGGCAGATTGCCCCGCCCGGCCCCTTCGAGGCCAGCGCCGCGGTGCCGCCGGCCCGCCAGCCCGCCGCCACTGATAGGCGGACTTCGTGCTTACCCGCAGCTCATGGGCTACCTGCACCGGCTTGATGTCCTGCTCGAACATCGCCGCGGCCGCCAGCCGCATCTTCTCCCGCCGCGCCCTCCCCGCAGCGGACAGACCACCACCATCGGCATATCTCATACATTCCGGCGTAGACCCAGCCCTGGCCCCGATCACGCAGGCACGCCGACTGTGATCAGGCAGACACAGATGCGGACCCTGGCCTTTCAATTCCTGTAGGTGCTGGCTGCAGGAAATGCGGGCCCAAAGAATGAACGCTGCAGGAAATGCGGGCTGGGGAAATGACGCCTAACGCCGCGCCAGCCAGGCACCGGCAGCTATTAACACGGACTAACACTCGCAGCCATTAACGGACTAACAGGGCCTTCCGGATGCCAGCCGCGGAGAACAGGCACAGAATGGCGAGCAGGATGGAGAACGCGAGCACGGCCGCGAAATCCCCGATGAACCCGGAGGCCACCCCGACGCCGATCACAGGGATGATCAGGCCGCGTAGCACGCACGAAGAAGGTGGATATGGTCTGGCCGCGCCGTTCGGGCGGGGCCAGGCGATTGGCCGTGGCCAGGCTGCCCAGGAAGACCGCACCCACGGCCGCCCCTCCCACGATCGTTCCCGCCAGGAACAGGGCCATCCCGGCCTGGGCGAGGGCGGCGACGATCAGGGCCAGCGCGGCCAGGAACAGGCCCAGCCCGGCCATGACGACCGGCGGCTGCTGAACCGGGACAGCAGGATCTGGGTCAGGGCCCCCACCGCCAGGAGCAGGAACACGACGGCGCCCTGGACGGCGTGGCTGCCCTGGTGCAGCACGGTCCCGAGGAACGTGGGCGCCAGCGCGCTGAACAGCCCGAGCAGGGAGAAGGCGGCGAACGCGGCCGCCGCGGCGGCGGCGAACTCCCCCGGCCCCGCTCGGGGATGCCGAGGCCGGCGAAGCGCGGGTCGGCCGCGGCGCGGGCTGACCGTTTCGGGGACCAGGAACAGGCACACGCCTGCGGCCGCCAGTACCACCAGGTACACCTCGAACACCAGGACGGTGGGGTGCGGCGCGTACTGGGCGAAGAGCCCGGCGATGAGCGGGCCGAGGCCGAGACCGCCCATGTTCACGGCCGTGGCCACCAGTGATGCCCGGCGGCTGGCCGAGGCCGGGACCAGCTCGGTGAGCGCGGCCGTGGCCGTGCCGGTCATCAGGCCCGCGGACAGCCCGGACAGGATCCGGCCGGCGATCAGCACTTCCACGTTGGGGGCCAGGATGAGCACGACCGTGCTCAGCGCGCTGCTGCCCAGGGCCGCGGCCAGCACCGGCTTGCGCCCGGCCTGGTCCGAGGACCGCCCCATCAGCAGCAAGGTAACCAGGACCGCGACGGCGTAGACGGCGAAGGTCACGGTCACGATGGCCGCGGAGAAATGCCACTGGGCCTGGTAGATGACATACAGCGGGGTCGGCAGGGTGGTGCCCAGCATGGTGGCCGTGAAGACGGACGCCAGCAGCCAGAACGCGACCTGGCGGGGAACGGCCGGCGTTGCGCTCGGCGCCGGGCGAATGGTCGAGGCAGTCGCCGCACGGCTGGTCGGCTATGCGGCTGACAGCCGGCGCGGTCGTCGTCGTGAGGATCGCGCCGCGGCGGGAGCCGCGACCGTATAGCTGGGGCGGGCTCGCATCGGACGGGGGAGGGTCGGCCGTCGTGACCGGGCGCTCGTCCGTCATGCGGATATGGCCAGCTCTGGG
Organism: uncultured Actinomycetes bacterium; assembly: GCA_963742865.1. Lineage (GTDB taxonomy): Bacteria > Actinomycetota > Actinomycetes > Streptosporangiales > Streptosporangiaceae > Bog-532. Next base: position 4,165 of record CAVUNW010000061.1, read on the forward strand.
TAGACCGTTTGGATTGTCGCCAGCGCCCAGCTCATCCTGGCCACTGCCGTATCCGGGTGGTCGCCGAACTCACCGGCCGTCTGCGCGGCACAGCCGCGGGCTCCCAGCCGCCGCAGCGTTGTCGCGACGACGCGGCGAACCTGGTCGGGTGAGGGCGCCCCGGAGGGCTGCAGGGCCGAGACGAAGAGCGCCCCGGCCCGGACCGCCTCGATCGTGCCTGGCGTTTCGCCTCCGGGAACCGATACCGGCAAAGCCAGCGTCTCCACCATCGTTCTCGCCTCGATCCGTCTCCGTTGCGGCTTACCGGAGCTCGTGCCGCATGCTGTCCAGCTTCGGGGCTGACTCGGCGTACGTCTTCGCGGCCACCCCCCAATCCGGCTGAGCTTGGTTCCGGCAGCTGGTGAGCCGTCAGCGACGGTGATCTCGACGACCCGGTAGCCACGCAGGGGGCTGGGCGGTTCGGCAACCGCGGACGTAGGCGTGTCGTGGTCCCAGTCAGCGGCGGCCTGGGCCTCGGCGGTTTCTTCTCGCGCGCTGCTGATTTCCCGGGCCATAGCGCTCAGCATGCTGGTGCTGGTGACCCAGCCCGCTACCTGACGGCCGTCGGCGGACAGGACGGGCAGCCCGTCTCTGCCGTAGATCTCCAGCTGGCGCAGGGCCTGGGCCAGGGACTCAGTGGCGAAGACCGCCTGGGGCTCGGTCTCATAGGTCACCGGTCCGGGCAGTGATGCCAGGTCTGGCCTAGCGCCCTGGCTGGTGCCGTTGGCACCGTGTTCCACCGGGAGCGGCGGCCGCAACGGCTGCATCGCGTCGGTCACCTTCAGGTCCTGCAGGGCGCGCCAGGGGGTGGCCCGGTCGATGTCGGTGCCGCGGCGCAGCAGCTTGGTGGTGTAGATCGTGCCGTAGCTGAGCGCGCGGGAAACGGTGGAGGCGATGGCGACCGCCAGCATCACGGGCAGGGTGAGGGCGAAGTCGCCGGTCATCTCGACCACGCTGGCCAGGGAGGTCAGCGGCGCCCGGGCCGCGGAGGTGAACACCGCGCCCATCGCGACCACCGCGTAGAGGCGGGCTGCCCGGCGGCCGCACCGAACAGATGATGGACGATGTCGCCGAAGGCCATGCCGGAGGTGACCCCGATGAACAGCGACGGCGCGAACACCCCGCCGGAGCCGCCGATCCCGATGGTCAGGCTGGTCGCGACGATTTTCGCCAGCGCCAGCAGGATCAGGAACCACAGTACGTAGCCGCCGGCGGTGGCCTTGTACATGACCGGGTAACCGACGCCGTACATCTGCGGCAGCGCGGCAGCAGCAGGCCGAAGAGGATGCCGCCGACCGCGGGCCGCGCCCACTCCGGGCGCCCCTTCCACAGCCGGTCGCACAGATCCTCGGTCTTGTACAGGATGGCCTTGAACGCCAGCCCGAACAGCGCCGCGATCACCGCGAGCGCGGCCACCAGCAGATAGTTCCGGGCGTGGTGCAGCGCGATGCCCGGACGGGAACCCGGACAGGAACGGCTTGCTGCCCAGGAACGGGATCGCGGTCGCGTCGGCGATCATCGCGGACAGCATCACGGTGAACAGGGCGTCGAGGGAGAACTCCCGCAAGATGATCTCCACTCCGAAGAACACCCCGGTGATCGGGGCGTTGAACGTCGCGGCGATCCGCCGGCCGGCGCCGCAGGCGACCAGGATCCGCAGCCGGTTCTCCGGCATCTTGACCCACTGGCCCACGCTGGAGGCCAGCGACGAGCCGATCTGCACGATCGGCCCCTCCCGGCCGACCGACCCGCCCACCCCGATGCAGATGCCGAGGCCAGCGCCTTGACCACGCTGACCTGCGGGCGGAACCGGCCGCCGTTGTCGGCTACGGCGATCATCACCTCCGGTACCCCGTGCCCGCGCGCCTCCCGCGCGAAGCGGTAGATCAGCGGCCCGTAGATCAGCCCGCCGAGCACGGGATGACCACGTGGAAACCCAGCCCGAGCCAGGGCAGGTGCGCGCTCCCCACATAGCCCTGCTGGCCGAACTCGTCGTGCCCGGTGGCCAGCCAGGTGAAGGAGTAAATGAGGTACCGGAACGCGACCGCGCCGAGGCCGGCCCCCGCCCCCGATCAGCAGCGCCAGGGCGAACATCCCGCCCCGTCCGCCGCGCAGCCATCCCGGCGAGCCTGCGCCGGCCATGGTGTCTCCGGTGTCGTGTGCCGCCACCGTGCCGGTCATCAACGCCCCTCCTTACTTGCCCATGCGCCCGGCCGTCGCGCGAACGCCCAGATAGACAGCTTCGCCGGGCCCGGGGAGCGGCGCTTCGAGGGTGACCGGCGGCCAGAGACTGTCCGGGATCTCACCGGCCGCCGCCGCGAACGACGCGAACGCGGAGGCGATCGCCTGCTGCTCAGCCGGCCGGCAGCTCCGCGAGAATGCCCGCGATGAGCACCCGCCTGCGTGCGGTCGCTTCGTCGACCACCTGGCGTCCGGCTGCGGTAAGCGAGACGAGGACCGACCGGCGGTCGGCCCGGGCGCGATGCCTGCGGACCAGCTGCTTGCGGACCAGCCGGTCGCTCATCCGCCCGGCCGTGGACGGCGCCACGCCGAGGGCCAGCGCGAGATCCATCATCCGCTGCGGGCCCCGGGACGCCAGCACCACCAGCATCCGGTACTCCGCGATCGTGGTGTCCTCCGCAGCGTCTCCCAGGGAGCGCGTGGCCACGTCGACATCGTCCGGCTCGCGGTCAGCACGGCATCCACGACCGACCCGTCCACCCCGTGACCGCTCAAATTTCCTGCATCCTAAATATTTGCTTAGTGCAACCTTCTTAACATGAATTTGATGCACTATGCAAGTAAGTGGCCGGAGACCGGGCCTCGTTGGCGCAATGGCGCGTTTACCCGTCGATGGCGATGATCCGGTCGATGACCGCCGACATGTCGGGCCCGGCGATGGTGGGCTGTTTGCCGAGGGGGCTGAGGACCATTCCGGGACGGGCAACGAAAGCTGCCTGACAGCCAGTGGCCAGGGCGCCAGTGATGTCCCAGGAGTGCGCGGCGACCAGCCGCACCTCGCCGATGCCGACGCCGCAGTGGTCCGCGACGGCGTGGTAAGGCTGCGGGGCGGGCTTGAGGTGACGCGTGCTATCGGCTGAGATCACAGCCTCGAAATAGCCGCGCAAGCCAGCTCCGGTCAGCTGCGCCTCGGCGACCGGCTGGAGGGAGTTGGTGAGGGCGACCATCCGCAGGCTGGTCCGGGCCAGGGCGGCCAGCGCGCCCGGCACCTCAGGGTGCGGCGGCAATCAGCTCATCCGGCCAACGAGGTCATCGATGTCACCGGTGGCCAGCGGCACGCCCTGCCGCTCGGCGAGCATGACCAGCGCCGCCCGCTGCGCCGCGGTGAAGTCGACATACTGGCCGGTGAGGCCCCCGGTGAAGGACAGCTGCAGCATCAGCGCGAACCACTGCGGCCGCAGGGCCGCGCTGCCCAGCAGCTCCTGGAACGGCGCATCGAGGGCACCCAGGTCCAGGAGTGTCTCGTTCACGTCGAAAGCGATAACGCTGACCACCAGCACCTCCATACAGCGGCGTGGCGCCGGGCCACGCGAATCGGCGGCTCCGCGGCCGTGCGGGCGCGGCAGTATCACCGGCCCGATGGCCGGAAATGACGCAGAATCTGGCGTGCGTAGTACAGTTCCCAGGCTTCGGCGGGGTCTTCGGCGGTGTATTGCTTGTCGAGGCTGACGAGCAAGTAGATCAGCTCGCTGCGGACCGGCTTCGCGCCCAGCAGATCTGGCAGTTCCGACAGGTCGATCAGCCACTGCGCGTACCAGGAGGCCCAGTCATCGTCGGCCCCGTCGACGATCCGGAAGACACGATGGTGAGTCTCGCCTGCCTCGTTCAGCAGCCGCCTGACCTGCTCCAGTGTGTCCGTCACCTGATTCCTCCCGGTTCGGCGGCCGGTGCGCGTGATCACGCTGGCCACCTCGCTGCGGCGTCATCCAGATCATCATGGCTCCGGCTTGCGGCCGGGAATGGCTCGACCGTATGAAGACCGTCGCCCGCGCCAGCACCGCCAGGCATATCTTCGCCCTCGCCGAGGATCACGTCCCCGGTGCCCAGCGCATCCAGGGCCTCACCACCGACCCCAGCTGGCCCCGTCCATCTAGCGGAGCGGCGAACGGCCCCAATGATGTGTAGCGTTGCGCTTGAGGCACCGGCGCGTTCCCTGGAGGCTGGCAGTGCGGATCTGGCTCGCCCGGCTGCGGCCCGGGCTCGCCGTGGTCGCCGTGGTGCTGATCCTCGTCATGCTCCTTCCCGCGGAAAGCTATGCGCGGCGCTACGCGTTCGCCGAGACGCTACAGTTCGTGACCCTCGCGGTGGCAGCGCCCGGGCTGCTGGTGCTGAGCATGCCCTGGCGCTTCCCCCGCCTGACCCGTCACCAGAACAGCTCACCCGGCCCAGCTGGCCGCTTCACGCTATCCCGCTGGCCCGGCGTGTCCCGGCCGGCAGTGATCCTGATGGCGTTCATCGCCGCCGTGATCGCCTGGCGATTGCCGGTGGCGGTGAACGCACTGCCCGGCGACCCGGCGCTGGGCCGTCGCTGAAGCGGTGACGCTGCTCGCCGCCGGAACGGGAGTGTGGCGTGAGCTAGCGAAGCCGCCTCCACTATCCGGACTGTCCCGCCCGCAGCGGGCCGCGACGGCCGCCGCGGCCATGTGGGCCATCTGGGTCCTCGCCTACATCATGGGCATGTCCCGCGGAGCATGGTTCGCCGCCTACCGTCACGCCGGGCACGGCCTGAGCACCGCCGCTGACCAGCAGTTCGCCGTGGCCATCATGTGGGCAGTCCCGGCGCTCTGCTTCGCGCCGTTCATCTACGGCACGCTTATAGCGTGGATCGGCGGCGGCGAGGACCTGGACCACGATCTGCGCAAGGCCGTCCATGAGCCGGCCCGTCCCGGCCTTGGCGGCCCGCCGCGGCCGCCCCGGGGCTGGCGCAGGCCCTGACACAGAGAGGCTCCGTGCGC
>CAVUNW010000062.1:0-4162 GCA_963742865.1 uncultured Actinomycetes bacterium
CGTCTGGATGGCACGGCGGACGAGCTGCTCGCACCGGCGATCGCCACCGCCCGAGCGGCCTGGGCGACGATCGCGGCTGGACGCACGGGCTCGCGCAACCGGGGCCGACCTGGGCCGCAACCCAGCCGAGGTATCCTGACCTGCGATTTCTATGATTCCTCCCGAGATGCAGGAAGCGGCGGACGGCCCAGGCCGGGTTGGCCTGCCTGGCGCGGCTTGCTCCGATGCTCGCCGTGCCCGGTGCGCTGCCCGGTCAATGCAGGAAAGTTTTGGCTGGGGCGTACGAGATGAAGTGGGATGGCGTCCGGGCGCTGGCCTTTATCGACGACGGGGCAGCTGCGGCTGGCCTCCCGGACCGGCCGTGACATCACCGTCGCCTACCCGGAACTGTCTGCGCTCGGGCCAGCGGCCGGCAATGCGAAGCTGCTGCTGGACGGGGAAGTTGTGGCCTTCGACGACGGACGGCCGAGTTTCGCCCAGCTGCAGCAGCGCATGCACGTGACGTCGGCGGCGCAGGCCGTCCGGGCTGTCCTGGCAGGTCTCGCCCTGTGACCCGATCTTCGACGTTCTGCACGTGCTGACGGGCACCCGCTGCTGCACCTGCCGTACGTACAGCGCCGGGGGCTCCTCGAGGTGCTGGATCTGGACGCCGGGAGCTGGCAGGTCCCGCCCTCTTTCACCGGTTACGCGGCCGCCGACGTGCTGGCGGCCTCCCGCACCCACGGCCTGGAGGGCATCGTGGCCAAGCGGCTGGACTCCCCGTACCAGCCAGGCAGGCGATCGCCGGATCGGCGGAAGGTCAAGAACTTCCACCGCCAGGAGGTCGTCGTCGGCGGCTGGAAGCCCGGCGAGGGTAACCGGGCCTGCCAGATCCGTATTCCCGCTGGTCGGCGTATATGGCCCGCGGGGCCTGGACTACGCCGGCCATGTCGGCACCGGCTTCACCCAGCAGACGTGCGGCTCCTCGGCGCGCGGCTGGAGCAGGCTGCAGAGCAGCCCGCGAGCCCGTTCGCCGACGAGGTGCCGCGCGAGCACGCCCGCGGCGCGATCTGGGTCCAGCCGCGCCTAGTCATTGACGTCGTCTTTGCCGCGCGGACGCCGGAGGGCAGGCTCCGCGCCGCTTCTTATCAGGGACTGCGCGACGACAAGTACTCCCGCCCAGGTCATCCGCGAGACCTGAAGCCCCTCCTATTCTCAGGCCACCTCCGCGAGCTAGCCGAGGCGGTCGGCATTCACGTCGGTAACAAAGACACGTATTGATCAACAACCTTTCCTGGCTGGCTTCCCGGCCGGTCCCGCCTCAGCAGCTCGCGGGCGAGGCTCCGCGCCATCGAGCGGAGCGCCGCCTTGCTGGCCGAGTAAACGCTGTTCAGGGCAAGACCTTTCACGCTGCACCGGTGAGTCCAGCCTGCAGTCACCGGACGCGCCCCGTCCAATGAATGTTTCGCAAGGAGCGATACGATTCGTGTATCACCACAGCTCACAGCGGGTCAGTCCGGCCTTGGCCGGGTGGTGTGCGACGGCGAGCCCCTGCCGCGCGTGCGGAGATCCGACCGGGTTCGGAGCGCCTTCTGGTGAATCGACCCCCGGCCCGACGGAAGTCCGCCCCCCGACGGTCCCGTCGTCGAGGCCGTCGAGGACAAGTACGAGCTCATCGCCGCCGGGCAGGCCGTGGCCATCATCGCGGGCGGCCCGGGCACCGAAGCCCTCCGCCCGGACCTCACCACAGTTCCCCTGGAAGGCGTCGAGCCGAGCCACGTGGCGCTGGCGACCCGCGCCAGTGACCGCAACCGCCGGCGGCGGCCTTCCGCAAGGCCGCCCAGGCCCACCTCACGGGTTCGGCCCGGAGCCGGACCGCCAGTTCACCCCAGTCGGACTTCTTGGTCTAAACATGTTTACGAAGTTCCCGCAGGTTAGGGGATTTGCCTTTAGGAAAACGATTGCCCAGCCTTGCAGGGCGGGCCAGCCCATGCGTACCGCGTCCACCGGACACCGCCGCCCGCTGGCCGCCCGGCGTGTTCCGCCAGGCGTGCGGCGGGCGCGTACGGCCGCGCTGGCGCTGCTCCTGCCCGCGCTCGCGGCGGCGCTGGCCCTGGCCGGCTGCGCGGCCGCGGGGCCCCCCGCCAAGGTGACCGCGGCCGGCTTCGGCGACAACGCGACCGGAGTCGTGCAGTTCTGGGACCGCAACACGACGGCGCCCTTCGGGAAGCTGGTCGTCGACCGTTTCAACGCCACGCACAAGAACCTCAAGGTCGTGCTGACGCCCGTACAGGACACCCAGTACGTGACGAAGCTGGCGACGGCGATCCGCGCGGGATCACCCCCGGATCTGGTCGGCATCGACGACATCAATTCCCAGCTGTTCATTTACCACAACGTGTTCACCGATCTCACGCCGCTCGTCAAAGCCCTGCCGGAGAAGAATCAGCTCAGCCCCGGCGCCTTGAACCTGACCACCGAGAACGGTCATTACTACGGCACCCCATATGTGGCCGATATGTCGGTGCTCTGGTACAACAAGACACTTTTCCGGCGGGCCGGCCTTGACCCGAACAAGCCGCCGACGAGCTACACCGGAATACTCAGCGACGCCCGGAAGATAACCGCACTGGGCCACGGGATCGACGGCTTCGCCTTTGCCGGGCGCTGCGAAGGCTGCCTCGGCTTCACCATCCTGCCCGACGTCTGGGCGACCAAGACACATCTGCTCTACGGGCAGCCGGGCCACGAAACAGCGTTCATCCAGGGCAACGCACCGCTCAGGCAGACGCTGAACCTGTACCGCCAGCTATGGGCGGACCATCTGGCCGACCCTGAGTCGCAGGTCGAAACCGGTGTCACCTGGGGACAGAACTTCCTCGCCGGGAAGATCGGCATGATGCCGCTCGGCTATGGCCCGATCGCCGCGGCCCCCGCCAGTTTCCGGTCCCAGATCGGGATGACCTTGCTGCCTGCCCCCAGCGGCGGGGCTACCGCCACGTTCGATGGCGGTGCCAACTTCGGTATCCCCACCGGATCCAGGAATCCATCCGGCGCCTGGGAGTTCATCAAGTTCGCGCTGCAGCAAGCGCAGCAGAGCCTGGCCCCCAGCGCCGGGTTCGAGCCGATCCGCAGCGACGTCGCCACCCCCCAGTTCCGGGCGCACTATCCCTTCGCCGCCGCCATGCTCGCCGGCCTGCGGCGCGGTTATGCGCCGAAGACCATTGTCTACAACACGACCTTCAATCAGCCCGGTGGCCCCTGGCTGAACATGTTTACCGAAGCCGTCTTTGGCGGCAACGTCGCGGCGGCGATGCATACCGGACAGGCTGGTTTCTCGACCGCCATCGACCTCGGCAAGTCGTAGCGGTGCCCGCACGGAGGTGAACTGCAATGACGCAGGAAACAATCGAGACAGTCGCGAGGCAACGCGAGGCCCGGCCCGGCACGGCGGGTACCACGCGATCCAGGAAAGGGCGGCGGACGGGAATAGTACGGCAGCCGAAGATGGGCATGCTCCTGACGGCGCCCGCCTTCTTGTTCGTCGCCGTCTTCGTTCTTTTCCCGCTCGGCTTCGCTATCTACATGTCCCTGACCAACTGGCCGCTTATCGGTTCCTATCATTTCAGCGGCGTGAGCAACTACGCGGCCCTCGGCAAGGACCCCGGATTCATCCATTCCGTGCTGTTCACGCTGCTCTACACGGGGATCGTCACGATCCCGATTCTCGTCCTCGGGTACGGGCTGGCCGTCCTGGTCCGGTCGAACCGGCGCGGGTCAGTGTTCCTGCGGACAGCGTTCTTCCTGCCCTACGTCGTCGGGCTCCCCACGCTGAGCTACATCACGCTGCTCGAGCTGCAGCCGAACTCGGGCGCCGTGAACTTCGTTCTCGCCAAGCTGGGCCTGACCAACGGGGCGACCGCCTGGCTGGTGAACACCAATCTCGCCCTCGCCGCCACCTGCATCCTGGTCATCTGGTTCGCCTCCGGGCTCACCATGGTCCTCCTGGTCGGCGGCATGCAGAGCATCTCCGGCGACCTGTACGAGTCGGCCGACGTGCTGGGCGCCTCGTGGTGGGAGAAGGAGCGGTACATCACGCTGCCGCTGCTGCGGCCGACCATCGCGCTCAGCCTGATCATCTCGATCATCGGCTCGTTCCTCGCGTTCAACCAGTTCTTCATCC
>CAVUNW010000063.1:0-8444 GCA_963742865.1 uncultured Actinomycetes bacterium
CACCCAGCAGGGCCATCACCGAGGGAACTAGGACCATTCAGCCAGAAGATCCGGCCTGCGTATCCGCTCCCTGGCTGTCTCAGCCCCATCGGGGTCGTGTGCGGAAGGTGGTCTCCACAACCACTTCCGCACACTAATGGTTGTAATGGATCTTCATGCGGGCAGTTATCCACAGGACACGCCTCTTCCGTTATCTGAATAGGGCGCCAAGGAGCTGTTCCGTGCGGGAGGGGCGCGATAGTGGGCCCCATGGGAAAACACAGTGGGCCCCATGGAAACTCAGCGCGTTGGCCCGCGACAACCCAGCGTCCGCGCGTAGTCGCTGCATGGCTTGGTTCAGCCACCGCGCCGCTGCCAGCGGGTGGTGAGGTCGGACGGCCTGGGGCCTGCGGGGGTATGGGCCTGGCACGGGGGCGCGCAGGCGTCTGTAAGGACCAGGTGGACGTAACGGCGGCGCAACTCGCCGCCGCGCCGCCGGTACCGGGTGCGCCGACCGTCATGACGATTCCGCGCATGAAGCACGATGTCAGTGCTGGCGACATCGTCATTCAGCACCTTCTCCGCCGCGGAGCCGGGCTGCGGACCTGCTCGGCCAGCGTCTCGGCCTGCCTTGCCAGCTTCGCCGAGGTCGGGAGTGGGCATGAAGGTGCGAGCGAGCCCGCTGGGCCAGCGCCTGACGCCCGCCGTCGACCACGTGAACGCGCTTCGAAACGGTAGACCGTCCATGGGCCGCGATCGTCGGCCAGCGCGGCCTGCAGGTCGCCGATGTAACGGGTCAGGCGCGTCCCGCGCCAGTTCGCGCAGCAGGTCTTCCATCGTCGTACCGCCGGAACAAGGCGCCGACGCCGAGGGGGCCTGGTCAGCGACGGCCGCGACCGGCGCGTCCGCAGCGGAGGAGGAAGAACTTCGCGCGCGGTGCTCGAGGATACGCCGTCATCGCGCGCGGGCTCGCCGCGGCGTCCGCTCTGAGTGGACCGTCTCGAGTCGCCCTCATCGGTCACAGGATAGACATGGAACGGTACGATTGGCTCCGGTGGGACCAGGTCAACAGATGATTCCGCTTCTAAGCATCTGGCTCTACGACCTGCAACGTGCTCCGACGAAGGGAAGTGATCTGACCATGTCCATCTGTCATCACCGAAGTCTGCGACGCGCCGGGTCCGGCCTGCGCTGCCGTCACCGGCACGCAGTCGATGTGCTGACGCCGTGGACCAACCTGGACACCGTGACCCAGGCGCCGCAGCACGCGGCCGGCGACGAGCCAGCCTGGGCTGCCGCGGCCGGAACGGGACAAGCGGACCGTAGGACGCACCTCTTCGGCGCCGTCTGGGGGCATCTGGACGGCACTGCGGACGAGCTGCTCGCGCTGGCGATCTCGCGGCTCACGCCCGCCTGTGGCCTGACCCTGCTGCCGCGAGGGCGACCTGCCTCCGCCTACGTTGCGGCGGCCTGCGCCCTCGATGCCGCCGTCCACGCTTGGGTAATGACCTCTCGCCCTCGCGCTGGTGGTTCTCCGCGCCGACCTCCCAGCCGGCCGTACTGATGCTGCTGGCTGCCTGCGCTACATCGCCGAGCCCCTGGACGAGCTCCTCGGCGCCTACGCTCCCGCGCTGGAGCCTGATGCTGGGGACGACGAAGCCGCTGAACCGCTGGCGCGATCTGGGCCGCGACCTCGAGCGGCGGCTCCTACGGCGCTGGGCGCTGCACGCCCTCGTCTGTGCCGCAACCGAACTGCAGCCATCCGGACCTGCGACTTCGACGCTACCTCTCGAGGCGCAGGAACCTGCGGGCGGCCTGGGCCGGGCCAGGCTGCTGCGCGTGGCTCGCTCCGACGCTCGCCGCGCCCAATGCGCGGCCCGGCGAGGAGGCTGCCTGGGTGCACCAGATGAAGCCGGACGGTGTTCGGGCGCCGGCCTTCATCGACGACGGGCAACGGCTGCGGGCCTCCTGGTACTGCTGGTGATGTCACTGTCGTTAACCTGGTCTTGTCCGGGCTGGGGCGAGCTGGCTCTGCACGCAGCCTGCTCTGCTGGACGGGGTAGTCGGCGCCCTTCGACCTCGATGGAGATCTGCCGACTTTCGCCCAGCGGCAGCAGCGACGGCACGCGACGTTGGCGGCACAGGCCGCTCGGCTGTCCCGGGAGACTCCGGCTCGCCACAAAGTTCTGATCTTCGAGATGTCTGGCATGCTACTTGGTACTCGCTGTGGCACTCGCTCGTACGCACAGCGGCGGGAGTCTTCTCCCACGCGCTGCACCCGCAGAGGCTGGGATCTGGTAGGCCCCGCCATCCTTACTGGTCACGCGGCTGCTGACGTGCTGGCGACCTCCCCCGCCGACATGGGCCTGGAGGGCATCGTGGCCTAGCGGCTGGACTCCCTGTACCAGCCAGGCAGGTGATCGCCTGGATTGGGCGGTAGGTCCTGCTTATCCGCCGCGAGGAGGTCGTCGTCGCTGCTGGAAGCCCGGCTAGGGTCACAGGGCTGGCGAGATCGGAATCCGGCTGTACGGTGAAGATGACCTCCGGCGCCTGGACGACGCCTGCCATGTCGGCACCTGCGGCTTCACCGAGCAGACGCTGCGGTATCTCGGCGCCAAATTCGCTACGCCTGGAGCAGAACGGTCGTCGACGGAAGACCTGCTGAACACGTCTGCGGCGCGACCTGGGTCGAGCTGCGCCTGGTCATCTACGTCTGCCTTCGCCGTGTGGACGCCGAGGGCAGGCTCGCGTACGCACTTGGATCAAGGACTCTGCGACGAGAAGATCCCGTCAAGGTCATCCGCGAGACCTGGAGCCCCTCCGATCCAGGTGACCTCCGCGAGCTGGCCGCGACCGCCCTCGCCAACGCCGAGGCCCAGGCCGCCCTGGCCGCCTCCCGGGCGCGGATCGTGGCCACCGCCGACCAGACGCGCCGCCGCATCGAGCGCGACCTGCACGACGGCGCCCAGCAACGCCTGGTCTCCCTCGCCCTTGACCTGCGCGCCGCGCAGGCAACCGCACCGCCTGGAGCAGGGGAGCACGTGCACCAACTGGACGAAGTAGCCGCCGGGCTGGACGGCGTCCTGGACGAGCTGCGCGAGATCGCCCACGGCCTGCATCCGGCCATCCTGGCCGCCGGCGGCCTGCCCCCGGCACTGAAAACCCTGGCCCGCCGATCCGCCGTCCCCGTCCACCTCGACGTCCAGGTCGACCGGCAGCTGCCGAGCCGGTCGAGACCACCGCCTACTACACGGTGTCCGAAGCACTGACCAACACCGCCAAGCACGCCCGCGCCACCGCCGCCGACGTCGAGGTGACCGCCGGCGAGGGCGTCCTGCACGTGCGCGTCCACGACGACGGGCGCGGCGGCGCGGACTTCGGCCACGGGTCCGGCCTGGTCGGGCTCAAGGACCGGGCCGAAGCGCTCGGCGGCCGGCTTTCCGCTGCACAGCCCGCCCGGGGCAGGGCACCACCCTCCAAGCCGAGTCCCCCTCCCGCTCACCACCGCCGTCGCCGGGTAACAGTGCATACCCGGCGATTCAGCCGTTGAAGTAGTGACCCTCTTCGAGGTCGGCGATCAGGCCGGGGTGCACCGGCCGCCAGCCCAGCCGCTCCTGGGTGAGCGCGTGCTCGAGGCCGGGATGTCGCAGTGCCGCCAGAAGGCGCCGAGCCAGCCGAAGTGGGCCTCTGCCTCCTTCTGCGGAACGCTCACCACCGGCAGGTTCAGGTGGCGGCCGATGACCTCGGCGATCTCCCGCGAACGGCACGCCCTCGTCGCCGACTCCATGGCACACCGTGACCCGGCCCGCGCCGTCCTCCAGACGCCAGCCGGTACAGGTGCGCCGCGTCGAGCTCGTGCACGGCCGGCCAGCGGTTGGACCCGTCACCGACGTAGGCCGGAGACGCCCTTGCGCGCGGGCGATGCCGATCAGGCTCGGGACGAAGCCGTGCAGATCCGCCGGCGCCGTGCACGGACGGCTGCCAGACGGATCGCCGATGAGCGCACGCCGCGCCCGGCCATCGCGATCGCCGCGTTCTCCGAAAGGACCCGTGGCCCCCCGGCGCCGCCCGGCTCGAGCACATCCTTTTCCGTTACCAGGCGTCCCGGCGTGAGCCCGGCCGTCCCCGAGGTGACCACAAAGGGCTTGCCGGAGCCCTCCAGTGCTGCCCCCATCGCCACGATGGCCTGCAGGTCGGCTGCGCCCGCGTCGGCGAAGTTGGAGCCGTGCATGAACGCCAGGTGAATGACGCCGTCCGCGGCTGCGGCGGCCGTCCGCAGGCTGTCGAGGTCGTCGAGAGCGCCGCGGTGCGCCTCGGCACCGGCCGCCGCCAGTGCGGCGGCCGACTTGTCCGACGTTCCCGACCGACCAGCTGCACGTGACGGTCCTCTACGACACGCCCCGGGTCGTAGTGGTTCCCCTCGACCACCGGCTGGCCGGTAAGGAATCCGTCACTCTCGACGACATAGCCGGCTAGCCCCTGCCGCGCGTGCGGAGATCCGACCCGGTCTGGAGCGCCTTCTGGCGCATCGACCCCCGGCCCGACGGAAGCCCGGCCCCCGACGGTCCCGTCGTCGAGGCCGTCGAGGACAAGTACGAGCTCATCGCCGCCGGGCAGGCCGTGGCCATCATCGCGGGCGGCCCGGGCACCGAAGCCCTCCGCCCGGACCTCACCACAGTTCCCCTGGAAGGCGTCGAGCCGAGCCACGTGGCGCTGGCGACCCGCGCCAGTGACCGCAACCGCCTGGTGGCGGCCTTCCGCAAGGCCGCCCAGGCCCGCCTCACGGGTCCGGCTTCAGCCGGACCGCCAGTTCACCCGAGTTAACTTCGGCTCAACATGTTTACGAAGTTCCCGCAGGTTAGGGGATTTGCCTTTAGGAAAACGATTGCCCAGCCTTGCAGGGGGCGAGCCCATGCGTACCGCGTCCACCGGACACCGCCGCCCGCTGGCCGCCCGGCGTGTTCCGCCAGGCGTGCGCCGCGGGCGCGTACGGCCGCGCTGGCGCTGCTCCTGCCCGCGCTCGCGGCGGCGCTGGCCCTGGCCGGCTGCGCGGCCGCGGGGCCCCCCGCCAAGGTGACCGCGGCCGGCTTCGGCGACAACGCGACCGGAGTCGTGCAGTTCTGGGACCGCAACACGACGGCGCCCTTCGGGAAGCTGGTCGTCGACCGTTTCAACGCCACGCACAAGAACCTCAAGGTCGTGCTGACGCCCGTACAGGACACCCAGTACGTGACGAAGCTGGCGACGGCGATCCGCGCGGGATCACCCCCGGATCTGGTCGGCATCGACGACATCAATTCCCAGCTGTTCATTTACCACAACGTGTTCACCGATCTCACGCCGCTCGTCAAAGCCCTGCCGGAGAAGAATCAGCTCAGCCCCGGCGCCTTGAACCTGACCACCGAGAACGGTCATTACTACGGCACCCCATATGTGGCCGATATGTCGGTGCTCTGGTACAACAAGACGCTTTTCCGGCGAGCCTGCGCTTGACCCGAACAAGCCGCCGACGAGCTACACCGGAATACTCAGCGACGCCCGGAAGATAACCGCACTGGGCCACGGGATCGACGGCTTCGCCTTTGCCGGGCGCTGCGAAGGCTGCCTCGGCTTCACCATCCTGCCCGACGTCTGGGCGACCAAGACACATCTGCTCTACGGGCAGCCGGGCCACGAAACAGCGTTCATCCAGGGCAACGCACCGCTCAGGCAGACGCTGAACCTGTACCGCCAGCTATGGGCGGACCATCTGGCCGACCCTGAGTCGCAGGTCGAAACCGGTGTCACCTGGGGACAGAACTTCCTCGCCGGGAAGATCGGCATGATGCCGCTCGGCTATGGCCCGATCGCCGCGGCCCCCGCCAGTTTCCGGTCCCAGATCGGGATGACCTTGCTGCCTGCCCCCAGCGGCGGGGCTACCGCCACGTTCGATGGCGGTGCCAACTTCGGTATCCCCACCGGATCCAGGAATCCATCCGGCGCCTGGGAGTTCATCAAGTTCGCGCTGCAGCAAGCGCAGCAGAGCCTGGCCCCCAGCGCCGGGTTCGAGCCGATCCGCAGCGACGTCGCCACCCCCCAGTTCCGGGCGCACTATCCCTTCGCCGCCGCCATGCTCGCCGGCCTGCGGCGCGGTTATGCGCCGAAGACCATTGTCTACAACACGACCTTCAATCAGCCCGGTGGCCCCTGGCTGAACATGTTTACCGAAGCCGTCTTTGGCGGCAACGTCGCGGCGGCGATGCATACCGGACAGGCTGGTTTCTCGACCGCCATCGACCTCGGCAAGTCGTAGCGGTGCCCGCACGGAGGTGAACTGCAATGACGCAGGAAACAATCGAGACAGTCGCGAGGCAACGCGAGGCCCGGCCCGGCACGGCGGGTACCACGCGATCCAGGAAAGGGCGGCGGACGGGAATAGTACGGCAGCCGAAGATGGGCATGCTCCTGACGGCGCCCGCCTTCTTGTTCGTCGCCGTCTTCGTTCTTTTCCCGCTCGGCTTCGCTATCTACATGTCCCTGACCAACTGGCCGCTTATCGGTTCCTATCATTTCAGCGGCGTGAGCAACTACGCGGCCCTCGGCAAGGACCCCGGATTCATCCATTCCGTGCTGTTCACGCTGCTCTACACGGGGATCGTCACGATCCCGATTCTCGTCCTCGGGTACGGGCTGGCCGTCCTGGTCCGGTCGAACCGGCGCGGGTCAGTGTTCCTGCGGACAGCGTTCTTCCTGCCCTACGTCGTCGGGCTCCCCACGCTGAGCTACATCACGCTGCTCGAGCTGCAGCCGAACTCGGGCGCCGTGAACTTCGTTCTCGCCAAGCTGGGCCTGACCAACGGGGCGACCGCCTGGCTGGTGAACACCAATCTCGCCCTCGCCGCCACCTGCATCCTGGTCACTGGTTCGTCTGGCAGGGTTCACGATGATGATCCTCATGGTCTTTGGGATGCAGGGCACCCCGAGCTAGCTTTATGAGTCGGCGGCAGTAGACGGGCGCGGTCGTGGTGGGAAAAGGAACGGATGATCACCATCCCACTGCTGAAGCGCTCGATCGCGCTCAGCCTGGTGATCTCTGTCATCGGCTCTCTGCTGGCTTTCAACCAGTTCTTCATCATCACCGACGGTGGGCCGGGGATCCAGCACGCAGAGTGTCGTCATGCAGATTTACGAGACTGCGTTCGTCCAGCTGCATGTGGGCGCGGCCGCCGCGATGTCCATCGTCCTGGTGGCCGTCGTCGGCCTGATCAGCGCGGTGCAGTTCCTGCTGCTGCGCAGCAACACCTAGAGGAGGGATCATGGCCACTGTCGCAGCCCGCAGCGGGCGAACGCGCGGAAAGGACGGCCCGTCGCGCGGCTCCACCCTTGTCTACGTGACCACCGGCGCCGTGCTGTCCGTTCTGTTCCTCGCTGCCTCTCGTCTGGGCCGTGCTCCGGTCGTTCCAGCCGCAGGCGCAGATCACTGGCGACTCCCAGCGCCAGGGACTTCACGCCATCTGACGATCGCGAACTACTCGGGGCTGATCACCGGGAGCATCCACATCCTGCGCTACGTATGGAACAGCCTCCTGGTCGCGGGCGGGACGGCGGTGCTCACCGCCGGTGCTCGCCACGCTGGCCGGCTACGGCCTCGGGCGGACCCGCTTCCGGTTCCGCGGGGCGAACGCGGTGTTCGCGCTCATTCTCGTCACGCTCATGGTGCCGTTCCAGGCCAGTCCTGACCCCGCTGTTCCTCGAGCTGCAGCTTCCTGCATCTGCTCGACAGCCTGCTGGGCTCATCCTGTTCTACAGCACCTTCAATCTTCCGTTCGGTGTGTTCGTCATGCGCAACAGCTTCCTGGCAGGCACCGAGCGAGCTCGAGGAAGCCGCGTACGTGCGACGGCGCCACCGTCATGACGACATTGCGTGACGGTCCTGCTGCCGCTCGTCCTGCCCGGCGTGGCCACCACGATGCTGTACGCGTTCCTGTTCGCCTGGACCGAGTTCCTCGGCGCGCTCACCTTTATCACCAGCATCAACCGGCTGACCCTGCCGGTGGCCCTGCTGAACGTCGAGACGAGGAACGTTCGGAGTGGTCAACTTCGGGTTCCTGATCGCCGGGGCGGTGATCGCCATGGTGCCCTGCGCCGTGCTCTACATCGCGCTCCAGCGCTTCTACGTCACGGGTATCACCGCCGGCGGCGTCAAGGGCTAACCATGGCCGGGTCAGCCTGCTCGATCTCACCAGAGGACCGAAAATGGCTGAAATAGAACTCTCGCACATCGACAAGGTTCTACGACGGCGCCGAGGCGCCGGCGGTGCAGGACCTCAGCCTGGAGGTCGCCGACGGCGAGTTCATGGTGCTCGTCGGCCCGTCCGGCTGCGGCAAGACCACGGCCCTGCGGATGGTCGCGGGCCTGGAGGAGATCACCGAAGGCGAACTGCGCATCGGGGGCCGGGTCGTCAACGACATGCCGCCGCGCGAGC
>CAVUNW010000064.1:0-7909 GCA_963742865.1 uncultured Actinomycetes bacterium
CCGGCGGCCTATGCGGGCGGGCAGCCGATCAGCGTACTCAGGCTGATCAGGGCCTGGGTGCGCGCGCGGTAGTACACCCAGACGCCCCGCTTCTGCCGGTCGACCAGCCCGGCATCGTGCAGGACCTTGAGGTGGTGGCTGATCGTCGGCTGGGACAGGTCGAACGCGTCGCCTAGGTCACAGACGCACGCCTCGCCCCCCGGATGCGAAGCCATCAGCGACATCAGGCGCAGCCAGACGGATCCGCCAGCGCCTTGAGCAGGGGCGCGACCTGCTCGGCTTGCTCTATGGATAGCGCCTGAGCCGACAGAGGTGAGCAGCAGGCCGCCGTCTCCACCGGGTCAAGCACCATCAGAGACTTAGACATTCATCTATATTGACAGGTGCCGATGTCTTATGGCAAGCTCAGGTCGCAGCAAGACATAGACAACAGTCAATGTCCCACGTGACCGGAGGTTCTCATGTCCCGTGTCCAGCTCGCCCTCAACGTCAACGACATCGACGAGGCCGTCGCCTTCTACAGCAAGATGTTCGGCACCGAGCCAGCCAAGCGCCGTCCGGGCTATGCCAACTTCGCGATCAGCGAGCCACCGCTGAAGCTGGTCCTGCTGGAAAACCCCGGCCAGGGCGGCAGCCTCAACCACCTGGGGGTCGAGGTCCCCGACATCGACACGGTCGACGCCATGCAGACCCGCCTCGCTGAGACCGGTCTGGCCTCCGTCGACGAGCGCGACACCACCTGCTGCTACGCCAAGCAGGACAAGTTCTGGGTTCAGGGCGCACCCAACGGCGAATCGTGGGAGATCTACACCGTGCTGGCCGACAGCCAGACCTTCTACGGCGAAGACGGTCCGGCCTGCTGCGGTGGTACAGCCGCGGAGCCGGCCGGGGCCACCGCATCGTCTGGATCCTGCTGCTAAGCCTGGGGCGTCACGGAGCGGGCGCGAGGCGCGGCGCGAACCGTCCGATGCGGTGGCGCAGTTCGGCCAGCGCCGCGTCGAAGCTGCTGGGATCGGCGGCCGGGACCGGGTCGGGGATCGACCAGTGCACCGCTGGCAGCGGGCTCAGTTCTTCATGCGCCATGTCGCATACGGTGACGATGAGATCGCCGTCTTGGCGTACCTCGTTGATATGACGTGGCCGGAGGCGGCGCAGCGGCAGGCGGTGGCGTTCGGCGGCGGCGATGGCGCCCGCTGCGATCGCGCTGGCCGGATGGGTTCCGGCCGACGCCGCGGGGACGTTACTAGCCCGGCGCCACAGCGCCGCCGCCAGGTGTGAGCGGGCCGAGTTGGCGGTGCACACGAACAGCACCCGCCGCGCCGTGCGCCCGGGCGGCCGGGTAAGCGAATCGAGCGCACCGGGGAGGAGCCGCACGTAACTGCGGCGGCGGTCGCCTTCTGACCGGCGGCGGGTGACGAGGCCAGCCTGCTCAAGCGCGTGCAGGTGATGGGCGAGCAGGTTGGACGGCATCGCGAGCATCGCGGCTAGCTCTGACGGCGACGCGTCCCCGGTGCCGAGTTCGTCGACGATCTCCAGCCGGGCCGGGTCGGCCAGCGCCGCATGCACGGCGGCGCGGGCGGCCACACTGGACATTCGCTCAGTGTTCATTGACTCAATCTTGACTGAGTTAACTCTGTGCGTCAAGATGGCCGCTGTGACCAGGACACCGCGACCCGAGAACGCGGCCGGGCTGAGTGCACCGGCCGCGGTGGGCGCCTACATCGGCGCGGCGTACTTCTTCACCTCCTCCACCAGCTTCGCCAACCCGGCGATCACCATCGGCCGCATGTTCTCCAACAGCTTCGCCGGGATCGCCCCCTCGTCGGTGCCGAGCTTCATCGCCGCTCAGGTGATCGGCGGCATCGCCGGAGTACTGATCGTCGGGACGCTGTATCCCGCCATCAGGCCGGCGGACGCGGCCGACATTGCCGTCCCCCACCCGGGCGACGCCGGACGGGCACCTGCCTGGGCAGTGCCTCATGGCGCATTGCCGTCTGCGGCTCACCCGGCCCGGTTCAGCCGCACGGACCCAGAAAATTAGACAGGAGCCTGCCATGCACCTGGTCATGATCGGCGGCAGCGACGCCGGGATCACCGCCGCCCTGCGGGCCCGTGAAGTTGACCCGGCCGCGGATGTCACGGTGGTCCTCGCCGACGCCTACCCGAACTTTTCCATCTGCGGCATCCCGTACTACGTCTCCGGTGAGGTTACGCACTGGCGCAACCTGGCCCACCGCAGCCTCGCGGACCTGGAAGCCACCGGGATGCGGCTGCGGCTGGACACCACCGCCCGCCGCATCGACGTGCCCGGCCGCAAACTGCTGATCAGCTCCGCCGAGGGGGACGAACTGCTCAGCTACGACAAGCTCGTCGTCGGCACCGGCGCGCTCCCGGTCCGTCCCCCGATCGGCGGCCTTAACGGGCCTGACGCCCTGGGCCCTGGCGATGGGGTGCATCTGCTGCATTCGATGGGTGACACGTTCGCCGTGATGCAGACCCTGGAACGGGCCGCGCCGTCCAGCGTGATCATCGTCGGTGGCGGGTACGTCGGCCTGGAGATGGCCGACGCCCTAACCGTCCGTGGGCTGGCGGTCACCCAGATGGAGCAGCTCACCGAGGTGCTGCCCACGGTCGACCCGGAGCTGGGCGCGCTGGTCCACGCCGAACTGGCCGCTCATGGTGTGGAGGTGCTGACCGGCACCACCGTCCAGGGGATCACCTGTGCCGGACCTGGCGAGGCTGGGCGGCTGGACGTCCAGGCCACCGCGCCGGACGGTACGGCCATGGCCCGCGGGGCGGACATGGTGCTGGTGGTGACGGGGGTGCGGCCGGACACCACCCTGGCCGCCGAAGCGGGGGCCCGGCTGGGCGCCAAGGGCGCGATCGCGGTCGACCGGGGCATGCGGACCAGCCTGCCCGATGTGTTCGCCGCCGGGGACTGCGTGGTCACTCATCACCGGCTGCTGGGGGAGACGTACCTGCCGCTGGGCACCACCGCGCACAAGCAGGGCCGGGTCGCCGGAGAGAATGCCCTGGGCGGCCACCGGGAGTTCGCGGGAAGCCTGGGCACCCAGGTGGTGAAGATCTTCGACCAGGCCGCTGCCCGGACCGGGCTTCGAGACCACGAGGCGGCACCGGCCGGGTTCGACCCGGTCACCGTCCAGTCCGAGGCCGATGACCACAAGGCCTACTACCCGGGCAGCCACCGCATCACGATGCGGGTCACCGGCGACCGGTCCACCGGCGGCTGCTGGGCGTGCAGCTGTTCGGCCACAAGAACGCCGAGGTCGCCAAGCGGATCGATGTGGCCGCCACCGCGATCTTCCACCACATGACCGTCGATGCGATCAGCGACCTAGACCTGTCCTATACCCCGCCGCTGGGCAGCCCCTGGAACGCGGTCCAGATGGGCGCCCAGGCCTGGGTCCGGGCCACGGGCGGCACTAACCCGCTCCGCATCTCAGCAAAGGAGCAACGATGCCAGAGCACCACGCACGGCCCGGCCCTCGGCCCCGCCACACGACGCACCCAGCTATCAGGGCGGCCGCCGCCGCGATCATCGTCCTCGCCCTCGCCGCATGCGGCAGCACAGCCACCACGCCGGCCACGAACACCGGGGCCACCGCCATCCCCACCGGCGGGCCGGGCATCCTCACCGGGGCGGGTTCGACGTACGTCGCCCCTTCTTCGCCGCGGCGTTCGCCAAATACCATCAGCAGCACCCAGCGGTCACGGTGAACTATTCCGCCGTGGGCAGCAGCGCGGGCATCGCCGCCATCAGCGCCCGGCAGGTCAGCTTCGGCGCCTCCGACGTGCCCATGAACGCCAGCGAGCAAGCCGCCGCCCAGGGAGGCCCCATCACCCAGGTGCCCGACGCGCTGGGCGCCGAAGGCGTGGCCTACAACCTGAACCTCCCCGCGGGCGCCCGGCTGCACCTGACCGGACCGGTCCTCGCGGCCATCTTCCTCGGCCAGATCACCCACTGGAACGACCCCGCCATCACCGCCCTCAACCCCGGCCTCACCGTCCCGGCCGCGTCCATCCAAGTCGTCCACCGCTCCGACGGCAGCGGCACCACCTACATCTTCAGCAACTACCTGTCCGGCGTCGACCCGGCCTGGGCGGCCAGGGTCGGCACCGGCAAGACACTCCACTGGCCAGTCGGGGAAGGCGCCGAAGGCAACGGCAGTGTGACCTCCACGGTGTACCGCACCCCGTTCTCTATCGGATACGTCGAGCAGGCCTATTCCCAGGGCCTGGTCCTGCCGTTCGCCGCCATCCGCAACCAGGCCGGAACTACGTCCTCCCGTCCACCCAGACCGTCGCCGCTGCCGCCGCCCAGAAACCCGCCATCACAGCGACCGATTTCTCCATCGTCAACCAGCCCGGCACCAGCAGCTACCCCATCAGCGGATACAGCTGGGCGCTGATATACACCCACCAGCAAAACGAGGCCACCGGGCAACAACTCGTCAGCATGCTGGACTGGCTCGCCCACGACGGCCAGGCCTACGCCGCCGCGAACCTCTACGTGCCCCTCCCATCTCAGGTCCAGCAACTCGCCCACACCATGCTCCAGCATGTAACCGGCCCCGGCGGAGCGAACCTGCTGAGCTAGACCAAGACGTGGCGTGGATCGCAACCGGTGCGCACTGAAACGGTGCCTGACCGCGTGCCGCAGGCGCCGATCGCAGAGCCTTAGCCGAGCACGCGGGCCGGGACCGGGGCGGCGACTAGTCCATCAGTTACTCAGGCGGGCTGGCGGGAGGGAGAGATTGGCCAGTGCGGCGAGACGTTTCTCCCGTGGGTTCGGTGGCGCGGAAGGGCACGAGGGCGATCCTGGCGGCCAGGGAGATCACCCGCTGGATCTGCCCGACCTCGCTGACGGCGCGTCGCCGGAGAAAGGGCGCCTCGGCGTGGGCGGCGCTAATGGAGTTGTTGATGACCCACGCCCAGGGATGGATGCCCGCGCGTTCTAGATTCTCCTGCAGATCCTGGGCTTCCAGGACCGGCGTGGTCTCGGCGAGCGTCACCAGAATGACCTTGGTCTGGGCCGGGTCCTGCAGTCGCATGAGAGGAGTTGTGAAGTTCATAGAGTTGCCCATGTGGCGGGCGACCTCGCGGTGGTAGGAGCCGGTGGCATCCAGCAGCAGCAACGTGTGCCCGGTGGGGGCGGTGTCGATGACGACGAAGCGGCGCCTGGATTCGCTGAGCACCCTGGAGAACTGCTGGAAGACCGCGATCTCCTCGGTACAGGGGGACCGCAGGTCCTCGGCTAGAACCGCTCGCCCGGCTTCGTCCAGGTCTTTGCCCTTCGTGGCCATCACATGGTCGCGGTAGGCCCGGACTGCTGCGGCGGGATCGATGCGGGAAACCTGCAGTCCGGCGACGGTGCCATGCAGTGTCTCGGTGAGATGCGCTGCCGGGTCGGTGGTGGTCAGGTGCACCTCGCGGCCCGCCTGGGCCAGCGCGACGGCGATGGCCGCGGCGATAGTGGTCTTGCCGACCCCACCCTTGCCCATGCACATGACCAGTCCGTGATCGGTCCGCATCATCTCGTCGACTAGCGTGACCAGGGTCGCATCTGGGAGTTGCGGCGGTGGGGGCGCGTCGGCCTCGGCGGTGGGGTTTGCCGGGCTGAAGAGCGTGCTCAGGGCCTCCATGCCGATCATGTTCGCCGCCTTGAGGGCCAGGATGTCGCGCGGCAGGGCAGCGATAGCGGGCGGCATCGCGGCGAGAGCGCTGGCCTCCCTGGCCCGCACGGCCCGGGTGATATCGTCCTCACCGGTCGTCTGGGGCAGGACAGCGTTGATGACGACGTACTGGCCGGTGATGCCGATCTGCCTGAGCTCACCGCTGGTGCGTTCGGTCTCGGCCAGCGCCGAGGCCTGCGGGCGGGCGACCAGGACCATCCTGGTCTGGGCCGGGTCCTTCAGCGCGCCGACGGCCCGCGCGTACACGGTCTTCTGCTTCTCCAGGCCAGAGAGCGGGCCCAGGCAGGACGCATCGCCCTTTCCGGCCACGAGGAAGTCATTCCAGGATCCGGGAAGCTGCAGCAGGCGGATGGGTATGCCCCGTCGGCGCGGTGTCGAAGACGATGTGGTCATATTGGCCGATCAAGTTCTCGTCTGCGAGCAGAGCGGTGAACTCATTGAAGGACGCGATTTCCGTCGTGCACGAACCGGACAGCTGCTCGGTGATCATGGCTAGCTCCTTATCCGGGAGCAGCCCGCGCACCGGGGCGATGATCCGTTCACGGTAAGCCTCCGCTGCTTGATCGGGGTTGATCTCCAGCGCGGACAACCAGGAACCTGTTCAATCGGGGTAATGGTGTTGCCGATCGTCATGCCGAGCACTTGGCCGACGTTCGAGGCCGGGTCGGTGCTGACCAGCAACACCCGCTTGGCCCGGCGGGCTAGGTGCAGGGCTGTGGCACAGGCGACGGACGTCTTGCCAACCCCTCCTTTGCCGGTGAAGAACACAAAGCGCGGCGGAGCTTCAAGGAAGTTCATCTTGCTCCCTAGCAGCATCCGTCCGGCCCGCAGCTGTCGCCGGTGATTTCGGTCAGCCCCAGCTCGGTCACGCCCGCCGGAGCTGCCGCGCTGTCCAGGGCCGCGTAGCGGAGCAGCTGATCCCTCGTCGGATAGGTGCCGGTGACTACGGTTACCCCGTCAACCAAGGTCAGCGGTAGCCCCGCAGATCCGGCCACCCTCAAGAAGGAGCGCACGTTGTCGTTCTCAGCAAAAGCTGCCGGATCGCTGGCCAGGTTGTGCCGGGAGATCTCGGCGCCCAGGCCCCTGAGGTGATCGAGGTCGGCAGTAAACGTCACGAGCGCCTGGTCGAGATCGGGACCACACACCCCGGTGTTGCAGCACAAGGCTGGCTCGTAGACGGTAATCACGGGCATGGCATTCTCCTGTCAGCAAGTAGGGCTGGCGTGGCTTCTCCTGCTCATTTGAGTCGGCCTATGCGGGCGGGCAGCCGATCAGCGTACTCAGGCTGATCAGGGCCTGGGTGCGCGCGCGGTAGTACACCCAGACGCCCCGCTTCTGCCGGTCGACCAGCCCGGCATCGTGCAGGACCTTGAGGTGGTGGCTGATCGTCGGCTGGGACAGGTCGAACGCGTCGCTGAGGTCACAGACGCACGCCTCGCCCCCCGGATGCGAAGCCATCAGCGACATCAGGCGCAGCCGGACCGGATCGGCCAGCGCCTTGAGCAGGGGCGCGATCTGCTCGGCTTGCTCTATGGATAGCGCCTGAGCCGACAGAGGTGAGCAGCAGGCCGCCGTCTCCACCGGGTCAAGCACCATCAGAGACTTAGACATGCATCTATATTGACAGGTGCCGATGTCTTATGGCAAGCTCAGGTCGCAGCAAGACATAGACAACAGTCAATGTCCCACGTGACCGGAGGTTCTCATGTCCCGTGTCCAGCTCGCCCTCAACGTCAACGACATCGACGAGGCCGTCGCCTTCTACAGCAAGATGTTCGGCACCGAGCCAGCCAAGCGCCGTCCGGGCTATGCCAACTTCGCGATCAGCGAGCCGCCGCTGAAGCTGGTCCTGCTGGAAAACCCCGGCCAGGGCGGCAGCCTCAACCACCTGGGCGTCGAGGTCCCCGACATCAACACGGTCGACGCCATGCAGACCCGCCTCGCTGAGACCGGTCTGGCCTCCGTCGACGAGCGCGACACCACCTGCTGCTACGCCAAGCAGGACAAGTTCTGGGTTCAGGGCGCACCCAACGGCGAATCGTGGGAGATCTACACCGTGCTGGCCGACAGCCAGACCTTCTACGGCGAAGACGGTCCGGCCTGCTGCGGTGGTACAGCCGCGGAGGCCCGCCGGGGCCACCGCATCGTCTGGATCCTGCTGCTAAGCCTGGGGCGTCACGGAGCAAATGTGACAT
>CAVUNW010000065.1:0-5266 GCA_963742865.1 uncultured Actinomycetes bacterium
GGACCGGCAGGGCGCCATCTTGGCCGCGGCAGGCCACCGCGCCTGGGCGGGGGCGGTCACGCTGGAACCGGCGCGGTGGGAGGCCGCCGATCCCGCCGGCCGCCGCGAGCCAGCGCCAGCGCTGGCGCCCCGATCGCCGCGGCGAGCGCCGCCAGCAGGAGCGCAGCCGCCCACCGAGAAAGCGCACCGGACGCGGCGCGCGCGCAGCCGGGCTCCCGCTTCCGAGGGGCGCTGGGGGGGATGCCGCGCGCCGGCGCCCCGACCTGGCCGTTCTCCTGCGCTATGCCGCTGGCCGGCTGCTGCGCGGTTGCCGCTGGGTTCCGCCTCCGTCGTCGCGGTCCAGTTTCGAAAACACGGACGGCCGCAAGTTGGCTGCGAAGCTTCACCCATCCGATCGCCCATCTGCTTCGGATCGGGGGCATGGAATCGCCGCATGCGGCAGCGGGGGCTGGCCCTGGTGCCGAGGAGGGGAGGGACCAGGGCCTGAGGGAGGCGTGTCCTCGGCTGAGTGTGGCGCGCGCGGCGATCACGCCGCGTTCGAGCCGCCATGTACCGACGATCTCAGCGCTTCAGGGTCTTTGGGCTGATCAAGGAGGTCCTTGCGGGGAGGGAGCGGGAGAGGAATGGAGGAGGAGGTCGCGCGGGGGGTTCTGCTGGAGGTGTAGCGGACAGCGTCGAGCTTCTCGACGTAGGCGAAGGGCGGCGGGGGGTAGACGGTGATGAGCCATAGCCCACCGCCGCGCTGCGTACAAGGGTCCGGTCCGGGACTTCCGCCGCCCAGCGGGAGCAGAAGAGTCGCGCCCGGACCCGGTCGGCATGCCGACGACCTGGCGGACGGCGTCGAGGCCAGCCTTCAGAGCCAGCGCGTCCGGCGGTGCCTGGACGGCCTAACCGAGGTACAGCGGAGAGTCCGTCGAGCTCGCCTATTACGGGGGCTACCCTTGCGCAGGTCGCGAAGCTTCTCGGCGTCGCGCTCGGCACCGTCAAAACCACGATCCGGGACGGCCTGATCCGGATGCGCGACTGCATGGAGGTGAGCTGGTGTGGCTTCAGCGACACGACCTGCGCACGCTGACCGGCGGCTATGCACTCGGCGCGTTGCAGGGCGAGGAGCTGGCCGGTTCAAACGGCGCCTGAGCCGCTGTCCATGGTCCAGTTCGATGTGCATCGTCTGCGGGAGCGCGGCCCAGCTCGCGCTGGCCGCGGCGGAGCGACCGCCGGCCGCGATGCGCGGCCGCGTGCTGACGATGGCGATGGAACCACCAGCTTCCGCCGCTCACCGACGAGCGGCCCGCGCGGCGGGGGACCAGCCGCCAGGTACGCCGGGCACGCCGGGCTGTGGGTTCCCGGCTCTCGATCGCCGTCGCCGCCTTCAGCGTGGCCGCGGCCGTGGTCTTCGGGGTCAGCCAGAACAGCGCGCAGGACCAGCTCAACAGCATCCGGAGCCAGCTCGCCACGGCCGAGGCGCACAACCATGCGATCACGTCGGTGCTGGCCGCCTCCGACGCCCACCTGGTCAGCAGCACGACCTCCCGGGGCGGCGCCGTGACCGCCATCGTCGCGCCGGGCCAGGGGGAACTGGTCGTCGTGACGTCCGGGCTGCCCGCCCTGCCCGCGTCCAAGGTCTACGAATTGTGGCTGCTGGGCCCGTCCGTCGCCAAGCCGTCCGGGCTGCTCAGCGCGCCGCGGAACGGGCGCACCGATCCGGTCGTCGCGGCCGGGCTGGCCGCGGGCTAAAGCTCGGCATCACCGTGGAACCGGCCGGCGGCACGCTGAAGCCCACCACCGCCCGATCGTCGCCATGCCCCTGTAGGCCTGATGAATACCCTGATGGATACGGGGCGGACGCGATGCCGCCTGTGTCCCGCGTGACCGGGCGGTGGATGGCATCCTCGGCGGGCTGGCGCGCGGCGGCGCGCGCTACGCCCGCATGCTGGCCGAGATTCCCGGCTTCCACGCGCGCGCCCGGGAACTGCTCGGGTCCGGCGGTCACGACGACGACCTCACGCTCGGCCAGTTCCTCGACGCCGGCGGTTTCTCCCGGTACTTCCGTGCTCATTTCGCGATGCCGCTGGTCGCGGCGGTGTGGTCGTGCCCGCCCGGCACCGTGCTGCGATATCCCGCCCGCGACCTGTTCACCTTGCCGGCCCGGCTCACCGCGCTGACGATCATCGGCGCGGTCATCTGGCTGGCCGGCTTCGTCTTTGAGTCCGTGGGCGACGCCCAGCTGGCCCGGTTCAAGGCCGACCCGGCCCACCGGGGCGTGATCATGGACCGTGGCCTGTGGCGCTACACCCGCCACCCCAATTATTTCGGCGACGCTGGCGGTGAGCGGTACGGCCAGAAGGCCGCCACGAGCAGCAGGAGCAGCGGGCCGCTGCTGGGGTCGGTGGCGTGACCGGTGAAGATGCCGCCGAAGTCCTCGCCGGCGATCCAGATGAACACGGCCAGCGCGGCGGCCAGGATCAGCGCGGGACGCGCAGTGGCCGGCCACAAGATCCCGGCCCCGGCCAGGGCGAAGGCGGCCGCCAGCGCCATCGAGACGATGGCCGCGTGCTGGCCGAACGCCACCGCGAACGCGTTGTTCATCGCGGCCAGCCAGTGCGGCTCCCCGTCGGCCAGGCCGGTGAACGTGCCGCGCATCGCGGCCGCCGACCATACTCCGGGCTGCACGGCCAGGTAGGCGAGGCTGCCCCACAGCACGACCCAGGCCGCCCGCGCGCCGCGCCGTCCCAGCAGGCTCCCGTCCGCGACGGTGCCGCCGTCGGCGGTGCTGGCCGCGCGCGTGCGGGACGGCCAGATGAGCAGGGCGAGGAGCGCGTAGAGCACGGCGGCGCCGGGCGCGCCGGTCAGCGGATTCGCCATCCCGGCCATCCGCGACAGCAGGCCGCCGGCGCCTTCCCCGAGCAGCCACACCGCGACCGCCCACCCGACGGTGCCGTACAGCGCCGCCCGGGCGGTCCGCCGCCACAGCAGCCCGGCCGCCAGCGCCAGCTGGATGGTGGCGAACGCCGCGTTCCACGCCACGACGTCGTGCGCGATCATCTGCGTGGCCAGCGGCGCCGGGCCGGCCAGCAGGGCCGGGTTCCCCATGTTCGCCGGGGCCAGCACGTGGGTGACGAAGCCCCGGCTGAACATGAACGGCTGGAACTGCAGCGCCGCGTCCAGCAGCCAGACCGCGCCCAGCCCGATCTGCAGGCCCCGGCGAGCGGCCCGGCCGACGCCCAGGTCGGCGGCCCACGCCGGCCCGGCGTTCCGGCCCCGGCCGGTCTGTTCCCACCGGGCCGGTCCCGCTCGTCGCATCGTGGTCTGCGACGACGGCGGGAGGAACAAGGTGCCGAACGCCACCGCCGAACCGGCCGCCGCCACCACAGGCCCGGCCCGCCACGCGCGAGGACCATCGAGCAACCGCCCAGCACGCGCAGGCTCCGGGTGAGCTGGACGAGCAGGTACGCGGAGAAGCCGAGGGCGGCGAATCCCGCCAGGCCGGTCACCCAGCGGGCGCCGGCCCGCCCCGGATCAGGTGGTAGATCCCGGCCGCCGCGATCACGATCCCCGCCGCGGCCAGGATGCGCCCGTTGCCGCCGCGCAGGCCGGGGATGCCGATGAGCCCGGCGAACGTCTCCACCAGGGCAGCGCCGAGCCGATGACGATGACCGCGCCGGCGGCCACGGATAGAGGCCGGCCGGAGTTCGCCAGCTGCGCAGGCGGATGCTTCGCTCTGGGTGCGTTTCGTGGGTGGTGGTCAGGCTGATCATCGCTGCCGGTCCTTCCGCGGTAGGGGCTGGGCTGGGGGCCCGGCTACGGCATGACCGCCACCAGGCCCCCATGGGTGCAGCTAGTGAAGGACGGAGAAGAACAGGAACAGGTTGGTGGTGATGTTCCCGGTCACCTGCGCGGAGTCGGTCGCGCTGCAGGTGCTGCAGCTCCCAGTCGCTCTTCGCGTTGACGATCTTGTACCAGTCGTTGAGGCTCTTGACGCCCACGACGTCCACGTTCCACCACTCGCTCTGCTGGCTGTTGTCGGTGGCGACGATGTGGCTGTGCGGGGGCAGCAGCGCGTTCGAGGTGCCCGAGCCGAGCACCGCGGACAGGTCGATCGTGTTCGGGTGGTCGATGCAGTGGCCCGCGGTCGGGCACTGCAGTGTCCACTTCGGCGGGGTGAAGCCGAGCGGCACGATTACGTACAGCGGGTCGAAGGTGCTGGCCGGGGTCTGGGTGTAGTTGGCCCCCGCCTCGCACTGCGACCGGGCGCCGCTGGCCGGCGGCTGCTTGCAGAAGTAGTTCTTGCTGTAGAAGAAGCGGACGGTGTGCCCGTCGTACCAGCCGTTCGTGAAGCCGGTTCCGCCGTGCGAGCTGGACGACACCATGCTCGTCATGCCCGCCATCCCGGCGGACGCCGCGGGAGTGCTGGATGAGGCCAGCGCCGTACCCGTTACCGCCGCCAGGCCCACGGCCATCAGGCCGCCGAGGGCCAGCCCGGCCCGCCTGGTGCCCGCCGCGCGGACGCGTTTAAACAGGCTCATGTGTGTTACCTCCCCTAACAGGACGTGCGCGTCATCGCACGTCTAGACCCGATTCGGAGGCATTGCGCGTACGGATTGCCCGGCACGTCGCCGGATGTGATCACGTTAAGTTAACAGAAATAATTTAACGGCAGATAGCGGGAGTTACCGGGCGGCAGGAGACCGGTAACGGAGCCCGTCCATGAGCAGGTCCAGCATCCGTCGCGCCTGGTCGCGCTGCCCGCGCTCCCCGGCGGCGAGCGACACGTGTTCCTGTGCCACCCGTTCCTGGTGCACGCCGCGTCCTGGCCGCACCGGGGCCGTACCCCGGATGATGGCCCAGCCGCCGTCCTCCTGCTCAGTGAGTTCCCGCTGCACGCGCTGTCCGCCGACGCGGTCACCCCGGTCGAGCAGGCCATCCTCGACGGCCTCGCGCTGGCCGCGGATCGGGGGGTGACCATGGTCCGGAACGCCTAGACGGAACGTCCTAGATGAGCGGCCGCCACCTTCTTCGGCACGCACATCCGCCAGGCGTCGGTGACGAGTTCGCGCATCTCGTCCGGGCTGAGCGCCGCCATCCGCGCGTGCACCCAGTGGAACCGCTGGTCCGAAAGGCGCGGCAGCGAGAATTTCCCCGGTTCGGCGGCGACCAGCGCGGCGCGCTCCTCCTTCGGGAAGCCGAAGCCCATGGTGGCCTCGTCCGGGGAGATCGAGACGTAGACGATTCTGCCGATCCGGAACTTCACGTGGTCCCGGATAAG
>CAVUNW010000066.1:0-5258 GCA_963742865.1 uncultured Actinomycetes bacterium
TAAGGTCGCACGGTCGCCGTCCGTGACAGCAAGGACCTGGGCGGCCCGGCGCTGGCGTTCGCGCCCGGCCGCTGGCAGGCGTTCACCCGCGCCATCAAGACGAACGTGCCGGACCGCTGACCCGATAGCAAGAGAGCCGCTTACATTCGCGTGAGCGGCTCTTTCGGCTTTCCGGTCCCCCCTGGAAGACATCGAGCCGATTCACGTCGCGCTCGGCACGGCCAGGTACCGCGTGAGGTGACCGACCACCTCACGCGCGTCGTCTTCGGTACCGTAAATGAACGTGGACTTGCGCCGCCGCAGCACGGGCAGCCCCAGCGCGTACAGTCCCGGGCTGTCGACCACACCGCCCTCGTGGCGCAGCTGGCCCTTCGCGTCGACCACCGGCACATCGAGCCATCCGTAGTCAGGCCGGAAACCCGTCGCCCACACGATCGCGGCGATCTCGCCGCTTCGCAGGTCAAGCTGCAACCGGGTCGACTCGGGCACGCGGGTCGCCGGGAAGCGCTCGGGAGGGCCGACCCCAGCGTCGGCCCCCTCCGCCTTGGCCCATTCGTCGAACATGTCCAGCAGGCGCTCCATCTTGAGGTCCGCGAGTGAGAACACGTTGCGCAGGCCGCCGGAGAACAGCGCGTGGCCGTCACGTACCGCCGCCCAGCGGCCCACCAGTTCGACGCCCATCGAGGTGAGCGCGTTGAGATCGAGGGTCGCCCGCTCCGGGTCCCGACGAGCTGGGGCGATGGCAGCCGCCGGGCCCGGGTGAGATCCTCAACCTCGTCGTACCGCTGGTCCCACACGCCCGACGCGTCCATCCACCACAGCACATCGCGGCCGCGGTACGTGCGCGGCAACCGCACGTGCTCCCCGACCGAGAGCGTCACCGGCCGGCCCGACCGCCTCAGCTCGGCGGCCAGCTGCACGCCGGTCGCCGAGGCTCCCACGACGAGCACGCTGCCGTCGGGCAGCTGGGCCGGGGCGCGGTAGCCGAACGGCGTGAGCTGCCCGACGGACGCCGGCACCGCCTCGCTGAACGGCGACACCGTTGGCTGGTTGCAGGCGCCGCTCGCGATGACCACCGTCGGGGACCGAATCTCGCCGTGGCTCGTCGTCACGTGGTATCCGCCGTCGGCGCGCCGCACCGACGTGACGTTCACGCCCGTCCGGACGGGAGCGCGCGAGACCTTGGCGAAGTGCTCGATGAACTCGGTCACTTCGCCCACCGTCATGTAGCCGTCTGGATCGGGGCCCTCGTAGCGAAGGCCCGGCAGGCGGCTCTGCCAGTTGGGGGTGAGCAGCCGCAGGGAGTCCCAGCGCTCACGCCGCCAGGAGTTGGCCACCTCGCCGCGCTCGAGCACAACGTGGTCGATCGACCGGTCGCTGAGGAAGTGGCTCGCGGCGAGGCCCGCGTGCCCCGCGCCGATAACGACCGTGGTGACGTGCTCGATGACCTGGCCCCTCGGTGCTTGCCGCGAAGC
Source organism: uncultured Actinomycetes bacterium (assembly GCA_963742865.1). GTDB lineage: Bacteria > Actinomycetota > Actinomycetes > Streptosporangiales > Streptosporangiaceae > Bog-532. The sequence goes on from CAVUNW010000066.1 coordinate 1,476, forward strand.
GCGCGTCGGACAAGCCTCCGCGCGGCCGCTCAGGCGACTTCGACGGTGACGTCCGTCGGGTTCGTGAGGGCGTCGAACACGGCGGAGCGCTTCGTGGACTGGGCGACCAGCGCCTCGATCTCCTGCCTCGACGCGTCCGCGTCGATGGTGAACGTCACCTTGATGTCGTTGAAGCCGTTGCGGACGTCGCTGTCGGCACCGAGGATCCCGCGGATGTCGTGCCCGCCCTCGACCGTGGACTCGACCGAGCGCAGCTGGATGCCGCGGTTCTCCGCAACGGACGCAATACCCCCCGTCAGGCAGCTCGCCAGGCCGACGAGGAGGTACTCGATCGGCGTGATGCCGTTGTCCTCCGCCGCGAAGACCTCGGGGTGATCGGCTTCGAATGCCCACTCTTCCTTGTGGCTCTGCTCCTCCCCGAGGCCGAAGAAGCTCTGGACCTTGATCGTGCTGTGGACGCCGCCCTGCCACTTGGCGGACGCGCGCCAGGTGAACTGAGCGGCCTCAGGCGCACCCTTCAGCACTTCGCGCGCGTCGAGCAGCGCCTGCACGTTCACTCCGTTGGTGACTGTCGTCATGTCGCGATACCCCCTGTGCTCTCTTCCCCATATTTCCCTATGGAGATGGTTGACAATACACCGGACGGGGCGGGTTACCATAGCCCTCATGGCGGAGCCAGCCTCGACGCTCGCGGCAGGCTCGGTCGGCACGGTCGAAACGCAGTACCTCGACCTGCCCGAGCCGGTGCGGCTCGACTGCGGGCGGCAGCTGCACCCGGTTCGCGTGGCGTACGAGACCTACGGCGCCCTCTCACCCCGGCGCGACAACGTCATCCTGGTGTGCCATGCGCTCAGCGGCGACGCCCATGCGGCGGGCTTCGCGAAGACGCCGCCCGAGGAGAGTACGCGCGACGGGTTCGGGGCCGAGGATCGCGACGGCGCGGCCCGCAGGGGGCTGGGCTGGTGGGACGGGATGATCGGCCCGGGCAAGGCGTTCGACACGGACCGCTTTTTCGTCGTGTCCACGAACCTGCTCGGCGGCTGCCGCGGGACGACGGGACCGTCATCGGACGACCCAGCGACGGGAAAGCCGTACGGGCCGGACTTCCCCGTGATTACCGTCGCGGACATGGTGCGGACCGAGCGCGCGGTCCTGGACGCACTCGGCATCGAGCGGCTCGCGGCGGTGGCCGGAGGCTCGCTCGGCGGGATGCAGGCGCTCGAGTGGGCGATCCTGTTTCCTGATCAGGTCGATGCCGTGGTGGCGATCGCCAGCACGCACGCCCTCCACCCGCAGGGCGTGGCCTGGAACGCGATCGCGCGTGACGCAATCATGCGCGACCCGGCCTGGCAGGGCGGCCACTACTACGGCACCGGCCGTGCGCCCGAGGCCGGCATGGGGGTGGCGCGGATGGTCGGCCACGTCACTTACCTGTCCGCACTGGCGCTGAGCGACAAGTTCGGCCGGCGGCTGCAGTTCGCCGACGACGTCCGCTACACGATCACCGAGCCGGAGTTCGAGGTCGAGAGCTACCTGCGCCACCAGGCCGACTCGTTCGTCAGGCGCTTCGACGCCAACACCTATCTCTACACGTCGCGCGCGCTGACGTATTTCGATCTCGCGCGGCAGCACGGCCGCGGATCGCTCGCCCGCGCGCTCGAAGGCGTTTCGGCGCGGACGCTGCTGATCGCGTTCAGTTCCGACTGGCTGTACCCGCCGTCGGCGTCGAGGGAGGCCGCCGACGCGCTCCGCGCTCTCGGCAAGCCGGTAGAGTTCCACGTGATCGAGGCGCCGTACGGGCACGACTGCTTCCTGCTCGAAGAAGCGAGGCAGACGCCTATTATCCGCCAGTTTTTGAGCAAACGCAGCCTGGCCGAAGGCGGGGCCGGCGGGGTGACGTCGAGGAAAGAGATGCCTTCGTGACCGACAGGGCCTCACGTGCCGAGACTGCTGCCGAGCGAAGCGGGCCGCGCGTATGGATTCGAGACCCGGCAGTTGCATGCCGGGCAACGGCCCGACCCGAACACGGGCGCGCGTGCGGTGCCGATCTTCCAGACGACCAGCTACGTGTTCGAGGACCCGGAATCAGCGGCGGCGTACTTCAATCTGCAGGAGTACGGGAACACGTACTCGCGGATCATGAACCCGACCGTCGCGGTGTTCGAGGAGCGGGTGGCGAACCTCGAGGGTGGCGCGGGCGCGGTGGCATTCGCCAGCGGGATCGCCGCGCAGGCGGCCGCGCTCTTCACGCTGCTGCAGCCGGGCGACCACGTCGTCTCGTCCTCGGCGCTCTACGGCGGGACGGTGAACCAGCTCAAGCACCTGCTAGGCAAGATGAGCGTGGAGCTGACGTGGGTTGATCCCGACGATCCGGACGCGTGGCGGCAGGCGGTCCGCGCGAACACGAAGGCGTTCTTCGGCGAGACGATCGGCAACCCGGCCGGGAACGTGCTGGACATCGAGACGGTGGCGGCCATCGCGCACTCCCGCGACCTGCCGCTGGTCGTGGACAACACGTTCGCGACGCCGTACCTGTGCCGCCCGATCGAATGGGGCGCCGACATCGTGATCCACTCGGCGACCAAGTTCATCGGTGGCCACGGCACGAGCATCGGCGGCGTTGTCGTCGAGGCGGGCACGTTCAACTGGTCCAACGGGCGGTTTCCCGTGGTCGCGAATCCATCGCCGGCCTACCACGGCCTGCAGTTCCACGAGACGTTCGGGACGTACGGCTATCTGATGAAGCTCCGGGCCGAGACCCTGCGCGATCTTGGCGCGGCACTCTCGCCGTTCAACGCCTTCCTGTTCCTGCAGGGTCTGGAACCCTGTCGCTGCGGATGGAACGCCACGTCGGCAACGCGCGGGCCGTCGCGGAGTTTCTCCAGGCGCACGAGCTAGCGTCGAATGTGACCTACCCCGGCCTGCCGGGAAGCGGGTACCGGCCGCTGGTGGAGAAGTACCTGCCGCGCGGGCCGGCGCGGTGTTCTCGTTCGACTGCGCCGGCGGCCGGACCGGCGGGCAGGACCTCATCCGCGGCGTGACGCTCTGGTCCCACCTGGCGAACGTCGGTGACGCGAAGAGCCTGATCATCCACCCCGCCAGCACGACGCACCGCCAGCTGAGCGACGACGAGCTGCGGCGGCCGGCGTCGGGCCGGGACGGTGCGGCTGTCGGTCGGCACCGAGTCCGTCGAGGATCTGATCTGGGATCTGGGGCAGGGTTTCGCACTCGTCGCTGCGGCAGCGGAAAAGAAGGTAGCGACGGCATGACCGATCTCGATCTCGGGCGGTACCAGGACCCGTTGACGATCCAGCGGGTGCTCCACACCGCCAGGACGATCGCGATCGTGGGCCTGTCGAATAACCAGCTGCGGGCCAGCTACTTCGTTGGCTACTACCTCAAGCGGCACGGCTACCGCGTGATCCCGGTGAATCCCCGCGAGAAAGAGATCCTCGGGGAGACAAGCTACGCGAGCCTGCTGGACGTCCCCGTGCCGGTCGACATCGTCAACGTCTTCCGTGCGCCGGGCGCACTGCCGACGATCGCACGGGACGCAGTGGCGATCAGCGCCGGCGCCCTCTGGTGCCAGTTCGGTGTGATCAATGCCGAGGGCGCGAAGATCGCCGAGGACGGCGGCGTGACGGTGATCATGGACCGCTGCCTCAAGGTTGAGCACGCGCGTTACGTGGGCCGGATGCACTGGCTCGGCTTCAACACGCAGCGCATCACGTCCGTCCGCGCCGGGCTCCAGTAGCTGCAGGCCAAGGCCGCTCAGTGCGGCCG
>CAVUNW010000067.1:0-37413 GCA_963742865.1 uncultured Actinomycetes bacterium
TACCGGGATCGGCGGTGCATGCTGGACAATGTCGGTGGCCGCCGACCCCTGGCACAAAGCCGTGGCCGCCGACGAACTAGGGCCTGGCGCGGTTCGAACGATTGCATCAAGAGAAAATCGAGAAAAATCGAGGTAACTAGATAGGTTCCCGATGAGCCTCGGAGGGGCGGCGCTTTAGTAACCCCGTCGGCAACCGCCGTCACTACGACACACCGCGCAGGCGTCAACGATGAGGATCCTGACAATTCAGGCCTGCGGCCGCCCCCCTGGGGTGGAGTGGCCGCGTGCGCGGGAGATTTGCGGCTCCCATCGGGCACCCGGCATCGCGCTAGGCGGCGATGGCGGGGGGACGCGGGGCGCGGCGCAGCCATTGCCAGAACGTGCGTCGCGGCCGGTGGGGCGGAGGGGGCGGCCCGGCGGTGATGCCTGCGCCGCGAACCGAGCCCGAGATCTCGACGCGCAGCTGGACGGGGACGCCAGGGCCAGGCGGCTCGGGCAGCGTGACGCTCCCGCCGTGCTGTGATATGTCACCGGCGTCCACCACGATGCCCGGCCTGGTGATCAGCCTGAGCCCTCCGCCTCTCACCTTGACGTCTAGTTCCTTCGGCACTACCCAGCGGCCATCCCGGCGGGCGCTGCTGCCGTGGACGTGGATCCGTACCAGATCCTTCGGCGTGGCGCTCACCGCGCCCGCGCCGGGCGGCACGACAGCGGCACCCGGCGTGGCCGGCAGGTCGGCAGTCAGCGCCGCGAGCTCGGCGTAGGTCCTGGCGGTCAGCGCGCGTTCCAGGCGGTCGTCCAGTTCTTCCGCGGAGAGCCGGCCGTCCCCGGCGGCTACCCGCAGCAGTTCCACCACCTGATCCCGGTCCGCGTGTGATGCGCGGAGTTCCTCGCCCGCGACGGTGGCAGGCAGATCGCTCTGGCCGCCTCTGCTTGATTGCGGGTCCGCCATGCCCAAACCCTAAGGCAACGCGCCGGTGCGCGCCACGCCAGGCGACTTCGCGGTTGCGGCCTGCCCCGGTGCCGTGGCGGGTGGCGGTGGCGAGGTAGGAGCGGATGGCGCAGAATGCCCCGGCTCCGGTGCGGAAGGACCATCGAAGTGCGCGACCTCGGCCCTCACCAGCGCTTGGCTGAGAACGCGCCAACGCTATATTGGCGTCAGCTTTCGTGACGAACCCTAGACGGCGGGCGGCGGGTAATCCGATGGGGGGAGGGCGGCGGAGGCGGGTAATTACCCGGCGGCGGGTAACCGTAGCCGGGGGCTGCCTGGTTCGCGTGCGCGGCGGTCAGCCGGTAGTAGATGTGGGTGACCACGATCGCGATGAACGGGGTGACCAGGGTGCCGGAGACGATGTTGGCGATGAAGCTCCGGCCCGAGCCGGGCAGCACCACAAAGATGAGTGACAGCACGATCTGCACGGCGATGTAGATCAGGAATACCAGGACGTACGTGCCGAACACGTTCCAGGCGTATCCGCGCACGGTGCGCCAGCTCCGGCCGAACGACGCCATCGCCGGCGATTCCCCGATGACGATGCTCGGCACGATCAGCGACCAGTACGTCAGCAGGATCAGGCCGGGCACGATGACGAGCGCGAACCCGATCACGATCCCGATCGCGGCCAGGATCGACGCGGCCGCCACCGGCAGCACGTACGGCAGCGCCGCCGACAAGGTGTCCCGCAGGCCGAGGTCGACCCGGCCGTCGCGGACGTCCTGCACCGCCTTCACCAGCGCGGCCTGCAGCAGGAACATGCAGAACAGGTTGATGACCGCCGCGGCGGCGCCCCCCGGCAGCCCCGCCACCGCGGTCAGCAGGGCCCCTATCGCCGCGGCGACCAGGTAGAGGACGAAAGCGATCAGCAGAAAGTGCGCAGCATAGGCCTTGTACGTGGCCCAGGCCTCGCGCAGTACCCCCGTCAGCGGGCTCATGCGGTCATGCTATGGGAGCGGGCCGGGCGGCGCTAGGAGGCGCTCAGTACGCGACGGTGAAGCGCTCGTCAGGTCCGGGCCTACGGCCGGAAGGCGAACAGCGGCTCGTCTGGCCACGAGGCGAACCGCTCCGCCGCCGCGGCTGTGCCGCGGTAGCGGGCGGCGCCCACGCCGATCTGCGGGGCCGTCTCCGGGCTGCCGAAAGCGATCTCCTCGAAGCCGGCCGCCGTGAACAAATCCCGGAAGCGGGGAGTCCGGTCCGGCGGCCGCCGGTGCCGGGTCCAGATGACAGTGCCGCCCGGGATCACGAGGGTGGCCGCCGCCGCGATCGTGCGCTCGATGTCGGGCTCGCTGATATTGCCGAAGATGCCGCACAGCATCAGCACCTTGGCGGGCAGGGCGTCGGCGAAGCTCGCTACCCGGCTCGCGTCCGCGAGGCGCACCTCGACCTGCCCCAGCCCGGCCCCGGCGGCGCGCTCGCGGGCCGCGGCCGCGTTCTTCGGGTCGGCCTCGACCAGCACCGCGCATACATCGTCCCGGCGGGGATGATCCCGCAGCACCCCGATCACGTCGTGTCCCTGCCCGGCGCACAGGCTGACCAGGCGGACCGGGCCCGCCGGGGCCCGGTCGATGGCGCCGGCCAGGTGCGCCCGGACCAGTTGCAGCCGTGCGCTGTGGGGCGACGACGGGTCATCATAGGCTTCGTGCCACGCTACCCAGTCCCTCACGCCGCCTATCGTGCCCCGTGAAGCCTTCCGAGGAACGCGACGCGGCGGCGATCCAGGCCACACTCGCGCGGCTCGTCCGTTACGACGACGAGTCGATCGTGCACGACCGGTGGATCCGGCAGCGTTACGAGGGCCGGTACGCCGCCAGTTACGTGCCGGCCCGCGCGGCGGCGGTGTGCACGGCGTGGCACGAAGCGGGTCATGCCGTGGCCGCCCTGGCCGTCGGGGCCCGCTTCAGCTCGGCCAGCATCCTGCATGGGCGGGACAGCGCGGGCCGGGTGCACGCGGTCAGCGGTGGGGGCGCCCTGGCGTTCGTCATCGACGCGGCCGGCCAGATGGCCGAATTCCTCCGGGACTGGAGCGTGCCGGGCAGCGACGGCGAACTGCGCGCCTGGCTCGCCGGCTGGAACCGTGACGGCGGGGACGCGCGGCGCTTTCGCCGGGCCATCGCGGCGCGGTTCGCACCGGATGGAAATGCTGCCGGATCCGGCGCCGAATTCGCCGCGTGGCGTTACAGCGAGCAGGTCCTGACGCCGCTCCGCCCGGCCATCCGCCAGGTGGCGCGGGCGCTGCTCGTCCATCCCCGGCCGTTGCCCTATCAGGTCACCGCGGCGATCGCGGGTCCCTGCCGCCTGCCCCGCAGAATGTCAGACCCTCCGGCGACGATGGGGTCTGGCACGTAAACCGAAGGCGGGAGCTGTCATGTCTTCCAGGTCGCTGGTCACCGAATCGTTCACGATCTCCCCGCAGGGCCCGTTCTCGCTGGCCGAGGCCGCCTCGTTCGGGTTCGGCCAGCGGGAGAGCCAGGCCCCCGGTGCCGCTATGCGCCTCGCGTTCTGCGTGGACGGCTACACCGCGCAGGCGGGAGCCGAGGTCAGCCAGGACGCCGCCGGGGACGTGCACGGCACCGCGCACCTGCCGCCGGGCACCGACCCGGCGCTGGTGCGGGACCAGGTGGCCCGGGTCCTGTCCCTCGACCACGACGCCACGGAGTTCGCCCGGGCCGGCGAGCGGGACCCGGTGATCGGCCGGCTGCAGGCCGCCGCGCCGGGCCTGCGGCCGCCGCTGTTCTACTCCCCGTACGAGGCGGCGGCCTGGTCGGTGCTCAGCGCGCGCCGCCCGGCCCGTCAGATGATGCAGGTCCGCGCGCTGCTGAGCGAGGCCCACGGCCGCGTCTTCGACCTGGCCGGCCAGCGGCTGGCCGCGTTCCCGACGCCCGGGCGGCTGCTCCGCGTGGCGTCGTTCCCCGGCCTCGGGCCGGACAAGATCGAGCGCCTGCACGGGGTCGCCCGCGCGGCTCTCGAAGGCCGCCTCGACGTCAGCGCGCTTCAGGACCTGGGGCCCGAGGCCGCGATGACCGAGCTTCAGTCGATCAAGGGAATCGGGCCCTTCTACAGCGCCCTGATCGTGATCCGCGGGACCGGGTTCACCGACGTGCTGCCGGTCAGCGAGCCCCGGGCGCTGGCGCTGACCGCTCAGCTCTACGGCCTGGATGCGCCGCCGTCCGAGCCGGAGTTCCGCGCACTGGCCGAGCCATGGCGCCCGTTCCGCACCTGGGCCGTGGTCCTCATCCGCGCCGCCGCGAACCGGGTCCTCGGCCGCGACCTCGCCGCGCCGGTCCCGGCTGGCTAGCCTGGGACAATGGGAGGTTTTCCGCGTGCTCGCACGTTCGCGCTGTCCCTGCCGGGGGCCAGCGAGGAACCGCACTTCGACATGTCGTCGTTCCGCGTCAAGGGCAAGATCTTCGCCACCGTGCCGCCGGGGGAGGAGTTCCTGCACGTGTTCGTGGACGAGACCGAGGCGGAGGCCTACGTCGCCGAGGACCCGGCCGCGTTCGCGCCGCTGCTGTGGGGCCAGCGGGTCCGCGGGCTGCGCGTTAACCTCGCCGCCGCGGACGACGCGCGCCTGGAGGAGCTCATCGAGGAATCCTGGCGCCACAAGGCCCCGAAGCGGCTGCTCGCCGAACGGGACCAGGCCGGTTTAGGTCCGGGAGCGCAGCTTAGTTCCGGGGCCGCCGCTCGTCTCCCGGGAAAGGAGCACCACAAGGAGCACCACGAAGGGAGCCATCATGCTCGGGAAGACCAAGGCGTACAGCGGCTTCTCCGTCGATGACATGGACAGGGCACGGCAGTTCTACGGCGACACGCTCGGGATCGAGACCTCCGAGCAGTACGGCCTGATGACGCTGCACCTGGCCGGCGGCCGGGACACGCTCGTCTACCCCAAGCCGGATCACACTCCGGCGTCCTACACGATCCTCAACTTTGAGGTCGACGACATCGACCAGGCCGTCGGCGGGCTGGCCAGCCGCGGCGTGCGCTTCGAGCGCTACGACGGCATGGGCCAGGACGAGAAGGGGATCAACCGCGCCGGCGGTCCCTACATCGCGTGGTTCAAGGACCCGGCTGGCAACATCCTGTCCGTCCTGCAGCCGCGGTAGGCCGGGGGGCTAGTTCCCGGTTCCGAACGCGGCCAGCCCGGCGCGCCAGGCCGCGTCAAGGTCGGCGCTGGGGGGGAAGCGGCCGTTCAGCTCCAGCATGATCATGCCGTGCGCGAAAGCCCACGCCGCCCGGGCCCGGTCCGGGTCCCCGCCGAGCGCGATGACCAGCGGGGCCGCCGCGCGGTCCTCCAGGCCCGGCGGCAGCTGATCGCGGTCCAGCGGGCGCTCGGTCATCAGCCGGTACAGGTGCGGGCGGGCCAGCGCGAACCCGCGGTAGGCGGCACCCAGCCCCGATAGCCGGTCCGGTCCCTGGGCGGCCGCGCCTTCCAGCGCGGCCGCCAGGTCCTCGAAACCGACGGCGATCACCGCGGTCTCCAGCTGGCCCTTGCCGCTCAGGTGCTTGTACAGCGAGGGTGCGCGGATGCCCAGCCGCTCGCCGAGCCGCCGCATGGTCAGCGCCTCCGCCCCCCGTTCCTCCAGCAGCTCCAGCGCCGTGGTCACGATCTCACGGACTCGCGGGGTCAGCGGGAGCCCCGGCGTCCCGCTGACCCCGGCAGCCCCATCAGCCACGGATCTCTCCGGCCGCGGCGACATCGGAACGGCGGCCGTCCGGCGTGCGCTGGAAGCCGGCCGCGTCCCGGAGCCCGAAGCCCGCCGCCCGGTCGATCGCGATGTGCGCCAGCCAGCCGAGGCCGCCCGCGAACAGCGGCGCCCAGGTCAGCGGCGACACCGAGTAGATGACCAGCAGCAGCAGCGGGACCCAGGCCCGGTGCACGGCGTTGTACCACGGCACCGCGGCGGGTGGCAGCTGCCCGTGCTGCAGGGACCGGGCCCCGCCCGCGCCCACCAGCATGGCCAGATCCGGCGCGATCGCGAACCCGGCGGCCATGCCCAGCGCCTCCGGGCCGTGGTTGACGATCTCCAGGATCGCGAACCCGATGCAGAACAGCCCCAGCAGCAGCCAGCCCATGCGCTTGGCCGCGGCGGGCACCCGTGAGAAAACAGCCGCCGGGAATCGTACGGACAGGGCGTGGCTTCCGGCCGTGTGAACGCTGCTCATGATGACCTCCGGCTAACGTTGTTAGCCTCATCGTAGGCTAACAACGTTAGCTAGTCAAGCGGTTATCTCGCGCCGCCGCTATCGTTGAGCCGGTGACGGAGACCCGCCCGGATGAAGACGTGCGTTTCGTGATCCAGCGCGAACTGAGCCTTCTGCGGCCGGACGCGGGCACCATCACGGCCCAGGTCGAGGCGCTGCTGCACCCGGATTTCTGCGAGGTCGCCGCCTCCGGCCAGCGCCTCGACCGCCGCGACGTCATCGCCGCACTCGGCCGCCGGGCGCCGCGCGCGCCAGGCAACGGGGCCGGATCGCCCGGGGGCGGCCCAGCCGCGGGCAGTCCGGCCGCCGGCGCATCAGCCACGGTCTCGGGGCTGACCGGGACCCGCCTGTCCACCACGGTCATCCTCGTCAGCTACATCAGCGACGCCGGCGGGCAGCGTGCCCGCCGCAGCTCGCTCTGGCTGAAGACCGGCCCCAGCTGGCGCCGCTACTTCCACCAGGGCACGCCGATCACCGCCGGCTAGGCCGCCCGGCCCGGGAGCCGTCTCCGCCCGGGGGGCTCAGCGCCGGCTGGCGCAGGCGACGCACCTCGTGGCGGTCGGACGGGCGGCGAGGCGCTCGGGCGCGATGGGCTGGCCGCAGACCTCGCAGCGCCCGTACGTGCCGTCCTCCACCCGCTGCCGGGCGGCGTCGATCGCGGCGAGGTGGTCCCGGGCCTGGTCGATGAGCGCCGCGATGTGCTGGCGCTCGAAGGCGATTGTCGCCCCCTCTGGGTCGTGCTCGTCGTCGGCGTTGGCCGAGGCCGACGAGTCGACGATGCCCGCGAACTCCCGCTCCAGTCCTTCGAGCCGTTCCATGGTGCTGGCCCGCTCGGCGGCCAGCGTCTCCCTTGCTTCGCGAGATCCGGTACCCGCATTCATTTCTCCTGCTTACCACCGGTACGTTGAGGTTGTGACCATGGCGTTATCTTCGGAGGTGGCAAGCGGTGGCGACTGATTCCTACGCCGACGTGTCGGGGCTGGTGGAGCGTTCGGCGGCCGCGTACGCCGCCAGCGTGCCGGAGCATCCGGCCGATGACGGATTCTTCGGCCCGGGCAGCGTCACCTGGCGGCTCAGCACCGATCTGTCCGGTCCCGTCGCGGGCCTGCGGTCGCTGATGATCCAGGCGCTGCACCCGCTGGCCATGGCCGGGGTCGACCAGCACAGCGACTGGCGCAGCGATCCGGTCGGCCGGCTGGCCGCGACGTCTTCCTACGTGACGACGGTCAGTGTCGGGGACAAGGCGACGGCCGAACGGGTCTCGGACCGGGTCCGCCGCATCCACGAGCATGTCCGCGGCGTGGACTCCGTGACCGGCCAGCCGTACGAGGCCGGGGATCCCGCCCTGCTGCTCTGGGTGCACGCTGCCCTGGTGGATTCGACGATCGCCGCCGCTCAGCTGTTCGGCACCCCGCTGTCCGCCGCCGACGCCGACCGCTACGTCGCGGAGATGGTGGCGGCCGCCGAGCTCATCGGTGTGCCGCGTGCCATGGTCCCGGACAGCGTGGCCGCCCTCGGCCGTTACCTCGAATCGGTCCGGCCGCAGCTGCGCTGCACGCCGGCCGCCCGCGAATCGATGGCCTATCTGCTCGATCCACCCGGCCTGGACCCCGACGTCGCCGAGATCTGGCAGGACATCCGGGCGGGCACGATCGCGTCGCTGCCCGGCTGGGCCCGCGACATGTACGGCTACGAGGCACCCGGCCCGCTGACCGACGTCCGCCGGACCGAGATCCGCCAGGCCCTCGGCGTGCTCGATACCGTGTTCCTCGGCGAGCCCGGGGTTCTCGAGGCCCGCCAGCGGCTGGCCCTCCGGATGCGCGCGGCGCGGGTCGCGTGAAGAAGGCCATCTTCGCCGTGCTGACCATCGCCGCGCCGGCTACCGCCACGGTCCTGGCCCGGAGGTTCGGCGGCCTCCGGCTGAACCGCGGCCTCGCGGCCCTCCGGCTGGCCGTGCGCGGCGGCGCGCGGTACGCCGGGAACGCGCCGCGCCTGTTCATGCTGGCCGGTGAGAACCGCCAGCAGCTCCGCAACGACCTGGCCCTGCAGACCGCCGAGGACGTCGCCACCACCCTGGGGGCGATGAAGGGCGTGCTGATGAAGCTGGGCCAGATGGCCAGCTACGTCGATGACAGCCTGCCGCCGGAGGCGCGCCGTACCCTCGGCCGGCTCCAGGACAGCGTGCCCCCGATGAGCGCCGAACTGGCCGCCGGTGTCATCACCAGGGAACTCGGGATGCCGCCCGAGCAGGTCTTCGCCGAGTGGGACCCCGAGCCCATCGCGGCCGCGTCCATCGGGCAGGTGCACCGGGCCATTACCCGTGACGGCCGGGCCGTCGCGGTCAAGGTGCAGTACCCGGGAATCGCCGAGACGATCGCGGCCGACCTGGGCAACGTAGCCCTGCTGCGCCGGATGCTCCGCATCATCGCACCCGGCCAGGACGTGGAAGCCCTGGTCAACGAGCTGCGGGAACGGATCGTCGAGGAGCTCGACTACAGCCGCGAGGCGTACAACCAGCAGCTGTTCGCCGACTACTACGACGGCCATCCCACCATCGGTGTGCCGAAGATCGTGCCCGAGCTGTCCACCCGCCGGGTAGTCACCAGCGACCTGGCCACCGGCGCGCGTTTCTCCGAGCTGGCCGGCTGGTCCCAGCACGAGCGTGATCTGGCCGCCGAGACGATCTACCGCTTCGTCTTCCGCAGCCTGTACGACATGCGCGCGTTCAACGGCGACCCGCATCCCGGGAACTACCTGTTCCACGGGAGCGGGAAGGTGACGTTCCTGGACTTCGGGCTGGTCAAGCACTTCACCGCGGCCGAGCTGCGCCCGCTCATGGACATGGCCCGCTATCTGTGTGTCGAGAACGACCCCGAGGCGTTCCGCCGGAGCCTGGAAGACGCCGGTTTCCTCAAGCCGGGTGCGCCGCTGAGCACCGACGTGATCGTGGATCACCTGGCCGTCTTCTACGACACCATCCGCAAGCCGGGCGAGCTGACCATCACCGGGGACTACTCCTCGGCCGTGGTTCGCCGGTTCTTCGACGTCCGCAGCCCGATCGCCCCGTACGCACAGGTGCCCCGCTCCTACGTGATCCTGCAGCGGATCAACCTGGGCGTGTTCGCCCTGCTCGGAGAGCTGACCGCGACGGCCGACTGGCGCGGCATCGCCGAGGAGATCTGGCCGTTCGTCCAGGCGCCGCCCTCCACCCCGATGGGCGAGGCCGAGGCCGCCTGGCGCGCCCGCCGGCCCGCCGAGCGGATCCGGCGCCGGGAAAGCTGACCCAGGTCACAGCGGGAGCGTCATGCCGATCTCGGTCACGGCCGGGTCGGACGGCAGCGGCTGCCGCGCGCCGTTCGGCGTGAACCCGGACCGCTCGTACAGCCGGCGCGCGGGCTTGTTGGTCTCGGTCACCCACAGCACGAGCCGGGTCATCCGCTGGGCCCGGGCCCAGTCCACCACGGCCTCGATCAGGGCCACTCCGACCTGCCGTCCGCGCGCCTGCGGCCGCACCCACATCGAGACCAGCTGCGCGGTCCCCGGGGCCTCCTCGATCCCGCCCACGATCCCCACCGGGCCGGGGCCGAGCTCTGCCAGGTACGCGAAGAAACCGTGGCCACCGGCCCGGCGCCGCCAGTCAGCCTCGGTGAACACGGCTTCCCGTGCGGACGACGAGCCGAACGCGGTCGGGTCTTCCCGCAGCGCCTCCAGCCGGATGTCGCGCATGACGCGCCAGTCGTCCTCTGTCACCGGCCGTATGTCGGTCATCGCCCCATGGTCGCGCCCGGCCGCCCGGAGGGCCAGCGATTATCCGGCCGGGACGCCACGCCGGCGATGGACGCCCAGCCACTATCCGGCCGCGACGCCGCACTGGCGCCGGTCGCCCAGCCCGGTCCGTTCGGTTGAAATACCAGCCAGGTCCGTTCGGTAGAAATAAAGGTATGTGCACCGCGATCCTCGGCCTCGGGCCGGACGGAACGGTTCTGCTGGCCGGGATCCGCGACGAGCTGGCCAGCCGTGCCTGGCAGCCGCCGGGCCGGTACTGGCCGGATCGGCCGGGGGTGATCGGCGGGCGGGACCTGCTGGCCGGCGGTACCTGGCTCGCGGTCGCCCCGGCCGCGCGCCGGGTGGCGTGTGTGCTGAACGGGCGCGGCCGGATGGCGCCTGCGGCGTCCCGGCAGTCCCGCGGCATGCTGCCGCTGGCCGCGGCCGCGGACGGCAAGCTAGCCCCGGCGGACCTCACGGCGTTCGACCCGTTCCAGCTGCTGATCGCGGAACCGGGCCGGGCCGAGCTGTTCAGCTGGGACGGAGCGGAGTTCGCCGAGCGCGAGCTCGGCCCAGGGCTGCACCTGGTGGTGAACAGCGGCCTGGCCAGCCACCTGTGGCCGATGCCGGCGGGCGGCGTGCCCGGCGGGACCGGGCCCGATACCGGGGCGGGTGGCCTGACCGCGGAGCAGGCCGCGGCGGCGCGCGCCCGCGAACTGGGCCGCATCGCCCACTTCCTGCCGCGGCTGCAGGCGGCGCGGACGCCGGACCCGGTGCCCGGGGTCACGGTTGCGGCCGCGTGGGGAGAGTGGCTGCCCCTGATCGACGGCGACGGCATCGGCGCCGATGATGAGCGGGCGCTGATCGTCCGGCGGGACCTCGGCGGCGGCCGGATCTGGGGCACCACGTCGGTCTCGCTCGTCGCCGCCACCGGGGCCGGGCTGCGCTACGACTTCACCGCTATCCCCGGCGATCCGGCCGCCTGGTTTCCGGTGCGGCTGGACGCCCCCTCCCGCCGGCCTGACCGGCGCTTGCAGCACACGGTAGGTTGCAGGTACCGGAACAAAGATCCGGGGTAACGAAGGAGGCCGCGTGGTCACGGCGCTGGCGGTGGGCGGGGCGGAAGTGCTCGCGATGATCCTGCTGTCCGTCTACGGTGCCATGAAGCTGCCGCCGGATGCCCGCGTGCCGCTGCACTGGGGCGGCCGATGGGGCAACTTCTCGGCCAAGCGGGCGGGCCTCATCGCCTACCCGGTCATCGGCGCGTCTGTCTTCGTCCTGCTGGCCGTCATCGGCCTAACGCTGTCGACGAACAGCAAATCCGCCTTCTCGCCTGGTATTTTCCTGCCCATCGTGCTGTGCGTGATCCTGCTGACCCAGGTCAGGGCGATCGACCAGGCCCGCCGCACGGGGACCGAGGCCGAGGCGGGAACGACCAGTTGATCTGGCATCTGCTGCCGCTGCCGCGCTGGCAGTTGGCGGGATCGGGCGCGTTCGTGCCCGGGACGGAGAACGCCGCGCCGTTCGTGCACGCCTCGCCGGACGAGCCGGTCACGCTCGCGGTGGCCAACGACCGGTTCGCTGGTTCCCCGGAGCCGCTGGTGGCCCTGGCGCTCGATGAGTCACGGCTGTCCGCCCCGGTGCGCCGCGAAGCCGCGGATCCGGCACCGCCGCCCGGCGCCGCCCCCGGGACGCTGTTCCCGCACGTGTACGGCCCGGTCGAGGTAAGCGCGGTGACCGAGGTCCGGTTCGCTCGCCGGGACGCGTCCGGGCGGTACATCTCGCTCGACCGGCGGCCGCCCACGGCGGAGGCGCTCGACCTGATCCCGCACCCCGAGGGCGGCTGGTTCCGCGAGACGTGGCGGGCCGAACCGTCCTGCACCCCGGCCGGTTACCCCGGCCGCCGGGCCGCCGCCACCGCGATTTACTTCCTGCTGCCGCCCGGCGCGAAGTCGTGCTGGCACACGGTGCGTTCGGACGAAGTGTGGCTCTGGCACGCCGGGGCCCCGCTCACCCTGCTCCTCGGCGAAGCAGGCCCGCGCCCCGCGGCCGAGCCGGCCGTCGTCACCCTGGGACCGGATCTGGCCGCCGGCCAGCGCCCTCAGCACGTCGTACGGGCCGGCGGCTGGCAGTCGGCCCGACCGGCCGGCGACCGGGAAGTCCTGGTCAGCTGCGTCGTCGCGCCCGGTTTCGACTTCGCCGACTTCACCTCCCTCCCCACCTAATGGGGGTTACCGGGTCGGTCCCGCGCAGAACACCAGGCCCGTGAGGAGCAGGGGCTGGTGGGGGTGCAGACTCGGGCTGGTAGCCGCTGGCGGGTGAGCACCGAATCCCTCCAGGAGCACGCGAGTCCTAGGGTTAGACCGTGCCCCCGCCGGCAGGCCGGGAGAGATGACCGCTGTTGGGCTGTCGTGCCCGCTGAGGCGTGAGCACTGATCCATTAGGGCGCGAGCTGTTCTCCCGCAGGCTGCTGACCAGGCGGGCAGTGGTGATCGATGCGAGGAGAACTGAGACGTCGCTGTTCGTCGGGGATGACTGGTCCGGGGAGCACCATGATGTGGAGATCCAGGACGGGGCGGGCCGCAAGCTGGCCGCGCGGCGGCTGCCGGAAGGCGCGGCCGGGATCGCCCGGCTGCATGAGCTGATCGCCGCTCACCTGAATAAAGAGGATGATCCTGGCCAGTTGGTGTTGGGGATCGAGACTGACCGGGGGCTGTGGGTGCAGGCGCTGGCCGCGGCCGGCTATCAGGTGTTCGGGCTCAACCCCAGGCAGGTCGCGCCGTTCAAGCGGCTGGATGACCGGGAGCTTCTCTCTGGCATCATGTTCGTGCTCTATATCCATACCGCGGCATCCCGTGAGAGTTCATGCCGCAGGAGCTGGGCTTCGGGTCAGGGATGACCTGCTGGCGGCGGCTGCGGGACTGGCATCAAGCCGGTGGCCGGCCTGTCGTTTGAGGCAGTCGGCGCGGACCAGCGGCGGCCTGTCATGCGAGGCGGCCGGCCCGGGTAGATGGCCGGGCGGTCAGTGCAGCCGGCGGAGGTGGGCGTCGGCGGGCTCGGCGGCCTGAAGGCGGATCCGGGCGTCGACGGCCTGCACGCCGTCCGGGCGGGCGAAAACCGGGCTGAGCTCGAGCTCGGCGATCTGCGGCAGGTCGTCGGCCATCTGGGAGACGCGCAGCAGCAGGTCCCGGAGCGCGGTCAGATCGGCGCCGGGGGCGCCGGGGCGCCCGAGCAGGAGGGGGGCGGCGCGGGTGGAGCGGATCAGCTCGTCGGCATCGGAGCCGGTCAGTGGGGCGAGCCTTGCGGCGCGGTCGGCCAGCGCATCGGCGGCGGCCCCGCCGGCCCCGAACAGCACCAGCGGGCCGGCGGCCTGTTCCTGCAGCACGCTGATCATTACCTCGACGCCGCCGGTGACCATCGGCTTGACGATGACACCGGCCAGCCGGTGGCCGAACGCGTCGCTGAGTGAGCGGAACCCGTTCCGGACCTCGTCCGCGCCGTGCAGGTCGATCAGCAGGGCGCCGGCGCCACGCGCGCGGACCAGGCCGGGCACGTCCGCCCGGAGCGCGACCGGGCCCCCGAACCGTGCGGCGGCCGCGACGGCGGCGTCCTCGGTGACGACCCCGATGCTGTCGGCCAGCGGTATGCCGTAGCAGCCGAGCAGTTCCACGGTCGGGTCCAGCGGCAGCCAGCCGCCGGCCGGGCTTGCGGCCAGGAATTCCGCGGCCAGTTCCCGGGCCCGGTCCGGGCGCAGGCCATCCAGGTCCGGGATGGTGCCCGGCGGGATCGCCCGCCACATGCCGTAGCGGGCGGCGTGGCCGAGGGCGTGGGCGGCGGACTCGGCGTAGGCGTAGGCCGGGACGGCGGGGGAGTCCTCGTCCGGGCCGCGGAGCAGCCGGACCACCTCGACCTGGTCCAGCACCCCGGCGGCGATCGGCACCGGCAGCCGCGCGGCGGCCACCTCGGGCACCGGGTCGCCGCGCGCGCTCGTGGCCGTCAGCGCCAGCACCGCGTCGACGCCCGGGTCGGCGCCGGCCAGCTCCAGGCACTGGCGGAAGATCGGCCGGGGCCGATCAGCAGGGTGGTGTCGACCGGCCCGGCCACCGTGGCGTCGCGGGGAAGCAGGTCCCGGAGCGCCCGCTGGGTGCCGGCGGCCAGGCGGGCGACCTGCAGGCCCGCGTCGGCGCACGCGTCGGCGGCGAGCACCGCGGCGCCGCGGGTGTTGGCCACCACCGCGACCCGTCCCCCGGCGGGTACCGGCTGGGCGGCGAGCAGGGCCGCGGTGTCGAGCATTTCGCCGAGGTTGGCGGTGGCGATCACCCCGGCCTGCTCGAACAGGGCCTGCCGGGTGAGCAGCGGGGTAGCCGCGGTGGCCCGGGCCCCGGCCAGGCGCCGCCCCGTGGTGGACCGGCCCACGCTCACGGTCAGGACCGGCAGGCTGCGCCCGACGCGGCGGGCCGTGCGGGCGAACTTGCGCGGGTTCCGGATCGACTCCAGGTACAGCAGGGCCAGCCTGGTCGCCGGGTCGGACTCCCACCACAGCAGCATGTCGGTGCCGGCCACGTCGTCTGTGTCGCCCAGCGAGACGAGGGAGGAGATCCCGACGCCGATCCGGGACAGGTGCTCGACCAGCACGAAGCCGAGGCCACCGGTCGACTGCAGGGCCAGGCCAGCGCTTCCCGGCTCGGGGTGGCGGGCCGCGAACGTCGCGTCGAGGCTGACGCTGGTGCCGGCTACCCCGTAGCTGGCCGGGCCGACCATGCGCATGCCGTGGCGGCGGCAGATGCCCAGCAGCTCCGCGCGGGCCGGCGCCGTCGAGGCCCGCCGCGAGCACCACCAGCGCCTTGACCCCCCGCTGCCCGCATTCCTCGGCGATACCGGCCACCGCCGCCGCCGGCGTGGCGATGACCGCCAGATCGATGCCTTCGGGCAGGGCGGCCGCCGACGGCAGGCAGGGCACGCCGTCCAGCTCGGCCACGGCCGGGTTGACCGCGTACACCGGGCCGGGGAAGTTACCGGTCACGATGTTGTGCAGGATGGCCCGCCCGACCGAGCCGGGCCGCAGGCTGGCGCCGATGACCGCCACCGAGGCCGGCGCCAGCACATGCCGCAGGCTGGCCACATCGGCCGACCGCTCCCGCGCGGCCACCGCGTCCCGGTAGGTGCCCAGGGCGACGTCGTCCTCGCCGGTCGGCAGCGGGAAGGTCAGGTCGTACACCCCGTCGGCCAGGGCGCGGTGCGCCTGCAGCCCCGCGTCGGCGAACACTCTCAGCATGAGCGCGTTCTCGCTCAGCGTCTCCGCGGTAAAGGCGCGCAGGCCGCGGCTGCGGGCCAGCGAGACCAGGTGCTCCATCAGCAGCATGCCGACGCCGCGGTTGTGCATGTCATCGGCGACCGTAAAGGCGATCTCGGCCGACCGGGACGGGGGATCGTCACACTCGTAACTGCCGCAGCCGATCAGCTCGCCGTCCATCAGGGCGAGCAGCGCGGCGTGGTCCGGCGCGGGCTCGCGGCAGAGCCGGCGCGCCTCCCGTCCGGCCGCGCTCGGGCTCATGCTGAAGAAACGCAGGTACAGACTGTCCGGGGTCAGCTTCTCGTGCATGTCCCGCACCGCGTCGAAGTCGTCGGGCCGGGCGGGCCGGATCTCGATCGTGGTGCCGTCGGTCAGCAGGGCGTACACACTGGGCTCGGCGTCTGCGCCCACGTCGCCCTCCCGGTTTTGTGACGGCTGACGGCGCCGCACTTACCAGCATTATGGGCTATCGGGACGCGGCCCACCGGGGACTCCGCCCGCGTATCCCGGCAACGGGCGGCCAGCAGCCCGCGCACGGTCACAAAGGTGTACCCGGCGTCGGTCATCGACCCGACGAATCGCCCCGTCTTCCTGACGCGCTCGGGCACCTCCCCGTGGACGCCCCCGTGTACACGGAGAGGTGCCGTCACGCCCGTCTGG
Organism: uncultured Actinomycetes bacterium; assembly: GCA_963742865.1. Taxonomy (GTDB): domain Bacteria; phylum Actinomycetota; class Actinomycetes; order Streptosporangiales; family Streptosporangiaceae; genus Bog-532. Next base: position 15,918 of record CAVUNW010000067.1, read on the forward strand.
CCGGCCGGCGTCTACTGCATCGGCTGGCGAGCGACGCCGGACGGTTCACGCCCGGCGAGCAGCCAGCCCCCGGCCACCGCGATCAGCGGCATGCCCACCAGGATGAGCAGCAGGTTGATCGTGGGGATGTTGGAGAGGCTGGACAGCCCGTCGTTCGCGTTGTCCCAGGAGTAGCCGATCGCGGCCACGTAGGCCGCCACCGTCCCGAGCACCGCGCCGAGCAGCGCGAGGGCGCCCGCGGTGGCGGCGGTGAGGTTGCGCCGGGTCGTGCCGCTGGCTCCGGTGGCCGTGAGCGTCCGCAGGTCGCTGGCTGTCTCGCTGCGGATGAGGCCGATCGTCATGGCCAGGATGGCCAGCGCGAGGGCGATCCCGAAGACGGTGGCCCAGGTCAGGATCTCCGCCGACGAGGGCGCGCTGGATTTGGTCTCGAGGGTGAGACCCGCCGCGGCCGCGGTGAGCCGTGCGTTGGTGATCTGTGCGGCGGTCGGCGGATGCGTGGTCTGGATCAGCCAGCCGGCCGGGCCGACCTGCAGGCCGAGCTGGTGGACGGCGTGCTCGGTGATCACCGTGTTGGGGGCCGACGTGCCGGATGGCAGGGCGCTGACCTCCTGGATCACCGGGTTGGCCACACAGCTGCCCGTCGGGCACGGATAGGTGCGCTGGCCGTTGCCGCCCGGCCCGCCGTTACCACCACCGCCACCGGGTCCGACACGTTGCTGCGGACCGGGACTGTTGCTGTAGAAGAGCTGCATCTTGGACAGGCCGGACAGGCCCGGCCGCATGGTCAGGATGTCGGCCGCCGGATTGATCTGCGACGCCTTGATCCCGAAGGCCTGGAGCAGGGCGGGGGTGGCGACGTAGATGGGCCCGGACCAGTTGCGCCCGGCTGCGGCGTGCTGCAGGCTGGCGCCCGTCGAGTCGAGCTGGATGACGTCGCGGGAACCGAGCGCGCTGGCGATGCTTTGCGTACTCGCCGCCATGGCCCGCAGCTGGCTCGCCGTCACCTGGCCGGGGGGGCCGCTCCCGGGGCCTCCTCCCTGGGGGGAGTTCGGGGTGTAGACGATGACCTGGTTCGACGCCAGGTTGGGCCCGGCGTAGTCGAGGACGTTCCCGTACCGGCCCGCGGAAAGGACACAGACGAGGACCGCGATCAGCACCCCTAGGCTGATCGCCGCGAGGGCTGATCCGGAGCGGGCCCGGTAGCGGGCCAGGTCGCGCAGGGCCAGGCGCACCGAGATCGGGGCTCGCCGGCCGAGCCGGGCCAGCGTGGTCAGGAACAGCGGGGACAGCAGGATCACGGCCGCGATCAGCGCAACGAAGCCGAAGACGAGCTCGGGCAGCCCGCCGCCGCCGGTGCTCTTGCCGGAGTACCAGAACAGCAGGGCAGCCACCACGAGGAGGACGACCCCCGGCACCGCCGAGCGGTGTATCTGCTTCGGGGGGGCCGGCCGGCCGGACAGGCTGGCCACGATCGGCAACCTGGTGATGGACCGGGCCGGCCGGGACGCGGCGAAGTACGTGGCCACCACGGCCAGGGCCATCGCCCCGCCGATGACCGCCCACGGCAGCTGGAACACGCCGATCACGTGGTGCGCGCTGGACGCGACGCTCGGCCGGTACGCGAGCCACGCCGCCAGGCCCAGGACGGCCCCGATGAGCGCGCCGGCGACGCCGACGATGACGCCGTTGGTCCGTACGACGAGACGGATGTGCCGGTCGGTGGCGCCCAGCGCGCCGAGCATCCCGAGCGAGCGCAGCCGGCGCTGCGCCAGCACCGTGAAGCCGCCCACGCTCACCAGGGCGATGAGCAGCATCGCGACCGTGGCCAGCGCGAGGACGATGGTCTCGGGATTGAACGGGTTGCTGGCCGCCGCCGTCGCGCGGCTCTGCACGTTCGGGCCGAGCGAGGTGGGGTTCACCCCGGCCGCGTCGAACAGGACGACGACCTGGGTGGGGGCGCGGACCTGGCCCGGTACCACGAGGGCGAACTCGCTCAGCAGGCTCTGCGGGTTCTGCACGATGCCGGTCACCCGGCGGGCCTGGCCGCCCTGCCGCCACGTGTCCCCGACCTTGAGGCCGAAGGTCGACGCCACGCCCGGGGTCACCGCGACCTGGCCAGGACCGGCGGGATAGTGCCCGCTGACCAGCGACAGCATCGGCTGCCCGAACGGGCCGTGCGGATTCTGGGCGCGCAGGTCGAAGGTGGCGATGGAGCCGGGAATGGCGATGGCCTGGTCCTCGATAACGTCGACGCGGCCGAAGCGGCTGTTGCAGCGAGGCGATCTGCGGTGGCCAGATGCGGGCCGGGAGGCTGGAACGTGGCTACGTCCTGAGCGGTGCCGAACCCGGCATTGGCCGGCGGCGGCGTGTTCGTGGCCACCGCGGCCCCGACGACGGTCGCGGCCACGGCGACCACGATGAGCGCGAGGACCAGCAGCTGCTGACGCCACTCCCGGCGGAAGAGCCGCCACGCCCAGCGGACCACCGCGCGGCGGGCCGGGAGCGCCACCGTTCTCCGGGCCGGTTTTCGGCCGGCCGTTCGAGCAGCGGGACGCTCATTGGCTCGGACCCCGGCTGGAGCAGCGACTCGGGCGCTCTGCGGCGGCATGGTCTGGTCGACGACGCGCCCGTCCCGCAGGAACATGACCCGGTCGGCCCAGGAGGCGAGCTGCGCGTCGTGGGTGACGACGACCGCGGCCATGCCCCGGTGGCAGGCGGCGAGAATCATGCGCATCACGGCCTCGCCGTTGACCGAATCCAGTGCGCCCGACGGCTCGTCGGCGAGGAGCAGGTGCCGATCGCCGACGACGGCGCGGGCGATCGAAACCCGTTGGCGCTCGCCGCCGGAGAGCTGGTCGGGATAGTGCGCGGCCCGGTCCGCGAGTCCGAGCTTCTCGAGGGCGGCCATCCCGGCGGCATGGGCCTTCCTGGCCCGACATGCCGTCGAGCTCGAGCGGCAGGGAGACGTTCTCCGCCGCGGTCAGGCCGGGCAAGCAGGTTGAAGTCCTGGAAGACATAGCCGATCGTGCGGCGCCGCAGGCGCGCCTTGTCGTTGCGCGACATCGCCGACAGCGGCCGCGCCACCGATCGTCACCTCGCCGCTTGTCGGCTCCTCCAGGCTTCCGGCGATCGTGAGCAAGGTTGACTTGCCCGAACCGCTCGGGCCCATGACCGCGACGAGTGCGCCCCGGTCGACCGACAGGTCGATGTTCTCCAGCGCGTGCACCTCGGTCGGCCCTGTGCCGTAGGCCTTGGAGACGTTCCGTAGTTCGAGAAAGCTCATCGGTGCACCCCAGCTCTCCGCCGCAACCGCGGCATCGGGGACGAATGTTTCAACGGGAGGCTCAGCCGAGGCGCGCTTCAGGCGGCCATCGGCGGCGTCGAGCCAGCGGACGACGGAGTCCAGACGGAACAGCTCGGCGTCCACGACCAGCGCGAAGCTGAGATCGAAGCCGCCTTCGTCCTCCTTGAGGCGTGTCCACTGCTGCATAAGCTGACTAGGTAACGGCGATGCGCCTGGATCACCTCGTGCACGTCGACACCCGGCAAGCGGAGCGCCACGAGGACCTTGATCACGAGCTCATCGCGCGGGGGCAGGCTCAGGTCGGGGGGAGTGCGGAGCCAGTCCGCGAGCTCCGCCTCGCCGCCGACCGTGATCCGGAAGGCCTTCTGGCGCTCGTCCTCCGCAGCCGTCATCGGATTCAACGAGCCCATCCCGCTCGAGGCGCTGCAGGGTGGTGTACACCTGGCCGACATTCAGCGGCCAGACCTCGCCGGTTCTCGCTTCGAACTCCTGGCGCAACTGGAGGCCATATTTGGGCCCCTCGCTCAGCAGTGCCAGCAGGGCGTGCCGGATACTCATTGTGTTACTTCGATCAGTAGCATACTGAGTATGCTACTGCGCTAACTCGCGGCGCTGCAAGGGATTTTCCAGCCGCGCTGCGTGCCCCGGTTATCCGCCCGTTGCGGTCTGCCCCGCGCTAGGCCCCCACGTCACGGGCGCCGTTCAGGCCGGTCAGGTCGGCGCTCACCTGCCAGAGCCGTGCCGCGGCGGCCTGGTCGTAGCTGCGCGGAGCGGATCTCCGCGGTTTGCCGGCGGCGAAGTAGCGGCCCGTCACCTGCTCGAGATCGGGGGCGGAGGCTAGCTGGATGGACGTGGCCGCCCCCTGGGCCGGGGACTTCATGATGGGCCGCATGAACGGGACCAGCAGTCGCTGGACGCCACTGGGGTCCTCGGCTCCGAAAGAGGTGCGCACCACGCCCGGATGCAGCGCATTGGCGGTGACGGCGGTGCCCTGGAGCCTCCGGGCCAGCTCGTAGGTGAACACGACGTTGGCGAGTTTGGATTGGCTGTAGGCCCGGGCGCCCGAGTAGGACCGTTCGCCCTGCAGGTCGTCGAAGTCCAGCCGCCCCGAGGCGTGCGCGTTGGAAGCGACGGTGACCACGCGGGCCGGGGCGCTGTGCGTCAGCCGGCCCAGGAGCAGGCTGGTGAGCAGGAACGGCGCGAGATGGTTGACGGCGAAGGTGCGCTCCAGCCCGTCCGCGGTGACGTGCCGGGTGTTCCAGAATCCCCCGGCGTTGTTGACCAGCACATCGATCCGGGAAAGGCTTGCTATCACCTCGCCGGCCAGCCGCCGCACCTCCGCCTGCGAGGTCAGATCCGCCACGAACACGTGTACCTGGCCGCCACCGGCGGCGCGGATCTCGCGGGCGGCCTCCTCGGCCCGCGCGCGGTCCCGGCCCGTGATCGCGAGGTGCGCGCCCATCGCCGCCAGGCCCAGGGCGGTGGCCTTGCCGATGCCTCCGCTGCCCCCGGTGACCAGCACGGTCCGGCCAGTCATGAGCCCGCTCTGTGACTGTTCCATTGCCGTGCTCCTTCGGTGGACTGATCACGAGGGACGGCGGTACCGGCCAGGCGCGGCAGGCTATCCGTCAGATGGTGATGACGATCTTGCCGCAGGCGTGGCCCTCCTGGAGGTACCGGATGGCCGCCGCCGTCTGGCTCGCCGGTCATGCTGGCGCGTTTCCCCGCTGACAAGTACCCCCATCTCGCCGAGTTCACGTTCGGGCATGTGATGCGGTCCGGTTACGACTTCGGCGACGAGTACGAATTCGGTCTGGGCCTGATCCTCGACGGCCTCGAAACGGCCCATCGCGGCCGGGGCGCCTAGGAACGGATCGCTATGTCCCGGCCGGTGGCGTCGGCCTGCGGCGGGTCAGGCAGGACGCGCGCGCAACCGGCGGCGATGCGCCGGGCGGACCACGCGGCCGCCGCCGCGTCCAGCACGTCGACCGCGATCCGTCCCAGGGCCTCGTCGCCCGGCAGCACGATGCCTTCCCCGGCGAGCAGGCCGCGGCGCTGAGCCCGGCCGGCCGCCGTGTTCTTCGGGTGCTCCAGGGGCACCCCGGCCATCATGCGGAACGAAAGCTCCGGGTGCACCTCGCACAGCGGGTGCGGGCAGCGCAGCCGGTATTCGGCGGCCTCGAGAAGCTTGCGGCGCAGCCCCCACGCCTGGGCGCTGAATCCGTTCCCGGTCAGCTCGCGGCAGAGCCGGTTCGCGGCGCTGTAGTCCGGCGCCTGCCAGACCGGCGCCGGGGGGATCGCGAAGATCGAGCTCCGGCGCGGGCCGAGCAGTGCCCGTGCCTCCCGGTCGGCCGTGCGCCATCCGCTGGCCAGCAGGCCCAGCGGCATGTCGATCGCCACCACCTGTTCGTCCGCCGTGCCGGCCAGCAGGTCACCGAGCGAGGGGGCGGTTCGCACTTCCACGGCCGGACCGCCGCCCTCGCTGAGACCGATTGCAACCCAGCCGTTGCGGCATCCGTCAACTCCGGTGACCCGCGGTATCGGAGAATCCGCCCCAGAAGCACCCATTCATGCCCTTATCGGGCCACGTGCATGTACAGGGGAGCAGCGCATTCCTGCGCAATTGCGCTAACGTTTGCCATAGGTCGGGGGGCCGCTTTCTGGACGTTGGGGAGGCCTCTGTGGCCGGAGAGGATCGTTCCCGCCGCGAAACCAAGTATCCGCCCCCGGGTGTGGACGCCCGGGCGCCCAATATCGCCCGGGTATATAACGCCTTCCTCGGCGGCAAGGACAACTTCGCCGCCGACCGGAAGGTCGTCGAGTCTGCGCTGCGCGTATCGCCTAATGCGCCGGCCGGCGCGCGGGCCAACCGGGCCTTCCTGCGCCGGGCGGTCCGGTACCTGGTCGGCGAGGCCGGGATCAGCCAGATCCTCGATATCGGCTCCGGGCTGCCTGCACCAGGCAACGTGCACGAGGTCGCGCACGCGGTCAACCCGGCCGTGCGCACCGTGTACGTCGATAACGACCCGGTCGTCTACACCCACGGGCAGGCCCTGATGGCCGATGGCCGCACCACCGAAGTCGTCACCGCCGACGTGCGCCGTCCGGACGAGATCCTCGATCACCCGGTCGTCCGGCAGTTCATCGACTTCCGGCAGCCGGTGGCGCTGCTGCTGCTGGCGGTCCTGCATCACCTCAGCGACGACGAGGACCCGTCCCGTGTCGTGGCCGTGCTCCGGGACGCGCTGCCGCGCGGCAGTTACCTCGTCATCTCCAGCTTCCGGATGCCCGGACCGGAACTGGCCGAGCAGCGCGCCAAGGCCATCGAGATGGAGCGGCTGTTCCACGAGCGTCTCGGCTCCGGGCACTGGCGGCCCGAGGAGACCATCCGCGGCTGGTTCGGCGACTGGGAGTTGCTCCCGCCGGGCCTGGTCCCGCTGCCCGACTGGCGTCCCGATGAACCCGGTCAGGTCACGCGGGACATGATGTATCACGGCCTGGCTGGCGGCGTAGCCAGGAAGAACTGACCAGCGCCGGCCCCGTCCGCGCCGTCGGCCAGGCAGCGCCAGAACCGGAGCGCCGCGTGCTCCATCTCCAGCCCGAGCCGGAGCGTCACCATCCGCTGCGCCACCTCAGGGAGCTCACCGAACCGCGCCTGCATCTCCTCGTACTCGGCGATGCGCTGCTGATGCTGGCTGACCTGCTCCCGGGCCAGCCGGGCCACGTTGCCCGGATCGCCCAGCTCGTTGAAGAACAGCTTGAGCTCGGCCACGTCGCGCATCTGGAAGTGCACGTTGGTGGGGGAGGCCAGCCACTCCCGCAGCGCACTCCGGCCGGCCGCGGTGAGCTGGTAGACCTTGCGCCGCCTGCCGCCGTCCTCGGACTCGACGGCCAGCAGCCCCATCCGCTCGAGCCGCTCGGGCTCCGCGTACAGCTGCGCGTGCGGGAACGGCCAGAAGTACCCCACCGAGTGCCCGATCCCGCGCTTCAGGTCGTACGGCGTGGACGGCCCGCGCAGGCCGATCATGCCCAGCACGACGTACGAGGTCGTCGATAGCCGGCCGGTTGACACCGCGCGCATCCCCCTCGTACGGTCTAATCATCTGTTTCGGATGATCCTGTTCGTATCATAGGCGACTGGACGGGGATCGCAATGGATGTGGCGCGGATGCTGACCTGGACGGCTGAGCGCTACCCGCACCACTGCGCGGTCGGCGGTGCGGCCCCGATGACCTACCGGGAGTGGGACGCCCGCACCAACCGGCTCGCGCGGGCCCTGGCCGCCCTGGGCGTCCGGCCCCGCGACCGGGTGGCCTTCCTGCTGGCCGGCGGTGAGCCCATGGCCAGCCTGCACCTGGCCGTGCAGAAGCTGGCCGCGGTATCGGTGCCGCTGTCCATCCGGTTCGGCCCGGCCGAGATCTCCCACTGCCTGGACGACGCCGCCCCGCGCCTTGTCCTCTGCGACGACGTGACGGCCCCCCTGGTCGCCGAAACGCCCGTGCCCCTCGCCTGCCTCGGGACCGCGGACGCCCCGCCGGGCGCCGCGCCGCTCGAAGCCCTGGCCGCGGGTGAGCCGGACGGCTCACTTCCCGCCGCCGTGCCCCCGCTGCGCGAGCAGGACCTGAGCGTGATCCTCTACACCTCGGGCACGACCGGGAAGCCGAAGGGCGTGCCGCGCACCCACGGCGCCGAGCACGCGGCGGCGATCGCGCACGTCATCCAGACCCAGCAGCGCCCGGGGGAGGTCACGCTCGGGGTCATGCCGATGTTCCACACGATGGGGATGCGCACGCTGCTCGCCAGCATCGCCATCGCCGGGACCTGGGTGCCGCAGGCCAGGTTCGCTGCGGAGGAGTCGCTCGCGCTGATCACCGGGCACGGGGTGACGTCGCTGTACCTGGTGCCCACCATCTACTGGTCGCTGCTGCGGACCGGCCGGCTGGCCGAAGCCGCCAGCGTGCGCCGGCTGGCCTACGCGGGCGCCGCGATGATCCCCTCGCTCACGCGCGAACTGACCGCGACGCTGCGGCCCGAGGTGTTCGTCAACCATTTCGGCAGCACCGAGATCTACACGTTCACCATCTGCCCGGACGCCGCCGCCAAGCCCGGCTGCGCCGGCCGCGCGGGAGTGTTCTCCCGGGTCCGGCTGGTCGACCCGGCGCCCGGTGCGCCGCCGGACGCCCTGGTCGGCCCGGGCGAGCAGGGGCAGGTCGCGGTCAGCATGGAAAGCCCCGAGGCGTTCGGCGGCTACTGGCGCCGCCCGGACGCCGACGCCCGGACCATCCGCGATTCCTGGTACTTCCCCGGCGACCTGGCCGTCGCCGACGAGGACGGCGACCTCTGGGTGTCCGGGCGCGTGGACGACATGATCGTGTCCGGCGGCGAGAACATCTACCCCGGTGAGATCGAGGAGGTACTGGCGCGCTGCCCGGCCGTGGCCGACGTAGCGGTGGCGGGCACGCCGGACGATCGCTGGGGACAGGCGGTGACCGCCTTCATCGTGCCCCGGGCCGGGCTCGCCCCCGATCGTGCCCTCGCCGAAGCCAGCGCCTACCTCCGCAATGGAGCCGCCGGCGCGGGCGGCGCGGGCAGCGGCGGCGGCGCGGGCCTGCCGTCGCTGAAACGGCCCAAGCGCCTGGTGGCCGTGGACCGCATCCCGACCTCCGCGGTGGGGAAGGTCCTCCGCCGCGAGCTCACCGCCGGCGCGTTCACCGCGCTGGCCGAGGCCCGCCCATGACCGGACCTCGCCTGGCCTCATCCCCGTCCGTGCCGCCCCCGCCCGCACAGGACGCCCCCCTGGCCCGCGTCGAGGACGCCGCGCTGCTCTGCGGCCAGGGCCGCTTCCTCGACGACCTCGACCCCATGCCCGGCGCCCTGACCGCCGCGGTCGTCCGCAGTCCGCACCCGCACGCGCGCATCCACGGCATCGACGCCGCGGCCGCGCGGAACGCCCCCGGCGTGGTGGCCGTCATCGGCCCGGACGACGTGGCCGCCGAACTGCGCCCCTTCCCGCTGTCGGTCAAGGCGCCGATGCCCTACTACGCGGGTGCGACCAGCCGGGCGCGGTTCGTCGGCGAGCCCGTGGCCGTGGTCGTCGCCACCGACCGGTACCTGGCCGAAGACGCCGCGGAACTCATCCAGGTCGACTACGAGCCCCTCCCGTCCGTGACGGACACGGCCGCCGCCCTGGCCGGGGACGCGCCCAGGCTGCACGAGGACGCGCGGGGCAACGTGGCTACGGACCGCACGTTCTCGTTCGGCCCGGTCGAGCAGGCCTTCGAGCGCGCCGACCACGTGGTCAGCGGCGAGTACTCCTTCCCGCGCTACTCCTCCATGCCGATGGAGTGCTACTCGGTCGTGGCCCGCTGGCAGGACGACCCCGACGGCCTGGGGCCGGCCGTTGAGGCGTGGGCCAACTTCCACGGGCCGTTCTCGATGGTGCCCGTGCTGGCCGGCGCGCTCGGCCTGCCGGTTTCCCGGTTCCGGCTGCACGTGCCCGCCGACATCGGCGGCAGCTTCGGGATCAAGGCCGGCATCTACCCGTACGTGGCACTGATGGCGCTGGCGAGCCGGCACGCCGGGCAGCCGGTCCGCTGGACCGAGGACCGCATCGAGCACCTGCTGGCGTCCTCCGCGGGCGCCGACCGGACAATGCGCTTCGACGCGGCGGTCTCCGCCGACGGGACCGTCACCGCGCTGCGCGCCGATCTGGTCGACAACGTGGGCGCCTACCTGCGGCCGCCCGAGCCGAGCACGCTGTACCGGTGTTTCGGCAACATCACCGGCGCCTACCGCATCCCCGCCGTGCAGATCCGGGCCCGCGCCGTCGTCACCAACAAGATGCCCACCGGGCTCAACCGGGGGTTCGGCGGCCAGCAGCTGTACTTCGGCCTGGAGCGCCTGATGGACCAGGTCGCCGCGCGCACCGGCCTGGACCCGGCCGAACTGCGCCGGCGGAACCTCATCGGCGCCGCGGACTTCCCCTACCGCACGCCGAGTGGTGGCCTCTACGATTCGGGCCGCTACGCAGAGGCCCTCGATCTCGCGCTCAAGAATGCCGATTACGCGGCGCTGCGGGCCCGCCAGCGGGAGGCGCGGGACCGGGGCGAGTACTTCGGCGTGGGGATCGCCGCCGTGGTCGACCCGTCCGCGACCAACATCGGCTACGTCGGGCTGGCGACCCCCGCCGGGAATCGCGCCCGCGGGCTCGGCAAATCGGGGTCGACCGAGCACGTGCGGGTCAGCGTGGACGCGGGCGGCATCGTGACCGTGCTGCTGGGCACGGTGCCGCAGGGCCAGGGCCACGCCACCGTCGCCCGCCAGGTCGTCGCGGGCCGGCTCGGCCTGCCGCTGGAACAGGTGCGCCCGGTCGTGGAGATGGACACCGCGACCACCCCGTGGACGGTGACCTCCGGCAGCTACTCCTCCCGCTTCGCGCCCCTGCTGACCAGCGCGCTCGCCGACGCCGCCGATCGGATCGCCGCCACCCTCCGGCAGGCCGCCGCGGTCATGCTCGGGGCCGCGCCCGAGGACCTGGAACTCGCCGGCGGCCAGGTCCGCTGCCGTCATGAACCGGACCGGGCGGTGCCGTTCCGCCGGGCCGCCGGGCTCGTGCACTGGGATCCCGGCGCGCTGCCCGAGGGGGTGCCCGCCTCCCTGTACGCGGAGGCGGCGTTCAGCCCGCCGCAGGCCAAGGCGCCCAGCGCCGATGACCAGATCAACTCCAGCCTGTGCTACGGGTTCGTGGCCGACGTGGTGGCCTGCCGCATCGACCCGCGGACGCTGCGGATCAGCATCGAGAGGCTGTCCACCGTGCACGACGCCGGCACGGTCCTCAGCCCGGTGCTGCTCGAGGGGCAGGTGCACGGCGCGATCGCGCACGCCGTGGGCGGGGCGCTGCTGGAGGAGATGCGCTACGCCGGCAGCGGCCAGCCGGTGTCAGGGACGTTCATGGATTACCTCTGCCCGACCGCCGCAGAGGTGTCGTTCCCGCTGGTCAGCGAGCACATCGAGACGCCGTCGCCGTATACGCGGCTGGGTGCCAAGGGCTGCGGCGAGGGCAGCAGCATGAGCGTTCCGGTGGCGCTGGCCAACGCGATCGCCGACGCCCTGGCCCCGCTGGGGATCGAGCTGAATTCTCTGCCCGTGCACGGGAACGTGTTGCACGAACTGCTGGAACGCCACGAGGGCGGCCACGGCGGGGCCGATTCCGCCGTCCGCCCCGGGGCGGACGGCGCCAACGGCCCAACGGAGGAGGAAGAGCCATGGCACTGACCGGAGGCGAGATCCGGCTGGAGCGCAGCCACGACGGCCGGGTCGCCAACCTGACCCTGGAGCACGGCCCGTATTCGGTGATCACGTGGGAGATGCGGCAGAAGATGACGGAACGGTTCGCCGACATCGACGCCGACCCGTCGGTGGCGGTGGTGGTGATCCGCTCGGCCGGCGAGCACTTCTCCTCGGGCGGCGACATCGCCGGCTTCATGGAGGTCGAGCCGGTCGGCTTCACCGACCTCGGCCACAACATCACCGCGCCGGCTCGCAGCCCCAAGCCGGTCGTCGCCGCCATCGACGGCTACTGCTTCGGGGTCGGGCTGGAGCTGGCCCTGTCGACCGACATCCGGTTCGCGACCACGCGCAGCGAGTTCGCGCTGCCGGAGATGAAGCTCGGCATGATCCCGGGCAGCGGCGGCACCCAGCGCCTGGCCCGGCTGATCGGCCTGAGCCGCGCCAAGTACCACGTGATGACCGGCAACCGGATCAGCGCGGCCAAGGCCAGCGAGTGGGGCCTGGTCGCGCACGTGGGCCGGGACGCCAGGGAACTGGAGACCGAGGTCGGCGGCCTGGTCGACGCGCTGCTCGGCTTCTCGCCGCTGGCCCTGCGTACCGCCAAGGAAGTCCTCGACCGCGGCACCGATGGCCCCCTCTACACCGGCATCGAGCTGGAGCGGAAGGCGTACGCGATGCTGCGCTCCAGCCGCGACTTCGCCGAGGGCGTCAAGGCCTTCACCGAGAAGCGCGCCCCCCAGTTCGAGGGCCGGTGAGGAGGCCCCGGTGAAGAGGCCCCGGTGAAGAGGCCACAGTGAGAGGCCACAGTGAAGAGGCCACAGTGAGGAGGCTCCCGTGAAGGCGGCGCCCTTCGCGTACGCGCGGCCGGCCACCGTGGACGAGGCGGTCGCCGAACTGGCCCGCGCCGGCGGCGACGGGAAGGTGCTCGCGGGCGGCCAGTCACTGGTACCTGTCCTGGCCATGCGGCTCGCACGGCCATCGGTCCTGATCGACATCAACGCGGTGGACGGGCTTGGCATTTTTTCAATTAACGGACATGGGCTGGAGATCGGCGCCACCGTGAGGCAGCACCAGGCTGAGAGTGACGAGCGGACCTCTGCGGTGCCGTTGCTGGCCATGGCGCTGCCCTCGGTCGGGCACCGGGAGCTGCGCAGCCGCGGCACCGTGTGCGGCAGCCTCGCGCACGCCGATCCCGCCGCGGAGCTGCCCGCCGTGGCCGCGTGCCTGGACGCGTCCCTGGAGGTGATGGCGCCGGACGGGCCCAGGACCCTGCGCGCCCGGGAGTTCTTCACCGGGGCCATGAGCACCCAGCTGGGCCCGGCCGACCTCCTGGTCCGGGCCCGCTTCCCGGTCGCCGGCCCGGGGGAGGGGTTCGGCTTCGCGGAGTTCGCCCGCCGTCACGGCGACTTCGCCCTGGCCGGCGTGGCCGTCCGGGTCCGGACCTCCCCCCGCGAAGCCATCCTCGCCGCCTTCGGCATCTCCGACCGCCCCGTCGTCCGCGACGTGACCGCCCTCCTCGCTGAGACCCTGCCTGACGACGGCGGCCCCTCCGACGCCGCGCCGCCTCGCCGAAGCCCTCACCGCCCCCATGTCGGCCCTCGCCGGCGAGATCGTCGACACGGGAGGCGACGCTCACGCTTCTGCTAGCCTACCGCCGCCGCCTCTTTGCTGCACCTAGCCGCCCAGTGAGCTGGCCAAAGCCCAGCTCCGCGCGCTGAGCGAGCGTCGGTTTAGCCCCTGCCACAAGCGAGCTACGGCGAGGCGCTCGATACCGGCCCAGCGAGTCCGGGCCTCGCGGCCCGGCGAGCGGCCGGTGTGTCGGCGAAGTACCCCAGCGGGGCGCGGCAGCGCAGCGGGGGGTTCCAGGGGGGTCGTCCCCCCAGGCTAGCACAGCGCAGCGGGGGGTTCCGGGGGTCGTCCCCCCGGGCAACAGGCTCACCGTGAACGGCGCGGCCGTCACCTTGCGCCTGCCGCCCCGGGTGACCCTGGCCGACGCGCTGCGGGACCACATTGGCCTCACCGGCACGCACCTCGGCTGCGAGCACGGCATCTGCGGGATGTGCACGGTGCTCGTGGACGGGATGGCGGCCCGCTCCTGCCTGCTGTTTGCCTGCCAGCTCGACGGGGCCGAGGTGATCACCGTCGAGGGCCTGGGCCGCCCCGGTGACCTGCACCCGCTGCAGCGGGCGTTCGGTCAGCAGCACGCGCTGCAGTGCGGGTTCTGCACGCCGGGGTTCCTGCTCAGCGCCTATGACCTGCTGTCGCGCCAGCCCAGCGTGACCCGGGAGGAACTGCCAGAGGAACTGTCCGGCGTGCTGTGCCGGTGCACCGGCTACCGGAACATCCTCGCCGCGGTCGGCCAGGTTGCCGACGAGTACCGGGATGGCGGCCTGCCCGGGCCCGGCAACTGCAGCGCCGCGGCCCTGGCCCGCCGCTCACCCCGATCGCCCGCGGTCTCCGCCAGCCCCGTTGTCCCCGGCGGCCCCGTTGTCCCCGCCAGCCCCGTGGCCTCTGGCGGCCACGTCGGCCCCGGCCCCGGGACCGGCGCCCACGACAACAGCGGATCGGCCCCGGACGTGACCCCGATCCGGATACCACAGGGACCGCCCGCCTTCGTCGCCGAAGTCACGAGCACGCTGACCGCGTTCCCCGAAGAGGTGTGGCGGGTCCTCGGCGACGTGCACATGGTGGCGCGCTGCCTGCCGGGCGCGGAGCTGACCGGCGACCTCGGAGCCGACCGCTACCGCGGCCGCGCCCGCGTCGGGGTGGGCCCGGTCCGCCTGTCGTTCACGGGCGTCGCCGAAGTCACCGAGCGGGACGAGACCCAGCGCACGATGCGGGTCCTGGCTCAGGGCCAGGACACCGGCGGCGGCCAGACCCAGGCGGACATCCGCATGACGGCCGCGCCATCGCCAGCGGGCTGCCAACTCACCGCCGAGGCCCGCGTCTACCTGTCCGGCCGGATCGCCCAGTTCGGCCGGGCGCTCGCCGGGGACGTGAGCCGCCGCCTGTTCGAGCAGTTCGCCACGGCCGTCGAGGAGGCGGTCACGTCCGGCCAGGCCCCGCAGACCAGCCCGGCCCCGCCCAGCGCACTACGGCTGCTGGCCAGCGCCCTGGCGGGCCGGCTGCGCGCGCTGCTGCGCCGCAAGCGGCCGCACCGATAGAGAGCCAGCGAGCAGCCGAAAGGAGCCCTGCGCGGGCATGTGAGCGGCCCTCTGCGAGTTGATCAGCGAGCGGCCCGGCTCGTTCTTTACGGCGCGGGTCGAACGCCTGCCAGCGGCCGGGCGCGAACGCCGGCGCCAGGACGGCGCCAGGTCCTTACTGTCGCGGACGGCGACGAGTGCGCCGGGCGGCGCCCAGCCTCGGTGCGCTCGCCGCCGTTCGTGCTGCGTGGCTGGACTTCCGCCACCTGATGCGGGTCGGCGAGCTCCCATGTTTTCCGCACGTCCTCTACAAGATCAAAGGAGAGCCGTCCGGGGGCAGGGCCTCCGCCTCGGGTGCATCCCGCAGAGGACAGCCAGGACCCTTACGTCGTCGTCGTCCTCGAGTGACCTGCCCGCGCACGGCGGAACGTCTCCTGGTACGCGACCGGCCGGGCGCTCCCGGAACTCGGCGATCACGGGAACCCGGCACCGGGCGAGGCCTCGTGCACCCCCACCGATGCGGGAATGACCTGGAGGACGATGCTCGGCCTCCTGGCCATTTCGGTCAGGTACGGAAGCTGCTCGCCCATGACATCGGTTCCGCCGACCGGCCAGGCGCAGCACGCCCTCGTCGATGACCACCCAGAAGCTCTGGCGGCCGCTCGCGCTCCAAGACTGCCTGACGTTCCATGCGGGCCGCTACCAGGTCATCCACCTCGTCGGGGTCTGCGGCCGATCCGGTCGGTCAGCAGCGCGCGGGCGTAGTCCTCAGTCTGAAGCAGGCCGGGAACCACGGCGGGCTGGTAGTTGCTTCAAGCTCACCGCCCGCGACTCGATGTCCGGCCAGTTCGCGAACCAGGCCGGGTACGCGCGTTGCTGAAGGAAGTCCTTGAGCTGCTCGCGCAGATCGCGGAGCGCCCCGTTCGCCTCCAGTTCAGGGATGCGCCTCGCAGGCGGTAATGAACTGCTCAGTAGGGGTGCGCTGGCCCTGCTCGATCTTGCCGATCATGTCGGACGACAGGTACACCGCGCGCCTAGCTGCTCCTGGCCATGCCGGCCCTGGTCCGGTAGTACTTCAGCATCGACCCGAACACCCGGCGCGGGCTGCTGCCGTCTCGTCGTCCCTGCCCGCCATACCGCCCTCCACCCGACACATGCCGACACAACCAACGCCGATACGGCCACCGCTGACCACCGCCGGTACTGGCCCGGACCCGGCGCCCAGGTCCTTCCGACCGTAATCCCTCCAGGACAGGCTGTCAGCAAGGAGAAACGAAGTTACCGGACGAAGGGATGCAGACGTGACAACGGCCAAGGCAGAGATAAGGAAGGCCCGCGAGGCGGCACTTAACGATCTTGACTGGAATTGGGGTCAGGCGTACGACCTGGCCGTCGCGGCGGCCGGGTAGGTGGCCATGCGGCTGGACACCGGCCGTTTCCTGCTGGCGGGCAGTCCCGGCGAGCTCCGCGCTTTGATCGTGGCCGAACGCCGCCATGCCGGTCCCGCGCGCTTCCGCGAGGACGGCGTCATGACCGGCCTGCCCGCGCCGCCCGCACCCGCCGCCACGTCCAGGTGACGGCGCTGAGAACAGCCTTCCCCGGACTACACGTTCAATGTGATCCGGCACCGCGAGCGATGAGCCCGCGCTTCGAAGCCCTGAGCCGGGATGGCGGCAGCCCGTATTGCCTGATCAGCGATGATGCCGCCGAAATCTGGCGGGAACTGCGGGACCTCAAGCGGAACTGACTCCGGGTCCGGTGTTACCCGCCCCCTACCGGTCCCGCCGCGACCGCCGCTCCGCGCGCCGGTCGCGCAGGTCCGCGCGCCGCTCGGCTCGCCGGTCGAGCAGTTCCGCCCGCCGGTCGGCCCGCCGGTCCGTACCCCGGTCGAGCCGTTGGGCCGCCGATCGCCGGCCTGGTCCGTCGCGCCGGATGCGGATCCCGCCGATCACCGAGTACGCCCGGATGTGGATGGTAGGGGCGCCCGGCCCGGGATCCGGAGCACCCTCGACCCGGGTGCCGCCGAGGATGCTCAGACCGGAGGCCTCCACCGGAATCCCACTCGGCACCCGGACGCTCACCCCGCCCACCAGGGACACCTTGGTCAAGGTGACCTCCGGGGCGGCCAGTTCGGCCTGGCTGAGGTCGAGCCGCGCGCCGCCGATCAGGGTGCCCACGATGACGTGCCAGGCCCATCCGCCACGGCCCGAAGATGTTCAGCCCGCCGATCGGCGAGATGTGCCACGACGGCCCGGCCTGCGCGCCGACGCTCACGGTGCCGGTCGAGCCGCTGGCGGGCAGATCGGTCACCAGCCGGTCGAGCTCCGCCCGCGTCCGCGCCGTGGTCGCGACCTCCATCCGGTCGCTGAACTCTTCCAGCGTCAGCCGGCCCTCCCCGGTGGCCTGGCTCAGCCGCTCGACCGTCGCGTCCCGCTCGGCGTCCGAGGCCCGCACACCCTCGGCAGGCTCGCCGCCTGTGGTGTCACTCAATGCCGTTCCCGTCTACGGAGCCGTCCCTGCCCGCGACCACAATAGCCGCCGGGGGCTCGTCGGAGCGGAGCTCGCTCGCCCGCACCAGCACGATTCCGGCCAGGATGAACGCGCCGCCCAGGAACTGCACCGGCGACGGCAGCTGGCCGAGCAGCACCCACGCGAACAGGACCGCGAACAGCACCTCAGCCATGCCGATGAACGAGGCGAGCTTGGCCCCCAGGCGGCGGGCCGCCCCGATGCCCGCGACGTAGGCGATGACCGCGGCGACCAGCGACAGCCCGATTATGGGCACGATCCAGCTGACCCGGTGCCCGAGGAAGATGACGTCGGCGGCGTTGACGTGCACCCGAAGCACGCCCACGGCGCCGAGCGCGCCCAGGGTGATCGCGCCCACGCGCGTGCCGCCCCATGCCATCACGATCGGCGGCAGCGGCTCGTCCTCCGACGCGGACAGCACGAAGTAGACCGCGAGGCCCACCGCGGCCAGCAGGCCCCACATCACCCCGATCAGGTTGAGCCGCGCCGAGCCCGCCAGGTCGAGCACCATGACCAGCCCGGCCAGGGCCGACACCGTCCCGAGGATCGTGAGCCGCCGGGGCCGCTCGCCGTGCCGCAGCCACAGCCAGCCCACCACCAGCACCGTGCCCAGGTATTCCAGCAGCAGGGCCACGCCGACCGGCACCCGCGCGAGGGCGTTGAAGTAGAACAGCTGGCAGCCCGCCACCGCGATCAGGCCGTACGCGGCCACCCGCGGCGCCGCGCGGCGGAGCAGCCGCCATCGCCCGCGCAGCTGGAGCAGCGCGGGCGCGGTCAGGATCAGCGCGGCCATCGCGATCCGGATGATCACCGCCGCGGCGGGACTCCACCCGGCCTCGATCAGTGACGACGCGAACGTCCCCGACGTGCTGAATGTCGCCGCCGACAGCACGGCCAGGAATAGGCCCGCGCCCGCCGGCCCGGATCCTCTCGCCACCCGGGGCCCGCTCGCCTGACCGGACCCGCCTGCGGCGCCGGGCCCGCTTGCCTGACCGGAGCGTACCCGGGCCGTCGTCACCGCGATCCTCCTGCTTATCTAACGATCTGCTCTTGTCTAGCGATCTGCCCCCGCGACGGTAGCCGGGGCGCGGTAAGGAGTCAAGGCCATTTTTGCTCATGACAGGCGGGCGCTTGGCGATCAGCAGGATCAGCGTCACCAGGCACGCCCCGGCGAGCAGCGAGTACGGCACGATGTCCGACGTCGCCTGGGCCAGCGCCCCGCTCCGGCCGCGGCCACGCCCTGCCCCGCCGCCCAGGCCAGGTTGGTCATCCCGAAGGCCAGCCCCTGGTTGAGCCCGAGCCGGTCCGCGCCCGCGCTGAGCAGGGCCGTCGCCGGGGCAAAGAGCGCGCCGTAGGCGGGCAGGCCCAGGATCAGCAGGGCCACCAGCCATGGGGCGGGACGGAGCACGGACGCCAGCAGGCTGACGCCCACGCCCGCGGCCAGCGAGAACCGGACCGGGACCAGCGGGTCGCGCCGGTCAGACAGCGGGCCGACCAGCGGGGACACGGCCGCTTCGATGGCGGCGGCCGCCAGGAACGTCACGCCGATAATGAAGGTCCCGGCGCCCACAGGCTCAGCCGCAGCGGCGCCAGCACATCAACGACCCCGAAGGCCAGCCCCGCGAGCATGGTCAGCCACATTCCGGTGCCGACCTGGCGGTCCCGGATCGCCGGCCACGCCGCCCGCAGCCGCTGCGGCTCCGCACGCTCGGGACGGGGAACGATGAACGTCACGGCCAGCAGGGCCGCCGCCAGCACCGCCGCGCCGGTAAAGGCCGGGCCGGTTCCGGTGCGGCTCGCGATGGTGCCCACCAGCGGCCCGAAGAGCGCCCCGACCACGGCGGCGCCGAACGCGAGGCCGAGCATCTCGCCGCGCCGTTCGGCCGGGGCGCCCCGCGCCAGCCAGGCCAGGGCCGCCGCCCAGATACATGAACCGGCCAGACCCTGCACGAAACGCGCGGTGTCCAGCACGACCGGAGCCGACGACCAGCCGAAGACCAGCGTCGACGCGCTCATCAGCACCAGGCCGATCACGACCACGGGCCGGTCGCCCAGCCGGGCCGCGAGCACCCCGCCCGGCAGGGAACCAGCCAGGGTGCCGATGGGATAAGCGGCCACGAGCCAGGCCGGCTCCCGCCTTCGTCAGCCCGGCGGCGCTGACGTAGTGCGGCAGCAGCGGCGTCAGGGCCGTGAAGAAGACCGTCTCCACCAGGACGAGGGCGCACACGAAAGCGACCAGGCCCCGGAGCCGCGGGGTGAGCCGCACCTAGGCGTGGCAGGACAAGGGCTGGCCCCCGTTGAACGCGATCATGTCGGTCAGCGCCGCGATCATGTCGACGCTCCCGGCCGCGCCGAGGTCCGCGTACGCGCGGTGCAGGTTGCCGACGATCCGCTCGCGGTCCAGCCAGCCGTCGTACTCGCCCAGGTCGGTCTCGCGCGCCAGTTCCAGCGGCGACAGCCCCGCGTCGATCCCCTTCTGCGCGGTGACCAGGACGAATTCGAGGTAGCCGACGACCGTGCCGATCAGCTTGTGGTCGCACGGTGCGCCGTGCCCGGGCACGATGACCCGGGCCGGGACCGGCGCCACCACGTTCGTCAGCACGTCGATCGCGCCGCGCACCGAGCCCATCAGCAGGAACGGGGTGCCCCCGTTGAACAGCAGGTCGCCACAGAACAGCACCTCCTGTTCCGGCAGCCACACCAGGCTGTCGTTGCTGGTGTGCGCGGCCTGCCCGACGTAGCTGACCTCCACCGGGCGGTCGCCGGACCACAGCCGCACCCGGTCGGTGAACGTGAGCGTGGGCGGGCCAGCGTAGCGTTCCCAGTCGACCGGCTGCCAGATGCCGATGTTGCCGGGTATGCCGAACGCGATCATCTCCTCCCGGCACTTCTCCTGGGCGATGATCGTGGCCGCGCCGAACAGTGAGTTGCCGTGAGTGTGGTCGCCGTGGTGGTGCGTATTGATCAGCATGCTGACCGGGGCCTTGCTGACGGAAGCGATCCGGTCGAGGTAGGCGCGGGTGCGGCGCTCGGTCGAGCACACGTCGATGCTGATCACCGAGGAGGGGCCGACGACGAAGCCGGTGTTGTTGATGTACCACGATCCGTCCGGCTGGACGTAGGCGAAACGCCGTCCGCCACCTCGATCAGCTCGGGCGGTCCCAGTTCCGGATGGTCATGACTGCTCACGCTCATACAGCGAAGCTTTTCAGACCGGCGCGGGCACCCACAGCCCGGACTCCGGCGGCGTAGGAGTACACGTTGTCGCCGGAACTGTGCCGTCCGGGTCCCCACAGCGGGGCGTGACCCTCCAGCCAGTCCGACAGCCGCAGGCCGAAATACCGCTCGTAGAACGCGACCAGCGCCGGCGCGTCGGGCGAGTTCACCACGATGTGGCTCAGCTTGCGCGGCACCGACTCGCCCGCCTCGATCTCGCGGAACGGCTCGCTCGTCTACACCGACGACGCCCTGTCCCGCCTGGTCTCCATCGCCGGCGCGGGCCACGTCCTGCTCGGTACCGACTACCCCTTCGACATGGGCGTCACCAACCCGGTCCAGCGCATCGACGCGATCGGCCTGCCCCCGGCCGACCGCGACGCCATCGCCGGCGGCACCGCCGCCCGCCTGCTGTCCCTCTAACCCTCGTCGGACGGCGCGCCCTCATCGTTGGTGCGGGACGGTCCATGATCGCCGCCGGAAAACCGCAAATCCTGCGGAAGAGCCACACCGGTCATGAGGGACCGTCTCCCGGGCGCGGGTAATCGCCGTGGCCGGGTCCTCAGCGCCCAGAACTCGTTCCATCGCCGGCAGCAGTGCACCGTACTGGTCGAGGGCCGCGGCCGCGTCGCCCGCCATCCCCGTCCAGTGGGCAGAGGCTGGCGAGTGTGGTCAGGGTTTCGGGGTGCTCGTCGCCAAGCACCTTCTTGGCGTCAGGGCAGCAGCGCCGTGAACTGGTCGCGGGCCCCGGCTGGGTCACCGGCCTCCCCGGTCCAGCGCGCGAGGCGCGCCCGGGCCCGGAGGGTGTCTGGGTGCTCGTCGCCGAGCACCTTCTTGACGGCGGGCAGCAGCGTCGTGAACTGGTCCCGGGCCCCGGCTGGGTCACCGGCCTCCCCCCGTCCAGTGAGCGAGGCGGGCGCGTGTGGTCAGGGTCTCCGGGTGCTCGTCGCCGAGCACTCCCTTGACGTGGGCCAGCAGCGCCGTGAACTGGTCCCCGGGCCCCGGCTGGGTCAAG
>CAVUNW010000068.1:0-23736 GCA_963742865.1 uncultured Actinomycetes bacterium
TGCAGTGTGCAGCGGCCAGGCGCTGGCGATGACTTTGGGCCAGTGGATCGTCCTCACTGGTGGCGGGCCGCGGCAACCGGTCCCGGTCGCTGTGAAGCAACTTGTCAGGAGGTCATCGTGTCGCAGGTCCGGGTGCACAACTTCTCGGTGTCGCTGGATGGGGTCGGCACTGGCGCGGGGCAAAGCCTGGAGGCCCCGTTTGGGCATGCGAACCCGGCTGCACGAGTGGTTCTTCCCGACTCGTACCTTCCGCGCCATGCAGGGCCAGCCCGGCGGCAGCACCGGCATCGACGACGCTTTCGCCAGCGCCTGGGCCCGGGCATCGGCGCCGAGATCATGGGGCGGGGCAGGTTCGGCCCGCACCATGGACCCTGGCCGGACCAGGAGTGGAACGGATGGTGGGGGGACACCCCGCCGTTCCACACCCCGGTCTTTGTTCTCACCCACCATCCCCGGGCCTCGGTCCAGATGGACGGCGGTACCACGTTTGACTTCCTCGACGCCAGCCCCGCCCAGGCGCTTGCGCAGGCGCGCCAGGCCGCCGGGGCGGGGATGTCCGCATCGGCGGCGGGCCGTCCACCATCCGCGAGTTCCTGGCCGCCGGCCTGATCGACTACCTGCACATTGTCGTGGTGCCGATCGTGCTGGGCCGCGGGGAGCGGCTCTGGGACGGGCTGGAGGGGCTCGAAGAACGTTTCCAGATTGAGGCCGTGAACAGTCCCAGTGGCGTCACCCACGTCACCCTCAGCCGCGGTAACGGCCGGCAGCATGGCAGGGCAGGAGGCAGGGCGCCGGCCAAAGCCGTTCAGCACCTCATGATTGTTTGCAGGGCGATCGAGCCCAAGCATCGTGGTCAACGGACCGTTCACCGAGTCGCTCGGAAAGTCATTCGAGACGCTGGCTCGTCAGAGCGTCAGCCAAGCGAACCACGATCTGGCCGGGTGCGTTCAGCCGAACTGAACCACCAGAGTCTTCGTCCTAGTCCTGGGCAGCGAGTAGCAGCGTGGCGAGCGGCTCGAGGGTGGCCATGAGCTCATCGAGCTCGTCCGGCTCGAGGCTCTCGTAGGGCCTCGCCGCGAGGTCGTCGGTGAGCGCCTCGACCCGCTGTTTGACGGCGCGGCCCGGTTCGCTCAGCCAACCGTCATCCCCGATCAGGCCGCGATCGCGCATCCCGTCGATCACGGCGGCGAGCTGCGCTGCCGGGAGGTGGTGGATGCGTCCGAACTTCTCCGCCGGCATGCCCATGTCGAGGGCGAAGAGGACGTGAGCCTCGAGGCCGCCGACACCCTCGATCATCAGGGCCGCGATGTGCCCGTCGCCACGGTGCTCGCGCAGCAAGGAGCCTGCATGAAAGAAGCGGGCCACCACGTCGTCGGGGATCGGGATCGCGCGCAGCGCGGCGTACATGGGTCGGCCCTCGAACGGGGCGCTGGTCGCCGCCTTGATCAACAGTTCGGCGGCGCGGGCGAAGGCGGGAGTGTCGACGCGATCGCCGAGGATCCGCCGCAGCGCCTTCACGCAGCCCGTCTGACGAGCGGCGATCGCCGCTTCAGGCGTGGTGGTGCGCCACACCTTCGGAATGTGGCGGGCCACCTCGCCGGGAGCGAAGTTGTAGAACAGCGCGTCCACCACCTCCGCCGCGGCGAGCCCCAAGGGCGCCGCCCGTCCGGCGAAGTAGGTGTCCCAGTAGTTGGTGAACCCCAGGGCGAACATCGCCTCGTTGGGTTCGTCGGCTGAGTAAGGGATGACACCAATCGGCTCGACTAGCTCGAACATCCGCCGAGCCATCGAATTCATCGTCTACTCCTCCTGCTGCAGCCCGGCACCCCTTGCGGGCACTCACGATCACTTGGACGACTGCGCGCCGCCAAACTCATCGCACAACGACGCCTGACGGTTCACCTGAAGGTCGCTGTTAAGAGGTGACGCCGAGCAGCGTCTAACTCGCTGCGGCGGGCACTCTTGGCGAAGTCATGTTGTGACCTGGCTTGAACGAGGAGGCATGTGCGAGTCCGGTAGGTGCTGGATGCCTTTGGTTCCGGCCCCAACCGGTCTTCCTGGCCCGGCCGCAGTCAGTTCCGCTAGCAGTTCGCTTGCGAAGCATTCGATGTCGGCGCGGCGGGCCTGGAACAGGCGGATGTGATGCTGCTGGCACCAGCTGGTGTACTGGCGCAGGTCCAGCGCGTATGCCTCGCGGGTCAGGCCCGTGTAACCGCCCAGGAACCCAGCCAAGGCAAGGCGTTCTGGCTCGGTGAACACCGGCTCGACAGTGGCAACGGCTGTGGACGTGGTGGCCATGGGGCACCTCCCGAGTCGGGCTGAGGCCCGGGGAGCCTGGGCCCCGCCGTGGCCCCAGCGACGCTGCTTCACCTCACCGGTAAGCCGACTAGCGTGATCACACAAGGTCACCACGGTGAGCTTGATTCGTTGCTCCGGATCGCCGACTCGGCGCGCTCGGTCGGCGTGTCAATCATTGTCATGAGCTGACGCATGTTGTGCAGTTCTGTGTGCGTGCCACCTGAGCGGTCCACCCGTGCCGGGCAGTGCAGGCGGGCCTGGGCGGCGGACCAGGGTAGGGTGTGCGCTGCCGAGTCTGCCCGTATAGAGCTGCCGAGTCTGCCCGTATAGAACAGTAAGGCGGCCGCCGAGCGTGGCGGGAATGTGGATCTTCTCCGGGGTTTGTCGTTAGCGCCTGGCATCGCTTGCGACTCACCGGCCGTGGCGTGTTGCGCCCATCGGCTCGGCTGTCTGGTTCAGCTCGGCGAAGGGTAGGCACCGAACACCTGCCGGCCGGAGCGTTCCATCTCCCCAACGACGCGCGCCTGGCCCGCTTCATCGGCGGTGGACCGCCGCCCGGGGACGGGCGTCACCGCTACGTCATCGTGGTGCAGGCGATTGGCATCGAGAGGGTCGGGCAGCTTCAGCTTCCGGTGCAGGCCGACTCGACTCCAGCCTTGCTCGGCTTCAGCATCAACATCAGCGGCCATCTCCTCGGTCGTGCGGTTATGATCCCCTGGGCAGAGATCCCGGCCCCGTGACGCTTCGGGCAGTATGAAGCGGCGCTGCGTGGATGTCGATTCGGCGGACTCCGATCGCCCGTTACGGCGCTCGCCATCTGCAATCGGCCGATCGCCTGCGCGGGCGCATAACGGCGGCAGTGTGCGCTCGCCCCAGCTGAGGGCCGATCACATAGTGTGGCGAGGAGCCTCCCACCTCTGGGTGCCGATCGCTTAATACACGGGTGATCCGTGTCGCAGGATCGCGAACGGGAGGCCATCCGTACGGCCTTGTTGTGCATGGCTCGCCCCCAGACGGTCCGCGCCCGATTGCGGCACGTGCTGGCGGACATCGACGCACTGGTGCGGGACGGCGCCGGTTCGATCACGCCAGTGGCGGGGGAGGCACCCATTGGCGGCTCCCGTAGTCGTGGGCCGCCGGCGAGGCGGCGGAGTGACGAACGTCGTGGAGGCGGCGGCGCACAATTCGCCGGCACGGGGCTGCGGAGGAGCGCAGGTGGCAGTTCCCCCGGGATGTGCCGGTTTGCCCCCGCCCGGGGTGGGCCGATTACGCTGTCCTGGTGAGCCGAACGGAGCCTGCTGATGGTTAAGGCCGGTGAGGAAGTCCTCAGATGCGCGTATCCGGGCTGTGAGAATGAGTCGCGGCCGGGGGAGGCGGGGGCGGCAGGGCAGGGGTACTGCGGGCTGCCGGACCCGGTGGCCGGGGAGCCGCATCTGGCGCTGACCGGGTTCCGGTGGCGCTAGGTGCTGGCCCGGCAAGGTGGCGGGTCGGCCAACCCGGGGGATCCGGGTCGGCCGGGGTTCGCGTTCTGGCGGCGCCGCCAGCGGGCCGAGGCTGATGCGCGGGAGGCGCGTGCTGCGGCGGCGGAGGCTGAGGCGCGGCTGGCCGAGGCGCTGACGGCGAAGGCTGCCGCCGAGCAGGAGGCGGTGACCGCGCGGGAGGCCGCGAAGGCACGGGCCGCGCAGGCCGCGCAGGAGGCGCAGGCCGTGCGGGAGCAGGTGGCCGCGGCGCGGCAGGAGCGGGACGAGGCGGTGACCGGCGCGCAGTCCCGGGCGGCCGGGGCCGAGTCCCGGGCCGACGAGGCTGGGCAGGACGCGGCGCGGGCGCGGGAGGCGGCCGGGTCGGCTCGGGCGGAGCTGGACCGGGTGCGCCGGGCCGCGGAGGAGCAGGTGGCGCGGGCCCGCCAGGACGCCGCGCGGGACCAGGCCGAGCTGCGGGCCGGGCTGGAGGCGCAGATCGCGGCGGGCGAGGAGGCCCGGGCCGGGCTTCAGGCCCGCGCCGAGCGGGACGAGGCTGATGCGCGGGAGGCGCGTGCTGCGGCGGCGGAGGCTGAGGCGCGGCTGGCCGCGGCGCGGGAGGCGAAGGCCGCCGCCGAGCAGGAGGCGCGGGCCGCGCAGGAGCAGCTGGCTGCGGCGCGGCAGGAGCGGGACGAGGCGGTGACCGGCGCGCAGTCCCGGGCGGCCGAGCCGGCCCGGGCGGAGCTGGACCGGGTGCGCCGGGCCGCGGAGGAGCAGGTGGCGCAGGCCCGCCAGGACGCCGCGCGGGACCAGGCCGGGCTGCGGGCCGGGCTGGAGGCGCAGATCACGGCGGCCGAGCAGGCCCGGGCCGGGCTTCAGGCCCGCGCCGAGCGGGACGAGGCTGATGCGCGGGAGGCGCGTGCTGCGGCGGCGGAGGCTGAGGCGCGGCTGGCCGAGGCGGCGGAGGCGGCCGGGTCGGCTCGGGCGGAGCTGGACCGGGCGCGCGGGGCCGCGGAGGAGCAGGTGGCGCAGGCCCGCCAGGACGCCGCGCGGGACCAGGCCGAGCTGCGGGCCGGGCTGGAGGCGCAGATCACGGCGGCCGAGCAGGCCGAGGCACAGCTGGCCGAGGCGCGGGAGGCGAAGGCCGCCGCCGAGCAGGAGGCGCGGGCCGCGCAGGAGCAGGTGGCCGCGGCGCGGCAGGAGCGGGACGAGGCGGTGACCGGCGCGCAGTCCCGGGCGGCCGAGGCCGAGCCGGCCCGCGCGAATGACGCCGAGGCACGGGAGGCGGCCGAGTCGGCTCGGGCGGAGCTGGACCGGGCCCGCGGGGCCGCGGAGGAGCAGGTGGCGCAGGCCCGCCAGGACGCCGAGCGGGACCCGGCCGGGCTGCGGGCCGGGCTGGAGGCGCAGATCGCGGCGGCCGAGGAGGCCCGGGCCGGGTTTCAGGCCCGGGCCGAGCAGGCCGAGGCTGATACGTGGCAGGCGCGCTTGGCCGCGCGGCAGGCCCAGGCGCGGCTGGCCGAGGCGCGGGAGGCGAAGGCCGCCGCCGAGCAGCAGGCGCGGGCCGCGCAGGAGCAGCTGGCTGCGGCGCGGCAGGAGCGGGACGAGGCGGTGACCGGCGCGCAGTCCCGGGCGGCCGAGGCCGAGCCAGCCGCCGCGGATGACGCCGAGGCTGAACAGCAGCGTCCCAGCGCCGACCGTGACGAGGCGGCCGGGCAGCCGGCCCGGCGACAACCCAAGAGCACAACACGCCGCAGCCGAAACCCTCGGAGAAAGTGAGCGGCGCCGCGGGCTGCACGGCGGTCCCCGAGCCCGGTTGATCCTCTGGCTGGGGTAATCGTCGGGCCCGTCGGGCGAGCAGGGCCGCAGGACGGCGGATCTGGACAGCCACCCGGGCTCCGCTTTGACTGCGGTTTGCTGGTCCTGGAACCTTGCTGGTCTCGGAACTGCGCATGTCACGCTTCGCCGCATGTCACGCTTCGCCGCGGCGATGCAGCCGGGATAGCCCGGCGTACGTGGCGGCGTTGCGCTCGATCGCTGCGCTGCACTCTCGCTGGCTGCCCCGAAAATCGCGATGCCGGTGCTGACCCGGCCCAGGCACGGGCCCGCCGCAATCAGCAGGCCGCCGGCCAGCAGCTTCCGCAGCCAGGCGGCGTGGCGTCGAAAGCAGCCCACTCGGCGCCGCTCATGGTCGCGATGAAGTCATCCCGTGGAGGATGCAGGAAAGACCCACTCGCTCACGCCCCGAACCTGCCACTTCTGCGGGCGCCAGGGATGCCACGGCGCCGGCTGCGAGAAGGCCACCGAGCACCTCGCCAGTCTGAGCGCAGGCCAAGTCGGCTGGTGCCCCGAGCCGGCGAGCGCCCGGCGGTTGGGCCAGAACCCATACAAGGGACGCAAGCCCGAGACGACTGCAAGTCCACGACGATGCCCAGAACGGCCATTCGCGCGTGCCGCCGGACTATTACTGCCCGGCGTAGATGTCAGCGCATAGCGGCGGGTACGCGTGCGGGTTGTCACGGCGAATCGACCACGCAGCGTAATCGATATCCAGGCCCGATGGGCAGACGCTGCGAGCGTCCGCGATGCCCTGCTGCCTCGCGGGTTACAGGCTAGGTTCGCGTCCTCGCAGGGGGGGCCATCTGCCAGGCCCTCGATGATCCCGATGTACCTCATCGCGCATGTGAGTCCAGCTTCACATCCGGTCAAAGACCTGCCCGCTGGATACATGGGGCCGAGCGCCTCGGCGCGGCGAGTAGGAGGTTCAGTTGGGGCAGTGCCATCTACTTGACAGCGCTGCCCGGCCAGTTGGAATTGGAAACCATCTCGGGGTGCGCACCGGTGAACGCGGCCGCGGCCGTCGGGTCGCTGCGGAGCTGATATGCGAGCCACGCGGTCGCGTAGCCGAGTTCACCGCCGGGGTTTCCGCCGTACGCTATGTCCTCGATCGAGGCATGATCAGCCCGTTTACCGTCCGAGTCGAGAATGATGCCTAGCGCGGCGGGAACGGTGAGCGTTTCGTAGAAGATGCGCTCAATCACGGGGGGAGCGATGACCGAGTTGAAGATCCCGTGGGTGGAGCTGAGGAACGTCGGCCGGGTCAGCTGGGCGATACTAGGACCATTAAGCCAATAGGTAATGGGCAGTGAGAACGTCATCAACGTCTTGATCAGCGCCAGATTGTTCAACGCTGCCAGGGTCGCGCCTGCGGCACCCTGGGAATGGCCGGTGGCGGCCACGCGGGTTACGTCGAGGTTGCCATAGAAGACGCTGCCTGCGTTCCCAGCCTGGGTGACCAGGTAGTGCGCGGCATCGCCGATCTCGACGCCACTGCCGGTTTCCCGTGAGGTCGTGCCGATGACGCTAAAGCCGTAGGAAGCCAGGTGGCCCAGCAGCGTCGAGTAGTAGGGCGGTATGCCCCATGTCCCATTGCCCCAGGTGACGATTGGGCTCTTGAACCCCAGGGCCGCATAATCCTCGGGGTAGTACAGGTCGTAGATCGCATTGCCAGCATCGTCGGTGACCGTGCCAGTCGTCGTGGCATACGGGCCAGGTTTCGTGTATTCGGCCTCAATCGGATATTGGGCACGGTGCGCCTCGTCGGCTTGGCTCGCGGCGAGCGATTCTGGCGTGTTGCTGGGACCATCATCAGGCATTGTGATTGTACTCCTCTGTGAAGCTGCCACCGTGGCAGCCGCCATGCGGATCCTCTTCACCGCCGTCACCGCGGTTCCGGCCACAATTTGGTGACAATGCGGCTGAGGTCATTCTCGCCGACAGTACGAATTTTCGCCACACTTGCCCTTCGACAGAAATCCCGCGTCGAGTGCATAGACGTGATCGCCGGCCCGATTCACCAATAGCTCCGGTCAACCGTCCCGCTCCAGCCGGCTTCCCTGCTCCGGTTCGCGTGAACGACGGCCGAGCGCTACGGATCGGCGCTCTGTTAAGACCTCTGCAAGAGCCTCGAACTTACTCTTATCGGCAGGACGGGTCTTGTTATGGCATGCGTGGCGAGAGGCGGCGGGGTTAGCTACCGGCGGGTCCACCAGGCGTCGATGATCACGTCGTGGGCGATGCCGGTGTCGATGGTGTGATGCAGGCCGAGGCTGACGATACGTCAGCGGCCCGCATCAATGGCCGCCGGAACCCGGGTCAGTTCACCGTCGCGGCCACCGGCTGAATCCACCGCCGGATATGCGGCCCAAGATACGCGCAGCAACGGGACGGTCAGGTCAGCGAACTTCGGTGTACTGGCTGCGGTCCAGTTGCACGACGTTGGTGTAGTCGCTGCCCTCTGGCTCTGCGACGCCGGTGTACTGGCTGCCGTCCAGTCGCACGACACGGAAGCTGCCCCCGGAGAGCAGTTTGCGCAGGTGCCGCATCCCGCTCATGCCCGCGAGCGCGACAGCTATGGCGGCGGCGAGGATCGAGCCGCCGAACACCGCGAGCCCGCCGGCGACGTGTCCCAGCATCATCATGACCACTCCGGCCAGCAGGGCCACCGGCACGGCCGCCACCAGCAGCAGCGCCACCAGCGTCACGGCGATCACGGCCTTGGCCGGCCTGTCCGGCGTCCGCTCCGCGTACCAACCGGTCATCACGCTCACCTCTCAAGGCCCGGAGCTCTTCAAGGTCCGCGCCCGCCAAACTAACACGATATGTCGTGTTCTCTATGTCAACGCCCCTCTCGATCAGAATCATCCCGTGACCGCCCGGCGCGCTGATCGTGGGGGGACAGCCTGCCTCCGGAGTATCCCAGCGCGGCCGGGCTCCCGTTCTGTACTGGAACAGGCTCCTCGGTCCGGTCCGTTCGAGGCGCGCAGAGCAGAATCTTCTGTGACGTCGAGCTTGCCGAGAACTCCGAGGATGTGATCGATTGGCTACTCGTTCACCAGACCGGGTCCTACTCGGCGAAGGATGCGCCGGGTCGTCGGCCGGCGCGGCTCAGGGCGGGGAGGCACTGGATGCTTCGCCGTGCCCGGCCCCCAGGGCGTTGGTCAGCCCTTCGAGGTCCGCCACGGTCACGGTGAGCGCCGAGTGGCCACTTCGGCGAAGCGGTGATGGCACCTTCTCCGCGAAATGGATGCACACCCCCGCGTTGTGGTTCGTTCCAAAGCTCAAGCCGTCGTCGACCATGGATCCACGAACACCGAACGCGGTCCACCAGCGGTAGTTCCGGGTGATGTGCGCCTCAGTGACATTTGCCAGCGGCGTCTTGATCTTGAAGAAACCGAAAGTCGCCGAGAGGGAGCCTTCGTCCGTGAGCGTGACGCCGTCTTTTGAACCTCGCAGCCCGAAGGGCACCAACAACGGCAAATATCGCTTGTCAATAGCGTAGGCAAAACGTCTGGACATGATTGGTCCGATCCCTTGTCATGCATGAGCGCGACTGAGCCCAGATATTGTCCGATCTCCACGTTACTCTCGACTTTCGCAGCACTACCTTCCATTCGCCGTCCTCACGGCGGTAGACCTGGGTACAGCGTAGTGTCCGGGGCTGCGGGTGATCATGTCACCGGCGTGACGAGTCATGTGCTCCAGGTCGACGGTGTAGCCCACGTCATCTCCGACGACCGTCACGACGTTCTCCAGAATGTGCGGCTGATGCTGCAAGCTCAGTCGGCTTTGACATGGCCGTGCTCTACCGTGCTGCATGTGTGCTGGCAGCACTGAAGCGGGACGGGTGGATCGAGAGCAGGCGGTCGGGTTCGCACCGGGTGCTCGCCAAGGGCGACCAGCAGCGCATCTGGGCCTACCATGATGGTGTCGACCTTGGGCGGGCCGGCGATGGCCAGGATCGCCCGCGACTACGGCTACATCCTTGCTGAACTGCGGAAGCTATAGGACGATCTGGTGATGAGCGCGCTTTTACGGCTGTCGGCCTGCGCTTTACGGAAAAAGTCTGCCAGCTCGGTATCTCCGGCCTTGGTGGCGTCGTGGATGTAAGTGTCCAGCCGGACTGCATTACTCAGGCAGGCCTCGACATACCAGATGAGGTTGTAATCCTTATCAGGAGTACCGGTCACCACGTTCGCGTCATCGGCCTTCATCGGGGCTTGATGCCTTCCCGCTTGGCTGTCAGCATCCGGGCTATCCGCGCGGCCTGGGATAAACCGCGCTCGCCGCACAGTTATCCGTGGCACCGGAATGGCCGGGGCCCTGCCCGCCTGTCGTCGGCTTCAGCCTCGAATTCGCGCCAGATATTCGCGGGCAAATCCTGCCGGCGGCGCGTATGCTGCCTGCCCGTGGACGGAACCAGGCACCAGGTCACCGGCGCAGACGGTGTGCGCATCGGTCTGCTGAGCGCTGGGTCGGGGCCATGGCGGCAGATTCTGATCCGCGCTGGGCGCCGGATTCGGCGTCGGTGTTCTTCTTGTCAGATCGCACCGGCTCCCGTCAGCTGTACCGGGTACGGGTCGGTGGCGGGGAGGCCGAGGTCCTGACGGACTGGCGCGGCGAGATCTCTCATGCCTGGCCGCTTGCGGATGCCCGGCTGGTCGCCGTGGTGGCCACGGACGAGCCGATTGAGGAGGACAACGCAGGCGCGCCGAGCGCAACGAGCCCGTTGCGTCTGGGGACAGCAGCTGCGCTGCGGCAGGCTGCGGGTGCTTGACCTAGCCACAGGCGAGCTGCGTACGAAGGACGGCCGTGCTGACGCTGACGCCCTGCGCGTAATACCCGAATGTCTCATGGAAAGGGGAAGTTCTCCGATCGCTCCGTCAGCCTGATCGGCTTTGGCATCGGCCGGATCGTCGGAAAATGCAACATCTGCCTCTATTGAGGAGGTCGCCTCGAATGGCAGATCGTCTTCCGCAAAGCTGCCCAGGACAGACTGGCTGCCGATGACAAGCACGTCGGGATCACGGGCGATCTTCGACGCAGCGCGCAGAATATGCTCGAGCTGCTCGCGGGTCACGCCGGATGCGCCTGACGCCAGTGATTACGGAACGCCTCGAGGGCAGCCGTCCGCTCCTCTGCGCTGAGGACGCCTGCGAATGGGCTGTTCTGCCGGAGTTCCACGGCGTGGGCTGATCGCGAGGTCAAGGCGGCGAAAACTGCGTCCTCACCGCTGTCGAGGACCTTCTGCCACTCGGTTAGCCACTGTGCTGTCATGCCGCTGAGATGGACCGATCCCAGGTGCTGGAGGTTCTTCCGCGCCTGGCCTAGCACCGCGTCCGGGTCAAGGGCAAGGCGCCCGGCAACGACCTGGTGCAGCCACAAGGATCGCTCCTGATCCCTTGACAGCTCCCGGCCCGTAAGCCCCGTCACATCCGCGCGGCGCAGGCGCCGGTGCGATCCGACCGAAACAAACGGCAGCACCCCTCGCGCACACAGGTCGACAACATGCTGGCGAGAGCATCCGAGCAGGCGCGCCGCCTCCCCGGTGCTCATCAGGTCAGCTGACCGTTCCATAGTTTTGATATAAGTTCTAAACCCAAAAAACGCAACAGTCCGGCTTCCGGCCCCGCAACCGACAAGGCTCCGGACCTCGTGATGCGTCTGACGGTCATAAGCCGAGCCGCATCTGATCGACCCGCGGCCAAAACGACCCCGACACCCCATCCTGCCGACTGTGATCTTCTGCTGCGGCGCGCCCGGAGCGGCATGAGAGCGCATTTGGCATGGTGGGTCGCTGGGCCCTTGACGAAGGATTAGTCTTCGCTGCGGAGGGATGGTAGACGTGCAACCAAGGCAGCAACCCCAGTGGCGGCCGCTGAACCGGCAGGACAGCCATGTGGCGCAGCAGATGGTGGAGCGGGCGGCGGAACTGGCCCGCGATTCCCATGCGCGGACCCGGCATGCCGCGGTGCTGGTGAAAGACGGCAGTCTGCTGGCGTGGGGCAACAACGGCGTGCCGTTCCCCGGGGAAGATCACTGCTACTGCAAGTTCGGGGAGTTTGGCCACCATGACCAGTGCCGGACGCACGCGGAGCAACGGGCGATCACGCTGGCCCGCGAGGGTGATGGCTGGCGGGTGGTGCAGGGTTCGACGCTGATCTATGTGCGGCTGGAGGCGGACGACTCGGTACGGCTGGCGGAGCCTCACTTCTGCGCACGGTGCGCCCGCCTAGCGTTGTCCCTGGGTGTGGCCGAGTGGATCTTCGCCCTGTCAGACGGTCTGGCCGGGTATTCCTCGGCTGACTATGACAGGGTTGCCCAGTTCAGGTGGTAGCGGTTATCTGCGTCCTCGCGCCCCACGACGCCGCGCCAATCCGGTTAGCGATATCTGGTCCCACCCACACAGCAGCAGTTCTGACTGACCCAGACCCGGCCGCATGCGGGCACGCGGTCAGCGGCATTTGCGGGCATTATGCTCCTGTCCGCTCCGCCACCATGGGGCCGGGCTGCGGATATTCAGTTGGCGGGCCTGCTGCCGGGCCTGGCAAGCACCTGCAAGCGACTGCCCGCGCTGCGCAACTTGCGGCCATCGGTGCGCAGGCATTAAGGAGCGACCTGAGAACTACCCTGTCCTGTGAGAGGGCCGCGCCGGCGGAGGCTGTACGTGGTTCCCCTGCCGACACTACATAAGGAGGCAGCGATGTCAGTGCTCAGGTTCGAGCCCTACCGGGATCCTTTCCGGGAGCTCGACCGGCTCATCGCCATGGCCGCGAGCGGGACGCGTGCCCCGCTCGGTATGCCCATGGACGTCTACCGCACCCAGGATGGCAGCTACCACCTCGAGGCCGACCTGCCCGGCGTGGACCCGGACAGCGTTGAGGTGACCGTCGAGCACAGCACCTTGACGATCCGGGCCGAACGCACCCCGCACTACGGCGAGAGCGAGCAGGTCATTGTCGCCGAGCGGCCGCAGGGGTCCTTCACCCGGCAGCTTTCCCTCGGCGAGGGCGTGGACTCAGAGAACCTCACCGCCGGGTACGCCGACGGTGTCCTGCACGTGACCATCCCTGCCTCACCGAAGGCCCAGGCCCGCCGGGTCGAGATCACCCGTCCGGCCGGCGGCAGCCGCACCATCGCTGGGAGCACAGCTGAGCAGGGCGAGGCGCCGGCCGGCGGGACAGGCGGCGGCGTCGGCTGAACATCCCCGTGCCCCATTAGCGGCAGGCCGCCTCCCACGTCCGTTGCGGGCCGACCGGGCGGCGGGCGGGCGCGGATAAGTGCCGGGCAGCCTGTCCCCCGGCGCGGCACCTTGACCTGCCTGCGGCCACCGGGCTGGACGGGCACGAGGCGGTCATTTTGCTGTGCCTGCAACCGCGGGCCGGCGCAGGCCACCGCCGCGCTCGTGTTCGCCCAAGCCCTGCCCGGTGGTGGAACCCGGCACAGATGAATCCAGGTCCTTTGCGCAGTGGCTGTCCCAGCTGCCGGGTGCCGACAGTGACACCGACGCCTGAAGGCTGTCCCTCTGCCGAGCCGGCTGGCCCGCCGTCCTGCTCGCCACGCCCGGCGCCGGCCCAACGGGGAACGCCAGAGGCGACACTAAATTCAGTCGCCGGGGAAGGACAAGACCTAGACACAGCGGACGAGCTCGCCGCGAAAGATCCGCCGTTCGGTGCGATCCTCTGTGAGATCAACTTGCGGATGGCGTAGGCCCGTATCAGATGATCGGTATACGTCACGGCCAGTCGGCGTGTATGCGTCGCATCGTGGTACGCGCTGGCAGCTGAGCATGCCGTCATCGCGGCGCATTTTCGCGGGTGTTTTCAGCAGCGGGGTTTGTATCGGCTTTCGGGCCGGTGGGGCAAGTGGTTGCGGGATCGGACTGCGGTGACCTGGTGAATGCTAGTGCTCCGGCTGCGGCGAGGGCAGCGGCGGCGGCCCAGGCGATGATCGGTGCGCCTGTGCCGGGTCCGGGAGCGCCGGTGGTGGCGTCCGCGATGAGCAGCAGGGCGGCGATACCGACAGCGGTGCCGAGCTGGGCGGCCGTGTTGATGATCCCTGATGCCGTCCCGCGCAGCGCCTCGGGGACGGTGGTGCCCAGGGTGGTCGCGGCGACGGAGGACAGGCCGAGTCCGGCTCCTGCCGTGGCCGCGCAGGCTGACAGGGCCCAGGGGTGCGGGGCGGCTATGGTCAGCGCGGCGTCTGCCGCGGCGATCACGGCCAGCCCGGTGGCCAGCGCCGGCTGGGGACCGATCCGGCGGAGGGCGGGCGCGGCCAGGGCCGAGCCGGCCACCACGGCGAGGCTGAAGGGCACCAGCATGGCGGCGGCTTGGAGCGGGCTGCGGTGCAGGGTGTCTTGCAGGTACAAGGTGGCCAGGGTCATGGCCGAGCTGGTGGCCGCGGTGTTGAGGAACGCGCCCGCGGCTCCCCGGCGCAGCGGTGGCATCCGCAGCGCAGTCGCGGGCAGGAAGGGCGCGGTGGCGCGCCGGTCGGCCCTGATGAACAAGGCCGTCAGCGGTACGGCGAGTACGAGGATGCCCGCGCCGGCGGGCCGCTGGCCGGGCCGGGCGATCACGGTGGTGCCGACCACGGCCGCCATGACGGCGGCGGTGAACACGGCGGCCGCGAGAGTATTCAGGGACCCGGAGTGGCTCGGGCCGCGGTCATGGGGAACAGCACGCATGACGGCGGCCGCGAGCGCGGCGGCCAGCGGCAGGTAGGCCCAGAAGACCAGGCGCCAGCTGGCCAGGTCCGTGACCACCCCGCCGACCGCGAAGCCGCTGGCGCCGGCTGATGCCCCGGCCGCGCTCCATGCCGCGATCGCCCGCCGCCGCCGCGGGCCGGCGGGGTGAGGGTGGTGAGAAGCCGTAGCGCCGAGGGCACCGATGCGGCCGCCGCCGCTCCTTGCAGGCAGCGGGCCGCGGTCAGCAGCACGACCGAGCCGGCCGACCGCGCCCAGCAGCGCCCCGGCGGCGAGCACGGCCAGGCTGGTAGTGATGGTGCGCCGGTGGCCGAACCGGTCGCCCAGCCGCGCCCCCAGCATCAGCAGGCCACCGAAGAACATGGCGTACCCGCCGGACACCAGGCTGCCCGCCGACGCCGGCGCGTTCAGGTCGGCCAGCATCCTGGGCAGCGCGGTGACCACCACGGTCACTCCCAGCACGTCGACGAACTGCACCGAGCACAATGCCATGATCGCCAGGCTGGTGTTCCGTCCGCGGCCGCTAGTTGCCATACTTCTGCCCTACCACGGTTTTTGGGTGATAAACCGTCAGTTATGCTGGCTGGCATGACGGTGGCGCGGTGGAGCTGGCTCGGTGACCAGCTGGCCCTCGACGCGGCGAACACCGTCCGCCGGCGCGGCTGGCGCTACACCGAGCTGATCACCTCTCCCGCCGACCTGCGCGGGTGGCTGGCACGCGAACGCGACCGCCTGGCCATCCCCGCCCAGGTGGACACCGTCCTGGTGGCGCGATTCGTCCTCACCCGGGACCACGTCCTGCGCGTGCTGCGCGCCGCCGCCGGCGGCGCAGCCCTGCCAGCAGCCGACGTCCATGCCGTCAACGAGCTGGCCGCCGCCGCCCCGGCCGTCCGGCTGCTCGGGACCCGGCCTGGCCAGCACCTCACCCGGCCGGCCACCCGAGCCGACCAGGCCACCCGCTTGTGCGCCGACATCGCGGCCGCCGCCATCGACCTTCTGACCGGCCCCGACGCCGCCGCTGTCGCCCTATGCGACGCGCCCGGCTGCGGCCAGCTCTACCTGCGCGGACGCCCAAACCAGCAATGGTGCAACCCCCACTGCGGCACCCGCGCCCGCTCCCAGCGCCACGCCGAGAGGAACGCCGACCGTCCATCCCGGCCGAACGCGTAACCGGGGCAAGGACGCTCAGAATTGGCCGATCTGGCGTCTCTGCCGCCACATACCGGCCAGCAGGCCACACGCACTAAATCGGCGGTCGGGAGCCTTTCTCGAGCAGCGGGTGTCGCTCCGATGTCCGGCAGATTGTGACATGGCGTGACCGGCTCAGGCGGCTTACCTTGGGTTTCCGCTCAATTGCTGGGGCCCGCAGCTGGCCCAGCCTCCCCGGGTCTCAGCCCGGCCCCGGAGGTGCCCGATGACCACTGCCACCCCATCCACTGCCCTCGCCACGATCCAGCCGGTCTTCACCGATCCCGAGCGGCTGGCGCTCGCGGGGTTCCTGGCCGGGTACCGCGGCCTGACCCGCGAAGCCTACGCGCTGGACCTGCGTCAGTTCAGCACCTGGTGCCGCACCCGCTCCCTGAACCTGTTCGCCGTCCGCCGCGCCGACATTGAGAGCTTCGCCCGCGACCTGGAAGCCAGGGGCCGCGCCCGCGCCACCGTCACCCGGTGGCTGTGCACCATCGCCGGGTTCTATAAGTACGCCGTCGAAGAAGAACTCCTCGAGCACTCCCCGGCCGCCCACGTGCGGCGGCCGCGGCTGGATTATGAGTCTCATGCCACCGCCTTGGACCGCAACGAGCTCGGCGCCCTGCTGGTCGCCGCCGGGCTCGGCCCGCCTCCCGAGCATGCGCTGATCTCGCTGCTCGCGCTGAACGGGCTGCGGGTCTCGGGGGCCACCGGCGCCGACATCGAGCAGCTGGGCCTGGAGCGCGGGCACCGGACGCTGACCATCACCCGCAAGGGCAGCAAGGTCGTGACCATCCCGCTGGCGCCGCGGACTGCCCGGGCGATCGACCTGACCATCGGCGAGCGCACGGACGGGCCGGTGTTCCTGGCCGCGGACGGGCGGCGGCTGGACCGGCACGGCGCCGGGCGGATCGTCCGCAAGGTCGCGCGCCGCGCCGGGATCACCAAGGCCGTTACGCCTCACACGCTCAGGCACGGCTGGGTGAGCTGCGGGTAAAGGCGCGGAGTTGCACCGGATGCAACATTCCGTGTCCGGCGTGAGGACGGCGCCGCAAGGGATGCCGGTCCGGGTGCGGCGGGGCGACGATCACGACGACCGAACGAACCCGCAGTTCGGAGCGGTCGCGACAGGATGGTGTTGCGCCAGATGCCAGGATGTTGCATCCATTCGCGTTGCATCAGACGCAAGCATGATGCAGCAAGAGCAACGAAAAAACGCAGCGACGAGGGCAGATGCCACCAGCGGCCGGTCGTCAAGCTAACCCATTCAGCATGGTTGGTAAACCGCTCCCTACCAGTTCCGCGCCTGCGTTGCCCAGATCGAGCGGCTGCTGGCCTGGGCCGCGGCGTGGCCGCAGCGGTCCTGGGCGGTCGAGGGCGCCGGCGGCACGGGCCACCTGCTGGCCCAGCAGCTGCTGGCGGCCGGCGAGCGGGTGCTGGATGTGCAGCCTAAGCTCGGCGCGCGGGTCCGGCTGCTGGCCGCCGGGGGACGTGAACAAGAACGACCCGAACGATGCCCGCTCGGTGGCCATCGCCGCGCTGCGCTCGGCCGGTATCCGGGAGGTCAGGTCCGATGAGCACGCGGCGGTGCTGAAGATATGGTCCAAGCGCCACCGTGACCTGGGCCGCACCCGCACCCAGGTTGTCTGCCTGCTGCACGCGGTGCTGGGTGAGCTGATCCCCGGCGGTGTCCCCAAGGCAATCACCGCGGCTCGCGCCGCCCGGGTCCCGAGGGCGATCAGGGCGGAAGGAGCGGTGCAGACGGCCCGCTGCGAACTGGCGGCGGCCTTCCTTGAGGACCTGCGCCGCATCGATGCCCAGCTGGCCGACACCAAGAAGAAGCTCGCTGCCGCCGTCGCCGCGGCCGGGACCAGCCTGACCGGGCTGTTCGGTGTCGGCCCGGTCATCGCCGCCGCGGTGATCGGCGACGTCCGCGACGTGTCCCGCTTCCCCGGCCGGGACCACTTCGCCGCCTACAACGGCACCGCGCCGATCGAGGTGTCCTCCGGCCAGCGCAAGGTCTACCGGCTGAGCAGGCGCGGGAACCGGCGGCTCAACCACGCCATCCACATGGCCGCGATCACCCAGATCCGCAACCGGCACAGCGAGGGCCGCGCCTACTACGACAAGAAACTGGCTGCGGGCAAGACACCGAAAGAGGCCCTGCGCTCGCTGAAGCGGCAGGTCAGCAACGCTATCTTTGCCTGCCTCCAGGCCGATGCCCGGCGGGCCGCATCCCGGGCCAAGGGCCCGGGAGGGCAGCAGGGGAACGACTCTGTCGCCAGCGCGGCCGGCTCGCACCCCAGGCGCCTGCTCTTCGGACAAGCCACTCCCGGGCCCGGTCACCACCCTACGACCGCGGCCAGCGACCCGGCGCCCGGACCAGCCGGTGGCCGGGGCAGAGCTGGCCATTCCTCGATCGCTGCCACCCTGCCGTCGGCGCAGTCGCAGGTCCAGGTGGAGCGCCCGCAGCGCAGCGAGGACGAACGACCTGGAGGTGCGGCAAGACGACGGCCACACTCGGCCGCGAGGAAGGCCAGGGGTCACGGATCGCTGTGATAACCACAGCGCCCGAAGGGCACCTCACACGCCGCGAAAAGGACCGACGAAACTCCTTGACACAAAGAGGCTTTCGTTATGATCGGCCGCCCCATCGTCAGATGACCGTTTCCACTGCGTACCGAAGTGGTCGTTATGGCGCCGGGTGGCCAGGGCGGTGGGCCAGGTCCTGGCATGCCTGGCGTACCGGCACGCCCGCCCGGCTGGCGGCGGCGCGGATGTAGGCGACCGCCGCGAACAGGGCGTACTGCCAGAAGTCGTCGGTCTGCCACCAGGCCACCTCATCAAGCAGGTCCGGTTCGGTCCCGCCATGAAGGGCTGCTGCGGCCAGCACTGCGTACTGGAGCTTCTTGTTTTCCCGGCTGCGGAAGGTGCATTCGGGCAGGAACCGCTCGCGTAGTCCCTCCAAGGACAGCGGGTCAGCCCGGCTGGCCCCGCACCACTCCAGCGCGTCCGCCGCGACGTGAAGGAACACCTCGCCGGGGAAGGTGTTATCTCGCGGGTGCAGAGACGCAAGCTCGCTCACCAGCTCGAAGATGTCAGCGTTGCGGGCGAGCCCGTCGAGCAGGACACGACGGGCGGTCACGGTGTCCTCGGGGGTGGGCCAGTTCCTGGCAGGCATACACCGACGGTAGGGCAGAACCACCGATCGGCGGCGGCTTACATCGGGTGCCTGGACCCGGAACTCAGACGTGCCCTGCTGATCCGCGCGGCCCAGGAGCACGCCAGCGTCTCTGAGGTGATCCGCCGGGCCATCGGCGAGTACTTGCGGGCCAGGTGAGCGCAGAAAGCCACGCGAGCCAGCAAGGCCAGCCGGAGGAAGCGATCTGGACCGGGCCCCGGTCCCGTCGGCCGACGCAGCGCAGTGACGCCGCCCGCCTGTCACGCTGCGTCGTTGCCGTACGAGCTGCGTCACGTGCGTGAACCGCCCTGGGCGGTTCGGGCGCGGCGATGTCCTGCGCTCGCGGCCGCTGGTAACAGGCGATTCTGCGGCGGCATCCCATCGTGCCCGGCCGCTGCCCATCCGCAGTGCGGGCGGATCGCGTGATCCAGGCGAGGTGGTCGCGGCAGGACTGGTGACCTTGGTCCCTGCCGCCCGGGACCTGCGCCTGCGGAACCGGCCCGCGGCAGCGCTAACGTGAAGATTGCTCAGGGAAGGGAACCCGGAGGGAAACCGACGGAGAACCGGAACCGGGCAGCGGCCGAAGGGACCGAACCGGAGAACGCCGGACGAAGGGAAACCGGGGACGGCGGGCGAAGGGGGAGAGCCCGGCGGGCAAGCGGGAAACCGGAGGAAAGCCCGCAGGGGTACCGGAGGACGCGCGGTGAGGCCCCAGACCACCCGGTGCGAGCCCGGGGATCTGGGGCCGCATGCATCTGCGATGCCGCTGGCAGAGTCCCGGCAAGTCCGCGCGAACTGCGCATAGTCGTCCAGCAGCTTTCTGGCGGGCAACAGCCGACATGTCAGTCGCGCGCCCCAGACGCTGCACTCTCCGAGAACGCGACAACCTGCACCCTCTGCGGTCTGCTGATCGCAGACCGCAGTTGACCCGGCAGTCATGGCTGCTCGCGTATCCGCCGCTATGTTCGTTCTGATAGCCAGGCTAGATGACCGTCGCGGCGCGCCAGAACGAACGTTCTGTCGCGCGGCACGAGCCCGGTGTACCTGCTCCAGGTCGCTGACCCGCCGCCCGGTTTACCGCATATGCCGAGAAGAGTGCGTACGCCCGTCCGCATATTGATGCCGGGCACACGGCAAGGACTAAGGTCATGAGTGACAGGACCAAGGTCGCGTGTAGGCCGAGAATAGCCGGGGCATTTGCCATGTCTGCCCGTCAGGACCACAAGCAGGGTGGGTACGGCGAAAAGGGACATGCCATGACTCACGGGGACAATCTGCCCGCGGAAGTGCGAAAGCAAGACGAAGAAGCCGAACTACAGGTAGCCGCGCAGCTAGCCGAGCTCCGCAAGAATGACGATGTCTAAGCCATGCGGGAGCGCACCAATCAGGTACCTGCTCACGGCGCGCTCACATGCCGCTGTCCGCGCGTCTGCGTAGATCAGCCGGGCTGGTGGACGGTCATGGTGGCTGCAGGCGGACCTGTGCGCGCGAGGGTGTCGGCGCGGCGCAGGGCGTCGGGCAGCCGGTACCGGCCGGCCATTCGCCGGACCAGGTCTGCCGCGTCGGCTGCTGGCATCCCGGCCGCCGTGACGAACAGCGGGCGCACCGAGGATCCGCGCACCACCGGCACCGCGTGGGTCGCCATACGGAACCGGGACTTGGCCACCCCGATCACCGG
Organism: uncultured Actinomycetes bacterium; assembly: GCA_963742865.1. GTDB lineage: Bacteria > Actinomycetota > Actinomycetes > Streptosporangiales > Streptosporangiaceae > Bog-532. Next base: position 20,340 of record CAVUNW010000068.1, read on the forward strand.
GATGCCGTACTCGGCGTGCGCATGCGCGCCCAGGCCGGGCCGGCCGTCAGGGTCCAGATCGGCGTAGCCGTCGACTACCAGCAGGCCCAGCCCGCTCAGATCCTCCAGGACCGCGCGCAGCGGCGGGAGCTCACGCAGGTAGAACTCGCCCGGCCGGTAGGGCGGTACCCGGGGTACCACTGCGATGCGTTCGGCCAGCACGTCCGCGAAGGCGGCATCGGCGGCCAGGACGGCTGCCGCCCGGGCGCCGCCGGTGCTCAGGTAATGCACGTCGACTGCGGCGCACACGCCGCAGTCTGGTCGCCTGCCGGTTTCCATGTCTTGAGGATGCCCGAGCCTGCGGCAGGCATCAGGACCGTGTTCTGACGGCCGCCGGGTCCGAAGCAAGCGGTCCAGCAGGTCACGAAACGTAATCGGTGTACGTCGAGAGCGCGCACATGTAACCGCCGTTATGTCATCGGCTTGCGGCCGGGTAGCCCCGGGCGGTCGCCCGCCCGGGGCCCCCTCAGAACCGTGCGTGCCAGTTAGCCCAGCACACGGCTCAAGCAAGCCGCGAGGGTATCGCAGGCTGGGGTGCTGGTTTCCTGCGCTGGCGGGCTTGGAGCCCGCGCTGGCAGGATGCGTGCACGAGGCGGAATTGGTCATCTCCGGCTGGGCCGGGCCTCCCGTGGTGGATGAGGTAGCTGGCGGCTATCGCCCTGCGGGTGACCTGCAGTCACCACCGTTCCCATTGCTGGGGGGATTGGGGTGGCTGGTCGGCGGTCAGCAGGTGGTCCCCGCACAGCGGGCACAGCCCGGCCTGCCTGGTCAGCAGGCGCAGGGTGTAGCTGTCCAGCGGGGGTTTCACCTTTTTGCGCCGTTCGGCCCAGTACGCGGCCAGGGCCGGGTCATCGGGGGATGCCCAGCCCTTGACCGGCACATGCCGTTCGATGCCGGTCCAGGAGAACTTGACCAGGTAGCCGCCGCTGTCGCGGTCGCCGAACACCCACCGGTCGTTCCTGAACTTGTTGAACTTGCCGAAGTACCGGCCGGCGATCCAGCGCCTCGGCTTGTTGCGGTGGCGCCATCTGGCCCACTTGTAGAGCAGCCTCCACAGGTAGCTGTCCAGCAAGCGGAACACCCTGGATGACACCACTGTCCGGTAGTAGGCTGCCCAGCCCCGGATGATCGGGCTGAGCGTGGTGATGATCGCCACCGCGTTCAAGCCGCGCAGCTTGCGCGTCTCGGCTGCGAGCCGTTCCCGGAGCCGCCTGATGGCCGCCTTGGACGGCTTGATCAGTAGCTTGCGGTTGTAGCGGCGGACGCTGAACCCGAGGAAGTCCAGACCCTCCCCGAGGTGGACGATCTTCGTCTTGTCCTCGTTGAAGGCCAGCCCCCGGGGTGCCAGCCACTCCGCAAGCCGCGCCTTGACCTGCCCGGCCTGCTCCTGGCTGTGGCAGAGCACGACCACGTCATCGGCGTACCTGACCGCGACCGGGGAACCCGCCATGGTCTCCCCGGCGTGAATGCCAGAGGTCTTGTAACGGACCCCGGCGGCCTCCTCCAGCCCGTGCAACGCGACGTTCAGCAAACAGGGTGAAATCACACCCCCAACACAATGGGCAACTTCTGCTTCGATGTCACGTTGAGCTACCGGCGGCTGGAACGGCCACGGCGCGCCCCGGCCGGTGAGTGACATGTCAGGTAGTATGGTTATGTCATGGCTGGTGGCCGTGTGGGCATGGTGAACACGCTGAGCGTGTCAACGCTGCTGCTGAGCTGGCGGGGGCCACGCGTCCCGGTGGCGGAGGCCGCAACGGTGCTGGCGGGCCGTTTCGCGGTCTCGGTGCGGCAGGCCCGCCGTTACGTGGATCAGGCCGCCGCGGGCGGCCGGAGCCGGTGCCTGAGGCGAGCGTGGTGTTCACTGTCAAGCTGCCCGCAGGGCTGGCCGGGCGGGTGCGGGCCTACGCGCGTGAGCGCGAGACCACGATCTCCGCCGTGGTGACCCGCGCGCTGACCGAATTCTTCGCACGGGGCCGCAGAGAGCCTCCGCGCAGGTGAGCGACCGGGCAGTCGGGAAGGAGTTCGTCTCGGCCGCCATGCGGCCACGGATTTGTCCGTGGCCTACGCCATTCTCGTGCCACAGCGGCGGGCCCGTGCCGGGCCGGCCAGGAAGGAAGGCCGCCCCGTGACGAGCGCGGCGATCTATGCCCGGGTCTCCAGCGCCCGGCAGAAGAAGGACCAGACGATCGGGTCGCAGACGGCGGCGCTGCGCGAGCACGCCCGGCAGCTCGGGGCTGACCTGCCCGAGGAGTGGGTGTTCGAGGACGAGGGTGATTCCGGGGCGACGCTGGTCCGCCCGGCCCTGGAGGCGCTGCGTGACCTGGCCGCCCAGGGCTGCCTCGATGTGGTGCTCGTCTACTCCCCGGACCGGCTGGCCCGCAAGTTCGCCTACCAGGCGCTGCTGATCGAGGAGTTCGCCCGCGCCGGGGTGCGGGTGGAGTTAGTGCGGGGGCCCGCGCGGGGACAGCCCTGAAGACCAGCTGATGGTGCAGTTCCAGGGCATGTTCGCCGAGTACGAGAAAGCCCAGCTGATGGAGCGCTACCGGCGCGGCAAGGCCCACCGCGCCCGCACCGGTTCGGTGAACGTCCTGTCCGGGGCCCCGTTCGGGTACCGGTACCTCCGCAAAACCGATCATGCCGGGGCCGCTACGAGATCATCGAGCATGAGGCGGTCCTGGTCGCGGAGATGTTCCGCCGTTACGCCGATGACGGCGCCTCGATCGCTGACCTGGCCCGCTGGCTGACCGGCCAAAACGCACCGACCCGGACCGGCAAGTCCCGGTGGGACCGCAGCGTGGTCTGGGCCATGCTCCGCAACCCCGCCTACGCCGGCACGGCGGTGTTCGGCAAGACCATGGCCGTGGCCGGGACCCCGGCCATCAACCGGGCCGCCCGCCTGCAAGGCCGTTCCGTGCCCCGGGCGGTCAAGACCGTAGACCGGCCGAAGGAGGATGGACCCGATCCCCGTCCCGGCCATCGTCACCGCCGCCACGTTGGAGCCCGCCGGCCAGCGGCTGGCCGACAACAAGCGGTTCGCCTTCCGCAACAGCAAGGTCCCGTCCCTGCTGCAGGGCCTGGCTGCCTGCTCGGCCTGCGGATACGGCTACTACCGCACCTCCACCCGGACCACGAGCAAGAAGATCTACTACTACCGGTGCCTCGGCTCTGACGACTACCGCTACGAAGGCGGCCGGGTCTGCGGCAACAAGCCAGTCCGCGCCGACTACCTCGATACCGTCGTCTGGGACCACATCACCGGCCTGCTCGCCGACCCGGCCCTGATCCGCGCCGAAATCAGCAAGCGGCTGGAGACCGCCCGCACCTCCGATCCGGTCACCCGGCAGCGCAACCGCTG
>CAVUNW010000069.1:0-36006 GCA_963742865.1 uncultured Actinomycetes bacterium
TAGGCTGGCGGCATGACTGTGCCCGCTGATGTCACCCACTCCGGCGCGGGCCCGGGCACCGCCAGCGTGCTGCTCGTCGAGGACGACCCGGGCGTTGCCGCCCAGCTGGTCCGCGCCCTCACCCGGGGCGGCTACCTGGTCGATCACGTGGCCACCGGCGCAGCCGCGCTGGGGCGCCGGGAACAGCGGGACGTGGTGCTGCTCGACCTCGGCCTGCCCGATACCGACGGCGTGCACGTCTGCCGGCAGCTCCGGCAGCGGTCCGACGTGGCGATCATCGTGGTGACCGCCTACGGGGAGGAGTCCGACCGGGTGACCGCGCTGGACGCCGGCGCTGATGACTACCTGGTCAAGCCGTTCGGCGTGAGCGAGCTGCTGGCCCGAATCCGGGCCGTGCTCCGCCGGGTCAAGCCCGAGCGCGACGTGATCCGGCACGGGCCGCTGAGCATGGACTTCCGGACGCGCAAGGTCACGGTGGGCGGCGCGGAGATCCCGCTGACGCCAAAGGAATTCGACATCCTCGAATGCCTGGCCGCCGATCCCGGACGGGTCCAGACCCGCCAGGACATCGTGGAAACCGCCTGGGACGCCAACTGGTACGGCCCGACCAAGGTGCTGGACGTACATATCGCGGCGCTGCGGCGCAAGCTGGGCGTGCCCGGTCTGATCGAGACCGTGTACGGGCGCGGATTCCGGCTCGGCGACGCGTAATGGCCCGCCGGATTGCCATCACGGTTCTGGCGCTGATGACCGGGCTACTGGCCGTCGTGGCCGTGCCGCTGGGCCTGCTGACGGCGGCGCAGGACCGCAGGGATTTCCGGGTCGAAGCCGGTGCCGAGGCGTCGGCGCTCGCCAACGTGGCCGAGGAACGCATCGATGACGGCCGGGGGACCGCGCTGAGCCGGTCCGTCGGCTACTGGGCGCGGCAGGGCGACCGGGTTGCCGTCTACAACGCCAGGGGCACATGGATCGCGGGAACGCGCACCCGGCCGGTCGCGGCCGGCCACGTGGCGCTCCGCCCGCCCACCGCCGCACCCCGTAGCTACTGGTCAGGTGACTGGCTGGCCGCGACGACACCGATCGTGCCGGATTCGGGCATCGGTGCCATCGGCACGGTGGAACTGTCCCGCTCCACCGAGTCACTGGACCATCGGGTGCTGATCTTGTGGATGCTGATCGCCGGGGTGTCCGCGGCCGGACTGGTGACCGCGGGCCTCGTCGCCATCGGCCTGGCACGCTGGCTGAGCCTGCCATCACCACGCTGGCCAGCGCCACCCGCGATCTGGGCGACGGCGCGCTGGACACCAGGGTGCGGGCGGGCGCGGGACCGCCGGAGGCCCGGCGCCTGTCACTGGCCTTCAACACGATGGCGGCGCGCATCGAATCGCTGGTGCAGGGGCACCAGACACTGATGGTCGACGTATCCCACCAGGTGCGAACGCCACTGGCCGCGCTCCGGCTGAGGCTAGACCTGCTGAGCCAGGATGCCAACGACGTCACCGTGGCCGAATTGGCCGGCGCGCAGGAGGAGATCGCCCGGCTGGCGCGGCTGACGAACGGGCTACTCGCTGTAGCCCGGGCGGAAAACGCCACCGCGCCGCCAGCGCGGGTCGACGTCGCTGCGGTCGCGGCGGACCGGGTCGCCGGCCTGGCGGCCAGCGGCAGAGGAACGCGGTGTCACGCTGACCGTGACGGCACCGCAGCCGGCCTGGGCCGAGCTGGGTGCCGGCCATCTCGAGCAGATCCTGGACATCTCCTGGCCAACTCGCTGGACGCGCTGGACACCCCGGAGACCGGAGGAACGATCACGGTGACCGCGGAGGTGGCCGGTGAACTGGCCCGGGTGCGGGTCAGCGACAACGGCCACGGAATGACCGGCCAGCAGCAGCGCGCCGCGTTCCATCGGTTCGCGTCCGGCACGGCGGGCGGCACCGGGCTCGGGCTCGCCATCGTCAACCGGCTGGCCGTCGCCAACGGCGGTGCCGCGAGCCTTTCGGATACACCGGCCAGGGGGCTCACGGTAACGATCGACTTTCCGCTCCGGACGTCCGCGGCCCCGGCGAAACCCGCATCGCCGCAAAAGCCCGTTTCTTCGGCGGCTCCCGGCGACCTTAACTAGTTCTGAACGAGTCCTGAACCGGTCTTACGCTTCACCCGGGGCAGGCTAGCCACCAGGGGCGCCTCCCCCCTGCGCTTCCCCGGCACCGTGAAGGGAGTTCCGGGCATCGTGACCGTGACCCACAGGCGGAATCACCGCCGCGAACCGGGCGCCACGGAGGGCGTCGCCGGTAACGAGCGCCTGACTGCGCTCACCGGCGTCGTCCTGCTGATCGGTTTCGCGATCGAGGGCATGACGCTCCTCGCGCTGCGCGGCCTGCTCACGCTGCACTTCTTCCTCGGCATGCTGCTGATCGGGCCGGTACTGCTGAAGATCGGCTCAACCGGTTACCGGTTCGTCCGCTACTACACCGGCGCGGCGCCGTACGTGCACAAGGGACCGCCCGTCCCGCTCATGCGCCTGCTCGGGCCGTTCGTCGTCGTCACATCGCTTGCCGTGCTGGGCTCCGGGGTCCTGCTGGGTATCGCGGCCCTGGCCGCGGACCCTGGCTCTTCCTGCACAAGGCGTCGTTTGTGCTGTGGTTCGGGTGCATGTCGCTGCACGTGCTGTGGTATGTCTGGCGGCTGCCTCGCATCCTGCTGGGCACGCCGGGACGACCCGGCGACCCCGGGGAGCCCGGCGTGGCGCGGGTCGCGGTGGCGGGCGGTGGCATGCGCTGGCTGCTCGTCGGCGCGGCTCTGGCCGCCGGCCTGGTGATCGCGTTGCTTACCATCCACCTGGTGGGTGCCTGGGACGCCCGGCTGGCTTTCCACTGATACTGGGGGTGTGGACAGCCCGCCGCGCGATCCGCCGGTTACCACCCCGGGGGGGCCGCTAGCGACCGTCCCGCACGAGTCACTGGCCACCATCGCGCGCGAGTGGGGCCGCATCGGCTGTATCGGCTTCGGCGGGCCGCCGGCCCACATCGCCCTGCTCCGGGAACTGTGCGTCGACAAGCGGAAGTGGCTGTCGGCGCAGGAGTTCGAGGACGGCGTGGCCACCACGAACCTGCTTCCCGGGCGGGCCTCGACCAGCTTGCGATCTACTGCGCGTGGCGGCTGCGCGGGCCGCTCGGCGCGCTGGTCGGCGGCCTCTGCTTCATCGTGCCGGGGCTGATCGTGATCCTGGCCCTGTCCGCGCTGTTCCTGTCGGCGCATCCGCCGCGGTGGGTCGAGGGCGCCGCGGGCGGAGCGGGTGCGGCGGTGCCGGCCGTGGCGCTCAGCGCGGCCATCGGGCTGGCGCCGGCCAGCTGGCGGCGCGCCGCCCGGGAGCGGGAGCCCGGGGGGCAGGCCGACCAGGGGCAGGCCGCCCGGGTACGGGGGGCCCACGTCCGCTGGATCTGCTACCTGATCGCCGGGGGGACCGCGGCCGCGCTGACCGGGCCGTTTCTGGTGCTGGTCCTGGTCGGGTGCGGGCTGGTGGAGCTGCTGGTGACCGGCTACCCGTGGCGTGCCTCCGGCTCTGGCTCCGGGGCTGGCCCTGGCCCTGACCGGCCCGCCGGATCGGCGCTAGGGCCGTCCGGTGGCCGGTCGCCGGCGCTGCTGCCCTTGCTCGCGGCGGCCGCGGTGCCCGCCGGAGGGCTGCTGTCGATCGCATGGGTCGCGTTCAAGGTCGGTGCGCTGTCTTACGGCGGCGGCTTCGTCATCATCCCGCTCATGCAGCACGACGCCGTCGATACGTACCACTGGATGTCCAGCGCGCAGTTTCTCAGCGCGGTGGCGCTCGGCCAGATCACTCCCGGGCCCGTCGTCCAAACCGTGTCCGTGGTCGGCTACGCCGCCGCCGGGATCGGCGGAGCCTTGCTGGCGTCGCTGGTCGCCTTTACGCCGTCCTTCATCTTTGTGCTGGCCGTGCGGCCCCCGCTTCGATCAGCTCCGGCGGAGCACGCGGGTCCAGGCTTTCCTCACCGGCGCCGGGCCCGCCGCGGTCGGCGCCATCGCCGGTGCCACGATCCCGCTGGCTCTCGCCTTGTCGCACCTCTGGCAGCTGGCCGTCCTCGGCCTGGCCCTGGTCTGGCTCATCGCGCTGCGGCGCGGGGTGGTGAGCACGCTTCTCGGCGCCGCGGCGCTCGGAGTAATCGCGGCGCTCGCCGGGGCGGCCGTGGCCTGAATGCCGTCCGCTGAGCCACCGTCGGTTCAAGGGCCTTCGCCTTTCCACCGGCTCCGCCCGGCTGGGAAGGTGCCAGCGGAGGCGGTCAGGGACGCGCGATCCGGGTGCCCGCCGCGTACGGCCGGCGCGACGCGGCCCAGTCCCGGCCGGGGCGTACGGCCAGGCTTGCGCACTCGGAAAGCTGCACGGTCCACATCGCCGCGGTGAGGACCTCGAAGCGTGCGGTCTCCACGCACAGCGCCGCGACGTCACCGCGAAGCGCCGATTCGACCATCTGACGGGCGGCGTTCTCCAGCCGGGTCAGCCGCGCAGCCAGCAATGGGACGTGTCCCGGTGAACCGCGACCGCGGCTATCGGGCACTGCGAACTGGCCGCTATCTGCGGCCCTGACCTCGGCGAGGATGGCGCCGGTGGCCTCGATGATCTGCGACACAGCGCAGGAACGCAGCGGCGTCTCACCCGGGCTGCCGGCCAGCATCTGCAACCGGGCCAGGTGCGGAGCACAGCGCTCCTGGTGATCCCGGACCGTATCTCCCGTCGCCATGATCGCCCCCTCGGTCGCTGGATTTTATAGTTGACGTCGTTACCCGGGCGATAGCTAGGGCCCAAGGTCCCTTACGTGCGCCGACGGCCGCCATCCAGACGCGCCCATGCGGCCCGGAGCCCGCACGCATCTGGCGCGGCTCCGATCTGTTCGGGGCAGCCGCTGAGGTGTGAGGGCCGCTCAGCTGGCCGCTGCGGCAGAGCCCGGGATGTCCCGTAGCTGCTCGCGGCACGGGCGCAGGTCGTCGCCCAGCTCGTAGCGGAGCGGGACGGCGTTGGGCACGTTCAGGGCGGCGCTGGCATCGTCGCTGACCGACTCCAGGTGCTTGATCAGCGCCCGCAGCGTATTGCCGTGCGACACCACGAGCACCAGCGACCCGGCCCGCAGATCCGGCACGATCGCGTCGTACCAGTACGGCAGCAGCCGGGCGGTGACGTCCCGCAGTGACTCGCCGCGCGGGCGGGCCTCCGGCGGCAGCGCCGCGTAGCGCGGATCGGCGAATTGCGAATGGTCGGCGCCGGGTTCGAGCAGCGGCGGCCGGACGTCGTAGCCGCGGCGCCACGCCATGTACTGCTCCTCGCCGTAGGCCGCCCGCACCTCCGCCTTGCGGCGTCCCTGCAGCGCACCGTAATGGTTCGAGTTGAGCCGCCAGGACCGGCGGACCGGGATCCACTCCCGGTCGCAGTGGGCCAGCGCCAGTTCGGCCGTGCGGATCGTGCGCCGCTGCAGCGACGTGTGCACGACGTCCGGCCGCGGACCGTCCGAGGCGAGCAGGTTCCCGGCGCGGACCGCCTGCCTCTCGCCGTGCGCCGAGAGGGCCGCGTTCACCCAGCCGGTGAACAGGTCAAGGGCGTTCCACGTGCTCTCACCGTGCCGCAGCAGCACCAGGCGATAGGGGGGAACGTGAGGGCCGTCGGGGAGCGTGTTCATGGTCCCAGGCTGCGCCGCCGACCGGCCGCACGGGCAGGGACCAGGGTCACCTAACGCGGGACTTCCAGCCTCCAGAGACCTTCGGCCCGGCGGCAGGGGCCGGATGCCCCGCCATGGTCCAGCCTTTTACCGATATTCCCCCGGCTCGGGATCCCGTGAACTGGGGACGAGGAACCGCCAACTCAGCGTCTTCAGCCGATCCGACCGCGATCTTCGCCGGCAGATCACCGACGACATCATCCTTCGTCAGTTCCTCATGGACCCCACGGCGTTCACGGTCACGGTGAAGGAAGGCATTGTCACGCTGGAAGGGATCCCGGAGAGCACGCCGCTCGGGCACCACATCGTCGCCGCGGTCCGGCACCTCGAAGGCGTCGTGGCCGTTCGCGACCGGCTCAGCTATCCCGCGGCCGCCGGGTACGTTCCGCTGTCCGGGCCGCTGTTCTAACGGCCGGAAAAGTGCCTATGATGCACTGACCTGCAGGTCCGTCTCCCGTTAGCCTGGCCCGGCAGGGATGCGGCATGCAGCGCCGGGTGGTTCCGGTGGAGAGCCGGGAAAGCTAAGTTTGGCTTGTGAGTGACAACCATTCCGGGAAGAGCCCATCCGTGTCTTCCTGCTCGACGACCATGAGATTGTCCGGCTCGGGGTCCGCGATCTGCTCGAAGGCCAGCCCGACATGCAGGTGGTCGGGGAAGCGGGGACGGCGGCGTCCGCGCTGGCCCGGATCCCGGCGCTGAAGCCCGACGTCGCCGTCCTGGACGTGCGCCTGCCCGACGGCGACGGGGTGACCGTCTGCCGCGAGATCCGGTCCCGGATGCCGGAGACCGCCTGCCTGATGCTCACCTCCTTCGGCGACGACGAGGCGCTGTTCAACGCGGTGATGGCCGGCGCTGCCGGATACGTGCTCAAGCAGATCCGCGGCACCGACCTGGTGGGCGCGGTACGGACGGTCGCGTCCGGCCAGTCGATGCTGGACCCGAAGGCGGCCGCCAGCTCATGGCGCGGCTGCGGGACACCTCGCAGAAGCCGGACCCGCTGGCCGGCCTGAGCGGGCAGGAACGCCGCATCCTGGAGCTGATCGGCGAGGGGCTGACCAACCGGCAGATCGGCGAGCAGCTGTTCCTGGCGGAAAAGACCGTCAAGAACTACGTCTCCGCCCTCTTCCAGAAGCTCGGCATGGAACGGCGCACCCAGGCCGCCGCGTACGCCGCACGCGTCTTCGCCGAGGAACGCGGCGGAGCCTGCCTGGCGGGAATAGGACCTTCCTGGCCTGGCGGGCCGGACCTCCGTCCCCGTCCGGCGCCGAGGCGTAGGTGCGCTCGGTGATTCTGCAGCGGCGATTCGGCGTGCGTTCAGCCTGCGGCGGCATCCTACGACGAGGGCATCACCCGAGGGGGTGCTGTCCTCGCTGGATGCGGGACGACGGCAGGGCCGCCCCGGTCCCGGTGCTCGCGGGGTGCGGCGCCGGTGACCGGGGCGTCTGCACTAGAGGCCAGGAGGCCGGTGGTAATTGATGTGGTACTGGGGCACCGGAGTCCACGGGTGGGCCTGGGGACTCGGACTCACGTCGCTCATCTTCTGGGGACTGATCATCTGGGCGATCGTTGCCCTCGTGGGCTGGGGACGGCGCGGCCGGGCAGGCGGCCCCGGCGGACCGGGACCGGGCGGACCGGGGCCATGGCCGGGCGAGGGACGGTGGCGGGACAGCGCACCCTGGCCGGGCGGCGCTCCGCGAGCCGGCGACGCGGAGCAGATCCTGTCCCGGCGGTTCGCGGCCGGGGAGATCGACGCTGAGGAATACCGCCAGCGCCTGGAGGTCCTGCGCTCCCACCGCGGCGGCGGCCCCGGCCCGGGCCGGCCTTAGCGAGCCCCGCGGGCGGTGTGAGCCGTCCCGTGCCGGGAACGTTGCATCACGTCCGTTAAGAAGTTTTCAAGCTGCTCGATGGCCAGGGCCGTCCGCGGGGACGGGCACCCGGTTCAGGCGGGCCGGGCCGGGTCAGGGCAGGCGGCCTGGGCACGGCCGTGACGGGGTGACGATCTGCGGCATCCGCCACGCCGCGGCCGCCTCCGCGACGAACTCGGCCGCACGCTGCATCGGCGGCTGAGCGTGGACCGCGCCGCCGCTGAGGAAGCTGCGTACCGCCTGCTGAACTTCCGTGTTGCCGAGCAGGCCGCCGTGCAGAGCGGGGACCACCAGCGTCTGCGACGGCAACTGGCACGCGGGCATGGTGAGGCTGTCCGCCAGCGGGACGACGGCCATCCAGCGCAACGGGTGCTGGCGGAACTCCTGGGCCGCCTCGGCCGCGTACTGGGCGCCGTCGCGGTTGACCGAGTTGATCAGCTGTTCCGCGCCGGACGTGCCGAAGGGCGACAGGCCGCCGATGAACCAGACCACGGCCTGGAGGGCGTAACCGGGTACGGCCCCGCCGCCGTCCCGGGTGTCGATGGGGTAGCTGACCTGCCCCGGCGCGACGATCGGGCTGAGCAGCACAATGGAGCCGACCGGGGCATCGGGGTGGCGGGCGAGCATCGCGTAGATGCCGAGCGTGCCCTCGCTCTCCCCCACGAGGTCGACTGGCCGGCCCGTCCGCTGGTGCAGTCGGTCCACCTGGGCGTCGATGCGGTCACCCAGAGCCGACAGCGGCAGATCACTGGCGGCCCGGCCCTGCGGCAACGGCCGCCCCCGGGCGTCCAGCCCGCGATAGGAAAACTGCTGGGCGATCGCGTTCCCCGCGATCTCGCGGAGCGACGTGCTCGCGCAGCAGCTGGACCCGAACCCTTTGATCTCCAGCACGGCCGACCCGCGGCCGGGCGTCCCGGTCTGCGAGGGCACGGCGGCGGGCAGGCTCTCCTCGGCCGGAATCACCCCGGCGGTCATCTGGGTGACGTGGCCGTGCGAGCTCTCCGCGAACACGAAACCGGCCCGGGCCACGCCGATCACGAGCGCGACGGCCAGCACGGCGGCCACGGGCGCGATCGGGATCGGCCGCGCCGGCCGCCAGAGCCGGCCCACCGGCCGGCTCTGGCGGCTCTGCCGGCTCTGCCGACCCGCGAGGGAGAAGGCCACGCCGTACCAGGCCCGCGCGTTGACGATCCCGGCCAGCCCGGCCACGGGCACCGCCCAGCCCGGCGACAGCCGGCCGATCACCACCGCGGCCAGGGAGAGCACCAGGAAATCAGCGAGCAGCCACTCAGCCGAACGGAGCGGCGGCAGGGTCCGCCACCACCCGCTGGTGGCCGCGCCGTGGCTCAGCAGCAGGGCGAACAGGATCAGTATCGGCAGCGCGCCCAGGAACGGCCAGGAGAACGGCAGCAGGGCCACCCCGAACGTCAGCGTGACCACCGGCGACATCAGCAGGCCCGCGCTCAGGGTGAGGACGGCACCCGAGCCGAACAAGATTGCGGGCCGCGGCCGGGCCTGCCCGCGGGGCCAGGCCAGCCAGGCCAGGGCGGCGTCGAGCGCACTGCGGGCCACCACCAGACCGACCAGGGCCAGCACGAAGCGCGGCCAGGTCCCGCCGAACGCGAACAGCCATCGCAGATCGTGGAACACGGCCAGCGGCGCCAGCGCGGTCACCTGCGGCGCGAGCACGCGGGCGGACGGCGTGACGGCGTTCACCGCCGCGGCCTCCGCCATCGGCACGGCCGCGGCCACCACGATCAGCCTGCGGTGGCGGGCAAACCCCTGTCCGCGGGCAGTTACGCGCGGTCTCTCCCCGGGACCGCAGCGTCTGAGCAGCCCGCCGATCATCGTCCGGACCGGCGTTCTGCCCGCAAAACCAGGATCACCCTGCGTGGCGTCTCCTGAGGCGTCAGGGCCGGCTGGGTCTGGACCGGCCTTTGCTACCCACTGTTGATCGTAAGCCCGGGAGCAACACGTTTATTTCGGCCTCCGCCACGGCGGGATTCCGGCCGGGGCAACAGGCCAGGCGGGCCTGGCTGCCCGCCACGATCTGGCCTCCTCGTGCGGCCGAGAAACATAAGAGGATGATATAAATAACTTATGAATCTCTCTCGAGGGCCCGAGGAGGCGCTGGACGGGACGCTGGACGGGACGCTGGCGGCGGGCGTAGCGGCCGGGATCGAGCGGCTCATCGGACTGCTCCGCTGGCTGAGCCCGGCCAACAGTGGCCTCTCGCTCACGGCGGCCGCGGCGCTGGCGACCCTGGAGCGATCCGGGCCGTGCCGCCTGACCGCGCTCGCGGCGCTGGAGGGGGTCACCCAGCCGGCGATGACCCAGCTGGTCGCGCGACTGCAGGACGCGGGCCTGGTCACCCGCGCTTCCGACCCCGCCGACGGGCGGGCCGTCGAGGTGCGGATCACCGCCGAGGGCTCGGCTCTGCTGGCTCGCCGCCGGGCCTACCGGGCCGAACGGCTCGCCGGGATGCTGGCCCGGCTCAGCCCGGAGGATCAGGCGGCGCTGGCCGCGGCCCTCCCGGCCATGGACGCCCTGACCAGTACGCAGCGTGGCCGCCCGGTGGCGCCGGCGCAGTTTTCCTGATGAAGCAGCGATCCTGACGAAGCAAACGGCGCGGGGCCGCGGGGCGGTGCCGCGTACGCCGAGAACGGAGCACTGCATGAAGGGCGCCGCCGGCCTCGCCGCGAGCCCGTTCAAGCAGCCGAAGGCCGTATTCGCGGTCGCGTTCGCGTGCGTCGTGTCATTCATGGGCATCGGCCTGGTCGACCCGATCCTGCCCGCGATCTCAAACGAACTGCATGCCTCCCCCAGTGAGGTGACGCTGCTGTTCACCAGCTACCTGGTGGTCACGGCGATGGCCATGCTCATCACCAACTGGGTGTCCAGCCGCCTCGGGGCCAAGCCGGCTGGGGCATCCTGGTCGCCATCTTCGCGGTGTTTGGCGCTCCCCGCCTGCAGGCGTCCCTGGGCATCGCCCGGACGATGTACTTCAACCTGGCCGCCTTCGCCATCGTGGTGCTGGTCATCGCGATCTGGACAACCGACCGCCGCCGTGCTCATCCCCGCGGTCATCATCTCGGGCATCTTCATCGGGGTGAACAACACGGTGACCACGCAGGCGGTGATGACCGTTTCCCCGGTCGAGCGGCCGGTCGCCTCGGCCGCATACAGCTTCGTCCGGTTCATCGGCGGCGGCCTGGCACCCTACGTGGCAGGCCGGCTGGTCATCGCGCTGAACATCCACGTGCCGTTCTTCATCGCCGCGGTCGCGCTGGTAGCCGGGATCGTGGTCCTGTCCACCGCGCACGGCCTGCTCGGCGACGCCGAACGGGTCCAGGCCGAGCACGCCCACGCGGCGGCACAGCCCGATCCGGAGGAAGAAGCGCTGGTCGTCGCGGAGGGCTCGGAGACCTGACGCCCTGGTTCCGGCGCTGTAGAGGGGACCTCCAGACCTGACGTTGACGTCAAGATCCGTTACGATTCACGTGCGAACGGCAGATTGTCAGCGAATCCGGGGAGTCTTATGTCTGTAGTGGGAAATCCGCCGGCTTCTCCCGTCGCATCGGGCGGGCGGGGCGTCCACTACAAGTGGATCGCCCTGTCGAACACGACGCTCGGCATCCTGATGGTGACGATCAACCAGTCGATCCTGCTGATCTCGCTGCCGGCTCTTTTCCGGGGGATCAACCTCAACCCGCTGGTGCCGTCGAACACCTCGTACTTCCTCTGGGTGTTCATGGGCTTCGTGCTGGTCACCGCGGTGCTGGTGGTCAGCCTGGGCCGGGTGGGCGACATCTACGGCCGGGTCAGGATGTACAACCTCGGCTTCGCCGTCTTCACGTTCTTCTCGATCCTGCTGTCGGTGACGTGGCTGACCGGCCCGGCGGGCGCGCTCTGGATCATCATCATGCGGGTCTTCCAGGGCGTCGGCGGCGCATTCCTGTTCGCCAACTCGAGCGCCATCCTGACCGACGCCTTCCCGCAGGACGAGCGGGGCAAGGCGATGGGCATCAATGGCATCGCCGCCGTGTCAGCGGCTCGTTCCTCGGGCTGGTGCTGGGCGGCGTGCTGGCCCCCATCGAGTGGCGGCTGGTGTTCCTGGTGTCCGTTCCGTTCGGGCTGTTCGGCACGGTCTGGGCCTACCTCATGCTGCGGGACAACGGCATCCGCATTCCGGCCAAGATCGACTGGCTGGGCAACGCCTTGTTCGCCATCGGGCTGGTCGCCCTGCTGACCGGCATCGTGTACTCGCTGCTCCCCTACGGCGGCCACCCGACGGGCTGGACCAACCCCTGGGTGCTGGCCGCCGTCTTCGGCGGGATCGCGATCCTGGGCCTGTTCGCCTGGATCGAGACCAAGGTGCCGCAGCCGATGTTCCGGCTGGGCCTGTTCCGGATCCGGGCCTTCACGGCCGGCAACATCGCCGGCCTGCTGGGCGCCCTCGGCCGCGGCGGCCTCCAGTTCATGCTGATCATCTGGCTGCAGGGCATCTGGCTGCCGCAGCACGGCTACAGCTTCAGCCAGACCCCGCTGTGGGCGGGCATCGCCATGGTGCCGCTGACCGTCGGGTTCCTCGATCGTCGGCCCGCTGGCGGGCGCCTGTCCGACCGCTACGGGGCCCGGCTGTTCGCGACGGCCGGGCTGATCGTCTCCGGGGCGGCCTTCCTGCTGCTGGAACTGCTGCCGATCAACTTCAGCTACATCTGGTTCGCCGCTGCTCATCTTCCTGTTCGCGGTCGGCATGGGCCTGTTCTTCTCCCCCAACCAGGCCTCGGTGATGAACAGCCTGCCGCCGGACCAGCGCGGCGCGGGCGCGGGCATGCTCAACACCTTCCAGAACTCGGCCACCGTGCTGTCGATGGGCCTGTTCTTCACCATCGTCACCCTGGGGCTGGCGTCCGACCTGCCCACGCACCTGTACAGCGGCCTGGTGGCGGCGGGCGTCCCGGCGGCCGCCGCGCATACGGTGGCCAACGAGCCGCCGATCGGCAGCCTGTTCTCGGCCTTCCTCGGCTACAACCCGATCCAGGAGCTGCTCGGGCCCGACCGGCGCGCTGCAGCACCTGCCGCCCAGCCAGGTCGCCTACATCACCGGCCGGTCGTTCTTCCCCAAGCTGATCGAGCAGCCGTTCGCCAGCGGCCTGCACCTGGCCTTCACCTTCGCCGCCATCGCGACGGCCATCGCCATCGTCGCCTCTGCCGTCCGCGGCCAGCGTTACCTGCACACCACGGAGCCGCTGGCCGAGGAACTGGCCGATGGTGCCGCTGAGACCGGCGGCCTGGCGGGCCTGGAGCCCCTGGCCACCGATGGCCGGGACGCCCCCGACACGATCGGGCGCGAGGCGGTGACGGCAACGGCCAGCCGGTCCCAAACGGGCGCGTGGCCACGGACGGCGGCGCTGGCCAACGGGGGCGGGCAGCCACGGCCGACCGGTGACGGGCAGGCTGGCTACGAGAAGACCGGTAACGGGCAGGGCGTGAACGGAACGTCGCCGCCTGCGGTCAGCGGCGCGGACGAGGAGTCCGGCTCGCCGCTCGGAGAGGCGTGAAACCGATGGCCGCGATGACCCGCGCCGGTTCGGCCGAGGCCACCGAGGGCACCAGCGGTCAGGCCGGCGACCGGCCGCGGCGGGACTGGCGGCTGCTCGGGATCGGCGCGGCGGCCCAGCGCCTCGGCGTGTCCGAACGGGCGCTGCGCTACTACCAGCAGATAGGCCTGATCGTCCCGGCGAGCAGAACGCCCGGCGGGCTGCGGCGCTACTCGGACAGCGACCTCGCCCGGGTGGAGCGGATCGTGGAGCTGAAGACCCTGCTCGGCCTCAACCTGGACGAGATCTCGCTGGTACTGCGCAACGAGGATCGGATCGCGCAGATCCGGCTGACCTACCACGACGAGCGGACCAGCGAGGAGGAACGCCGGCAGCTGACTCGCGAGTGCATGGCCCTGCAGGAAGGCCTCCGCGCCACGGTGCAGGCGAAACGCGCGGCGCTGGACTCCTTCCTGGCCGACCTGAACGCCCGCATCGCCCGGGCGCAGGCCCTGCTGGCCGACTACGACCGCTGAGCGCTGCTGCTGCATCGCGGCGGCCCTCTCTCGCTGCCGGAGTGCCCGGGCCGGCCGTCCACGGAGGGATCATTGCGGTCCTCAGAGGACCGCGATGGCACCATCGCGGTCGTTAGCGGGCGGGCGCGGTGCAGGTGGGGACTTAGGTGTGGCAGGGGCCGCTGAGAGGGCTGTGACTCCGGAGGCGGCGCGGGGGTCCCACGGACGGGCGCGGTGGCTCGCTTGGGCCAGGTGGTTAAGGGGGTCGCCTGCGTCTGGAGCAGGCCGACCGGGCTGGGCGCGGCGAACTCGACGCTCAGCACGGGCGAGCCGCGGGAATCCCGGACGATGCCGGCGCGCGCGGGCAGATACGGCGGGCGCTGCGCCCGGACGAAGCCGAGCATGTTCCGCAGACTCGCGGCGGAAGCGGCCGGATGACCGGATGCCGCCAGTTCAGCCGTCCGCAGCGGGGCACCCGGGTCGGCTCCCGGTTCCTTGCCGCCGAACGATTCGATCCGCAACGGCCCGGACACGGCCAGCGCGGCCAGGGTGATCAGCAGGCGGGAATCGACCTGGCCCGCGAGCAGCGCGGCGCGGGCACCGGGAGAAGTCCCGATCCGTGAGTTGCGCAGCAGCTGAGCACCGGCGGCGCGGCGGGCGCCGACGTCCATGGCCAGAGCCTTCCGGAACGCGGCCGCCCCGTCCGGTGCCACCGCGCGGACGTCGATTCGCAGGTCACCGGAGCCGAAGCTGGCGATGACCTCGGGTGCGTAGAGGAAGGCGTCGGCGGTCACCTCACCGGTGAGGACCGTGGTCACGCACTCCGGTTCAAGGCGGCGGACCCGCTCGGCGATCTGGGCAGCGAGCGCCGACTTGCCGATCCCGCCGACGCCGTGCAGGACGAGCCCGGCCACGGCGGGGCTGACAAGCTCGGCGGACCAGCGCCGCCGCTCGGCCGAGCGGATGGGGAGGGACGGTGCGGGGGGCGGCTCCCGTTCGGCCGCTTTGGCGTGCCGGGCGTAATGCGGAAGGCGGACCACTTCGGCACTTTGCGTCTCCCGGCCGGACGGGGAAGCCGCCTCGACCGGAGCCGATTCCTCCGTTAATGCGAAGTTGCCGGGGCGCAAACGAATCAGCTTCGCCACCATGGGGTCCCCTCCATACATAACGGTCAGCGGTCCCAACGTTGTATAGCACGCCCGCTACTCTTATGCCGCCTTTTCTGATTAGCTTCTGTTTGCCGCCGACTGCAGCATATTGTGCGGAGCGATTTATAATAACTATTTTCATAACCTATGCCGATAGCGCACATTAGTCGTATTTGTCCGATCATGAGCGAGTAGCGGTAAATACGGAGTTTTATTAAGCTTGGCTCATCCCGCGTCCGTTCACCCGCGGCGAGCAGCAGGAGCCGACGTGACGCCATCTCAGGACGGAATGAGCGCCGCCGATAGCGCCCGGGCGCCCGGCGGCCCGGGCGTCGACGGCACGCCGCCGCTGAACTCGGCTCTGGACCGGGCCCTGGACCCGGCCAAGCCGGCCCCGAATGACGGTCGCGTCGGGCCCGCAGATGCGCCCAAGCTCTGGTACGCGATCGAGCGCATCCTGCTGCCGCCCGACTGGCGCACGGTGGGCCCCGCCCCGTGGTTCAGAGCCGACCGGCGCCTGCTCCAGGGACAGCCCGGCTTTCACATCATCGGTATCTGCCCCCGCTGCCGCCACCAGACCACGAGCGTCTGCGCGACCGAGTACCTGGCCGATGACGTGGATATCACGGCGGGCAGCGGGAGGCAGGCCGCCGCGGAGGTAGCGGTCAGGCCGGCCGCCGCGGAGGTAGCGGTCAGGCCGGCCGCCGCGAAGGTAGCAGCCGGTGAGCCCATCGCCGCCCGCTCCGAGACCGCGGCCGGGGCTGACGACTCGACCGGCCAAAGGGAACACGAGCGGCGCGGAAGGAGACGGCTGCAGGCGGAGAATCAGCCGTCGCTGCGATGGAGAAAACCCGGCGGGATCCCGGCTCCGGGTGGCGCTAAAACGCAGGTAACGGTGCTCCGCTGCGCGTGCGTCGAAAACCACGTACCAGCCACGCCCGGAGCCTTTGGCTGCGGCGCAGAATGGCTGCTCCAGGTTGAATATGACGACTCCAGCCGGCCGGGACAGACATATATCTCGATCGTCGACCCGGAAAAGGCCTATCGGTACTGGCCCGCCGCCGACGCGGCGGCCGCGGAAGTCCCGGCCGCGCTGACCACGGCGCGGGGCGCGGCGAAAAGCTGGGCGGGTGCGCTGACGGCCATCCTCGGCCTGATCGGTATTGGCACCCTGCTCGGCAGCCGGGCCACCCTGCAGAGTTTCAGCCCGCTGGCCGAGGTCCTCTTCGGCATTCTCGCCCTCATCGCCGTGCTGGCCGACGGCGTGATGCTCTACCAGAGCGACCTGGCCACCTTCGGCTGGCCAAGAATCAGGGCGGCGCTGAAGCCCAGCGATCAGTGGAACGCCGACCTCGACCCATTGACGCAGGCGTCGGCGTCGGTGCGCAAGCTGCACCGATCGGTGTGGGCCGCGGTCATATCGGCGGTGGCGGCCCTGGGCGCGGTGGGGATTCTGCTCTTCACTCCCCCGGCGCCGGTTCCCTCGTCGAAGGCGACGGTCACCTACGTCGTCAATGGCGTTAAAACGGTGACGCCGTGCGGGACGGTGACATTCCCGGGCGCCTCGGACGTGCCGTTCCTGACGTTCACGCCGGACGGCAGGAATGGGAAACCGGTGCGCATCAACCTGACCATGATCGCGAAAATCGGCGCCTGTTAGCCCGGCCCGAGGTGCGGGTGCGGGCGCGGGAAGGCGATCGCTGGGGCGGATACCGGAAAGCTGGCCCATGGTGCGGGCGCCGGAAAGTGATGGCTAGAGGCGGAGGCGCTAGGGAAGCGATGGCCTTGGGTGCGGGCGCCGGAGTGATGGCCGCGGCGCCCGCACCCAGGCAGCTAACGGCGCCAGGACCACCCACTGCCGACGCCGGCCAGGTGCAGGGCCAGGCAGGCCAGGCCGACGAGCAGCAGGCTGGTGGTGTCGAAGACCGCACTGGTGGCCGTGCCGCTGGCGTTGAGAATAAACGCGATGGCAAAGAGGATGGCCGCGACGATGGCGAGCATGGAAGGGTCCTTCCGGTCATCAGGCCGCGAAAGCCGGGACGAGAACAACGGCGCGATAAACGCGTGGTCTTCGCCGTCCGGCCATTGGCTGCCTGTCCTTTTCAATTCATGGCGGGTTTGTCACCCATTGAGACGGCGGGGTTTTACCCGGCAAAAACGGTCACTAACCTGTTACTGGAAGTAAGGGAATGGCCGGTAACCGCACGGCGGAGCGATCTCGGTCATTATCAGCACCGGCGGCCTGCTCACCTGCGCCTTTATGGTTTGTCACCGGAAGGGCCGTGACGCGGGCGTTACCATTTACTTACCGGAACGCATCGATGGCAGGCCGGCGGGCACAATGCGGGCATGACGTCTGACGCACAGGCCGAGGGCACCGGTGCCCATGCGACCGGCCTGCGCTCGCCGTCGCTGACGGCCACGCTCCGGTCAGCGCACGGTCACCTGGGGTTACATCAAGGCCGGCGGGCCGCAGTCGGCCAGCTCGTCGCGGCACATCACGGCCGGGCTGACCTCCAGCGGGCTGGAACTGCTGCCCTGACCGGTGAGCTCCGGCGCCGTGCCGCCGGACTGCCGGCAGTGGCCGTTCAGGAGGGATGCTGGGAGGCCGCGGCGGTCGCGTCGAGGTCGGAGACCTGGAGCAGGTGGCGGGGCTCCGCCGGGAACGGCGCGCTGCGGTCGATGTGCAGATCGGGGCCGACGTGCAGCAGTTCGCCCGGCTCGAGCAGGCGCCAGGCCGGGTCGTCGTCCATCCGCTCGCTCGCGATGACCACCGAGGGCTGGTTCTGCAGGTGCGGGGACCGGGCATTGATCCGCCCGCTGCGGGCTTCCAGGGCCCGGCCGGCGCCGGTGCCGCCCGCCGGGCGGTCCAGCACGTACAGCTCGTGCGTGGCGGGATAGCGCAGCGCCCATAGGTCCGCCGGGGTGACCAGGACCAGGTTGACGGCGTACACGGGGAGGTGATCGGCGATCCAGCCGACCGCCGCCGTGAGCCCGCGGCCCAGGTCGCCGCCGTGCCGCCTCGTCTCCCCGGTGATCAGGGCGAACACCCGCTCACTGTCGGTCTCGCCGTGCACCAGGTCGGCCGTGCCCAGCTCGGTGAGCCGCCCCTCGAGCTCGGGCAGGCCCTGCACGACGCCATTGTGGGCGAATAGCCGGCCGTCCTGAAGGAACGGGTGCGTGTTGGCCATCGTGTGCGCACCGGTGCTGGCGT
The DNA here is from genome assembly GCA_963742865.1 of uncultured Actinomycetes bacterium. GTDB lineage: Bacteria > Actinomycetota > Actinomycetes > Streptosporangiales > Streptosporangiaceae > Bog-532. The sequence continues at coordinate 18,006 of CAVUNW010000069.1, forward strand.
AGCGGACGTGCGCGACGAAGGTGGTGCCGTACAGGTGCCGGGCGGTGCGGGCGAAATCGGTGTCCTGCCAGGCCGCGATCGGCTTCTTGTACACCTCGGGCTGGCCATCGGCGCCGAACACGCCGATGCCGGCGCCGTCGGGATTGCGGTGACTTTGCGCCATCAGGCTGTCCGGCGCGTCGATCAGCCAGAACTCCGCATCTACCGGGTGGCCTGCGTGCAGGCCGAACAACCGGCACATCGGTGCTCCCCTCCGGCCCGCACGCGGAGGTCCGGCCGGCGCGGGCGGGCCGGGTGCGCTGGGGCCGGGTGAGGACCAGCGCGGCCGCGCCGCTAGCACGGAAACGCCGGGACAGCGAGCATAATGTCACGTAGGCGAGCCGGGCCGGCTGGCCCACGCCACGTAATTGCGGACCGGACGGAGGCGCCCACCGGTGTTTGAGGCCGATGATATTCGGGAGTGGCGCGGCCACACCGTCGTCGATGACTCAGGGTCGAAGATCGGCGACCTCGAGGCGCTGTACGTCGACACCCGGACGGACGAGTTCTCGTTCGGGACCGTGAAGATCGGGATGCTGTCCCGGTCGCGGCTGGTCTTCGTCCCGCTGGCCGGAGCGAAGGTCGGCCCCGGGTATCTCAAGGTGGCCTTCCCCAAGAAACTGGTCCGGGACGCGCCGTCGATCGACACCGACGGGGAGCTGCTAGCCACCGATGAGCCCGGCGTGTTCAGGCACTATGAGCTGCCATATGATGCGGGCGAGACGGAGCGGCTGCTGGCACGCCGGTAAACAGCGCCCGTCGCGGGTAAGGAAAGAGACATGGCGCTGTTCTTGTTTGTGATCATCATCGCGATCGCCCTGGGCATCCTGGGGGTCGTGCTCAAGGGCCTGTTCTGGCTGCTCATCATCGGGATCGTGCTGTTCCTGCTGAACCTGGTCATCGGCGGGATACGGATGGGCAGGCGCCAGGGAAACCGGATGCCCCGCTAGGCTCCGGCAACCCGCCGGGAAGGACACCCCACGGCCGGTGACCAGGAGCACGCACGTCCGTTAAGGAGAAATCAACGGGTGTGGTGACGGCGCCGGCACCATGCCCTTGATCAGCCAACCGCGGCCAGGAGTCCGCTCTGGTGCGCCTCGCACCAGCGCCGGGGGGCGCGGGGGCCGCCGGACCGTGCCCGACGCGTATCACCCGGCCCGGTTGGCCGTCCCGCCGAGCAGGGGGCCGTCCGTCGCCGGCGAATGACCGTCCCTGGCCGGCAGTGGCCGTCCTTGGCCGACGGGACGCTCAGGTCAGCCGCCGGCATCGCGGGTCTCCTCGAGGACAGCACGGGCGAGGCTGGTGTGGGTGACCAGGCCATTGACGACCTTTCCTCGGACGGCGGCCAGTACGGCTGAGCTCTTGCCGGCGCCGTACGCCACGGCGAGCACGTTCGGGACCGACGCGAGCACCGGTCCGGGCGTGATGATCATCCTGGTGTCGAGCGGCGTTTCCAGCGGGTTTCCCTCGTGGTTCCATCAGCGCCTGGCCGGCGGCCTCACCCAGGCGCTTCCGGAGCGCGGGCACGTCGTCGTCCGGCACGTTGAAAACGAACGTGTACTTCAGGCCCAAGGCGGAGCACATCTCTGCGGACAGGCCGACGTCCAGGTTGCCCCCCGGCAGCCCGATCTCGATGCGGACCATGCCGCTCTCGCGGGCCGCTTCCAGCAGCCGGGCCACGCGGAAACGGCTGATGCCCAGGCGGTCGGCGAGGCCGCGCGCGAATGGCTGCCGTCACCCGGGGCGCGCTCCCCTGCGTTTCCCCGGGCCGGTTCACCGTCGGCGCGATATGCCCGGCCTGTTATCCCTTGCCCGTTATGACCGGGCCCAGATCTTTCGCCGGTCCTGGTCCCACCGGCCCCACGTCTGATCTGGTTCGGCCTGCGCTCGCTAGTGCGGGCTGGCTGATCCGGCTCCATCGGCGTCGGCACCCTCGGCGAGTACGGCCGCGACCAGGTCCCGCAACGGGCCGACCAGACCCCGTTCCGCAACCTGAATCGAGTGCTCCCCGTCGCTGACCTGGTAGACCGGCCGTCCCGGATCGGGGCGGTACGGCGGGGGAAGATCCAAATTGGCCCGGCTGACCAGATCACGCCAGCGGGCAGCGTCCTGGCGCTCCTCGGGCTCGATCCGCGCGCGGCGGATGCTGCCGTCCCCGAGAATGCGCGTTACCTCGATGTTCATCGCCCTAGTTTGTCCCAAATCCTTCGCTCTGGCACTACCTCCCGGGCGATCAAGAGAGTCCCGGGACCAATGTTGGATGCCCTTTCACCTCTGTAAATTCCTCGACAGGCCGGCGCTAAACTCTGCCGGCGGCCTCAGTCCGGTAACCGAACTCCGGCCGGCGGCCTCACGGGCGGCCTCGCGGGCGGCTGGCGGGCGGCCCGGAAAAGGGGCCAGAAAACCCTGCCGGAGGGTTAGAAACCCCGGCCACGGGGCAACCGCCTGTCATGGCTGTTCTGAGAGCTGTCGCGCGCCCCATGCTGGCCTCGATCTTCATCCTCCAGGGTTACGACGCCCTGCTGCACCCGGAACGGAGGGTTCCGGCGGCGGAGCCCGTGGTGCGGCCCATCGCCGAACGGGTGTCCCTCGTGCCGGATCAGGTGGAGCAGGCCGTCCGGATCAACGGAGCGGTTCAGCTGGTGGCGGGCTCGATGCTGGCCCTGGGCCGTTTCCCGAGGCTGTCCGCCCTGGCGATCGCGGCGACGCTGGTGCCCACCACCTACGCCGGGCACCGGTTCTGGGAGAGTGACGACAAGCAGGAGCGCGCCCAGCAGCGCATCCACTTCCTCAAGAACCTCAGCATGTTCGGCGGCCTGCTGATCGCCGCGGGTGACACCGCCGGGAACCCGTCCCTGGCCTGGCGGGGCCGGCACGCGGTCAAGGCGGCGCGGCATGACGTCGCCCTGGCCAGCAAGAGCGCGAAGGCCCAGGCCAAGACGGTCAAGACCGCAGCCAAGGCCGCCAAGGTGTCCGCTAAGGCCGGGGCCAAGACCGGCGCCGCGGCCACCCGTGCGAAGAGCCTTCTGCCCGCCGGCTGACGGGCCGCCTGCGCAGTAGCGACTGCGTCTATTCGGCGGCGACTAAGGCTGGAGCGGCTGCTGAGGAACATGTGAGTGGCGAAGCGACCTCACTGGCCGCGGTGAGCGGCTGCACCGCTTTTATGGGTGGCGTTCTCAGTCGTATTCAGAGAACGCAACCAGCTAACGGCGCGGCGGGCCCAACCAGCTACGGATGTGACTGCGGGGACGCGGGGGTTAGGCGATGCGGCGGGCGCCGGGGCCGGGGAGCGGGGTGACCTCGCGCGGTGAGCCCACGATGTGACCCGCGGAGCAGGCGAGCTGGAGGTGGACCGGCTCGCCACAGTCGCGGTGGGTGAGCACCATCGGCGGGCCGTCGGGCGCGACCGCGTACCGGTCGCCCCACTCCAGCAGCGCCACCATGACCTGATAGAGGTCGCGGCCCTTGTCGGTCAGCCGGTACTCGTGCCGACTGCGCTGGCCCTGCTCCTGGTAGGGGGCCCGGTATAGCAGCCCCTCGTGCACGAGGCGGGAGAGCCGGTCGCTGAGGACCTGGCGCGGCGCCTGGATGCGCCGCTGCATGTCGGCGAACCGGCGTACGCCGTTGAACGCCTCGCGGAGCACGAGGAACGTCCACTTCTCACCGATGATGCCGATCGCGGCGCCGACCGTGCAGTTGGCCGGGTCGTAATCCAGGGCCCACGAATTACTCATCTTCGTATGCTAAGTCCAGTTGACAGACTCAGCAATGCGGGCGATGCTGGGTTCGTGAACGGAACTCAGGTTGACCAGGCTCACGCTCGGGGGCTGTCGCCCGAGCGGGCTGCGGGCGAGCGGGGCGAGCGGGCCGGGGTGGCCTCCGGTGAACGGGGCGCGTGGGCGGGGGTGGCCTCCGAGCTGGCCTCGGGTGAGCGGAACCCGCGGGCGGGGGTGGAGCCCGTGGCGGGCGGTGGAGCCCCGGGCGGGGGTGGAGCCCCGGGCGGTCCGGGTGCGGCCGGCGGGCGACGGCGACGGTGAGGCCCTGCGGGAGTTCGTGGGCGGCCTGTCGCTGCGGACCCGGTACCTCCGCTTCTTCGCGGGCGTGCCCCGCGTGACCCCGGCGATGCTCCGCCGGATGAGCGGGACCCGGCTCCCGGGCGGGGATCTCGTCGATGCCCTGGTCGTCACCGAGGCGGGGGCGATCATCGGGCACGGCATGGCCACCGACACGCGCGATTCCGCCGGGACCGCGGTCACGGAAATCGGCGTCGTGGTGGCCGACGGGTGGCAGGGGCACGGCGTAGGGTCCGCCCTGACGCGCGCCCTGGCCACCCGGGCGCAGGCCCGCGGCGCGACCACGCTCATGATGGATGTACTGGCCGAGAACCGCCCGATGCTGGCGCTGATCAGCAAGCACCTGCCGACGGCCCGGTCCTGGCAAGCCGGGCCTTATGTCACCGTGCACGTCCCGCTGCCGCTTACTCAGGAGGAACAGCCACGTGAATCCGCCGTCCGGCCCCATCGGGCCCACGACGCCCACCGGCAACGACAGCGTGAACGGGGCGAGCTCGAACGGGGCTGGGCCACGCGAGCGGCAGCGCACCTATCAGTGGGATGATCCCGCGGTCGCGGCGGCGGCCGCGCGGAAGCTCGATGGGCTGACCTTCTTCCGCGAGATCATGGCTGGGCGGCTGCCGGCGCCGCCCATCATGGCCACGCTCGGGATCAGCGCCGTGGCCTTCGAGTTTGGCCGGGCGGTCTTCGACGTCACGCCGACTGAGTACCACTACAACCCGATCGGTTCCGTGCACGGCGGCGTCTACGCCACGGTCTGCGACTCCGCGTGCGGCTGTGCCGTGCACACGATGCTGCCGGCTGGGGCGTACTACACCTCCCTGGACCTGGACACCCGGTTCATCCGGCCCATCACCTCCAGCACCGGGCGGCTGCTGTGCGAGGGCACGGTCGACTACATCGGCAACCGGACGGCGCTGGCCCGGGCGCGGCTGGTCAACTCGGACGGGAAACTCTTCGCGCAGGCGACGAGCAACTGCCTGATCTTCCGGCCCGAGGAGTAGGGCGCGCGGCCGGAGGGGAAGGGGGCGCGGCCCGAGGCGAAGGGCGCGGCCCGAGGCGAAGGCGGGCTACGGGGCAGGGATCTTCAGGTTGTAGACGCGGCAGGCGTTGCCGGCCAGCACGAGGCGCACGGTCTCCTCGTCCGGGCACAGCGCCGCCACCGCGCGGGCGTTCCTGGCGATGCCGGGCACGCCGGGCCAGTCGGTCGCGAAGATCATCCGACGGGTCAGCCGCGGCCAGCTGTGCCGCGCGTAGTACTCGCGCAGGCGCGATGGCGGCAGGCCGGACAGCTCGATCCAAACCCTGTCGTTCGACAGGGCCATGAAGGCGGCCGCGTCGTACCACCAGCCGCGCCCGCCGTGCGCCAGCACGACGTTGAGGCGGCGGAAGTCGCGCAGCACGTCGTCGAGCACGATCGGATCGGCGAAGGTGTTGGACGCGCCCGGGAACGTGCTCGTGCCGCAGTGCACGACGACGGGGAGGCCGGCCGCCTGGCAGATCTCGTACGCCGGGTACAGGGCCCGGTCATTGGCGGCGGCGCGCGCGTGCACCGGGTGGACCTTGAGCGCGATGGCCCCGAGACCAAGCTGGCGCTGCAGTTCCTCGTCCACCGGGTAGTGCACGTTCGGGTTGATGTTGGCCACGATCTTGACCCGGTCCGGGTTGTGCGCGGCCAGCGGGAGCATGTCCTCGACGGGCTGGATTCCGGTGACGCGGGGACTGTACTCGGCCAGCACCAGCGCGATGTCCACGCCGTCCGCGGCCAGGTAAGCGTCGAAGCGGCGCCGGGTTGACGGTGCCGTCGTCGTCGTAGAGCCGGCTGACCGCCTCCCCGCCGCCGAAGTCGCGGGCCCACTCCTCCCAGGCCAGCTTGACGCTGGAGCGCCTCGCCGGGTGCAGGTGGGCGTCGACGAGCGGGTAGCCGTCCAGCATCAGGCCGCCCCGGCGTGAGCCATCGCCGCGGGCTCAGTAGCCCCGGCCGGGGCTAGTGCCGACGTGGACGTGGCCATGTTCCGCAGCTTCACGCGCCGTACCTTTCGTTGCCCGAACAGTCCCGTTCAACGAATACCACGGCGCGCGTCAGTCCGGATTGGGCCGGTTGGCCAGGCGCACCCGGCCCTTGGCCACCAGCCGCCCCTGGTCGTCGGTGATGTCGACCTCCCACAGCTGGAGCGTCCGTCCCTGGCTGGCCGCGCGCGCGTCGACCTCGAGGCGTCCTTCCTTGAACGGGCGGACGAAGTCGGTGACGTTATCCACGCCGACCACGAACTGGCCGCTGTCGGCAACCGCGAGGAAGCCGCCGACGCTGGCCGCCGTCTCGATCGCGCCGGTGTACAGCGCGCCGTGCACGATGCCCATCGGCTGATGGTGGTCCGGGCCGGCGTCGATGTGCCCGCGGACGCGGGTGCAGCCGCCGTTCTCGCCGCCGGAATAGCCGTCGATCACCAGGCCCAGGAGCCGCATAAGCGGGCTCATGGGCATATCGGCAAAGTTAAGCTCGGGCACTGACTTCTCCCACGTTCGAGGTCGCGGCGCAGGGGGTTTGCGCGGGCAGCTTAGCCCCTTAGCCGCAGGATGGGGTGGACGGGTGATCGAGGCCGTGGTGTTCGACCTGGACGGGGTGCTGATCGACTCCGAGCCGGTGTGGGAGGAGGTGCGCCGGGACCTGGTGGCGTCGCGCGGCGGGCACTGGGCCCCGGATACGCAGCGGCGGCTGATGGGCATGAGCACCGGGGAATGGGCGCGCTACCTGAGTGACGACCTGGGCGTGCAGCTCACTCCGGACGAGGTGGCAGCCCAGGTCATCCAGGAGATGGCGGACCGTTACGCGCGGCACCTCCCGCTCATGCCGGGCGCGGTCGACGCCGTGCGCCGGCTGGCCGCCCACTGGCCGCTCGGGCTGGCCAGCTCCTCGCCCCCGGTCCTGATCGAGACCGTGCTGAAGGCCGCGGGGATCGAGTCGCTGTTCGCGGCCACAGTGTCCACCGAGGAGGTCCCGCACGGCAAGCCCGCGCCGGACGTGTACCTGACCGTGGCGCGGCGCCTGGGCATCGAGCCGGCCCGGGGCGTCGCGGTGGAGGACTCGAGTAACGGGCTGCGTTCGGCCGCGGCGGCAGGCCTGCAGGTGGTGGCCGTTCCGCATCCGCGCTACCCGCCCGACCCGGATGCGCTGACGGTCGCGCGCGCCGTCCTGCATGACCTGTCCGGGCTGACGCCGGAGGTGGTGGCCGGCCTGGGCTAGTCGTCGACGTCTTCGACGAGCATGCGGGAGCGGGGCGGGGCGATCTTCTGGTAGTCGGCCGCCGCGGCCTGCGCCTCCTGGGTAGCGAGCGCCTGGTCCAGGACCGCGCGGTCCGCGAAGTAGAGCGAGGCGGTCCGGTAAAACGTCGCCTCGCCGCCGTCGGCTTCGGCGATGAAGCGCCCGGTCTCGGCGCGCTGGAGCCCGGGGATCTTATGGACCAGCGGCATGTGCGTGTGGGCGTAATGATGCTCGAACACGTCCGGGTCGTCGGGCTGGGTGTAGAGGACCACCAGTTTTACGGTCATGCCCGGACGCTACGCCCGGCTGTGGCCCGCTCGCCAGTCCCCGGGCCGTCAGGAAACGGCCTTGGGGCGGGGGTGGCGCGCCTGGCGTACGGCCGTCTCCAGTTCGTCGCGGGTCAGCTTCGACCGGCCGGGGATCTCCAGTTCCGCGGCCCGCGCCGCCAGCTGGCTCTTGGTCATCGCCGAGAGGTCCTCGTCCTGGGACCCTTTCCCGGCTTTGCCGTCTTTCCCGGCTTTGCCGGTGCCACGGGCACTGTCCCCGCTGTCACGGGTCCGCCCGCGCGCTGCTTCGACGCTGCGGCGCAGCGTCTCGGTGAGGTCGACGACCTTCGACGGCGGCGGCGCCGGGGCCGCCGTCTCGATGGTCTCGCCGGACCGCTTGCTCTCGATCAGTTCCTCGACGCGCTGGCGGTAGGTGTCCTCATAACGGGTCGGGTCCCAGTCGGTGGTCATCGACTCGATCAGCTGGCGCGCGATGGTCAGCTCGCGGGGCCGGGCCGGCTGGCCGGACGGCTCATAGCCCGTCGCCTCCACCGGATCGCGGATCTCGTCGGCGAAGTACATGGTCTCCAGGGCCAGAATTTCTGACTGCGGGCGGACCGCGACCAGGTACTCCTTGCTGCGCATCACGAACGTGGCGATACCGGCCCGGTTCGTGTCGGCCATCGCCTGGTGCAGGAGCTCGTAGGAACGCTCGGCACCGTCCCCCCGGGGGGCCAGGTAGTAGGTGCGCTGGTAATAGATCGGGTCGACCTCGGCCAGGTCGACGAAGTCGGTGATGTCGATGGTGCGGGTCCGGCCCGGTTCGACCGACTCCAGTTCCTCGTCGTCGAGCAGCACGTAGGTGTCGTCGTCGACCTCACGGCCCTTGACGATGTCCCGGTAGTTGACCTCTTCGCCGGTCCGTTCGTTCACCCGCTTGTACCGGATGCGGTCACTGGTGCCCCGCTGGAACTGGTTGAAATGCACGGTCCGGTCCTCGGTGGCCGCATAGAGGCCGACCGGGATATTGACCAGCCCAAAGGCCAGTGCGCCGGTCCAGATCGAGCGCGCCATCAGACCTCCTGCAAGCGGTACGCACCCCGGGGCTTACCTGAGCATGTACCCGTTCCCCAAGCTCATGATCATCATTCTGCCTGTTCACGGCGCCGACCGGGTGAGCGACTCCGGCTGGCGGCCGCTGACCGGGATGCGCCGGGCGCGGGCCATCACGATGAGCCGCTGGACGGTGTACGTGATCGCGAGGTACAGCAGGATGGATACTCCGCCCACGCCGCCGTTCGGCGAGTGCGGGTCGATCAGGTAGTCGAGGCCGAAGTGCGCGGCCAGGCTGACGACCCACAGCACTCCGGTCAGCCAGGTGCCCTGGCGCCAGGGCTGACCGTCCTGCAGCCACAGGTGCACGGTGGCGGCCCGCACCGCGCCGAGGACCGCCGCCAGAACCAGGCTGCCGGCCAGGGCGACGATCGTGATGCTGCCGAGATGATTTTTCTGCAGGTAGTTCGTGAGCTCGATCAGGCCGATGATCCCCAGGATCAGGGGAAGGCGGAGGTTCGCGCTCACCGGCTGGGCGCGCAACTGCTGGACCACCAGCAGGGCAGCCACGGCTACGCCCACCACGATGGAAACGAGCGTCGTTGACGTCATAACCCCAACGCTAAGCCGAACCGGGCCGGGTGGCACATGCTGCCGCCTTATCCGGGCTGGTTAGCGGTTCCGCTGAGGTGGCGGGAAGTGGTACAAGGGGGGCGTGGATCAGCTTCGGGTGTCCGTCAGTAGCGCAGACTCTCACACCGTGGTCGCGCTGGCGGGTGAGAGTGACGTGTACACCTATGACCAGCTCCGCGGTGCGCTGGAAACGGAAGCCACCAGGGGGGTCGCGCTCCTGATCGTGGACCTGTCCGGGCTGGAGTTCATGGACTCCACGAGCGTGCAGGTCCTGCTGGACATACGCGTGATGATGGACAACCGGGGCGGCAAGCTCGTGCTGGCCAGCCCGCAGAACACCGTCGCCCGGGTGCTCAACCTCGTGGGCGCCGACCAGCTCATCCCGGTGTACGACAGCGTGCGAGAGGCGCAGGCGGGCACGCCGCTGGGCTGAGCGCAGCGAGCCGCTCCGGTCAGGAGTGCTTGGCGACCGCGGCCTCGAGGTCCGAGGAGGACAGCCAGCCGTCGTGGGACCACACGATCTTCCCGGACGATGAGGTCAGCGCGAACCACGGCTGATCCTGCACGCCATAGCCGTCCGCGAGGCGGCCGGTCGTGTCCAGGCCGACCTGGTAGCTGAGCGGCTGTTTCAGGCCCTGGATATACGTGCGCGCCGCGTCCGCGGTGGGCTCGGTGACCGCCTCATCCACGGCCGTGAGCGGGGGCAAGTTCTTGCTCTTGGCCGCCTGGGCGTAGGAGTTCAGGCCGGTCAGCTGGCCGCGAAGATCACCGATCTCGGACAGCCAGGTGGCGAAGAACACGACCAGGTGCGGCTGACCGGGGCCGAGGGTCACCGGGCCGCCGGCCGGCATGGCGGCGGGCAGCCGGACTGTCTGCGCGGGCGTCTGGCCGGAGATATAAGCCAGCGACTGGCTGTGAGCCAGCACCGGGTGGCCCGGCAGCAGCCCGGCGACCTCCTGCGCGACGACCTGGGCGGACTGGGTGATGCTGGAGTAGGCCATCGTGGTCAGGTAGACCCTCTGCTCACGGCCCTGGGCGTCGATCACGTACAGGGCCGGGGTGTGGTCGACCTGGCCGGAATCGATCTTGGCATAGATGTCGAGCGCCCCAGCGATCCGGGCGCCAGCGATCCGGGCGCCGACGACAGCAGCGGGCAGACGCCGCCCCGGCCTTCTCGCGGACGGACCGGTCGCGACCATGGGGAAACACTACTACGTCGTGTCGTTCAGGATGAGGGAGAGGACCCGGCTTGGGCCCCCGCGGGGGTGCCCCGCCCGGTGACAGAGCGGGACGGGCTCCCGCGCTGCGCGCCGGAGCGGAACGCGGCCGGCTCGGGCTGGGCGTCCGAGCTCGGCTCGTCGCCGACGATCACCGTCCCGCCGTGCCCCCAGGTCAGGTAGCGCCAGGAGAGGTTGACGAGCGCCGACACCCGGTTGCGCCCGCCGAGGAGATAGAACAGGTGCAGGCCCAGCCAGCCGAACCAGGCCAGCGTCCCGGTGAAATCCGGTCCGCGAACCAGCTCGATGACCGCCGCCCGGCGGCCGATCGTGGCCGCCTGGCCCTTGTCGTGGTAGTGGAACGTCTCGGTCGGCTGCCCGGCCTCGAGCCGGCGGATCTGCTCGGCCGCAAAACGGCCCATCTGGATCGCGGGCTGCGAAAGCTGCGGGGTGGGATTGTCGGTCACCAGGCCGATATCGCCGATGGCGAAGATCCGGTCCTGGCCCTTGACGCGCAGGTCGGGCCCGGTCTCGATCCGGCCCTGGTGGCCCTGCGGCAGTCCCCAGTTCCTGGACTCGGGAGGAGCGGCCACCCCGGCCGTCCACACAGTGATGTCACTGTGCAGGTCCCGGCCGTCCTTGAGGATCACCCGATCGGGCGTGACCTCGGCGATCGCCGTATTCAGCTGCACGTCCACGCCGCGCTTGACGAGCTGATCGCGGGTGTAGGCACGCAGCTTGGGGTCGAACGGGGTCAGCAGCTCGGACTGCATCTCGACCAGCCGGACGTGGATGCGGGACGAGTCGACGTCCGGGAACGTCTCGCGCAGCACCCCGTCGCGCAGTTCGGCGATTGTCCCGCTGAGCTCGACGCCGGTCGCGCCCCCGCCGACCATGGTGATGGCCATCGTGCTGCCGGGCGGACCCTCGCTCAGCCCCTCGACGTCGGCCAGGAAACGGTCCCGCAGCGTCACCGCGTCGCGCCGGGTGTAGAGGCCGTAGGTGAACCGGTCCGCGCCCTTGATGCCGAAGTGCGACGCGGACACGCCCGTGGCCAGGATGAGGTAGTCGTACTCCATCTCGCGGCCGTCTTCGAGCGTGATGCGCCGCGCGGCAGAGTCGATGCCGGTCAGCGTGCCCCGGCAGTACCGGGCACCGTACCGGCGGGTGTAACCGCCGGTCGCGTAGGAGACGTCACCGGGGTTGATGCCCCCCGTGGCCACCTGGTACAGCAGCGGCTGGAAAGTGCTGTAGAGGTTATGCTCGATGAGCGTGACCTGGAAGCGTCCCTTCCGGAGGCCCCGGACGGCGTTCAGGCCCGCGAAACCGGCCCCGATGACGATCACGCGCGGAGGGGCGGATGGCGGGCTGTTACCTGTCGTCGCCTGAGTCATGAGGGTCCTCTCCCCGCGCGGGTTTCGCGGAAACAGCGGACTTCTCCGGTTCGCTCGTCGTCGCAGCGGATGAGCTCGGTGGCGCTTCCTCATCGTCCGGAGGGCCGGGAACGGCCACACTGATGGTCTGGTCCTTATCGCGCGCCTCGGCTTCAGCGTATAGCTCGTACGCGCGGACGTCTTCCTCGGTGTGCGGCGGCGTCAGGCCGCGTGGCCACAGCTTGCGGACCCAGACGACGTTGGCCTCCGCGACGTAGAGCGTCGCCTCAGCCTGCAGGTACAGCCAGGCCATCAGGCCCAGCACGATGCCGAACGTGGCCCCGTACAGCGACGTGCTGTGCGCGAGCTGGTGCCCGATGTAGTAGCCGCTGATGAGCTGGAGGATCTGCCAGACGATGCCGCCCATGATCGCGCCCAGCCGCAGGTCGCGCCAGCTGACGATCTTCGCGGTCGCGAGCCGGAAACGTGAGCCAGAACAGGCCGATGTTGAAGAGCAGCGTCACGATCGTGGCCGGGATCTTGAGGGCGAACCCGGGCAGGATGTTCCCCCCGGTGATGAAGGCGGACAGCACCGAGGTGCCGATCTCCCCCAGGCCGACCGCCAGGATGAGGCCGAAGCTGCGCAGATAGTTCCAGGGGAACCCGGGCCGGTCCGCCTTCGGCACCTCCCAGACGGAGTTGAGCGCGTTCTGCATCGCGTTGGCGACGCCCCGGGCGCCAAGGAAGGTCAGGACGATGCCGATGACCAGCGCCGGGCCGGTCCCGTGGAACGAGCCGAGGCTATTAATGAGATCCGTGCCGAGGGTGCCGTAGTTCTTCACCGCGGCCTTTTCCAGGCTGTTCTTCAGCGCCTGGTGATCGCGGAGCACGATGTCCAGCACCGTGACCAGGATCAGTAGCAGCGGCAAGATCGACGCGAAGGCGTAGTAGGCCACCAGGGCGGCCAGGTTGCCGGCCTGGTCGTCGCCGAACTTCTTCCACACGGCGACCGGGAACGCCAGCCACGGGAAGCGCCGCTGGAACCGGTCGACGGCCTTGATGGCCTTGTCCGCTGGGTTCATCGTGCTCGGAGGCGTACCCAGACCAGGGGCATCCATCCCCTGGTCGATGCGGCTTCGCCGCTCAGCGGTAGATGGCGACGAGCTCGGGATCCTGGCAGAGCTGACCGGACGGCGACGGCGAGGGCGAGGCGCTCGCCGACGCACCGGTGCCGGCGGACCCGGCGGACCCGCTCGCTGAGGCCGAGCCGGTCCCGGCCGACGCTGACGGGCTCGTCCCGCCCGCCGAGGGGCTGGCCGATGGGCTGGTACCGGCGGACCCGCCCGGTCCCGTCGAGCCGCCCGACCCGCCCGGGCCCGGCGCGCCGGGCGAAGTCTGCGCCAGCTTCGCGCAGTCGGCGACGATGACCGCGGGGCCGCCCGCGTCGGCGCTGCCGCCGATGCCGCCGATGTCCACGAAATAGTGCGGCCACGGCAGGCTAGGTGACGTCCAGGTGACCCGCTGCAGGCGGACGTCGTACCCCCAGGCCTCACCGTTCGGTCCCTGATCGAGCCCCAGCGCCACGCCAGTCCAGACCGAGAACATGCCCGCCGAGCCCGCCACCGCCGACCCGGAGGCGCGCGCGATGACCTCACCGGTCAGCGGGTTCACACCGACCAGGGTGGTGCCCTCGGTCAGGTAGAAGCGCCGCTGGGTGGGATCTGTCTCCTCGGGGACCGCGCCCTTGATCGACCACAGCCGCAGGCCGGTCAGCCCGTCGTAGGCAGTGACGCCGGAGGCCGCCGAGAACAGCAGGACGTCGTCGACCACGCCGCTGAACGAACCCGGGAAGGAGGGTGCCGACGGCCGGACCGTGCTCTCCAGGCCGTTATTGAGGTCGATCCGGCGCAGCGCGGTGACCGGCGCCGATCCCAGGTAGCCGCCGGCCGCCTCGGTGACGTAGAGATCGGGCCCGTTAACGTGCCAGGCCTGGGGCGAGGGTCCCGTCGGCCTGCTCCAGCGCACGGCGCCCGTCTGGTTGTTGTACGCGGTCACGGCGGAGTTTCCGACGATCACCGTGACCTGCGAGGAGGCGGCTACCGCCCCGCCGAACGGCGCGGCGTTGTACCAGCGGATCTGATGCCCGGTGGTGCTGGCGAACACCAGCTCGGCGCGCGAGGCCCCGCCGCGGCCGTAGGCCGCACCGACGGTGACCACGCCGGTCCAGGTACGGACGGAGACAATCGACGCGTCCGCCGGGAACCCCGGCAGGCCGGCGTTCCAGAGCGTTTTCCCGGTGCGGGTGCCGTAAGCGCGGATGGTGTGCCCGAGACCGACGACGGCCATACCGTCGCCGATCGCGGCGTAGGCCTGCCCGCTGACCGGCACCGTGCCCGCGAGCCCGCCGCTGGCGGCCCACTGCCCGGGCAGCGGCCGCGACCAGAGCACCTTTCCGGCCAGACCAGAATGGCGGCATGCCCCGTGGCAGGCGCCCGCCGACGGGACGGACGCCGAGCCGATCACCGGGTAGGGGACGAACGCCACGGCCAGCAGCGCCGCGGCCAGGACGGCCCGGCGGGCCCAGGCCAGGGATTCGGGCCGCCCGGACCGGACCGGCTGCCTGCGCCGGCGGGCCCAGGCGAACGGCCCTCGTTTCTGCGTCCGGATCAGGAGCCGCGCGCGGATGAAGAGCCTGCGACGCCGGGCCCAGATATCGGGCGTGCGCGCCACAGCCAGCCTCCATTCCGGCCCCGGAATTCCCCTGGCCACTGTGTCCCCGCCCGGTCTCACACTCCGGGCTGGGCGGACACGGGCCGGCCCGACTCTCCCCGCACACAACCGTAGGGGCAATTGGGACCACGGAGGCGGATAACCCTAAATAGCCCGCTCAAACGACCCGCGCCGCGGCTGGCCGGGTACCTGCGATGGCACCTAATGCGGGTATCCGCTGGCGGTTAGTGGCGCCGCTCGGATCTGGCCGTGTCGCCGTCGGCGCCGCTGATGGTCACGGGGCTTGCGGGCTAAGCCGGGTCGGCTTAGGCAGGGGGCGCGGCCGAAGGCCTGCGAGGTCATGGAATCCGGCGGCGGCGGTGCCCAGCAGAAGGACGCCGGCGGTGAGTCCTGTGGTGGCGGCGAGCGCGGAACCGGACAGGGTATGCATCATGTTCACTTTGCTCCTGCCTGGATCCGGTACCAGGTGACCGTGTCGGTGATCGCTGTGGCGAGCGGGGTGGCCGCGGTCCCGAAGGCGGACTCGAACTTGGTGGTGTCCAGAACGAAGGGCTGCTCGAACTCGTAGGCCATCTCGGCCAGGCCGCGCATCAGCGGGCTGACCAGTCCCAGAGCACGAAGGACGAACGCGGGAATGTTGCGGACTGCGACCGGGTGGCCCACCTCGGCGGCGACAAGGCCGAGGAGTGCCCGGGTGGTCACGGTCTCGGGGCCGGGCAAGTGCCATACCTGGCCGACGGCCCGCTCGTCAGTGCCGAGGGTGGCCAGCCCGGCCGCGATGTCGGGCACGTAGCTATAGGTGTGCGGCAGGTCAGGGTTGCCGATGAAGTCGGCGCGCTTGCCCGCCACGGCGTTGCCGAACACCCGCTGACCGAGGGTGGATTCCGTGGCGCCCGCGCCGAAGAAATCCGATGCCCGCCCGATGGCCACACGGACCCGGCCGGCCGCCGCGGCGGCTAGCAGCTCCGCGGTCATCGCGGCCCGGGTCCGGCCCTTAGACGTTGTGGCCGCGAGAGGGAGATCCTCGGTCATCGGCTTTCCGCCGGTCGGCCCGTAACCATAGACGTTCTCCAGGGTCACCAGCACGGCCCCGGCGCGCTCGGCCGCGGCCAGCACGCCCCGCTGCAGCGGCGGGAAAAGCTCCGGCCACCGGGTGTACGGGGCGTTGAGGCACTGGTAGACCGCTGACGCGCCCTTGGCCGCGTCAGCGGCCGCATCAAGGTCAGTGGCATCCGCAGCCCGCCAGTCAACACTGTCAGCCAGGGCCACGGGACGGCGGCGCGATACAGCCCGGACCTCAGCACCGAGCCCGGCCAGCCGGTCCGCGAGCGCGAGGCCCACCTGCCCGGTGCCGAAGACGACGTGCAGGCCGCCCTCAGACATGGGGATGCCACCCCAGCGCGAAGTAGATACGTGCGTGCTGTTCCATTTTCCTGTTTCCCTGCTGGGTAACGAACCTGCCATTGGGCCAGCGCCCGGGCAAGGTGCCCTCGGCGGGTGGCGTGTCCAGCTGCCGGGCGCGGTTGTCGCGAATTCCTGGCCTGCGTCTTGCCGGCACAGTTCGCGCATTAAAAAACTCCGGAGCCTGATGCCGCCGAAATTATCGGCGGGCAATTACCAGGGTCCGGAGCAACTATTCTGAGACTACGCCTGTTTTGCTCGCCTGGGAAATCCCGGGCTCAAATAAATCGGAGCATGAGATCATCGCCGCTCCGCCCCGCG
The DNA here is from genome assembly GCA_963742865.1 of uncultured Actinomycetes bacterium. Taxonomy (GTDB): domain Bacteria; phylum Actinomycetota; class Actinomycetes; order Streptosporangiales; family Streptosporangiaceae; genus Bog-532. The sequence continues at coordinate 34,374 of CAVUNW010000069.1, forward strand.
TCCGGCCTGGCCCGAGAGATGGGTTTCGCGGCCGAACGACCCACGTCGCACAGATGATGAAGTGCTGCTATGGGGCGTGGCGATGGGGCTGAAGCTGGAAGACTAGCTGCCGGGGGCAGGACCCGCGTTGCTGCTGATGCAGGAAAGCAGTCACATGACCGGCTTCTGGTCATTTTCAGCCCCGCCACCGGCGAGTGAATCGGTACAGTGACCACCGGAACACGCAGAGATAGAGCCGGAACCTTTTCGCCCGAAAGCTCGGTGACTGTTTAGTTTAGGGCAGCGCTCCGGACCCAGGCAGCTGCAACCGTGTTATTACCCACCACTCCGCACCAGGGCCCCGAACTTTTCGCAGCCAGAACAGCGCCGCAATGATGGCACGCCAGATAATGGTGAGACATGTCCGCATTTCCGGCAGGTTATTCTTTCTCCCCAGCCACCTGTCATCACCCGGGCCCCGCTGACAGATGCGCACCTGTTCCCGCATCCACGATCGGCTGATCATCAGCCTGGAACCCGCCGCCTCATGTCACGCGAGACCTCGACCCGCGCGGCGATGACATCCGGGGGCTCGGTGAACAGCACGCGCCACTATGGTGGACCGATGGCATCAGTCAAGCAGTTCCAAGTCACCTTCGACTGCGCAGAACCTGAGCGCGTCGCTCGTTTCTGGTGCGAGGTGCTGGGGTACGCCGTACCGCCGCCACCGGAGGGGTTTGCTACTTGGGACGATTTCGATCGCTCGCTGCCGCCTGAGCATCAGGGTTCAGCGTTCGCATGCATTGATCCCTCAGGTGTGGGCCCGCGACTGTTCTTCCAGCGCGTTCCCGAAGGCAAGGTCGTCAAGAATCGGCTGCATCTTGACGTGCGGGTCGGCACCGGGCTCGTGGGTGAAGAGCGCCTGGCCGCACTTGAGGCCGAATGCGCACGACTGGTTCCGCTCGGCGCGGTACGCGTGCGACTGCTGCTTGCCGATGACGACAACGAGTCGTGCCTCGTGATGCAGGACATCGAGGGCAACGAGTTCTGTCTCGACTAAGGGGCCGCGAACGTGTCCTCGTCCTGTCTACGACAAGTTCGATGAGACGGACCCGGTTGCCCGCTGCGGCCTCGGGCTCAGTCGCGGCGCCGGGCGAGCCTGGCGTGTCGCGGCCACGGGCCCTCCCTTGACTGACTCCGCCGGCCAGCAAGCGAACGGGCCATGACTTAAGACTCTACGGCGCCGCCGTAACCGCCGGGCCAACGGGACAATCCACTCGGTCACCCAAGGGACCTGGAGGCTGGTGATCTCGTACCGGAAGAACTCGCCTGCTGCCCACCGATCGGTTCCGAAGTGCCAGCCAAAACGCCCGGCGCTGGGGACGGTGAGCCCTCCGAAGGAACGGTAGCCGGTAATCTCACCACCGAAGGGGTGCCATGCCCACGATTTGGTCTCGTCGGGATCGCCCCATCGCTCGAAGACCACCGATCGGATCCGGCCCCCTGAGTCGAGGTCAAGGTTGATCTCGATCGGTGTCGGGCCGAGATGGAGCCGCGCGGTGACGTGGACCTCATCAGGAGCGGAGAGAACTGCTCTCCGCTCGGCTCCTGATGCGCGCAGCATTCGCTGGCTCATTACGAAGCTGATGAGTTC
>CAVUNW010000070.1:0-53215 GCA_963742865.1 uncultured Actinomycetes bacterium
CAGCACCAGCCCGAAGTTCTCGTCCCAGGTGCCGGGCCAGCTCGGTGCGACTCCCGGGACAGCACATCCAGCTCGTCGTCGGGCAGCTGGGCCCGGAACACCGCCGGGCTCTCCACCAGCCGCTGGCGGAGTCGCCGCCGGGGTGGCTGGCGTTGAGGCCACGCCCAGGTCTCTTCGGCCGTGCCGTACTGATGCAGCGGGCTGGGCAGCAGGTGGATGAGCAGCGCCCGGTTGATGCTGAGCAGGGCCTCGTCCTCGGGGCGCTCGCCCCAGCCGGTCAGCGTCCCGTCGGTCTCGGTCACCACGCCCAGGCCACCAGCAGCTTCAGGCGGCCACCGCTCCGGCGCCGGTCACCGATGCCGTCGGTCACGGTGACCGCCTGTTCGGCGGCGTCGGCCCGGATCTGGTCGACCAGGGCCGAGATCAGGATCTGCTCGCCCCCCGGCGCGAGCAGAGCGCCGCAAGCCAGCGACAGCAGGACGTAGGTACGGGCCGTGAACTGAGTCTCGCCGGTACCGCGCCGGGCCGCGCGCACCGGCGCAGCCGCAGGCAGCGGTGCCTTTACCAGGCGCGCGAACGTCGACTGACCACCAGTGCGTAACCGAGCTGGCTGCTCGACATCGACTTCAGCGCGGTGGCGTGCCCCGCACGAGGTCCAGTTCGGCCGGGTTGCGGACGGCGGTCAGGATCGGCGAAGCAAGCAGGTGCCGGGCGGTGATCCGGCGCTGCCCAGCGTCGATCCCGGCCGTGGACACCCGCGGCGTGCTCACCGTGCCGCCTTCACTGGGCCATCTCACTGTGCCATCTCACTGGGCCATTGCCTTGGCGCAATCCGGCCAGCCCTCGTCTGTGGCCGCAGCCACGGCTAGCCGGAGCCGGACGAACGTGGTGGTGCCGTCCGGGCTGTTGACCACGGTGTCCGGCCCGTCCACCGCCCGCAGCCGCAGCCCGGCGTCGTGGTCGACGATCTCTTCCCCCTGCTGGGCCAGCAGCGCGGCGACCAGGTCGAGCAGCAGATCCCGCGCCGCGGGCGAGATGGTAGTCCCGTGCAGCGCCCCGGCCAGGGCCAGCTCCGCCGCCGCGGCCTGCCGCTGCTCGGCCTCCCGCTCCGCCTCGGCGGTCAGCCGCAACCGGTCCGCGGTCGGGTCCGGCACCCGGGACATGCGGCCCCGCATGGCCCGATCCCCGCGTTCCCGCAGCGACGTCGGGACCGGCACCGGCTCCGCCTGCCACCACGACGTCGTCGGTCCCACCCGCGGGTCGGGTTCCTCCGGCCCGAGCAGCAGATGCCGCGCCGGGATAGGCCCCGAACGCCGCGTCATAGAGCCGGTGCGCCTGCTCGTCGTCGGCGGTAGCGAACCAGCGGGCCAGCCGCAGGAAGTCGGCTCGGCGGGAAAACCCCGTCCCGGACGAGTCGAGCAGCCGCTTGGCGTTAGTAATCAGCTGGCCGAGGGCCTGCCCCGCGGCCCCGCGGAGCTGCTCCGGGCCGGAAGCGCCGCGGCTGGCGTCGTACCAGGCGGCCAGCTCTTCCCAGTCTTCGTGGGTGCGGCCCTGAGCCCGCTCGATGGGGGTACCGTCCGGCAGCGTGAGGCCGGGCAGCGTGGCTAGTACGGCCAGCAGCAGATGGGCCCGCTCCAGGACCAGCGCCGCCCGGTGGGCGACCGCCGGGGCGTGCCGGTTGACGTCAGCAGTGATCAGTTCGATATAGATCGAGCAAGAGCTTTTGAACTGGGCGTACTTTCGCCGCCCAGGTCATAGCGGCTGAGGATCGCAGCCAGATAGGCGTAGAAGTCACGGACGCTGTCCGTGAACACCTGCTGGTTGCTGAACACGGTGGTGACCTCGGCCAGCACCTCCGCGTCGATCTCGCCGCTGGCGTGACCGCCGTCCAGCATGGCCAAGATGCGGTCCAGCGACCGCACGATCTGGCCGAGCAGCTCCCGCGCCACCTCGCGAGCCCCGTCGGTGGTGTGCAGGATCTCGACCGCCTGCGGGTGAGCCGCCCGCCAAGTTTCGAGACCTGGTACCGGGACCGCGACCGGATGTATTCGGCCACGGTGGCTACCCGCGCATCCCGGATGGAGGGGACGAGATTGCCCAGTCTGCGAGCTGCTTGCACCGCGCTTCGACCGTGTCCCGGGACAACGGCACGCCACGTTCACCGAGCTGCGCCGCCACCTCAGAGGCAGACAGGTCGGTGAGCAAGGTCGCCGTGAACAGGTCCATGATCGCGATGTAATCCGCCGCCGTTTCGTCAGCGGTCAGGTACCGGAAGAGATCACGCCGCTCCCCGTCCACCGGCGTGGGATCGCTTAAAGGGGCCACGCGGTCAGGCTAGGGAGGGTGCCGACATTCCTGGGCTGAACTCCCAGAACGGTCAGCCGCGGCTCGCGGACGGCCCACGAATACTGGCAGGTTCGTTGACGGTAGTAAAGCATTGCATTGCTTTAGCATGTATGAGACTGATGTGCTGCAACACAAACGGTTCAAACTGGGGATGAAGATGAACGACCTGCATATGTTTTTGGCGTTGCATATGAGCGGACGGCGTGTTGGCACCGTCCTGGCCGGAGGCGGAGTCTCAGTTAGGCGTCTTCTGGCCGCTCTGAGGGCTCTCCATGCACAGAGTCTCGGAGATACGTGATGCCGAAAGCCCTTAGTTCGCGGTACTTCTGGTACTTCGTGGCGAGGTCGAACGGGCTGTCTGACATGCGCTGGAAGATGTCGAGGCCGCGGCCGAGCAGGATCTTCCAGCCGGTGTCAGTGGTGATCGAGCGGTCGTGGATCGCCTGAGGTTCGACGAACTCGACGTCGAAGACGATGCCGAGCACGGCCGCGCTCTGCTTGATCTGAAGCAGGTACTCGAACTGCTTCTGGAGCTTCTCCGGGCCGTCCTGGTTCTCGACGGTGACGAGCTTCAGCGCGACCTCGTCGGCGGGGTCCTTGCCGCGTGCGATCCCCTCGACGAGTTCCATGAGGTTCCTGGCCTGGTGGAACATGCGCACGTAGGGGTCAACGATCGTGATCTGTGAGGCCCCCGTCAGGTACGGGACGAGCAGCGTGTCGTACGAGACGCCACGCTGACCCTCTTGGTACTCCCGGTGTCCCTGGAACAGCTCGGGCTCAGGCTCCGGCTCCGCGGCTTGTCAGTGCCGCCTGCACCGGCCGATGCTGCACCGCCTCCGAGCGGGTCTGCAGCTACGGGCGGCTTCTCCGGCTCGGTCTCCTGGTGCCTGCGGTGGTAGTAGGCGGGGTACTCGTCCTCCTCCAGCGTGGCGACGCTGTGCCAGGTGCCGTCCGTGTCGAGGTATCCGAACTTGACTTCCGCCATCGTCGAGTCGATCCGGAGGATCTGGTCCTTGACGCGCTTGCGGCCCTCGATCGCGAACCGCAGGATCTCCTCGATCTCCTCCGTGGTGGCCTCGCCGTCCGGGTAGAGGATCTTCATCAGGCCGGAGAAGGTCTTGTGGATGCCGTCCCGGTCTCGGGTCGAGATGTCGGGCGAGAGCGTGAAGTGCTGCTGGTAGCGGTCGGAGTAGTCCTGCGAGCGCATCGACTTGAGCACTTCGGCGATGTAGTCGACGACGAACCCGTAGCCGTTGGAGAACATCTCGCCGCGGATGATGTCGACTTCCCAGCCGGGGATGTAGTGGTGCAGGCGGTCGAGGTAGGCCGGGTCGTGGTAGGCCTCGGGCAGCTCGTCGAACAGGTCGGAGTTCTTGAGCATGTACGGCACGGTGTGCGAGGTGTTGCCGACGAAGACCATCGAGGCCTCGGCGCCGAGCGTCTCGACGCCGCGAGAGAACGACTTGTTCGCCATGTAGTTCTTCATGATGTCGACGAGCGCCTTGTCGGTGCGCTTCTTCTTGCCCGCGAACTCGTCGAAGGCGACGACGTCCCAGTAGCCGACCAGGCCGATGCGTCCGTTGGAGTTGTTGACGAAGAGCTTCGGGACGGTGACCTCGCCGCCGGAGATGAGCATCCCGTGGGGCGAGAACTCCGAGAAGATGTGGGACTTGCCGGTGCCCTTGGGGCCGAGCTCGACCAGGTTGTAGTTGCGCTCGACGAACGGGATCAGGCGCACGAGCTGGAAGAACTTGCCGCGCCGGCTGAACAGCTCGGGGTTGAAGCCGATGGACTGCATGAGCAGGTCGATCCACTCGTCGGTGGTGAACCCGCGACGCGCCTCGAGGTACTGCTCGAAGTCGAACTTCGACAGCTGGATGGGCTTGATCGAGCCGAGGATCCACGGCACGACGCGCTGGTCTTCGCTGTGGAAGTACTCGATGTCGCAGATGCACCAGACGCCGCCGACCAGGAGCTTCGGGTGCGCCTTGATCGTCGCGGGACTCGACGATCACGCCCTTGATGCCGAGGTTGGCGAACTCGGCCTCGTAGACGTCGGCCTTCTCGTTGAGGGTGACGGTGACCTTGTCGATGATCCGGTGCCGGCCGCGCTCCTTGATCGTCGACTTGACCAGCTCGGACTCGTTGCGGTGCACGTAGTGCTCGGCGAGGATCTTGCGCACGGTGTCGATGCCGGCCTGGATGGTGGCTTCGTCGTCCGACGCCGCGTACTGCCCGAGCAGGTACTCCAGGACGTACGACGGCACGATGGCGTTGCCCTTGACGGCCTTGACCAGGTCCTTGCGGACGACGACGCCGGGGAAGAGCAGGTTGATCTTGTAGTCGAGGTCGCTCTGCTGCGGTGCGTCGGTCGATCCGGGTGCTTCGTTCTCGGTCTCGCTCATCCTCACGCTGCTCTCCTCCCTCAGAAGTCGAAGTCCGATGTGAACGAGCGCTTCAGCGTGTAGATCGCCTTGGCGTAGACGCGCCACTGGTTGGTGTTGGGGATGCGTTCCTCGAGGCGGAACTCGACGGCGCGGTTGTTGTAGTCGTTGGCGTCCTGGCTGAGGAGCATCCGTGCGCTCTGGTACCGGTCACGCTTGTCGGTCGAGGTCTGGTCGAAGGTCAGGTCGACGAGGTTCGAGATCAGCGTCTCGCCGACGTAGAGTCCGGCACGGAGCGTGCGTGGCTGGACCTTGTCGCTCACCGGCTCGGACTGGAACAGGCGGACGACGACCTGCCCGGTGGTGATCTTGTCGGACTCGGGCCACACCTCGACGTTGACCAGTCTGGTGTCGCTCTTGCGCTTCTTGTTGACGGCGAGCACGGGGACGACGATCTCCTGGAGCGTCGCCCCGCCGTGCACGAATCGTGACCCGCCGCCGGCAAGGCGGAGCCGGTGGATCGACTTGGGGATCTGCACTTCGAGGTCGCTCTGGAGTCCGAGCTGGGCGGAGTCGAAGGTCGCGAAGGCGTTGTCGACCTTGAGGCCGTGCCCCAGCACGTAGCGCCGGTTGACGACCTTGATGTCGTCGCCCTGCGGCTGGGTCGACAGGAAGAACGTGTCGGCCAGGGCCTCGTCCTGGAACAGGAAGCCGTGGTCGGCCGTGATGAAGATGTTGGTGGCGTTGGCGCTGGCCAGCTTCTTCACGAGGTCGACGATGTCGCGCAGCGTGTCCTCGACGGCTTCGAAGACCTGCCGTTCGGTGCCGGGCTTGTCGCCGGTGGCGTCGATCCGGTTGTGGTAGACGTACAGGACCCGATTGGCCTTGTAGAGCTCTCGCCGCTCGTCGGCGTTCAGGGCCTTGAAGTCCTCGGCCTGGATCGCCGTGCCGCCGACGCTCTCGAGGATCTTCCCGCGGAAGGCGGTGCCGTTCGTCGGCTGGTCGTCCGCAAGCACGGTCTTGGCATCAGCGGAGTGCTTGAGCGTCGAGTGCGGGAGAAGAGCTGCCATCCCGAGTTGCGTGTAGCTCGGCAGCACCCCGAGGACGGCGTCAAGCGTGGCGTCGAAGCGGTCCTCCTGCCGGATGCGCGAGCCGAGTTCGTCCGCCACCTCGTACCGGAGCGCGTCGGAGATGATGACGACGGCCTTCTTGTCGCCGTCCCGCACCAGCGGCTCCACATAGCCGGCGTAGAAGGACGTCTGCGAGCGGAGCACGGAGGAGCGCCACTTGTCGACCTGGTCCACCTGCTGCTGCCACGCATTGCCCAGCTCGTAGACGAACTTGTTGGTGTAGCGCTTCTCGACCTGCTCCCGCAGCGCCTCCAGCGGCTTCGGGTACTCGGCCGTGCGCGCGGCGTAGACGAACTGCCGGTAGAGCTGGTCGATGCGGAACCACTCACGGCGGTAGCGCTCCAGCCCGTCGTCGAACGACTGCATCGCGAGGTCCAGCGAGGCGAGCTCGCCCAGCAGTTCGGAGGCACTGGCGATAGCCGTGTAGAGCTGCCGGTAGCCGTCGATCCACACGCTGCTCTGCCGCGCCCGCACCACCTCGGCGACCTCGCGCGCGGTGACGGCCTGCTCGGCCACCGCGCGGGCGAGGTCGCTGATGATCTTCTGGTCGGTCTCCTCGAACAGGTCGACCGCCACCAGGTCGCGGAAGCTCGCGTCCTCGATCTTCGAGGCGTAGTCGAGGTCGCGTGCCGCGCGCTTGGCGAGCGTGGCGAGCGCGTCCTGGCTGCGCCGGTCGTTCCGCAGACTCGCGAAGTCGAGCTGGATGTTCTGCAGGCCGCCCGGCCGGTCAGACTTGAAGCCGTCGATCGCCTTGCGGAAGATCCACAGCACCAGATCGTCGATGCTCGGCGAGGCTGACTCGTACCCGTAGATGCTGGCGACGCCGCGCCAGTAGAAGTCATCGAGCCCGTAGTCGACGAGCGCGTCGTACTTGGCGTCGCTGCCCCTTGGCGTTCTCGACCAGCAGCGTGCGGGTGATCTCCAGCAGGCTGTGCTCGCGCTGGCCGAGCACGACAGCGGTGATCTTCGCCCGAAGCTTGGCGGCGTCGTCCTCGGGGTTCAGGAGCGCCTTGAGGCTCTGGACGCGCTTGGTCGCGTTGAAGAACTTCTCATGGGCCTGGACGACCTCGTCGATGCCCTCCGCGGTGAGGCCGAGATCCTGCGCGACGAGGGCGGTGCGGTCTGCGGTGAAGACCCCGTAGGCCAAGCTCCAGATCGAGCAGCCAGTTCCCGATGCCCGTCGGCACCTGACCCGAGCGGTACACGAGGAACTTGCTCGTCGGCTCGTCGTGCAGCAGCCGGTTCTTGATGCCGAACTCGTCGTTGGCAACGCGGATCGTCTGCACTCCCGGCAGGTCGAGACCGTCCAGGTCTGCGGCGTACTGACCGTCCGGGTCGTGCCAGAAGACGACCCGGTGGCTCTCGAACCACCGCTCCAGGTGCGGACGGACCGTGGCGGTGTCACTCATCGCTTGCCTCAAGGCCGGGGATCTTCTTCAGCGCGGCGCCGAACTTCGGGTAGTTCACCTTCACGCCGTCGTCCAGGTCGATGGCGAGCTGCTGGGACGCCAGCGGGTACAGGACGTCGTGCTCGTACTCATCGAGCTCCAGCAGCACCTTGCGAAGCCGGTCGGCTTCCTTCTGCGCCGCCGCCTGCTGTCGCGGCGTGCCGCCACCGACCGCGAGCCGCTCCTGCTGCTGCAGGCTGGACTCCAGCTTGGCCTTGTACTCCCGCAGGTACTCGTTCAGCACCGTCGAGACGGTCGACGGCGTGTAGCGGTGCATGTAGATGAGCGCGTTGAACGAGCCCTTGGGGCTGGAGAAGAGCCAGTAGATCGGCCGCTTCTTGTACCGCTGCACGTGGTCCTTGTAGAAGGACTTCACGAAGTAGTCGCGGAGGTCCTTCACGCCGAGCGACTCGGTGACGAAGCGGAGGTTCTCCTCAAAGTGCTGCTCGCCGAAGGCCGCCCGGAGGAACTGACGGAAGCGCGCAACGATGTCGTCCTCGAACCAGTCGCCCTCCACGATCGGGATGACGTTGTCCTCGTCCGGAGCGAACGTCGGGCTCGGAACCTTGGCGAGGTAGTCCTGCACTGTGGCGCCTTGGTCGGCCAGGATCAGCCCCGGCTCGTCGAGACTGTAGCGGCCGAACATGCAGCCGACGGCGTAAGAGACGAGTTCCGTGCATCGGATCGTTCGCGGACGCGGGCATCTCCTCGGTGTCATCAATGCCCGGCCCATACGCGAACTCGACATTCCGAGTCAGCGACACGCGTTCGAGTGGTATCTCCATTCCACAATCGTCGTTAAGCCCATACGCGTCGGCAAAGAGTATGTTGTTCGCCACTTCGAGACCGATGCTCTCCGGCCATGCCGCTCACCTTCCGCTCGGCAAGCAGACACGCCGTCTTGAGACTTGCCTTCTCATCGATCATCGGAGGTCGCATGAAATCCCATGATGCTCTTCGAGTGTCCCAGTCGTCACGCGCCAACTTAATGCCTGCTCGGTGGGAACATCAGGGCTCTCATATGCCTCAGGGAAAGGGACGCGCGCGATGTCGCCCGGTTGAAAATTTAGGGTCGGCGCCAAGAACTCAAGGAGCGATCGCATTACAGAGCTATTCAGAGAGCACCGAAAATCAATTGAGATTCTTCTCAGAGAAGCCGAGTGCACCCGCCGTTGTCAAAGATGGCACCGGAGCGGCGTAGTACGCGGGCTAGATGAATCTTCCGAGACGAGACCGTCGCCCAGGTAAACCCTTCTCGGCCATTCGAATCACGTTTCATCGGGTCGCGAGACTTCCTCCAGCCGAACCGTCTCGATGAAGCGCCGTCATCGTTCCCAGTTGACAACATACTCGTCGATTGCCATACCAGCGCCGGTAACCTCCCCCCTTGTTATAGAGGAACCACTTCTTCGAGCTTCCCTTCGAGGCTCCGAGGATTGCGCCATACCCACGACTTCGTGCCATCACCGAAGGAAGGTCCGTTGTCTCCGGTATCCATGCCCTTCGAGGCTGGGCGATCGTCACCGAGCAAGCGTCCGGAGCGAAGGGGCTGCGCATGCGCTTCGGAAAGCCAGTAGGCGATCGGCGCTCCGGGAACCTCTGCAAGATCGTCCGACGACGCCGTGAACCGCCAGCCATCGCTAGGATCGCGATCGCCTTCGAGAAGTGCCTGGCGCTTCTGCCTGCCGCTGCCAACGAAGTTAGTCGCACAAATAAAGGCTAGTCTCGTCTATGGCCATCAGCCATCGAGAACGAAAAATGCCGCATTCGCGCCAAAGATCATCTGGGTGATTCGACACGTCGTGGAGATGGACGAAGCTATCGAATGGGTGCTTCGCAGGATGTCCTTCGAAGCGCCTCGAAACTACGATCGACATCCACGTGTCGCCGATGACCTGCCAACGAATCCGTGTCGACTGCACCGAGTTCATCGTTCGATGGACAAAGCAGCCATAGAGATCTTGCTTTGCACTCGGGTACGCGTCCTTCGCGAACTTGCGAGGCGGGCGTCCATGTTCTTGCTACCCATGTAGGGCGGGTTCGCGACCGCGACGGAGTAGCGCTCGGCCAGGTACGTCGGCCTGGATCACGACGCGCCTCGCGCGCGTATCGAGCACGTCGGCTCTGAAGTATGTCGCCGCCGTCATCGGAGCTGGGCGAGGTGCTTCTTCAGGCGAGCGGTCAGCTCAGGGTCGGGTCGGATCAGCGACCCGAACGTGTCGGCGTGCTCGAACTGGTTCCAGAAGGCTGCCTCGCGTGCTCGTCGCCGCTGCGGGTCAGCAGGAAGTCGATCTCGTCTGGCGTGAAGCGGATCGGGTCGAGGACGCAGACGTTGGGCTCGACCTGCTTGTTGAAGAACGTGCGCTGCTTGGCGCGGGCCTTCATGGTCAGCGCGAAGGCGGCGAGTGCCCCGGCTCGCGGGTCGATCTCGATGCCGTAGAGGTTGTTGGTCGAGGATCAGGCTGGGGATCTCGGCCGGGGCGTAGCCCTCTTCCTCGTAGATCGCGTACAGCAGGTCGAAGGCGTAGGTGAGCATGTGGCCCGGAGCCGCAGGCCGGGTCGATGACCTTGAGTTCCTCAGGGCTGCTGATCTTGAGGAAGTCGGTCTCCTCGTCGACCGGGGCGATGTAGTACTCCATCTGGTCGACCAGGCGCGACGACGGGCGGTTGAGCATCCAGAGCCGGCCGAGCGAGTTCTCGACCAGGTAGCGGACGATCCAGTGCGGGGTGAAGAGCTGGGTGGCCGCGGGGATCTCGGCGGCGCCGGCCTTCTTGTTCTTCTTGAAGCCGGCGAAGACCTCGTCCTTGCGCTCGGAGATGTAGAACTGGTAGAGCCAGCCGATGACCTCGACGTCCTGGCACACGTCCTCGGTCAGCACCTTGACGGCGCGGTTCAGCACCGAGTCATCGGCCAGCAGGTTGGCCGGGATGAGCAGCTCGGTGAAGTCGCCCTCGCGCTCGAACATGAACGGCATGGCGCGGTTCCAGTGGCGGCAGTACTCCGCGAGCAGCAGCGCGTAGGCCTCGCCCTGCGGGTCGTCACTGCGGCGGGTTCCGTTGAGCAGCCCCGTGACCGTCTCGCGGGTCTTGGTGCCGACCACCGTCGGCGTCGATGTTGCCGCGCTTGGCCTCGGCGAGGATCTCGGGCTGGCCGCCCTCGACCCCGGCCTGGGGCGAGACGACTCCGATGCCGGTGTAGCCGTTGGCGTCCATGAATCGCAGAGCGATGATCCGGTTGAACCAGGTGTAGGCGACCCGGTCTGCCACCGCCGCACTGACCCTTGTCGCCACCGCCCGCTGCGTTGACGGCCTTCTCCAGGGCGGCAACGGCCTTCGGCTGCTCGACTCGCTCAGGTGACGCCGGCGCCAGCACCACGGCGATGCGGGCGGTGACCTCGCGGATGAGCGCCGTGCGCGCCCATGTGGCGAAGGATTTCAGCGGTGCGGTTTCCATCAGAGTGAGATTCGCTTTCCGTCTTTCAGGGTCTGGATGAGCGCGTCGCGGAGGGCGGCAAGGTACTGGTCGACGTCATCTTCCGTTTCGAGAACGCCGGATGACGCCGGGCACGGAGACGGTCTTGATGGAGACGGTCTGCTTCGGGGGTGGCACGTCGTCACCGCCGCTCCTGCTGGGAGGCGGCGAGCTGATCGAGCAGCGCCGGGTAGACACTGTCCTCGAAGCTCGGTCCCGATCTCGCGGATGAGGGCGACCTGGTTCTCAGCGCCGACGCGCGAGAGCGTCTGGTCGACCTTCCGCAGCACGCTCTGCTGAGCCGCGGGCGTCGCCTTGGCGTAGAAGGCGCTGCGCGACGAGCTCGGCCTTGCGGCCCTCGATTGCGGTGGTGACGTCGGCTCGGTTCGACGGCGACCAACGTCGTCGATCTGGGCTGCGCAGCTTGTCGGTGGCCTGCTTGAGCTGGGCCATGCGGTTGCCGCGGAAGGCATTCGGGTCGGCCAGCGCGCTCCGGACGGCCTCGTCGCTGCCGGTCGGCAGGTAGCCGAGGTTGCTGCTGTGGGTGGTCAGGAGTGCCGCGGCCTCGTCGTAGATGTCGCGCTGCGGCGCCGTTGAGGAACGACTGGATCGGGTCGATGATGCTCTCCTTGGCGTCGAGCAGGTCGTCGCCAAGGTTGAAGTCGGTCAGGTACCAGTCGTCGGGCTTGCCCACGGCCTGGTCGAGCAGGTCGATCGGGGCGGCGAGCTGCGCTACGAAGGGGTACTTCGAGCCAGTGACGGTGGCCTTGAGTTCGTCGAGCTTGCCCTTGAGCTTGTCGGCGCCGTGCCGGGCGAGCTCCAGCGGGTCCTTGGGCGTGTTGGCTTCGTCGAAGAAGTCGGTGCAGAACTTGCGGAAGGCGGCGACCTTGCGCTCGTCGAAGGTCTTCTGCGGAGCGACCACCGCGTGCGAGTGCTTCTGCGTGTTGCGCAGCGCGGCGGCGACCTCGGTTCGCTTGAGGACGTTGCCGTCGACTGTGAGCGTGACCTTGGAGGAACCGACCAGGAAGGCGATGAGCACCTCGATCGAGGCGAGGTCCCAGCCGTAGGGCTTGGTCTGGAAGCTATCGACGATGGTCTTGACCGTGACCTGCTCGCCGAGTGCTCTCCTTGCGGATGACGAACGACAGCACCTCCTCCGCAGGCGCGGAGAGCTTCGACACGGTGTCGGCGTCGAACAGGCCGCTGTCGGGGTTGGCCGCCCGAGCGACCTGCTGCTCGCTGTAGGTGACGCCGCCAAGCAGCTTGAGCTGGGTGTAGGTGCGGCTGATGAGGTCCTGGAAGCCGTCGGTCACCCGGGCGAGCGCGTCCTGCGAGGTTGACGTGATGTCGGCGGCGTTGATGACCAGTGTCGGCCTTGCCGACGGAGCGGCGGACGCGCTCGATGAGCTCCTTCTCCCGGTCGATGTTCTGCGCGCCCTTGGCCCGCAGGATCTGGTCCTCGATCGCGGAGATCGAGGTGCCCTGCTTGCGCTTGATGTACTTCTCGGTCTTGATGAGCAGGCGCAGGTCCGAGAGCACCCGGTCGTCCGGTTCGAGGATGACGCGCAGCTCGTCCTTGCCCGCGCTGTGCATGCGGATCTCATCCGGCGTGTACGGGTACTCCGGCGAGATGAAGTGGATCGACAGCTCCCGCTGGGGGCCATGGGCCTGGTCGTCGAGCTTGAAGCCGAACGGGAAGTCCTGCCCGTTCTTGGCGTAGCGGATCTTGTTGGTCTTGATGACGTCGCCGGAGAGGATCTTGAACAGTCGTGCGCTGACCTCGGAGGCGTCGATGTCGACGTTCTTGATCTCTTCCTCGATGACCTGCTCTTCGTTGGTCAGGTACTCGTAGACGTTGCCGTTGCGCTGGATGTAGGTCTGCGTCTCCAGCAGGGTCAGCGCTTCCTTGACCTGCTCCGACAGGGCAGGAAGGTCGAGGCCGAAGCGGTCGTAGACGAGCACCGTGAGGTTGCGCGGTGTCGCCTGGAAGCTCTCGACGTACTTGACGAGGAAGAGCGCCTTGAGGAGCCGGACCGCCAGCGTGGTTGTCGAGGTTGCGCTCGGCGACGTCGATCGAGCGCTGAGCGGCGGACTTCAGCGAGGCCCGGATGCCGGCGAACATGTGGTCGAAGGTCGCGAGGTGGCCGACCTCGACGTCGCCGATGTCCTTGGCGACCTGCTGGACCACGCCGAGCATCGACCGCTCGCCGACCGAGCTGTTGCGGCCCTCGAAGACGTTGTGGTCGGAGATGCCCTCGATCGCGGCTTGGAACAGCGGGAACTGGTAGCTGACGAACGGGTAGGTCCCGATGAAGTGGGCCTCGTCGGCGTAGTTGCGGTAGGTCTTGGCGCCGTCGACGAAGTCGAACAGCGTCTTGAAGTTGGCGTGCTGGTCGGCGTAGATCGCTGCTCAGTGCGGCCGCACCGGCGTCGTTCTTCTCCAGCAGGCGCTTGCGGATGACTTCTTCGACGTCCGCGCTGGTGAGCTTCAGCGCGGGTCTTGAAGCGGGCCTGGATCTTGGAGAAGTCGTTGCCCTGCTGCCTGGTGCGGTCGCCGATGACCTTCTCCATGTCCTCCTGGGAGGTCACGAACACCCACGCGCGGCCCGCGCACTTGGTGTTGAGCGACTCGGCGATGGTCTGCAGGTTGAGCATCAGCTTGGTGTCCGAGCCGATGAACTGGCCGACCTCGTCGACGAAGAAGTTCAGCCGGAAGTCTCGGGTCATCCTGCTTGTCGAGCCAGGACTTCACCTCGTCGGCGAAGTCCTCGATCGAGACGGAGTACGAGGCGCTGTACTGCTTGATGATGCCGTCGGCGCGCCTCGACCGTTCACCTCGGCGAAGGCGCGGTCGATGCTCGGCCCTTCCAGGGCGCTCTGCTCGCGTCCCTGGGTCCAGGGGATGCCCGCGATGCGCTCGAACGCCTCCTTGAACGCGTCGTACTGGCCGCGGTTGTCGAGGTCGCGCTCGAACCGTGCGACGTGTCCCTGGTTGCCGTAGTAGCCGCGGCTCTCGTCGAAGACCTTGACGAACACCTTGAGCAGGGCGTCGGTCTGGTCCTTGCTGATCAGGGTGGCCTTCTGGTCGATGTTGAACAGCAGGCTCTTGGCCGGGATGCGGTCTGCCTTGTTGAGCAGGCCGGGCAGGAAGGCGTCGGTGCTCTTGGCGCGGAAGCTGTCGGAGACGTTCTGCGCGTCGGGAAGTCCTGGCCTTCGACGTCGCCCAGCAGATGGGCGAGCATCTTGAGCAGGTGCGACTTACCGGAGCCGAAGAAGCCGGAGATCCACACGCCGTTGGCGTTGGTGTAGTACGTGTACTCCTCAAGCAGGATCTCCAGGCCCTTGGCGGCCTCGTTGGTCAGGACGTACTCGTCGACCTCCGTGCCCAGGTGCGCGACGTCATCAGCCTTGATGACGCCTTCGATCGGGCGCTGGATGTCCTTGGCGAAGATCTCGTTGAGCCGCATCGAGCTCATGCCTCCTGTTCCAGGATGTTCTTGGCCCGGTAGTACTGGTCGTCCTTGAGCCGCCCGAACAGCACGAGCGACGAGCCCAGCGTGTCGGACTGCTCGTAGCGGCCAGGGAAGAACATGAGCATCGGCTTGCCCGTCACGACCGACTGCAGGTTGTTCAGCACGTTATGCGAGCGGATGTACGGGAAGACCTCACCGATCCCGGTGAGGAAGAAGATGTCGAAGTCCGCCTGCGCGAGCCGGTCGCGGATCGCCGGGGCGATGTGCAGCTGCGGGTCGAGCATCCCCTGGAGCATCTCGCGGAAGTCGGCCTTGTCCTGCTCGGGCTCGATGGCAAGGACCCGCTCCCAGACGCCCCGTTCCTTGAGGAGCTCGACCGACAGGTCGTAGAGGTTGATCTCGAAGACGCGTGATGCCCGTCGTTGGCACAGCCGGTTCTTGATCCGCTTCTTGGCCGCCGCGACGGCGAGGGCGTCCTCGGGCGGATACGGGTAGATGAAGAACGGAACCTCGTTGCTCAGGCCCTCCATCTGCAAGAAGCGCTTGCCGCTGAGCACGGCGAACAGGTGCTCCTCCTGCTCGGGCAGGTCTTCGGAGTCACCGCGCGGCCTCCTGCCCGTCGCTCTGCGGGTGGGGAAGAACCGCAGGTCACTCGGCGAGCGGGCGCTGAGCACGGCAGCGACCCGCTCGGACAGCACGGCGGGCATGATGCTCCCCGGCCTTCGACAGCAGCTCGGCCTCGCGCAGCATCTTGAACACGTTCGACCTCAGCCTCTGCAGCGTCGAGTCCTTGATCTCGGCCAGTTCCTCGTGCCAGAGCGCCTTGGCCCGGACGAAGCTATCGAAGTCCTGGTAGTCCAGCGTCGAGGCAAGGAGAAGGAACCGCTCGCGCAACGACCTCCTCGGCGAACTCGCCGATGAACTCGTAGCGTCGGCAGGCGGCGGCCCACATGAGGTGAGCGCGCTCGGAAGCCGTTGCCTCGATCAGGAGATCGATCTCGCCGTCGGCCAGCGCCGAGAGCCGCTGCACCGTCTCACTTGCCAGGCGGACCCCCGTGCGGTGAGTCCGCGCCTGCAAGAGGTTGCCCTTTACGGCCAGTGCGCGGATCTTGCTCCCAGTCGCGCTGCTCGATGTACACGGGGGCGAGCAGAGCGGCCTCACGCGCGAGGAGGCCGCCCGTGGTGAACGAGAGCGCGTATCGCCGAGGTACTGCCGCCAGCGCGTCGTTCATCGGTCCCCCCTTTCAATCGCTGGCAAAATGCATGCACACGTCTCTTTGCAGCGATGGTGTAAGTAGCACGAAGTCTCAGGAGTAGACGTTTACCCCCTCATTCTCCTGCGCCGCCGACACGGCATGCCGTGCTCAGACAGGAGGACATGTCGCCGTTTCGTTCCGTATTCGCCGTACCCGAGGGACGCGGAAGGACGGCTACAGATTAGTCGGGACGTCCAGGCACGTCCACCTGCGGTCCCGGCGCGTAGTAACCGCGTCCCAACACTCCGCCGCATTCTGCCAGGCATGACACCCACCTATTGCGCTGGTCCGGCCAGGTCCGGCCCGACCAACCCCGTCCTCGCCACCCGGATGGGAGATGCTCCGGTGATGATCAAGCTCGCCATCCTCCTCGGCCATCGTGCTCATCGTGGCCGCGTTCGCCAGGTGGGCGTTCCTGCCGGCCCGGTATCTGCCCGGCAACCGCGCCCGCCACCTGCGCATCCGCCTGCACCTGCGGCTGCACCCTGGCAAGGGCTTCGCCCATCGTTTTCAGCTTGTGGCTGCGCTGGGGCCGCTTGGCCGCGCTGCGCCGCTCCGGCCGGATCCGCCCGTCGCTTCCGCTGTGCTACCGCTTCCTCGATCCGCGCCAGCACGCGGTGTTCCTGGGCCGCGCCCATTACCGGCACGGCCTGCGCGTTCCGCTGGAGGAGCACCTGCTGGTGATGGCGCCGCCGCGGACGTACAAGACCGCGTTCCTGGCTGACGTCATCCTGCGTTATCCCGGCCCGGTCATCGCTACCACCACCAAACCGGACATCTACGCGCTGACCGCCGCGGTACGCGCCGGACTTGGTGGCGTCCACGTCTTCAATCCGCAGGACATCGGCGGGGTGCCGTCTACTTTCTCCTGGTCCCCGGTCGAGGGCTGCGAGGATCCGGCCACTGCCATCCGCCGGGCGGATGCGTTCGCTTTCGCCGTCTCCCAGAAAGGCGTCGAAGACGGTTCGTTCTGGTCCTCGAAAGCGAGTGACTACCTGCGCGGCTATTTCCACGCCGCCGCCTTGGCCGGCTATGACCTGCGAGCGGTCGCTGCCTGGGTATCGGGCGCCGACCCGGATGTGCCTGAGCAGATTCTGGCCGCTGCGGGGGCCCACCAGTGGGCGATCACCCTGTCCGAGCTCCGCTCCGAGGCGCAGAAGACCACCGCCACGGTCCGGATGGTCATGTCGAGGGCGCTGTCGTTCATGGCGGACCCGGACCTGGCCGCGTCGGTGCTGCCCGCTCCCGGCACCGGGTTCCACATCCCCGCCTTTCTCCGCGAGCGCGGCACCTTGTACATGATCGCCGAAGCGGTATCCGGGGAGGCTCCGGTCGCGCCGCTGTTCGCGGCCATGGCCTCGGAGATCCACTATGTTGCCGCGCAGATGGGGCAGGCCTCCCCGTCCGGCCGCCTGGACCCGCCGCTGCTCATGGGCCTGGACGAGGTCACCCAGATCTGCCCGGTCCCGCTGCCGTCCTGGCTGTCGGACTCCGGCGGCAAAGGCATCCAGGTCTGCGCCGTCGTCCACGGCGAAGCCCAGCTCACCGGCCGCTGGGGTGACCACGGCCGCCAGGTCGTCCTCGACACCAGCTCGGTGAAGGTGTTCCTGCCGGGCATCACCGACACCACCACGCTGGACGCGGTCGCCAAGCTGTGCGGGCAGGCGTCCTGGAAGGTCAGGGGCCAGGACCACGCCACCCGCCACGACGTCGCCACCCCGGACATGATCCGGCAGCTGCCCGCCGGGTTCGCCCTGGTCATACGCGGCGGCTGCGCCCCGGTCATCGCCCGCCTGCCCCGCGCCTGGAAGAACCCGGCCTACCGCCGCGCCCGCCGCCTCGGCCAGGGTCCGGCCGAGCCCATCGCCGAGACCGCCGCGTACCCCGTCCCTCAGCAGCGGACCCCGGCATTCCCGACCGTGTGCCGGCCGAATGGCTTTCCGGCAGCGGCACCTCCTACCCCTGGAGCTGACCATGTCCTCGGACCCGATCACCGCCGCCGCCCTGGCCGCTCCCGCTGAACACCGAAACGACCGGTTGCGGCCACGCCCAGCCTCGCAGCCGACTGATCAGCGAGGCAGATGCGCAGAAGAGATAACGGCGCAGCACGCTCCGGGGGAGCATGCGCTACCGGCTTCCTGAGGACGGGCCGCTCCCGGACCTGCCGCTCTATGAGCGTCTCATCGGCGACGGCATTGTCGCAGCCGACGGCCGGGGTACCAGCGTCGATCACGTCACCGCCCGGCGGCTGGCCATCTGGCTGGCCGCCCGGCCGCAGGCGCCGGTCTTCACCCGGGGCCTGGTCCAATTCGCCGAGACCGGAGCGATCAGCCCAGCGCTCAAGACTCAACTGCGCATCCACGCCCGCTCCGGCAATTATCCCGACCAGCCCCAGGCCGCCCGGCTCATGCAATACTGCGTGGCCCGCGGCGCCGACCTTGGCCCCATCAGCGAGAACTTCGGCGCGGCCTGCGATCAGATCGACCGCGCTGATGTCATGCTGGCCAGCCTCTACGACCGGAGCAGACACGGCCGTGCCCAGCCCGAGCCTGCCTGGCCGGAGACCGATGGTCCCCGGACCGTCGCTCTGGCGAACCGCAACCCTGAAAGCCAGACGGTCAGCCTTGTCCTCGACGCGACCACGGCCAATACCGTCATGTTCGCCATCGCTGCGCACGCCGCCGAACGCGAAGCCCACATCCGCGAAGTAGAACGATTTGGCCAGACCCTGCCGGAAGGGTCCTACGGCCGCCGCAACCGCCACGCCATCGCTGCCCGCGAGACCCGGATCGCCGCCCGCCTGCGGGCCGTCGAACACGCCTACCGCATGGCCATCGAGCGCGACGCCATGTTCAGCCCGCCCGAGGCCACCAGACCACACCGCTCCTTCCAGCCTTCCGCCGACAGGGAGATCGAGCTGGAATGGGCGCTGAGTCAATTCTTCCCTTCAATCGGCCCGAGTAACGATGGCTCTCGTGACTCCGTTGGCAGCGCTCGTGGGGTGTTCTCCGCCAGGCTCAATCTTGAATCTTGCCTCAGTGGATCTGTCTACCGGTACCTGACGATCTGCAATGCCATCATTACCGTCCCTTCACTCAAGGCAAGCACAGTACGACGCACTTTGCGCTAGCGGGCATAAAGCATCAGCACAACCACCCTTTTGGGTTACACCAAGTTCCACGCCTTATCGACTCGTGGCGCATGCACGCAGTCGTACGACCAACCCCTCCTCACGGTCGTGAACGTAAGTTCGCAACATGGCCGAGTCGCAGGTCGGCAGGATCGACGAAGTGACGGCCGCTATGAATAGGGAACAGTTATCCGACATCTAACCATCTAGAGCCGCGAAACGTCGTCATCCGGACTCTTCCTATCCTACAATCTGAGCATGACTCGGCTTACATACACGGGAAGCAAGGCCAACTTGCAACTGCTGGCGGAGGAACTTCGCAGAATGACGAGGTCGCTGCACACTGTACTATCACAGTGTCAGATTGGGTGCAGAACAAGGACTCTCTTCACGGCTCTGAGCTAGCTCAGCTCGTTATATCAATTACATCGGGCGTCGCTACTAATCTTATAATAGACGCAATCCATACGGCCGTCGATCGTGCGCGCGACCGGGGTTCCGTCACCAGGGCCAACCGGATATAGGCGACCGGAAAAGCAGGAGACGGCCGACAGGCGTACTATTAATGATCCTTCGTAATCCCAGCGGCGATCATCTCAATCTCAGGAGCCAGATCCTTTTCCTCCGAGGCATGAGGGAGAAGCCCAATGACCTACTCACCTCCGTCATGTCCTGGAATCTCGCTCATAGACATGAGGTAAGCCATTGGGTTAGGTATCACGGTTCAACCATCGGCGTCTTTATGACACTGCTAAGGGTCACACGAGACAACCTAGCAGATCACGTCCTGCATCGCCTAGATCAATCGGAAGCGGCCGCATTTAATAACTTCAGATCTGCCGGACGTAGGCTATTCTCCGGAGAGCCGGACGAAGTAGCTCGCAGTCTAGGGAAAGAGATAGCTGCTTTTTCGGTGGAGTGGCTAGCTCTATATCGAATATATCGAATTCTTCTTGGCGACATCCCTGGATTGGCCTAAGCTGAACCCGGTCATGGAATCGGAACGCACTTCCTTGGCCCTTGATATCACTTGGACCCAGCGCGCGCAGCGAGGAATGCTCGCGCAAGGACAGTGGATGCATTGCTGCCGTGCGCGGCTTCAAGCCGCTCCTCGGAGGGGAAGAGCCGCTAACTCCGTCTGCTGCTTGAATGCGCTGCCGTGCTGGACGAAAGTTGCATGTTCGGTGGGCCGTACAAGCCATGCCGCATGCTCTCAGGGAAATAAATCGAACACACTGGAGCGGCGATTACGGGGTGCCGTGTCGTCTGGCAGGCGTCTTCGCGGGAAGGAATCTCTCTCAGCCGAAGTCATGACCTATGACTCTCGCTTAACCTCCATTCCAGGGATTCTCGCGACGCTTCTTTCGTGGATGGCGCGAACTTTACCGCCTTATCGCTTTATGCTTGCCGCACATGTCATGGGCCAATCGATGCTGCCGCATGCGGGGAGCTACGGACGCGCGCCATCACCGGAAGAGTTGCGAGACTTCTACAGGGAAGTGGCCGAGATGACCGATATGCGCATCGGGGTTATCGATCGAGCCTTAGCGCGGATCTTTGTTGCGAGACACGGTGAACCCAACGGCCAATTCAGAGTGGATCCTGGTAGACACTCTGTACCGGCGAAACTGAAGAAGAGCGGGTTCGCGACGCTAGGTCAATCTCGCCTTCGGGGCGCTAATGACGGATGCCGATGGGATCGGCGCAGACCCACGGCGAAAGACTACCATGGTGGTTCTCCTCCACTCGCGTCATCGATGGAGGAGACGCTAACTGGCCTTCGATCAGCTTAACAGGGATGAGGCCACGGACCTGTTCTTGGGTCTGCGACGGCGGCCGAGATGTCGTGCACGTACGGACCGCTAAGCCGTGACCTACCGGAAGCTGTACTCGGAGACTGAGGCGCTAACTGCAACGAAAATCATGAATATGACTCCTGGGCCAGTGAGTTATGGATCTCGGACAGATAAGGCACTACCGCGTTGTGTTGGCGCCGCGCCGCGCCAGCTCGTCAGCGAGCGTGGTTCAGAGCTTTGATCGAGTTGTCTCTGTAGTGCAGCCAGTGAGGCCCGCACGAGCTCGTCAGCTCACCTCGATTAGCTATAGTCGTTGCCGTTGCCCAAACTCGGTCAAAGCTATCGAGGTAAGTCGTGGCCATGCTTCTTTTCGCCGATCGCGCGAAGGCCGAAAACCGGAGCATGCGCGGCTGGAGTTCCGTAAATATGCTGGTTGACCAAGAGATCTTCATCGGCCCGGTAGATCGAGTTATATAGCACCGCTTTATGAAGACGGATCGTGACATTATCGACCTCAGCTAGCGGGCCGAACAGCGTCAGTGCGTTACGGATCTTGGCGGGCATGGCGTCGCCGATACCTTCCTCATCGCCCCGCCGGGCGACGTGCGAGCTATCGGGGTCTCCGAGCGCGATCCTGACCGCGACGCCACTGCGGCCTTTCTCGGCGAGAATGGCCAGGATGCCGGCGTCCTCGGCCAGGAAGAGAGCGCTGTAGGCGAGGATGCCGATCTCGTGCTCGGCGGACTCGAAGAACCGGGCCCAGATCTCGCGCGGCATAGCCCAGCGGTGCGGATAGATCGCGCCCATCTCCTCTGGCCGGGAGCCCACGGTGAGTGGTCCGCCAGCTCCGGGCCACAGGTCGGCCTCGTCCGCGTCCAGCAGGTCGGCCAGCGCCAGGCGGTTGCTCGTGTACGGGACGCGCCCGTTCAGCCAGCGCCTCACGGTCTTGGGATCGACGCCAAGGCGGGCCGCAACGTCGTCCTCGCGCAGCCGCGCCCGTAGCAGAGCGCGCCGTAGGGGCTCGTTCACCGTTCCGCTCCCGTAAAAGCGAGTACATCGGCGACGGTACCAGAAGACGTCCCTAGAAGTCCCTTCGCGTTGTTTAGAAGTTCGACCCTCCGCGTCAGGCTGATCACCGAGCTGGAACAGGGACGCCTGCGGCTCTTGCAGGCGGTCGAATGAAGCGGAAGGGGAACAGCGGGATGACCTTCGGGGACCACCGTCACGGTGGACGGTGCGGTGAAGGGCCTTGAAGCACTCGGCGCGGACCTGTCCAGCCGCGGCTTCATGACCACGGTCATGGAGGGCGGGGGACCTCCCTGCGTACGTGTGGTCAGCCGGGCGACGGCACAGCTTTCGGAGAACGTGTACGCGGCGCCGGCGGACGACGGGTCACTGTGGTTCTGGTGGTCATGGGCCGAGCGCATCGCCCCGATTGGCCATGTCGGGGTGACCGCTGACAAGGTGGCGCGGGTCTTGCGCCTCTCCCCGTCAACTGCCGCATCCGGGGACGAAGCATGAGCAGGAATCCCTTGCCCATGCGCTCTGCGCTGGACGCACTGCGGCTCGACTTCCCTCAATATGAAATCCAGGCACATAGCGTCTGGGACAAGTTGTTCTACATCGCTGAGGCGAGAGAAGACGGCGTTCAGCCAGTATTCGTACAGGCGGAATCCACCGATCGGCTCCGAGTCAAACTGAGAAGCCCGATTCGGCCGTTCAGATCAGCCGGCGAGCCGAGCATACCCCGGGTGTACGATTATCTCCTCGGCGGTAAAAATAACTTCGCAGCCGACCGGGAGCAAGCTAAGAAACTCCTCAAGGTCTTTCCGCGTGCTGGCCAGCTGGCCAGGGAGAGCAGGCAGTTTCAGCGCCGCGCGGTCCGCTATGTGGCATCCCGCGGTGTCACACAGTTCATCGACCTCGGATGCGGCCTGCCAACAAACCCTAATACACACGAGACGGCGCAAGAAGTCCAGCCAGACGCACGAACTGTTTACGTGGACAATGATGAGCTTGTTCTGTCTCACGCACAGAACATTCTGGCGAAATCAAAAGATGTACTGGCCGTCGCCGGCGACCTTGAGTACCCGGATGAGGTTCTTTACGACTGGCGAGTCCGTAAGTTCATCGACTTCTTTCAGCCGATGTGTGTTGTTTCGACAATGACCCTGCACTTCTACGAGGCTCAAACGGCGCGCAAGATAATGGCTCAGGTCATCGACCGCATTCCGTACGGCAGCTATGTCGTCCTTTCGGTCGGCCAGCTGGAAGGAGATTCTCGGAGAGGAATTCACGAGAGAGTACGACGCGGCGCCGCTCTACCATCACAGCCAAGACGAGGTAGCGAGCTTCCTGGAGGGCCTTGAGCCCGTAGGCCCTGGCGTCACCGAGGCGTACAAGTGGCGTGCGCCGGTTCCCAGCCTGGACGGCTCCCGGCGAGGCCACATCTGGGCGGCCGTTGGCCGCAAGAACGCGGTCCCTCTGACCGCACACAACGTAGTCAGACGTCCCCAGACGGCACACCGCGTCGGTGCGTGTCCTCGGCTCGGCTCATAGCCTGAAGTGCATGGATCAAGCTCTCTGGGCCAAAGAACTCGCCCGCAAGCTCCTTGAAGTACCGCTTCCCCGTCGCTGGGCGCATGTCCAGGGGGTAGCCGCGCGAGCCCGAACCTTGGCCCCCATCCTCGGCGATGAGGCCGAGCTGCTCGAAGCCGCCGCATGGCTGCATGACATCGGCTACTCGCCAGGTGGCTGACACCGGCTTTCATCCCCTTGACGGCGCACGATATCTCCGTGACTACCACCTCGCCGACCAGATGCTCTCCCGACCTGGTCGCTACACCATTCCTGCGCGATTATCGAAGCCCGTCAACGCGGACTCGCGGCCGAATTGTGCAATGAGTTCCGGCCTCCGCGATCCACGTTGGCTGATGCGCTGACGTATTGCGATATGACTACTGGGACGGACGGTCGGCCAGTGACGATTGAGCAGCGCCTTGCTGATGTCGACGCACGGTATGGGCCGACGCATCTGGTCACTCGGTCAATTCAGCGCGCACGGCCCAGCATGGTCGACGCCGTTCGGCGAGTGCAGACCCTTACCGCGGTATGCGGCTAACTTACTTCAGCGAGTAACCTGCCGCTGTATGCAGCGCTTACGCTGGTTCCTCTGTCACAGACGATCGGATGAGGCCAGACTGTAATGCATGTCGACAATGCGGCGCCTCATGAGAGTCAGTACAGGCCGAAAACTTCTCCAAGAAATCCAGAGTACTAGAAAGCATATCGGTCGAGCGTGGTCAACCGCTATGCTCGGGTTCATAATCCTTGCTGCAGGCCTCGCCCTTAGATTCACTATTCCTAAATCACCCCAGATTTTTGTACCTATCAATCTTATAGGAATTTTTCTCGGTGTGGGAGGTGTGCTGTTCGCGCTGAAGCCTAGAATCATTAGGGTTTCGGACCAGAATCTTCGGAGGTCACTGCGATGGGCCTGGCGTACTGGCGCGCTTGGCCTGCTTCTTATTGAGCTAGGCGGTATTATTCAACAATTCGACACAACGCTGACAATTGGAGAGTACATCGCGGCGACGGGATTTTCATGCCTGTTGATTTTTCCATGGATTTCCTACGCTGTATCGAGCTTGGTAATTAGCCCGGGTATTGTCACAACCTTGGCGCTCTTGGCGTTGTCAGCCGCAACTATCTTCACACTACCGCCGTTCCTTATCTATCTCGCCACAAACGGCGCTAGCCTTGTGCCCTTTCTTGGGCCAACTATAAACGGACCAGTAGGCTATGTAGCGGATAACCTACTAATTGTAGTCGCGGGATTGGTTGTCATAATCCCTGACTTCATTTACCGTAGGCATCGCTGGGGCGACGTGGGCGAGGATCTCAGAGAATATATATCAACGTGGATTGCTGGAACAGCCACGGTAGTAACTGCAACCTATGGGATACTTCTTCATTTCTCCGACGGTCCACTGGCAAGATTGCCGTGGAGTCAAATTGTCATAGGTAATCTGGTGGCAGCAGTTTTTCTGAGGTCTTTCTACAAGTGGGTAATAGTTGCCTGCTGGAAATCAGGTATCGTAGGTATTTTTAGATTTGACCCGTGGCGGCCGGTGCAGAAAGAGGCTTGGACTCTAGTCAAGGAGACGTGGATATCTGACCCTAGCAGGCAAGAGCGCGGCGTATCGTCCGATGAGGGCTCATGCGAGATGAACTGATCCGTCGTCATTTATATAATGCTGCACTCGTAGCCGCATCGATTGGTCCATGGCGTACCGACGGACCTCATTTTGAGGCACCCAACGGACCTCGGTCGATTCATCACTTGGGGTGGGTTCGCCCCCAATGGGCCGAGCGGTGAGGAGGATAGAGAATTCCTGGCGCGCTTCTCCGTTCTCGGCTTTCGTGGTTTAGGCGGCGAGGTCTTCGGCGTCTTCCCAGGCCAGGCGGATAGCGTGGATTTCTGCGGGTTCTGGCTGGTCAGCGTGAAGTCGCTTAAATTTGGCGGCGATGATGACGCGGCGGAGCTTGGCGGTCATGTCGGCGGTGGACGGCTCGGTCTTCGAGGTGTACCAGGGCGCGTCGAGGCGGCGGGCCTCGGCGTCGGCGGGGTGGTGGCCGGCGGTGGCGTACCAGCAGACGGCGATGGCCTGGCAGGCGAGCATGAACGGGATCGTGCGCTCGACCGCGGCCGCGGTGCGGTTGCGGGCCTGCCCGGTGCCGAACAGCTGCTTCGCGTCCTCGATAGCGACTTCAATGGCCCATCTCGCGGCGTATCTTTCGATAACAGCGTGCGATGTCCGGGTTCTTTTCCGTGGTGACAGAGCGCCAGGTCGATAGCCGGTTTTCGATTTGTCGCGGATGAGGATGACGGTGACGGGCGCCGGGCCGGTGACGGAGTACCACAGGCAGGTGAACGCGTGCACGGCGATGGTCTCGGCCTTGCCGTAGCGGGTGACCGTGACCTGCGAGAACGCCGCCGCGGCGGCGATCTTCGCAAGGGACGGGCAGGCGGTCGCCTTTCTTCCGGGGCCGTCCTCTCTTCCCGGTGCGCGCCGGCGGGAGGTCATGGAGGGCGGCGTTGCGCGGAGCCTGGTCGTCCAGGTCACGCCGTCCGGGAGCTGCCTCAGCTCCTCGCCGGCGTAGGCGGAATCGGCGGTGACGTGGATCTGCGCGGCCGGGCAGCTCGCGGGCCAGGCGGGTGACCATGCGGCGGGCCAGCCACAGCCGCGAGGCGGAGTGGTGTCCTTGATCACCAGCTTCGCCATGACCGGGACGGCCACGGGCCTGGAGATCATGGGCAGCCGGACGCGGACCGCGAGCACGACCCAGTTGTTCCCGTAAGCCCGTTTTCGCAGGTCCCTGCGCGGAGCCGTCATGGAACCACGACGCTGCCCAGACTCTTCTTCCCCCGCCTCCTGAACAGGGTGTCGTCGATGATGACCTCCACGGGCTCCCCGTCCGGCACCAGCAGCGCCGATCACCAGCCTCGCCGCGGCAGATCCCCAGGTCATCGGGGTTCCACCGGGCGCGGGAGAAGAAATAATGCGCCCGGTCATGCGGCCAGGCCCGCGACAGGCCCGCCCCGGTCAGCATCCCGCATACCGTCCGCTTCCCGGACTGCGCGAGGAAACCGCAGGCCAGCCCCGTGAACGTCCGGAACGACGGCGCGGTGAACAGCGGGGAGAACACGGCCAGCAGCGTCATCAGCGACGCCGGGACCGGCAATGCTGCGTCCGGGAGCATCAGCGGGAACTCGTTTCATGACCGCAGAGGGCACCCGCCGGCGCCAGCCGCGCCGGCCATCATGGACAGCGTGCCGCAAGTGCCAGACCAGCAGACCCGCAACGCCGTCACCCGGCGGATCATCGCCCACGTCACGGCCGGCTGGCCCCGCCTCGGCGAGCCCCTCGTCCGCTACCGCGGGCAGTACTGCTACGTCGCCGCGCTGCTGCCCGGGCACCGCGAGCCCACCCCGATCCTGCGCCTGCGCTACCAGGGCTCCGCCGACGACTGGGCCATCGGGATCTACAAGGCCAGCACCGGCCAGTACAGCGAAAACGAGCTCCCCGGCGCCTTCGGAGGCGCGACCGGGACACCGGAACAAGGGATCGACGAGACCTTCATCCTCTACGCCGGCCCCAGAACCGGGAACTAACCCAGCGCTGATCGCGACAGTGTAAAACTGCGAAAGTCGAGTCCGTTGCTGGTGTAGAGAATTACGTGCTTCGGGTCGGTGTAGATGCCGACGATTCCCGTTATCTCGCACTCGATTCCGGATTCTTCGTGCGTCTCGCGAACCGCGGCTTGAGCGACGGACTCGCCGAGATCGATCGCTCCGCCCGGAACCGCCCAGTTGTCGTTGTCCGATCGGCGGATCATGCAGGATCTCGCCAGCATCGTTGACCACGACGACGTTGACGGAGGGGACAAGGCTGTTGGCCTTCGGCGCCTCGGATCGTCGTAGTAGTCGATCCTTCGGCCAGGCTCACGCTCCCTCGTACGGTGTCGCTCCGTCCCAGACGCGCTCAAAGCTCTCCAGGTAGTGCTGGCCATCGCGCCGCCCGCGATCTTGCGCAGGTGGAAGAATGGCGCGTTGTTGGCCATCGTCCCGTAAATATGCGTGTTGACGAAAAGCTGATCGTCGCCGCGAAAGATCGAGTTATACAAGATCGTCCCGTGCAGCCGGATCTCGACGTTCTCGACCGCCTGCAGCGGGCGGAACATCGCGATAGCGCTCCGCACCTTGGCCGGCATGGCTTCGTCGATGCCTTCGCTCGTCCGCGCTCGACCACAAGCGGGCTGTCCGGATCGCCGAGCAGGATCCGGACCCGCGCACCGTTCGGCCCGTCGGCGAACACGCGGTGGACGCCGCGTCTTCGGCGAGGAAATGCACGAGTAGACCAGCATGCCGATCTCTTGCTCGGCATGGCCGAAGAGGTGCCCCCACGCGTCCCGCGGCACGGCCCAACGGTACGGGTAGACGGCGACGATCTCGCTCTCGGACGCGGCCGCGACCTGGTCCTGGTCAAGCGCGTCGGGCCAGATGTACGACTCATCGACGCCGAAGAACGCGGCGACGGTGTACCGGTGCTTCCGGTAGGGCACGCGGCCCGCGACGATCCAGCGCTCGACGGTCTTGGCGTCCACCTGCACGGCTTCAGCGAGCTTGGCGGTAGTCATCCCCCGCTCTAGCAGGAGCGCTCGCAGCCTCTCGTTTGCCATTCCACCTGCCCAAAGGACGCAAAGGACGGCTTCACCTTAGTAGGGACGTCCCGGCACGTCCACTCAGGTCCCGCTGCGTAGTCACTGCGTCCTCACTCCCCCGCCGCACTCTGCTCATACCGGGGCATCAGCGCCGATCCGGACACCGGGGACGGCGCCGAGTGAAAGGAGGTTCGATGCACACCGATCTTCTCGCCCCACCTGCCGAGCGCAGGCGCCGTCAGTGTCCATGCGGTGCAGTCACCGAGCATTCGTACAGCTGTGCCGCAAGTGCCAGGCCCGCAACGCGTGGCGGCGTAAGACCACGCGGACGAGCCGCCGCGTGGCGCGCCGCCTGCCACCCGGCAGGCCCACGCCGGCGCCCGGATCTTTGCCCAGGCCATCCGCACCGTCAAGAAGGGAGCTGAGAACTGATGCTTGCCGCACTGTTCTTCGTGGCCGCAGCGCTCGCCTTGATTGTCGCGCTCCTGTTCGTCATGGTGGTCATCGGCATCCACTCGGAGCCGCGGACGCCGAGATGAGCAGCCGGGCGCGACGGCCAGTCGCCGCGCTGGTCCGCCGCCTGCTCGGCGTCTACGTCGCCGGCCGGATGCGGCGGACGACACCGACGCGCAGAGTGCCCTGCCTGGACCGGCCACGGCTCGGAAGGGGACGGCCGATGACCCACCCGGCCGGATGGACGACCGAGGAGCCGTGCCCCTCGTGCGGCTCGCCGGACATCATCGAATACGAGCTCCGCATCGGCGCCGACAAGATCCAGATGGGCTGGGAGTGCCGCGACTGCGGCCACGCCGCCACCTGGACGACCCGGGCCGACGCTCCGACAGCCCGGCCAGCGAGCGGCAACTCCTCTCGGACATGCCGCTGCACGCGATCACCACCCTGTACGGCGAGCACGGGCTACGCGAACGGTTCGCGCTCGAGACCGCCCGGCTCGCCGACCCGGCCGCGCGGCGGAAGGTCAAGCAGGCGCTCCAGCTCGCGGGCCGGCTGCACGCCTCGACCACCGTCAGCGCGAGCCGTACGTGAACCATCTGCTCCGCGTCGCGCTCCGGATCATCGTCCACTACGGCGTCCATGAGCCGGACGTCATCTGCGCGGCTCTGCTCCACGACGCGGTCGAAGACCACGCCGACGACCTGTCCCCGGCCGGCCGTCCAGGCGCGCTCGCGATGCTGGCCGCGTGCTTCGGGCCGCGGGTCGCCGAACTCGTGGCCGCGGTCACCAACCCGGTCTACGCGCCCGGCAGCGACGCGAACGGCCAGTACCGCGAGCACGTCGCGGACAGCCTGGCCGAAAGCCCGTGGGCACGAGTCATCAAGCTGTCCGACTTCACCGACAACGGCGTCGGGCTGATCCACACGACCGGGGCCAAGGCCGCCCGGCTGGCCCGCAAGTACATGCCGCTCGTCCCCGTGCTGGCCGATCTCGTCGCCCGCCCGGACACACCGCTCACGGCCACGCCAAGGCGCGCATCCTCGTCAGCTTCGCAGCGCCACGGCCGGTTCGCCGCGATCATCGCGGCCAGCGGTGACCGGTTGGCCCCGAAGGGAGGTGAGGCGCGTTGGCGATCTCAATCTCGCTCATCCCGGTGCTCGCCGTCGCCGTGTGGCCGCTGTACCGGTTCGCCGGGCTCAAGCTCTGGCACGGCCTCATGTGCGTGCTGTTCGGCTTCTACCTGGCATCGAGCAGCGTCGCGCCCGAGATCCGCACCACCGTGACCGCGATCATCCATGCCCTGACCGGCCAGGGCTGACCACTGCAACCGAAGGAGGTGGTCATCACGACCAACCTAGGCACCACCCGGACACCGATCTTCAGGAGGTGCCAGCCGGCACGACAGCGCCGTCTCGGCCATGGGCACGCTCGCCAGGGCGCTCGACATGGTTCCGCTGCTGTCGCCGAGGTCGGCCGGCTCCGCGGCCGCCTGGCCCGCACCCTGGCCGACTTCAACAACCTGATCGCCGCAGCCCGCGCCACGCTCGGCGCCCATGCGGACGGCGAGGAAGACGCCCTCTACTACCTGCGCGACGAACTCGAAGCCCAGGGCCAGCTTCCGCCCCAGCACCGGGACCGGCCATGATGAACCGGCCATCGCGAAGCCTGCTCCGCCGACGCGCCCGCCAGCTCCGCCGCGACGGCTACCAGCCCATGATGTTCCTCAGCCCGGACGAGCCCTGCCCGAGACGGCCGGCGCGATCGTCGTCCGTGCGATGTGGCGCTACCGCTCCGAACTTGCCCCCGTAATAGTCGCGGTCGGCCTCGTGATCGCGGCGGCCACGCTGCACCGCTCCCACCCGGGGTGGTGGCCGTGGCTGATAGCGGTCACCTTCGCCGATGTGGCCGCCCTGGTGCTGCCGACGCCGCCACGGCTGCGCAAGGAGTGGGCCCTGCTGGACCGGCCCGCCGAGCGCGCCTACGCCGCCGCCGTCAGCGTGGTGGCAGGCGGGTGGCTCACGGCCGCGACCGTCCTCGGTCCTGCTAGGCCACCGATGCCCGCTCTGGCCGCCGTCCTGACCGTGGCCTGCGCCGTCCCGTGGTGGGCCAGCCGCCGGCGCCGCGCCAAGGTCCGGCTCGAACGGACCCTCGAATCGTGGCCGGAAATCGCGCGGGCCGTCGGCCTGGCCGGATCGCAGGTCATGTCGGCCCTCGTGGACCTGTGGGGCTGGCGGGCCAGGTTCCGGCTGGCCCGGGGACAGACCATCCACGACGTCATCGCGAAAGTACCCGCCATCGAATCCGGTCTCGGCACCTTCCGAGGCGCCGTCCGCGTCTACCCGACCCCCGACAACTTCGCCAACCGATGCGAGCTGCGCGTCTTGGACTCCGACCCGCATGCCGACGCCATCACGTGGCCTGGTCCATCCGTGACATCCATCACCGAGGCCATCGACCTCGGCCCGTTCGAGGACGCGGTTCCCTGCCGCGTGTCGTTCCTGCGCCGGCACGTCCTGTTCGGTGGGGCGACCGGCGCGGGCAAGAGCGGCGGCCTCAACGTGCTGATCGGCAACCTGTCCGCCTGCCGCGACGTGGTCCTCTGGGGCATCGACCTCAAGAAAGGGATGGAACTCGGCCCGTGGATCTCCTGCCTCGACCGGCTGGCCACCACACCCGATCAGGCCCGCGTGCTCCTGGCCGATGCGGTCGCCGTTCTCGAAGCACGAGCCACGATGTTCGCCGAGCGAGGGCTGCGCGTCTGTGAGCCGACACCCGATCTGCCCGCGCTGGTTATTCTCATCGATGAGTACGCCGAACTGGTGGACGACGCCCCCGGAGCGGTCCGGCACGCTGACTCGATCGCCCGGCGCGGGCGGGCGGTGGCCGTCAACCTGATCGCGGCCACCCAGCGGCCGACGCAGAAAGCCATGGGACACGGCGCGGTGCGCTCGCAGATGGACGTCCGGATCTGCTTCCGGGTCCGCGAACGCAAAGACGTCGATCTCATCCTCGGACAGGGCATGCTTGCCGCCGGCTGGCACGCTCACACGCTCGACGCGCCGGGCAAGTTCCTCGTATCGGCGCCCGAGCAGACCACCCCCCGGCGTGCCCGTGCCTACCTGGTCACCGACGAAGTCGTTGCCCGTACGGCCAGCCTGCACGTCGGCCTTCGGCCTCCGCTCGATGAAGTGTCGCGGCAGGCGATCGAGGAGCGGAACCGCACCACGTCAGCCGATGAGGCCGGCGATCGCAGTCCGTCGCCGGACGGCGAGCACGAGGACGGCCAGGACAGGCGGACGGCGAGGACGGCGCGCGGACGACCCTGAGGCCATCTTGTGGGCCGCGCTGTCCCTGGCCCCGGACAAGGGCGCCGCCGTGCCCGAACTTATGACCGCGACCGGCATGAGCCGACCATGGATCTACCTACGACTGCGCGAACTCGCCGAACGCGGCCAGGTGGTCCAGGTCAGCCGGGGGCGATGGCGCGCTACCGAAAGTGACGGTCCGTGATTGTCTACGTCTACCAGCCACGCGCTCGTCTGCACGTAATGGCGGGCGAACAAGCGGATAGACAAAGACGTAGACAAACACTCAGCGTAACCGAGCGAAAGGAGATGCACCAGGACAGGACAAGCCACGACCAGAGGAGGTGATCGCTCCTTGCAGGCGTACACCGTCGAGGAGGTAGCAAAGATGCTGAACATCGGCCGCGACAAGGTCTATTACCTGCTGCGCACCCGCCAGCTCCGCAGCATCAAGATCGGCAAGTCGCGCCGGATCACCGACCGGCAGCTCGCCGAGTTCATCGCCTCTCGCGAAGAGCCGTGGCGTGAGGGACGTCTGGGGACGTCTTGGTGTACGATCGCCGGTAAGACCGATGAGCGGAAGGAGCTGAATCTGTGGGCACACCATCCCCATCCGGGCCGACGAGACGCCGGGAGCGGGGCGACGACGGCATCTCGTGGGACAAGATCAACAAGTGCTACGTCGGCACGATCTCGCTCGGCGCTGACGGCGACGGCAAGCGCCACCGACGTACCGTGCGCGGCAAGACGAAGACCGAGGTCAAAGACAGGCTCGGCGAGCTGCACGAGGAGATCAAGGCGGGCATCCGCACGCCGGCCACCTACACCGTCGGGCAGTGTGTCGCCGACTGGCTCGACGCACTCGAACTCGACCCGAGCACCATGGCCACCTACCGCGGGCAGACCACAAAGTGGATCTATCCGAAGATAGGCGCGGTGAAGCTGAAGGACTTCACGGCCACTGACGCCGACCGGTTCTTCCGGGACATCGCCGGCGCGCTCGGCAAGTCGTCATTGGTGGAGATCAAGAGCACGCTGCGCCGGTCGATCCGCCGGGCGCAGAAGCATGATCTCATCGGCCGTAACGTCGCCGAGTTGGTCGACCTGCCGCGGGGGAGACCGGGCCGCCCGTCACGGGCCATGACACAGGAGCAGGCGGGCAAGGTGCTCCAGGCCGCGAGCGGCCGGGTCACCGTGTACGTCAAGGTCGTGAAGGCGAGCAAAGGCCGTTACGGCGCGACCCACGCGGCCACCGAAGCCGGCGAGCTGGCCTGCGGCACCAGGCCACCCATGGACGCGCCGGTCACCGAGGCGAGCACCGAGCTGAAAGAGGCGACCTGCCGCTCATGCCGCGCCCAGCTGGGGCTCGACCGGGACGAGGACGCGGCCACAAGGCTCGAAGCGCTGTTCGTGGTCTCGCTCATGCTCGGCTTGCGTCCGGGCGAGTTGCGAAAGTTGACTTGGGATCACGTGGATCTCGACCAAGGGGTCATTCACGTGTGGCGTTCGGCGAGCAGGACCGGCGACGTCAAGACGCCGCAGTCGAAGCGCTCGCTAGTCCTGCCCCGGCGTGCCGTCGAGGCGCTCCGGCAGCACAAGGAGCGCCAGGCCGCCGAACGGCGGAAGGCGGGCGCCCTGTACCAGGACGCCAACCTGGTGTTCTGCTACGAGGACGGGCGCTTGTACAGCCGCTGGGCGCTGAACTGGCGGTTCAGTAAGATGACCCAGCGTGCGGGCATCGGCCACTGGCATGCTCATGAGGGACGGCACACGGCGGTGTCGATCATGAGCAGTAACGGCGTCCCGATTCAGGAGATCAGCGACACGGTAGGCCACAAGTCGACTCACGTCACCGAGACCGTTTACCGGCACGTGATCGTGCCCGCCATCCGCGGCGGTGCGACCGTCATGGACGAGGTCTTCAAAGAACCCCATCCAGCGAGCGCTAATAAATCCGGCGGGAACGCTGAGCGCGCGTAGTCACTTGGTTTGTCACTTCATATCCGAACAGAGGTCCGGATCCCGGGTGGAGCTGAGGGGATTCGAACCCCTGACCCCCTCGATGCGAACGAGGTGCGCTACCGGACTGCGCTACAGCCCCAAGAACGTCAGTCAGCCTAGCAAAAGACCGGGGCTGCTCGCGCGCAGGCGACCTGGCTGCTCGCGCGCCAGCCGGCGCGCCAGCTAGTCGGCCATCGGCGCGGCTCCGGGGACGGCCTTGCCGGGAGGAGCCAGCAACGCGGCGATCACCGCGGCGGCGAGGGCCGCGATCGCGCTGGCGGCGAAGGCGCGGGTGAAGCCGGTAAGGCTGACGGTGCCCGGGCCGACGGCGGCCACGCTGGACGCGGCCAGGCTCGACAGGACCGCGACGCCCAGCGCGCTGCCGAATTCGTGGAACGTGCTGACCAGGCCCGAACGGACTCCCGCCTCCCCGGGCCGGACGTCCGCCAGGGCGGTGGTCGTAGCCGTCACCAGGGTGGCGCCGATCCCGAGCGCGGCGATACTCATGCCGGTGATCAGGACCACGGGATTGGGCCACGCCGCCGCCACCGCCGCTCCGGCAGCGGTGACGGCCAGCGCGGCGGCGCTGAGCGCACGGCGGTCCTGGGAAGCGACCAGGCGGCCGCCGGTGTGGGCGCCGGCCACGGCCGCGACCGCCACCGGGAGGAACGCGAGGCCGGTGGCCAGGGCGCTGAAGCCGCGCGCCCGCTGCAGGTAGAAGGAGCCGAGGAAGAAGGCTCCCACGAGCAGCCCGGTGGCGATCAGCATGAGGAATGCGCCCACGGCCATCGCGCTGCCTGAGGACGCGGTTGGCGTCATCACCACGACGCTGCTCGCCGTATACGCGCCGCCGGTCAGTTCCGCCCGGTCAGGCCGTCGGTTAGTCCCCGACGGCGCGGAGCTTCGCGTCCGCGTACTGGTCGTAGAGCTGGTCGCCGACGCGCTCGGAGATGTCGATGATCTCGGCGTGCGAGAGCGTCTCGTGCGCCGCCCAGACCGGGGCGGACCCGCCCGGGGGAGTGCGGCCTGGGCCGCGCGCCGGGCCTGCTCGCGCTGGGCGTCCGCGGCGCGCACGGTCTCGGCCTCACGAGCCCGCCGCACGTCGGCGTCGCGCGCGCGCCGGGCCAGCGCGGCCGCCCGTTCCCGGGCCTCAGCGTCGGCGTGCGCCGCCTCGCGGAGCAGTAGCAGGTAGCCGAACAGCAGGACCACCGGCGGGACGACGATCCACCAGGCCGCCATGCCGAGGTAGGCCAGCCCGACCGCGATCCCGGTGAGCACGAGGAGCATCCACAGCATGCGGCGGCGGCCCCGCACCACCCGGGCGCGCCGCTCGCTATCCGCCATCGCGCGACGTTCCCCGGAGGGCGGGCGGCCCTCCTCGCCGTCGTGCGGGCGCTGCGCGCGCTCGCCGCCGCGCTGCGGGCGTTCGCTCTCCCGGCGCGGGCGCTGTCCGTCGCGGTGCCTGGTGCGGCCCGTGCTCTCGGCGCGCTCCGCGGGGGATCGTTCGGGCTGCGGAGCGCGCTCGCTGCTGTGCGCGTGGCGCAGGTACTCCTGGGCCGACCATCCGTACGGTCGGACCGGCGTGATCACCTCCGCTTCATATAGCTGTGCCATGCTGTTGGTGGGCCCGTTCACTGAGGCCGAAACATACACGTCGTTATCGGCACGGGACTCAGAGTTATAACCGATGGGGTCAGCGCCTTCTTCGTCGGAGCCGGGATTCCCGGCGCGGGCGGCCGCACGCGCGTCTTGAGCGACGCCGGGCCTACCCTGAGCGGCGCCGGGGACGCCGAAGCTCGTGTACCGCGGCCGTCCGTCCTGGCTGAAACCCGCGCGCGCGCTCGCGCCACCCGCGTTCGCCTGGGTGCCCCGCCGGGTGGAGAACCGGCGCAGCCGCAGATGGCCGCCGCCGGTGTGCTCGTGCCGCAGCCACCGGGGGACGAGCACACCGATCCAGATCGCCACGATGGCGGCGTACAGGATGGCGCTGCTCACGGTCCCTCCCTCCCCTCGGCGCGGTCGCGGCCGGGCGGGCCGTGGGCGCCCGGGCGATCGGAGCAGAACCCGGGTCGCCCCGGGGCGAAAGCGGGCTAGACGGGTGCGAAAAATGCCGGCAGAGGCCCGCTCATGTGACGCAGCGTAAAGGCTGGGACGACCGGTGACGAGGACTGCGCCCGGTGTGTCGTGAGATCAGCAAAACGAGCCCCGGGCAGGTGCAGCGAGCGGGTGCACCAAACTGGACCTTGAGTCGGGGGGTTTTCCCCCGTGTGCGGCGCCCTGGCGATGAGATACATCTGGACCGTGGCTATCTCAGAACTTTCTGCGGACGAAATCCGGGCTGCCGCGGAGACCCACCGCGAGCTCCCGCCCGAGTACCAGAACGCGGTCATCGAGTCCTTCCTGGCCAAGGTGGACCGGGAAATCGACGCCCGCGTCGACAACCGGCTGGCCGCCTTCGGCCACGGCCGCCTGCGTGACCGCCACCGGCCGCGCACCCCGGCATTCTTCGCGCTGGCCTCGCTGGTGGCCGCCATCCCGCTGAGCGCGATCGCGGTCGCCGCCGGAACGCATCCGGCCGGCTTCTGGGGGCTGCTGGTGGTCTGGGGCGCGATTGTCGCGATCAACGTCGCGTACATCAGCCGGTTCAGAATGCCGCCGAACGAACGTTAGCGTGAGTGCTCGCCGGGTTCGTCAGGCTCCGGGCGGAAAGCCGCCGGCCTCCGCCCCGGTCCCGGACTTCGACGCGAGCACGGTGCCGCGCCAGCGGTTCATCAGCCGGTCCGGCACTTCCTCCGCGGTGAGCGCGTAGCACAGGTGATCACGCCACGCCCCGTCGATGTGCAGCTGGCGCCGCCGGATGCCCTCGTCGCGGAACCCGAGCTTCTCTACGACCCGGCGGCTCGCGTGGTTCTCCGGCCGGATGCTGGCCTCGAGCCGGTGCAGCCCGACGACGCGGAAACTGTGGTCCACCGCGAGCGCCAGCGCCGTCGGGATGATGCCGTGGCCCGCGAACTTCTCGTCGATCCAGTAGCCGACCTGGCCGGAGCGTGCCGAGCCCCACACAATGCTGCCGACCGTCAGCTGCCCCGCGAACTCGTCGCCATACGTAACGACCCAGGGCAGCGCCTGCCCGAGCCGTGCCTCGCGGCGCATCGCCCGGACCATGGACACGTACGGGCTCAGGTTGGAGCGGTACAGCGGGGTCTCGGGATTCGTCGGCTCCCACGGCCGCAGCCAGGGGGCGTTCCGCACGCGGATCTCGCGCCAGATGCGTGCGTCCCGGACCCGGACGGGGCGCAGGGCGACAGGTTCGTCCAGCAGCCGTGGCTCGTACAAGGTGACGGGCCAGCCGCGCATTCGTCCCACGGGGCAATCATTCCCTGGTAAGTGCCTGGCGTCATCTAAATGCGCCGTGATCACCAGGCTAATCGCTGGCTGATCCTGCGTTATCATCAGGCTCGCCCGCAGTCTGCGCCGGGCGATGATCGCCGCCGTGTACCTGGTCAACGGCGTGCTGGAGGATCCGCCCGAGGACGGCCATGCCGTCTTTGACGCCGCCGGTGGAGCCCGGCAGATTAATGATGAGCGTCCGCCCCGCCAGCCCGGCCAGGCCGCGGGACAGGACCGCGGTGGGCACGCCGGCGGCGGCGCCCGTGGTCCGGATCGCCTCGGAGATACCCGGGATCTCGCGGTCCAGCACCCGCCGCGTCATCTCCGGCGTGAGGTCGGCGGGGGTCAGCCCGGTGCCGCCGGTCGTCACCACCACGTCGTAGCCGGCCGCCACCGAATCGCGCAGCGCCTCTTCCACCGGATCGCCGTCCGGGATGACCAGGGGCCCGTCCACGATCTCGCACCCGGCGCGGCGCAGCAGGTCGACCAGCACCGGCCCGGACCGGTCCGGGTAGATCCCGGCGGCGGCCCGGTTGGACACGGTGACCGCGAGCGCGCGCATCACCGCGCCCGTGCTTCCATCAGCGGCGGTGCCATGGTCCGCTCTTTCCCCCGGCCTTCTCGTCCACCCGCACGTCGGTGATCACCGCGGCCGGGTCGATGGCCTTGACCATATCGATGAGCGCCAGCGCGGCGACACTCACCGAGGTCAGCGCCTCCATCTCGACGCCGGTGCGGTCCGCCGTGCGGGTGACCGCCGTGATGTCGACCCCTTCGTCGGTCACCGTCAGGTCGACCGTAACGCCGTGCAGCCCGATCGGGTGGCACAGCGGGATCAGGTCCG
The DNA here is from genome assembly GCA_963742865.1 of uncultured Actinomycetes bacterium. Lineage (GTDB taxonomy): Bacteria > Actinomycetota > Actinomycetes > Streptosporangiales > Streptosporangiaceae > Bog-532. The sequence continues at coordinate 37,656 of CAVUNW010000070.1, forward strand.
GGGTTTTCTTCGCGCCCTGGATGCCCGCGATCCGCGCTACGGCCAGCGCGTCGCCCTTGGGTACCTGCCGGGACCGCAGCGCCGCGACGGCCTCCGCCGAGAGCAGCACCCGGCCCGACGCGCGCGCCGTCCGCGCCGTGACGTCCTTGCCCGAGACGTCGACCATGCGGGCCTGGCCGGTCTCGTCGAGGTGAGTCAGCTCCGCGCTCATGGCAGGCAGAGTACCTCGGCGTCATCTCCCTCTTTCAGCTGCACGACCCACTCGGGCACGACGATCAGCGCGTTGGCCTTGCCGAGCGTGGCGACCTGGTGGGAGCCCTGCCCGGACAGCGGGGCGACCGTGCCGTCCGTAGGGTTCAGTACCCCGCGCAGGTACGACCGCCGTCCCGGCGGGGAGTGCAGCGGGGCGGTCACGGTCGCGCGCACCGAGGGCAGCCGCCGACCCGGCTGTCCCTGCAGGGCGCCCAGCGCGGCCAGCACGAACAGCTGGAAGGACACGTAGGCGCTGACCGGGTTGCCGGGCAGGGTGAAGATCGGCGTGCTGTCCTCGCCGATGGTCCCGAAGCCCTGCGGCATCCCCGGCTGCATCGCGACCTTCCGGAAGGTGATCGTGCCGAGCCGGCTGAGCGTCTCCTTGACCACGTCGTGGCGGCCGCCCATGCTGACCCCGCCGCTGGTCACCAGGAGGTCGGCCCGGAGCAGCTGATCCTCGATCGCCGGCATCATCTCCAGCGGGTCGTCGGAGACGGGACCGTGGCGGAAGGCCAGGCACCCGGCCTCCCGGGCCGCCGCGGTGAGCATGAAGCTGTTGGAGTCCCAGATCTTCCCCGGGAGGAGCGAGTGGCCTGGCTCGACCAGTTCGTTGCCGGTCGAGACGACCACGACCCGGGGCCGCGGGTAGACCTCGGCCCGGGCGTGCCCGGAGGCGGCCAGCACGGCGATCTGCATGGGGCCGAGCCGGGTGCCTCGGGGCAGCAGCACCTCGCCTTGCCGGGCGTCCCCGCCGCTGAACCGGACCGCGTGGCCCGGTTCCGCCGGCGTGCGGATCGCTACCCGCGCGACCCCGCCGTCGGTGTCCTCGACGGGTACCACCGCGTCGGCCCCGCCGGGCAGCTTGGCGCCGGTCGTGATGATGAGGGCGCTGCCGGGCGTGACCGCGTAGGCCCCGGTGTCCCCGGCCGCCACCTCGCCGCTGACCCGCAACGTGACGGGGCTGTCCTTCGACGCGCCCGCCACGTCGCTGGCGATCAGTGCGTACCCGTCCATGGCCGAATTGTCGAACGGCGGAAGCGGGCGGCGCGCGGTGATGTCCTCGGCCAGCACGCAGCCCTCGGCCTCGGTGATGCCGAGCTGGGTGGGCGGTAGCGGGCGGATGCTGTCCAGGATGTCCGCGATGTGAGCCTCGACGCTGGTCAGGTCGTCCGGGCTCACGTGGTGGTGGTGACCCACCTCCGTCGTCACGGTCGCGACTCCAGGTAGCCGCGCAGCCAGGGCACGAACTCCTGAGCCAGGTCCGGCCGCTCGGAGGCGAACATGACCAAGGTCCGGAGATAGTCGAGCTTGTTCCCGGTGTCGTAACGGCGGCCGCGGAAGAGCACCCCGTAGACGCCGCCGCTGGACGGGTCGCTGGCGAGCACCTTGAGCGCATCGGTGAGCTGGATCTCGCCGCCGCGCCCCGGCGGAGTCTGCCGGAGGATGTCGAACACCTTGGGGTCGCAGACGTACCGGCCGATGATGATCCACCGGCTCGGCGCGCTGCCGGGCACGGGCTTCTCCACCAGGTCGGTGATCGTCACCACGTCTTCTTCGTCGGTCGGCTCGATCGCGGCGCAGCCATACAGCGATACCTGCTCCGCGGGCACCTCCATCAGCGCGACGACGCTGCCGCCGAACCGCTCGCGGACCTCGATCATCCGGGTGAGCAGCGGGTCCCGGGGGTCGATCAGGTCGTCGCCGAGCAGTACGGCGAACGGCTCGTCGCCGACGTGCCGGGCCGCGCACAGCACCGCGTGGCCCAGGCCCCGCGGCTCGCCCTGGCGCACGTAGTGCACGGTCGCCAGTTCGGCGGACTCACGCACCTGCGCCAGCCCGTCGGCGTTGTCCTTGGCGGCCAGCGCCTCCTCGAGTTCGTAAGCACGGTCAAAATGGTCTTCGATCGAGCGCTTGCTGCGCCCGGTGATGAGAAGCACGTCATCCAGGCCGGCGGAGACTGCCTCTTCGACGACGTACTGAATCGCTGGTTTGTCGACGATGGGCAGCATTTCCTTGGGCGTCGCCTTGGTGGCAGGCAGGAACCTGGTTCCCAGGCCCGCGGCAGGAACGACGGCCTTCGTGACGGCAGAAGAATCGGCCATGCTGGAAACCCTAACGACTTCGCGGAGGTGCAGGTGCACAAGCCCGGTTCTGAAGCGGCGGGGAAGGCCGCCCTGCGGGCAAGAATTCTCGCCGCGCGCGCGGCCCGGCCCTCCGGGGAGCGTTCGGAGGCGGGACGGCTGATCCGCGACCACGTGCTGTCGTTGCCGCAGGCGCAGATGGCGGGCACGGTCGCCGCGTACGTCTCCGTGGGCACCGAGCCGGACACGCGGAGCCTCATCTACGGGATGTGGAAGCGCGGCACCTACGTCGTCCTCCCCGTGCTGCGCCCCGACGGGGACCTGGACTGGGCCTCCTATGAGGGCCCCGATTCGCTCGTGCCGGGACCGAAGGGCCTGCTGCAGCCGTCCGAGCCGCCGCGTGGCGTGGACGCGGTGGCGCGCGCCGCGCTCGTGCTGGTCCCGGCGCTGGCCGTGGACACCAGCGGGAACCGGCTGGGCCGGGGCGGCGGCAGCTACGACCGGGCCCTGGCCCGCGTCGGCCCCCGCGTTCCGGTCATTGCCCTGCTGAACGACGGCGAGCTGATCGACCACGTTCCAGCCGAGCCGCACGACCGCCCGATCCCGCTGGTCGCCCTGCCGTCCCGGGGAATTGTGAGCATTCAAATACCGTTATGGAGTGCGTTAGCATTAGCACTCGGTCCGCGTGAGTGCTAGCATCGCGCGACGCGCGCACAACTTGCTGGCGGTCCGCCTGGCCCCGGGCGGCGCCGGCATCGCACGGAGGGAGAACGTGTGCCCACGTATCAGTACGCCTGCACGGAATGCGGCGAGCAGCTTGAGATGGTGCAGAAGTTCACCGATGAGCCGCTGACCGTATGCCCGGCCTGCAACGGCCGGCTGCGCAAGGTCTTTTCCCCCGTCGGCATCGTGTTCAAGGGGTCCGGCTTCTACCGCACCGACAGCCGCGCCGGTAATGGCGCGAAGGACGGCAAAACCAGCACCAGCGAGCCTGCGTCCGCGGGCTCCGGGTCGAAGACCGAGGATTCCGGCGGCAAAAGCGACAAGGGTGACAAGAAGGCCGCGGTCTCGTCCTCGTCTTCCTCGTCGAAGGACTCGGCCTCCAGGTCGGCGAGCACGTCGTCTGGCTCCGCCGGCGAGAAGGTCGCCTGACGCCCATGTCTGCCGTCGCCGACATCGGGGTCATCGGGGGATCCGGTTTCTACGAGTTCCTGGCCGCGGCCGAAGAGGTCAAGGTGGACACCCCGTACGGACCGCCCAGCGACCCGGTCACGGTCGGCGAGGTCGCCGAGCGGCGCGTGGCGTTCCTGCCGCGGCACGGCCGGGACCACCGTTTCCCGCCGCACCGCATCCCCTACCGGGCCAACCTGTGGGCGATGCGCTCCCTTGGGGTCCGGCAGATCATCGCCCCGAGCGCGGTCGGCTCGCTGACCGCCTCGTTCGGCCCGGGGACGCTGATCGTCCCCGACCAGGTGGTGGACCGGACCCGGAACCGCACGCAGACGTACTTCGACCAGGGCGGCGTGCACGTCACCTTCGCCGACCCGTACTGCCCGGGCGGCCGGGAGCGGGCCATCGCGGTGGCGAACCAGGCCGGCTGGGCGCCGGTGCCGGCCGGCACCCTGGTCGTCATCGAGGGGCCGCGGTTCTCTACCCGCGCCGAGTCACAGTGGTTCGCCGCACAGGGCTGGACGCTGGTCGGCATGACCGGCCACCCCGAGGCCGTGCTGGCCCGTGAGCTCGCGCTCTGCTACATCCCGCTGGCCCTGGTCACCGACCTGGATGCCGGGATCGACGCGGGCGAGGGCGTGACCCAGGCCGAGGTGTTCGAGGTCTTCGCGGCCAATGTGACCCGGCTCCGGGACCTGGTGGCCGGCGTCATCGCCGCGCTCCCGGCCGAGCAGCCCGACGATCCGTGCGCGCACGCGCTGGACGGCCTGCCGCTCCCGTTCGAGCTGCCCTAGGCGAGGTCGCTGCGCTCGATCCGGGTCAGGCGGCGCTTGCGCACAAGCTGGTCAAACTCGTGCTCGATGTCGATCTCGCTGTCCCCCGCGCCGAGTGCGCCGAAGACGCCGGTGACGTCGCGCATGCTGACCACGCCGAGCAGGTGCCCGTTCTCGGTCACCGGCAGGTGCCGGATCCAGCGCGCGGCCATCTCCCGCGCCGCCACGTGCAGCGGCATGTCCGGCGGTACGGTGAACACGTCGATAGTCATCGTCTCGTCCACGGTCGCCCGGTCCGGGTCGGCGCCGAGCGCGACCGCCCGCAGCACGTCCCGTTCGGTGATGATCCCGGTCAGGCGGCCGTCGGACATGATGAGCAGCGAGCCGGTCTGCTCCCGCCACATGCGCTCGGCGGCGGAGCGGAGGTTGTCCGCGGACGTCTCGGTGATCGTCGCCTCTGTCATCACATCCCGGACCTGCACCGTGCCACTCTCCTGCCGTGCGGATTGCCCCCAGCCTACGATGCCCGATCGCCCGATCGCGGCCCGGCAGGGGACCGGTTAAGCTTGGCGCGGTACCGTCCCTGGCGTGCCGTGCGCGGCAGGGCCCCGATAGCTCAGGGGATAGAGCGACCGCCTCCTAAGCGGTAGGTCGAAGGTTCGAATCCTTCTCGGGGCGCTGGTGTTTACATCTCGCGAACGCATGGCCGGGCGTGCCATTCACGTGCCAGATCGGTTCGCCTTCTTCCGCCGCGTGGGCTTGGCGAGCTCGGCGCGTGCAGCGTCGCCTACGGCGTCGGCCAGGGCGCGCTGCCGGTCGGCCGATGAGTGCAGGTAGATCATGGCGGCGCGAGGGTTGTCGTGGCCCATCCGGGCCATGAGTTCGCGGGGGTTCGCGCCCGCGTTGGCGATGAGCTGGTTGCCGGTGTGCCGCAGATCGTGGAAGTGGATGCCGGGCAGCCCGCCGCGTCGAGGGCGGGCAGCCAGACACGGCGGCGGAAATTGGAGTGTGCCAGCGGCGTGCCGGTCGAGCTGGCGAACACGAGCTGTGCGCCATCGGAAGTGCTTCGAGGTGCTGGCTCAAGTCCGGTGTAATGAGGTTGGGGAAGGCGACGATACGGCGTCCGGCTCGTGACTTGGGAGGGCCGAACGAACGGCCTGCCTGATGGTGATTGAGCTGGCGGGTCACCCGGACGGTACGCGCGTCCAGGTCGATGTCTTCGGGCGGAGCGCAGCGAGTTCGGCCCACCGCAGGCTAGTGAAGGCGGCCAGCAGGATCAGCGCCCGGTAAGCGGAGCCCGACCGCATCCGCCAGCGCGTAGACCTGGGTGATGGACAGGACGGGACGCTCGGAAGACTCCTCGTTGCCTGCTCCTTTGATGCGACAGGGATTACGTCTGATAAGCCCGTCATCGACGGCGGTGTTGATAATGGCGCGCAGTAGCCGGTACGCCTTAGCGGTGGTGACCTGGCTAACGCCGGAGTCGAGCAGTTTCTTACGCCAGCGGCGGACCCGTGCCAGGGTGAGCTCGCCAACCGTGACGTTCCCAAGATGCGGCGTGATGTGACAGCGCAGCAGGCCGCGATAGATGGAGGATCGTCTTAGGACGGAGCCCGGCGCGCTCGTCGATCCAGGTCGAGCCGTAGTCGGGCACGAGCACCGTGCCCGCGTCGGGATCGATCCATTCGCCTTCGATCAGTTCGGTCTCTTTGCGGGTGAGCCAGACCTCGGCTTCGGTCTTGGTGGCGAAGGTGTCATCGGCGGGGCGGACGATGCCGTCCGGTCCGGGGTAGCGGGCCTGGTAACGGCCTGAGGGGAGACGGCGCATCGCGCCGAAGCGCCGACGGCGGCCTTTAGCGTTTGGCATCGTGCACCGCCTTGAGATGGCGGCGGCCACGAGGACCAGGGCGACGAGGCTGGAACCGGTGCATGCTCCGCCCATTGTGCGCCGGTGAAGTCCGCGCGGGTGAAGTCCGTGTCGGTGAGGTCCGTGTCGGTGAGGTCCGTGTCGGTGAAGATGCCGTGCGGTGAGGTCCGTGGGGTGAGATCTGCGTGTCGGTGAGGTCCGTGTCGGTGAGGTCCGTGTCGGTGAGGTCCGTGTCGGTGAGGTCCGTGTCGGTGAGGTCCGTGTCGGTGAGGTCCGTGTCGGTGAGGTCCGTGTCGGTGAGGTCCGTGTCGGTGAGGTCTCGTCGTAGGTGAGGTTCGTGTGGGTGAGGTTCGCGCCGTGGAGGTTCGCGCGGATGAGGACCGCACGCCTGAGGCTAAGTCGCTCGCGGTCGTGTGTGACCTCCCGTCGCCCTACTACATAGAGGACGGCTTGCACGTCGGCCGAGTTGTCGGCCGCGACACGGGCTCGGGTAGTGGCCACGGCTCGCGGGAGTGCTCGCGGATGAACGCAGTCAAGACTTCCATCACGGCGGGGTGGTCTCTGGTGGAGTCGCGAGCGACGCGCTCCAGAGCGTAGATGCCGCCGATCCGCACGTCCATTTTCTCTGCGCCCAGTTGGCCGATCGCCTTGGTGTAACGGTCGGTTACCTGGCCTTGCTCAACGACCTCAAGGGTTCGCCGAGCCACCCGGTGGTTCTGGGCCGTGAAGATCAACGCCCCGGCGGCGAAAATGCCCGCGCCGAGTGTCAGTAGCCTGCCCCGTGCCGCGTCTCGGGCTTGCTGCAGGCGGAGAACTCGCAGCGGTCCGGTGACGTTTCCGATGTCGTGCCTGGCGAGCACGTCGGGACCGTACCAGATCAGCAGGTAGATGATGACTACGGCCACCGGGATGGCGACAGCAAGCCAGAGAACCCACCTTAGGTTGGACTTTCGATCTGCCTGCAGTGTCATGGGCAAGACGGTACGGCTGCCACTAGCCGGGATGACAGCGCTTCCGCGATCTTGTCCGCTGGACGCCCTGCCGCTATGCCCTCATCTGGGGTGAGTAACTAAATGAGTAACAACCGCCACAGATACCAGCAGACGCCAGAGGACGTCCACAGACGGTGCGAGGCAGGTCAGACAGAGTAAGAGTGGTGGTAGGCCACATCGCGCGTTGGCTTCGGGACGAAGAGGCCACGATGATGGCGTCATCGGCGTAGCCCACCACCGGAAGGAAGTCGGCACCAAGTCGAGGGGGGCGGGTAGGCCCGCGGACGGTGACGGCTTCCAGGGTGGCGCGGGGCGCATGACGCGCTAGACATGCTCCTGAGCGGGCGATGAGCAAAAGGAGGCCAGATGCTGCTAAACGGGGTCAACCATGTGGCCATCGTGACCAAGGACGCCGATCGGCTGGTGGCGTTCTACCGTGAGGTCTTCGAGGCCGAGGTGGCCGGGCGCCAAGGGTTCGAGGGCTTCTGGCTCACCTTCATCCGCATTGGCGAGACCGCTGAGCTCAACGTCTTCCAGATCGACGGGAACACCGAAGCTGACCGCCAGACGCCGATGTTCGGGCGGGGCCGGATCGACCACGTCGGACTGCAGGCGGCGTCGATGGACGCGTTCGACCAGATCCGGGACCGGCTGATTGCCCGGGGCGCGAGCGACCAGTTCGTCACCGACTTCGGTCCCGCCTTGAGCGTCTTCTTCCGGGACCCGGACGGCCTAGAGGGGGAGGTGTGTGTGCCCAACCCCGATGCCGTGCCCGGGCTGTACAACCCGCCTGGCACTCCCGCCGCCCGCTACGCCTCCAAGCCGTAGACGCCGCACAGCCGGGCGGAGTGTCCCAGTTTTCGTCCCTCGCACTGTTGAGTAATCAAGTTTCAGGCAGGCGAGCTGACACTGGCAGCAGACGCGAACGGGCAAACCGTGGCGCTCTGCCGATCTTGCTAACGCTGGCGCTAACAACGGTGTTGGATAGCGACGGACGCGGACGGAGCCAGAAGCAGGCTGAGCAGGGCATAAGGACTTGTGCGGACTGCTAGAGACAGCCCTGATCCTCCTACGGATCTGACGGAGAGAGCAGGGCACATCCAGGGCACATGAGCTTGTGACCTGCCGAAAAACAGCGAGAACTGGCGAGAGCTTCCGCCGCAGGTCAGGACGCATGCCGGGGAGTTGCGGCAGGTCGTCAAGGATGGCTGTCCATTTCAAGTGGAAGTGATGGCAGCCGCACCGGCCCCAGACCTCGCGAGTGTGGACCCAGAAGGTTGGGGTCGGGCCCTCCGAGCGCGTCGCGTCGCCCAAACCTTACGTGTCACTTCAAAGGATGCACAAGCAAAGTAATAACTATGGTTGCCAATATGCCTGCTATAAAGAATGCTGTAGTTACTAGCATTCCGTACCGGCGATCTTCTTTCCTTGCATCTGCCAGGGCTTGCCCTACGGCCGCGGAGACGACATCTCTAATTTCAGTAGCTGAGACAACAACGGTATCGGAATGCCCATGAATTACCGGTTTGGGTGCCGTCGACTTTTCACTAACATCTAGGACGGCATCAGTGGCCGCCTTTTCAATTCGGAGCGTTTCTTCTTTTTTTCTAGCCCTACGAATCCGCTCCAAAACTACGCCCGCTACTGAGCTAAGGGCAGAAGCGGCCGTAAGGATTTCCGGTAGGACATCGAACGCGGCCATGGGCCTAATGATAGCCAGGAAGTTTCCGCAGGCGCCCCACTGCGGTAATATTGTCCGAATTATAGCTTTTTACGATAGTTTGAGAATGGTGACCGTTGACCACCAAGGCTGACCACAACGGGACACCGGCTCGCGCCGATCCCAGCAGGTGCGCGCGAGGCTCGGCCCTAGCTGGACGACGGTATATGACAGTCCGGGCGTATTTCGCAAGCAGGGAGATCACGGCTGCCGGTCTGCTAACCCGGCCGCTAACAACGATGCTGGATGGCGGTGGATGCCAACGGAACCAGGGGGCAGACGACCAGGACGTGAAGACCTGTCTGGATTACTAGGGACGCCTCTGATCTTGCTACGGATTAGATGGTCGCGGGCAGAAAGCTGTACAGCACCAGAGTACAGCAACCTCCACCACATACGGCCACCTTCTACGGCCATTAGCATGCACGCCAGAACGTATTTTTCGAACGTGTGCAGCAGTGTGCCGATAGCTACGGATCAGAAGGTTGGGGGTTCGAGTCCCTCCGAGCGCGCCCAGCTCCACCCCGGCGGCCACAGGTACATGGTGGACCACTGACAACTGCAGCCAGCAGCGGCGTGGCAGGCTCATCTCGGTTGCATCGAGAACGCCGTGTCCCCCGCGTGCACCAGTGGACGGCAGACAGGGCCATGAGCCGCATCAGCGGCCATCTGGCGATTTTCGGTCAGGCGAGGTATCAGCGTGCGTTGCTCTGGCAGCAGGGCTGCCAGGTGTCAACGCGCAACAGCGGCAGTCAGCACAAATCAATGAATAGCGTTGCAGCAGGCCAGGGAACGTGTGGGCCGGTGGCGATCACCCGCTGAGATTTCTACGGACCAAAAGGTCAGCATCGACACGGCAGGTGCGGGTGTACGGTCCAGGCCCACCCGGACGGCGCCAGGTCCGCGTTATAAGTCGCGAGGATCCGCACCGGCGGGTTCGACCCGGCGAACTTCGCGGTGACCTGCGCCTGGGTGACGATCATGTCGTCGGTGTCGTCAGCGAGCAGCGACGACGGCGCGAGCAGCGCCTGGCCGGTGGCGAGCGAGGATGCCGGTCCCGTCGGCTAGCCTCGGCTATTCACGGCGACCCAAGCGCATTGACTTATTAGTCGCTAATGAAAGCGAAAAGTGCCCCTTATCTGCGATAATGAGACTGTCTAGGTTCACAGTACCGCGGATGGAGAGGCACCTTTCCCGTGGATTCTATGGCGTGGTCGAAGGGTCTGGACGTTGAAGCCGGCGGGCACGGAGTCGTGTCGCACATAGGGTCGGCGGCGACCCGGCTGCTCGCGGACCGGGCCGGGCTGACCGGGGCGCTGTCCGGCGCGCTGGCCCGGCGGGGGTTCAGCCCGCTGCATGACCGGGGCCGGGTGCTCACCGACCTGGCCGTCGCGATCGCCGACGGCGCGACGACGATCGGCGAGATTGACACGCTGCGCCATCAGGGCGACCTGTTCGGCCCGGTCGCCTCGGACACGACGGCGTGGCGGGCACTGGCCGGATGCGACGGCGTGGCCCTGGCCCGGATCAGCAAGGCCCGGGCGAAGGCCCGCCGTCACGTATGGGCGCTGATCGGGGCGCGGCACGGCGGCATTCCGCCGGCGAAGGTGGCCGGGCGGGATCTGGGCAGCGTGACCGTGATCCGCCTGGACGCCACGATCGTCGTGGCGCACAGTGACAAGCAGCAGGCCAGGGGCACGTTCAAGGGCACCTGGGGCCATCATCCGCTGACGGCCTGGTGTGACAACACCGATGAGTCGCTCGCGGTGATGCTGCGGCCCGGGAACGCGGGCAGTAACACCGCCGCCGACCACCTCGCCGTCGTGGACGCCGCGGTCGCGCAGATCCCCGCCAGGCACCGCCGCAGGATGCTGTTCACCTGCGACGGCGCCGGATCCACCCACGCCCTGATCGAGCACGTCACCAAGCTCGGCGCCCGCCCCGGGCACCAGGTGCATTACTCGGCAGGGTTCGACTTCGATGAGCGGATCCGCGCGGTCCTGCCCCGGCTGCCAGAATCGGGGTGGACCCCGGCACTGGACGCAGACGGGGCGGCGCGGCCGGACGCGCAGGTCGCCGAGCTGACCGGGCTGCTGCGCCACAGCGCCGGCGGTGACCGCCTCACCGGGTGGCCGGCGGACATGCGGATCATCATCCGCCGGGAGAACCCCCACCCCGGCGCCCAGCTGTCCCTGTTCGAGCAGCACGAGGGCAAGCGCTACCAGGTCACCGCCACCAATACCCCCCGCGGGCAGATCCAGTTCCTCGAAGCCCGCCACCGTACCCAGGCCAGAGCCGAAGACAAGATCCGCTGCGCGAAAAGCACCGGCCTGGGACATCTGCCCTCTGCTGACTACCAGGTCAATACCGCCTGGTGCCAGGCCGCCTCCATCGCCTGTGACCTACTGGCCTGGCTGCGGCTCCTCGCCCTCGACGGCGACCTGGCCAAAGCAGAACCAAAGACCTTGCGCTACAAGATCCTGCACACCGCCGGCCGGATCGTCAAAGGCCAGCGCCGCCGGCACCTGAAAATCCCGCCGTCCTGGCCCTGGGCACAAGACATCGCCGGCGCGTTCACCCGCATCCTCGCCCTGCCGCCACCCTGACCAGCACGTCCCGTCCCCGCGACACGAAAGGACCACCAGCCGGCAGTGGAACCGGCGCCCACCCGGCGCGGCAACCGGGCGGCACAACACGCCGGACAGCTAAAAATTCAAGATCAAAAAACCATCCCGCCGAACTGTCAGACGAGGACGTCACACCGGTGAATCATCGAGGCTAGGTAGAGGACCAGGGTGATGTAGTTCAGCGCCATGACTTGCCCCCGGTCCCGTCGTGGTGGTTGTGCAGCTGGCCGGCAATACCGTGAGTCTGGACGTGGCTGCCGTGCTCGAGGCCGTTAGCGTGCCCCCAAAGGTGCACCTGCCGGATTGGCCGAGGTGGTCGCCCCGCACGTGCTGCGGCATTTCTGCGCCGCCCAGTTACCTGGGCGGGTATGACGGGCATACTTCTGTCGTAACTCGGAGGGGCGTGAACGGTGGCCGAAGATTCATCTCCCGCAACGGAGGTCGATACGTTTCTGGCTCGCTTGGGCGACGCGGACCGGAACGAGTGGGAGCGCGCGAGCTCGGCCGTTCGGTCAGATCAGAAGGCATGGAAGGCCGCGGGAGGACGGGTGGCGCAGATCGTCGCACGCATGGGTCTCGACGAGCAGAAAGCGCAACTCTGCCAACGAGCAAGCGCGATTTTCGATGGAAAGGCAGCGCAAATCCAGCACGAGGATCGCCAGTACGCCATCTGGGCAGCTCACGGCGTGATCGTGGGCCTGCTGGCTGGCGACAGCGCCGAGAGGACTGACCTGCGTGTGCTTAAGATGCCATTCCTCCGGTTGCTTCGGGAAAGGCCCATTCGAGCGCTTGGGGAGAACGCCTACTGCGAGATTCACCCAACAGTGCCGCTCAGATTTGGCGACTGTCAAGCGTGCCGTGACGAGGAGCGCTACAGGCGGCGGTGGTAGAGCTCGGCAGCTTAGCCGGCGCCGTGGCGGCCATCCCTCGGGGGTGTAATCGGGGGGTAATGGCTTGGGAAGCGTGTTGGCGAGCCGATATACCGGCGAGGTCGGACCGGTCGGGTACTGAGGCCGGGCCAGGCACCCTCCATTCAGGTCGTGGGATATGCATGGGATGGAATCTGAGCTCTGGTTCATATCACACGCAGTACCCCAGGTCACGGACCAATTTCAAAGCCAGGCGTGGCGGTCTGTAAAACCGTCAGCTCAGTCGGTGACCCGTTGTGAGCCCCCTCGTTCCTTGACATCGGCATTCCCAAAGCGGAACATAGCCGCAGCCGTTCAGGGGGAGGCCGGCTGTCCAGCCCGAGGAGCAGCTATGAAGTGGGAGTACGCAAACTTTGAGTGGGAGGGCGTGGGGAGGGGCAACCACCGCGCTGTTCGTTTCAGCCGCCGGGAGTCGTGGACCAAGATCCCTGGCAGTGATGCGGACTTCTATGCCACGGTCCGCACCTTGGGTGACGATGGGTGGGAGATGGTCACTCAAGTCCATCACCCAGGGACAGGGTCGTATAACACGTGGTGGTTCAAACGTCCTCTGCCAGAATGACAGTAGTTCGCTTCACACTGTTGAGCTGTCAAGTTTCAAGCAGACCAAGCTGATATCGGCAGCTGACACGATCTAGCGAACGTGGGTGGCTGCCGATCTTGCTAACGCCGTGCTAACAACGGCTGTGGAAGCCTGGCGATGAATCTGGAAACTACGAGCGGCCAATGCGGCGTGTGGCCCGCTCGGGCGGCCTGTGACAGACTCGCATGGACCCGCAAAGCCTCCTGAAAATCGGACGCTCAGGACTCTGCGGACCAAACGTGGTCCGGCCAACCCCGCGCCCAGCAATCTGTGCAGTTAGAGGTGGAAACGAACTACGGCCTCCGGAGCCGTCGCCCTTGCGTTAACCAGCGCACGTCAAGGGCACATGGCACCGTGAATGCGCCGGAGACATTGAGAACCAGCGAGACGTTACTTCGCAGGTCAGGGCATGGGCCAATAAGATGTCGCAGATAATCGGGAATGCCGCAACACTTCGGGAGGAGGCTAGGCGGCGCGGGGCACACAGCGCTTTACTTGATGGTCGACGTGCAGTACGGGCAGCGCCGGGCGGCTGTCGGGATGTTCATCGCGCACTCGGGACACCGCCCCGTCTCCTGGAAGAGCAGCCCAGAGACCTCGAGATAGACCTGCTCTGGGTAGGGGAGGAACTTGATATGGCGCAGCGTAGCGTCCTGTCCCGGTGTCCTCACTTCGAGCTCGCCGTAGCCGAGTAGCCGACCTGTCGAGTTCCGCCGGAACTCTATGTCTGTCACCTTGTTGAGGGGAACATAGTTCGCCCTGCGGACGAGGACGCCTTGAACGAGCATCACCCGCTGCGACGTGATGACGAAGTAGCGGATGGCCCAATCCCAGACTTTCGCCCCGAGCCACAGCAGGAGGATCGTCCACAAGATCCAGATCGTGAGGGCGGCGTTGCCGTGCTCGACAGAGGTGGTCAGCAAGACCGCGATGGCGAGCCCGAGCAGAACCAGAAGGATGCGCGGGAGCAGCACCGCCGGGTGCTGACGAATTGTGAGGACATAATCACTCTCCCCGGGCAGAAGGTACTTCACGACCGAGGGCGCCACCTCGCCCGTAGTGGGCCGGAAAAACCTTGCCACGGCGCCTGGAACTAACTAAATCGAGGAAAAAGCGGGTAATCCCGTTTTGCCAGCGCCACGCGCCGCCGCGGTCCTCGTATAGCCATCAGGGCAACCGCACGCGTGATGATACTCATCGCCCTTCCCCCTTCGGCTGGGCTGTAAGGCAAAGAGTCGGGTCTGTGTGGCGCGGCTTCGAAGAGGCTAAATCCCCGCCTGGCGAGAGGCTAAAGTCCCAATATTCGGCTGCGCGGGCTCCGCCGCCTGTGCCCGGTCGTCGGCTCATGGCCGGACAAGGACATCACCACCAAGGCCGCCCAGGTGCTGGAAACCGAACTGACCGCCGCCGGTATCCCACGACCTGAAGGTCTACCCCGGAACCAAGCACGCCTTTTCAACGACCAGTTGAAGGTCTACCATCCCACCGCAGCCGCCGACTCCTGGCAGCGGGTGCTGGCCTTCTTCGCCGAGCATGTCCGGCGTGGCCTGCCGGAACGGTCTAAGCCTGGCCTGGTCATGGCCCTGACCGCGCTATTTCCAGGTACCGACACGGATTCCCAAGCTGACAGTCCGGGTTGCAGTTCAACGACGTGCGACGGCATCCAGGGCGGACCGACCAGAGGGTTGGTCCAGCCTGAACCGATCCAGACGGCGACGATCCGAGCTGCAAATGCGGCGCACAGTACAGCGCGGAAGTACAGCAACGCCCCCTGACAATCGCCAACTTGCACGACCGCCAGCACACCTAGCTAGCTGAGACGATGGCCAACCGCCCAGCGCCGCCGCTAGTTCGGGACGAAGAGGCCGCGATCCGGGAGCACGGAGGCACGGCGTGCGATCCGCGTGCGATAGCGAGCGGCCGACCACGGTCACGCGCGGGTAGTCATGGTCACTCGGCGGTTGCCAGCACGAAAGCGCCCAGTGGGCATTTGCGCTGGTCAGAGCGCTAGAAACTAATCCGAAACTGGTGGTCAGGGACAGGATCGAACTGTCGACCTTCCGCTTTTCAGGGAAGAGCGCTCCTGCCTCTGGGTCGAAGTGAGTGCAGTGGGACGCGCATGCCCTGTATGGGCCAGACGTGGACGAGTCAGCGGGCGCGGCTCCCGGGTTGGCCTGCCAACTTAGCTGGGGAGCCTCACCCACAGTCTGGGAGCTGTGAGTCCTCGATTGACGTCAACCTGCAGTTCGCGGGTCCTGCGCCGCGCCTGCTAGTGCGCGCTCGGACCGGCGCGCCGGGGCGCGCACGGCGGCGAGTGTTCTGTGTGGCGGGGCCGGCGCCTAGTGGGTGGGTCGGCGGGACGTCGACACGTCGCTGGCGCGCTTCCTCGCCTGGCGGGGCGTGGCTCGGACGCAGTGCGGTGGCGCTCAGCCCCGGCCTGCCGCCTGTGCGCGCTCCCACGCCTACCCCTGGCCCGGAACCCTGGTCACGCTGGCCGCCTGGGGTCCCTCGACACCCAGAGCTGGGCCGTCCACTCGACGACCAGCCGTCGGCTGCTGTGGGACTT
>CAVUNW010000071.1:0-114099 GCA_963742865.1 uncultured Actinomycetes bacterium
GGCCGCCGCCAGGCTGAACCGCTGGTTCTCGGGGTCGATCGCGAGGATCCGGACCGAGACGCAGGTGCCCACCGGCCAGGACTGCTGATGCGCGAGACCGGTAAAGCCGCCGGACTCGACGAAAGAGCCGAACGGCACCTGCTTGGTCACCACGCCTTCGATAACGTCACCGGCCTGGTGACGGGCGAGGAAATCCTGCCAGCTCATAGATGTCACCTCCCTCCGTTACGAGTGGCTGTTCGCTTGCGCCGGGCGGCCTGTCGCGTGAGGTGGTCGCGTTCGGGGAGGCTGGGCGCCGATCGGGCAGCTTCGGCGTAGAGCCGTGCCGCGGTCACTGGGTCACCGTCACGCTCGTGCAGGTACGCCGCGACGGCGGCGTGGCGGGGCAGGGCCGGGTCGAGCCCCGCCAGGGCGGCCCGCGGGCCGTCGGCCTCGCCGACCGCGACGGCCCGGTTGAGGCGGGCCACCGGGCTGCCGGTGAGGCGCACCAGTTCGTCGTACCACTCGACGATCTGCACCCAGTCGGTCTCCGCGGCCGTCCGGGCGTCGGCGTGGAGCGCGGCGATGGCGGCCTGGGCCTGGAACTCGCCCAGGAGGTCGCGGGTGGGGGCGGCCTGGAGCACGTCGACGCCCTCGGCGATCAGGCGGGTGCTCCACAGGCTGCGGTCCTGCTCGGCCAGAGGCACGAGCCTGCCGTCGGGGCCGGTCCGTGCCGGGCGCCGGGCGTGGTGGAGCAGCATGAGCGCGAGCAGGCCCGCGACCTCCTCATGGTTGGTCTTGGCCGCCAGCTGGCGAGTGAGCCGGATCGCCTCGCCGACGAGGTCGACGTCGCCGGAGTAGCCCTCGTTGAAGACCAGGTAGAGCACGCGCAGCACCGTGGCGACGTCACGGGGCTGGTTGAACCGGACGCCCGAGACGGTCCGCTTGGCCCTGCTGATCCGCACGGCCCATTGTGGCTGTGTTCACCGTCGGATCGCCGCTCTCGATCGGCACCCGGTGCGGCCGGCCGGAGCAGGCCTTGTCCGCGCACCGCGGTGGGGCTGAGGCGTGGGCGATCCACCCAACGCGGGCGACCGCGCGGCGCTCAGGCGCGCTGACGCTCGTCCCGCTGCCGGGCCAGCTCCTCGACCGCGCTCGGCAGAGTCGTCTCGAAGTCGATCAGCTTCGCCCACGTCGGGCTCACGACGATCCGGACCATGCCGTCGTAGAGCGAACGCACCTCCGCCTCCCAGTCGACCCGTTGCTCGGGCGTCATCTCGTAGGTGCCGCTCGCCTCGAGATACTCGTCCGGGATGCCATCGACGACGTCCAGATCGGCCCGGCCGCGGATGAGCAAGATCTTGGGCGGGTGCACCTCGGTGTCGATCGTCAGGGCAACCGTCGGGTTCTTGCGCAGGGCCGGGAGCTTCGGGGCGTTCTTCGCAGTGCACATGACGATCTCCGAGCCGTTCCAGGTGAACGCGATCGGGACATTGCGGGGTGTGCCGTCCTTGGCGACGTAGGCCAGGCGGGTCAGGTCGCGGGCCAGCAGTTCCTGGCTGATCGGCCGGTTCAGAACCTCGGTGATCTCGTTCGGTTGCACGGTTATCCCTCCCTCTGGCCGTCCGGGGGCGGCACGACCGCGATTTCTGCCCGGACACCGTCGAGCCCCGCGACACGATCCACCCGCCGGCCCTCGCCCTGCAGCTCGAGTCCGAGCTCGACGAAGAACTCAGTCGCGGCCGCGGGATCATCGACGACGATGCCCACGTGGTCCATCCGTTCGATCATGGTGGTTCTCCTTCTTCGTCGCGCGGCCTGTCGTGGCCGCTGGTGTCCCTGGGACGGAGCCAGCGCCACATTCTCGACATGTTCGTTCGATGTCCGGGGGACGGAATTAGCCGAATCAGCCCTGGCCGAGGCCGGGCAACGCGGCGTACCCCCGATCTTCCTGTCCGAGCACCGCTACCAGCTCGCGCTGCGCCAGGCGGAACGCGACTGGATCGTGGCGTTCACCCAGGCGCTGCGGACCGGCGCCCTCACCTGGCCAGCCCACCGAGAAAAGACGTGAACCACTATGGCCCAGACACCCGGCGAGTTCGCCCGCGCCGCCCAGGCCCGGCTGGCCCGTACCGTGAACTTCGGGCCGGACCTCGGCGCGGCCCAGGAACCAGGCTGGACCATCGAAATCAAGCGCTCCCACCTCGAGGCATGCGCCGAGGCCGGCTTCACCGCTATCCGGCTGCTGATCCTGCTGGCAGCCCCCCGCACGGCCCGCGGGCTGGACCGCAGCCGCCGCCGACCCGCAGGCCGACCTCGCCGGCATAATCGCCGACTTCCGCCGTGGCTATTCGTTCCGTTGTCCCCTACGGGATCATCGCCGCGTACCGCAGCGCCGTCCACAGCGGACGACAAAAGGTAAAGGCAAGGAGGTTACGCACTCCTTGCCACTTTCAATCTATAGCGCACCGGGGGGCTTGCGGCAAGACCCGGGTCGTGCGGCAGAATCTCCAGCCGAAGCCAGAACCTGCGGAAATCAGGGATTCGCGACGTACGTTTGCTTTGCCGACGTGCGGGTCTCGCGGGACGCTGAATCGCCGGCGGGACTCGCGGTGCGGTTGCGGGCACCCGGCGCGGAGGGGCGGTGTGCGCGCCGCCGGACTGCGCGGAGCAACTGGCCGAATGCAACCTTGCTGAACGGGGGTTTTCATGATTGACGTGATCGTGGCCGGCGGCGGGCCGACCGGCGTGATGCTGGCCAGCGAGCTGCGGCTGCACGGCGTCCACGTGCTCGTGCTGGAGAAGGACGCGGAGCCGACCAGGGTTGTCCGCGCGCTCGGCCTGTACGCGCGCAGCATCGAGGTGATGGACCAGCGCGGCCTGCTGGAGCGGTTCCTCCCGCTCGGCCAGCAGTACCCGGTCGGTGGTTTCTTCGCCGGCATCAGCAAGCCGGCGCCGGACCGGCTGGACACCGCACATCCCTACGTCCTCGGCATCCCGCAGACCACCACCGACCGCCTGCTGACCGAGCACGCCACCGAACTCGGCGCCGAGATCCGGCGCGCTGCGAACTGGCCGGGCTAAGCCAGGACGACCACGGGGTGACCGCCTGGCTGGCCGACGGCACGCCGCTGCGCTCGCGCTACCTCGTCGGCTGCGACGGCGGCCGCAGCACGGTGCGCAAGCTGCTCGGCGTCGGCTTCCCCGGCGAGCCCGCCACGCGCGAGACGCTGCTGGGCGAGGTGGAGCTGACGGCGCCACTGGAGACGCTGAACGCCGTGGTGACCGAAATCCGCAAGACCCACAAGGGGTTCGGCGCCGTGCCCCTCGGGGACGGGGTTTACCGCGTCGTCGTGCCTGCCGAAGGGGTGGCCGAGGACCGCACGATCCCGCCGGCCCTCGAGGAGCTCAGGCAGCAGCTGCGGGTGTTCGCCGGCACCGACTTCGGCGTGCACTCACCGCGCTGGCTCTCCCGCTTCGGCGACGCTACCGGTGGCGATGCCGGCCAGGACGAGGTGGTCGATGTCCTGCGCGTCGATTCCCAGCCACCAGCTCCAGGCCGGACCTGGCGAGCGTTGCCTCCACGGTGCCGTGGGCAAGCTCGGCGGCGACTGCCAGCACCTGGTCGTTGAAGTCGCGCTCCAAAATCACCCGCCTGGCTGTCCATCGCACGGGATCCCATTCGTCGAGATGGTGACCGGCTCGAAAAGCCGCGACACGACGAGGCCGCCACGGCCCGCGACCCAGGAGGAAGACATGAACCCATCGATGATCCAGGCGATCGCCGCCCAGCGGAGCACCGAACTGCAGGAGCAGGCGGCAGCATGGCGGCGGGCCGGAGGCAACGGCCGCTCAGGGCTAGCCCGCCGGTTGTGGCTGTCCAGGCCGCTCCCAGCCGTCGGCCGCGGCGCAGCGTCCCGGCCCGTGCCGCGGTCGTTGCGCGGCCCGCAGGCGGCCTGAGACCGTCATCCGGAAGGCGCTCGGCCGGCCTTGTCCGTCGCGGGCCGACCGGGGCTGGTCGCCACCGAGACAGCCAGGCACGCCCACCGGCCTATCCATCAGCGCGTGCAGGCGGCACGCGAATACGCGATCATCTGTTACGTCTACGGGAAGCGAGGCTGAGATGAAATACCTGCTGTTCATATGCGCTGATGGCCTGCCGGCACCGGAGGACCTGGCGGTCATGCAGCGCGAGTGCCCCGGCTGGGTCGAGGAGATGGACGGCCGCGGCGTGCGGCTGCTCGGCCGGGAGCTGGACCTCCCGCAGACGGCGGCGACGGTGCGCGTGCGCGACGGCCAGACGCTGG
Organism: uncultured Actinomycetes bacterium; assembly: GCA_963742865.1. Lineage (GTDB taxonomy): Bacteria > Actinomycetota > Actinomycetes > Streptosporangiales > Streptosporangiaceae > Bog-532. Next base: position 4,287 of record CAVUNW010000071.1, read on the forward strand.
TGACCGACGGCCCGTTCGCGGAGACCAAGGAGTTCGTGGCAGGCTTCGACCTGCTCGAATGCGCCGACCTGGACGAGGCGATCGAGGTGACGGCCAAGCACCCGTCGTCCTGGTTCCAGATGATCGAGATCCGGCCCTTCAGTGGACGGGCTGCGGCTGGGCGAGAAGGCGTCCGCGTTCGGGCGAGAGGACGACTCGGCGGGCACCCCGTACCTGCTGAGCATGTGGGTAGGCGGAACGCCGACGCCGCCGCTGGACGACCAGGCAGTGATGCGGGAGTGCGACGCCTGGCGGCAGGACCTGGAGGCGCGCGGCCTCCACGTCCTGGGGAACGCGCTCGGGCGGCCCGGACACGGCTACGACGCTGCGCGTCCGTGACGGGCAGATGCTGCTCAGTGACGGGCCGGGCATCGAGACCGAGGAGTTCATCGCCGGCATCGACGTCGTCAGCTGCGCTGATCGGCAGCAGGCGATCGAGCTCGCGGCCGCGCATCCGATGGCGCGATACCACGCGATCGAGGTGCGCCCGTTCTGGAGCGAATGACCATGCCGGCGGTCCAGCACGCGGTTGAGGCAGCCTTCCGCGAGGAGTGGGGTCGCGTCGTCGCCACGCTGATCCGGCGGACCGGCGACTGGGACCTAGCCGAGGAGTGCGCGCAGGAAGCGTTCACGCAGGCGCTGCGGCGGTGGCCGGTCGACGGCGTCCCGCAGCGCCCCGGCGCCTGGCTGACGACCGTCGCCGGCAATCGCGCGCTCGACCGGTTGCGGCGCGCCGCCCGCGAAGCGGAGCTGCTGGAGCAGGCCGGCCGAGAGGCGCCGCGGTCCGGTACGGATGAGGAAGCGATGCCTGAGCTGTTCGATGAGACCGACGAGATCGAGGACGACCGCCTCCGGCTGATCTTCACCTGCTGCCACCCGGCCCTCCCCCTGGAGGGCCGGGTGGCCCTGACGCTGCGGAGCCTCGCCGGGCTCACCACGGCCGAGATCGCCCGCGCGTTCCTGGTGCCCGAAGCGACGATGGCCAAGCGCCTGACCCGCACCAAGTCGAAGATCGCGGCCGCCGGGATTCCCTACCGAGTGCCGCCCGCGCACCTGCTGCCGGAACGCACCGCCGGGGTGCTGGCGGTGCTCTACCTGATGTTCAACGAGGGCCACTCGGCCACCTCAGGCACGGAGCTGATCCGCGCCGGCCTGTGCGACGAGGCGATCCGCCTGGGGCGGGCTCTGCAGCAGATGATGCCGGACGAGCCCGAGGCGATGGGCGCGCTGGCGCTGATGCTGCTGCACCACTCCCGCCGCCACGCGCGGGTGGGCGGCGACGGCGAGCTGATCACGCTGGAGGAGCAGGACCGGGGCCGCTGGGACAAGGCGGAGATCCAGGAGGGGCTGCGGCTACTGGAGTCGGCGCTGCGCCGGCGGCAGGTCGGGCCCTACCAGCTGCAGGCGGCGATCGCCGCCTGCCACGCCCGCGCCGGAAGCGCCGCGGACACCGACTGGCGTGAGATCGCCGGCCTGTACGCGCTGCTGGAGGGACAGATGCCGTCGCCCGTGGTGAGGCTCAACCGGGCGGTGGCGGTGGCGATGGCCGGCGACATCGAGGCGGCCCTGGCGATCATCGATGAGCTCAGCGGCGACGCTCGGCTGGAGCGGTATTACCTGCTGGAGGCGACCCGGGCCGACCTGCTGCGGCGCCGAGGCGATCAGGCCGCCGCCGCGGCGGCCTATGAGCGCGCGCTGCCGCTGGCGCCGTCCGAGATGGAGCGCCGGTACCTGCTGAGCAGGCTGCAGGAGGTCGGCACCGGCGACGGCCGGCCCGGCGCGCCACGTTGATCACACAATTGGCGGCTGTTGCTCAAGCCCCGAGGCCAACCACTTCCCGTCGCACTGCGCGCACCGCGATGACTGCAATCGCCCGGCCCGGGGACAGCCCGGAAGCACGCGGGGGCGTTAGGCGCGGCGGCCGTCGGCTTCGGCGCGGGCGCGCAGGTCACCGCCGGAGCGCTGGCGCGTCCCGGCCTGGCCGTCCACCTGTCCCCCGCGGGCCAGCCGGGCATCAGCGTGTCCCGCATCGACACCGACCGAGTCCACACTGACCGGCGGCGAGGGCTGAACCTCTTCGTCGTTCGCCATCGCGACCGGAGACTTGGCGATCTCGATATAGCCGACCACGATCAGCGCCAGCGCGACGATCTCCGGGATCAGGAACAAGCCGAGCCGCAGGTGCTCCCCGAACAGCAGGACGCCGTAGGTGATGCTGATCAGCGCGTCGCCGACGGTCAGCATCGGCTGTGAGGCGACCAGCGTCCCGGCCTGCAGGGCGTTCTGGAGCAGGAACAGGGAGCCGACACCCGCAATGGCCACCCCGTAGAGCTGCCACGTCGTGAAGAACGCGGCCGGGCCCTGGTCGAGCGCGGCGACGGCTTCCTTCAGCAGCGCCGCGGTGAGCGCGTACCCGCACGCGGCCGCGAGGCCGAGCAGGGCGGCGCGCGGCTCACCGTTGACCCGCAGCGCGGCCAGGATCACCACGGTCTCGAAGCAGCCGGTCGCGATCAGCGTCAGGATCCAGATGTGCGTGGGCGCGTGGTCGGTCCCGCCGCTGGGCTCGGCCGCGGCCAGTCCCGTCCCGAGGCTGACCGTGACCAGGGCGACGGCGCCCCACGTGCGGCGGTCCAGCCGGCGGTGCCACACGTAGCTGCTGAGCAGCAGGGTCAGCGGCAGTTCGACGATGAAGATCGGCTGGACGAGCGCGATCGGGCCGGTGGCCAGCGCCCCGGCCTGCAGTACCGACGCGACCACGACCATCCCGATCCCGGCCAGCCAGATCCGGCGCCGGATCAGGTCGGCGAGCAGCGACAGCTCCAGCGGCCGCGACGTCTGGGCCTGGGAAGCCGCGCGGCGCTGCAGGACAGACGCGGTGGCGTTGCTAGCCGCCGTCAGAAGCGCCAGCACGACAGAAATCACGGCAATGTTCCTACCCCCGGGACATCAAACGCTACCAGTTGTTATTCTGCCTAGCCCGGGTATTTGGCCTGTACGGCGGCCCCGCCGCGCCTGCCCCGGGGCCCAGGCCCGCAGCCCCGGGAAAGGCAGCAGGCTCCTTACCGCCGGAAGACGGCCAGCGCGGTGACGTAGATCACGGCGAAGATGGCGTCCATGGCGGCCCACGGATTACCGGACCCGCCGCGCGCCAGGCTCACGATCGCCGCGCCCACGCAGAACACGGCCAGGCCCACGCCCGCAATCGCGGTGGCCCGCAGGTCCACCGCGGCCTGCCGTTCGTCCGGGCGGCCGCCGAACAGCGCGCCGAAGTCGCCGCCGCGCCGGCCAACCCACCAGAAGAGGACCGTGAAGAGCCAGGGTGAGGCCGGCCTCCGTCGCGATCAGGGCGGCCGATGCTCCCCCGGCGGCCGCCGCGGCCGTGATCGCTCCCCCGCCGGCCAGCATGATCCCCGGTGCCAGGAGCCGGCGCCGCGCCCGGCGCGTGCTGGTGCTGCCGCTGTCATGCCCCGTCCTCCTCCGTAACGAAAAGCTGCTCCACGGTCGTGGAGAAGAACCGCGCCAGCGCGATCGCCAGCGGCAGGGAGGGCATGTAGCGGCCACGCTCGATGGCGATGACCGTCTGCCGGGAGACGTTCAGCGCCTCCCCGAGCTCCGCCTGGGACAGGCCCTGGCCCAGGCGCATTTCGCGCACCAGGTTCTTCATGCATGTAAAGGTAGCTTTACATCGGCCGCAGTGTCAAGCGTCCTTTACAAGGCGCGGGCGCGGCTCACGCCCCGCCCGGGCCTCAGCCGCCCAGGTAACGCAGCACGGCCAGCACACGGCGGTTGTCGCCTTCGGACGGCGGCAGCCCGAGCTTGCCGAAGATGCTGGCCACGTGCTTTTCCACCGCTCCCCCGGAGATCACCAGCGCGGCGGAGATGCCCGCGTTGGACCGGCCCTCGGCCATCAGGGCGAGCACGTCGCGTTCCCGGCGGGTCAGCGTGGCCAGCCCGTCCGCGTGCCGGCTGGCCCGGAACAGCTGGCTGACGACCTCCGGGTCCAGGGCGGTGCCGCCGTCCGCGACGCGGGTCAGCGCGGCCACGAAGTCGGCTACGTCGGCGACCCGGTCCTTCAGCAGGTAACCGACCCCGGCCGCGTTGCCCTCCAGCAGCCGCGCGGCGTACCGCGTCTCGATGTACTGCGAGAGCACCAGCACCCCGGTGTCGCGGTGGTCCTGCCGCAGCCGCAGCGCTGCGCGCAGGCCCTCGTCGGTATGCGTCGGCGGCATCCGGATGTCCACCACGGCGACGTCCGGCTTATGCTCGGCCACCGCGGCCAGCAGCGCGTCCCCGTCCGAGACGGCCGCGCACACCTCGTGCCCGCGCTCCTCGAGCAGCCGGGTCAGCCCCTCGCGCAGCAGCGCCGCATCCTCGGCGATAACGACCCGCATCGTGTCCATGCCCTCACGCCTTCATCGGGAGCTCTACGGTGATCTCGGTAGGACCGCCCGGCGGGCTGGTTACACTCAGCCGCCCGTCCACCGTGCCCACGCGGCGTTCCAGCCCGGCCAGGCCGGTGCCCCCGGCGGGATCGGCACCGCCCAGGCCGTCATCGCAGACGCGGAGACGGAGCACCGACGTCCGTTCAGAATCAATGATTTCCGCACTGATCTCGATCTCGTTCGCACCGCTGTGCTTGGTCGCGTTGGCCAGCAGTTCGGCGGCGCAGAAGTACGCGATCGTCTCGATGGCCGGCGTCGGGCGCTCCGGCAGGTCCGCGGCGATCCGCACCGGGATAGCGCTTCCGGCCGCGAGCGTGGCCAGGGCCTCGGCCAGGCCGACCTCCAGCACCGGCGGGTGGATGCCGCGGACCAGTTCCCGCAGCTCAACCAGGGCCTCCTTGGCGCCGAGGTGCGCGGCGTCGACGAGTTCCCGGGCGCGCTGCACGTCCGGCGGCTGGCCGTCCGCGCCGAGCTTCTCCTTGGCCATGCCCAGGTTCATCGCCATCGCGGCCAGCCGGACCTGTGCCCCGTCGTGCAGATCGCGTTCCACCTGGCGCAGCAGCGCCACCGAGTCGTCCACCAGGCGGGCCCGGGCCTGTTCCAGGTCACGGACCCGCTGCGTGAGGGTGCCGGGCCCGAGCAGCGACCGCGCCAGCCAGCGGTCCGCCGTCACCACTCCCCTGGTCAGCCAGGGCGCGATGAGCAGCAGCCCCGCGCCGAAAACGGCCACGAGCAGGCTGCCGCCCCAGTTGGTGGCGTGCACGAAACTGCTGAACGGCGGCGGAGTGGCCGCGGACACCGCCGCCAGCGTCGTTCCGGCCGGGTGGTTGCGGAAGATCGGCCACCACAGCGGGTAGGTCAGGTCGGCGAGGCCGCAGGCCCAGAACGCCAGCGCCAGGTACTGCCCGAACGACAGCGGCAGCTTCAGCAGGGTGTAGCCGATGGCGCGCCAGCCCACGCCGTCCCGGAGCCGCGCGTCGAGGCGGACGATGATGCTCCCGGCCGGGCGGCGGAAGGTCTGGGGCGCGGCGATCTGCTCGTCCAGCAGCCACGCCGCGACCCGCCGGTACAGGCCACCGAGGCGCCGGGCGAGACGGAGGGCCAGGACGATGCCCAGCAGCCCGACGACCGTGCCGACCACCGAGGCCGACACCAGCAGGCTGGGGCCGAGAAGCCAGGCGATGGCCGCGCAGCCGGCCACCCCGAGCGGCACCGAGACCAGGCAGTACAGGATCTCCCGCCGGGCCCGCAGTGACAACGGGGCCCGCAGCGCCTGCCTGGCCAGCGTCGCGGGCGCGCCGCCGCGCGATGCCGGGCCGCGCGGCGACGCGAAATCCCCCGGAGCGGTGCCGCTCATGCTCCCATTGTCCCGGTCATGCGTCCCGTTTGGCGAGCAGAAACGCGCCCGCGCCGAGCAGCACCGCCGCGTACAGGCAGAGCATGCCGAGCCCGGCCCACGGTGACAGCGCATGGGCCACCGGCTTCACCGCGGTCAGCGAGTTCTCCGCGATCAGCTCGGGCAGGAACCGCTGCGTGGTGTGCCGGATGGTGTCCGGCAGCGGCAGGAACAGCAGCGGCAGCACGAAGATGATCCCGACGACGGCCGCGATGGCGCCGGCCGTGTGCCGGATGATCGCGCCCAGGCCGAGACCGATCAGCGCGGCCAGGCAGAGATAGGCACCGGCCATCAGCACCGCCCGCAGCACGCCGGGCTGGCTGAGCGTGGCGTGCGGAGCCGGGCTGGCCACCGAGGCCTGCCCGGCCAGGAACCCGGCGAAGGCCACGACCTCACCGGCGGCCAGGGCGACGGCGCCGACCACCGCCGCCTTGACGCCGAGCAGCAGCGGGCGGTTCGGTACCGCCGCGAACGTCGCGCGGATCATGCCGGAGGAGAACTCGCTGGTGATGGCCAGCACCCCGAACGTGGCCATCAGCAGCTGGCCGACGGCCAGGCCCGCGAACCCGTTCTCGGTGGGGTCGAACGACGCGCGGTCCGCCGCCGACACGTGCGCCCAGTGCGACGTGTAGGTGGCTAGGGCCACGATCGCGAGGCCGATCACCCCGGCGGCCAGGATGCCGAGCATCCAGCCGGTCGAGCGGACACTGCGGAGCTTGACCCACTCCATCCGCGCCACGCCGCCCAGCCCGTAGTGCCCCTGCTGACCACGGGCGGGATGAATGCTGGTCGCGGGAACGGCGGTCATGCGAGCCTCCTCAGGTGGGTGGGGACACTCTGTCCCTGGTATTCCGATACGCCGGACGTCATGGCCAGGAACGCTTCCTCCAGGGAGTTAGCGCGCGCGGACAGCTCGGCCACGGTGGTCTGCGCGAGCAGGCGGCCCTGCCCGACGACGATCAGGTCGTCCGCGGTCAGCGCCATCTCGCTGATCAGGTGGCTGCTGACGAACACCGTCCGGCCCTCGGCGGCCAGCGACCGGAGCAGCGTGCGCAGCCAGCGGATGCCCTCCGGGTCCAGGCCGTTGACCGGCTCGTCCAGCATCAGCACCTCCGGGTCGCCCAGCAGCGCGGTGGCGATACCGAGCCGCTGCGCCATCCCCAGGGAGAATTTCCCGGCCCGCTTGCCGGCCGCCTGCTCCAGGCCGACGATGGCGAGCACCTCGTCCACCCGGCGCCGCGAGATGCCGTTGCTGGCCGCGAGCGCGCTCAGGTGGGCCCGGGCGCTGCGCCCCGAATGGAAGGACTTCGCCTCCAGCAGCGCGCCGACTTCGCGCAGCGGCCAGCCCAGCTCGCGATAGCGCCGCCCGCCGATCCGCGCGCCCCCGGCGTCCGGCCGGTCCAGGCCGATGATCATGCGCATGGTGGTGGATTTGCCGGAGCCGTTCGGGCCGAGAAAACCCGTCACGGTGCCGGGACGGACATCGAAGCTGAGCGCGTCCACGGCGACGGTGCGGCCATAACGTTTGGTCAGGCCACGGGCCTCAATCATGGAAACTCCTTCGGCGGTCAGGAACTGCCTACGGAGTTCACGCTAGGGACGCGGGGCGAGCGGCAGAACGCGGCTTTCACCCGTCTTCAGGCGGGGGTTTTCCCCAGCAAGGTGGGCCGCGCCCAGGGCTGTCCGCGTCCCGGCAGAGCGGTCCGCGCCTAGAAGGGGCGGCGGATGGGGCGGGTAGGGCGGATGGGCGGATGGGCGGGCTCAGAGCCGGGCGGTGCCGATCAGGCCGTTCCTGGTGACCAGCGCGGCCAGCTCTCCGGCGGTCTGCCCGGCGGTTCCGTCCGGGCGCATGGGCAGCACCAGGTAGCGGAGCTCGGAGGTCGAATCCCATACGTCGACCGTGACCTCCTCCGGCAGGACCAGGCCGAACTCCGCCAGCACGGACCGCGGCTCACGCACCGTGCGGGACCGGTAGGCCAGGCTCTTGTACCAGCTTGGTGACGGGCCGAGCAGCGCCACCGGGTAACAGGAGCACAGCGTGCACACGATCACGTTGTGCCGTTCGGGAGAATTGGCCACCACGCGGAGCTGAAAGCCGCTCACCTGCGGGCCGAATCCCAGCTCGGCCGCCGCGGCGGAGCCGTCCGCCAGCAGCCGCCCGCGGAAGGCGGCGTCCGTCCAGGCGCGCGCGACGATCTGGGCGCCGTTGACCGGCGACGCGCTGGCGTAAAGGCGGGCCAGGGCCGCGTCGATCTCGCCGTCACTGGCCAGCCCGGCGGCGATGACCCGTTCCTCGAGCCGCCGGACGCGTGCTGCCACCGGAAGATCGTGATGCTCAGTCTCCGCCGTCACGGCGCCTCCTCCGCCCGTGCTCCGGCCTCCGCATGTCCGGCCTCCGCGTGTCCGGCCTCCGCGTGTCCGGCGCCGGCGGTCACGGTGCCTCCTCCAGGTAGCCCTCCCACAGGTCGGCAGTCACCGTATGGGCTCCCGTCCCCGACGGGTCGGTCCCCCACAGGTCCGCCGCGCTGAAGCGGACCGCGTAGACCGTCTCCACCCGCGGAACCGCTACGCCGCGGGCCACGTCGTCCGGCAGTGGCCATTCGCCCTGCGCGGTGATCACCTCGCCAACGTGGCCGCGCAGGTACCGCGGCAGCCGGGTGTGGTGACCGGGGTCCGCCGTCTGCGTGCGCACCCGCGTACCGGGCGGGAACCTCACGGGACGCCCTTCTTGTCGGCCAGCAGCTCCAGGGCGTCCAGCCAGCGCTCGTAGTAGGAGGCGGACAGGTAATGCTCCGGCGGCAGGCTCTCGATCGCGTCGCGCAGTTCGTCGTCGGTAAACAGGCCACGCCGCCCCAGCACCTTCTGCAGCGCGTAGACCCGGGCCTCCCAGTCGGCGTGAAACGGCGGGCTGCCCTCGCCGTCGCCGTCCACCGGCACCGGCCCGAACCCGGTCTGCCCGCCCACGTCGTGCACCCTGCTCACATCCGTGACGCTAACCCAGATCGGCCCGTCGGCGCACGGCCCCAGGGCATACGGTCGGAGCGTGACGAGCTACCGCCAGCCTGGCACCGTGCTGACCGACCACACGTTCCGCGTGCCGCTCGACTACGGCCGTCCCGACGGCGAGCACATCGAGGTGTTCGCGCGCGAGGTCGTCGCGGCGGACAAGGCGGACGCCGACCTGCCGTGGCTGCTGTTCCTTCAGGGCGGCCCGGGCCTCAGCTCGCCCCGCCCGATCGGGCGCGACAACTGGCTGAACCGCGCACTGGACGACTACCGCGTGCTCCTGCTGGACCAGCGCGGCACCGGCCGGTCCACGCCCGCGAACCGGCTCAGCCTGGCCCGGCTGGGCTCCCCCGCCGCGCAAGCCGGCTATCTGGGGCTGTTCCGCGCCGACAACATAGTTCGTGATGCCGAACGGATTCCGCCGCGAAGTGACCGGCGGTGCGCCGTGGTCCGTCCTGGGGCAGAGTTTCGGCGGATTCTGCACGGTCACCTACCTGTCACTGGCCCCGGAAGGAGTGCAGGAGGCGTTCATCACCGGTGGCCTGCCCGGCCTCGACGTGACCGCCGATGACATCTACCGGGTCGCCTACCCCCGGGTGGCCGCCAAGAACACCGCGCACTACGAGCGCTACCCCGAGGACGTGGAGCGCGCGCGCCGGATCGCCCGGCACCTGCGCACCCACGACGTCCGGCTGCCGGGCGGCGGTCTGCTCACCGTGGAGAACTTCCAGGTCCTCGGGCGGATTCTGGGCATGAGCACCGGCAGTCACACGCTGCATTACCTGCTCGAGGACGCGTTCGTCGGCGGCGAGCTGTCTGACGTGTTCCTGCGCGACGTGGAGTCGCAGCTCACCTTCGCCGCCGGGCCGCTGTACGCGGTCCTGCACGAGGCCTGTTACGCGCAGGGTTCCGCGACCAAGTGGTCCGCCCAGCGGGTCCGCGCCGAGTTCCCCGCGTTCGACCCGGCCGCGGCCCTCGACGGCGACGCCCCGCTGCTGTTCACCGGGGAGATGGTCTACCCCTGGATGATCGATGCGGACCCGGTGCTGCAGCCGCTCCGCGAGGTGGCCGACCTGCTCGCCGGCCGGGACTCCTGGCCGATGCTGTATGACCCGGTCCGGCTGGGCGCGAACGAGGTCCCGGCCGCGGCGGCGATCTATTACGGCGACATGTACGTCGACCGGGACGACTCGCTCCGGACGGCGGTGGCGATCCAGGGGCTTCGGCCGTGGGTCACCAGCGAGTACGAGCACGACGGCGTCCGGGTCAGCCGCGGGGCCGTGCTGGACCACCTGATCGCGATGGTCCGCGGGAACGTCTGACCGGTTCCGGTTGCTGTCAGCCGGGCCCGGCTGGACTGGCCCGGACTGGCCGGCTCTGCGTGCCCCGGCCTGCCACGATCTATCGGGCCCCGCTGGACCGATAAGTTTCGGCGGGCGCGCACGTCCGAACCGGCATGGAGACGAACAGCCCGGGCCCCTCGGTGGTGCAGCGCCCGGCCCAGCCCTATGTGGCCATCCACGGAACCGTCACCATGCAGACGATTCCCGCCATCGCCGATCGCATTCCGGAGGTATTCGGCTGGCTCGCCGGGCGCGGTATTGACCCAGCCGGCCCCCCCTTCCTCAGGTACAACCTCATCGACATGGAACGGCAGCTGGTGATCGAAGCCGACGTCCCCGTCGTCTCGGAGGCACCCGGCGACGGTGCGGTGCAGCCGGGAGTCCTGCCCGCTGGCCGGTATGCCGTGTACACCCATGTCGGTCCGTTCGACCAGCTCATCCCGGCCGTCCGGTACCTGCTGGACTGGGCCGCCGAACGTGGCCTGGCATGGGACATGACCCAGACGCCGGAGGGTGAGCGCTGGGGGTGCCGGCTTGAGATCTACAGGACCAACCCCGCCGAGGAACCAGACCCGGCCAAGTGGGAGACGGAGCTGGCGTTCCGGCTGGCTGACTGAGGCGCGGCGTTACGCGGAAGGGCCGGCCTGGCCTGCGTAGTGCGGCGCGGGACGGTGCGTGCAGGCGAACAGGGGCCGCCTGCACGCCAGCCGAACCCGGCCGCCCTGGCGAGAGTCGATCACAAATCCAAAGTGTCAGACCCCCGTGCGATGATTCGATTATGTGTTCCCCTGGTATGACAGCCCGAGACGAGGTCCTGGCCGCCTTGGCCACCCTCGGTCCCGGATCGGCCGATGCGGTCACCTTGCTAGGGCACGTCCGCGACCTGGCGACGTTCGCCGACCAGGTACAGGGCGAGCTGGCCCGGCTGGCCGGGATGCTGGACGCGGTGGACGGAGCGGCCGAGGCCGGGTATTCGTCGACGGCGGCGTTCTTGCGGCATGGCTGTGGGCGCTCATCGGGCCGCGCCGGCGAACTGGTGATGACCGGGCGTGCCCTGCGCCGGCTGGAGGCTACCGGCAAGGCCTTAATGGCCGGGGAAATCTCGTTTGACGCCGCGCACATCATCTGCCGCGCCGCCGATCAGATAACGGACGGGCCAACCGCTGAGGCGGCCGAGGAACAGATGCTGGCCTTCGCCCGCAGCCGCCCGGTGCCCGCGCCTGATGGCGATCCCGGCGGCGATCCCGGCGGACCGGTCACCGGCCCCACACCGCCCTGGACCGCTCCCGGTCTGGACCCCACCCAGCCGCGGCGTCTCGGGGAAGAGATCCTTTACCGCACCGATCCGGAGGCCGCCGAGGAGCGGGAGCGGAAACGGTTTGAGCGCCGCCACCTCTCGTTCGGGTTCACGCTGGAAAATACCGGCACCATCACCGGCGCCTGCGGGGACACCCTGTCGCTGGAGATCATCAAGACCGCGGTGCACACGTTCGGGCCGCCGCTGGGCGCCGAGGACACCCGCACCGCGGCGCAGCGGCGGACGGATGGGCTGACCGCCGCCTGCCAGGCTGCCCTGGACTCGGGGGCTGCCGGGACCCGGCATGGAGCCGCCCCGCACCTCAGCATCCTGGTCGAAGAGCAGACCCTGGCGGCCGGCCCGGCGCGACCGGCACGGCCGGAGCGCCTGCCGCGTCCCCGGCGACCGGGGCTGGCCCCTTGGGGCCAACGTGTTCCTGTTCCAGGGCGGCCAGTGGCAGCAACGGCAGCGCTCCCGGGACGACCCAGGGCAGCGAATCCGGAACGACCAGCGCCGGCTCGCCCAAGACCAACCCCTCCGCCAGCCCCCGCTCCTGCCCCCCTGGGGCTAATGCGGCGGGCGCCCCCGGTAACCCGTCCGCCGCGGCCGGAGCCTCGGGCCTGCCGGGGTATGGGCCGCTGGCTGGCGGAGCCTCCGGCCAGGCTGGGGCGCCACCGGGGGATGGGCCGCCACCCGCCGGACCCTCCGGCCAGGCGGGAGCACCACCGGGGGATGGGCCGCCACCCGCGGGAGCCTCCGGCCAGGCTGGAGCACCACCCGGATATGGACCGCCGCCCGCGCGGACCGGGTACGGGGCCCTGCTCACCGCCCGCCAGGTCCTCGCCCTGGCCTGCCGCGCCGACCTGTCGGTCATCCGCTGGCGCGACGGCATCCCGCTGGACGTCGGCCGCCGCTACCGCACCGAAACCCCCGCCATCCGCCGCGCCCTGGAAGCCAGGGATCGAGGCTGCCGCTTTACAGGCTGCGGTATGCCCGCGGTCTGGTCCACCGCCCATCATCTGAAACCCTGGAGCGAAGGCGGGGTCACCAGCCTGAAGGACACGGCCCTGTTCTGCTTTGCGCACCACCACGTCTACATCCACCTGCTCGGCTGGACGGTGAGCGGGGATCCGAACGGCACCTTGCGCTTCACGCACCCCAACGGCTACCTCACCCTCGACAGCCCGCTGCCCAGCCAGACCAACCTCGCCTGACCCCAACGACGAGAATCGGCCGCGCTAACGCGGCGACCCGCTGTGGCTGAACGCACGACCGCACATGGAAGGCCGGCGCGAACCGTTGCCACGTCGCCCTCCAGTTGCGTCGGCCGCTGGCACGAACGGCACGACCCTGGGCTGACCGCCGGACACGGATCTGGCGGACACGGAGCGGCCGGGAACGGTCGGGCACGCACGCAGGCTGAGGTGAACGCGGCGTGTGGAAGTGGTGCGAGGTGGCATGCGGGGCATACTGTGCGAGTTAGTGCGGGTGCGGTCGAGGCCTGAGGCTGCGGCCGACGTTTGCCGTCTCGGAGCCGCCGCGGGCGCCGACATTGGGCCGCTTGCCTCGGGCGCTGGCGGCCCGTCGCTCAGGCCGGTAACCGGAAGGGGATGCGCAGGGTGATGAGGCGTACTCTGCTGGCCTCGGCTGCGGCCGTCGCTGCGGCCCTCCTGAGCTCGGCCGGCATCGCGGGCGGCCCGGCTAGCGCCGCGCTGGGAACACCCGACGGCGGCGCACGGCTTGCCCAGGTCCCCCCGGGGAGCGGCTACGGCCCGGCGGCTGTGCTGGCCGGAATGAGCGAGCAGCAGCGGATCGGGCAGTTGTTCATGGCGGGAGTTCCGGCGGCCGGCCCGGTTAGCAGCGCGATCAGTACGGATGTGACGACGTACCACACCGGCTCGGTCATCTTGACCGGCCGCAGCAGCGCCGGGGTAACCGCGACGCGGCGGCTCACCGGTCAGTTGCAGAGCCTGGCCACCAGCACCGCGACGGACGGTGTGCCGCTGCTGGTGGCCACCGACCAGGAGGGCGGCAACGTGCAGGTGCTGTCCGGCCCTGGGTTCTCCACGATGCCGACTGCGCTTTCCCAGGGCACTGAACCCGCCTGGCAGTTGCGCGGTAACGCGGACATGTGGGGCGGCCAGCTGGCGGCAGCGGGGGTGAATCTCGACCTGGCGCCCGTGCTGGACACGGTTCCCGCCAGCGGGGCGAGCAGCAACCAGCCGATCGGCCGCTACCAGCGGGAGTACGGGTACACGCCCGCCGCGGTCACCGCCGCTGGCACCTCCTTCATCCAGGGCATGCACGAGGCCGGCGTCAGCGTATCCATCAAGCATTTCCCCGGGCTGGGCCGCGCCAGCGGGAACACCGACACTACCTACGGCGTGACCGATGGTGTTACCACGTATAACGACCCGTACCTGCAGCCTTATGCGAGCGCGGTGTCCTCGGGCGGCGCGCAGGTGGTGATGGTATCCGAGGCCATCTACACCAAGATCGACGCCGCCCATCAGGCGTTGTTCTCGCCTACGGTGCTCGGCGGGATGCTCCGCACTGAGCTGGGCTTTCACGGCGTGATCATGAGCGACTCGATGGAAGCGACAGCGGTGAGCAACCTGACGCCGGCGCAGCAGGCGGTCAACTTCATCGCGGCCGGCGGCGATCTCGTTCTGGCCACCGATCCGACCGTCATCCCGGCCATGTATGGCGCCGTACTCGCGCGGGCACAGTCTGACCCGGCCTTCGGCGCACTGGTGAATCAGGCGGCGCTGACCGTCTTGATCGCCAAGCAGCAGACCGGCCTCATCGGTGGCACGGTAGCCGCCGCGGCCACGGGCGGGAGCCCGCTCACCGTGATCGAGCGGGCCAGCGGAGGCAGCGTGGCCGCGTTCACGCAAAGCGCCGGCGCGTGGTCCGGCCCCGTCTCCCTCGGCGGCCGGACCAACTACCAGCCCGCGGCGGCCGCTATTCCGGGAACCGCGTCCACCGAGGTGGCCGTGATCGGCACCGACGCGGCCACCTGGGTGCAAGGGTTCACGGGAGGCACCCCCACCGGGGCGTGGACCTCCATCGGAGGCGCCGCGACGGCGCCGCCGGCCATCGCGGCCGGCTCGGGCGGCCAGCTAGCCGTGGCGGTCCGCGGCACTGACCATGCGATATGGATCAAGACATTCGCGCCCGCAACCGGGTGGAGCGGCTGGGCCACCGCGGGCGCTGAAGTCAGCGGCGCCCCTATCGGCCTGACCTTCACCGCTTCCGGTGATCTTGACGCCTTCGTGACCGGGACCGACAACCAGGCCTATCAGGACACCCGCCACGCGGGCCGGTGGTCGGGCTGGCAAAGCCTCGGCGGCGTGCTAGCCGGTGGTCCCGCCGCCACGCTGGCTGGCGGACAGGTCGAGATCTTCGTCCAGAGCACGGGCGGCGTCGCCTACGAGCGCACCAATGCCGGCACCTGGTCGGCCTGGCTCAGCCTCGGCGGCGTGCTCACCACCTCGCCGGCGGCCGCGTCCCAGGGCGCCGGGTCCAGCTCGGTCGTGGCCGGGGGGACCGACGGCCGCCTGTACCTAGACGGCTACAGCGGTGGCGCCTGGTCGGGCTGGCAGCTACTGCCGTTCGGCTAGAGGGGCCGGCGCGGCCCCCGCAGGCGGGGCACGCATCACTTACAGCCGTACTGGTCATCGAGCCAGGACGGCGGGAAGATCCAAGCCATCGTGGCCACGCTGATCAGCGACGAGCACGACAGCATCGTGCGCTGGCGCCGCACCCGCCTGCGCGGCCAGCGGGATGCCTTGCAGGACGCGCTGCGGGCCAGCCTGCCGCGCTGGACCTGGACCTGGCCGCCGCCTGGGAGAGCAGCCACTAGCGGCGCGGCGGCACCGCCTCAGCCCGCCAGCCCAAGCATGCGGACGGCGTTGTCCTTGAGGATCTTGGGACGGATGTCCGGCTTGATCTCCAGCTTGTCGAAGTCGCGGAGCCATCGTTCCGGCGTCAGCAGCGGATAGTCGGTGCCGAACAGCAACTTGTCCTGCAGCAGCGAGTTCATGGCCCGGACCAGTTGCGGCGGGAAGTACTTCGGCGACCAGCCGGACAGGTCGATGTAGACGTTCGCCTTGTGGGTGGCGATGGAGATCGCAGAATCCTGCCATGGCACCGACGGATGCGCGAGGATCACGGTCAGGCCCGGGAAGTCGGCCGCGACGTCATCGATCAGCATCGGGTCGGACAGCCGCAGCTTGATGCCCCGGCCGCCCGGGAGGCCGGCCCCGATGCCCGTCTGGCCGGTGTGGAAGACCGCCGGGACGCCCAGTTCCTCGATCGCCGCGTACAGCGGGTACACGGCGGGATCGTTGGGCGTGAAGCCCTGCATGCTGGGATGGAACTTGAACCCGCGGACCCCGTGCCCGGTCACCAGCCGCCGCGCGCGGCGCACCGCCTCGCCCGGAACCAGCGGGTCCACCGAGCCGAACGGGATCAGCACGTCGGCGAACCCGGCCGCGCGGTCGGCGATCTCCTCGCTGGACAGCGCCGGGTGACCCGAGGCCGTCGTCGCGTCCACGGTGAAGATGACGGCGCCCATCTGCCGTTCCCGGTAGAACGCGGCGATCTGCTCGACCGCCGGCGTGCGCTCCTCGCCCGTCTTGAAGTACTTGGCGGACGCGGCGAGCAGTTCGTCGTCCATCGAGTAGTGCCCGTGCCCGTCCCCCTCGACGTGCACGTGAACGTCGATCGCCGTCAGGGATGCGGTCTCCATGCTGGGCTCCGTTCCGCCGCCAGGTCACCTGCTCCCAGTGAACCTACGCTCCCAGTGAACCTACGCTCCCAGTGAACCTACGCCACGGCATTGATTCACCGGCCGCGCCATGCGAAGGTCGGCGCTGTGGAAATCGGCCCGGAGGAAATCATCGGCCCGGTGGAAACTGGCCCGGCGGAAACTGACACCGTGGAAACCGGCCCGTGATGCGCGGAAACTGACACCGTGAAAACGGGCGAAGACGGCCTGCTGCCGGCCGGGGTCAGCGTCCGCGAGGGCGACCTGCTGTGGACGCCCAGTCCCGAACAGGTGGCCGGCGCGAACGTCACCGGGTTCACCCGCTGGCTGGCCGGCGAGCGCGGCCTGACGTTCGGCGACTATCACGCCCTGTGGCACTGGTCGGTCACCGACCTGGACGGCTTCTGGCAGGCGGTCTGGGACTACTCCGGCATCCAGGCGTCCGAGCCGGCCACCGCGGTCCTCGGCCGCCGTGCCATGCCGGGCGCCGAATGGTTCCCCGGCGCGCGCCTCAACTACGCCGAGCACATCCTGCGCCAGGAACAGATCGCCGGCCCCGGCGCGGACGCGCTGCTGTTCGCCGGCGAGACCGTCCCGCTGCAGGGCCTGCCGTGGGAGACGTTCGCGGGCCAGGTGCGGATCTTCGCCACCCGGCTGCGCGCCATGGGCGTCCGCCCCGGCGACCGGGTCGCCGCCTATCTGCCGAACATCCCGCAGACCGTGATCGCCATGCTCGCGACGGCCAGCATCGGCGCGATCTGGGCCAGCTGCTCCCCCGACTTCGGCTGGCGCGGGGTCACCGACCGGTTCCGCCAGCTCACGCCGAAGGTGCTGGTGTGCACCGACGGGTACCGGTATGGCGGCCGCGACTACGACCGGCGCGAGGAGACGGCACAGATCGCCGGCGGCCTGCCCGGCCTGGAGCACGTCATCTACCTGCCCCGGCTGCACCGCGGACGACCCGCGCCCTCCCACTCAGGACGCTCTCAGCTGGGACGACGTGATGGACCACCCGCCTGTCCCGGCCACGTCGTTCGGCTTCGAGCAGGTTCCGTTCGGCCATCCGCTCTGGATTTTGTTCTCCTCCGGCACAACTGGCCTGCCCAAGGCGATCACCCACAGCCACGGCGGCATCCTTATCGAGCAGCTCAAGCTGCAGCGGTTCCACATGGACCTGCGGCCCGGCGACCGGATGCTCTTCTACACCACGACCGGCTGGATGATGTGGAACTTCCTGGTCAGCTCGCTGCTGCTCGGCGTGCGGCCGGTGCTGTACGACGGGAACCCGGCCTACCCGGACCCCGGCATTCTGTGGCGGCTGGTGCAGGACGCGCAGGTGACGTTCTTCGGCGCCTCACCCGCGTACGTCGACGCGCTGAACCGGGCCGGGATCGTCCCGGGGCGCCAGTTCAGCCTGTCCGCGCTGCGCGCCGTCATGCTGGCGGGGTCGCCCGTGTCCGCCGAATGCAGCGCCTGGTTCTACCGCAACGTCAAGCGTGACCTGTGGCTGGCCACCGGCAGCGGGGGCACCGACACGTGCTGCGGGCTCGTCGGCGGCATCCCCACCCAGCCGGTATACGCGGGCGAGATCCAGGCCCGTCATCTCGGCGTGGCGGCCTGGGCCTTCGACGCCGACGGTCACCCGGTCACCGACCAGGTGGGTGAGCTCGTCATCACCGAGCCGATGCCCTCGATGCCGGTGCGTTTCTGGGGCGACGACGACGGCAGCCGCTACCGCGCCTCCTATTTCACCGAATTTCCCGGCCAGTGGCGGCAGGGCGACTTCTTCCGGGTCAACGCGCGCGGCGGATGCTTCGTGCTCGGCCGCTCCGACGCCACCCTCAACCGCGACGGGGTGCGGATCGGGACCGCGGAAATCTACGCCGTGCTCGCGTCGGTGCCGGACGTCGATGACGCGCTGGTCGTCAACCTCGACCTGCCGGGAGGCGGGTTCTTCATGCCGCTGTTCGTCCGGCTGGCTGACGGCCGGGTGCTGGACGACGGCCTGCGCGAGGAGATCCGCGGCCGGCTGCGGAAGGAATACACGCCCCGGCACGTGCCCGACGAGATCGTCCAGGTGCCGGACATCCCGGTCACCCTTACCGGCAAGAAGATGGAGGTCCCGGTGCGCCGGATCCTGCGCGGCACGCCGCCCGAGGAGGCCGCCAACCGGAACGCCATGGCCAATCCCGCCGCACTTGATGTCTTCGCCGACTACGCCCGCACGCGCCGCGACGACCCCACCGGCTGATCGCCGGCTACCCGCAGGGACGGCCGTGGCACCGTGGGCACGGGGGGCGGACGGGAAACCGTGAGACCGTAGCCTACGGTTGAAGAATGAACGGGATGCACGTGTCGGCGGCGAAGGTCATCGGCGCCGGCCCGGGACGGATCTTCGCGCTGCTGACGGACCCGTCAAAGCATCCGCTCATCGACGGCACGGGCAGCGTCCTCGCGGTCCAGCCCGGCGGCCCGGAGCGACTCACCCTCGGCGCCACATTCGGCATGGACATGCGGATCGGCGTGCCGTACAAGATCCTCAACACGGTGGTCGAATACGACCAGGATCGCCTGATCGCGTGGCGCCACTTCAACGGGCACCGCTGGCGGTGGCAGCTCAGGCCGATCGGCGACGGCACCACCGAGGTCACCGAGACCTTCGACTGGTCGACGGCCCGGGTCCCGCTGCTGATCACGCTCAGCCCGTTCCCCCGGCGCAACGCGCGCGGCATCCGGAAGTCGCTGGACCGGCTGGCGGACATGGCCGGCGACCCGGCTCCCGGCCCAGGCCAGTGACAGGGGCAGCAACCCGGCCGGGGGGACGTACAGCCGGGCCGGCCAGACCAGAGGAGAACCGCAGGCCATGGGGATTACGTACTCAAGCGGTCGTGGACGCGCCGATCGGCGAGGTGTTCGAGTGGCACGCGCGGCCCGGCGCGATCACCCGGCTGCTGCCGCCCTGGCAGCCGGTCCGGGTCGGCCAGGAATCGGGCTCACTGCGTGACGGCCGCGCCGTCCTGCTGCTGCCGGGCGGGGTGCGCTGGGTGGCGGCCCATCGGCCGGACGGTTACGACCCGCCGCACCAGTTCGTCGACGAGCTGGTGTCCGCCGGGGTCTCCAGGGTGCTGTCCTGGCGGCATACCCACCTGTTCAGCGCCGAGGGCGAGGCCGAAGGAGAAAACGAGACCCGGGTCACCGACGACGTGCAGACCCCGGTCCCGGAGAGGGCGCTGCGGCAGATGTTCGCCTACCGGCACCGTGAGCTGGCCGCGGACCTGGCCGCCCACCGCTGGGCCCGGCTGCACCGCAGCGAGCCCATGACCGTCGCGATCACCGGGGCCAGCGGTCTCGTCGGGACCGCGCTGTCCGCCCTGCTGACCACCGGCGGCCACCACGTGATCAAACTCGTCCGCCACCCGGCGCAGGGCGCGGACGAACGCCAATGGCAGCCGGACCGGCCCGCTCCGGACCTGCTCGCCGGCGTGGACGCCGTGGTTCACCTGGCCGGGGCGAGCATCGCCGGCCGGTTCACGCCCGCGCACAAGCGGGCCGTCCGGGACAGCCGCGTCGGCCCCACCCGCCGGCTGGCCGAGCTGGCCGCCGCCACCTCCAGCGCGGCCTCCAGCGGCTCCGCTGGAGCTCCGGACAGCGGTACCTCCGCCGGCCCGCAGACGTTTATCAGTGCCTCCGCGATCGGCTACTACGGCGCCAACCGCGGCGACGAGATCCTGAGCGAGGACAGCGCCCCGGGTGACGACTTCCTGGCCAGCGTGGTCACCGAATGGGAGGCGGCCACCGCGCCCGCCGCGGAGGCCGGCCTGCGGGTCGTGCGGGTGCGCACCGGGATCGTGCAGAGCCCCAGGGGCGGCACGCTGAAGCTGCTCTACCCGCTGTTCGCGGCCGGGCTCGGCGGCCCCATTAGCTCGGGGCGGCAGTGGCTGTCCTGGATCGGCATCGACGACCTGGCCGACGTCTACCTGCGCGCCCTGGTCGATCCGGCGCTGTCCGGGCCGGTCAACGCGGTCGCGCCGGACCCGGCCCGGAACGCGGACTACACCCGGGCGCTCGGCCGGGTGCTGCGGCGGCCGACGGTCATCCCGGTTCCGGGTTTTGGCCCGCGGCTGCTGCTCGGCGAGGAGGGCGCGCGCGAACTGGTCGAGGCCAGCCAGCGGGTCCGTCCAGACGCCCTGCTGGCGGCCGGACATTCGTTCCGCTACCCGCAGCTCGACCCGGCGCTGCGGCACCTGCTCGGCCGCGTCCCCGCCGCCTAAACCGGCGCTCCCTTCAGCGGGCCACGGGGTTCAGCCGGGCATGCGGGCCGGGTCGATAGCGGCGCCGCGACGCCTCAGTCGGGGATTCCGGTGACCCGGATCGCGACGATGGCCACGTCGTCACGGAGCCTGGCGCCCTCGCTGAACGCCCTGAGATCGTCCTCGACCGCCTGGACGATGCCGGCGGCGGGGCGCCCCGGGCTGCGGGTCAGGGCGTCAGCCAGCCGGGCGGTCCCGTAGATGGAGCCATCGGCGGCGCGCCGTTCGGTCACACCGTTCGAGTAGAGCACCAGCGCGTCACCGGCCCGCAGAGCCAGGTGTTCGGTCTGCGTCTCCGCGTCGCCGAATATGCCCAGCGGCAGGCCCCCGCCCGGCGTGAAGGAGACCACGCCGTTGGCCCGGACCTGCGCTGCGGCCGGGTGCCCGGCACTGGTGAGCGAGGCGTCCAGGTGATCATCGTTCCAGCGCAGGTGCGCCGCGACCGCGGTCACGAAACGGTCCGTCTCGCGCTGGGCCAGCATGGCCGTGTTCAACTTGGCCAGCACGCCGGCCGGCTGGTCGTCCCACAGGCTGAGCAGCCGGATGCCGTGCCGGACCATCGCGGTGACCGCGGCGGCTTCCTCGCCCTTGCCGCATACGTCGCCGAGCACCACGCCCCAGCCACCGGGGCTCTTGAAGAAGTCGTAGAAGTCACCGCCGACCTCGATGCCGTGGCTGCCCGGGCGGTAAGCGGCCGCCCAGTCCAGGCCCGGCATCGGTGCGGGCACCTGCGGCAGCAGGCTGGCCTGCAGGGCCGCAGCCGTGTCGGAGCGGCGCCGCTGGCGGCGACCGGTGCGCAGGGCCAGCGCGATGTGCTCGCCGATTTCCTCCAGGACGCGCAGATCGGACAGGTTGAAGGCCGGCTTCTCCGGCGACCGGACCAGCGTCAGCACGCCGGGGGTAAATTCGCCCGCCCGCAGGGGGACGCTGAGCACCGAGCCGGCCCCCAGCACGGCGAGCACCGGCTGGCCGGCGGCGGTAACTCCGAGCGCGTTCTCGTCCTGGATGTGCGGGTACACGACGGCCTTGCCGGTCTGCAGGACCTGGCTGTGCAGTGGCGCCGCGGCGGCATCGTCGCCCGCGATGAGCGGGGCTAGCGGATTGTCCGGGCCGGCCACGACGGCCCGGGTGATCCCGTCCTCATCAGCCAGGTCAACGATCACCCAGTCGGCGGTGTCGGCCTGGAGCAGCCAGGCCACCCGGTGCAGGGTGACCGGCTCGCTGAGCGGCTGCTCGTCCAGCAGCAGCCGCGTCGCCTGGGACATCAGGTCCAGGCGGCGCGCCGCGGCCGCGATCGTGCTGCCGGGCTCGGGTGCCGGCTCGGGGCCGCTGCCGGGCTCGGGGCGCTGCCGGGCCGGGGCCGCTACCGGGCTCGGCCGCTACCGGGCTTTGGGGCACGGGGACGCCCGCTGCCGGGCTGGGGATTGTCGCCGGCGTTTCTGCTGGCCGGTACCTGGGCCGGCGGGGCCGTCGGGGAACCCGGCTGGGCGACGGGAGGCAGCACGGCCACGGTGACCAGCGGGTGCGCCTCGGCCGGCGGATCAATGCGGGCGAGCATGATGCGGGCCCGCAGGCGGCGCCGCGATACCAGCAGCACCGAGCTGAACGAGGTCTTCCCGCCGTTACGGAACACAGCGGACAGCTGCGACCGGAAGGCGGCCCGCGCCGCCAGGTCGACGAAGACCGGAAACGGTTTCCCGGCGACGTAGGCGGATGACGTGCCCAGCAGATCCGCGGCGGCCCCATTGGCGCGGCGGATGAAGCCCCCGGTGTCGAGGACGAAAACGGGGACGGGAACCTCGCTGAAGATAGCACGCAGCAGGCTGCGGTCCCGGTCCGCCGAATCGCTGCGCCGGGTTATCTCCTGGCTCTGCTCGGCCACCTGGTCACGGATGACGCGGAGCTCTTCTTCGGCCAGTTCCAGCTCGATCAGGAGAGCATCGGCCGTGTCCGGGGCGCTTCGCTGGGCGGTCCGCAAGGCCGTGATCCGCCTGCTGAAGTCCGCGAATTCCCGGTCAAAGGCGCTGAGTTCGGCGCTGTCTGTCACGACACCTCTCCTATACAGGCGAGGCCGGCGCACCGCTTGGCTCCAGCGGGGCGCGTACCGCCCTCACCGCCTGCGAGCCCGCGCACCGCTTAGGCCACCGATGTTGCCGTAATGGCTGTCGTTGCAGGATCGTTGCGCTGACCCGAGCAGCATATCGCGAGGGCTGGGAGCGGCAGGCGGCTCATTCGGTGATCTGCCGGTTCGTATCCGGCGCTGTGGCGGGGGTGTGGTCGATCACCAGGATGACGCCGCTGACCATGCCTTCCTCGGTCCGCAGCGGAGAGGCCGCGATGTGCAGGTCCACCGTCTTGCCGCGCCGGTTGACGGCGGCGAGCTCCACCACCGACGTGCCCTTACCGGGCCGCTTCAGCAAGCCGTGCAAGCGCGGGGCGATCACGTCCGACGGCAGTCCGATGTCGAGAGCCAGCAGGTTCTTGCCCACGGCCTCATCCGCCCGCAGACCCCACATTTCCTCGGCCCCCGGGCTCCAGACCTTGACCCCCAGGTCGTAGGTCAGCACGATCACAGCCGTGCCGAGGCTGCGCAGGACCGAGCCGAGGAAGCCATTGGTCTGATCGAGCTCTTCGGTGCGTACCCGCAGTTCCTCATTGATGGTCTGCAGTTCGTCGTTGGTGGACTGGAGTTCCTCGTTCATCGTCTCCAGTTCCTCGTTGGTGGACTGGAGTTCCTCGTTGGTGGTCTCCAGTTCCTCGTTGGTGGACTGGAGCTCTTCGTTGGTGGTCTCCAGTTCCTCGTTCAGGGTCTGGAGTTCTTCGTGGGCTCGCCCCAGGTCGGCGTGGGCGCGCTCCAGTTCATCGCGGACGCGCCGGTCCCGGGTGACGTCAATGAAGCTAATGCCGACGCCGATGACATCGCCGAGGGCATCGGACAGCGGGGCGATCGTCACGTCGTAGAAACTCGGCTGCGCGCCAGCCCGGCGCCACTCGATGTCGTGCAGGTCCACGGGGTGCGAGTCCATCCGCACCTGCTCGATCGGAGACCGCAGGTCGACCGGGCGGTAGGACACGTCGAGATCGGAGAACGGGCGGCCCAGGTCGCGAGGCCGGAGGTTAAAGAGCATCTCTGCCGTGGCGTTGGCCACCGTCAGGTTCCCGGACAGGTCGGTGGCCAGCTGCGCGACCGGCGATGACGCCAGCGCCGCCGCCTCCAGCTGCCCGGATACGGGCTCGGGCGGTGTGGTCCGCGCCCATGAACCTGGCTCACCTGGTGCCCGCGGGCCTGAGCCGGATGGCAGCTTACGGAACATGCGCTTACGCAGATCGATCGCCTGGAAACGGTCGCCGTCATTGAGCAGCATCTCGGCCTTGCCGAGGAAGAGGTAACCGGGATGGGACAGCGCGAAATGAAACCGCCGGGTGATGCTGGCCTGGGTGTCCGCGTTGAAGTACATCAGCGTATTGCGTGACACCAGCAGGTCGACACGGGATATGGGCGCGTCGCGTGTGAGGTCGTTACGGCCGAAGATCACCTGCCGGCGGAGGTCGCGCCGGAACGAGAACCGGGTGTTCGCCGGCTCGAAATAGGTCCAGCGAAAGGCCTCGGGTACGTCGTCCATTGCCGAGG
Organism: uncultured Actinomycetes bacterium; assembly: GCA_963742865.1. Taxonomy (GTDB): domain Bacteria; phylum Actinomycetota; class Actinomycetes; order Streptosporangiales; family Streptosporangiaceae; genus Bog-532. The sequence goes on from CAVUNW010000071.1 coordinate 28,522, forward strand.
CCTCATAAATCCCGTAACGGGCGTACTGCAGAGCGTCCTCGTCGAGGTCGGTGGCGTAGATTTTCACCCGCTCGCGGAACTGCTCCGGGCCGAGGGCTTCTGTCAGGACCATGGCCAGGGTGTACGCCTCTTCGCCGGTGGCGCATCCGGCGCTCCAGACCCGGATCGGTGTTCGCGGCCCCTTGGCGGACAGCATTTCCGGCAGCACAACATCGCTTAGTGCCTGCCACGCGGCCGGGTCCCGGAAGAAGCCGGTGACGTTGATGAGCATGCTGTTGAAGAGCTCCGTGAACTCCTCCGGCTGCAGCTCGAGGTAATCCCGGTACTCGCCGAACGTCGGCAGATCCAGCGCTGTCATGCGGCGCTGGATCCGCCGCTGCAGGGTGGATGGTTTGTAGCCGGAAAAATCAAAGCCCCGCGTGTCTTTGAGCATCCGCAGAAGCTCATCGAAATCCGGCTTCAGGTCAGGCGACGTCACCCATCGAAGCGTACGCTCCCGATCGCCGTATGGCCGTGCGCCAGGGTGTCCGGTTTGGTTCCGGTGGCCAGCCGGCTGACCAGCCGGCCCAGGTCCGTAACGGGCAGCGCGACCGCGTGCTGGGTAGCAGCCAGGGCGCTGGCCGGCATACCCGGGTACCCGGCCTCGGCCGGATCCTGAACCAGGACCCGGCCGCCGTGCTGCTCCACCGCCACGCAGCCCAGCGCCGCGTCGTCCAGGGTGCCACTGAGCACCACGGCCAGGACGCGCGGGCCGCCGTACAGCGCGGCGCTGCGGAACATCGGGTCAGCGGCGGGACGGACACCGTTCTGGCGCGGCTCCTGCGACAGCTGAATGCTGCCGTTGACGACGAGGACGTGATGGTCGGCCGGGGCCACGTACACGTGGCCATGGGTCAGCATTTCGCCGTCCTGGGCGGCGCCGGCCGTCAGGGGGCCGGAACGGTCGAGAATGCCCGGCAGCGCCTGGCCACCGGTCGCCGGGATGTGCAGGACCACGAGGACGGAGGCCGGAAGATCGGCAGGCAGTCCAGCCAGGAAGGCGCGCAGCGGCATCAGGCCGCCGGCCGAGGCCGCGACGACAATGATGTCCCTACCCGGATGGCTCGCCATAGTCGAGTTGTACCCCCAGCCGGACCGGACATCCAAGGGCTGCGCTGGTTCCGGATCAGGCGAAAACGATCGTTTTGTTCTGGTGGACGATCACCCGGTCGTCCAGGTGCCAGGCGACCGCGCGGGCCAGCACGGAGCGCTCGACGTGCCGGCCGAGTTTCCGCAGCTCTTCCACGGTGTACCGGTGATCGACGCGGACGATGTCCTGCTCGATGATCGGCCCCGCGTCCAGTTCGGCGGTCACGTAATGGGCGGTGGCCCCGATGAGCTTCACCCCGCGGTCGGCGGCGGCCTGGTACGGGTTGGCGCCGGCGAAGGCCGGCAGGAAACTGTGGTGAATGTTGATGACCGGCCCCGGGCATTCGGCGAGAAAACGCCGGGACAGGATCTGCATGTACCGGGCCAGCACGACTAGATCCACCTCGTCCGCGGCGAGCAGCTTGAGCTGGGCGGTCTCGGCCTGGTCCTTGGTGTCCCGGGACACCGGGACGTGGTGAAACGGGATGTCCCAGCCACCGACTGTCTCCGCCAGGTCGGGGTGGTTGGAGATGACCATCCTGATATCGGCGTTGAGCTCGCCGGAATGGGCGCGCCAGAGCAGTTCCTGCAGCGCGTGGTCGGCCCTGGACACGAACACCGCGACGCGTTTGAGCTCGGCGGCCCGGGTCATTTTCCAGCGCATGGAGAACGAGCCGGCCAGCCGGGAGAATTGTTCCGTCACGTCACTGAACCGCGCGGCCAGACCGGGCAGATGGAACTCGACCAGCAGGTAGAACGTCCCGCCCGACGGATCGGTCGAATGCTGCTGGGACTCCAGGATGTTCGCTCCGGTCCCGAATAGGAAACCTGAGACCGCCGCGACGATTCCCGGCCGGTCCGGGCAGGCGATCAGCAGTCGCCCGATATCGCGTTTGGCGGCGTCGGTGTCGGAGGGGGCGGAAGCACCGGTGGGGTGCCGCCGGACCGCCCGGTCGTCAGTGGGCACGGTTATCAGTGTGCGGCATCCGTGACGGTCCGTGGTCCCGAACGCCGCGTCCGGCTCAGACCCGTCGATCACGTCCGGCAACCTTTCGTACACCGGGAGTGTCAGGTTCGTACACCGGGAGGTGTCAGGCCTCGGCGATCGCGTCCGCCACAGTCTCGTACACCGGGATCAGCTGATCAGCCCGGGTGAGCTGGAGGACGCGCGCCACCGGCACCTGCGGCGAGGCCAGCGCGAGCACACCGCCCTGCTGGTCAAGTTCCCGGCTGGACCGCAGCAGCATGCGCAGCCCGGTGGAATCCATGAACGTCAGCTCGGACAGATCCACGACCAGCAGGCGGGGAAGCTGCAGCACGACCGACTCCAGCACGCCGTACAGCTCTTCGCTGTTCGTCGCGTCGACTTCGCCGGTCAGTGCCACGACCGTGTACGCCGCCCCGGTCGATTCGGGGACCGTCACCGACGCTCTCAGCAGGCCCACAGGAATTCTTATACACCCGCCGGGCGCCTTCGCGCCGCCCGGCGCCGGGCGGTGAAGGTCACGTTCCGGCAGCGAAGGTCACGCTTTGCCTGCAGTCTGCACGTAACCGTTGTGCGCACTAACGTGGCCATCGTGGGGATGAACAGCGCTGCCGCCGCGGAGAGCGGGGCCGTCATGAGCACAAACGAGGGCGCCCCTCATCCGGAGGTTCCCGCGCTGCCGGCCATCCCGGTGTCGGCCGGGGCACTGATCTTCGACCGCGACGGCCGCCTGCTCATCCTCAAGCCGACCTACAAGACGGGCTGGACGATTCCGGGCGGGGTGATGGAAGCGGACGGGGAAACGCCCTGGGAGGCGTGCCGGCGCGAGGTGCGCGAAGAGTGCGGCCTCGAGGTGAGCCGCGGCAGGCTGGCGGGCATGGACTTCCGCCGCCCGCGCCCCGGCCGGCCGGGCGGCGTCCGGTTTCTCTTTGACTGCGGCGCGCTCGATCCCGCCGTCCTGGATGCCATCGTGCTGCAGCCCGAGGAGATCGCCGAGCACCGGCTGGCGGAAATGGACGAGGCCCTCCCCCTGCTCCGGGGCCCGATCCGGCGGCGGGTCCGGGCGGCGTGCGCGGGCCGCGGGCTGGTCTACCTGGAGGACGGTCGCCGTCCCCGGGACATCGAGCGCGCTGGGCGGGCGGGGCGGGCCGGGAAGGCGGGGCGGGGCAGGCGCGGATGAGCCAGGAGCGGATGAGCCAGGAGCGGATGAGCCAGGAGCCGAGGCGGCATGCGGTGTCCGCGGCGCCCGGGACGGTCACCGACGTGTTCGACCGGGCCCTGCCGCCGGTGCTGACCATCCGGCCGGGTGACACCGTGGTGGTCGGGTCGCTCGACGCCTCTGGCTGCCTGGCCCGGCGGCGCCATCCCGGTGACGAGCCGCCCCAGCTGATCAGCGCACCCCGCGGGCACTGCCTCACCGGCCCCATCGCGGTCGAGGGCGCCGAGCCGGGCCTGACTCTGGCGGTGCGGTTCGTGTCGCTGACCCCCGGCGACTGGGGCTGGACGGTGGCGGCGTCCCGGGACAACCGGCTCACCCGGCGGCTCGGCGTCGCCGAAGGGCCGCCGTCTTGGCTGCTGTGGGAGATCGACGCCGGGAAACGGCAGGCCGTGAGCAACGGGTACACCGTCCCCGTGGCGCCGTTCCTGGGCGTGGTGGGCATGCCGCCGGCCGCGGCCGGGACGCATTCGACGATCCCGCCGCGCGCCGAGGGAGGCGGCAACATCGACTGCCGCGAGCTGGTGGCCGGCTCGGTGCTCTATCTCCCGGTCACCGTGCCCGGGGCGATGCTGTGCCTGGGTGACGGGCACGCCGCCCAGGGCGACGGTGAGGTCAGCGGGACCGCGATCGAATGCGCGATGACGACCGAAGTGGTCGTGGACCTGGTCGCCGATCCGCCCGTGCCGGGCGTGCACGCGCTGACGCGGCCGGCCGGGTCACGTTCGGCTTCAGCAAGGACCTCGACGAGGCCATGGGGGACGCGCTGGAGGCCATGCTGATCTGGATGCAGTCCCGGTACGGGCTGACCAGGACGGCCGCCCTGGCCCTGGCCAGCCCCACCGTAAACCTGCGGATCACCCAGGTCGCCAACGATGTCTGGGGCGTGCACGCCGTGCTGCCCGGCGGCGTCCTGGGGGTCAGCTGAGCCGGGCCAGGTGCTGTGCGTCAGCTGACCCGGGCCAGGCCCTGGGGGTCAGCTGACGGCGCGCCGGTCCAGATCGGCGGCGTGGTCGGGCACGTACGCCTGCATGTCGCGCGCGGGGCGGACATAACCCTGGGACGGCGGCCGGGGCGGCATGTGCAGCGGCGGGAGCTTCACGTCGTGGTACGGGATCGTGCTGAGCAGGTGCGCGATCATGTTGATCCGGGCCCGCCGCTTATCGTCGCTTTCCACCACGTTCCACGGCGCCTCCGGGATGTCGGTGTGCACGAACATCTCGTCCTTGGCCCGCGAGTAATCTTCCCACCGGGTGACGGACTCGAAGTCCATCGGGGACAGCTTCCACCGGCGCATCGGGTCCTCCAGCCGTGACTTGAACCGGCGCTGCTGCTCCTCGTCGCTGACCGAGAACCAGTACTTCCGCAGCAGAATGCCCTCCTCGACCAGCAGCCGCTCGAAAATGGGGCACTGGTGCATGAAGCGGCTGTACTCCTCCTTGGTGCAAAAGCCCATGACGTGCTCGACGCCAGCGCGGTTGTACCAGCTGCGGTCGAACAGGACCAGTTCCCCTGCGGCCGGCAGGTTCCTGACGTAGCGCTGGAAGTACCACTCCGTCTGCTCCCGTTCGGTGGGCGCGGGCAGGGCCACGATGCGCGCCACGCGGGGATTGAGGTACTCCGCGACCCGCTTGATCGTGCTGCCCTTGCCGGCCGCGTCGCGGCCCTCGAAGATCACCACGATGCGGGCCCGTTCGGCGCGCATCCACTCCTGCATCTTGACCAGCTCGGCTTGGAGCCGGAACAGCTCTTTCTCGTACACGTCACGAGGGAGCCGCGCTGCCTTCTTGGACGGCCGCGCGCCATTAGCCTTCGCCATTGCCCATCCTCCTGCCCCGGCGGGGCGCTGCGTCGGTGCATGGCCGCCCAACCGGCCTACTCGCAGCGTAACGGCCCAGGCCCGGGCTGCCGAGGGCTAGCGCGGCGGGAGTTACCGCAGCCGATAGCGTGGCTCCCATGCCATCGGATGACTCCCTCAAGGCGTTCCTCGCTGAGCCCCGCAACGCGATTGTGGCCGGGACGCGGGCCGACGGGCGACCGCACGCCACGCCGAACTGGTTCTACTGGGACGGCACGCGGTTCTACGTCTCGACCACCCGCGACCGCGTGAAGTACCGGATCTTCACCCGGGATCCGCGCGTCCAGTTGCTTATCGACGACTGCACCGGATTCCGGTATGTGATGCTCTACGGCACCGTGGACGTCCGCGAGGATCTGGCCGCCGAGCTGCCGATTTTCCGCGCCATCCGGGAGAAGCACGGCCGGGAGGTCCCGCCCGACGACGAGCTCCTCGCGGGCCTGCAGGCCGAGCAGCGGGTGCTCCTCGCCATCACGCCGGACGGCCCGCCGTCGTCGTGGACCGCGCGCGACTTCAGCTGAGCCGGCGCTTACCGGCTGAGCAGGTGCTCGGCCAGCACGTACCCGCCGAGCAGGATCAGCGCGACGCCCGCGAGCCGCTCGGCGCCCTCGCGGATGCGCTCACCGATGCGGGCGCCCAGGTACAGGCCCAGCTGGACGGCGACGAGGGTCTGCACGGCGATCGCGACGATGACGGCCAGCACGGGCAGCCGGGCCAGGCCCAGGGTGAAGCCGATGGCCAGTTCGTCCAGGCTGATGCTGACCCCCAGGGCCAGGATCGCCGCCCCGTGCGTCATTTTCAGCCGCGCGGCGCGCTCCTCTTCCTCGCCATGGCCCTCATCCCGGCCCGCCAGCAGCATCCACGCGCCGAGCCCGACGAGCGCCGCGACCGCCAGGTAGTCCGCCACGGACCCGATGGTGCGGGCCAGCGGCGCGCCCGCTGCCAGCCCGATCAGCGGCATTCCGCCCTCGAACACGACGAACAGCACGGACACGCGCAGCCGGTCCCGGCCGGTCAGGCCCCCGGCAGCCCCGAGTGCGGCCGCCACCGCGAAGCTGTCCAGGCCGAGTGGGAGCACGAACGCCAGCAGGCGCAGCACGCTCACCGTACTAGTCCCGCCGCGCCCCGCCCGTGCACCCGGGGAAGCGTACCCGGGGCCCGGCTGGGCTCCGGGCTCCGGCCGGCTCGGAGCACCCGCGGCGGACGTTCACGGGCGCAAGCCTCGCCAAAATGGCGAACTGCCCACCCTAAAGTGACATGTTTCGGACCTCGGTCTTGACAGAATCGCACACTAACGAGTGAAACTCTTCATGAGCACAGCGCTGTGAAGCTGTCCGGGACGAGTGGGGCAGCCGAGTGGGGTGGCGCTGTCCGCGTGTGAGGAGGCGCTATGCCCGGCCATGACGACGATGCCAGCGGCGCGGAAGCCTCACCGCCACGCCCGTCCGGCCGCCGGCCGCCCCGCTGGCCGTGCGGAGCCCGTACGTGAGCACCTGGCTGCCGTCCACCACGCTGCCGCGGAACGTGGCCGCAGTTCTGGCAGGGGCACACCACCGCCATGGGCGGCCTCGCTGCGCATCGACGGCGTCTCCTACATGTTCATGGGCGACCCCGGGAATCATTCTCGACGGTGCCGAACGGGAACCACGGGACCGCCCTCGACGGTGCAGGGCTTCGAGCGGGCGCTGCAGCAGACCAAGCCTGGAGGTCACCCCGACCCGTCACCGTGTTCACGCTGGAGGGCGGCGGTGTCGAGCTGACTGCTGGAGTTCCTGTCCCCGGTCGAGCCCGGGCGACCTGAAGCGGCAGTCGATCCCGCTGAGCTACGTGCTGATCAGCGCCAGGAGCATCGACGGCAAGCGCCATGACGTGCAGGTCTATGTCGACATCAGCGGCGAGTGGTGCAGCGCCGACGACAGCCAGGAGATCACCTGGGCGACCGGCGCAGGTGAGCTACAACGGTGGCACGCTGCAGACCTGGACCGTCGCAACTGGCCAACCAGCAGCCGCTCACCGAGCAGAACCAGCAGGCCGCCTGGGGCACCACCGGTGTGGTCCACGCCGGCCATCTCCGGCCTGAGCTACCAGTCCGGCCAGGACATCGTGGTCCGCGCCCAGTTCGTCAATAACGGGGTGCTGACCAACACCAGCGACACGAACTACCGCGCCATCCAGGACAACTGGCCGGTTTTCGGCTTCTGCGTCGACCTCGGCCAGCTCGGTGGCACAGCGCGGTCGGTTCCGCTGTCGATCGGGCTGGTCCGCACCCCGGCAGTCAGTTACCAAGGGCAGAACCTGCAGCCGTTGTGGACGGCCAGCTTCTCCTCCTGGCAGGACATGCTCGGCTTCTTCCATGGTGACCTAGCCCGCGGCGCAGCAGCGGGCCGACAGCCTGGACGCCAAGATCACCGGCGAGGCCACGCACGGCCGGCGGGACGGCCTACGCGGGTCTTTGCGCGATCGCGCTGCGCCAGGCCTACGGCGGAACCGAGCTGGTCGTCGGCCCGGACGGCCATCCGTGGGCGTTCCTCGAAGGAGATCTCCAGCGACGGCAACGTCTCCACCGTCGACGTGCTCTACCCGGCCTCTCCGGCGTGGATCTACGCCGACCCGGGTTACCTGGCCCTGCTGCTTGAGCCGCTGCTGGTCGTACGCCGAGTCGGGCCTCTGGCCGCAGCCCTTCGCCCCGCACGACCTCGGCTCGGCCTACCCGGTCGCCTCGGGCCACAACGACGGCGGCGGGGAGAACATGCCGGTGGAGGAGACCGGCAACATGCTGATCATGGCGGCCGCCTACATGCAGCAGGCGCCCGGGCCCGGGGCGGCCTTCGCCACCGCGCACTACACGATCTCAAGCAGTGGGCAGACTACCTGGACGGCGAACCTGCCCGACCCCGGCTACCAGAACCAGACCGACGACTTCGCCGGGCTCGATCGCGCACAGCGTCAACCTGGCGCTGAAGGGAATCATCGCGGTCGCCGCGATGAGCAAGATCGCCGCAGGTGGCGGGCACACGCGGCCGACGCGGCGAGCTACCGAGCGCAGGCGCAGCAGTTCATCTCCTACTGGGTGACGCACGCCCAGGACCCGTCGGCCGCCGCACCTGGACCTGACCTATAACGGCGTCCGACGGCGGAAACGGCACGTGGGGCACGACGTATAACGGCTTCGCGGACCGGCTGCTCGGCACGGGGCTGATCCCGTCGTCCGTGCTGGCCGAGCAGGTCGGCCTGGTACCAGTCAGGTCAGCAACCTGTTCGGGCTGCCGCTGCAGGTGCCGCACAGCTACGCCAAGTCCGACTGGGAGCTGTTCACGGCCGCGTGGCTGTCCGGCTACCCGGTCAAGCAGCAGCTCATCGAGCAGGTGTATACGTACGCCAACACCACGCCGAGCCGGGTGCCGTTCAGCGACCTGTACGACACGATCAGCGGCGAGCAGGCGAGCTTCCAGGCCCGGCCGGTGCAGGGCGGTATCTTCGCGCTGCTCGCCCTGCGGAACCGTACCTAGCGTGGGCCGGCGCGCCAGGTGAGCTTGGGCAGCAGCGGCCGGGCGGTGCGGTGCCGCACACAGCCCCGCCACACGCCGACGCTGTACGCCACGTCGTCCAGCAGCCGGGCGGAGACGTAGCGGAACGGGTCCATCGGCGGGCGCCGTTCCCGCCAGCCGAGCACGGGCGGCGCCAGGACCAGGGCGGCCAGCGGCCGCCGCAGCCGCGGGACCGCGATCGCGGCGGGCAGCGCCACCGGCCACCACGCCCGCGACAGCGTGCTGCCCAGCAGCCGGCCCGCGGCCACCGTCCCGCCCGCCGCGAGCCGCGTGGCCACCGGCCAGGGCTCGCCGGTGACCGGAGCGAGGCGGCGGGCCAGCAAGGCGGTCGCGACGGTCGTGATCCCGGCGGCGGCTCCCGGATAGCCGAGCGCCACGGCGGCCCACGCGGTGGCGCTCCACCCGGACATGGCCACCGCCGGGAGCGTGCCCGGGTGCCGCAATTCCAGCGGCGCGGCGGAGGTCCCGTAGTCCATCCGGCGCGCGAACCAGCTGCCCAGCGTGACCCGGTGCTGGTGCGCGACTGTAGCCGCCGGCTCGTACCGGACGTGCCAGCCGGCCGCGGCCAGCCGCCAGATGAAGTCGACGTCCTCCCCCACGGGCATGTGCTCGGCGAACCCGGCGGCCAACTCCCCCTCCCCGGCCCCCACCGCGGCCCCAGCCCTGGCCCCCGCCCTGGCCGCCGCCACACGGACGACGAGGGCCGCGCCCGGGACGTACGGCACCTTGGAGCCGGGACGCACGATGCTCGGCACCGGTCCCATGTCCAGGGTCGAGCTGACGCCCTCGTACTGGGCCAGCCAGCCCGCGCGAGCATTGGGCGCGTACGGCACGATCCGCGGGGCCGCCGCCGCCACCGCCGGGTCCCGGAAGTGCGGCAGCAGCGGGCCGAGCCAGCCGGGCGCCGGGACGCAGTCCGAGTCGAGGAAGGCCGCCAGCGGGGTGTCCACCGCGGCCAGGCCGGTGTTCCGCGCGGCGGCCGGGCCGCCGTTGACCGCGCGGTGCACGCAGCGCGCTCCGGCCCCCGCCGCGACCGCGGCCACCGCGCCCGGATCATGGGAGCCGTCGTCCACCACGATCACCCGGTACCCCGCCAGCCCGCGGAGGCACAGGGCCAGTTCGGCCGTGCGGTCGCGGACCGGGATGACCACCGTGACCTCGGCGGGGCCCGGGCCGCCCTCGGGGACGGGATGCGCGATCCCGGTCCACAGCAGCCGGCGCGCCAGCGCCTGCGCCCCGGGCGAACCCGCCACGGGTTCCCCGTCCCACCACGCGGCGACGTGGCGGGTCCCGGCCGGGCCGAGCCGGAGCATCCGGTACGGCGAACCGCCGAGCAGGACCGTTCCGCCGTCCAGCGAGCGCAGCCCGGGATCCGGGCGCAGCCGCAGCCCTTCCGTGGCCGGGCCGGGTACCGGTGACGTTGCCATGGGTGTCACCATAGAGGCATGGCCAGCGAGGACGAGGGGACGGCGTTTGACGCCGCGCGGGCGTACGAGAAGCATCCGCAGGTGGCGATCAGGCCGGAGAGTTTCGGCGCGCTGGCCTACCACTACGGGAACCGCCGCCTGGTCTTCCTGAAGGCGCCCGCGCTGGTCACGGTGGTCGAGACGCTCGGTGACTTCCCCAGTGCCGCGGACGCGGTCGCGGCGCACGTCCCCGACTCCCAGCGCGACACCTACTGCCAGGCCCTGTCTGGCCTGCTCGCCTCGGACGTCATCCGCATCCGCTCCGCAGGCAAGAAAGTCAGAACTGGGCTCTGAGCTCGTCCAGCTCTCGTGCCCGCTCGCCGAGCTTCGCGTAGGCCCGCCGTTCGCGGATGCGGGCCAGGACCCAGCCGATCGCCTCCGCGCGGCTGGCGGCGGTGCCCGCGGTGATCAGCGTGTCCAGCATCTCCAGGTCCGCCGGTCTGAGTCTGATATCGACCGGGGTGAGGTCGCGTTCGTGCCTGGCCGGGTCATCCGGCGGGCAGCCGAGCCGCCGCATGGCCCGGCCCTGGCGGCCGTTCTCGCCGAACCAGAATTCGAGGTACCTGGCCCCGGGAAGCTGCTCGGCGAGCTCGCGGTGGAGTTCGCGGATCATCGCCTCGTGGTCTTGTTCCCAGGCGGGGAGGGACGGCTCTTCCCCGGCCTCCTCGAAAGACACCCGGACCAGCAGGTCTCCCGGCTCGACCCACGGGTCGTCGCCGTACTGCAGCAGCGCGACCCGCTGCACCCCGCCGTCGGGGAAATGCTCCTTCACCTGCTCATCGAGTCTGCTTTGCAGCTGGTCCTGAACGGCCCGTTCCAGGCCGGCCCGGGCTGGGGCTCGCCGGGCTCCCGCGCCCGCTCGCTGAGCTGCGCGTAGGCCGGGTCCTCGCGGATGCGGGCCAGGGCCCAGCGCGCGCCCTCCGCGCGGCTGGCCGCGATGCCTGCGATGATCAGCGCGTCCAGCGTCGCCAGGTCCACGGGTCCCAGATCGGACACCAGCGGGGTGAAACCGCGCGCCAGCTCGTCCTCTTCCGGGTCGAGCAGGGAGATACCGTCCATCTTCATGATCGCGGTGGGGCGGCGGCCGCCGGTCTCTGGGGCGTCGGTGGTGACCACGAATCCCTTGACCTCGGGCAGCCGCTGCGCGCGGAAGTCCGCCAGCCGGTCTCCGTGTTCCTGCATCCACGTGGCCCGCGCGGCGCCGTCCTGGCGGAGGATGACCCGCAGATACAGTTCTCCGGGCTCGATCACCGGGTGGTCACCGTAGTGCAGCAGTGCGAGCTGCGGCGCCGCGTCCCGGGGAAGCGCTCTCTCGCCTCGTCGTCGATCAGCCGCTGGATGCGATCTATCGTCGCCGATTCCATGGCCACCTCCTTGAGCTGCCCCGCCATCACGGTAATCCGTCCCGGCGATAGATACCGGCCAGCGCACACAGCGGGTGCCAGGGCAGTAATGGCCCCCGGTTTAGCCGCCGTCCGCGCTAAAGGCGGTGTCGAAGGCTACCTGGGGCGGGTCGTAGTCGAAGCCGCGCAGGAACGCCAGCGCGCTGGGCGCACCGGTTAGCCGGTCCATGCCGGCGTCCTCCCACTCGACCGACACCGGCCCCGCGTACCCGATCGAGTTCAGCATCCGGAACACGTCTTCCCAGGCCACATCGCCGTGGCCGGCCGAGACGAAGTCCCAGCCGCGGCGCGGGTCGCCCCACGGCAGATGCGAGCCGAGCCGGCCGTTCCGGCCGTCGAGCCGTTTCCGCGCCTCCTTGCAGTCCACGTGGTAAATCCGGTCCCGGTACTCCCATAGGAACGCGACCGGATCCAGGTCCTGCCAGACGAAATGGCTCGGGTCGAAGTTCAGGCCGAACGCGCTCCGGTGCTCGACGGCCTCCAGGGCGCGTGCGGTGGTCCAGAAGTCGTACGCGATCTCGGTCGGGTGCACCTCGTGGGCGAAGCGCACCCCTTCGGCGTCGAACACGTCCAGGATCGGGTTCCAGCGCCGCGCGAAGTCCGCGTATCCCGCCTCGATCATCGAGTCCGGCGTGGGCGGGAACATCGCCACCGTGTGCCAGATCGACGACCCGGTGAAGCCCACCACCGTGTCCACGCCGAACGCGGCCGCGGCCCGCGCGGTGTCGGCCATCTCCGTCGCGGCCCGCTGGCGTACGCCTTCCGGGTCCCCGTCCTGCCAGATGCGCCCGGGCAGGATGGCCCGGTGCCGTTCGTCGATCGGGTCGCACACGGCCTGCCCGACGAGGTGGTTGGAGATGGCCCAGCAGCGCAGGCCGAAGGAGTCCAGCAGGGCGTGCCGCCCGGCCAGGTAGCCGTCCTCGGCCAGCGCGCGGTCTACCTCGAAATGGTCGCCCCAGCAGGCCAGTTCGAGTCCGTCGTATCCCCACGAGCTGGCCAGCCGGGCCACCTCTTTCAGTGGCCGGTCCGCCCACTGGCCGGTGAACAGGGTGAACGAATGCGGCATGGTCATGGCCTCCAGGGGCGTTGCGGCGCAGGTGTGCGGCTGCGGCGTGACGGCGAGAGCGTCAGGGGGATGTGATCTTGGTCCAGGCACTGTCGTGCGCGGCACTGGACGCCACGGCGTCGAGCACCCGCTGCACCTGCAGCCCGTCAGCGAACGACGGTTCCGGGTCGTCGTCGCTGGCGATGTCGGTGAGCAGGTCGCGGGCCTGGTGGACGAACGTGTGCTCCCAGCCCAGCACGTGCCCCGGCGGCCACCATGCCTCCAGGTACGGGTGGCTGGGCTCGGTGACCAGGATGCGCCGGAACCCGGCGGTCGTCTCGCTCTCGGTGCGGTCGTAGAAGCTCAGCTCGTTCAGCCGCTCCAGGTCGAAGGCCAGGCTGCCCAGCTCACCGTTCAGCTCGACGGTCAGGGCGTTCTTCCGCCCGGCGGCCACCCGGGTGGCCTCGAACGAGGCCAGGGCCCCGGACGTCAGGCGCCCGGTGAACAGCGCCGCGTCGTCGACCGTCACCTGACCGGTCGCGTCCTGCCCGCCGGAGGCCCCGGGAAGCGCCCGCTCGGAAACAAAGGTGGTCAGCAGCCCGGACACGCCGGTCAGATGCTCGCCAGACAGGTACTGGGCAAGATCAACGGCGTGCGCGCCGATGTCACCCAGGGCACCGGAGCCGGCCCGTTCCTGCTGCAGCCGCCAGGTCAGCGGGACCGCCGCGTCGGTCAGCCAGTCCTGCAGGTAAGCGGCGCGGACGTGCCGCAGCGTGCCGATCCGGCCGTCCATGATCAGCCGCCGGGCCAGCGCGATGGCCGGGACCCGGCGGTAGTTGAACCCGACCATGGCCCGTACGCCGCTGCGGGCCGCACGGGCTGCGGCGCCGGCCATGGCCTCGGCTTCGGCCAGCGTGTTGGCCAGCGGCTTCTCGCACAGCACGTGCTTGCCCGCGTCCAGCGCGGCGATGGCGATCTCCGCGTGCGTGTCGCCGGGCGTGCAGATGTCCACCAGCTGCACATCGTCACGCTCGATCAGCGCGTGCCAGTCGGTTTCTGCGTGCCGCCAGCCGAAGCGGCGCGCGGCGGCCCGCGCCGCCGCGCCGTCCCGGCCCGCGAGCACGGCCATCCGGGGCCGCAGCGGGACGTCGAACGCCTGGGCCACCGTGGCCCAGGCCCGGGAGTGGGCCGCGCCCATGAAGGCGTAACCCACCATCCCGATTCCGAGTTCTGGCGTGTCCGGCTGGCTAGACCGTGCGGGCATAGGGATCCCACTCCTCGGGCAGCGGCGGCGGCACCACGAAGCCCGAATCTACCGGCTCGAACGCCGCGCCGGCCAGGGAGGCCTGCACGGCCACCATCACCTCCAGCACGTGCTCGGCCAGCTCGCCGGAGGCGCGGGGCGGCCGGCCCGCGCGCAGGCTGCGCACCAGGTCCAGCACGCCCAGGCCGCGCCCGGCCGAGGCGCCCGCCGACGGGATCGTCTCCCAGTCGCCGTGGCCGCGCCCGTGGATGCGGATGTCGCCGTCGAACCGGTTCGGATCCGGCACGGCCATCGTGCCCTCGGTGCCGGTGATCTCCACGAACCCGGGCCGCGGCAGCGGTGAGTCGAAGCTGAACAGCAGGGATGCGGCCGCCCCTCCGGTGTATTCGACCAGCGCTCCGACGTGGGTGGGCACGTCCACCGGGAACTCGGTGCCCGCCTTCGGCCCCGAGCCGATGACCCGGGTGGCCGCCGCCCGCCTGCCCACCGCGGCCACCCGGGAGGCCGGGCCGAAGATCGTGGCCAGCGCGGAGAAGTAGTACGGCCCGAGGTCGAACAGCGGGCCGGCGCCCGGCTGGAACAGGAACTCCGGGCTCGGATGCCAGCTTTCCGGGCCGGGGCTCTGCATCAGGGCCAGCCCGGTCTGCGGGGTCCCGATCGCGCCCGCCTGGATGAGCCGGCGGGCGGTCTGCAGGCCCGCGCCGAGGACCGTGTCCGGAGCGCAGCCAACCCGGACCCCGGCCCGTTCGGCCTGCTGGAGCAGGGCCAGGCCGGAGGCGGGATCGGTGGTCAGCGGCTTTTCGTTCCACACGTGCTTGCCCGCCGCGATCGCGGCCGCGGCCACCTCGGCGTGCGCGGATGGCAAGGTCAGGTTCACGACCAGTTCCACGCCGTCGTGCTCCAGGGCCTGCGCCAGGGTGCCCGCGGCGGGCACGTCGTACGCGGCGGCCTGCTTCTTGGCCCGCTCCAGATCCAGGTCCGCGCAGAACAGCACGCTCACGTCGGGGAACGCGGTCAGGTTGCGCAGGTACTCATCGCTGATCGTGCCGCAGCCGACCACGGCCACGCCGAACGGGGCCACGCTCACTCCCCCTGGCCGTGGCTGGTGAGCCAGGTGATGCTGTCCCCGAGCGCCTCCATCATGTCCGTGGCGCAGGCGTCCAGCTCGACCACGTTCCATTCCACCGAAGGGCTGGCCGCCAGGATCTCCGCGACCGGCATCTTCCCGGCCCCGACCGCCGTCATCGGGTCGTCCCTGGTCACCGGGCCGTCCTTGACGTGCAGGTAGCGAACGCGGTCGCCGAGGCGGCTCAGCAGCTCGGGCACGGCCTGGCCGCCGACCGCCGCCCAGTAGGTGTCGACCTCCAGCAGCACGGCCGGATCCAGCTGATCGGCCAGCACCTCCAGCGCCGGGCGCCCGCCGATCAGCGAGGAGAGCTCGAAGTCGTGATTGTGGTAGCCGAGGCGCAAGCCGTGGCCGGCGGCGCGCGCGGCGGCCTCGTTGAGCTCGCCGGCCACCGCGCGGACGCTTTCGGGGTCGGCGAAGCGCTCCGGCGGGATGTGCGGGACGATCGCGGTGTCCGCGCCGACGGCCCGGGTGCCGCGGTACGCGGCCTCCGCCTGCTCGCCGAACGGGCGGGTGTGCACGCTGCAGACGGCCAGGCCGGCCGCGTCCAGGTCCGCGCGCAGGCCGTCCGGGTCAGAGATCACGTCGAACGGCTCGACCGCCCCGTAGCCGAACCCGGCCAGCCGCGCAGGACCCCAGCCCGGTCCGCGGCGAGCTCCTGCCGGACCGTGTACAGCTGTACCGCTAGTGGATTGCCCATGCTGCCATCCCGTCTTCCCGGTGCCGCCTCCAGGAGTGGCGGCACCTGACCGTCCCGTTCCAGCGCCGTCCTCAGCGTCGCGGCCCGGACCCGTTTTCGCTTCCAGTGCCGTCCTCAGCGTCGCGGCCCCCGACCCGTTTTCGCTTCCAGTGCAGTCGGCACCGTCGCGGCCCCTGACCCGGCCGCCTGGTCGGCGGCCACTCCCCCTCCGGCCATCCGGCGGCCGTCGGCGGATAACACTTTTCGAAAAATTGTCGATCGTGCCTGTGCTCAACGTACGGCGCGTGGTTTGCTAGGTCAATGGCAAATTTGCCCGCTAGCTTGGCCGTCTTTCCGGCGCACGTACGGTGGGTCCGTCCGGCCACTCGCCGCCGCGGGTGAGCGGCCGCGAACTCGTTATTTTTCGAAAAGATGGGAACGCCGATGCGCCGTGATCCTCGCCGCAGCACCCTGACCGGAATCGCGGCCGAGGCGGGCGTCTCGGTGTCCACCGTCTCTAAGGTTCTCAACGGCCGCACCGACGTCGCCCCGCGCACCCGCGACCGGGTCGGCGAGCTGCTGCGCGATTACGGCTACCAGGTCGTGTCCGGCCTGCGGACCGGTGTGGTGGACCTGCTGATCGGGAGCCTGCACGGTCCCTGGGCCGAAGAGCTCATCCGCGGGGCCGTGGACGCGGCCCGCGAGGCGGCGCACAGCATCGTCGTCACCACGGTAAGCACGTCCGCGGAGTTCGGGGCCTGGCTGGACCACGCTGCCGGGCGCGGCACCGAGGGCGTGCTCAGCGTGCTGTACCTGCCCAGTGCGGCCGAACGAGGCCGGCTCGCCGCGGCGCACATCCCGCTGGTCGTCGTCGACCCGCCGACCGAGCCGGGCAGCGACATCCGTTCGGTCGGGACGACCAACTGGCAGGGCGGCATGGCCGCGACCCGGCACCTGGCCGAGCTCGGTCATTGCCGGATCGCCGCCGTCGGCGGTCCCGAGCGTTTCTGGTCGGCGAACGCCCGGCTCGACGGCTACCGGACGGCGCTGCTGCGCTCCGGTCTGCCGGTCGAGGAGGCGCTGGTGGGGCGGGGCGAGTTCACGGTCCCCGATGGCCGCCGCGAGGCGCTCCGCCTGCTCGCCCTGGCGCAGCCGCCCACCGCGATCGTGGCGGGCAACGACAACCAGGCGTTCGGCGTGCTGCAGGCCCTCGGCGAGCATGGCCTGCGCGCGCCCGAAGACGTCAGCGTGGTCGGATTCGACGACGTCATCGCGACCTGGGCGACGCCGCCGCTGACCACTATCCGGCAGCCGCTGGCCGCGATGACCGCCGCGGGCTTCCGGATGCTGCGGATGGGCGCCGAGGGCCGCGTGGCCCAGCCCCAGCACATCGAGCTGGCCACCAGCCTCGTCCTGCGCGAGAGCACCGGGCCACCCGGCCGGGGATACGACGCGCGCCCGGCGGCGAATTCACCTGCCCGTTACACGATCAATGCATGGAGTGTGCGATAAATTACAAAGAGTAGAAGCCCCGCGTAGCCGGGCCGCCAGCGCGGTCCGCGTGCCCGGCTACCGGAGCGCTAGGCGTGGGAGCTGGCCTGCTCCAGGGCGCGGCGGACGAGGACGCGGGCGAGGTGCTCGCGGTAGCCGGTGGAGGCGTTGT
Organism: uncultured Actinomycetes bacterium; assembly: GCA_963742865.1. Taxonomy (GTDB): domain Bacteria; phylum Actinomycetota; class Actinomycetes; order Streptosporangiales; family Streptosporangiaceae; genus Bog-532. Next base: position 45,903 of record CAVUNW010000071.1, read on the forward strand.
TGTCGGCGGGCGCGCTGGTGCCCTCGGCGGCCAGGGCGGCCGCGTCCCGCGCGCCCGCACCTTCCGCCAGCGCCCGCTCGGTGGCCGCGGCGCGGAGCGGGGCCGGGCCCATGTTGACCAGGCCCACCGAACCTCCCTGTACGGCCACGCCCACGATGGCCCAGTCGATGCCGCGCTTGGTGAACTTCTGGAAGCCCCAGCCGGGCGCGGCGGGCTTGGGCACCCGGATCTCGGTCAGCAGCTCGTCCGGGGCCAGCGCCGTCTCGAACAGGCTCTGGAAGAAGTCCGCCGCCGCGATCTCGCGCTCGCCGGACGGCCCCCGCGCGACCAGGGTCGCGTCCAGGGCCAGGATCACCGCCGGCAGGTCGGACGCGGGGTCGCCGTGCGCGAGTGAGCCGCCGATCGTGCCCCGGTGCCGGACCTGCGGGTCGCCGACCTGGCCGGCCGCGTGGGCCAGCAGCGGTACCTCCCGGGCCAGCAGCCCGGACGTCTCCACGTCACGGTGCCGGGTCAGGGCGCCGATCGCCACGTGGCCGCCCCGGTCCTCGATGTAGGACAGGCCGGGCACCCGGCCGAGGTCGATGAGCACCTCGGGGGTGGCCAGGCGCAGCTTCATCAGCGGCAGCAGCGAGTGCCCGCCGGCCAGGAACTTCGCCTCGTCGCCGTGCTCGGCCGCCAGTTCCAGGGCGTCCTCGACCGATCCGGCGCGCTGGTAGCTGAAGGGTACGGGGATCACCGGGCCTCCTCAGTTCTCCGCGGCCGCGGTGAGCGCGGCCCGGACGATGTTGTGATAGCCGGTGCACCGGCACAGGTTTCCTTCCAGCCCCGCACGGACCTCCTCCTCGGTGGGATGCGGGTTCTCGCGCAGCAGCGAGACCAGCGCCATCACCATGCCGGGGGTGCAGAAGCCGCACTGCAGGCCGTGCTCGGCGTGGAAGGCGCGCTGCACGGGATCCATCGTCCCGTCCGCGCCGGCCAGGCCCTCCATCGTGGTGACCTCGGCCCCGTCGGCCTGGGCGGCCAGCACCGTGCACGACTTCACCGATTCGCCGTCCAGCAGGACCGTGCACGCCCCGCACGAGGTGGTGTCGCAGCCGACGTTGGTCGCCGTCATCCCGGCGGCGTCGCGCAGGAAGTGCACGAGCAGCGCGCGGTCCTCGACGTCGGCCCCCACCTCCTGGCCGTTGAGCGTGATGGTCACCTTCACTGGGTCCTCCCGTTCTGCGCGGCGTTCTGCTCGGCGGTGGCCTGCGGGCGTGCGTTCTGCTGGGCTTCGGTGATCGCGGTCCAGACCCGTTCGGGGGTCGTGGGCATGTCGATGTGCCGGACACCCAGATGGGCGAGGGCGTCGACCACGGCGTTCTGCACGGCGGGGGTCGCGCCGATCGTGCCGGCCTCGCCGATGCCCTTCACTCCCAGCGGGTTGAGCGTGGTCGGTGTCTCCATGGCGACCAGCTCGAAACTGGGCAGCTCCGCCGCGGTGATCGCGGCGTAGTCGGCCAGGTTGCTCGTCACGGGGTTGCCGTCGCTGTCGTAGCGCACCTCTTCCAGCAGCGCCTGCGCGGCGCCCTGGGCGATGCCGCCGTGCCGCTGGCCCTCGGCCAGTACGGGGTTGAGCACCGGCCCCGCGTCGTCCACCGTCACATGCCGGACGTGCCGGACCTTGCCGGTCTCGGTGTCCACCTCGACCACGGCCACGTGCGCGCCGAACGGGAACGTGGCGTGGTCGCCCTTGAATTCGACGCTGGCTACCAACCCGTCCCCATCGGCCTGCCCGGCGACCTGGGCCCAGCTCAGCCCGGTCTCCGGGTCACCGCGTACCTGCCAGCGGCCGGTGCCGGTGTCCAGTTCCAGGTCGTCCTCGCCCGCCTCGAGCATCCCGGCGGCGACCCGGCGGGCCTCGTCCCTGACCTCGCCCGCGGCCTTGTGCACGGCCGACCCGCCGATCTGCAGCGACCGCGACGCGAACGTCCCGACACCGACCGGGATCAGGTCGGTGTCGCCGTGGATCACGGTCACCTGGTCCATCGGGATGCCCAGCTCGTCCTGGACGAGCATGGCCCACGCGGTGTGGTGGCCCTGCCCGTGCGCGGAACTGCCGGTGTAGACGGTCGCAGTGCCGTCGTCTTGCACGGCCAGGCGCGCGGTCTCCCCGTCCCGCGCATCAGCCGCGGTGATCTCGACGTAGGTCGCGACCCCGATGCCCAGCTGCACCGGGTCGTTGCTTTCCCGTCGCTTGGCCTGCTCCGCGCGCAGGCTCTGGTAGCCGGCCGCCTCCAGCACGGCGCTGAGGGCGTCGGCGTACCGGCCGGTGTCGTACTCGGCGCCGCTGGCCGTGGTGAACGGGAACTTATCCGGCGACACCACGTTCCGCCGGCGGACCTCGGCCGGGTCCATCCCGATTTCGGCGGCGAACAGGTCGACGGCGCGCTCGATGGCCGCGGTGGCCTCCGGCCGGCCCGCGCCCCGGTAGGCGGCGATCGGCGTCGTGTTCGTCACGGCTACGCGGAAGGCGGTCTCCACCCGCGGGATGTCGTAGACGCCGGCCGCCATCAGGCTCGTGAGCGTGGGCAGATACCCGCCCATCCGCGGGTAGGCGCCGGTGTCCTGCACGATGTCGATGCGGTAGGCGAGAATCCGGCCGTCCCGGGTCCCGCCGATCGTGAGGGACTGAACCTGGTCCCGGCCGTGCGTCATCGCGACCATGTTCTCGCTGCGTGTCTCCACCCAGCGTACCGGCCGCCCGGTCCGCCACGCGGCCCAGGCGACCGCGACGACCTCCCGGTCTATGCCGATCTTGGCGCCGAAGCCGCCGCCCACGTCCGGGGCGATGACCCGGATGGCGCTCGGGTCCAGCTGCAGCGCGCCGGCCAGGGTGACCCGGGCGAGCTGGGCGTTCTGGGTGCTCGCCCAGACCGTCAGCTTCCCGTCCTGCCAGGCCGCGGCGGCGGCGCGCACCTCCAGCGGCACCGCCGCGACCCGCTGGTTGACGATCGTCCGCTCGACCACTACCTCGCAGCCGGCGAACAAGGAGTCATCGAACGTGGGGCCGCCCTTGCGGGCACCGCCGGCCGCGGCGACGTTCGATCCGGCCCGCGGGAAGAGCAGGGTGTCACCGGTCAGCGACGCCGCCGTCCCCACCACCGCGGGCAGCGGCTCGTAGTCCACGCTGACCAGCTCGGCGGCGTCTTCGCCCTGATAGCGCCCAGAGGGCCCATCCGTGAGGACCAGTGCCACGGGCTCGCCCACGAACCGGACCCGGTCGGCCGCCAGCATCGGCTCGGCGAACGGGCCGCCCGGCGGGCCGGAGCCGGCGCTCACCACTGTCCGCGGCAGCCTCTTCTGCCGCCGCCCCGGCCTCCGCGGCCGCTGTCCCGCCATCCGCTGGGCTGCCTTCCTCGGCCGCGACCAGTTCGGTCTCGTCGGCCTCGGCGTTCTTGGGCGCCTCGGATGGGCCCAGGTCCTGGGCGGTCAGGACGGCGAGCACGCCGGGCTCATCTCGCGCCGCCGACCTGTCGATATCGGTGATGAGAGCGTGCGCCAGCGGGCTCCGCACGAACGTGGCCTGCACCGCGCCCTCAAGCTCGGGCACTCGCAGGTCATCGACGTACGTCCCGCCGGCGGTCAGCAGCCGTGGATCCTCGGTCCGCACGACCCGGGTCCCCAGGATGCTCATATAACCTCCGCAGCGTCGCCAACAGCCGGAATCGCCCGCCGGGCCATGGTCCGCCGGGTCGCCCTTACGGTACCCCGGTCCCCCTGGCCGATGCGGACCGGTCAACCGCAATCCGTACGCTGGTTCGTTCCCCGGTGGACCGGGGCCCCAAGCCGTTCGCATTGCAAATAGTTGTGATCAAACAACTGTCTGGGGCTATGCTTGGGAGACGTGCGGAAATCGGCGGAGAAGGGACACGTGACGGCAGGCGGCGGGCACCAGAACGGTGCGGGGCACACGGGTAGCGCCGAGGCTGGTGCCGCCGCAAGTTCGCGCGCGGGCAGCGAGCGGGGCAGCGGCGACCGCCTGAAGAGCGGCCGTTACAAGTGGATCACGCTGTCGAACACCACGCTCAGCATGACGATGGCGACCATCGACGCCTCCATCGTGATCATCGCGATGCCGGCCATCTTCCGCGGCATCGGCCTCAACCCGCTCTCGCCGGGAAACATCAGCTACCTGCTGTGGATGATCATCGGATACCTCCTGGTCCAGGCGGTCCTGGTGGTGACGCTGGGCCGGCTGAGGCGACATGTTCGGCCGGGTGAAGATCTACAATCTGGGCTTCGTCGTGTTCACGATCGCGTCCATCCTGCTGTCCCTGGACCCCTTCCGCGGCGACGCCGGCGCGCTGTGGCTGATCGGCTGGCGGATGGTGCAGGCCTTCGGCGGCGCGATGCTGATGGCCAACTCGGCCGCCATCCTGACCGACGCCTTCCCGGCCGACCAGCGCGGCATGGCCCTCGGCATCAACCAGATCGCCGGCATCTCCGGCCAGTTCGTCGGCCTGCTGCTGGGCGGGATCCTGGCCGCCTGGGACTGGCGCGCGGTGTTCTGGATCAACGTCCCGATCGGCTTGTTCGGCACGGTGTGGGCGTACCTGAGCCTGCACGAGATCTCTACGACCCGGCGGGCCAAGATCGACTGGCTGGGCAACGTCACGTTCGCGCTGGGCGCGGGCCTGCTGCTGGTCGCGATCACCTACGGGATACAGCCCTACGGCGGGCACCCCACCGGCTGGACCAACCCGTGGGTCCTGGGCGGACTCGCTGTGGGCATCGTCCTGCTGGTGCTGTTCTGCTACATCGAGACCAAGATTCCCGAGCCGATGTTCGACATGCGGCTGTTCAGAATCCGGGCCTTCGCGGCCGGGAACCTGGCGTCCCTGCTCGGCGCGATCGCCCGCGGCGGTCTGCAGTTCATGCTGGTCATCTGGCTGGCGGGGATCTGGCTGCCGCTGCACGGCTACAACTACGTCGACACGCCGCTGTGGGCGGGCATCTACATGCTGCCGCTGACCGCGGGCTTCCTGATCGCCGGGCCGATCTCCGGGTACCTGTCCGACCGGTACGGCCAGCGCCTGTTCGCGACGCTGGGCCTGCTCGTGGCCACGGCCGCGTTCATCGGCCTGATGCTGCTGCCGATCGTGTTCCCCTTCTGGATCTTCGGGACACTGATCTTCTTCAACGGGGTCGGGTCCGGGCTGTTCGCCTCGCCGAACACGTCCGCCATCATGAGCAGCGTGCCGGCCTACCGACGCGGCTCCGCGTCCGGCATGCGGTCCACGTTCCAGAACTCGGGCATGTCCCTGTCGATCGGCATCTTCTTCTCGCTGATGGTCGCGGGCCTGGCCAGTACGCTGCCCCGGACGCTGACCGCGGGCCTGCACAGCCAGGGCGTCCCGCTGGCCATCGCCTCCAAGGTGGCGCACCTGCCGCCGGTCAGCACGCTGTTCGCGGCGCTGCTCGGGTACAACCCGATCCACAACCTGCTCGACCCGACCGGCGTGCTCAGCAAGCTGACCCCGGCGCAGGTGAACGTGCTGACCGGCAAGCAGTTCTTCCCGAACGTCATCTCGGGCCCGTTCCACCACGGCCTGATGATCGTCTTCACCGCCGCCGCCATCATGTCGTTCATCGGCGCCATGGTCTCGCTGCTGCGCGGCAAACAGTTCTACTACACCGAGCCCGGCTCCCCGCAGACGTCACCGGCGGCCGTGAGCGGGCCGGCCTCGGCGAGCGCCCCGTCCGCGAACGGGAACGGCTCCTCCGCCCGCACGAACGGTGCCCGGGCGAACGGCAGCGCGATCCATGGGCCCGGCGAGGGCGGCAATGGACGTGACGGCGCCTCCCGTGCGGCGGGCGAGACCGGGGACGCGGCGCCGCCACCCTCCCATGGCCGGCGCGGATAGCCTAAGCTGGCGATATGCCGCGTTATGAGTACCGCTGCCGCGCCTGCGGTTCCACGTTCGAGGTGAACCGGCCGATGAGCGAATCATCGGCGCCGTGTTCGTGCCCGGACGGCCACGACGACACCGTCAAGCTCCTGTCCACCGTGTCCGTGGGCGGCCGGAGCACCAGCGCGGGACCTGCCTCGCCGGGTGCCTTCGCAGGCGGTGGCGGCTGCTGCGGCGGGGCCTGCGGCTGCGGCTAGTCCTGCTTGCGCGCGATGGCCTCGGCCAGTTCCGCCTTGGACATCTTCGACCGGCCCGGCACGTTGAGGGCCGCGGCGCGCTCATAGAGTTCCTGCTTGCTGTGCCCCTCGTAGTCGACGCCGCCGAAGGACTTTCCCTCCCCCTCCCGCGCCCGCGGGTTCTTCGCGCGCGGATCCGAGGGGCCCTTTTCCTGCTTCGGCTCCCAGTGGTCACCGGTCTTCTCGAACGAGTGCTTGACCGCCGAGTAGGCGACCCGGTTCGCGCGTTCCTCGTCGTCGTAGGTCTTCGCGGCACTGTCGTGGGCCTTGGCGAAGGTTTCCTGCGCTTTGCGCGGTGACCGTTTCAGGGTGCCGGGCAGCTCGTCCTGTGTCGGCTGCCCGCTCTTACCGGTCTTGGGCATGGCGCTCCCCTTACTGCCGAGACCTGGCTGGGTCAACTGCTGGCTGGGTCGACTGGCCGCCAAGAGGCTGACTTTCCAATCCAGCTTTCCAATCCAGCAGGGCGCAAACCCAGGGCAAAAAAGGTGGTCAGCGCCCGGCCGCCGAAACGCTGGCGAAACATTTTGGCCATCCTGCGTAATTGACGCGGAACATCAGAACAGTACGTTGGGGGGCGTGGCGGACATCTTCGACGGGTATCAGCCCGCGGAGGCCTGGGACGAGATGTTCTCGGGACCCGGGGAGCCGCGCCCGGCCTACGACGGGCTGATCAGCGCCCTGCAGCCGATGGACCCGGCTGAGCTGCGCTACCGCGCCGACCAGCTCGCAAGGGTCTTCACCGACCGGGGAGTGACGTTCGACCTGGGCGGTGAGGAACGGCCGTTCCCGCTCGACCTGGTCCCCCGGGTCATCGACGCCGTGGAATGGGACCTGATTGTGCGCGGCGTCCGGCAGCGGGTCCGCGCGCTGGAGGCGTTCCTGGCCGACGTCTACTCCGGCCGGCAGGTTTTCGCCGACGGGGTGGTCCCCTGGCGGGTGCTGTTCACCTCCTCCGGCTTCCACCACCAAGTGGCCGGGCTGGTCCCGCCGAACGGCGTCCGGGTCCAGGTCGCCGGCATCGACCTGATCAGGGATGAGTACGGGGCGCTGCGGGTCCTGGAGGACAACGTCCGGGTCCCGTCCGGGGTCAGCTACGTGATCGAGAACCGGCTGGCCATGACGCGGACATTCCCCGGCGCTGTTCGCCGAGCAGCGGGTGACCGCGGTGGACGAATACCCGGCGCGCCTGCTGGCCGCGCTCCGCGCCGCCGCCCCGGAGGCCGCCCACGATCCGGTGATCGTCGTCCTTACGCCGGGCGTCAACAATGCGGCCTACTTCGAGCACGCCCTGCTGGCCCGGCTCATGGGTGCCGAACTCGTCGAGGGACGCGACCTGTTCTGCACGGGCAACCGCGTCTACCTGCGCACCACCCACGGGCGGCGCCTGGTCGACGTGATCTACCGCCGCATCGACGACGATTTCCTGGACCCGGTGCTGTTCCGGCCCGATTCGGTCATCGGCTGCGCCGGTCTCATCAACGCCGCACGGTCCGGGCACGTGACGATCGCCAACGGGGTCGGCAACGGCGTGGCTGACGACAAGCTCATCTACACCTACGTGCCCGACCTGATCCGCTACTACTTCAACGAGGAGCCGGTGCTCCCCAACGTCGAGTCCTACCGGCTGGACGATCCGGACGTGCGCACCTGGGTCCTCGGCGAGCTGGGCCATCTCGTGCTCAAGCCGGTGGACGGGGCCGGCGGCAAGGGCATCGTCATCGGGCCGCACGCCGACGAGGAGACGCTGGCCGAACTGCACGGCATGGTGGCGGCCAACCCGCGCGGCTGGATCGCGCAGCGGCCGGTGAGCCTGTCGACATCGCCGGTGCTGATCGGGGAACGGCTGGAGCCCCGCCACATCGACCTGCGGCCGTTCGCGGTCAACGACGGCAACGATGTCTGGCTGCTGCCCGGCGGCCTGACCCGGGTGGCGCTGCCCAAGGGGGCGCTCGTGGTGAACTCCAGCCAGGGCGGCGGCTCCAAGGACACCTGGGTGATGTCCACCGAGGGGCATTCCGCGGAACGGACCGACGTGCCGGGGTTCACTCCCGCCGTGGTCGCCCCCAGCGGCATGCTCGCCGACCGCCAGAGCGACCCCTTCCAGAGCCAGGACCAGTTATGCCTGGCGACGGGCTGCTCAGCCGGATCGCGGAGACGCTGTACTGGACCGGCCGCTACGTGGAACGGGCCGACGACACGGCGCGCACCCTGGACGTGTACGTGCACCACATGCTCGAGGACCCCGACGTGGACGAGGACTCCGACTGCCGCGCGATGCTGGCCATCCTGGGGGTGCCCGCACCCGAGGAAGGCCCGATGGACATCGGCATGGCGCTGTCCCGGCTGGCCTACGACCCGAAGAACCCGAGCGCGATCGCGGGCGCGATCCTGGCCGCGCGGGCCGGCGTCCGCAGCGTGCGCGATGTGGTCTCCAGTGAGATGTGGGAATGCCTGAACGTGACCGGTCTCGGCCTGAACTCGCAGCGGCGGTCCGCGGAGCGGCTCGGCCCGCACATCTACTTCCGGTTCGTCCGTGAGCGTTCGGCGCTGTTCTTCGGCCTGGCCGACTCCACCATGAGCCACGACGACGCATGGCGGTTCCTTATCCTGGGCCGGAGCCTGGAGCGGGTCGACATGACCGCGCGCCTGCTGCTGGCCCGGATGTCCGGGTCCCGGCATCAGCTGGGCTGGCTCACCGTGCTGCATGCCTGCGGGGCGCACGAATCGTTCATCCGGACCCACGGGTGGGCCAGCGAGCCGGTCGACGTGGCCGAGTTCCTGATGCTCGACCGGCTGTTCCCGCGGTCCGTGCTGCACGCCCTGTCCACGGCGGAGCAGTGCCTGCTGGCCCTGGATCCCGACGACGCGCTGCGTTCCGGCATGGGCGACCCGGCCCGGCGGCCGATCGGGCAGTTGCGGACGCGGCTGGAGTACCTCGACCCGAAGCAGCTCGAGGCCGATCTGCCCGAGCTGGTCAGCTCGCTGCAGGCCGCCTGCATGCAGGCCAACCGGGCGATCGCCAAGCGCTACTTCTCCTCCGCCGTCCCGGTGGCGTGGGCACAGGAGGGGTGATGACCGGCTGGCGGATCGGGATCGTGCACACCACGCGGGTCAGCTATAGCGGCGAGGCGCGTGCCTCCTACAACGAGTGCCGGATGACCCCGCCGAACATGGCCCGGCAGACCGTGCTCGCCACCACCGTCCGCACCGGGTCGAACGCGCCGATCTGGACCTACCGCGACTACTGGGGCACGACCGTCAGCTCCTTCGACATCCAGGAGCCGCACCACGAGCTGCTCGTGCAGGCCAGCGCGACCGTGCAGACCAGCGCCCCGGAGCCGCCCGGGCCGGCGCTGCCGTGGACCGACCTGCGCGAGCAGGCGGCCGGCAGTTACGTGCTGGAGTTCCTGGCCGAGACCGCGCGCACCACGATCAAGCCCGCGGTCGCCGCCGAGGTCAGCGAGCAGGTCGCCGGCGCCGAACCGGACCAGGCCGCGCGGGAGATCGTCAAGCTGGTCAACAGCCGGGTGGCCTACAAGCCCGGCTCGACCGGGGTGCAGACCAGTGCGCAGGAGGCCTGGGACGCCCGGTCCGGCGTGTGCCAGGACATGGCGCACATCAGCGTGGCCCTGCTGCGGGCCGCGGGGATCCCGGCCCGGTACGTCTCCGGGTACCTGCACCCCGACCCCCAGGCGGAGCCGGGGCACGCGGTCGCCGGGCAGAGTCACGCCTGGGCCGAATACTGGACCGGCGAGTGGGTCCCGTGCGACCCGACCAGCCTGGCGACGGTCGGCGAACGGCACGTGGTGCTCGGCCGCGGGCGTGACTACGCCGACGTGTCCCCGCTCAGCGGGATCTACAGCGGCGCGCCCAGCGTCGCCATGGAGGTGACCGTGGAGGTCACCCGCCTGGCCTGACGCCTCCGGCGGGCGCGGTCAGGAACTCGCGCTCGTCCCGGCGAACGCCGCCTGGCTGGGGCGCGGGATGCCGATCGCCACCCCGAGCCGCCGCCACACCACGTTCGACGTCGTGATCTTGCGCGCCGTGCCCAGGCCATGCACCAGCTCACAGCCGGCCGCGTTCAGCGTGACCGGGGCAAACTGGCGCGAGCCGGCCGCGAAGGTCAGCTTGTAGGTGATGCCGAAGTCCGCCGGGCAGGCGATCACCGTGTGCGACACGGGCTGCAGCGCGCACAGGCTCTGCGCGACCGACTGCGCCTGGGCCGCGCTGCGGACCTTCTCCGTGGCGGGGAAGCTGAACCGGGGGTGGTTACCCGGCAGGGCGTTCGTCCGCTGCACGGTCAGGCTGTCGACCTGCGCCGCCGCCCCGCATAGTACCGAACCGCTGGCGGCCACGTTCCCGCTGCTCCCTGCTGAATTGGACGGGGCCGAATTGGACGGGGTCGGACTGGGCGAGGCTGAGCCGGGCGAGGCGGTATGGCCGGCGGCGGGAGCCGAACCGCTCCCGCAGGCCGCGACCGCGGCGACGGCGGCCGCGGCCATCGCCGCGGCGGGGACGGTGCGGCGGGCCAGGCGCGCTACCGGCCGCCTGCCCTCGGGTGACGTGCGCTTGCGCGGCACGAGCATCTGTCATCTCCGTTTCCCGGCCATGGGCACTTACGGAAGTGCCCTCCTAACTGACCGTGCTGGGAATTGGACGCCGCTCCCCCGCCCGCGGTTCCACCGGACCGCCGATGGCACCGCCCATAAACCCCTTAACTTAACGGACATGGGCAAATGCCTGCCCCGGTGCGGTGGCTTACCGTGACCGGGCTCAGGTCTCGGTGTCGAGGAGGCTGCCGAGGATACGGGCCAGCGCTTCGAGGTCGGCGGCGGGAAGCTCCCGGACCGGACGTGGCGGGTCGTTCAGGATCTGTTCGGCCAATTGGGCCTGCCCGGCGCCATCGGGGGTGATCGCGACGATCTTCGAGCGCCGGTCACCGGCGCGGACGGTCCGGGTCACCATTCCCCGGCGCTCCAGGTCGTCGACCACCACCGTGGTGTACGGCGGGTCGGTGCCCAGCGCCACGGCCAGCTCGCGCATCGGCATCGGGCCGTCCACGATCCGGCGCAGCGCCTTGGCGCGGATAAAGCTCATGCCCAGCGCGTCGCACACCTTCTTGCGGCGGTCGTAGCGGTCGAGCACCAGGGCCCGCATGGCCTGCCAGGCCTGCGCCGCCGGGTCGGCGGCCGTACCGCCGATGGCCTCGCCGGGCGGTGCGGCCGCATAATCGGGCGGCGCGGCGGCGGAAGACGGGGAAACGGTCATGGCACGCTCACCGGTGCCCTTTCGTCGGCGGGCGACAGCAGGTCGGCGGTCCGGGCCGCCGTCCGCTGCGCCCAGGAGCCGGTCGTCACAAGCGCGAGGATAAGCGTCACCGCGCCGCAGGCGGCCACGATCCACCATCCGGGGCGGCTGGCGGCGATGAATCCGGCGGGCATCCCGCCGCGCAGGCCTGCGCTCAGGATCGAGCCCATCACCGCCACGCCCAGGGACTGGCCGACCTGCCGGCTCGCGGACGCGACGCCGGCCGCGACCCCGGCCTGCTGGCGGGGCATGCCGGACACCGCGGAGTTGGTGATGGGCGCGTTGACCAGGCCGAGGCCAAAGCCGAAGATCACGTAGCTGGGGAACAGGAAGCCGATGCCGGACGCGGCGGTGAGCCTGGTCAGCAAGAGGCCGCTGACGATCAGCGCGATGCCGGAGGCGACCATCGGCACCCGGTTCCCGCGGCGGGCCACGATGCGCCCGGACAGCGGCGCGCCCACGGCCATCGCCAGCGCCATCGGCAGCAGGTAAAGGCCGGCCACCAGGGCGCGGAAACCGCGGACATCCTGCAGGTAGAGGGTATTGAGGAACAGGAACCCGCCCAGCGCGGCGGTAATGGTCACGGCGGTGATCGTCGCGCCGGCGAACGGCACGCTGCGGAAGAACCGCGGATCGAGCAGCGGGTCCTCGCGGCGCGACTCGTATCGCAGGAAGATCACCAGCGCGGTAGCCGCGAGGGCGAAGAAGGCGATGATGATGGCCGAGTCCCAGCCCGCCGCCGGGCCCTCGATGATCGCGTAGGTCAGCGAGGCGAGCAGGACGATGAGCAGCACCTGGCCAACCGGGTCGGGCCGGCGGGCCCGCTCGGCCTTCGACTCCGGCACGAACAGGGCCGCCAGCACGATCGCGGCGATGCCGACCGGGATGTTGACCCAGAAGATGCCGCGCCAGCCGACCGAATCCACCAGCGCGCCGCCCACCACCGGCCCGAGCGCCATGCTCAGCCCGAACACGCCGCCCCAGACGCCGATCGCCCGGGCCCGCTCACCGCGGTCGGTGAACGTGTTGGTGATGATCGACATCGCGACCGGATTGAGCATGGACCCGCCCACGGCCTGGATCATCCGGAAGACGATCAGCCAGCCCAGACCGGGTGCCAGGCTGCACAGCAGCGAGCCGGCGGTGAACACGCCCAGGCCGGCCTGGAAGGTCCGGCGGCGCCCAACGCGGTCCGCGGTCGCCCCGGAGAACATCAGCAGGCTGGCCAGCACCAGCGTGTAGGCGTCGATGATCCACTGCAGGCCGGACACCGACGAGTGCAGCTCGCGGCCGATCGACGGCAGCGCGACGTTCACGATCGTGCTGTCGAGGCCCACGATGAACAGGCTCAGGCAGCAGATGGCCAGAACGAGCATCCGGCGCTGGCGGCTGAGTCCGGGCAGGACGGTTCACCTCGGTTCCCGGCTCCCCCGGGCGGGCTCCCGGCCGCGGGGAATTTGTATAAGTACAACGATTATGAGTCTACAACTATGTGACCATGGCGGCCTGGCCGGGAATGGGCGGCTATGGAGACGTTCGTCACGAATTGGCCGCGTCTGCCCGTCCTGGGTGCGCCGAATCGGCCGCCGGGAAGACCGTCGGAGGCGTCTTGACGGGGCGCTCGTTCTGGCCCGGATCGGGCCCGGCATCCCCGTTTGCCTGCGACGAGACACACCGAAGGTCTAGATTTATGCCACCTGTACAGGCGCCCGGGGGCTCCGTCACCGCGGAGCGGCGGGACCGCGGGCCTTAGGTGCCGTGGGGGGACGATGAGCCGGAGGCTACTTCAGCTGGTCATGCCGGTGTTCCCGGACCGGCGCATGTTCCGCCTCCACGACGCGGCCGTCGACCCGAATGCCCCCGGCTCCCCGCTTCCCCCCGTCGGGTCCCTGATCAGCGTCAACCGCGAGCAGTTGTGGGTCGGGAGCCTGCAGGAGCAGCTCGACGTCCGCCTGGTCATCGAGGAGTGGGACGGAGCGCCCCCGCCCTTTGGCGACACCTGGCAGGAGGAAGCAAAATGCCGCCTCTACCTGCGCGGCTACCTCAGCATCGACGAGGGCTCGGCCGGTAAGGCCATTCACGGGCTGCGGCTGGCCAGCGGCGTGGGCAACTATGCGGTCCGGGTCTACGCGAGCAACCGCGAGGAAGCGGCCCGCCGCTACGCGGAGCTCTACGACGCCTACCGCAACCCGCTCGCTGATGAGTTCCAGCAGGCCAAGAAGCAGCTGGAAGGACTCGAGCGGTATCTGATCCAGCTCTGGCGCGAGTACTTAGCAGTCCCGGCTAAGGACCTGGTGATCAGGGGCTCTGGCCTGCGGTCGAGGCGGGCTGAGCGGTGGTCCCGGAAGAGCCGCGCGCAGCCGCCGATGGCGGGCGGGACGAGGCGCTCTGCCTCACCGCGGCGCCCGAGGTGGCCCGGGCGGCCGCGCTCTTGGCCGGCGCCGACGCGGATGTGCTCGCGGACTTGGCCGTGTTCCTGTCGGTTGTGTTCCTGGCCGGCTTCGCGCCGGGGCCGACACCGATCTTGGGCTGGCCGGTGCCCGTACTGGAGACCGTCGTTACCGGATGGCCAGGTGTGCGCGAACCGGACCGAAAGGGAAAGGTCGCGTAGACCATGAGAGAGACCATCGCGACGACGGCGACGGTGAGCAGGGAACCGATGACGCGCGCTCGCACGGAGCGGAAGATTCTGACCCGGCTCGGCCGGCGGAATGCCGACAGCCCGGCCGCCAGCGCGGGATCTTCCGCGGCGAGCCGCTGCTCGATTTCAGCGAGCATACGCTGCTCGTCCATAGACAGCGCCATAGCGCCACCTCCGCGTCGCGCGCTGGTGGATACCTTCTAACTATCCCCCAGGACAAGGTCTTTATCCAATTGTTCCGGCTTTGTAGTCAGTCGTTTTCCGGATCGCCGGCGTGGCCGTTCACGGCCGGACGAGTGTGTCGAACAGATGAGTGAGTTCCGCGTCCGGATCGGCGGTGAGGCCGCTGTGCACCGGGCCCGGCTGGACCACCGTGCTGCGCGGCGCGGTGAGCCAGCGGAACCGCTCCCCCAGCGGCCGTCCGGCCAGCGGCCCCTCGCTGCAGGCCTTGTCGAACGCGCGCAGGGCGCCGCGCACCGCCTCCAGGTCCACCCGCGGGTCGAGCGCGAGCAGCCGCCCGGTGTCCAGGCTGATCCGCGCGCACAGGTAACGGTAGGCGTGGGAGTACACGATGACGCCCACGTTGATCGCCTCGCCCCGCTCCACCCGGGGGACGACCCGGATAAGGGCGTACTCGAAGACCTCGGTCCCGGGCCGCTGCGCCGCGGTCATGCGCGGATCACCCCCGGGACCAGCGGCGCCCGCGCCAGCAGGTGTGACACGTACGCGGGCGGTCCCTGCTCGCCGAACCAGCCGGGCGGTACCAGTGCGGTCACCTCATCCAGCAGTGATTCGGTCACCAGCGGGACCAGGGCCTCGTGCGCCTCGGCCAGCCGGGTGGCGCGGTCCCGCAGCACGTAATCCGCCGCATCGAACGGCCGGGCCGGATTGGCCGCCGGCCAGTTGTGGTGGAAATACAGGGCGGCGCCGTGGTCGATGAGCCAGATGTCGCCGTGCCAGACCAGCAGGTTGGGGTTGCGCCAGGTGCGGTCCGGGTTCTGCACGAGCGCATCGAACCACAGCAGCTGGCTGGCGAACCATTCGCCGGCGGTCCAGCCCAGCGGATCGAAGCCGGCCGAGCCGGGCAGGAAGTCGACGCCGAGGTTCAGCCCGTTGCTCGCCTTCAGCAGGTCCTGGATCTCGGGGTCGGGCTCACTGCCCGGGATCCGGGGATCGAGCTCGGCCAGCACCAGCTCGGGGACCCGCAGCCCGAGCCTGCGGGCCAGCTCGCCGGCGATGATCTCCGCGACCAGGGCCAGCGGGCCCTGCCCGGCGCCGCGGAACTTCATGACGTAGGTGCCGAGGTTGTCCGCCTCCACGAGGGCCGGCAGCGAGCCGCCCTCGCGGAGCGGGGTGACGTACCGGGTCACCGTCACGAGGTCTAGCACGCGCGCCAGAGTATCGCCCCGCCCGGCACCATCGACCGGAAGCATCGCCCGGAAGATCCCGCCGATTCGGGCGCCATGCGAACATATGTTTGCCATCCTCGAATAAGAGTTCTAGGCTCGCGATATGCGTTGGGATCACCTGCGGCTCGACGAGGCGCCGGACACTAGCCCGGACGGCGGCCCGGAGGAGGGCACCGGTCCCGGCCGCGCGCTGTTCGAGCGGGGCGCGATCACGCGCACCTTCGACACGCCGGGCTTCCGCGGCATGACGTTCTACGAGATCCAGGCCAAGTCGATCGTCAACCGGGTCCCGGCCACGTCGCGGATGGCGTTCACCTGGACCATCAACCCCTACCGGGGCTGCCAGCATTCATGTGTTTATTGCCAGCCTGGTGATACGCCGATCCTGATGGCGGACGGCCGCACCAAGCCCCTGGCGGACATCCGCGTCGGCGACGCGATCTACGGCACCGTCCGCACGGTTTCTACCGGCGGTACGCGATCACGACGGTCCTCGCGCACTGGTCCACGATCAAGCCCGCCTACCGGATCACGCTGGCCGACGGGACCCAGCTGATCGCCAGCGGCGACCACCGGTTCCTCACCGAGCGGGGCTGGAAGCACGTGACCGGCGCGGAGCAGGGTTCGCTGCGGCGGCCGTTCCTGACCGTCAGCAACAAGCTGATGGGGACGGGCGGGTTCGCGGAGCCGCCCAAGAACACCGTCGATTACCGGCGTGGCTACCTCTGCGGCATGGTTCGCGGCGATGGTCACCTGCGCAGCTACCGCTACGCACGGGGGGAAGGTCACGAGTTCCGGCTCGCGCTGGTGGACGCGGAGGCACTGGGCGCGGACCCGCTACTGCCTGGGCACCTTCGGCATCGTGACGTCGGAGCGCACCTTCGCCGAAGCGCATGGGCAGCGGAAGGCTCTGCGGGCGATCTCCGTGTCCTCATACGGCTCTGTGGAAGCGATCCGGCACCTCATCGCCTGGCCTGAGGCGCCTACGCCGGAGTGGCAGAAGGGCTTCCTGGCGGGAATCTTCGACGCTGAGGGCAGCTACAGCCAGGGAGTATTCCGGATCCCCAACACCGATCCCGAGATCATCAGCCACACGGCCGCGGCGTTGACCTCCTTTGGCTTCGCTTACGAGGCGGAACGGACCGAGCGACAGAACAGCCTTGTCAATCTTCGGCTGCGCGGCGGGCTCAGGGAAGTGCTCCGGTTCTTCCACACGGTCGATCCCGCCATCACCAGGAAGCGCTCGATCGACGGCGTTGCGCTCAAGAGCGACGCCGAGCTGCAGGTGACCGAGATCAAGCCGCTGGGCATCGAGGTGCCCATGTACGACATCACCACCGGGACGGGTGACTTCATCGCCAACGGGGTGGTCAGCCACAACTGCTTCGCCCGCAACACCCACACCTACCTCGACCTGGACGCCGGGCACGACTTCGACTCCAAGGTCGTGGTCAAGGTCAACGCGCCCGAACTGCTGCGCAAGACGCTGGCGTCCGCCCGCTGGAAGGGCGAGCACATCGCCATGGGCACCAACGTCGACTGCTACCAGCGAGCCGAGGGCAAGTACCAGCTGATGCGGGGAATCATCTCTGCCCTGCGGGACGCGGCCAATCCGTTCTCGATCCTGACCAAGGGCACCCTGATCCTGCGCGACCTGGACCTGCTCACGCAGGCGGCGCGAGGTCACCGACGTGGGCCTGAACGTCTCGGCCGGGTTTATCGACAAAGCGCTCTGGCGATCCCTGGAGCCCGGCACGCCGAGCCCGGAGCGGCGGCTGGACGTGTGCGCCACGCTGACCGGCGCCGGGCTGCGCTGCGGCGTGCTCATGGGCCCGGTGGTGCCGTTCCTGTCCGACTCGCCCGCCCAGCTGGAGGCGGCCGTCTGCCGGATCGCCGAGGCCGGCGCGGCGCACGTGACCCCGATCGTGCTGCACCTGCGGCCCGGGACGCGGGACTGGTACCTGCGCTGGCTGGCCGCGAACCACCCCGGGCTGCTCCCCCGCTACCACGCCATGTACCGGCGCAGCGCGTACGCGCCGAAGGATTACCAGGCGGAGATCACCGGGCAGGTCCGCGAACTCGCCCGGCGCTACGGCGTCGGGGCCGCGGCGCCGGCGGCGGCCCGTTCGATCGAGGCTCGGCCAGCACCTACTCCGCGGGAGGAACCCGAGCAGCTCAGCCTGCTGGAGCTGGCTTAGCGGCCGGCCGTGGCCGGGTCGCCGGCCGAGCGCCGCAGGCCCTTGGCACCGATCTCGTAGCCGCGGGTCGCCGCCAGGGGCGGCGAATAGACGTGCACGCTGAGCGCCGGCGTGCGGGAGACATTGACCAGCTCGTGCACCTGGTGGCGGCGCAACGGCCGCTCAGCCCCCTCCGGAACGCGCCGGACCTGGGTCATCACCCCGCCCAGCAGCGGGATTCGCTCCTCCAGCTCGCCCCTCGCCACCAGCATGACGCCGACCGAGCCGCCGTGATCGTGCCAGCCGGCCTCCTGCCCGGGAAGCCACGACTCCACCCAGACGTCGTGATCGGCCGATCCGTGCAGCCGGGCGTACCAGCGGGAGGCGGCATCCATGCGCACGAGGTCCTGCCATTCGTCCAGGCGGGACGCAACAGCTCGGGCGATTAGCCGCATTCGGAAGCCGCTGAGCGGCGTCGCGATGTTGGCAGCTCCGCCAGGCCTGGGCTGCATCTGTCTCGGTCTCCCCTAAAAGTCTACTTAATAAGTCGGATTAATTGCCATTAGGTACTGAGCGTAGCTTCCGTTGCCATACAGTCAACCCCCCGTAGCCGGGAAAACCAGTGTCCGCCAGGCCAGCTGTCCATAACCCCACACCGGCGCGGCACGGCCGGGGCGGACGGCGAGGAGAGACGGCCGGGCCGGACGGCGAGGAGAGAAAGCGCACACCATATAGACGGATGACGCCCAGGTTCCGTTGCAGTTCCTGCCGTAAAATTGACTGGTGTGACACCAGACGGGAATGACGCGACGCCCGGCGAACCCGCCCCGCAAACCGGGCCGGACGTGCCGGAGCCCGGGGGCCTGACCGCCCGCACCGTGCCCATCAGGGACCCTGGTGACCTGCTCGCCTGCATTCCGCCCATGTCGTCCCCGGCTCCGGCTCTGGCCTGGGTCCGGCAGGGCGCCGGGCTGGTGGGCTGGGGCGAAGCCGCGCGGATCACACTGCCCGCGGGCGAGGACCGTTTCACGGCCGGGGAAAAATGGCTGCGCACCCTGTTCGAGGGAACCGTGATCGACGACCAGGTGCGGCGCCCCGGCACCGGCCCGCTCGCGTTCGGCAGCTTCACCTTCGATCCCGCTTCCGACGGCTCCGTGCTGATCGTGCCGCGGACCATCCTCGGCCGTGACCCATCCGGGCAGGCCTGGATGACCACCATCGCCGCCGGCCGTGAATCCGGCCCCGGCCCCGGGCGCCGGCATGGTCCTGAGCCCGGGGACCATGCGGAGCCCGGGAAGCACGCGGAGCCCGGGAAGCACGCGGAGCCCCGGGTCCGTTCTGAAGCCACCGCCGGCGCCGCGCCTGGCCCTGCTGCGTCCGGTACCGCCTCATCGGGCCTGCGCTGGCACGACGGCAGCCTGAGCGCACCGGAATGGGCGCACGCGGTCGCCGTCGCCGTCAGCCGGATCTCGGCCGGTGCGCTGCGCAAGGTCGTGCTGGCCCGTGACGTGTTCGCGACCGCCGCCGCCCCGATCGACGCGCGTGTCCTGCTGGGCCGGCTGGCCGCCCGCTACCCGGACTGCTACACGTTCGCGTGCGCGAACCTGATCGGCGCCACCCCCGAACTGCTGGTCCGGCGGCAGGGCAGCGAGGTGACCGCGCTCATCCTGGGCGGGACCTCGCCCCGCGGCGCCCAGCCCGCCGAGGACGCCGCGCTCGGGGCCGAACTGCTGGCCTCGGCGAAGAACACCGAGGAGCACGCCTACGCGGTGGCCTCGGTGCGGGACGCCCTGGCGCCGCTGTGCGCCGAACTCGACATCCCGTCCCGCCCCTCGCTGCTGAAGCTGGCCAACTTGCATCATCTGGGCACCGCCGTGCGGGGCACTCTCAGCCACGATCGTTCGGTGCTATCGCTGGCCGGAGCGCTGCACCCACCCGCAGCAGTGTGCGGGACACCAGCCGAAACGGCGCTGGAACTGATCCGCGAGCTGGAGCAGATGGAACGCGGCCGGTACGCCGGTCCGGTCGGCTGGGTGGACGCCCACGGCAACGGCGAGTTCGGGATCGCCCTGCGCTGCGCCGAACTGGACGGCCGCCGGGCCCGGCTGTTCGCCGGCTGCGGCATTGTGGCCGGCTCGGAGCCGGTCGCCGAAGTGGCCGAGACCGAGGTCAAGTTCCTGCCGATGCGCCAGTCCCTCGAAGGCTGAGCTTTCCGGAGCTTCCGGGCTTCCGGGCATCCGGGCATCCGGGTTCACTTGTGGACCGGGGCTGGGCAGTGCCCGCTCACTGGAGCCCTCGGCGGATTGCCAGGTAGACCGGAAGGACGAGGTACACCGCGACGAGGCAGAGCGCGGCCCACATCTCAGGGGTGTCGATGACCAGGAAGTTCGTCGTCAGGACGACCGGTGTGCCCCGGTCGCGCAGGGTTTTGGCATCCGCGTAGACGCAGGAGGCGATCACGACGAGGAGGGCGAGGACGAGGATTGGTACCAGCGCGCTGATCGGGAGCATTTCATGGCCCTTCTGGCGTTGCCGCCCCTGCCCACGTTAGATCCTGATCGCGAACCGGCCGCTCAGGGACGGGCAGTACGACGCCATACAGCAGCCGCCGCGCAAGAACTAGTCGCGAACCTGGGCGCCCCGGATCCGGTCCCGGTTACCCGGGCGGGGTATAGCACGCGGGGCGGGTCAATTAGACGTCGTACCGGGTGGGCATGGTCGTGTAACGGCGGCCCGAGGGCACGGTCCAGATCATGGTCCCGGGACTCGGCTGTTCCAGCGCCCATCCCCGAGCTTGCTTGCACCGGTGGTGCCGACGGCACAACGGACCCAGATTGCACTCACACGTCCTTCCGCCCGCGTCATAGGCGAGCGAATGGTCCAAGTCACACTGCGCCGCAGGCCGCCGGCAACCGGGCGCGGTGCAGGTCGCCGCACGGGCGCCGATCAGATGGCGTAGCCGGCGGCTCGGCTTATAGCCCGGCTCCTCGTTGCGGTGATCACATGCGCCGACAGCCAGCGGAGTCACCTGTATGCCGAGCCGTTCCATGAACTCCTTGGCCAGGTCGCGCAGCGCAGGATGCTGTGGGCCCGAACCTGACATGGACTCCCGTGGGCAGGCCCGGGTCCGATGATTGTCCTCGGGCGGACCGGGGTCATCACGGGTACCAAGAAATGGGGGCGCTGGAGCTGTGTGCCTGCCCCGGGCGCATCCGTGCCCAACAGCTTGGCCATGTTCGCCGACCAGGGTGACGCACCACCGGGTCGCCGGGTTGATTCCGGCCGATCGAACCAGGCCGCGAGCCAGTTGGGCGTCGACCGGTCCGAACACCGCCACCTCGGCCGGCAGATCCGACAGCCCGAGTATCACCGACAAGGGCACGGTCACGTTGATCCGCGCGGCCGGCCCATTTGGGAGTCCAGCGGTCGGGTCAGAACCCGTAGTCGACCCGTCGGCCTGCCTTGCTGCCGGGCCCCGATCAGCGGACGTGCTCCCGCTGCCAGGTGAGGGAGACGCGGCCGGGCGATCACCGGGGCCGTCTTCCGGCCCCGACCTTTGCCCCGACCCCGTGCCATCTGCCGGGACCGTACTCCGGCCCAGCAGGAAGTCCAGATACGCGCGGGCGCGCAGTTCGTCCATCGTGCCCTCGACACCGGCGGACTTCAGCTCGCGGGCTCGCGCCGAGATCCTCTGGTCCGCAGCCAGGACATCGATCGACGGCAGGTCGCGCCCGCAAAGCGCGGCCGTGCCCGTGTCTTCCCGCCACCGCATGACACGGGCATCGCGCTGCGCTTCTTCCCGGCGCCGCCGTACGGCGTCAGGATCAGCCGCCAGGATCGCGCGTGCCAGCGCTGCCCGGAGCTGCCCGTTGGTTTGCTGTCCGGCTTTGGGCAGAATCAGGTCTTCCACTAGGGCAGCATGCTCGTTGGTCAGCACGTGCGTGGCGGCGGCGATGATCCGTGCCCGGTCAAGATCGATGACTCCGGCTTCTAGCGCGGCCGCGGTCATGCGCAGCTTCGTGGCCAGCTCCGTAGCAAATTCCAGGTGGTCCTCAGCAGCGCGAACCGTCAGCGTAAGCGCCGCAGCCAGCTCGTCCGATGCGAACGGGTCGACGAACTCAGGAAAGCCCGCGTCCGGTCCCGGTGCCTCGCTAGCGTCCCGCTCCGGCTCGGCCGCCCGCAGCGGCTCACCGCACAGTTCGCTGGGGCCGCCGTTAGCCGGAGCCGCACTCGCTGCACTCTCCCTGTCAGGGACCGTACCGGCACTTTCGGGAGACGAACCGGCATGATCGCCGGCTTCGTTCCTGCGCGCACTGTCTACCTCCACCGAACTCGCCGCCGCGAGGAGACGCGCTTTGAGCCGGCGCCCAGAGGGGGTCTCCCCGTCATCCGGGCGGCGCCGCGCTAGCTCGGCCACGGCTGATAGTTCCCTGGCCGTTGCCCACGAAGTTAGCCGCCGCCACGCCTGAATGATCCCGGTCAGCTCGTCGTCGCTGACTAGGCGCAGCCCACTGCCGTGAGCGGCATCGGCCAGCCCGGCGAGCGCTGGTCCGGGGACCATCTCATCGAGGGGACCGTCAGAGGCGAACCCCCAGCCGGGGGACAGGGGCCCCTTCGCGGGCGCGTGGGGACCGTCTTCAGTAGCGGGCGCGTAGGCGGGGTCGGTCCCGTCGGCTGGAGTGCATGGAGCGTCGGCCTCATCTCTGCGCAGGTCCCGAAGCTCGTCCAGATCCCAGTAGTCCCCATCCGCCTGCTCGTCGTCCAGCGGGTCATCCTGGGCGAGGGTGGCCGCGACGATCAGGTCCAGGATCTCTTCCTGACGGATGCCGCCATCGTTAATGAAACGGGGGGCGTCTGCCTCGCGAGAAGCGCTCAGATTCCGGAGACGCGCGTGCCCGTCAACATCGGGCGTACCGCGTTCACCGCGGGAGGCGCTCTCGCCGCCTGCAGAACCAGATCCTGGAATTAACGACACAGCCGCCTCTGCCGTTCGATTGCTGGCCTCCGATAGTGCCTCATTCGAATATAGTATCGAACATCGGGAGTGCACGCAACCCTGTCGTCGTTATTGCGTGTTAGTGGCAGCCGTTCTTGGATTGGACCGGTGGCGGCCCTGGACGGTGATGATGACGTCGCACACGGTGCGAGCGGACACGGTGCGAGCGGACACGGTGCGAGCGGACACGGTGCGAGCGGACACGGTGCGAGCGGACACGGTGCGAGCGGACACGGTGCGAGCGGACACGGTGCGAGCGGACACGGTGCGAGCGGACACGGTGCGAGCGGACACGGTGCGAGCGGACACGGTGCGAGCGGACACGGTGCGAGCGGACACGGTGCGAGCGGACACGGTGCGAGCGGACACGGTGCGAGCGGACACGGTGCGAGCGGACACGGTGCGAGCGGACACGGTGCGAGCGGACACGGTGCGAGCGGACACGGTGCGAGCGGACACGGTGCGAGCGGACACGGTGCGAGCGGACACGGTGCGAGCGGACACGGTGCGAGCGGACACTGCTGCCGCACTCGCTGTGGCCGCGGGCGTGAGGCCGGCACGCGCCGTACCTGGGCCCCGGTGCGGAGAGCGAGGTTAGCGGGCGGGGCGGGTGGCTGCCGGAGCGGCGGAGGCGGCCGCCGCGGCTGCGGCGGAGGCGGCTTGTTGCAGGCGGCCCCGCAGGGCCGCGCCGACCTCCCGGTCGGTGCGGGCTTCCACGACGCGCAGCCCGGATCCGGCCAGGGCGGCGGGCAGGTCACCGATGCGCTCCAGGCGGGTGAACGGCAGCCGGGCCGCTGCGGCCAGCTGACCGAGGTCGGCTCGGTGCGGCGTGCCGAAGACGCGCTCGAAGGGGCCGGACGGCCCCGCGAACGCCGCCTGCTCCAGCAGCGAGAAAATGCCGCCGCCGTCGTTGTTGACCACGATCAGGCATAGGTCGGGAACGGGTTCGCCGGGGCCTACGATCAGGCCGGGCGCGTCGTGCAGGAAGGCCAGGTCGCCGAGGAGCGCGACGGCCGGCCCGCCGCCCGCCGCCTGATGGGCCAGGGCCGCGCCGATCGCCGCCGAGGTGGTGCCGTCGATGCCGCTGGCGCCCCGGCTGGCCAGGACACGAACCCCGTCCCGGGGCGTCATGTGGTGGTCCAGGTCGCGGATGGGCAGGCTGGACGCCGCCCAGAGCAGCGCGCCGTTTGGGAGCGCGGCCGCGACGTCGCGCGCCAGCCGCGGCTCGGTCAGGCCGTCTTCGGTGTCCAGGATCTCGTCGGCGGCGCGGCGGGCCGCCGCATCCGCCCGGAGCCAGGATTTGAGCCAGCCGGTACCCACCCCGGTCCGGCCGCCGCCATGCCCGTTGCGCTCCGCACGGCCGGTCAGGCGGATGGCCGGGGCCACGTCGGTGGCGGTACGCGACGGATCGTCCCACCGGCCGGGCTGCCTGCTGACGACGATGTGCCAGGCCCGGCCGGAGTTTGAACAGGCCGGTCTGCTGGCGGGACAGGCCCGGGCGGCCCGCCGAGACGATGACGTCCGGGCGGTGCCTGTTCAGGAAGCCGGGCGAGCCGAGCAGGTACTCGTACGCGGACAGCGCGTTGGGGCCGCGGCGGGCGCCGGAGGACGGTTCGGCCAGGACCGGCCAGCCCGCGGATTCGGCCAGCGCGCGGAGCGATTCGGTGTCCTGGTCGCTGTCACCGCAGACGACCAGCCCGCGCTCGGTCCACGGCAGCTCCAGCGGCGCCGCGGGCCAGGCGCCGCCGAACGTGGTCCACGGCACACCGCCGGGCCGGCCCGCCAGCGGTTCGGGCCACCCGTCAGCAGGAGGATCCGGAGATTCGCCCGGGACGAGCGGGTCGCGGAAGGCCAGGTTCAGATGGACGGGACCGGCCGGGCCGCCCGCGGCACCCGCCGCCAGGCCCCAGGCCCGGCAGGCCAGCGACCGCCAGTACCCCGCCATGCCCGGCTCCGCCTCCGGCGCGCCGGCTTCGCAGAACCAGCGCACCGCGCTGCCGTACAGCTTGATCTGGTCGATGGCCTGGTTGGCGCCGGTGCCGCGCAGTTCGGGGGGCCGGTCCGCGGTCAGCACCAGCAGCGGCACGCACGACTCGTCGGCCTCGATGACCGCGGGGTGGAAACTGGCCGCCGCGGTGCCGGACGTGCAGACGACGCCGACCGGCCGCCGGCTCGCCTTGGCCAGGCCGAGGGCCAGGTACGCGGCCGAGCGCTCGTCGATCCGGACGTGCAGCCGCACGTCCCCGCGCTGGGCCCGGGCGAACAGCTCCATCGCCAGCGGTGCGCTCCGGGACCCCGGCGCGAGGACCGCGTCCGTCATCCCGCACCGGATCAGCTCGTCGGTCAGGGTGACGGCCAGCGCCGTCGACGGGTTCACCACGCGCTCCCGGGGCCGGTCTCGCCGGGGCCGGTCTCGCCCGGGCTGGGCTCACCTGGGCCTGTCTCGCCGAGGCCGGCTGGCCTGGCGCTCGCCCGCCCCGGGACCGACCTCGCCGAGGAACTTCGCGGCGGCCGCCGCGCGGTCCCGCCAGGGGCCCGGGTCCACCTCCCAGCGGGCCAGCTCCGCGGGCGAGACGGCCGGGCGGCGTACCGGGAGCATGCCCTGGGCCGGGACCAGCGGCGCCGCGGTGACGTCCCCGGTCAGCAGGCTCATCGTGCCCAGGCCGCAGGCGTACGGAAGCTCCGGCAGCGCCGCGGCTAGCGCCACCCCGGCGGCCAGCCCCACGGAACTGTCGACCGCGCTGGACACGACGACCGGGAGCCCGCACGCCTCGGCGATCCGCAGGGCGGCGCGGACCCCGCCGAGCGGCTGCACCTTGAGGACCACGATGTCGGCGGCGCCGGCCGCCCGGACCCGCAACGGGTCCTCGGCGCGGCGGATGGACTCGTCCGCGGCCAGCGGCACCCGCACCGCGCGGCGCAGTTCGGCCATTTCGCCCAGCGTCGCGCACGGCTGCTCCGCGTATTCGAGGCCGAAACGGTCCAGTTCGGCCAGCATGCGGGTGGCGTGGGCGACGTCCCAGTGGCCGTTCACGTCGATCCGGACCTTGCCGTCCGGCCCGAGGGCGTCCCGCACGGCCTCGACCCGCGCGATGTCGTCGGCGTCCGCCTGGCCCCGCTCGGCCACCTTGACCTTGGCCGTACGGCAGCCGGACGACGCGGCGATCACGTGTGCGCGCGCGGCCGGCACGGCGGGCACGGTCACGTTGACCGGGACCTGGTCGCGGACGGGGGCGGGCCAGCCGGCCATCGCGGCCTCCAGCGCGCTGGCCAGCCAGCGGGCGCTTTCCCGCGGGCCGTACTCGGCGAACGGGGAGAACTCGCCCCAGCCGGCCGGACCGTGGATCAGCGCGCCCTCGCGGACGGTGATGCCGCGGAACTTCGTGGTCATCGGGATCGCGAACGCGCGCAGCGACCCGAGAACGGCCGCCAGGTCAGGAATGCCGGTCATGGCCGGTGTGCGGAGCGCCCGGGACCGGCAGAATCCCGGTCCGCCTGCTGCCATCCGACCACGCGCGCACCTCCGTCATCAGAGCCGGCATCAGCAGAAGCCGGCACCCTGCGAATCCGGCCCCCCGAGAATCCGGCACTGCGAATCCGGCCGCCCTGACCACCCGTCACGATAAGAGCTTCGTCACCGTGCGGTCCCGCTCACCGGGATCGCCGTCACCGGGAGACCGGGGCCGTTCCAGCAGGATCTAACCTTACGTGCGTGGTAGAGCGTCCTTTGCATGCGGTTGTCCTGCCCCCGTCAGCGGCGGGCGGGCGGCTGCTGGAGCGGCTCGCGGCGGCCCTGGACGGCAGCGGGCAGGCCATCCTCCCGCTCGAAGCCGACCTGCCGCCGGAGCGGCTGGCCCGCATCCTGGACGCGTTCGCGCCGGCCTCGGTGGAGACCGCCGACGGCCTCACCCGACGGGCGGGCGGGATTCCGGTCAGCGAACAGACCGCTGTGGTGATCGCCACATCCGGCTCGACCGGCCAGCCCAAGGGCGTGGAGCTCAGCGCGTCCGCCCTCACGCACTCGGCGCGCGCGTCGCTGGCCCGGGTCGGGGCGGCGCCGGGCGAACGATGGCTGCTCTGCCTGCCCGCGACGCACATCGCCGGCATTCAGGTCCTGGTCCGTTCCCTGGTCGCGGGCACGGCGCCGGTCATCGCCGGACGGCTGGACGCGGCCGCCCTCGCCGGGTCCAGCTGCGCCCACGTCTCCATCGTCCCGACCCAGCTCCGCCGCCTGCTCGGTACCGCTGGCAGTCCCGTTAACGGGGCCGTTAACGGGGCCGTCGACAGGGCTACCAGCAGCACGGACGATGAGGCCGCCCGTGATGCCGCCGGCGCGGCCTACGGGCCCGCGACCTGGGCGGCCACCTTCAAATCGGTCCTGCTGGGCGGCGCCGCCGCGCCCGCGGGCGTGATCGCGCGCGCCCGGGAGGCGGGCATTCCCGTCGTCACCACCTACGGGATGAGCGAGACCTGCGGCGGCTGCGTCTACGACAACTTCCCGCTGGATGGGGTGTCCGTCACCGCCGGTGACGACGGCCGGCTCCGGATCAGCGGGCCGGTGCTGTTCACCGGCTACCGGCTGCGTCCGGACCTGACCGCGGCCGCGCTGGATGGCGAGTGGTTCGTCACATCCGACCTCGGGACTACCGCAGCCGATGGGCACGTTACGGTACGCGGGCGCGCTGACGATGTGATCAACACCGGCGGTGAAAAGGTGGTGGCCGGGGAGGTCGCGTCGGTGCTGGAGACGTGCCCCGGAGTGCGCGAAGCCGTGGTTATCGGCAGGCCCGACCCGGAATGGGGCGAGCGGGTGACGGCGGTGATCGTCCCGGACAATTCCGCTCAACCGCCGACTCTGGATCTGCTGAGCCGGCATGTGCGGGAGCGTCTGCCACGTTACGCTGCTCCCCGGGAACTGGTCCTGCTGGACGCTCTGCCGATGCTCGCGAGCGGCAAACCTGATCTCGAAATTCTCCGGCGGGAACAATCCCCAGCCGAAAACGTTAGTAGATAGTGCCCGGGCGCACGCCACAGCGGAGCGCCGGGTCCCCTAGACGAGGACGCCTTGGGCGTCTGTGAACGGCACGCCTGTCGTGCCCGTGTCAAGAGGAGAAGGAGGGAGGTGTCGCATGCCGCGGACCGCAATCGCCACACCGGTCGGGGACGGTGAGGTAAGCACATCGCGCGTGGACGACCTGATCCAGCGAGGGCGCAGCCAGGGTCACCTGTCCCTCTCCGAGCTTCGGACCGCCTTCGAGCAGGCGGGCATTGCCCCGGCCGAGGGACGTTCCATCCTGCGCGAGCTCACCGATGCGGGCGTGCGCCTGGCCAACGAGCGCCAGGAGCCCGCCGCCAAGGGCAAGCGCACGACCAAGAACGCCACGGCCAAGGCGAGCACGCCGAACGCCGGCCCCGCCAAGGCCAGCCGGGGCAAGACCGACGGGGCCACGCTGACGGGGAGCGATGACGCCGAGGGCGCAGAGGCTCTGGCGGACGACGATGGGGTCATCGAGGCCGAAGCAGAGGCGGTGGCGCTGGCCGAGGCCAGCGACAAGCTGAGCGAGGTTGACCTCGACGACCAGACGCCCGCCATGGGCGACTCGGTGCACACATACCTCAAGTCGATCGGCCGGACGAGCCTGCTCACCGCTGAGCAGGAGGTCGACCTGGCCAAGCGGATCGAGGCGGGCCTGTTCGCCGAGCACAAGCTGGACACCGAGCTGGACCTGAGCGACGACCTGCGCCGGGATCTTGAGCTGGTGGCCGAGGACGGCCGCCGGGCCAAGGCCCACATGCTGGAGGCCAACCTCCGGCTGGTGGTGTCGGTCGCGAAGAAGTACACCGACCGTGGCCTGTCCCTGCTCGATGTGGTGCAGGAGGGCAACCTCGGCCTGATCCGGGCCGTCGAGAAGTTCGACTACACCAAGGGCTACAAGTTCTCCACCTACGCCATGTGGTGGATTCGCCAGGCCATTCAGCGTGGCTTCGCGGACTCGGCCCGGACCATCCGGCTGCCGGTACACGTGCTCGAGATGCTCAGCAAGCTGAGCCGGGTCGAGCGCGACATGCACCAGCGCCTGGGCCGGGAGCCGACCCCGGAGGAGCTCGCCGTCGAACTGGACCGCACCCCGGACCAGATCGAGGAACTGCTCCGGACCAGCCGGCAGCCGATCAGCCTGGACTCCACGATCGGTGAGGATGGGGAGACCAGCATCGGTGACCTCATCGAGGACACCGACGCCCCGGAAGCCTCCGAGATGGTCGACCGCCAGCTGATGGCCGAGCAGCTGCGCAGCGCGCTCGACGCGCTGACGCCGCGCGAGGCCACGATCATGTCGATGCGGTTTGGCCTCTACGACGGCAACCCGCACACGCTCGACGAGATCGGCCGGGCCCTGGGCCTGACCCGGGAGCGCATCCGGCAGCTGGAGAAGCAGTCGCTGTCCAAGCTGCGCCACCCCAGCCGCGCCCAGCCGCTGCTGGACTTCGCCAGCTAGACCAGCACCAGCCTAAACCAGCACGGCTAGATCAGCATCACGCAACGTCCGCAGTCCCACCCGGGACTGCGGACGTTTTTAATTCCCGAACGGAGCCTACCGGGACTGATACGGCCGAGGGCCCTTGGCCGTCCGGGCCTGGGTTGGGAACTCGTCCACGTGGCGGGGGCTTCGGGGCCCTGCGGACTGGGCATTTCGTGGATTCGATGCGTGAGCGGGGGTCTTTAGCGTTTGAACATGGTCGCAGCGGCGGGTGGCCGGTGGGGCTGCGGCGGTGGCCAGGAGGAGACAGTTCATGATGGATGACGACCTGCGGCTCGACGTCGCGGCCGAGCTTTGCTGGGACCCGAGGGTGGACGGCAAGGCGATTGCCGTTTCGGCAGATGACGGTGCCGTCACCCTGCGCGGGACGGTCGGCAGCTTGCGGGAGAAGCGGGAGGCGGGGAAGGCGGCCGGGCGCGTATTCGGGGTCACCGAAATCAGCAACGAACTGCACGTGCGGCTGCTGGACGGCAGCAAGGGTAACGACGCCGACCTGCGCGGCCAGGTGCTCCAGGCCCTCCTGCTCGACAGCCTCGTGCCGGCGACGGTGGATGCGAAGGCCCGGGACGGCTACGTCACCCTGACCGGCACCGCGCAATGGCAGTACCAGCGCGACGAGGCCGAGGTGCTCACCGCGAGCGTGCCTGGCGTGTCCGGCATCGAGAACGGCATCACGCTCGACCCCGGCGCCGGACGGGCGCGACATCAGCAACGGCATCAGTGACGCCTTCCGGCGCAGCGCCAGGCTGGACGCGGACGAGCTTTCGGTTGATACCACGTCCGGCGGGACAGTGATCCTGGCCGGGGCGGTGAGCTCGTGGTCTGAGCACGACGAAGCAGTGGCCGCCGCCTGGTCCGCGCCGGGCGTCACCGAGGTTGACGACCGGATCGTGGTCGAATACTCAGCCGGGCCCGGGATAACCAGCCCCGGCAGGAACGCTCACGAGCTAATGTCAGAGCGGCCACTCCCAGAGCGCTGACAGCGGGGCCGTCAGCACCCGCCAGCCTGCTCCGGTCGCGACGAAGGCCGCTGCCATCGACGCGGTCCAGCAGCGCCCGCTGACGTGGCAGACCGTCGTCAAGCGCGCCCTGGTCGTGGCTGTGGCCGGCGTGGCTATCTACCTTGTGCTGCCGAAGCTCGCCGCGGTGCTGGGCTCGTGGCCGCGCCTGTCCACGCTGAGCCCGATCTGGTTCAGTGTCGCGCTCGCCGCCGAACTGGCCTCTTTCGCCTGCAACTTCGCCCTGCAGCGGCTCGCGCTGCGCACCAGGGGCTGGTTCGCCGTCGTCACCGCCGGGCTGGCCGGCAATGCAGTCACCGACAGCCTGCCTGGCGGCGACGCGGCCGGCGCCGCCGTCCAGTTCAGCATGCTCACCACCGCCGGGTTCGACACCGACACCGCCGTGGGCGGCCTCACCGCCTTCTCCCTGCTCGGCGTCGGCGGGCTGCTGGCGCTGCCCATCTTCGCGCTGCCCGCCATGCTGGCCGGCGCGCCGATTAGCCCGAGCCTCATCCATACCGCCCTGCTCGGCATCGCCGGGTTCGTCCTGTTCGCGATCTTCGGCGTCGTCATCCTGCGCACGGACCGGCCGCTGGCCACGCTCGGGCGAGCCGCGCAAGGCCTGCGGAACTGGGCCACGCGAGGTCGCCGTCCGCCGCTAACTGGCCTCGACCAGCGGTGGCTGACCGAGCGTGACACGATCGGGACGGTGCTGGGCAAGGAATGGTGGCAGGCGGTCCTGCTGACCGCCGGGCGCCTCGGCTTCGACTTCGGTTGCCTGCTGGCCGCTCTGCGCGCCACCGGGGCCGCCCCGCGGCCCTCCCTGGTACTGCTGGCCTACTCCGCCGCGGCGAATCATCGCGCTGTTCCCGCTCACCCCAGGCGGCCTCGGCATCGTCGAGGCCAGCCTGAGCGGCCTGCTGATCCTGGCCGGCGTCCAGCCCGGCGACGCCTTCCTGGCCACCCTGGTCTACCGGGTCGCCTCCTACTGGCTGCCCCTTTTCGCCGGGCCGCCGGCCTACCTGCTCTTCCGCCGCCGCTACGGACGGGCACAACCCAGGGCCGCCCGGCCAGCCACGGCCAATAGCATGAGTGACAGCGGCGCGCCTGCGCGTTCACCGATGGCTTGAGGATCGGCCTTCATTTCCAGGTTCTTTCCTGGCCACCGGCGCTGCTGACCGAAAGCCCGCAGCGCCGGTGGCCGCGATGGCGTGGTCTAGCGGTCTAGTGGTGCTTGCCCAGGTGCTTTTCGGCACGGCGGGCTAGGCGCTGGGCGGACTTAACGATAATGGCGGTCTTTACGGCCCTGCGGACGATGTGACGTCGGCGCATGATGTGGATTTCCTTTCCGGCGGCAGTGCAGCGATCTGGATCGAAAGGTATTCGACGGGCCCGGTCATGTTTTAGTCTCCTCTTGTCTTCATGATCAGTCTTCCTTTGGCCGATCGAGGCGATTCCCCGATCGCAATTGATGACGATATGGCGAGGCGGCCCAGATCGAATCCCGGATTTGCGTAGTCCATGAGTCTCCGGGGCGCCATGAATAGCCGCATCATCGATTGCTGTGTAGATGGCATCTCTTTGTTCCGGAGTCGCGACCGTCATTTCATTGAGACAAAAGGCTCGTGGACTAATTTACCCGTAAAAGGAGCTCCGCCCAGTGACGCTGGAGCGGCTCAAATTTCCCGGCAGGAGGATCCATGTCCAGCACCACAGGCACCCGGCCGGTGCAGCAGCAACCGCCGGGCGGCCCGGCGCAGCCGACGCCTCCGCCCGGCCAGGGGCAGAGCGGAGGGCTCGGCCTGCCCTCGGCGACCGCGCTGGTGGTCGGCAGCATCATCGGAACCGGGGTCTTCACGATGCCGGCCGTGCTGGCCGCGGCGGGCACCAGCTCGCTGATCGTGCTGGCCGTGGTCGCGGTGGGCGCGATGCTGCTGGCGGTCATGTTCGGCCAGCTGACCAAGCGAGTACCCAACGCCGCGGGCGGGCTGTATGCCTATGCCCGGCACGAGTTCGGCGACTTCGCGGGCTACGTCACCGCCTGGTCCTACTGGATCTCCTCATGGGGCGGGAACGCGGCGATCGTGGCCTCGTGGGTGTTTTACGTCGACGCGCTGTTCGGCTTCAGCCATCCCTCGGGCCTGGCGAACTGGGGCATCGCGCTGCTGGGCCTGTGGGTGCCGGCGGCGCTGAACCTGGCCGGGGTGCGGCAGATGGCGTGGTTCCAGAACGTCACGGTGGTGCTGAAGTTCCTGCCGCTGCTGTTCGTCGGCGTGGTGGGCTGGTTCTTTGTCCGCAGCGCGAACTTCGGCCCGTTCAACGCCTCGGGCGGCAGCCTGTACAGCTGCATCGGCATCGCTGCGAGCGTGGCGCTGTTCTCCTTCATCGGCGTTGAGGTGGCGGCCATGACCGCCAAGCGGGTAAAGAATCCCCGCCGGAACGTGGGCCGCGCCTCGGTGATCGGCACCGGGGTCAGCGCCGTCTTGTACATGCTGGTGGCGGCCGCGGTGATGGGCCTGGTTCCGCACCACGCGCTGGTGGGCAACGGGGCGCCTTTCGTCGACGCCTTCCAGACGATGTTCCCGCACGGCACGTGGGCCGGCAAGCTGATCGCGGCCGTGGCCGTCGTGTCCGGCATCGGGGCGCTGAACGGGTGGACGCTGGTCACCGCCGAGGTGTCGCGGGCCCCCGCGGACGATGGCCTGTTCCCAAAGGCGTTCGCCTGGACCGACGGCAACGGCACCGCCTGGTTCGGCGTCGTGATCACCGCCGTGCTGCCCTCACTGGTCCTGCTCTGGCGCTACACCTCCAGTTCCGGGCTCACGGTCTTCACCTACCTGGTCGACCTGACCGTGGTCACGGTGGCCGTCCCCTACCTGTTCTCCGCCTGCGCCCAGCTGACCTTTCTGCTATCGCGGCGCCGCCGGGTGCAGGGGTGGCTGCTGGCCCGGGACCTGCTGATCTGCGGGGTCAGCGCGCTGTTCTCGCTGTGGGTCACCTTCGCCGGCGGCTACCAGGCCGTCTACCAGGCCCTGTTCGTCGTGCTGATCGGCATCATTCTCTACGCCTTCCTGAACGCCCGCCGCGAGGACAGCGGCGAGATCCCGGACCCGGTGGACAACCCGCCCGATAACCGTCAAACCGAAGGAGCCCCGTCATGACCAAGAGCGTGCGATCGGAGGTGGGCCAGCTCCGGCAGGTCATCGTGCACCGACCGGGACTCGAGCTGGCCCGGCTGACCCCGGAGAACATCGGCGGCCTGCTGTTCGACGATGTGATGTGGGCGAGCAAGGCCAAGGAAGAACACGACGTGTTCGCCGATGTGCTGCGCGACTGGGGGGTGCAGGTGCACCATTTCGCGCAGCTGCTCGCGGAAACCCTCCAGGTGCCCGAGGGCCGGGCCTTCGTGCTGGACCAGATATGCACCCCGGAGATGGTGGGCCCGGAAGCCGTCGACGAGCTGCGGCGGCTGACCGATGACCTGGACGCGGAAACCCTGGCCGGGTACCTGATCGGCGGGGTGCTCAAGGCCGACGTGCGGCCGCTGCGGTCCAGGAGCCTGAAGTGGGAGATGCTGCGGGCCGATGACTTCTTGCTGACCCCGCTGCCCAACCACCTGTTCGCCCGGGACAACTCCTGCTGGGTATACGGCGGGGTCTCGGTCAGCCAGATGGCCAAGCCCGCCCGCCAGCGTGAGACCGTGCACGTCCGGGCGGTCTACCGCTACCACCCGATGTTCACCACGGGCGGCTTCGCCACCTGGTACGGCGGCGATAACGCCAGCCACATGCCCGCGAGCATCGAAGGCGGCGACGTGCACGTGATCGGGAACGGGGCGGTGCTGATCGGCATGGGCGAGCGGACCACCCCGATGGCGGTGGAAATCCTGGCCCACGCGCTGTTCGCCAGCGGCCAGGCCAGCACCGTGATCGCCCTGGAACTGCCCAGGTCGCACGCGATGATGCACCTGGACACGGTGATGACCATGATCGACCGCGCCACCTTCGTGCTCTACCCCTACTTCGACAAGGACCTGCGCTCGTGGACCATCGCCCCGGGCCAGGAGCCGGGCCAGCTGGCGGTCAGCCGCAACGCGGATTTCTGGGCCGCGCTGGCGCAGGCGCTGGGAGTCGACAAGGTCACCGTGCTGACCACCGACGAGGACATCCGGGCCGCCGAACGCGAGCAGTGGGATGACGGCAACAACTACCTCGCCGTCGCTCCGGGCGTGATCGTCGGCTACGAGCACAACGTCGCCACCAACACCATGCTGCGCAAGCACGGCATCGAAGTGGTCACCGTGCCCGGCGAAGAGCTCGGCCGGGGCCGCGGCGGCCCGCGCTGCATGAGCTGCCCGATCGAACGTAACCCAGCGTAACGGCACAAGAACCGGAGGACAAGCAATGGATCTGCACGGGCGCAACCTGCTGAAGGAGATCGATCTCACCAGTGCGGAGTTCCTGTACCTGGTGGACCTGGCCGGAAGCCTGCGCACTGGGAAACGCCTCGGCCAGGAAGAACACCGGCTCGCGGGGCGGAACATCGCGCTGATCTTCGAGAAGGCCTCGACCCGTACCCGGTCGGCGTTCGAGATCGGCGCGCACGACGAGGGAGCGCATGTCACCTACCTCGGGCCGGACGAGTCCCACCTCGGCTCCGGCGAGTCGGTCAAGGACACCGCACGTGTGCTCGGCCGCCTGTACGACGGCATCGAGTTCCGCGGGTTCACCCAGGAGTCCGTCGAGATCCTGGGCAAGTTCGCCGGGGTGCCGGTGTGGAACGGGCTGACCGACACCTGGCACCCGACCCAGATGCTCGCCGACATGCTGACCATGCGCGATCACGCCGCTAAGCCGCTGGACGCCGTGACCTACTGTTACCTGGGGGACGGCCGGAACAACACCGCGAACTCGCTGCTGGTCACCGGCGCGATGCTCGGCATGGACGTCCGGATCTGCGCCCCGGCGCACCTGCAGCCATCCGCCGAGGTCCGGCAGATCGCCAAGGCACTGGCCGCCGAGTCTGGCGCCCGGCTGACGATCAGCGCCGACGTGACCACGGCCGTGGCCGGTGCCGACTTCCTGTACACCGACGTGTGGCTGTCGATGGGCGAGCCCGCCTCCGAATGGGACGAGCGCATCGACCAGCTTCTCCCCTACCAGGTGAACGCCGAAGTGATGGCGGCCACCGGGAACCCGTCGGTGAAGTTCATGCACTGCCTGCCCGCCCTGCACAACCGCGAGACCCAGGTCGGGCAGCAGCTCTACGAACGGCGCGGCCTGGCCGCGCTCGAGGTCACCGACGAGGTCTTCGAGTCCCCCGCCTCGATCGTGTTCGACCAGGCGGAAAACCGAATGCACACCATCAAGGCCGTCATGGTGGCCACGATCCCGCCACGGACATGCGGAGGCGGGCGGACATGAGGGTGGTCATCGCGCTGGGCGGGAATGCGCTGCTCGAGCGGGGTGAGGCGCCGAACTCCGACATCCAGGAGACGCACGTCGTGAGCGCGGTCAACGCTCTCGCCCCGCTGGCCAGTCAGCATCAGCTGCTTATCACCCATGGCAACGGGCCGCAGGTCGGCGTGCTGGCCCTGGAATCCGCGCGTGACCCCGCGCTGTCGCGGCCCTACCCCTTCGACGTGCTCGGGGCGCAGACGCAGGGGATGATCGGATACTGGCTCGTCCAGGCGCTGCACGACGCGGTGCCGGGCCAGCCGGCGAGCTGCCTGATCTGCCGGACCGTGGTTCACGCGGACGATCCGGCGTTCACCAACCCGACCAAGTTCGTCGGCCCCGTCTACGACGAGGCGCAGGCGCGGCAGCTCGCGGCCGCGCGCGGCTGGAACGTCCGCCAGGACGGGCACGCCTGGCGCAGGGTGGTGCCCTCACCCGAACCGGTCGCGCTGGTGGAACTCGAGATGATCAGGCTGCTGGCCGGCAGCGGAGCGATCGTCGTGTGCGCCGGAGGCGGCGGCATCCCCGTGGTGCGTGACGACGCTGGCGCGCTGCGCGGGGTGGAGGCCGTGGTCGACAAGGACCTCACCGCCGCGCTGCTCGCCCGGGATATGGCCGCGGACGCGCTGGTCATCCTGACCGACGTGGACGCGGTCGAGGACGGCTACGGCACCCCGCAGGCCCGGCCCATCCACCAGGTAACTCCCCAGCAGCTGCGCGCCCGCCCGTTCCCGGCCGGCTCGATGGGCCCGAAGGTCGATGCCGCCTGCCGCTTCGTGGAGGCGACCGGGGGGATGGCCGCGATCGGCCGCCTCGACGACGCCGAAGCACTGCTGGACGGCAAAGCCGGCACAATCGTGGCGCCCGCGAACGCGAGGTTCGGTGAACGACCGTCCTGATGGCCAAGCCAGCGTGACCCAGCCCGGCGGCGCCGCGTACGCAGTCCATCAAGTGATGAGTTTTCCGACCCCGACGCCGGCCAGCGCCGCCGCGGCGGCGATGCCGACGGTCTGGGCCACCGTCGGCAGGAGGCGCCGGCGCCCGATCTTCGCCCGGCCGACGCCCAGCAGGACCAGCAGCGCGAATGTCACCGCGAGCGAGACGATCCTGGCGGTCGCCAGGCTGAACACGGCGAAGGGGATAACTGGCACCGCTGCCGCGAACAGATCGGTGAAGAACATCCACGCCGACTGAACCAGGGGACTCTGCCGGGTAGCGTCGCCGCCCGCCGGGTCGACGGCGGCTGCGATCTTGACACCGGCGCCGGAATGCTTGTCGACAATGCCGATGACCGTCTGCGCCTCCGAATCGCTGAAGCCAGCCGAGACAAGCCGACCGTGGATCGCCTGGTTCTCCTGGCCCGGGTTGGCGTCGAAGCGGGCCTTCTCATCGGCGAGCCGGGCCGCGGCCTGGTCATTGGTCGACTCCACGTCGAGGAATGTGCCCGCCATCATCGACACGGCCGCAGCCACCGCGCCGGTCCCCCCGGCCAGCAGCACGGCACGGGAGTCGGGCGCGGAGGTGGCCACGCCGAAGACGAGACCAAAGATCGAGACAGTGCCATCCTCCATGCCGAACACGATGGAGCCGACGGAGTCGAGGAAAGAGCGGCGGACCCGGCCGGTCAGCGTCCGGGGCGAATCCACCTGGGCGTCATTCTTTAGCTCTGTGGTCACCGCTATACGCCCGCTTCGCCGGAGGCTTCACATTGAACCCAGTGCACCGCTCTCCATTCTCCGGGGCAAAAAGCCGCCGCCTACCGAATTATCGCCAGCCGCTATAGCGCCACGCGGGCTCCTGTTATAGCTCAGGCCAATGGCACAACAGCCAGCGTCGTCTTGGCAGAACGAAGGCTGCCGGATGGAGTAGCAGATGAGGAACGACAATCCGTTGCCTAACCGGCTATGAAAGGGACGCGCGAAATGAGCAAAACCAAGGACGTACGCGAGGCGGTCGAAGCAGAACTGACCTTCGATCCGCTCGTCGACGCGACGGACATCAAAGTCGTGAACATGGACGGGAACGTGGCTCTCAACGGCACGGTGCCGAGCTATCCGCAGTACGTGGAGGCGGCCGCGGCGGCGCAACGCGTTGACGGCGTCAAGAACGTGCACAATCACCTGGAAGTCGTGCTGCCGCCCGGCGACTCTCGCGACGACCCGACGCTGACCACCACGGCGAACAACGCGCTCGCGCTGAACATCACCGTGCCGGATGGCGTCGAGGCGACCGCCAGGAACGGCAACATCACGCTCACCGGCACCGTGGACTACGGCACCGATCGTACGGCGGCCGAGATGACTGTGGCCGGGCTGACCGGGGTCCGCAACATCCAGAACAACATCGAGATCAGCAACGACGCGGACCCGGTGGGCGTCACCCTGAACGTCCAGGACGCGCTGGACCGTTACTCACTCATCCCGGACGACAGCGACATCATGGTGGACACCAGCGGTAACACGGTGACCCTGACCGGCCACGTCCGGACCTGGGCGGAGCATGACGCGGTGATCGACGCGAGCTGGATGGCCCCCGGCGTCTACGATGTGCGTGACGACCTGACCATCACCGGCTGACGGCGGCCACGTGTAGGAGCCGGTCTCCCGGGCGGGCGAGCGCATCCCTGGGAGACCCGCCGGCTGCCGCACTACCCGGTCTGTTCCATCACCTAGAGATCTGGTCCAGCATCTAAAGAGAGGCCACGGTGAACACTTCCGCGCCGTCCGCCGGGAACCTGTACCTTGTCGTCGGCTACGACGGATCTCCTCCCGCCGACCGCGCGCTCGACGCTGCGGTCCGCCTGCTGCAGGGCCGGGCGGGCCGCATCGAGGTGGTTTACGTGGCTCATGTGCCCGCCATCGACATGCTGTCAGCCGATGCCATCGCCGAGATGGAAATCAGCTTCGACGATCTCGCGCGGGAGCTGCACACCACCGTCGATGAGCGGCTGCGCGGCCACGAGGAGCGCTGGAAGTTCGAGCGCCGGCGGGGCCCGATCCCGGATCAGCTGATCGCGGCGGCCGGAGCCATACGCGATGCGGACCCCGGCGGCACCGTGGCCATCGTGGTCGGGAAGCTCGTCGCGGGCGGCGCACCGCGTGGTCGGCTCGGTGGCCGTCAGCCTGGCCCGCCGTTCACAGGTGCCCCTCGTGGTCGTTCCCTAGATGCGCGCTCCGGCAACCTTCACCCGGCCGGCTGGCGGTGCGGCGCTATCAGCTCATGGAATGAGGTCAGCCGCCGCGGCTTACGCTCGTGCCGAGGCCCGCTATCAGGTTGACGACCGTAGCCAGGATGAAGGAACCGAACAAGTAGGACATCAGGGCGTGCCGGATGACGGTCGACCGCATCACCGTGCTTTCCAGGGAAGTGTCGGCAACCTGGTAGGTCATGCCCAGAGTCAGCGCCACGTAGGCGAAATCCCGATAGGCCGGCGGTTCCTCCTGGTTGAACTGGATGCCGCCGCGCGGCGGGCTGTAGTACAGCCGTGCGTAACGCAACATGTACACTGTGTGAACGGTGAACCAGGACACCGCGACACTGACCAGGCCCAGGGCGGCCAGCAGGACCTGGGCCGGAGGCCGCACCGAATGCGCCTGGACCAGCACCAGCCCGACGGCGGCCAGGCTGGCCACGCAGGCACAGAGGATGAGCACGTCACTGACGGGCCTGCTTGGGTCTTCCGGCGTTGCGCGGCCGGCCGTTTCGCTGGCCGGCATCGGCCAGACCGCTATCCAGATCCAGGTGCAGAACACGAGTGCCGCCGTATCCCAGCCGACAGCCAGCGCGTAGCGCCAATCGCCGAAGACTGCTGTCAGGGCGGTGGCGATGACGCCTGCCGTCAATGCCACCCCGAGCAGGCGGGCTGACGCATGTCCCGATCCATAGGGCACCGGCGAGACGGGAAGCCGTCGCGCCTTACCCCGCCGAGGGCGCTCAGTGGCGGGCGGGCCGCCGGTATTGCCAGGCATGCGGCCCAGTACAGCGCAGCTCGGCATCGCCAGCAAGGATCTGGCGCCTACTGGTTGATCGGACAGCGGCCAGGCCGGGACGCGGATGTTGAGCGCCGCCGGTTACAGCACGGCTTCCAAAGCCGTGCTGTTATGGCTTACCCGTTCCAGCGCCCGTAGCAGCCGGATCGGACGCCGCCCGGGGCCGTGCGGCCTCCTCGCGGGCGGGGTGGCCCTGGCGCCTGCGGCCGCGGCGGTCGCGCAGCAGCGGCCCGGTGAGGCGGGCGACGACGTAAATGCCGAAGCTGAAGCTGGTGATGAACACGCTCGCCTTTACGTTGCTCTGGAAGCTGACGAGCAGCCCGCCGTCGGCGGCGACCACGGCGAACAGGATCGACAGCCCGGCGACGACCAGCGGGCTGGCGGAAAGCCGCTGCGCGGCCGCGGCCGGGGTGATGGCCAGGCTGAGCACGAGCAGCGTGCCCACCACCTGGGCGGCGCCGGTCACGGTGAGGGCGAGCACGACCAGGAACAGCAGTCCCAGACCGCGGACCGGGACGCCGCGCGCCTCGGCGGCCTCCGGGTCGACCGAGGCGAACAGCAGCGGCCGGTACCAGATGCCCATGACCGCCACGACGATCACGCCGATGACGAGCAGCACGATGAGCTGGCTGCCGGAGACCCCGAAGATGTTACCGAACAGGATGTTCGTCGCTGCGGTGGCGAAGCCCTGGTAGAAGCCGAGCAGCAGCACGCCGATGCCCATCCCGAAGGCGAGGATGACCCCGATCGCGGAGTCACGCTCGCTCTGCCGGCCGCCGAGCAAGGCGATAAGACCGGCGACGACGATGGCGCCGGCCAGGGCCCCGACGACGGGGTTGTTGTCGATGAGCAGCCCGGCTGCGGCCCCGGTGAAGGCGAGTTCGGCGGTGCCGTGCACGGCGAAGGCCATTCCCCTGGTGACCACGAAGGGGCCGATGAGGCCGCAGCTGACCGCGACGAGCGCGGCCGCCAGCAGCGCGTCCTGGGCGAAGGGCTGCTGAAGCAGGAATCCGATGCCCATCAGTGCTGGTGTCCTTCCGGCAAGTGGCCTGCGCGGCCGTGGTGAGGGCCGCGGTCGTGGCCAGCGGAGCCGTCGCGGTGCGGGTGACAGGTACCGTCGCCGGCGCTGTCCTCGCCGACGATGATGACGTGGCCGTGCACCCGGATCACGTCGATGTGGGTGCCGTAGAGCGCACTGAGGCTCTGCGTGGTGAGCACGGTGTCGGGCGTGCCTGCCGTCCAGCGGCCCGCCGCCAGGTAGAGGACCTGGTCGACCACGTCCGCGATGGGAGTGATCTCGTGGGTGACGTACACCACGGTGGTGCCGTGCGCGCGGCGGTGCCGGTCGATGACCGCGACGATCTCGTCCTGCGCGGCTGGGTCGAGCGAGGGCAGCGGCTCATCACACAGCAGCAGCCGTGGCCCGCCCGCCAGGGCCTGGGCGATCCGCAGCCGCTGCTGCTGCCCGCCCGACAGCAGCCCGATCGGCACATCCGCGTACGGCTGCGCGCCGACCGCCTCGATCACGGTGTCCACCTGGCGGGCCCGGGTCCGCGGCAGGCCCAGGCGCTGGCCGTCGACGCCGAACTGGACCAGGTCGCGGCCGCGGAGCGGCAGGCCGGGGTCGAAGAAGTGCTGCTGGGCGACGTAGCCGGTCTCGGCGCTGCCGTGTCCTGGCGGCCGCCCGCCGATGGTGATCGTGCCGGCCGACAGCGGGAGCAGCCCGAGCAGCACCTTCAGCATGCGTGGTCTTGCCCGCGCCGTTGGGGCCGAGGATGGCCAGGCACTGACCCGGTGCCACGTCCAGGTCCATGTTCTCCCAGATCAGATGGTGGCCGAGCCGCACCGTCGCGCCGCGCAACGCGATCGCGGACCCGCCGCTGCCGTTCATTTCACCCTCCCAGCGCGTGCAGAATGGCCTCGGCCTGGGCCAGCTGCCAGGCCTGGTAGCTGCGGTAGGACGGCGGCATGGTCTCGGTGACGCCCACCACCGGGATATGGGACTGACGGGCGAGGGCCTGCACATGCTGGGTCACCGCGCTCACCACCTGAGCGTTGTAGACCAGCACCTTGACCCGGTGGCCGGTGAGCAAGCCGTCCATCACCACGGTGTCATCCGGGCTGGGGTCGGTGCCGTCCTCGATGGCGGCGGCGAACCCCGGCGGGGTCAGCACCCTCAGCCCGGCGGCGGTCAGCAGGTAGCCGGGCACCCGCTCGGTGTAGGCGACCGGCGCGCCCGGATACCGATGCCGGATCTGGCCGATCACCGCCTCGACGGGATGCAGGGAGGCATCGAAGGCCGCCAGGCCGGCGGCGAACGCGCTGGCGTCCTGAGGTTCGAGCCTGGCCAGCGCGGCCTCAATGGCCCTGGCGACCTCCGGCACCCGGGGGATGTCGTACCAGAAGTGCGGGTTCACATCCGGCCCGGTGGCGCCCAGGACGTCCTGGACCGAGACGACGATGCGGCCCGGGTGCCTGGTGGCGCCCAGCAACTGGGAAAGAAAGTCGTCGTAGCCGGCGCCGTTCTCGATGACCAATCCCGCCTCCCCGACGGCCACCGCGTTGGAGACGTTGGACTCATACAGGTGGGGGTCAGCGGTCGGGCTGGTCAGGATCGAGGTGACCCGGACATGGCGGCCACCGATCCGCGCCGCGATGTTCCCCCAGAAGTTCTCCCCCGCGACAACCCGCAGCACCCCGGGAGTCGTCGGGGGCCGCGAGCTGACGCACCCGGTCAGGGCGTTTGCGGCTACGGCCAGGACCGCCAGGAGGGCGAGGACGCGCGGCACGAGGAACCCCTCCTGGCGTTCATCCGTCGTTTCGCGAGAAGATCCGCAGGAAGAACTGGAACACGTTCAGGGCGTCGAGGAAGATCGACGCGGCCATCAGCGGGGCGGAGTCGATGTCCTTCGAGCGCCGCAGCCGCTGGAAATCGCCCATGGTCAGGCCCGCGAAGATCACCAGCCCGAGAATCGAGTAGGCGAGCGAGCCGCCCGGGATGTGGATGAAGATCATAACGATGCCGAACCCGATGAGCGCGATGAGCGCCCAGAAGCTCATGCGGGCAATCCCGGACAAGTCTCGCCTGGTGGCGTAGCCAGGCCGCGCCGCAGCCGGCGATGAACAGTGCGGTAGCCCCCCCGGCCTGCCAGAGCGCCTGCGGGCTGGCCCCGGCGTAGTAGACGAGGGTGGGCGCCATCGCCAGACCGAGCAGCAGGCCGACCGCGAACAGCAGGCCGGCGCTGAGCGACGTGGACTGCCGCACCGTGAAGTTCATGCCGAATAGGCAGGCGAAGGCGGCGATGAACCCGGCGAAGCCCCAGCCGTAGGGCAGATCACGCCCCAGGTAGGCGCCGAGCGCAAACAAGGCGGCCGTGGCCGCGACGTACCCCATCGTCTGCCCGAACAGGGCGTGCGCCTGATCGTCGCTGGCCGATCCGGCTCCGCTGTAGCTAGGAGAATCGATCATGGTGCTCTGCTGCCTTCCTGGATCTCGGCCGTACCGCGTCCGGTCCTTATCTAGTCCCGTGATGTGGCCGTCAGGGAAATAGGTGGCGTCGATTGCCGGGTAGCCGGCAGTTCTTTGCCCTGCGCCCGACCGCGATGTTGCCCTGGTATAGCAGTGGACGATCCCACCAAAGTCAGCGTCGTCTTTGCCGTCACGGCAAGGCCGGATGGACTGAGAAGGAGCCGAAAGCAGCCGTTGCTTTCCTCCTCCCCAAAGGACTGGCGATGGGAATCTTCAGCAATGACGACAATGGTCCGCCCCGGCGCATGCGCAGCGCGGTGAAAGAGCACACGCCTGCCGCAGATATTCCCCTGCAAGTGCCGTGCGACCGGTGCCATGTGGCATTGGCGCAAGTGGAAGTGATCACTCACGCGGGCCCGGTGTTTTTGTGCCGGCACCACCATCTTGAGCACCGCGCCTCGATAATCGCGGCCGGCTACCCGATTCGCAGAAGATAGGGAGCCCGGAAAGATGCAGGAAGACAGCGGATTCGGACCGCTCCCGAGGCGCCGAGGGCGCGGCAATGCGCTGACGCACGTGGTTACGGCGGTGCTGGGTGCCGCGCTCGCGGCAGGCCTGCTCCTCGCGTTCTACGACCCTGCGGCCGGCAGCCAGAGCGGAAGCGGCACGACGTCATCGTCGCTCAACAGCAGCGAGGAAAACATTGCCGCCCGGGTCAAGCCGGGCGTGGTCCTCATCAACACCACCCTCCAGTACAACGGCGAGGCGGCCGCCGGCACCGGAATGGTGATCAACGCCGACGGGCTGGTGCTGACCAACAACCACGTCATCGCGGACTCCACCAACATCACCGCAACCGTGGTCTCGACCGGCAAGACCTACCCGGCGACCGCCGTCGGCTATGACAAGACGGGTGATGTGGCCCTGATCCGGCTGCGGAACGCGTCCGGGCTGACGACCGTGCCTGTCGCCAGCTCGTCGCCGCCCAAGGCCGGAGAGACGGTCGTGGCCCTGGGCAACGCCGAGGGCCAGGGCACTATCATCGCGAAGGCCGGCCAGATCACCGGGCTGGACAAGACCATCACCGCCAGCAACGACGCAGGCTCGGCCACCTCCGAGACCTTGCACGGAATGATCGAGACGAACGCCGACATCGTGGCCGGTGACTCCGGCGGCCCGCTGTCGAGCTCCGCTGGCGTCATCGGCATGGACACGGCCGGCAACGGCGTCAGCGGCCCAGAGCAGGGATCGGCCACCGGGTTCACGATCCCGATCAGCACGGCGATGTCGGTCGCCCGGCAGATCACCGCAGACCAGGCCAGCTCCACCATCGCCATTGGGTACCCGCCCTTCCTCGGGGTCTTCGTCGGCTCTGGAACGAGCAGCAGCCCGCAGACCCAAGCCCAGCAGCAGGAACAGCAGCAGAACGGCGGCTCCGGCAGCCAGGGGACCAACCCGGGCTGCTACACCAGCAACGCGAACCTGA
Source organism: uncultured Actinomycetes bacterium (assembly GCA_963742865.1). Lineage (GTDB taxonomy): Bacteria > Actinomycetota > Actinomycetes > Streptosporangiales > Streptosporangiaceae > Bog-532. The sequence continues at coordinate 90,557 of CAVUNW010000071.1, forward strand.
CCGTGCCCTCGGCCATCGCGCCCGTCCGCTCCGGCACCCTGATCGACGGGATCATCTGCGGCAGCCCCGCGGCCTCGGCCGGCCTGACCGCAGGAGCGGTCATCACCGCGGTGAACGGGCAGGCCGTCGGCTCACCCGACGACTTCAGCAGCGTCTTGACGCGCTTCCACCCGGGCGACACGATCTCCGTCTCCTGGGTCAGCCCCTCCGGGCAGCCCACCACCAGCCGCCTGCAGCTGACCGACGGCCCGCCCCTGTGAAATCCGGCTCGTCTGGTGTGGCCGCACGTAGCGGATGAGACGTTGCCCCGGCAGGTCGAGGGTGAGAGGGTGTGCCCGTGGTGCTCGTTGGCCGGCAGGCCGAACGCGAGGCGCTCAGCGGCCTGCTGGCGAAGGCCGTCGAGGGCTACAGCGGCGCGCTGGTGCTGCGCGGTGAGGCCGGGGTCGGCAAGACCACGCTGCTTAACGACACGCTCACCGCCGCCGCGGCGGCGGGCATGCAGACCGCCTGGCTGACCGGGGTGGAGCCGGAGACGCAGCTCGGGTACGCCGGGCTGCACCGGTTCCTGCTCCCGTTCGCGGACCGTCTGGGGCGGCTGCCTGTTCCCCAGCGGGACGCGCTGCGCAGCACGTTCGGGCTGGTGGCGGGGCCGCCAGCGGACCGGTTCCTGGTCGCGCTGGCCGTACTGACCCTGCTGGCCGACGTGGCGTCGGCCGCGCCGCTGGTCTGCGTGGTCGATGACGTTCAGTGGCTGGATCCGGAATCGGCGGTGGTGCTGGGCTTGTCGCGCGCCGCCTGTACGCCGAGCGGGTGCTGCTGCTGTTCGCCGTCCGCGAGCCCGGCTCGCTGCCGGCGCTGGCCGGGCTGCCGGAGCTGGCGGTCGGCGGCTTCGATGCGGATGCGGCCATGGAGTTGCTGGCGTCACTGGTGCCGGGGCGGCTGAGCCCGGCGGTCGGCGCGCGGATCGTCGCCGAGACCGGCGGTAATCCGCTGGCGCTGGCCGAGGTGGCCCGGGAACTGTCGCCGGCCCAGCTGGCGGGGGCGGAGGCGCTGCCGGAGCCGCTGCCAGCCGGCGGGTCGCTGGAGCAGGTTTTCGGCCGCCGGGTGAGTCGGCTGGCGCCGGAGGCGCGCATGCTGCTGGCGGTGGCGGCAGCCGAGCCGACCGCCTCCCAGGCGCTGGTGTGGCGCGCAGCCGCCCAGCTGGGCATCGATCCGGAGGCGGCCGTGGCGGCCGATCTGGGCGGCCTGGCGGAGATCGGCCCGCAGATGGTATTCCAGCATCCGCTCGTACGCTCGGCCGCCTATTACGCCATGCCGTTGCGGCAGCGCCGGCTGATCCATCAGACGCTGACGGCGGTCGCTGACCAAGAGGAGCTGGATCGGGTGGCGTGGCATCTGGGGATGGCGGCGGCCGGGCCGGATGAGGCGGTGGCGGCCCGGCTGGAGCAGGCGGCTGGGACAGTGCGGCACCGCGGGGGGTACGCCGCCACGGTGGCGTTCTTGTCCCGTGCGGCGGAGTTGTCCGAGGAGGAGGGCCAGCGGGCCAGACGGCGGCTGGCCGCGTCGGAGGCGGCGCTGATCGCGGGTCAGCCGGTCCGGGCCGGCGCGCTGCTGGCGGAGGCAATCCCGCTGCTGGGCGACCCGCTGGCCCGCGCGCAGGCCAGGCGGCTACAGGGCACGATCCAGCTGGCCCTCGGCCAAGCGGGCGAGGCGGCGCCGATTCTGCTGGAGGCGGCGCAGGCGCTCGCGCCGGCTGACGCGCGCGGTGCCCGCGAGGCGCTGCTCGGGGCGCTCGAGGGGGCCGTGTACACCGGCTGGTCCGCAAGCCGGGCGGTCCTGGCCGAGATAGCGCCCGCGGCGCGCGCAACGCTGGCGGCCGCCGGACCGGCCTCCTCCGTGGCCGACCTGCTGCTGGCCGGCTTCGCCGCCCGGGCGGCCGACGGTTACCCGGCGGGCGTGCCGCTGTTCCGCCGCGCCATCGCGATGCTGCGGGCCGGTGAGCTCAGCCCGGCCGAGGGCCTGCGCGGATTCGGGCTCGGCTGCCTTGCCGCCGGGGAGCTGTTCGATGACCAGGCCCAGCGCGCCCTTGCCATCCGCTGGGCACAGGTCGCCCGCGACCGTGGAGCGCTGACCGCGCTGCCGCAAGCGCTCAACTACCAGAGCATGTTCGCCGAGGTGGTGGCCGGCCGATTCGACGCTTCCACCGCCTGTCTCGCCGAAAGATCCGAGATCTCGGCGGCGACCGGGAATCCTGGCGTCCTCGGGACGGCTGGCACCGCGGAGGCGTGGGAGCTGGCCTGGCGCGGCCGCGAGACGGACGCGCGCCGGGTCGCGGCCGCGGTCGTCCGCGAGGCGACCGCCGCCAGCCGCGGTGCACAGAGCCTCTTCGCCCACTACGGCGTGGCCGTGCTCGAACTCGGCCTGGGCAACTACCAGGCGGCGCTGCGGTCCGTGCTCAGGGTTTATGACGACGATGCCCCCTTCATCGGCACCTATGCGCTGCCCGATCTGGTCGAGGCCGCCGCGCGCTGCGGCGAGACCAAGCTGGCCGGGGCCGCGCTCGGCGGGCTCACCGAGCGGGCCCCCGCGGCCGGCACCCCGCTGGCGCTCGGGCTGCTGGCCCGGTCCCGGGCACTGCTGGCCGGCGACGCCGACACCGAGCCCCTCCACGCCGAGGCCATCGGGCACCTGACGCAGTGCCGGTCGGCGCCCCAGCTGGCCCGCGCCCACCTGGTGTACGGCGAATGGCTGCGCCGCCAGCGGCGCCGCCGCGAGGCGCGCGAGCGGCTGCGGACCGCGCATGAGATGTTCACCTCGATGGGCGCCGAAGCGTTCGCCGAGCGGGCCCGCATCGAGTTGCTGGCCACCGGGGAACGCGCCCGGCAGCGGACCGCCGAGACCGCCGAGGAGCTCACGGCGCAGGAGGCGCAGATCGCCCGGCTGGTCAGCGAGGGTGAGAGTAACCGGGACATCGCCGCGCAGCTGTTCCTGAGCCCCTCCACCGTCGACTACCACCTGCGGAAGGTGTTCCGGAAGACCGGCGTAACCTCCCGCACCCAGCTCGCCCGCACCATGACTGCCGACCGCCCGTGAACCACGCGATAACCGGGCGGGAGGGCCTGCAGGTGCCGGACCGATGTGTCCCTGGCCGTGTGACCGTATCCGGTGTTGGATGGTGGACGTTGCCCCCGCGCCGGAGGGGGAAGGTGTGGACGTGGTGCTCGTCGGCCGACCGGCCGAACGCGAGGCGCTCCGCGGCCTGCTGGCCAGGGCCCCCGAGGGCTACAGTGCCGCCCTGGTGCTGCACGGCGAGGCCGGGGTGGGGAAGACCGCGCTGCTGAGTGACACGCTCGCGGCCGCGGCGGCGGATGGCATGCAGACCGCGCGGCTGACCGGGGTGGAGGCGGAGACACAGCTGGGGTACGCCGGGCTGCACCGGTTCCTGCTCCCGTTCGCCGATGACGTCGAGCGGCTGCCTATTCCCCAGCGCGACGCGCTGCGCAGCACCTTCGGGCTGGTGGCCGGACCGCCGGCGGACCGGTTTCTGGTCGCGCTGGCGGTGCTGACGCTGCTGGCCGAGGTGGCGTCCGCGGCGCCGCTGGTGTGCGTGGTCGATGATGTGCAGTGGCTGGATCCCGAATCGGCGGTGGTGCTGGGGTTCGTCGCACGTCGCCTGTTGGCCGAGCGGGTGGTGCTGCTGTTCGCGGTGCGTGAGCCGGCCAGGTCTCGGCGCTGGCGGGGCTGCCGGAGCTGGCGATCGGCGGCCTCGACACCGACGCCGCGCTGGAGTTGCTGGCGTCCCTGACGCCGGGGCGGCTGAGCCCGGCGGTGGGTGCCCGGATCGCCGCCGAGACCGGCGGTAATCCGCTGGCGCTGACGGAGGTGGCCCGGGAGCTGTCACCGGCCCAGCTGGCGGGGGCGGAGGCGCTGCCCGAGCCGCTGCCGGCCGGCGGTTCACTGGAGCAGGTGTTCGGCCGCCGGGTGGCCCGGCTGCCGCGCGAGGCGCGCATGCTGCTGGCGGTGGCCGCGGCCGAGCCGGCCGCCTCCCAGGCGCTGGTGTGGCGTGCGGCCGCCCAGCTGGGCATCGATCCGGACGCGGCCGTGGCGGCTGATCTGGGCGGCCTGGCCGAGATCGGCCCGCAGGTAGAGTTCCGGCATCCCCTGGTGCGCTCGGTGGTCTACTACGCTACGCCGCTGCGGCAGCGACGCCTGATCCATCAGGCGCTGGCGGCAATGAGTGACGGAAGCGAGCCCGATCGGGTGGCCTGGCACCTGGGCATGGCGGCGAACGGGCCGGATGAGGCGGTGGCCGAGCGGCTGGAGCAGGCCGCGGGCAGAGTGCGGGACCGTGGCGGGTACGCCGCGACGGTGACATTCTTGTCCCGCGCGGCCGAGCTATCAGACCGAGGCCAGCGTGCTAGGCGGTTGCTCGCGGCGGCCGAGGCGGCGCTGATCGCGGGTCGGCCGGTCCAGGCCGGCGCGCTGCTGGCGGAGGCGACGCCGCTGCTGGGCGACCCGCTGGCCCGCGCTCAGGTCAGACGGCTGCAGGGCACGATCCAGCTGGCCCTCGGGCAGGCCGGCGAGGCGGCACCGGTCCTGCTGGAGGCGGCGCAGGCGCTCGCGGCGGTCGACCCGCGCGGTGCCCGCCAGACACTGCTCGAGGCCTTCGACGCGGCGCTGTTCGTCGGCTGGTCGGCAAGCCAGGCGGTCTTGGCCGAGATAGCGCGCGTGGCGCGGGACATCCCGGCTGCAGGCAGATCAGAGGCATCGGCGACAGGCCTGCTCCTGGATGGCTTCGCCGCACGCGCGGTAGCCGGTTACCCGGCGAGTGTGCCCCCGCTCCGCCGCGCCATCGCGATGATCCGCGCCGGCGATCTCGGCCCGGCGGACGAGCTGTGGGGGCTCAGGCTAGGCTGCGTTGCCGCGGATGACCTATTCGACGACCACGCCCAGCACGCGCTGGCCAGCCGCTGGGTCCAGCTCGCCCGAGACCGGGGAGCGCTGACCACGCTGCCGGTAGCACTCAACAACCAGGGCGCGTTCGAGGTAAGCGCGGGGCGGTTCGACGCCGCCCGGGCCTGTTTCGCTGAGCGACTCGAGATCTCAGCGGCAACCGGGAACCCGGGAGTCGTCGGGACAGCGGGCATCGCGGAAGTGTACGAGCTGGCCTGGCGCGGCCGCGAGACGGACGCGCGCCGGGTGGCGGCCACTGTCACCCGCGAGGCGGCCGGCGGCGGCCGTGGCGCACAAAGCATCTGGGCCCAGTATTGCCTGGTGGTGCTCGAGCTCGGCCTGGGCAACTACCAGGCGGCGCTGCATGGTGTGCTCGGCGTCCAGGAGGACGATGCCCCGTTCTCCGCTATTGTGCTGCACGACCTGGTGGAGGCCGCAGCGCGCTGCGGCGAGACCGGGCTGGCCGAGGCCGCGCTCGGCCGGCTCGCCGAACGGGCGACCGCGGCCGGAAGCCCGCTGGCGCTCGGGCTGCTCGCCCGGTCTAAGGCGTTGCTAGCCGGCGACGACGCCGAGCACCTTTACGCCGAGGCCATCGGGCACCTGACGCAGTGCCGGTCGGCGCCCCAGCTGGCCCGCGCCCACCTGGTGTACGGCGAATGGCTGCGCCGCCAGCAGCGCCGCCGCGACGCACGCCAGCAGCTGCGGACCGCGCACGAGATGTTCACCTCGATGGGCGCCGACGCGTTCGCCGAACGGGCCCGCGTGGAGCTGCTGGCCACCGGGGAGCGGGCCCGCTCGCGGACCGCCCCGGCCGCCGAGGAGTTCACGGCGCAGGAGGCACAGATCGCCCGGCTGGTCAGCCAGGGCCAGAGCAACCGGGACATCGCCGCGCAGCTGTTCCTGAGCCCGTCCACCGTCGACTACCACCTGCGGAAGGTGTTCCGGAAGACCGGCGTGACCTCCCGCACCCAGCTTGCGCGCGTGATGGCCGCCGACCGCCCCTAATCACGGAAGGCGTCGCGCGCTTCGATCTCTGCGGTGACGGATTCGGGCTGCTGGTCGGCGTCGATGGCCAGCAGGCTGACATTAGCTCGTGAGGTTCCTGCCGGGGCTGGTTATCCCGGGCCCGGCTGAGTATTCGACCACGATCCGGTCGTCAACCTCGGTGATGCCCGGCGCGGACCAGGCGGCGGCCACTGCTTCGTCGTGCTCAGACCACGAGCTCACCGCCCCGGCCAGGATCACTGTCCCGCCGGACGTGGTATCAACCGAAAGCTCGTCCGCGTCCAGCCTGGCGCTGCGCCGGAAGGCGTCACTGATGCCGTTGCTGATGTCGCGCCCGTCCGGCGCCGGGGCGAGCGTGATGCCGTTGTCGATGCCGGACACGCCAGGCACGCTCGCGGTGAGCACCTCGGCCTCGTCGCGCTGGTACTGCCATTGCGCGGTGCCGGTCAGGGTGACGTAGCCGTCCCGGGCCTTCGCATCCACCGTCGCCGGCACGAGGCTGTCGAGCAGGAGGGCCTGGAGCACCTGGCCGCGCAGGTCGGCGTCGTTACCCTTGCTGCCGTCCAGCAGCCGCACGTGCAGTTCGTTGCTGATTTCGGTGACCCCGAATACGCGCCCGGCCGCCTTCCCCGCCTCGCGCTTCTCCCGCAAGCTGCCGACCGTCCCGCGCAGGGTGACGGCACCGTCATCTGCCGAAACAGCAATCGCCTTGCCGTCCACCCTCGGGTCCCAGCAAAGCTCGGCCGCGACGTCGAGCCGCAGGTCGTCATCCGTCATGAACTGTCTCCTCCTGGCCACCGCCGCAGCCCCACCGGCCACCCGCCGCTGCGACCATGCCCAAACGCTAAGACCCCCCGTCACGCATCGAATCCACGAAATGCCCAGTCCGCCTAGGCGAAGGGCACGACCGGGACCGCCGCCACGAACAGGTCGGTGACGAACAGCCGCCGCGTGGGCCAGTAGCGCCGGCCAATACCACCACAGGCACCACCGCCTTTACCGTCACGAGGTTGCGGGGTGGACTGGCTGATGAGGTAATACACCGCATCGTTACGGAAAGGAAGCGAATCTTGGCGCTGCGGCGACTAGCCCTCAATTCCGCGTGAATTCGGATGATCATTCCTGGATGGGCGCCGAAGCGCCCGCGTAAGACGTGGCGGGATGTGCTCGGCGACAGCGCGCCGCCGCTCCTGCCGCTAGCGCATTGACACGCTGACCGCGCGGGTGATCGAGCAAGCCGGGTATCCGGACTACCAGATCGGCGGTCCGCGCTGGGTCGCGTCGGGACGGAGGGTTTCATGGCGGGGACATCGTGCGATCCCCGGGGGCGCGTTGGCTGGGCGGTTGCGGTGGTGGTCGCCGTTCTTGGGTGCGTCAACGTGATCGATGCCCGTGTGGCGCATGCGTCGCTGGTGGCTGGCCCGGCCGGTGCCGTCGGGCTCTTGGCGATCGCCCGGTGGGCGGGGCTCAGCTGGCAGGAGCTTAGCCTGGGGGGGACGTGGCGGCGCGGGCTGATCTGGGCGTCCGGCGCGATCGTAGCCGTGGCGGTGGTGCTGGCGGCGGGCGCGGCGCATCCGCTGACTCGGGGCGCCTTCCGCGACGCCCGCTATCATCTGAGCTGGGGAGATGCCCTGCTGACGGCTTTCGTGCTCATCCCGCTGGGCACGGTGCTGTTCGAGGAGGTCGCGTTCCGCGGGGTGTTGTGGGGCCTGCTGCGCCGTTGGCGCGGGACTTGGACGGCCACCATTGTCTCGTCTGTGCTGTTCGGTTTGTGGCATGTGCTTCCGTCACTTGGTCTGGCCACGGACAACGAGGCGATCGGAGGCACAGTCGGAAGGGGAACATCTGGCCAGGCCGTTTCGGTGCTGGGAACGGTCCTGTTCACTGGCCTGGCCGGGGTGGTGTTCTGCGAGTTGCGGCGCCGCAGCGGCAGCCTGCTCGCACCGGCCGGCCTGCACTGGGCGGCGAACGGGCTGGGTGTTCTGGCGGCGGCGTCGGTGTGGGCGTGGGGTTCGCGGTGACCGGGACGCAGCACCGGTGACTTAACGCGCCATGGTGGCACGCGACTATCCCCCGGCCGCGATGATTTTCCTGAGGCCGGCCAGGTCCTGGGGGGTAATGCCAGAGGGCCGCATGACGGCGTTCCATCCGTCGACGTACTCGGCCGTGTAGTGGTGGCCGTGCCCGGCCGGGACGCCTTGGGCGAACGGGAGGTCGGCGGAGACCTGCCAGAAGGTCACCAGCGGCATCCAGAACATGCCCGCGAGCACGTCCCTGCCGGGTGGCTGGCTGATCCAGCCGGGCTCGCTGAAGATCAGATGCGGGCTCCACCACACCACCGGGTCGGACGGGTGCATCATGTACAGGACCCGGCTGCCTTTCCAGGGCTGGCCTTTGGGCGGGATGCCAGTAGTGGGATCGTCCGCGAACCGCACAACCTGCCCGTCCTGGAAGACGGGCTGGACCTCCAGGCTGCCAGCGTCGCGGTGGTCGCTGAATTCCCGGAACAGCGTATTGAAATTGGGCGGTCCCGCGAACAGCGTGCCGGTGGTCAGGCTGAGGCCGTATTCGCCGCTGAAGGCGGCTTCGCCGCCGAACGACCCCAGGCTTTCCCCGGCCACGAACAGCCTGGGGCGATGGCCGGAGGGCAGCTGCGACCAGCGGGTGTAGACCGCGTTGAACAGCGCTGCGCCCGCCTCGCGCGCCTTGGACTGGTCGACCAGGTAGGAAATCCACGACGGCAGGTAGGAGTACTGCATCGACACCGCCGCCGCGTCGCCGCCGCTGAGATACTCGAAGCTGTCCACCAGCGCCGGGTCGACCCAGCCGCTGCCGGTCGTCGTCACCACCAGCAGGTCCTTGCGCCCGAAGCCGCCCGCGCGCTCGAGGTCCCGGACCGCCAGGGCGGCCCGGGACTGCACGTCGGTGGCCGATGCCAGCCCGGCGTAGGCCCGGACCGGTTCCATCGCCCGATGGTGGGTGAGCTTCTCGATAGCGCCCGCCGACGGGCCCTGGCCGGTGAAGATCCGGCCCTGCCAGCCCAGCGTGTCCCACGGCACGAGCGAGCCCGGCCCACCCGAACGCACGCTGGTCGCGGGTTGCTGTACCCCCGCCGGGGTCGTCGTATTGCGCACCGAGAACGCCTCGTTGGCCGCGTTGACCAAGCCCTGGAGCAGCAGGCCGGTGACCACCAGGTAGGTCAGGCCGGCGACCAGAATCCAGGCGACCGCGCGCGCCGCGCGCTGCCCGATCCAGCGATGCAGCGCCTTCGCGGCCCAGCGGTACAGGCCGCGCAGGCCGCGCCCGATCAGCAAGATAAGCCAGACAATCAGCGCGGCGATGAGCGGGCAGAGGACGACGAACGCGATGTTGTCGTCCGTCACCCCCATCAGCATGCGGATCTCGTACTGCCAGTACTGGCCGAGCCCGAACGAGACCACGACCAGCGTCGCCGCGCTGATGAGGAAGACGGTCCAGGACCGGCGCCGCGGCTGCCGGGCGTCCCGGTCAGCAAAGGCACGCCAGATCCACGCGGCGAGCACCCCCAGCCCGTAACCGATGGCCGCGGTGATGCCCCAGACCAGGCCCTGGATAATACCGTCGCGGGGAAGCAGCGAGGGCGTAAAGGACAGGCACCCGCCAAGCAGCGCACCCCAGCAGCCGGGCAGCGTCACAGAAAGCAGCTTCCGGGCTTTCCCCGGCTCCGCCGATGGCTGGGGGACCTCGCCGGATCCCGGCGGCATATCCGCGGCCGGCCCCTCTAGGTTCCTGGCCTTGGCCACCTCATCCACGGGATTCATCCCCTAAACAACGCGATCGGAGACGGCGCGGTCCAGCGCCGTTACGGTGCCGTCGGCATTGACGAGATCAAAACGCCGCTCGACGGGATCGTCGTGCCGGCTTTCCCCGGCTGGGATCAGCCGCAGTCCGTGGATCAAGACGATCGTGTCGGTCTCTGCTGCCACCTCGGCGTCCTGGCGCATCGGCCCTCGTCTTGAAAGGATCAGCCAGTAAGGCCATAGCGTCAATGCAGCAAAAACTATCCCCTTGTAGCTGACATCTATTGCACCGGCAGCTGCTGGCTGCTGTCGGGAGTTGCCCGCCGGCGACGACCACGCTGATGCCGAATAGAGGGGTGTTGTCGCGGCGGGGTTGCGGCGCGCCGCAACCCCGCCAGCCCGAACACCCTCGCCATCCGTTGCGCCGCACGGGCGCGCCTGCACACGTGCCGCAGGGACCGTCAGGTTTCGGGGTAGGCCTCGGGCAGAGCGGGGATGAGGCCGACGCGGCTGGTTACGTTGAGTTCCCGGTACACCTTACGCAGGTGGTACTCCACGGTGGCGGCGCTGAGGAACAGCTTGGATGCGATGTCGCGGTTGGTCGCCCCGGCGGCGGCGAGCTGGGCAATCTGATGTTCCTGGGGGGTCAGCCGGCGCTGAGCGTCGTCGGTGCGCCTGCGCGCGTGTTCGCCGGTGGCAGCAAGCTCTGCGCTGGTCCGCTCGGCGAAGCCTCGCGCTCCCATGTGCTCGAAGGCTTCCAGGCCGGCACGGAGTTGCTCGCGGGCGTCGAGCCGCCGGCGCTCGCGGCGGAGCCATTCGCCGTAGACCAGTCGGGTGCGTGCCAGGGGGTATCGGAGCTGAGTTCGTTCGAGTTGTCCGATGGACAGCAGGTAATGGTCTTCGGCATCGCTGTCCGCGACCAAGGCTCTGCAGCGCTCCAGCAGCCCCAGCGCCCAGGGCGTACCGCTCGCCTCCGCTACAGGTTCAAACTCTTCGACCGCTCCGCGCGCCAGGTCAGCCTGTTGGACACGCATGGCTGCCTCGACAGCGTCCTCCGGCGAGTATACCAGCCACCCAATGCGGCCTTGCAGAGCAGCCTCCAGCGCCGCCTGGTAGCGTCCCGCTCCGAGTTCGAGGGCCGAGAGCCCGAGGCTGGCCGTGGTTTTCCAGCCCGGGGCAACTGGTTCGGCCAGGAGCCGGGCAGCGAGGGCGCGGCCCTCCTCGGCTTCGCCGCGCAGCCCGAGCAGCCAAACCCGAAAAGTGGGGAAGCCTGGAAGATAAAGGCGATTCCCGGACGCCTCGGCAAGGGCGCGGCCTTCAGCCACTGATGCCTCGGCGGCGGTCAGGCGACCGTCGAGCATCTGAAAATGCGCCATCCAGTGGAGGATCGGCAGGAGCGCAGTGACCGCGCCCCGGTCGCGGAGTGCTGGCACCCAGGTGCTCTCCGCCGCACGCCACGGCTCGTGGTCGATCAGCAGGCCAGCCGCCAAGGCCCACTCGTCGACGCTCGGAAAGTCGTCGGGCGGAAATGACGCCACGGCCTGGCGGAACATGGCGTAAGCCTCCCTGGTGCGGCCGCCGAACATCGCCAGGTACCCGTCAAGCAGCAGGTCGCTGGGCGTCACCGTTGCCGGCCGGGGCAGTGCTCGATCGGCCGCCAGCAGCACCTCGCGGCCCTTCGCACCGAGAACATCCTCGTTCTGGGCGGCGAGGAGCGCCCGCAAGAGGTTGTCTCGCGCCAGGCGCGGGTCGGAGGGCCCCATTTCCCGGCTCGCTTCCACCAGCAGCTCGACGGCGTCGGAGGCGCGACCTGACGCCAGAAGGAACGCTGCCCGCACCCGCTTGGCCCGCGCCCTCTCCAGAGCGGTGCCAAGCGAGGGCGCCGCACGCGCGGCCAGAGCGGCCGCCTCGGCGGGGTTGCCCGCGAGCAGCGACGCCTCCGCCGCTGCCAGCCGCCGCTCCGCGCCCCGCTCGTGGTCCGTGCTGAGTTCGGCGGCACGTTTGAAGAACGCCGCCTCGGACTCCCAGCCGCCGCTGTCGCGCGCCCGCGCTGCGGACGCCTCCAGTTCCGCGGCCACCGTCTCATCAGGGCCGATCGTCGCTTCGGCCAGGTGCCACGCCCGCCGGTCCGGGTCTGTGCCGATGTCGGCCACCGCGGCCAGCGCGGCGTGCGCCCGGCGGCGCTCGTCCGCCGACGATTGCCAGTAGGCCGCGGCTCGCATCAAGGGATGGGTGAACGCTACCTGCGGGCGCAGCGACAGCATGCGCCGCACGCCCGGCAGATCCTGCACGTCGAGGTCCGCGCCCAGCAATCCGGCCGCCGCCTGCACCCGGTCAGGGTCCCCGAGTTGCTCGGCCGCCGCGACCAGCAGCAGCGTCTTCGCCTCACCCGGCAGTGCCCGCACCCGCTCGGCATAAAGCTGCTGGAGACGCTCGCCAGGCCGGCCGGGTGTTTCACGCGCCCTCAGGGGTGTGCTGCTGCCCTCGGCCAGGTCCTTGCCCAGCTCGATAAGCGCCAACGGGTAGCCGGCGGCGTCCGCCAAGGCCCGGCGAGCCACCGGCTCGGCCATCTCGGTCCCAGCCGATATCTGCAGCAGCTCGCGCCCAGCGTCCTCTGCGAGAGGGCCCACTTCGAGCTGCGGGAAGCCCTCCAGCACCTGTCCCGCGTCCTCGCCGGTGCGCAGCCCGAACAGTACCCCGATCCGCTCAGCCAGCAGCCGACGGCAGACGAACGCGAGCATTTGCAGCGAGACACGATCGAGCCACTGAGCGTCATCGACCACGCACAGCACCGGCTGTGCGTCGGCGGCGTCCGCAAGCAATGTCAGGGTCGCCAGCCCCACCAAGAACCGGTCCGGCGCCGGCCGCGCCGCCACGCCAAACACCGCCTCCAAAGCGGCTCGCTGGGGAGCAGGCAGCGTCGGCAGCCCCGACAGAAAGGGAACAAGGAGCTGGTGCAGCCCGGCGAACTCAAAGTCCAGCTCCGCCTGGACACCTGCGACCCGCGCGACGGACATGCCCTCCCGCGCCGCCCGGTCAGCTGTTTGCCGGAGGATCGCCGTCTTGCCGATCCCCGCCTCTCCCCGCACCACCACGACCCCGCTTGAGCCAGCCCGTACCGCGTCCAGCAGGCGCCCAAACGTCTCCATCTCAGAGACCCGGTCAACCAGCACCACCGTCCCGCCCCTTCCCCCATGCACCGCGGCATTGCCAGGTTAGCTGGCGGCGGTCCCCCCGGAATCACGCACGGGGCAGCGTCTGCTCGGTCTCTACGCTGCGCTTGCGAGGTCTTTCGCCGGTCCAGGGCCTCACGTGCCATCGGCAGTTCATCGCAGCGGACCGCCGCCTCGATGAGATCGGGGAGGGCTAGCGCTGACGGGCAGTTGCAGATCGGTCGCGTGAGTCTGGGCAGAGGCGGCCAGGTGCCACAGCACTACCCATACGCCCCGAGCCGGGTGAAGGCAGCAAGTGCCAGAAGTTGCCGGATCGATGTTTCCTGGCAATGTTGCTAGGTCCGGTGTTTCATGGGGAGCGTTGCCCCACGCGGGGGCGAAGGGTGTGGACGTGGTGCTCGTTGGCCGGTCGGCCGAACGCGAGGCGCTGGGCGGCCTGCTGGCCCGGGCCGCCGACGGCTACAGTGGCGCCCTGGTGCTGCGGGGCGAGGCCGGGGTGGGCAAGACCGCGCTGCTGAACGACACGCTCACGGTCGCCGCGGCGGCGGGAATGCAGACTGCACGGCTGACCGGCGTGGAGCCGGAGACGCAGCTGGGCTACGCGGGCATGCACCGGTTCCTGCTGCCGTTCGCCGATCAGCTGGAGGAGCTGCCGGGTCCGCAGCGGGACGCGCTGCGCAGCACCTTCGGGCTGGTGGCCGGGCCGCCGGCGGACCGGTTCCTGGTCGCACTGGCGGTGCTGACGCTGCTGGCCGACGTGGCGTCGGCGGCGCCGCTGGTCTGCGTGGTCGATGACGTGCAGTGGCTGGATCCGGAGTCGACGGTGGTGCTGGGGTTCGTGGCGCGCCGCCTGTATGCCGAGCGGGTGCTGCTGCTGTTCGCGGTGCGTGAGCCGGCCCGCTGCTGGCCCTGGCCGGGCTGCCGGACCTGACGGTCGGCGGCTTCGATGCGGATGCGGCCATGGAGTTGCTGGCGTCGCTGGTGCCGGGGCGGCTGAGCCCGGCGGTCGGCGCGCGGATCGTCGCCGAGACCGCCGGGAATCCGCTGGCGCTGACCGAGGTGGCCCGGGAGCTGTCGCCGGCCCAGCTGGCGGGGGCGGAGGCGCCGCCCGAGCCGCTGCCAGCCGGCGGGTCGCTGGAGCACGTCTTCGGCCGCCGGGTGGCCCGGCTGCCACGCGAGACGCGGCTGCTGCTGGCGGTGGCCGCAGCCGAGCCGACCGCCTCGCAGGCGCAGGTGTGGCGCACGGCCGCCCAGCTGGGCATCGATCCGGAGACGGCCGCGGCGGCTGATCTGGGCAGCCTGGCGGAGATCGGCTCGCAGGTGGTCTTCCGGCATCCCCTGGTGCGCTCGGTGGTCTATTACGCCCTGCCGCTGCGTCAGCGGCGGCAGATTCACCAGGCGCTGACGGCGGTCGCTGACCAAGATGAGCCGGACCGGGTGGCGTGGCACCTGGGGATGGCGGCGAGCGGGCCGGATGAGGCGGTGGCGGCGCGGCTGGAGCAGGCGGCGGGGAGAGTGCGGGACCGTGGCGGGTACGCCGCGACGGTGACGTTCTTGTCCCGCGCGGCGGAACTGTCCGGAAATGAGGGCGCGCGCGCCGGGCGGCTGCTCGCCGCGGCCGAGGCGGCGCTGATCGCGGGTCAGCCGGTTCAGGCCGGCGCGCTGCTGGAGGAGGCGACGCCGCTGCTGGGCGACCCGCTGGCCCGCGCAGGCCAGGCGGCTGCACGGCACGATCCGCTTTGCCCTCGGTCAGGCCGGCGAGGCGGCGCCGGTCCTGCTGGAGGCGGCGCGGGCGCTCGCGCCGGCCGACCCGCGCAGTGCCCGCGAGGCGCTGCTCAAGGCGCTGGAAGCGGCGCTGTACGTCGGCTGGTCCCACAGCCAGGCGGTTCTGGCGGAGATAGCGACCGCGGCGCGCGCAACGCCGGCCGCCGACAGCCCGCAGGCGTCGGCGACCGACCTGCTGCTGGACGGCTTCGCTGCCCGGGCGACCGCCGGTTACCCGGCGAGCGTACCGCTGCTTCGCCGCGCCATCGCGATGCTCCGCGCCAGCGATCTGAGCTCGGCCGACGGCCTGCGCGGATTCGCGTTGGGCGACATTGCCGCCGCGGAGCTATTCGATGACCAGGCCCAGCACGCGATGGCCAGCCGCTGGGTGCAGCTCGCCCGTGACCATGGCGCGCTGACCGCCCTGCCAATCGCCCTCAACCAGCAGAGCACGTTCGAGGAGGAAGCGGGCCGGTTCGACGCTGCCAGATCCTGCTATGCCGAGGCATTCGAGATCTCAGCGGCCACTGGGAATCCAGGTGTCCTCGGGACGGAAGGCGTCTCGGAACTTCACCAGCTCGCCTGGCGGGGTCGCGAGGCCGACGCGCGCCGGGCCGCGGCTGCTATCGGACGTGAGGTGATCGATACCGGTCGCGGTGCACAGAGCATCTGGGTCGAGTATTGCCTGGTGGTGCTCGAGCTCGGCCTGGGTAACTACCAGGCGGCGCTGCGGTCCGCGCTCAGCGTTTATGAAGACGATGGTCCCCACTTCGGCACTCACGTGCTGCCCGACCTAGTCGAAGCCGCCACACGCTGCGGGCAGGCCGGGCCCGCTGAGGCCGCGCTCGGGCGGCTCGCCGAACGGGCGATCGCGTCCGGAACCCCGCTGGCGCTCGGGCTGCTCGCCCGGTCCCAGGCGCTGCTCGCCGCCGACAACGACGCCGAGTCTCTGTACCAGGAGGCCATCGGGCACTTGGAGCAATGCCGGGCCAGATCCCAGCTGGCCCGCGCCTCTCTGGTGTACGGGGAATGGCTGCGTCGCCAGCGACGCCGCCGCGACGCGCGCGGCCAGCTCCGCACCGCACATGAGATGCTCGCCTCGATGGGCGCCGGGGCGTTCGCCGAGCGTGCCCGCATCGAGCTGCTGGCCACCGGCGAACGGGCCCGGCAGCGGACCGCGGAGGTCCAGGACGAACTCACGCCGCAGGAGGCGCAGATCGCCCGCCTGGTCAGCGAGGGGGAAAGCAACCGTCACATAGCGGCGCAGCTGTTCCTGAGCCCGTCAACCGTCGACTACCACCTCCGCAAGGTGTTCCGGAAGTCCGGCGTGACCTCCCGCACCCAGCTTGCGCGCGTCATGGCCGCCGACCACCCCTGAACCAGTGCCCCACCGGGCTGCGGGCATGGGTAGGAGGTGCGCCACCGTCCGTTCGGCCGGATTTCAGGTCTTTGATCTGCCGAACGGACGGCGATGCCGTTGATGCCCTACTTGGGCTGGTGATTCCGGTAAGCCTGAGCGCTGGGAGTGGCAGGGCCGGGACCGTGCATGTCGTCAGCCGTACCCGGGTTGGCCAGCAGGTGCTCATGTATCTCGTTGAGTTTGCCGTGGATCGCTGCCTGGCGCTCCAGGTGCTCGCGGTGCAGCCGCTGGATCAGCTCATGAGTCGGCTTTCTGCCTTGATAGTCGGGATGGTGGCGGTAGCAGAGCAGGAACTGGCCACCCGCCGCGCGATACTGCCCGACCCGCCAGCAGCCTGGCTCGTGGCAGTTGTACTTCTTGACCAGCTGGTAGATGCCCGCGCCGACCGCGCCCAGGATGCCGAGCTCTTCAATGTCAGAGCCGAATCCGGACCAGAACCCATAGTAGGGGCCGGGCTCGTTGACGGTGCCGGTGTGCACCTGGAGCCAGTGGCCGACCTGCCGCGCGTGCATGAGCTGGATAACGATGACCACCACAGCAGCGCATGCCAGACCAGCGATGACGACCAGACGCCATTTCTTCACTGTTACCTCCCTTACGGTCCGGCAGGGCTCACGGCCTCCTCTCGGCAGGAGCCGAGGAGGCCTGGCCGGATCAGGGTCCGGCGGCCCGTTCGACGGCGCCTGCCTCGGCTCGGCCGTTGCCTCGTGCCAGGTCAGGCTGCCTGGTCCAGGACAGAGTGCAGGGTCTTCCCGGTGCGACGTGCCTCGATGCCCAGCGTGATCTGTGAGAATCCGTAGACCAGGCTGAACAGGCCGAACAGCAGCGCGAGGGTGACCGCGCCCACGCCGGGGCGGGCGAAGAGCAGCACGCCGAACGCGATGGATATCAGCCCGCCCAGGATGAACATCGCGCGGGTGCCCGCGGTCTCGCCGGACTGGAAGCCGGCGAAGATCTCGAAGAAGCCGCCGACGAACGCCCAGATCCCCACGATCAGCACCAGCACCAGGGCGGTGGGGCCGGGCCAGACCAGGGCGACCACCCCGGCCGCTATGTCGATCAGCCCGAGCAGCAGGTGGCCGATGACCGGCCCGGCGCTACGGCTGCTGAATGCGATCACTGCCTCCCACCCCGCGGCGACGAACGCGTAGATCGCGAAGATGATGACCAGCGCGAGAATCGTCACGTTGGGCCAGGCGATGGCGATGATCCCGACGATAATGGCGAGAACGCCAAGCACAATCAGCTGGGTCGACGTTGATTTGAATTGGTTCGACATTGCGTTGGACATGACAGGTATTCCTTCCTAGGTGGGGGTTCTCAGCGGTCAGCCGGTGAGGTGGATCTCGTCGATGACCTCGGAAACCGAAAGGCGGCGGGATTGTCACCGGTCAGGATGCGGCCGCAAAGGAACGGCGGACCGGGATGGCGTCGGCGGTGTCGAAAAGCACTTGCTGCAGATGGCGCGGCAGATCGCCGTTCCACGCCAGCGCGGCAATAGCGGTCAGCGGGCGCCGCTCGAGCCGGACCCGGACCATGTGGTAGCTGCCGGCCATCTGCCGGGCCGTGCCTGGCGTGTCCTGTCCCGCTCTGTCGTGGAGCGGGCCCGTCAGGACGGCCGTGGGGCGGCTGGCTGTCGCCGCGAAAGCCAGGGTCATCGGCAGCGAATGGCGGAACGGAGGGTCGCTGAACTCGAAGCGAGGCTCGCTGGTCCGCATGACCGCCAGCCAGGCGTCGTAGGTGCCCGCGCTGGCGCGGCGCGGGGTGTGAATCACTTCCATGCGGGCCAGGTCACTCAGGGTGATGGTGCCCCGGTCGGCGATTCCGGCCGAGGCAGGAATCCAGACCTCGGGCTCGAATTCCCCGAGGCTCATGACGTCCAGCGGATCCGGCAAGGCAGCATCGGCCGAAGCCATCCAGCCCAGGCCGGCATCGGCCCGCCGCTGGCGGATCACCGTGAACTCCGCATCCAGCGCCGTCTCCAGCCAGGTGACATCGGCGCCGGCCGCCGCGGCCGTGGACTGCAGCCGGGAGGCCGTCGCCACGGCCAGCCTTTCCGGCAGATTCGGGGGCAGGACAAACCGCAGCCGGGGCCGTCCCAGGCCAGCCACGTGCCGGCTTCTGCTGATTCCGTGCTCGAGCAGCGCCAGCACGGCCCGGGACTCCTCCAGCAGCACCCGGCCCGCGGGGGTAAGCCGTACGCCCTCCCGCCGGCGCTGCAGCAGTGGCGTGCCGACCATCTCCTCCAGCCGCCGGATTTGCTGGCTCAGCGTGGGCTGGGCGATGAACATGCGCTGGGCGGCGTGCGTGAACGTACCGGCGTCGGCGACCGCCACCAGGTAGCGCAAATGCCGCAGCTCAAGACCGAGGCGCGCACAACCTCCCGAGTCGGGAACCTGATCCGGTCCGGTTACCTGGCTCATCTCCGTCACCTGTATCCCTCAGGCGGGAGCCGTCCGCCGCACTGTGCTGCGGGTGCTCCCGTTCAGCAACGACACTGCCGCGCGGGGCATCGTCACCGAATCCCCGAAATACACAGCCTTAGCCCGGCCGGACACGGCGGGGCCGCGGGTGCCGTGGCCTGACGATGCCACCTTGACTGCGCGCTGACCGAACGCAGCTCGTTAGCGCAGGCCTGACGGTCCCCGCACGGGTCTAGCCACGGCCCGGGCCAGCGACGGGTAACGGGCGGGATGGCGCGGAACCGGTCGTATCCCGGATTTGCATAGCCGGGGATCTGGCCAGCAGGCTTCCTGCCTATGATCGGCGTGCCGGACCCGGGACCTAGCGCCGCAGCTGATCGACCAGCTGCCGCGTGGTCCGGCTCGGTTCCGCCCCGACCTCGGCGAGGACTCTCTCGCAGTGCTGGTAAGCCCTCAGCACGCCCTGGTCGTCGCCGCGTGCGCTCGCGAGGCGCATGACCAGGCGCCATCCCGCTTCGTGGAACGGCTCGGCGTCGAGGACCGCTTCGGTCAGGCGCTCGGCATCATCGAGCCGACCGGTGGAGAACGCGAGCTCGGCGGCCTCGTAGCGAGCGTCGGTCGCGACCTCCTGCAGCCAGCGGCGGCGCTCGTCGGTCCAGGGCGACGTGACACCCGGCAGGTATGCGCCGCGGTCGAGGACCCGCAAGGCGGCGAGGGTAGCATCGAGGCAGTCGGCGCCCCGCAGCCGCGCAGCTTCCGCGAGCGCGCGCTCGAGATGGACAGATTCGGAGACAGCGGCAATCTCGTCGTTCAGCGCGACCTCGGAGCGCTCCGCGACCACCCCGTCAGGCGGCAGCACCGTGCGCAGCCAACGGATCGCCTGACGCAAGTATGCGCGGGCGGAATCATCGTCCCGCCCCTCGAACAGCGCGTCGAGGAGCTCGCCGCGCTCGGCGCGATGGTGCCGGCGCGTGAGCAGGTAGGCCAGCAGCTCGTAGGTCTTGGCGATCCGCGGTCTGAGCTCTTCGCCGTCGACGAGGACCGCGCAGCGGCCGAACTCCAGCAGCTGCACCGACGCGCGGACCGGCGGTCCCATCTCCAGGCCTTGCGTGCGCAGCGCGCGTGCGAGCTCGTGCCACGGCGAGTCGGCCGTGGGCTCGGCATCGAGCCGCCTGGAGAGGACTCCGGGGAAGTCGCGCAAGGCCAGGAGCAGCATGTGGTTGAAGCCCTGGATGCGCGCCGCCTCCAGCGCGATGTCGGCCGCCCGGTCGGCAGCGTCCTCGTTGCCCATCCGCCACTCGGCCTCGGCCAGGTACACGGCGGTCGTGGGCATGTCCAGCATCCGGCCGGTGCGAAGCTCGGTCGTCACGGAGCGGCGCAGCCGTTCGAGCGCCTCCGCGTCGCGCCCCTGGAGCAGCAGCGCGTACCCGTACCAGGAGTCGACCGGCGGGCCGAGGAACCCGACGCGGTGCGTGATGGGATGCTGGTCGACGGGATCCAGCACCTTCAGCGCGGCCGCCGGGTCACGGTCGAGCCGGAGCCTGAGGCGGGCTTCCTGCATGCTGGCGAACAGCTCCAGGTTCAATGCGGAGGTCTCGCGAGCCCACCGCCGGCCGCGCGCGATGGTCTCAAGTGCCTCGTCGCGCCGGCCCGCGTCCGTCAGCACTCGCGGCCCGACGAACGTGTCCAGCGACGTGTTGGTGAGGCCGCGGGCGCGGACAGCCTCGTAGAGCTCCACCGCCTCTTGTATCCGGCCGGCGTCCGACAGCGCGGCGATGAGCCATGGCTGGCCGAAGGCCTGGGTCCAGCCCACCGTTCCCGTGGTCTTGAGCACCGTGGCAAGGTGCCCGTTCCCGTAGATGATCGGGAGCACCAGGCCGTCCAGGGGAGCTCCGGTGAGTTCCGGAACCGGAGGCTGAGGCTCGAGCAGATAGATCGCTACGAACGCGCGCAGAACGTCATAGTCGGCGTCGCGCGGGGCCAGCGCGAATGCCGCCAGCGTGTCGTCGTATCGGCCCACCGATTGGTAGGTATGGCACACCATGAAGGTGGCCGCTGAAGAGCTGGACGCGACGTCGGCGAGCTTGCCCTGAGCCACGAGCCGGTCGAGGATCTCAACGCAGGGCCGGAAGTTCTCGCTTGCTATCGCGAGTGTCAGCCGGGCCATGACAAACGGTGACATGCCGTCCGGCTCGACGCCGGCCAGTGCGTCCGAGCCAGCGTTCCGCGAGCCCGAAGTCGAGCCGGTTGATCACGTCGAAGATTGCCGTGGCCGCCGGCTCCAGCGCCTCGGCGGCCGCGCCGGCGCCCAGCAGGACCTCGGTGGCCTCCTCGTGGTGGCCCTCGGAGGCGAGCAGCCGTCCGTGTGCGACCCGCAATGATCGCAGCCGCTCCTCGCCCCAGCCCTCCAGCCGGTCCTGCAGGTACTCGCGGAAGCGGGGGTGGCAGCGCAGGGTGTGGCCGCTGTCCTTCCAGGTGACCGGGATGTGCGCGTTGCGCAAGGAAGCCAGGCGGGTTCCGGCGTCGGGGAGGCCGAGAGCCCGGCCCGGGCGGCGGTGACCTCGTCGAGCACCGAGGTCGCGATGAGGAAGTCGCTGTCGGCCGCCGGGAGGTCGCGCAGGATGTGCGCGGACATGTAGTCATAGAGTGGATCGTCATGCCCGCCAGCGGTCGCATATTCGCCGAACCGCCACGCCTCGAACAGCACGCCCGTCACCCATCCGCCCGTCGCCTGAACCGCGGCGGCGGGGTCAACAGCCGGTCTTCCCAGCCTCGTGAGCACGTCCGCCGCCTCCTCGACCGTCAGCGCCAGGGCCTCATCTCCGAGCCTGGCGACGTCGCCCGGATGCCGGGGAAGGACCGATGCTGGGACTGGCCTCCGGCTGCACAGCACGAAACGCATGTCGGCTGGCGCGTGCCGCAGCAGCGCCTCGATCACCGCCCACGCCTCCGGCTCGTCGCGCAGCCGCTCGAGCTCGTCGAGCACCAGCACGAGCCGCTCACCGGTCATGGCCTCGGCGAGCAGGCCGACGGCCTCCGGATGCGGGATCCGCGCGGCGAGGGCGTCTCGCGCGACTCCCCGGGCGCGCGGCACCGCCACACTCAGCGCCTCCTCTTGATAGGTGACGAGTCGGCCTGGGGCGGTGTCGGTTCAATCAAGTGTCAGCCAGGCAACGGGCCGCTCGAGCCGCTGGGTCACGGCCGCGATCAGTGTCGTCTTCCCCGAGCCCGCGGTGGCCGAGACGACCACAACGCGCCGTGCTTCGAGAGCGTCGGCGAGCAGCGTCTCGGGCCTCACTCGCTCCAGCCATCCCTCGGTGGAGGGGGCCTGATCTTGGCCTTGATTACCCGGGTTACCGGGGTACTGGCGCTGTCTCGTTCGTCGTCATCCCGCACCTCCCCGGTGAGCCCTCAAAGTCCCGGCCTGGCTGTAGGTCGGGAGCTGGTTTCGCCCTGGTTCACGCTCATTCGAGTATCTACCTCATGGAGTCAAGCGCGCATATATCAGCGCGCCACCGATCCAGAAGACTCGTCGCCGGCCAGCCCGGAGCGGTGCCGCCGCGCCTCCCGGCGGGCGGGCCTGCCGGGGGCGGCGTTCACCCTAGCGGGCCGCCGCGATGAGATCGGTGCGCTGACCGGCGCTCGCGGCGCCCGTGATGGTCACAGCGGAGCGCTGGTGCTGCGCGGCGAGCCGGGGGTGGGCAAGACTGCGCTCGTTGAGTACGCGGTCTCCTCGGCCGCGGGGTTCCGGGTGACCCGGGCGGCGGGCGTGGAATCGGAGATGGAGCTGGGGTTCGCCGCGCTTCACCAGTTGTGCGTGCCTTCGCTGCCCTGGATCGAGCACCTCCCCCTTCCCCAGCGGAACGCGCTCGGCGCGGCATTCGGGCTGAGCGCCCGGACGGTACCAGAGCGATTCCTGGTCGGACTGGCCGCGCTCAGCCTGCTGTCGGCGACTGCGGAGAAGCAGCCGCTGCTGTGTGTCGTCGAGGACGCGCAATGGCTCGATCGCGAGTCGGAGCAGGTCCTGGGGTTCGTGCCCGCGCTCCCCGCCGGCCGCATCGTGTTCCTGTTCGCCAATCGCGAGCGCTCTGAGGAGCTCGCTGGGTGCCTGAGCTAGCGTCGAAGGGCTGGACGAGGAAGATGCGCGACGTTGCTGGCCTCGGTGAGCGGGGGCGGCTGGACGCGCGAGTGCGCGACCGAATCATCGCTGAGACCCGGGGCAACCCGCTCGCGCTGCTCGAGTTGCCGCGCGGGCTGCCTGCGGCGGAGCTCGCGGTCGGGTTCGCGCTGTCGACCGCGCTGCCGCTGGCGGGGCGGATCGAGGAGAGCTTCCGGCGGCAGGTGGGGGAGCTGCCGGCGCAAACTCAGCGGCTGCTGCTTATCGCCTCGGCCGACAGGCCGGGGAGGCGGCTAAGGTCTGGCAGGCCGCTGAGCTGCTCGGTATCGGTGAAGAGGCGGCGGTAGCGGCGGAGGAGGCCGGCCTGGTCGATATCGACACCGCGGTGCGGTTCCGCCATCCGTTTGTGCGTTCAGCCGTATACCGGCAGGCATCCCGCGCCGAACGGCGGGCCGTGCACCAGGCCTTGGCCGAGGCGTATGACCCGGAACCCGATGCCGATCGCCGCGCGTGGCACCTGGCGGCGGGGGCTCGGCCTGGATGAGCGGATCGCCGCCGAGCTCGAGCGCTCAGCCGGCCGCGCGCAGGAGCGCGGCGGGCTGGCAGCCGCGGCGGCTTTCCTGGATCGCTCGGCGCAACTCACCCCTGACCCGCGAAGGCAGGTCTCGCGGTTGCTGCTTGCCGCAGCGCATCTCGGGGCGGGGGCGCACCGGCGGGCGCAGGAACTTCTGGCGCTGAGTGCCGGGCATGTCCGATCCGGTGGCACGCGCACATGGCATGCGAATGGAAGGCGTGATCCGCGTCGCTGACGGGCGCGGCGGGGATATGCCGTCGCTCCTGCTGGCCGCAGCGATCGCGCTTCGCGATTGTGATCCCCGGGTGGCGCACGAGACGCTGATGGAGGCGCTG
>CAVUNW010000072.1:0-140101 GCA_963742865.1 uncultured Actinomycetes bacterium
CCCGTCTGTACTTTCGCCGTTAAGCGGGGCGCAGACGCGCCATCTTGGTGTAGAAGGCGACGGCCTCGTCGATGTCGTTGACGTTGAGGGCGAGCTGGACACGGGACATTGAGGACCTCCGGTCACGCGGGACATTGACGATTGTCTATGTCTTGCTGTGACCTGAGCTTGCCATGAGACATTGGCAGCTGTCAATATAGATCCATGTCTAAGTCTCTGATGGTGCTTGATCCGGTGGAGACGGCAGCCTGCTGCTCACCCCTGTCGGCTCAGGCGCTGTCCATGGAACAAGCCGAGCAGGTCCGCCCTTGCTCAAGGCGCTGGCCGATCCGTCCGGCTGCGGCTGATGTCGCTGGTGGCTTCCCATCCGGGAGGCGAGGCGTGCGTCTGACCTCGCGACACGTTCGACCTGTCCCAGCCGACGATCAGCCACCACCTCAAGGTCCTGCACGATGCCGGGCTGGTCGACCGCAGAAGCGGGGCGTCTGGGTGTTTACCGGGCGCGCCCCCAGGCCCTGATCAGCCTGAGTACCCTGATCGGCTGCCCGCCCGCGTAGGCCGACTCAAATGACCAGGAGAAGCCACGCCAGCCCTACTTGCTGACAGGAGAATGCCATGCCCGTGATAACCATCTACGAGCCAGCCTTGTGCTGAACACCGGGGTGTGCGGCGCCGACCTCGACCAGGCGCTCTGACGTTCACCGCCGACGTCGATCACCTCAGGGGCCTGGGCGCCGGACATCTCCCGGCACAATCTGGCCAGCGATCCGGCAGCTTTGCCGGAAACGACAACGTGCGCTCCTTCTTGGAGGTGGCCGGATCTGGGGGCTGCCGCTGACCATGGTTGACGGGGTGACCGTAGTCGACCGGCACCTATCCGACCCGGGATCAGCTGCTCCGCTACACGGGCCGCGCCAGCGCGGGCAGCCCCGGCGGGCGCGACCGAGCTGGGGGTGACCGAAACCGCGGGCAGCTGCGGCCCGCTGGATGCTGCTGAGGGATCGAGATGAAGTTCCTTGAAGCCCCGCCACGGTTCGTGTTCTTCACCGGCAAGGGAGGAGTCGGCGAGACGTCCGTCGCCTGCGCCACAGCCCTGCACCTAGCCCGCCGAGCCAAGCGGGTGTGCTGGTCAGCACCGACCCGGCCTCGAACGTCGGCCAAGTCCTCAGCGTCACGATCGGCAACACCATCACCCCGATCGGCCAGGTGCCTGGCTTGTCCGCGCTGGAGATCGACCCCGGTCAAGCAGCGGAGGCTTACCGGGAACGGATCATCGCCCCGATGCGCGGGCTGCTCCCGGACAGAGGAGCTGGCCATGATCACTGAGCAGCTGTCCGGTTCGTGCACGACGGAAATCGCCTCGTTCAATGAGTTCACTGCCCTGCTCGGAGACGAGAGCCTGATCGGCCAATATGACCACGTCGTCTTCGACACCGCGCCGACGGGGCATACCATCCGCCTGCTACAGCTTCCCGGTCCTGGAATGACTTCCTGGCGGCGGGCAAGGGCGATGCGTCCTGCCTGGGCCCGCCTCTGGCCTGGAGAAGCAGAAAGCCATGTACGCGCGGGCCGTCGGCGCGCTGAAGGAGCCCGGCCCACACGCAGGATGGTTCTGGTGGGCCGCCCGCAGGCCTCGGCGCTGGCCGAGATCGAACGTACCAGCGGTGAACTCAGGCAGACGGCATCACCGGCCAGTACGTCGTCATCAACGCTGTCCTGCCCCAGGGGCCGGTGAGGACGATATCGACCCGGGCCGTGCGCGCCAGGGAGGCCAGCGCTCTCGCCGCGATGCCACCGCGATCGCCGCCCTGCCGCGCGACATCCTGGCCCTCAAGGCGGCGAACATGATCGGCGTGGAGGCCCTGAGCACCTCTTCAACCCGGCAGACACCACCGCCGAGGCCGAGCGCGCCCCACCGCCGGAACTCCCAGATGCGACCCTGGCCACGCTAGTCGACGAGATGATGCGGACCGATCACGGACTGGTCATGTGCATGGGCAAGGGTGGGGTCGGCAAGACCACTATCGCCGCGGCCATCGCCGTCGCGCTGGCCCAGGCGGGCCGCGAAGGTGCACCTGACCACCACCGACCCGGCAGCGCATCCTCACCGAGACACTGCACGGCACCGTCGCCGGACTGCAGGTCTCCCGCATCGATCCCGCCGCAGCAGTCCGGGCCTACCGCGGACCATGTGATGACCACGAAGGGCAAAGACCTGGACGAAGCCGGGCGAGCGGTGCTGGCGCGAGGACCTGCGCTCCCCCTGCACCGAGGAGATCGCGGTCTTCCAGCAGTTCTCCAGGGTGCTCAGCGAATCAGGCGCCGCTTCGTCGTCGTCGACACCGCCCCCACCGGGCACACGTTGCTGCTGCTGGATGCCACCGGCTCCTACCACCGCGAGGTCGCCCGCCACATGGCGACTCGATGAACTTCACCACCCCTCTCATGCGACTGCAGGACCCCGCCCAGACCAAGGTCATCCTGGTGACCCTCGCCGAGACCACGCCGGTCCTGGAAGCCCAGGACCTGCAGGAGGACCTGGAACGCGCGGGCATCCATCCCTGGGCGTGGGTCATCAACAACTCCATTAGCGCCGCCCACGCCGAGGCGCCCTTCCTCCGGCAACGCGCCGCCCGCGAGGCCGGGCCGATCCAGCGGGCGAGCGCCCTGGCCGACAGGATCGCCCTCGTGCCCCTCCGCGCCACCGAACCCACCGGGGAGAAACGCCTCGCCGCACTGGCCAATCTCTCCCGCCAGCCCGCCTGAGTAACTGATGGACTAGTCGCCTCCGCGGTCTCGGCCCGCGATCTCGGCTAAGGCTCGTGGGTCGGTCGCCCGCGGCAGTGGTCATGCACCGTTTCGTGCGCACCTGCTGCGCTTCGTCTAGCTCAGCAGGTGCGTTCCGCTGGGGCCGGTCACGTGCTGGAGCATGGTGCGGGCGAGTTGCTGGACCTGGGATGGGAGAGGCACGTAGAGGTTCGCGGCGGCGTA
The DNA here is from genome assembly GCA_963742865.1 of uncultured Actinomycetes bacterium. Classification (GTDB taxonomy): domain Bacteria; phylum Actinomycetota; class Actinomycetes; order Streptosporangiales; family Streptosporangiaceae; genus Bog-532. The sequence goes on from CAVUNW010000072.1 coordinate 2,992, forward strand.
GGCCTGGCCGTCGTGGGTGAGCCAGTCCAGCATGCTGACGAGTTGCTGCCCGGTGGCCTGGTTTTGCTGGTGGGTGTAGACCAGCGCCCAGCTGTATCCGCTGATGGGGTAGCTGCTGGCGCCGGGCTGGTTGACGATGGAGAAGTCGGTCGGTGTGATGTTGGCTTTCTGGGCGGCGGCAGCGGCGACGGTCTGGGTGGACGGGAGGACGTAGTTTCCGGCCTGGTTGCGGAGGGCGGCGAGCGGCAGGACCAGGCCCTGGGAATAGGCCTGCTCGATGTATCCGATGGAGAACGGGGTGCGGTACACCGTGGAGGTCACACTGCCGTTGCCTTCGGCGCCTTCCCCGACCGGCCAGTGGAGTGTCTTGCCGGTGCCGACCTTCGCCGCCCAGGCCGGGTCGACGCTGGACAGGTAGTTGCTGAAGATGTAGGTGGTGCCGCTGCCGTCGGAGCGGTGGACGACTTGGATGGACGCGGCCGGGAGGGTTAGGCCGGGGTTGAGGGCGGTGATGGCCGGGTCGTTCCAGTGGGTGATCTGGCCGAGGAAGATGGCCGCGAGGACCGGGCCGGTCAGGTGCAGCCGGGCGCCCGCGGGGAGGTTCAGGTTGTAGGCCACGCCTTCAGCGCCCAGGCGCGTCGGGCACCTGGGTGATGGGGCCTCCTTGGGCGGCGGCTAGCTCGCTGGCGTTCATGGGCACGTCGGAGGCGCCGAAGCTGACCTGCCGGGCGCTGATCGCGGCGATGCCCGCGCTGCTGCCCACGGCGGAATAGTTCACCGTGACCGCGGGGTGCTGCTGATGGTATTTGGCGAACGCTGTGGCGAAGAAGGGGGCGACGTACGTCGAACCCGCCCCGGTGAGGGTGCCCGGCCCGCCGCTGGGGATGGCCGTGGCCCCGGTGTTCGTGGCCGGCGTGGTGGTTGTGCTGCCGCATGCGGCGAGGGCGAGGACGATAATCGCCGCGGCGGCGGCTCTGATGGCTGGGTGCGTTGTGTGGCGGGGCCGGGGGCCGGGCCGTGCGTGGTGCTCTGGCATCGTTGCTCCTTTGCTGAGATGCGGAGCGGGTTAGTGCCGCCCGGTGGCCCGGACCCAGGCCTGGGCGCCCATCTGGACCGCGTCCCAGGGGCTGCCCAGCGGCGGGGTGTAGGACAGGTCGAGGTCGCTGATCGCGTCGACGGTCATGTTGCGGAAGATCGCGGTGGCGGCGATATCGATCCGCTTGGCGATCTCGGCGTGCCGGTGCCCGAACAGCTGCATGCCCAGCAGCCGGCCGGTGCCCCGGTCGCCGGTGACCCGCATCGTGATGCGGTGGCTGCCCGGGTAGTAGGCCTTGTGGTCATCGGCCTCGGACTGGACGGTGACCGGGTCGAACCCGGCCGGTGCCGCCTCGTGGTCCCGCAGCCCGGTCCGGGCCGCGGCCTGGTCGAAGATCTTCACCACCTGGGTGCCCAGGCTGCCCGCGAATTCCCGGTGGCCGCCCAGGGCGTTCTCTCCGGCGACCCGGCCCTGCTTGTGCGCGGTGGTGCCCAGCGGCAGGTATGTCTCCCCCAGCAGCCGGTGGTGGGTGATCACGCAGTCCCCGGCGGCGAACACATCGGGCAGGCTGGTCCGCATGCCCCGGTCGACCGCGATCGCGCCCTTGGCGCCCAGCCGGGCCCCGGCTTCGGCGGCCAGGGTGGTGTCCGGCCGGACCCCGGTCACCACCAGCACCATGTCCGCCGCGCGGGCCACGGCCGTACCGTCCGGCGCGGTGGCCTGGACCTGCAGCCGCCCAGCCTCGCCAGGTCCGGCGCGGGTGATCGCCTGGACGGTGGTGCCGGTCAGCACCTCCACGCCATGGGCGGCCAGTTCGGCGTGGACCAGCGCGCCCAGCTCCGGGTCGACCGTGGGCAGCACCTCGGGGAGCTGCTCCATCTGGGTGACCGCCAGCCCGCGGACGGTCAGGGCGTCGGCCATCTCCAGGCCGACGTACCCGCCGCCGACGATGATCGCGCTGGACGGCGCGGCCTGTTCCAGGGTCTGCATCACGGCGAAGGTGTCACCCATCGAATGCAGCAGATGCACGCCATCGCCAGGGCCCAGCGCGTCAGGCCCGTTAAGGCCGCCGATCGGGGGACGGACCGGGAGCGCGCCGGTGCCGACGACGAGCTTGTCGTAGCCGAGCAGTTCCTCCCCCTCGGCGGAGCTGATCAGCAGTTTGCGGCCGGGCACGTCGATGCGGCGGGCGGTGGTGTCCAGCCGCAGCCGCATCCCGGTGGCTTCCAGGTCCGCGAGGCTGCGGTGGGCCAGGTTGCGCCAGTGCGTAACCTCACCGGAGACGTAGTAGGGGATGCCGCAGATGGAGAAGTTCGGGTAGGCGTCGGCGAGGACCACCGTGACATCCGCGGCCGGGTCAACTTCACGGGCCCGCAGGGCGGCGGTGATCCCGGCGTCGCTGCCGCCGATCATGACCAGGTGCATGGCAGGCTCCTGTCTAATTTTCTGGGTCCGTGCGGCTGAACCGGGCCGCGGTGAGTCCGCAGACGGCAATGCGCCATGAGACACTGCCCAGGCAGGTGCCCGTCCGGCGTCGCCGGGGTGGGGGACGATAATGTCGGCCGCGTCCGCCGGCGTGATGGCGGGATACAGCGTCCTGACGATCAGTACTCCGGCGATGCCGCCGATCACCTGAGCGGCGATGAAGCTCGGGACCGACGACGGGGCGATCCCGGCGAAGCTGTTGGAGAACATGCGGCCGATGGTGATCGCCGGGTTGGCGAAGCTGGTGGAGGAGGTGAAGAAGTACGCCGCGCCGATGTAGGCGCCCGACCGCGGCCGGCGCACTGCCGGCCGCCCGGAACGGGCCGAGCGCGAAGATCACCAGGAGCAGCCCGGCGGTGGCGATGACCTCGGACAGGAAGTGCGCCCGCCGTGGCCCGGTGCTTCAGCCGAGATGCGACACCGCGGCCTGGGCGAACATCAGGTTCGCCGGCCACCGCCCCAGCCGACGCACCCGGCCACCTGCGCCGGGCAGGTAGGCGGCGGCGTCCCGCCACCGCAGCCCCCCGAAGGCCGCATCCAGCGAAGGACACGACCGGGTTGAAATGCCCACCGGACACCGGCCCGAACATCAGGATGATCGCGAACAGCCCGGCCGCGGTCGCCGCCGCGTTCTCCAGCAGCTCTAGCCCGGTATCACCCGGTGAAAGCCGCTGCGCCGCGATGCCTGAGCCGATCACCACGGCGGCCAGGAAGCGCGCTGCCGAGGAACTCGGCCAGCAGCCGCCGCCACAGCGCAGGTTCCGGGTCGCGGTGTCCTGGTCACAGCGGCCATCTTGACGCACAGAGTTAACTCAGTCAAGATTGAGTCAATGAACACTGAGCGAATGTCCAGTGTGGCCGCCCGCGCCGCCGTGCATGCGGCGCTGGCCGACCCGGCCCGGCTGGAGATCGTCGACGAACTCGGCACCGGGGACGCGTCGCCTTCAGAGCTAGCCGCGATGCTCGCGATGCCGTCCAACCTGCTCGCCCATCACCTGCACGCGCTTGAGCAGGCTGGCCTCGTCACCCGCCGCCGGTCAGAAGGCGACCGCCGCCGCAGTTACGTGCGGCTCCTCCCCGGTGCGCTCGATTCGCTTACCCGGCCGCCCGGGCGCACGGCGCGGCGGGTGCTGTTCGTGTGCACCGCCAACTCGGCCCGCTCACACCTGGCGGCGGCGCTGTGGCGCCGGGCTAGTAACGTCCCCGCGGCGTCGGCCGGAACCCATCCGGCCAGCGCGATCGCAGCGGGCGCCATCGCCGCCGCCGAACGCCACCGCCTGCCGCTGCGCCGCCTCCGGCCACGTCATATCAACGAGGTACGCCAAGACGGCGATCTCATCGTCACCGTATGCGACATGGCGCATGAAGAACTGGGCCCGCTGCCAGCGGTGCACTGGTCGATCCCCGACCCGGTCCCGGCCGGCGATCCCGGCAGCTTCGACGCGGCGCTGGCCGAACTGCGCCACCGCATCGGACGGTTCGCGCCGCGCCTCGCGCCCGCTCCGTGACGCCCCAGGCTTAGCAGCAGGATCCAGACGATGCGGTGGCCCCGGCCGGCTCCGCGGCTGTACCACCGCAGCAGGCCGGACCGTCTTCGCCGTAGAAGGTCTGGCTGTCGGCCAGCACGGTGTAGATCTCCCACGATTCGCCGTTGGGTGCGCCCTGGACCCAGAACTTGTCCTGCTTGGCGTAGCAGCAGGTGGTGTCGCGCTCGTCGACGGAGGCCAGCCCGGTCTCAGCGAGGCGGGTCTGCATGGCGTCGACCGTGTCGATGTCGGGGACCTCGACGCCCAGGTGGTTGAGGCTGCCGCCCTGGCCGGGGTTTTCCAGCAGGACCAGCTTCAGCGGCGGCTCGCTGATCGCGAAGTTGGCGTAGCCCGGACGGCGCTTGGCTGGCTCGGTGCCGAACATCTTGCTGTAGAAGGCGACGGCCTCGTCGATGTCGTTGACGTTGAGGGCGAGCTGGACACGGGACATGAGAACCTCCGGTCACGTGGGACATTGACTGTTGTCTATGTCTTGCTGCGACCTGAGCTTGCCATAAGACATCGGCACCTGTCAATATAGATGCATGTCTAAGTCTCTGATGGTGCTTGACCCGGTGGAGACGGCGGCCTGCTGCTCACCTCTGTCGGCTCAGGCGCTATCCATAGAGCAAGCCGAGCAGATCGCGCCCCTGCTCAAGGCGCTGGCCGATCCGGTCCGGCTGCGCCTGATGTCGCTGATGGCTTCGCATCCGGGGGGCGAGGCGTGCGTCTGTGACCTCAGCGACGCGTTCGACCTGTCCCAGCCGACGATCAGCCACCACCTCAAGGTCCTGCACGATGCCGGGCTGGTCGACCGGCAGAAGCGGGGCGTCTGGGTGTACTACCGCGCGCGCACCCAGGCCCTGATCAGCCTGAGTACGCTGATCGGCTGCCCGCCCGCATAGGCCACCGGAGCCCAGCCCGCGGGCTGGGGTAAACCTTCTGAGCGAACGAGAGGGCGTGAGCACCGTGACCCGGCCAGATGAACTCGAGGACGTACGGGAGCGGGTACGCGCCCGGTACGCTCAGGCCGCGAACGCCGTCATCGGCGGCGGGGCCGCGTCCTGCAGTGAGACCTGTACCGGCGAGGGCGAGACGGGAACCGGTGGCGAACTGTACGACGCCGGCGAGCAGAGCGAAGTGCCTCAGAACGCGGTATCGGCCAGTCTGGGCTGTGGTAACCCGATCGCCGTCGCCGACCTCCAGCCCGGCGAGACGGTACTCGATCTGGGTTCCGGCGGGGGCATTGACGTGCTGCTGTCAGCCCGCCGGGTGGGCCCGGCCGGCAAGGCCTACGGCCTGGACATGACCGATGAGATGCTGAGCATCGCCCGGGACAACGCCGCCAAGGCCGGCGCCCGCAACGTCGAATTCCTCAAGGGCCACATCGAATCGATCCCGCTGCCCGACCATACGGTGGACGTGATCATCTCCAACTGTGTGATCAACCTGTCCGGGAACAAGGCCGCGGTCTTCGCCGAGAGCTTCCGCGTGCTCCGGCCGGCCTGCCGCTTCGGCATCTCCGACATCCTCGCGGACGACAGCCTGACCGGAAGGGAACGGGCCGAGCGCGGCAACCACGTCGGCTGCATCGCCGGCGCCCTCTCTTTCGCCGAGTACCGGGAAGGCCTCAGCCGCGCCGGATTCATGAACATCAGCATCACCACCACCCACGAGGTCACCGACGGGATGCATTCGGCCATCGTCCGGGCCGTCAAGCCCTGAAGCGCCGCGATCCGGATAGCGATTACTTGTCCGGGCGACGGCGCCAGTCCAGGCGTTCCGGCGGTGGCCCGAGGTTGGGCGGTGGCTGGCCTGCACGGTCGCGCCAGCTCACCGGCTTGCGCCGCCGGCGGCCGGGAGCAGGAGAGTCCGGCGCTGGGTCGTGATCCCCGCCGGTACCGGTGTCCGGGCGGGGAGCGCGCACACCGGTACCGTCGTCCGGCGCGTCGCGCCCGTCCCGGGGCTGCGGGGGCCCGGGTGGGCCGGGAGCCGGACGCTCGTGACGCCCTTCGGCCGGCTCCGGAGGGTCCGGCTCCGGGGAGACCGGCTGAGCATGCGCGGGCCAGGTGGCGGCCGGAGCCGGACCGAGGCTCCCGGGCGGGACCCGGCGGGCCTCCTCCAGGGAGGCCAGCGTCGCGGTGGGGAGGCTCATGATGGCCGGGTTGGCGTCGACGGCCACAACCTGGCGGCCGCCAGCGCCGGCGTAGGTGACGATCATCGCGCTCGGCGGGAGCTGCTGAAGCTCGTGCTGCTCGACCACGAACTCGCGGGATCGCTGCATGGTCCGGGCCTGCGATTCACTGTCACCGGCTGCCCGGGACGTGCTGATGCCCCACGCCGTGCTCTCGCTAATGCCCTCGGTGATCGCATCGGATTCGGTGTAACCGGTCGACTGGCTGGAGTCGCTGCTCCGTGAGCGGGTTTCGTTACTGAGCGGGAGGAAACTGCTGTCCCGGCTGGCCCCGCGGCTACGGCTGCGCCCGGAGGTGTCCGTCACCGAGCTGGTCTGGCCTACCGAGCCGGACGTGCCGACGGTACTGGTATAGGAACCGCCCGTGGTGTCCGTGACCGAGGTGCCGACCGTGTTGGTGAACTGCGAGAGCACGAAACGGTGCTCGGTGCCGATCTGCTCGCTCGCCGCCTTGGCGTCGCCCGCGTTCCCCAGGCGCATGAAGGCGATGGCTGCGTTCCCGCGCCCCAGCCGTTCCCGGACGCTGGCCGGGATCGACCGGTAGCCGATGACCAGCCCGGTCCGCGCGGCCGCACAGGCGTCGGCGAGCCGGTCCAGCACGTCGCCGCGCAGTTTCTCCGCTCCGAGCAGGAAGACGGTGTGCTGCCAGGGCGCCCCGGCGCCGGCGCGGCGGATGACGGTGGTGAGCGCCGCGGCCAGGTAGGTGCTCAGGACCGTGCGGGCGGCTACTCCCGCGCCGGAGTCCATCGCCACCACGCGCAGCCGGGACCGCGGTATAGGCGCGAGGGCGGTGCCCAGGCCGTCCAGCTGGCGCAGCCGTGACTCCATCGCCCAGGCGCGCTCGATCACGACCTGCCCGGCGCCGGGGCCGAACATCGTGGCCAGCTGGTCGATCTGCGCGGTGGTCAGCAGCCCGCGGCGGGCATCCTCACGGGGGTCGCCGATCTGGCCGAGGACCCGCAGCGCGGCGTTGACCCGGGCCACCGTCGCACCTTTACCCAGCAGGCCGATGACGCGCTCGAGGATGGCGTGGTCGCGGGCCATCCCCCGGGCGGGCTCCTGCTCGTCCCCGGCGCTGGCGGCCAGGGCCAGCAGGTCGGCGAGCGCCGCCGGGGCGAGGCCGGCCCCCAGGTCCAGCCGGGGCAGGTCGCCAGGCAGCACCCAGACCAGCGGGCCGATCCCGGCCCGCCGGGAGACGGTGAGCAGGTCACCGGCCACGGCCCCGTCGGTGAGGTCGACGACGGTCAGCTCGCCGCCGGATTGCAGCCGGGGCATGCCGATCATCGTGAGCATGGCCGACCACCCGGGCAGCGTCCCCCCGGCTACGTCGACGCGATCGATGTCGCAGGCCAGCGACATGGCGTACCAGTATTTCTGGCGCTCGTAGGCGTCGCGGCGGGCCTGCCAGTCCCGGGCCTGGTCGGCGTGCTGAGCCTGCCACTCGAACAGCCGCGTCTCCTGGAGGCGCCGGATGGTGGCCACCCGGCGCTCTTCCCCGGCAACCCGGTCCCGCATGGCCTGCTCTCCGCGCCGTATCTCGCGCGCGGCCAGCCCGGCGCCGGCCACTCCCAGCAGGGCCCCCAGCCCGGACAGCGACGGGCTGAGCCACCCCAGCACCCCGAGGGTGATCATCCCGGCCGCCAGAACGATCGCCCCCCCGAACGATGCCCGGAGCGGGCGATCCAGCCGATTCTGCTCGCGGCGCTGAGCGGACACCCACCCCGGATTGAGCTGCTCCCAGGGCGGCGGGCTGGGGCGGCGCGGCGACGGTCCCGGATGAGGATGCAGGAGGGCGTACTGCCAGCCGAGGTAGACGCGATCGGGCCGCAACGCCGGCGGCTGGCCATGAAGCGGATGCTCCGGCGTCATGCCGTCTCCTCCACGCCGACGCGGGCCAGGGTGACCGCCGGCGGGGCGCCGGCGGCATCAGCGGGCGGTTCGGGAATGCTGGCGGGCACGGTCCGCACCGTGGCCACCAGGCGCTCAGGCCGCCTGACCACCAGGACAAACTCGCCACGGCCGAGTTGCTCCAGGCGCCCTGCTGGCACCCGGGACTGCCGCGCGAACTCCGGCGGCGCCACGCTCGCCGCTCGCGCTCTGATCGCCATCGCGGAGTGCTTCCCCGGCCCGCTGGCCGGGAGCCCAGCCGTGGGGCTCGCTGGCCGCCGGTCCGGCGGGCAGCGGTCCAGCCGCGGGTTCCGGGACGAGCCGTTCCCCGGTGTGGCCGGCGAAGAGCTCGGCGCTGTCGGCGTCGGGCATGCGGTGGATGCCCAGCGCGTTCACCTGGCCGGCCACGCCCGCACCGGCCCGCGCCGACGTCGTGGTCAGCACGATGGGCAGCCCAACCTCGGCGCCACGGCTGATCAGATCCCTGAGCATGGGCTGCGGGAGGCCCTCGCAGTGGTCGAACCACGCGAGACCATCGCCGTCGATGCCGATGTCGCGCAGATCCTCATCCGCGGCCAGGATGTCCTGCCCGACCAGCCACGCGAGCCGGGCCGCCGCGCTGGCGTGACCGGCCGAGCCCAGGGAGAACAGCACGACGGCGCGCTCACGGACGATCCGGCCGATATCGATGTGCGCGCGGCCGGCGGAACCGGCGGGCCGGAGCCAGCGCCCGAGCGGGGAAGCCCGCAGCTGGGCCAGCTGGCTGGACGCGGTCATCAGGAGGGCGGGATCGGCCCGGGCCTGGCTGACCGATACGCGGGCCCGTTCGGCGATCTGCGGGCGCCGTGCGTGGTGCGCAGGCACCTGCTCCAGGCGGGCCTCCAGCGCGAGCGGGTCGAGCAGGTGGGCCACGTCGTCCAGCACGGGGATACGCGGATCGGCCGGGGCCGCCTCGATGAGCTCGAACACGTCCGTGAGGTAGGCCGCGAAGCTCCGCCGGTAATGGTCGATCGTGCCGGACCAGTTGAGCATCGCCGTGACCAGCGACGCTCGCCGCGCGGGGCTTCCAAAGCGGAACGGTTCATACGATGCGGGGCCGGCCGTGCTGAACTCGTAGAACGGTGCGCCGGCCACGGCGCAGACGGCGGACAGCGGTGCGGCGAGGTCGGTGCCGCCGCCGAGGTTGACGACGATGACCGGTTTCCGCAGCCGTATCGCGGCGTGCACGAGCTGGAAACTGCTGGTCGTGGTGCCGGACCGGGCCGCGCCGGTGATCAGGACGCTGCCCGCCAGCTCGTCCCAGGACAGGCCCGCTCGCGCTCCGGAAAGCTCGTCCACGCCCAGGCAGGCGCCGTCCCTGGTGACAACCCCGCCGGATCGTACCGAACGGGTGACCACGGCGCGCCGGATGGCAACGATCAGGCCGGGGCGCGGCGGCCGGACATCCCACTCGTCGGTGTGCAGCCAATCCAGCCAGGCGGCGAGCGCAGCCTCCGCGGCCCCGGCTATCAGCGCGATCGGGAGCTGGCGGAGCAGCCAGTGGCCCATGTCCGCGTACGCCACCCCGAGGTGCAGCAGCCGTCCGGAGTGGCCGAAGATCCCGCCCAGATAAGAGGCCACACGTGCCGGGCCTGCCGTGAATCCCGCGACCGCCGCCGCGGGCCCGATCGCCAGCGTCCACACCAGGCCCGCGGCGGCCGGGGCGGCCAGCCAGACCGGGCGCCACCGGGTCACCTTGGTCACGCCGATGAAGATCAGCGCCAGGACCAGCGTCAGCTGGGCGAAGATCACGTGCAGGACGATCAGGACGATACCGATCGCAGCCAGGAACTCACCACGGCGGGGCGTATCTCTGGGTATCACGTAGCGTGCGCGCCGTGGCGCGCGCTCCGCCGCTGATACCGGCTCAGCGGGCATCGGCATTAGGTTCGCAGTAATCGGCGGCACGTGTCCACAGGGCCGGCGTATGCCACGGGACGGGGTGCCATGACGGCGATGCCGCGGTTGGTCAGGTCGCCGCCGGGGCCGCTGTCTCGACCGAGACCTTGAAGAAGTCGGGCCGCAGCATGACCACGGTCAGGGCCACCGGGACCGACGACTCGTCGAACCTGATGGTCACGGTAATCGCCGGCTGACCGGGGGGCAGACGCAGCCCGCGGGCGATCGAGGGCTGCGGCGGGCATAGCTCCACGTTCAGCGCGGCCGGGTGTCCCGCCGCGACGCCGGTGTCCGGGCCGTTCCCGGCAGGGTCAGCGAGCGGCGTGGACAGCAGGTCGTCGAATGCGGGCGACCAGCTGGATTCGTCGTCGTGCGGGGCGCTCACGCGGCCGGCCGCAGTTTCGCGCGAACCGGGAGACTGCGGCAGGTAGGCGGTGGACATCGCCGCCGGCAAACCGCCCGAGGTCCACAGGCAGCGGATGACCCGGACCTGTGTGCCCGGAGCGAGCCCGAGGGCCCAGCAGATGTCCTGTGGCGCCGCGCGCCGCGACACGTGCCTGGCCTGGCAGACGATCGCGCTGCCCATCGGGTCCACCGTCGTGCTGAGCCCGGCCAGGCCCTCGATGGGAATCTGGTATTCGGCGGGGCTGGCTCGGTACAGCTGGCCGTCCGGCAGCTTGCGCAGCACAGACCGCCGGGACAGTTCCTCTACGGCGACGTCGATCTCGGCCACGCTGACGTTGAAGCGCCGCGCCAGCGCGCTGCGCCGGGGAGCTTCCACCCCGGCTCACGGTGCACGAGGGCCGCCGCCATCCGGTCGGCCAGCACCCCGGCGGCCGACCCCTCCGGGGCGGGCCCTTCCCCGCCCAGCCGTCCGTCGCCATTGTCCGCAGCTTCGTCGCCACCGGCCGCCATCCCACCCCTATGCTCAGCGAAAACCACTCTCCTATGCCCTCACTTGGTATGGGCGATCAATGCGATGGGCTATTGGGGGGTCTCGGGGCCCTGAGAGCCGGCCAGGTAGACCACGCGTCCGGCGACGTTCACGGCGTGGTCGCCGAGGCGTTCGTAGAAGCGCGCCACCAGCGTCATCTCCATCGTTACCGGGATTGCCATCTGCCCGGAGGCAAGCTCGGCGAAAAGACTCGAGTGCAGCTCGTCCATCTCCTCGTCGCGCTCTTCCAGCGTGGCCGCGGCCGACGCGTCCCGCTGGTACCAGGAGTCCGCAGCCTGTCGCCACATGTCCGATACCAGCTCGCCCATTCGCTCGACGAGCCCCCGGCTGCGCAGCGTGAGCTCGCCGCTCAGAATGTGGTCGGCCCGGCGGGCGATGTGCTCGACCAGATCGTGGGAGCGTTCGAGTTCGGGGACGATGCGCAGCACGGACAGCAGGAAACGCAGGTCGGAGGCGACGGGCGCCTGCAGCAGGATGTTCCGGTTGACCGTCGCCTCGATCTCCGGGTAGAGGGCCCTGATGACCTGCTCGCGTTCGGCCAGCACCTTGACCACTTGGTTGTTGCCGCTCAGCAGGGCATCGGTCGCCCTGGACAGGTCCTCGGCCACCATGGCGAACATTTCGATGACCTTGGCTTCGATGGCCTCGAGCTCTTGCTGGAATTCCTGCCGGTGCTCGACCATGATCAGAGGCTCCTCGTCCGGCGGATGGCCACGATGGGGCATTCCGCAATGGCGCGCGGCACGGATCAGCCCATCCGGCCGGTGACGTACAGCTTGGTGCGCTCGTCGCGCGGGTCCTCGAAAATCTGCTGGGTCCGGCCGTACTCGACGAGCGTGCCGGTACGGGTATCGCTCTTCTCGTCGCGGATCACGGAGTAGAAGGCGGTGCGGTCACTCACCCGCGTGGCCTGCTGCATGTTGTGGGTGACGATGACGATCGTGTACCGGGACTTGATCTCGCGCATCAGGTCCTCGATGGCGGCGGTCGCGATCGGGTCCAGGGCCGAGCAGGGCTCGTCCATGAGCACGACGTCCGGTTCGACGGCGAGCGTGCGGGCGATGCACAGCCGCTGCGCCTGCCCGCCGGACAGGCCCAGGGCGGACGCCTTCAGCCGGTTCCGCACCTCGTCCCACAGCGCGCCCTGGCGCAGCGAGCGCTCGACGATCTCGTCCAGCTTGCCCTTGTTGCGGATGCCGTTGATGCGCGGCCCGTAGGCGACGTTGTCGTAGATGGACTTGGGGAACGGGTTCGGCTTCTGGAAGACCATGCCGATGCGCCGGCGCACGGCGATCGGGGACACATCCTTCGCGTACAGCGGCGCCCCGCGGTAGCGCACGTCTCCCTCGACGCGGGCGCCCGGCACCAGGTCGTTCATCCGGTTCAGCGTCCGCAGCACCGTGGTCTTACCGCATCCGGAGGGCCCGATGAAGGCGGTGATCTCGTTCTCGTATATGGATAGCGAGACGTTCGTGACGGCCTTGAAGGCGCTGTAAAAGATGGAGACGTCCTGCGTATCGAAGATGTGTGTACCCGCGGCCGGCTGCACTGGCTGCTGCTGGGCCTGCTGCTGGGCTGCTCGTTCAGTCCGCTGGAGATCGGCGACGATGTTCTGCTCAGGCTGTTGTTCCATGACTTCCTAGCGCCCCAGTCTGGTGAATCGTGCGGTGACGAAGCGGGCGACGACCAAGAGGATAAAGGAGATCGCGATGAGCGTGAGCGCCGAGCCCCAGGCGCGGGCCTGCGCTCCCGTGTACGGCTGTGTCGCGTTCGCGAAGATCTGCGTGGACAGGGCGGTGTTGGCGCCGCTGAACACGTTCACGTTGGCTGCGGTCACCGTGAGGATGGTGAAGAGCAGCGGCGCCGTCTCGCCCGCGGCCCGGGCCACCGCGAGCAGCGCGCCGCTGACGATGCCGCCGATCGCCGTCGGCAGCACCACGGTCATCGTCACGCGGGACTTGGTAGCCCCGAGGGCGTAGCTCGCTTCGCGCAGCGGGTCCGGCACCAGCTTCAGCATCTCGTCGGTGGAGCGGATCACGATGGGCAGCATCAGGCAGCCCAGCGCGAACGCGCCGGCCAGGCCCGAATAGCCGAAGTGCAGCACCCAGATCGAGAAGATGAACAGGCCCATCACGATCGAGGGCACGCCGGTCATCACGTCGGACATGAACCCGATGAGGCGCGCCAGCACGCCCTTCCCGCCGTACTCGTTGAGGTAGACCGCGCCCAGGATGCCGAGCGGCACGGCTATGACGGTGGCCAGACCCGTGATCAGGATCGTGCCGAGCACCGCCGGTCCCATTCCGCCTATGCCCGCGGGCACCACGTTCGGCGGGATGGGGCCGCTGGTCAGGAAGGTCCAGCTGATGCTCGAGGCGCCCTTGGCGATCACCGTGTACAGGACGAATCCCAGCGGGATGATCACGAGCACGAACGCGAGCACCATCGCCGCGGTCGCGATCTGGTTGCTGGTGCGCCGCCAGGCCCGGCTCTCGCAGGTCGGGCTGCTGCGACGCGGCCGTGACGGCCATCAGGCACCCCGCTTCTGCCGGGCGGAGCGCTCCACGACCCCGCGGGCAATGACGTTGATGATGATGGTAAAGGCGAACAACAGCACGCCGATCCCGATCAGCGCGGCCCGGAACACGCCGGTGGCCTCGCCGAACTGGTTCGCGATGACCGCGGGCATGTTGTAGCCGGGGGCGAACAGGTGGGACGTGATCGTGGCCGACGAGCCGATCACGAGCGCGGCCGCGATCGTCTCGCCCATGGCCCGGCCCAGCCCGAGCAGCACCGCCCCGACGACGCCACCCTGGCTGTGCGGCCAGACGGCACCGCGGATCATCTCCAGGCGGGTGGCGCCCAGCGCGTACGCGCCCTCCCTGTCGATGGTCGGCACCGTCGCGATGACCTCGCGCGACAGCGAGGTCACGATGGGCGTGATCATGAAGGCCAGGATGATGCCGGCGGTGAAGAACGAGGCCCCGCTGGTGGGCGGCCCGAACAGGGAGCCGATCACCGGGACGCCCTTGACGCCCAGGCCGATCGAGTTGTAGATCTTGCCGATCCAGGGCGCGAACACCAGGATGCCCCAGAGGCCCCAGACGACCGACGGGACCACCGCCAGCAGGTCGATCACGTAGACGATCGGCTGCGCCCAGCGCCGCGGCACGACCTCGGTCAGGAGCAGGGCGATGGCCACGCTGACCGGCACGGCCATCACGAGCGCGATGATCCCCGTAATGGCCGTACCGTAGATGAACGACAGCGCCCCGAACTGGTTAGCCGCGGGGTTCCAGTTGTTCGAAAAGATCTTCAGGCCCTCGGTGCTGAACCACGACGCCGCCTGCTGGCTGGTCGAGACGGCGATCAGCACGAGGATCACCAGCACCAGCAGGCCGGCCGCGAGCGTGAGGACCTGGAATCCACGGTCGCCCAGCGGGCGCCGCTCCGACAGGGGGCGGGCGGATCCGGCCGTCCCGGCCGGATCCGCCCGCGTCGCGGTACTCACGACGAGGACCCCATCTGGTGCATCTGCATCATGCTGCTAACCGGTGATCTTGCTGAGCTGTGCCTGGCTCATCGTGTCGATATTGGAGGGCACACTCGCATAGCCCAGGCTCGGCAGCAGCTTCTGGCCGTGGCCGATCAGGTAGCCGATCTAGGCCTGCAGCAGCTTGGCGGTATTCGCGCTCGACTGCATCTCGTACACCAGGTCCCACGACTGGTAGGTGATCGGGTACGAGTCGGCACCGGGCGCCCAGATCGCGCTGAACGTCAGGTCGGCCGCGGGGGTGATGTGGCTGGCGGCCGCGGAAGCCGACGCCGGGGAGGGCGCGACGTAGCTGCCGGCCGAGTTCTTGACCGAGGCGGAGGTCAGCCCGGAGGCCTTGGCGGTGGCGTAGTCCACGTACCCGATGGCGCCCGGGGGTGGACTTGACGATCTGCGCCACCCCGGGGTTGCCGCTGCCAGCCCGGGCGGTGGCCGGCCACTTGATGATCGAGCCGGTGCCGAGCGTCCACGCGCTGCCGGCGGACTTCGTCGAGGAACTTGGAGAAGTTGTTCGTGGTGCCCGAGGAGTCCGAGCGGACGGCGATGGTGATCGCAGTGCTGGGCAGCGTGACACCGGGGTTGATCGCCGCGATCGCCGAGTTGTTCCAGCTGGTGATCTTGCCCTGGAAGATCTGCGCGATGACCGGCCGGGTCAGCTGCAGGGTTGCTGAGGCCGGACAGGTTGTAAGCCATCGAGATCGGGCCGATCACGACGGGGAAGTAGAGCACCGTCTTGCCCTTGAAGATGGCTCTGAGCGGCGGGGATGGGCGAGTCCGAGCCCGCGTACTGGACGGTCCCCGAGGCCAGGTCGGTGACGCCCTTGCCCGAGCCGCCGCCGCCGTAGTTGACCGTCATGTTGGGCTGGACCGACTTGAAGCTCGCGATGGCTGTCTGCTGGAAGGGAGCTGGAACGTCGACCCGCTGCCGTTGAGCGTGCCCGAGAGCTTGGCACTGCTGCCGCTGCTGCCCGACGAGGGGCTGCTGCTCGAGGTGGCGCCGCTGCTGGACGAGCTTGAGCTGCAGGCGGCAAGGGACAAAGCCACGCGACGAGGGCGACCCCCGCCGTCGTTACTCCCTTGGATCCGCGCACGTTGCATATTTGATACCCCTTTACCATTACCTGTAAGCATGACCAAAGGTATTGCTCATTACTGCCGAGCGTGGTCACGAGGATTGCCATGATGGAAAAGGGAGCCGATTCCTGGCCTGACCGGTGGCGATGTTAACCGGCCGGCTCGGTACCTCGCCAGTCGCCTCAAACCCACCGGTTAGCCCACTCTGCTCCAACATGCCGCCGCCAACCGTAGTGCTGAGAAGGTTAATTGCAGGCAAACGACCCATGAACTTCACCTAGCGATTGCCTGTGCTCTTGGTAATCACGTGCTGACTGGCGAGGTGCTGGCAGGCGGATGAGTCGGCCTGACGTCCCTGGGCTCATCGGGCCTCGGGACCAGGTGTGCTCCTGGATGGGCGGCGTGCCGGCGGCAGGGAGACCGCGCGGCCGGCGCGTACACGCCATGGCGTTAGCGGCCACCCGCAGGCCAGGGCCCGAAATCCCGCGCGGCATTTCCAGGGCAAGATTTTCGCGGCCTGCTTAACGCGGGCCGCAAGCTATCAGAGACCTAATTCTGCCCGCTGATTGAGGGCGCTGCCGCTGGCGAAGCGGCCGCCGGACACGGCGAAGCCCGCGGCTTTAAGCAAAGCCGCGGGCTTCGTATCCGGGTTATTAAACGGTCACCTGAACCTTGGTGACCTTGCCGTATTCGGCGGAGACACTGCGGTCGGCGCGCGCTCCCCCGGGAGCGAGCACCAGGAGCTTCCAGGTGCCGGGCGCGGCGAAGAAGCGGAAACCGCCGTCCTCACCGAGCGGGACCTCGGCCACGAATTCGTCACCGGTGCCCAGCAGGCGGGCGTACCCGGTCGACACGGGGGCGTTGTCGCGCAGGACGTGGCCCTCCACGACGGCCTGGCTGCCGGCGTCGGTGGCCGCGGCCACCGACACGCCGCCCGCGGGCGCGCCGCAGCCGTCTGGGGTCTGGTTTGCGTCGGTCATCGGGCATCTCCCAGCTCGATCGGGACGCCCACCAGCGACCCATATTCGGTCCACGATCCGTCGTAGTTCTTGACGTTCGGCTGCTCCAGCAGCTCGTGCAGGACGAACCAGGTGTGCGCGGAGCGCTCACCGATCCGGCAGTAGGCGATGGTGTCCTTGGCGAAGTCCAGCCCGGCCTCATCGGCGTAGAGCGTGCGCAGCTCGTCGTCGGAACGGAAGGTGCCGTCCTCATTGGCCGCCTTGGACCAGGGGACGTTCCGCGCGGTGGGGATGTGCCCGCCGCGCTGCGCCTGCTCCTGCGGGAGATGCGCCGGCGCGAGCAGCCGCCCGGCGAACTCGTCCGGGGACCGCACGTCGACCAGGTTGCGCTTGCCGATCGCGTCGAGCACCTCGTCGCGCTTGGCCCGCAGGGCGGCGTCCTGCTCGGACGCCTTGTAGGCCGTGGCCGGGCGGTTCGGCACGTCGCGGGTCAGCTCGCGCGACTCGAGCTCCCACTTCTTGCGGCCGCCGTCGAGGAGCTTGACGTTGTGGTGGCCGTACAGCTTGAAGTACCAGTAGGCGTAGGCGGCGAACCAGTTGTTGTTACCGCCGTAGAGGACGACCGTGTCGTCGTTGGAGATGCCGCGCTCGGACAGCAGCTTCTCGAAGCCGATCCGGTCAACGAAGTCCCGGCGCACCGGGTCCTGCAGATCCTTCTTCCAGTCGATCCTGATCGCGTTGGGGATGTGCCCCTTCTCGTAAGCGCTGGTGTCCTCATCGACCTCGACGAGGACGACACCGGGGTCACCGGCGTGCGCTTCCACCCACTCTGCGTCCACAAGGGCTTCGGAGCGGCTCATATCGTAAAACCTCCTGATGTGGATCAGGCCGCCGCGCTTCGCTGAGACGGCCGGATCCGGCGAATGAACAGATACATCTGGCAGCCCAGGCAGAAATCGAACGCCGCATTTATGAACGCGGCGGCCAGGGCCAGGGCGGTAAAGGCGATCCCGACGCCGGTCAGGCCGACCGCGTAGCCGATCACGCCGATCGCGGCGGTGACCATCCCCACGCCCTGCGAGAACCGCGGTGGTGCCGCCGGCTCGAACCGCGACGGCGGCCCGAGGCGCGGGCGGACCAGGAACCGGTAAATCAGGGCGTAGGGCGCGTACCGCATCCCGGCGATCGCACCGACCGCGAACACCAGGGTCTGGGCGAGCAGCAACCAGACGCTGGCCGTGGCCAGGGCGAGGGCCAGCACGATCGTCGTGATGATCGCGCCAAATCTGGGCCCTCGGGCGTCGATGTCCATCGTTGTGCTCCTTGATGCTGGCGGCATACCCGATTGGCTCGCTGCGGCCTGCGCCCCGGTACAGGCATACGCCTGCCCCGATCAACGCGGCCAGCAGCAATGTGCGGGAGGCAGCAGCCCCAAGGGTGCCAAGGCGGCGGTCCAGCCGCCGGTTCAGCGCCCCGTGCGCAGGCTGCTAGCGCGGGACGGCCGACACAGCGCGGTCGCCACCCGGCAAAAGTCCACGGCGCGCCGCTTCGTCAGCATCTGCGCTATCCCGGAAAGCACGTAGACGATGGTATGCGGGGTCGGCGCGGCTGTCACTCCCCGGCCATCTGCCCGACCGCGGCGATGACGTCCGCCTTGCGCGGCTGGCCGCTCGCCTTGCGCGCGATTTCGCCCTCCGGGCCGAGTACCAGGACCGTCGGCGTGGACAGGATGTTCAGCCGGCGCACCAGGTCCAGCCGCGATTCGGCGTCGATTTCCACGTGCTGGACGCCGTCCACCATGCCCGCGACCTCGCCGAGGATCTGCCGGGTGGCCCGGCACGGGGCGCAGAAGGCGCTGGAGAACTGGACCAGCGTCGCCCGGGCGCCCAGATCGTGCCGCAGATCCGCGGCGGTCAGGGTGTCACGCCCAGCCGGGAACGGCCCAGCCGTCCCGGAGGAATCCCCGGGCCGGGCGAGGCGCAGCTGGCCCTGCCGCCGGCGCCAGATCACGCCCAGCGGGGTCACCACGATCAGCACCGCGACCAGCGCGATCACTCCTGGGGTCATACCCCTAGAAAGCACGGGAACGCCGCGGGCATTCCGCATGACCGGGCCCGCATCGCCGTGGCCTCCCAGAGCAGCCCGTTCAGCGGGGCAGGAACGTAGCGAGCTGCCGGTTGCCGGCGGTCACATCGAAACCCTGGACCTGTGACACCGGCACCCACGAGGAGCCGGGATACCAGGCCTCCGTGTCCCCCCGAGCCACCGTCCACCCGGCCGCGGCCAGGTGCACACCCTGCGCATCGGTGACCCACAGCTGGCACGTCGTGCCCGTCGGCAGACCGTAGATCTGGACGTCCATCGCCGTGCCCCACCGCTCCTTGTTGTACCGGACCGTGGCCGTGATGCCGCTCAGCGCGCTGGTGGTCCGGGCCGTCTGCCAGCTCGCCGGCGGGGTGGACGCCACCGCGGACGGGGAGACCGGGGCCGGGCTGGACGCGAGGCGCAGGCCCGCCACGGCGCCGGCCGCGGCGATCACGACCGCCGCGGCGGCCGCGATGACCTGCCAGCGCCGGTTCCGGCGGCGCCGGGCCGCGGTCAGGCTCAGCAGGGACTCGACGAAGTCTTCCGGCGGAGCGGCGTCAGCGGGAAGCGGCTCGGCGTCCTCGCGCGAAATACGGCCGATCTCATCCGCGCTGACCCGGGACAGCAGAGCCGGGAGCCCGGCCAGGCCGGCCAGTTCGTCCCGGCACTCACGGCATCCCGTGATGTGCTTGTCCACCTGGGACCGTTCGGCGGGATCGATCGCACCGAGCACGTAGACGCCGAGCGCCTGCCGTGTATCCGTGCACTCCCAAGCCGGCGTCATGGCGCCAGTCCTCTCTCCTCCAGGGCAAGCTTGAGCGCCTTGAGCGCGTAGAAGGTGCGGGACTTCACGGTGCCCGAAGGAATCCCGAGGGTGGCCGCCGCCTCGGCGACGGAGCAGCCACGATAATAGGTCTCGATGATCACCCGGCGGTGATCGGGCCGCAGCGCCGCGAGCGCGTCGGCCACCGCCCACGACTCCAGCGCCCGGTCGGCATCGTCGGCCGCCGGCACGAGTTCCAGCGCGCCCTGGCCCACCTCGGGTGGCCGCGACTGCCGGGCCCGGTAGGCGTCCACGGCCAGGTTCCGGGCGACCGCGAACAGCCAGGGCCGGGCCGGCCGGTCAGCCAGCGCCTCCGGGTGCCGCCAGGCCCGCACGACCGTTTCCTGCACAAGATCCTCCGCTCGCTGCCGGTCACCTCCGGTGAGATGGAGCGCATAACGGAGGAGAGCGCCGCCGTGCTCGGCGTAGAGCGCCCGTATGTATGCCTCATCGGCTACCGCGCCTGGCTGGGCGGTGGATCCCGAGCCTGCCACGTTATGGAGTACGCCTCCGGGCCCGGATCGGTTCACGACACGCCGGCAAATTTCCGGGCCGCGATGCCGCGGGGCCGCTAGGGCCGGCCACCGGTGACCGTCCGGTCACGATCCGCTGGTGAACGCCACGTTCGCCGCGGACGCGCTGACCCGCACCCCGCCCGGGACGACGGTGACCGCGTTGATGCTCAGGTGCAGGGGCAGCCCCGTCACCGGGATGACGAAACGGAACCGGCCGGAGATCACGCTGGACAGGGCGCTGCTGCTGCCGGAGGCAACCGAGATACGCGTCGGTGTGACGGCGATTCCCGAGCCAGTGGCCGCCAGCGATGCATCCGCCGAAACCGGCACCGTGATCCCCAGGTACGTCACGGTCCCCGCCAGCCGCAGGGCCCCGCCGTCCTGGCTGAGCTGCACCCCACGGGGCAGGCGGCTGCGCACGGACGAGAACGGCACCGTGCCGCTGCCGGCGACGTTCGCCGCCGTGATGCCGGATGGGCTGCGGCCGAACAGATCACTGAGCGGGGCCCGCACCCCGGTCAGCCGCGCGGTCAGGCCGTCGACGGTCACGCCGTTGGCACTCACCGATGGGACCGACACGTCGATCTCGTGGTAGTTCCCGGAGGCTAGCTGCGTCAGGAAGGGGAGCCCGCGCACGCTGACGGAGGGCTTCGACGGCAGGTTGTACGCGGTCTGCACCCGGCTGGCGATCTCGCGGCCGGCGACCACGGCGCCGATCCGGTCGGCCGCCACCAGCAAGCCGACTCCGATGATGAGGACGACCAGGAGCTTGCGCATCGGTACGGGAGCCTAACCGGTTCAGGCTGGCGTAAACCGGTCAATGGTTCCATTACGGTTCCATTACGGGGGGTGGGCCCCGGCGGCCTGCCGGTCCGGCCGCGCTCCGCCGGCCTGCCCGCTGCCCGTCTGCACCGGGGCGCTAGCCGCCCGCGAACGGCGGCAGAACCTCGATCACCGCCGTCTCGGCCAGCGTGATGTCCTGATGCGGCCGTACTCCGGCCGGGTGGCCGTCGATGAGAAAGGACGACCGGGCCAGCACGCCGCGCAGGCGCTCACTCCGCTCATGGTCCCGGCTGCGCAGCGCCGCGGACAGCGCGTCAGCGAGCGTGCCCGCGTCGAGCGACTCGGCGGCAACGCCCGCGGCGTCCTTGGCCGCCGCCCAGTAGCGAATGGTCACCATGGCCATATCGGCTATCCTCACTCACAATGGGATCCGGGCGGCGCTGCCCCCGGGTCCCTCTGTGTTTTAACAGGTTAGTGCCGGTGCGCTGAGCGCCGCGAAGGGGAGGTGGAACCGCTTGAGCGATCTGCTCCTGCTGACCGGGACACTTGAACCGTCCACGGAAGTGCTGCCCGCCCTTGGCTTGCTGCTGCATTCTGTGCGCGTCATGCCGCCGGAAGCCTCCGCGCTGATCGACGCTCCCGCGGGCGAAGTCGTCCTGGTGGATGCCCGGCGTGATCTGGCCCATGGTAAGAGCATCTGCAGGCTGCTGCTCACCACCGGCCTGGACTGCCCGCTGCTCATCATCGTCACCGAGGGCGGCCTCGCGGCGGTGAGCGCCGACTGGGGCGCCGACGACGTGGTCTTGAACACAGCCGGCCCGGCCGAGGTGGAAGCCCGGCTGAGGCTGGCGCTGGGGCGCCGGGCCCGGAACGCGGCCGCGGACGCCCCCGACGAGATCAGGTCGGGCGACCTCACTATCGATGAGGCCACCTACTCCGCGCGGCTGCGCGGGCGGGCCCTCGACCTGACATTCAAGGAGTTCGAGCTGCTGAAGTTCCTCGCGCAGCACCCGGGCCGCGTCTTCACCCGGGCGCACCTGCTCCAGGAGGTCTGGGGGTATGACTACTTCGGCGGCACCCGGACGGTCGATGTGCACGTCCGGCGGCTGCGCGCCAAACTCGGCACCGAGTATGAGGCACTGATCGGCACCGTCCGGAACGTCGGCTACCGCTTCGTGCCGTTCAAGGGCGCCAGCGACGACCAGCGGGACGGTCAGCCGCACGCGGGAGACGATGAACACGACACCGGACCCGAAGACGAATCCGGGCTCACCGACGCGGCCAGCCTCGACAGCGTTCAGTGATCAGGCGCTCCCCGGGGTATCGTCCGGCGCGCTGAGCCCCGCGCAGCGGGACGAGGTGCTCCGGCTGACCGCCGCGGCCAGCGCCAGCGACGCGGTAGCGCCGCTGTCGGAGCACGTCATGCTGCATCTGCGGTACGGCGGGACGGCGGGCCTCGACCTGACCACGGCCATGGCCGGGCACGTCGCCGGCTACGCCTACCTGGAGGTCGATGATGCCGGCGTGGCCAGCGGCGAGCTGGTGGTCAATCCGGCTCACCGGCGCCACGGGGCCGGCCGGGCCCTGCTCGGCGCGATGGCCGCTCAGGCCGGAGATCGGCCCCTGCGGGTATGGGCGCACGGCGACCTGCCGGCCGCAGCCGCCCTGGCGCAGGCCGCGGGGCTACACCGGGTTCGTGCGCTATGGCAGATGCGGCGGTCGCTGCGGGACCCGCTGCCGGAGCCGCCGGTTCCCGCAGACGTCACGCTGCGGACATTCGTGCCGGGGACGGACGAGGACGAATGGCTGCGGCTCAACGCCGCGGCGTTTGCCCATCATCCTGAGCAGGGCGCGTGGACCCGCGCCGACCTGGACATGCGTGAGCGCGAAGACTGGTTCGATCCGGCCGGGTTCTTCCTGGCCGAGCGGGGCGGGCGGCTCGTCGGGTTCCACTGGACCAAGGTTCACGACGCCGAGACGGGCGAGGTGTACGTGGTGGGCGTCGATCCGGCGGCGCACGGCGGTGGCCTGGGCCGCGCCCTCACACTGACTGGGCTGCGCTACCTGCGGGACGTCAGGAGCCTGACGGAGGTCATGCTCTACGTCGACGAGTCCAACCGCGCCGCAGTCCGGATGTACGAGACGCTGGGATTCACCCGGTCGACCACGGACGTCATGTACGGAACCGGCTGACGAAGATTGCCGGCCGCCCTGAGGCCACGGCGGCGGCGTCCGCGGGCGGGGCCGGAAAGGGGCGGGGAGAAAAGCCGGGCGATGCGGCTCAGGCGATCCGGCCGAGTACCTTGACCGCCGGGCGCACGCCCAGAACCTGGTCCAGCTCCTCGTTGGTCAGCGGGCCGTCGCTGGCGGCCACCGCACCCAGAACCTCGGCGTACAGCTCGATCTCGTCGAGAGCTACCCGGTCGTGAACACGCAGATCGACGTACTCTGGCACCGCGTTCACCTCCGTCGCCGCTGACGCTCTACGCCTACATCCATCAGGCTACGCCGTACAGCGTCCCGCGCGCATGACCCAACAGGGCCATTCTGGGATCACCCTCCCGTGCGGTTTTGCCCACGCCCGGGGCAACAATTCCGCGAAGCGCCGCTATTCCGGCTGCCGATCCGGTAGAGAATCCTCCAGACGCGACCTTTCGTGACCTTTGTGCATGCACGAGCGCGGGCCGGAGAGCGTGCGCCGTCCGCGGCGTGGGCTGCCATGACGTTCTTCATGGCCCGCTACGAAGCGTGGCCGCATCTGAGCAGGTCAGCACGGACTTGGCAACTTTGTGCGAGTAAGCCGATCCGCAGCGTACGCCAGGGCCGCCCGCAGAGTGCTCAACACGGTGCATAACGGGGCACTTAGACGTTTCGGTTGCGCGAGAGGGTGCTTCGGGACAAGAGTCATGGCCGTACCGTTCCAGCCCACCCGTACAACCTTCCCGTAGCTATCCCGCGCCTGATGAGCTGGCCCGCGATAACGTGCCTACAGGATTACTTTCCAGCACGCTCCCGGATATAAGGTCTTCGTGAAGCCATGAACGAAAATAGCGATCTCCTTCCCAATCTCGCCGCCCAAGAAGACGCTTTCGAGGTACAACTGCGCGGTTACAGCCGAAGGCAGGTAGACGAGTTCGTCGCCCGCTGCCGCAGCCAGGTTCGTGAGCTAGAGGAACGGCTGGGCCGCGCTCTTGACGATGGCGAGCAGCACCGTCAGGAGATCAAGGCACTTCGCCAGCAGGCCCTGGGCAACAGGCCCGCCCACGAGGAAGTCAGCGAGCGGATCTCCCAGATCCTCAAGCTTGCCGACGACGAGGCCAAGGCGCAGAAGACCCGCGCCGACGACGACATAAAGAAGCAGTTGTCGGAGGCACAGCAGGAAGCCGACCGGACCAAGAAGGAAGCCCGGGATCAGGCCGAGCACATGCTCACCGCCGCCCAGGAACAGGCCGAGCGGGCAATTTCCACGGCGCGCGCGGAAGCGGAGAAGACCCGCAACGCGGCCCGCACGGAAGCCGATCACGCCACGGCGGACGCGCGCAAGAAGGCAGACAGCGTGCTCTCGAACGCCAAGGCACAGGCCAAGCAGACGCTGGACGAGGCCACGGCGCGCGCCACGGCCATCCATGACGGCGCAGAGCGCCGGCTCAACCTGCTGAGCACGCGGCACGGGGAAACGATCCGCCGGCTCACCGAAATCCTGGACGGCGTTTCGGGCCTCGTAGCGGCCGAGACATCACGTCTTTCGCTCGAGGACGAGGTGGATCAGAACGTCGCCAAGGCCATCGCGCAGAAGGCGGCTGAAAGCGCGGGCGCCGACCCGGCGAGCCCGAACGGCGGCACGGGCACCGCGGCGCGGAGTTCCGGCCCCGGGACCCCGGTCACCGACCAGCGCGGCATCCCCGGGAACCAGATTCCCGGTCAGGGCGCACCGCGCCCGGCCAATGGAGCGCGCGGGGAGAACTCTCCCGCAGGTCCCGGCCGCCCCGCCACCGCGATGCCGCCCGCCGCGGCCCACGCCGTGCCGCTGCCTCCCGCGGGGCCGGGCAGCCAGCCGGGTGCGCCCGGCAAGCCGGGCCCGGATCCGATTCACCCCGGCCGGGGAGCGCACGAGGCTCCCCGGGGCGGCGCACACGTCGCCCCGCGCGGGGCCAGGCCGCCTGCACCGGGAGCAAATGCGCCGGGTGGCCCGGGCGCGGCCGCCGGCGAGAGGGCACCGGACCCGTCCCGCGCGGCTGGCCCGGGTCCCGAGGTCCAGGGGGCGGCCGGGCGCCGGCGGGCTCCGGACGACCTCACGGGGAACCGGCGGCCGGGGACCGGCTCCCAGGCCGACGGCAGCCTCACCGGCAGCATCGACTCGGACGAGGTAGCGGAAGGCGTTCGCATCGTCCGGGAGCAGCGGCAGCACTAGGCATAACGCCCGGCAGGGTTCTGGCCGGAATTCCGGCCAGAACCCTGTCCGTGTGACCCGGTTTTGTCATGTGACCGGCCTTCTGCCGGCGCCCGGCCCGTTACCCGGGTACCCGGCCATTCACCGCTGGCCCGTTACGCGAGCGTGTCGAGACGGCGGAGAATCACGCCTTCCCGCAGTGCCCACGGGCAGATCACCAGTTCGGGAACGCCGAACAGGTCCATCGCGGCGTCGGCCAGGATGGCTCCCGCGGACAGCTGCGGGGCCCGGTTCGCCGATACACCCTGCAGCCTGACCCGTTCCGCCAGTGTCATCGTGGGGAGCCGGGCCGCCCACGTGGCCGCGTCCGCACTGCGCAGCACGCGCCGGGCGTAAAACCCCTCGCTGGACGGCGCTGCGCCTGCGATCCTGGCCAGCTGCCGGAACGTCTTCGAGGTGGCGACCGCACGATCCGGCCGGCCATAGCGCATGACGCCGCCGATGGTCCTGGCTATCTCGGTGCGCACGTGCTTACGGAGGTCCCGCGTCTGCGCGACGGTCGGCGGGTCCGCCCGGAGCCAGTCCCGGGTCAGCCGGCCCGCGCCGAGCGGCAGGGAGACCGCGACATCCGGATCCTCGTCCACACCGGACGCGATCTCCAGGGATCCGCCGCCGATATCCAGGAGCAGGAGCCGTCCCGACGACCAGCCGAACCAGCGGCGCGCGGCCAGAAACGTCAGGCGCGCCTCCTCCTCCCCCGCCAGCACCGTGATCCGGACGCCCGTCTGCTTCGTGATCCGGGTGAGCACGGCGTCCCCGTTGACGGCGTCCCGCACCGCGGACGTGGCGAATCCGATGAAGTCCTCGACGCCCTTGTCCTCTGCGATCCGGATGGCCTCGGCCACGAACGCACCCAGCAGATCCTCGGCCTTCGCGGAGAGCCGGCCGCCGTCTTCCAGATGGTCGGCGAGGTGAAGGTCGGCCTTATGCGAGAACGCCGGGAGGGGGCGCGCGCCCGGGTAAGCATCCACGACAAGCAGGTGAACGGTATTGGAACCCACATCGAGCACCCCAAGTCGCATACATCGACGCTACTAACTCCGTAGTCGGCTGGCTTAGCCGGACCAGCTAAAGGCCCCGAAGTTACCCCGGAATCACATCCTTCCCGTTATGCCCGGCTCGTCAGCGCCGCCCGGACTGGGCCGCCCGGACTGGGCCGCCCGGACTGGGCGCCCGGACGGGCCGCCCGGACCGGACGGCCATTTGCGGCGAATCAGCGTTAGTCTGCGCACGAGCGGCCGCTCATACTCCATCCTTAACCGAATGGACCGCCCGGCAGATATAACGCTGCCCGGCACGGAACGGGCGGGCGGCGCTGATGCGCCCGCGCCGGATCGTTCCGGGCCGGCCATATGGCCGGAGAGCGCGGCCGGGCCCGCTCATGGCGCGGAGCCAGGCCGCAAACCTGATCTCGCCGCGGCCGTGGCTGCCGCGCAACGAGGGGACGAGCACGCCTGACCACCCAGCTGACCGCGCTGTGCACGGAGGCGGCCAGGCAGATCGCGGCGCCGAACAGCGGCACGGCCGGATCATCCCTCAGCGTCACCCGCCTGGAGCAGGCTCTGGCCAGTCCCGCCGTGGCCGGGGTCCTGACCAGCCCGGCGTTCACGCCCCTCACGGCGGTCGCCGGAGGGGCGGCAGGTGTGCCGGACTATTGCGCGATCCTGCTGGGCTTGCCGCAATTGCCCGCGCCCGGCCTGGTGTCCAGCCTGCCGGTGACCGCACTCGCCCGGGTGCCGGTCGCGGTGCTCGGCCACCTGAGCGTGCCGGTCCTGTCCGAACTGCCCCCATCGGTGCTGGCGACCCTGCCCGCATCGGTGCTGGCCAAGCTCCCGCCTTCGGTCCTGGCCGGGCTGCCTGCTCCGGTGCTGGCCACCCTGCCCCCGTCGGTCCTGGCGAAGCTGCCGCCCTCCGTGCTGGCCACCCGCCCCCTCCGTCCTCGCTCCCGCCGTCGGTCCTGGCCCAAGCTGCCGCCCTCGGTCCTGGCCACGCTCCCGCCGTCGGTGCTGTCCCAGCTCCCATCCTCGGTACTCGCCAAGCTGCCGCCGTCGGTGCTGTCCCGGCTCCCGTCCTCGGTGCAGTCCAGCCTGCCGTCCTCGGTGCAGTCAGAGCTGGGCCTGGGCTAACGAGCCGGGGCTGGGCTAAGTTGTACTGGCCATGGACGTGGGTAACGGTGACGCGAAGTTCCTGACCGCGGAACACAACGGCGGGGTTTCCTACTGGTGGCGTGCCCGGGGCGGCTTCCCGCCACGGCGGCCGTCCCTGCCCGGTCCGGTCACCGCCGACGTGTGCATCGTCGGTGCCGGGTACACCGGGCTGTGGACCGCCTATTACCTGAAGCAGGCAGAGCCGTCCCTGCGGATCGTCGTCCTGGAAGCCGCCTTCGCCGGATTCGGCGCGTCCGGCCGTAACGGCGGCTGGCTGACGAGCGCGCTGCCTGGCTCGCGGGAGCGTTACGCGCGGGGACCGGGCGGCCGGAGCGCCGTGCTCGACCTGCAGCGCCAGCTCCGGGCGACGGTCGACGAGGTCGCACGGGTCTGCGAGGCGGAGGGCATCGACGCCGATCTGGTCAAGGGCGGCGAGCTGGCCGTGGCGACCACGCTCGCTCAGCAGGAGCGCCTGCGCGCGGAGCTGGGCGCCGACCGGGAGTGGGGGCTGGGCGAGGAAGACGTCCGCTACCTCGGGGCGGACGAGCTGGCCGGACGCGTCCGCATCACCGGAGGGCTCGGCGCTCTCTACTCTCCGCACTGTGCGCGCATCCAGCCGGCCAAGCTCGTTACGGGCCTCGCGCGTGCGGTCGAGCAGGCCGGCGTCGACATCTACGAAGCGACCCCGGTGACCAGGATCGTCCCGCGGCCGGCCGCGCGGGGGACGGACGGCGCACGCGCCGCCATGCCCCGGGCGTGCACGGTATTCGGTGATGTCACGGCGCGGTTCGTGCTGCGCGCTACGGAGGGCTTCACCGCCCGCCTGCCGGGCCAGCGCCGCACCCTGCTGCCGATGAACAGCTCGATGATCGTGACCGAGCCGCTGGATGACGACGCCTGGCGGGAGATCGGCTGGACCGGACGGGAGACCATCGGGGACAGCGCGCACGTGTACATGTACGCCCAGCGGACCGCCGACGGCCGGATCGCGATCGGCGGGCGCGGCGTTCCCTACCGGTTCGGTTCCGGCGTCGACCACCGCGGCGCGACCCAGCCCGCGGCCATCGAGACCCTGGGGCATGTCCTGCGGGCGCTGTTCCCGGCGGCCGCACGGTCCAGGATTGATCACGCCTGGTGCGGAGTCCTGGGCGTGCCCCGCGACTGGTGCGCCACGGTCACCGCCGATCCGGCGTCCGGGCTGGGCTGGGCTGGAGGATATACCGGCCACGGGGTCGCCGCCGCCAACCTGGCCGGGCACACACTCGCCGACCTGGTCACGGGGCGCAGTACCGAGCGGACCGCACTGCCCTGGGTGGGCCACCGCGCCCATCGCTGGGAACCGGAACCGCTGCGCTGGGCCGGTGTCCATAGCCTCTACGCGCTGTACCGGGCGGCCGACCACGCCGAGGGAGGCGGCTCGGCCCGGACATCCCCGCTGGCCCGCATCGGGGACCGGATCTCCGGCATTCCCTAACGGCGGCGCGGCCCACTCAGGCGGCGCCGTCAGGGGGCGCCGCTCAGGTTAGGCCGAGGCCCGCCTCGGCCGCCTGCATCAGGCGATCCAGCTCCGCCGGGTCCGCGGCCCCGACGAAGTGCCCGGGACGCGACGTGAACAGGGGGAAGGCCCAGAACATCTGGCTGTACCCGCCATACATGATCATCCAGTCGGGATGCCGCCGGCGGAGGTTTTCGACCATCTGGCGGTACCGCTGGCCGGCTTCGCCGCGGTCCGCATCGGTCACGGCCGTCCGCCCTTCCTGCCCGGAGATCCGGCGATGCCCGCCGTGGCCGCGCTCATGCTATGGCTTCGCCCCGGGGATTTGAGGTGTTGTTGCGGGATGCGTGACATAACGGGCGGGCGGAACACCGATCGTCGCGGTGAAGTCGCGGGTGAGATGCGCCTGGTCTGCGTAGCCCAGGTCAGCAGCCAACGAAGCCCAGTCGACCTGACCGCCGCGCTCGGCCCGGACCGCCGCCTCCTGCAGCCGGGCCCGGCGCATGACCCACTTGGGGCTGACGCCGACGTAGTCGGTGAAGAGCCGCTGCAGCCGCCGCACCGGCAGGCCCAGGGCTGCCGCCAGGTCACCTACCCGGCACAGCGAGGTATCGGCGGTGATCCGGGCCACCATGGTGGCCACCTGCTCGGCCACCGGATCATGGGCGGGGCGGGCCGAGCCGAGCAGTTTCTCCGCGTGCGCCACCATTGTGACGTCGTCCGGGGCCCCCATAATGGCCTGCCGTGCCCCTTCGGCGGCCGGCCCGAACAGCCGCACGGCGGGTACGGTCCGGTCATTGAGGCTGCTCACCGGACCGTCCCAGAACGGGCGGAAGCCGCCCGCCCTGAACCGCACGCCGAGCGCGGTGCCCTGGCCCTCGATCCGGCGGACGAAAAGCTTGCGGTCCACCCCATAGATGGCCGCACCCGCCTGCTCAAAGGCCAGGTTGACGTTCGGATGCGGCAGGATCGTCTGCTCGTGCGGTGGCCTGCCCCGCAGGTCCCAGCGGAGAATCCAGTAAAAGTCGACGAACGGCGCCATCGCGGCCGACGGCTCATGGCGGGTGAGGGTGAAGCGGGTAGCCGCCACCTTCTGGTGCAGGACGCCGCGGCCCAGCGCGCTATCCGCCGTCTCCTTCGCCGGGCCGGCCACGCCACCTGCCATCCCACCAGGATAAGCGTCGCATTTCTTCAAGACGGGCCGCTGCGGCCGTCGTAGCTTCGGCTGGGTGCCAGGCGAAAGGGCCTGGCAGCCGAGAGGAGGAACCAGTGACCCGGCATGAAGAGATGGCGGCCGCCGCCGCAGAAGCCGCCCGGGTGGTCGGCGGCGTGCGAGCGGACCAGTTCACCGCGCCCACACCGTGCGCGGACTGGGACGTGCACGCCCTGCTGAACCACACGATTCTCTGGACGGCGTTTTCGGCGGAACGCCGCGCGCGGGACGAGCCGCTCCCGGACGACCTGATGAACCGGGATTTCGCGGCCGAGCCCGGCTTCGCGGCCACGTACGCGGCCCAGATCGACAAGGCCGTCGCGGCCTGGTCGGATCCGGCGGCCTGGGCCCGTGACCTGAATGTCATGGGGTCCCCCACGCCCGCCGCGGACATCGCGGCCCTGCTGCTCGCCGAAATGGTCCTGCACGGCTGGGACATCGCCCGGGCCAGCGGCCAGCAGTACTCGGGTACGGACGCCGTCGTCACCGCCACGGCGGCGGCGGTGGACGCCAGCGCCGGGATGTTCCGCCAGTACGGCGGGTTCGCCGCACCGGTTCCGCTGGCCGGGCCGGCCTCGGCCCTGGACCGTGTGCTCGCCGCATCCGGCCGGAACCCGCTCTGGACGCCCGGGACCTGACCGGATACGGCCAGCTAACCGCCGTTTCCGGCGTTACCTGGCCGCCCGCCGACCGCCTCCGCGATGGCCCGGAGACCCGGATGGGTGCCGAGATCCTCGAGAAACACGGGCTTACCCTCAGCGTCCGCCAGCGGGATCCGCCAGTTCGGGTGCTCGTCCGTCGTCCCGGGCACGTTCTGCGGTTGCCGCTGGCCCACCGCATCGGGAAGCGATACCCCGATCAGGAGGGCCGGCGTCCGGGCCAGATAGGCGTACAGGGCGGCCACCTGATCGGTGAGGGAGGGATCTCCGCCCGGCGGGAGCAGGCCCTCCTCGGTCAGCGCCGCCCGCCACGCCGATCGGGTCGAGTCCGCGTCGGCCTGCTCCTCGGCCACGGAACGGGTCAGCACCCCCAGGCCGGCCCGGAGGCCGACGTGCTCGCCGGTGAGGAACGCGGCGGCCGGCGGCATGTCGTGGGTGCCGACGGTCGCCAGGCTGCTGCGCCGCCATTCCCCCGGCGGCAGCGGGCTGCCGTCGCCGCGGCGCTCGAACCAGAGCATGGACGTGCCGAGCACGCCGTGGCCGGCCAGGTACTCACGGATCCACGGGTCGATCGTGCCCAGGTCCTCCCCGATCGCCAGCACACCCGCCTCGATCGCGGCCCGCGCGAGGACGCCCACGGTGGCCACCTGGTCGTAGCGGACGTAGGTGCCCTGATCCGGGGGCTTACCTGGGGGGACCCACCACAGCCGGAACAGGCCCATCACATGATCGATCCGGAGCGCCCCGGCGTGCCGCACCGCCGCCGCGATCAGGTCGGCCAGGGGCCGGTAACCCTGCTCGGCCATCCGCTCGGGATGCCACGGCTGCGACCCCCAGTCCTGACCGCGCTGGTTGAACTCGTCAGGCGGCGCGCCCAAGGTCACTCCCGGGACGAACACATCCTGGTCAGACCACGCGTCCGCACCGCCGGGATGCGCGCCCACCGCCAGGTCCTGGATGATCCCGATGTCCATGCCCGCGGCCCGCGCCGCGTCCTGCGCGGTGGCCAGCTGACCGTCGGCGAGCCACTGCAGCCAGGCATGGAAATCAGCCTCCCGCAGGAGCCGGGTGCGTTCCATGGCCACCGCCTCGGCACCGGGCCGGGCCAGCGATGACGGCCACGCCCGCCAGTCCGGGCCATGGACCTCGGCCAGCACGCACCACGTGGCCCAGTCCGTCAGTGCCTGGCCCTCACGTTCACGGTAGGCGTCGTACTCGGCGGCGCGCTGCGGGCTCAGCGGCACCTGGTGCAGGATCTTCAGCGCGGCTCGCTTCGCGGCCCAGACCGCGTCCCGGTCCAGCAGGGATCCGGCTTCGGTGGCCGCCTTCAGCGGCTTGGCCAGCGCCGCGATATGACCGCGCTCACGGTCGTCGAGGGCGGCGTACTCCGGGATGTCCTCGATCCTCAGATACAGCGGGCTGATGAACCGCCTGCTCATCGGCAGATAGGGGGATGTGCTCACCGGGGGCACCGGCTCCGCCGCGTGCAGCGGGTTGATCAGCACAAACCCGGCACCCAGCGCACGTGCGCTCCAGGACGCCAGGTCGGCCAGGTCGCGGAAGTCGCCATGCCCCCAGGACGATCGGGACCGGACCGCGTACAGCTGAACGGTCAGGCCCCAGGACCGGCCGCCCGGGACCGGCGCGGCCAGGGCGGCCAGATCCGCGCCGGCCGCCGGCGGCGGCACCGCCGGGGGATCGCCGAGCGCGGCCAGAATCGCCTCGATCGTCTCGGCCGACACCGTAACCTCGCGGTCCGGCGTCGCGTGGTAGGACATCGCCACTCCCCTGGCCTCGGCTGAGCGCATCAATTCCGGCGAATTCATGGTCCCCATCGTTCCAGGCCGGCCGATCCTGGCCGCATGACGGGGCCGTACCGGGCACCGATTGCCCGCCGCTGTGATGAGATTTGTTTGCTTTGCGCCATTCCGGGCATCCCCGGCGATGTCTAAGGGAGGTACACAGTGGTCACCTCGGCAACAGGCCGGAAAGGGCGCAACGCCAGGAACACGGGCCGCAACGCGCGATTGACGGGCCGTCGCGCAGCGAACAGCCCGGCGATGAAGTTCCTGGGCCGGGCCGGCCTGGCCGCCCGCGGCGTGATGTACATCATCATTGGCTGGATCGCGATCCAGATAGCGTTCGGCCATTCGAGCCACCAGGCCGACCAGACGGGAGCGCTGCACCTCCTCGGCCGCAACGCATTCGGCGAGATCGCGCTGTGGCTGCTGGTCATCGGATTCGCCGGGATGACGCTGTGGCGGCTGGCCGAGGCCGTCTACGGTTCCCCCGGCCAGGATGGGCGCAAGGCCAGCACGCGACTGGCGGCACTGGGCCGCGCCGTCATCTACGGCGCCATCGCCTACGGTGTGCTGAAGTACGCCCTCGGCGTCGGCGGACCCCAGTCCAGCGATCAGCAGTCCGTGGACCTGACCGCGAGCGTGATGAGCCATCCCGGCGGGCGGGTGGCCGTGGTCATCGCCGGGCTGATCCTCGCCGGCGCCGGCCTCTACATGGCCTACTCGGCCTGGCAGAAGCACTTCCTCAAGAAGCTGAACACGGGCCAGATGCGGCCGCGGACACGGCAGGTCGTCACGTGGCTCGGCCGGGTCGGCGGCATCGCCCGCGGCGCGGTGTTCGCCACGGCCGGGGTGTTCCTGGTCATCGCCGCGCTCCGGGCCCAGCCACAGCAGGCCAAGGGAGTGGACTCCGCGCTGCGCGCCCTCACGCTGACCCCGCTCGGCCCGTGGCTGCTGCTGGCGGTGGCCATTGGCCTCATCATGTTCGGCGCCTACTCGTGCTGCGAGGCGCGCTGGCGCCGCGTGTAGGGATCCGGGAAGGGTAATCGCGCTGATATGGGTTCCGCCGAGCCAGAACGCCTGCTTGCCGGGCGTTACCAGCTTCATACCATCATCGGCCGGGGCGGGATGGGCGTCGTCTGGCGGGCTCGCGACCAGTTGCTGGGCCGGGATGTCGCGGTTAAGGAGATCGTCTGGCCGCCGCACCTGGACACGGAAGAACGGGATATCGCGCGCCGTCGCGCGTTGCGGGAAGCCCAGATGGCCGCGCGGCTCAGCCATCCCAACGTGGTCGTCATCTACGACATCATCGAGGAAGACGGCCGGCCGTGGCTCGTGATGGAACTTGTCCCACACCGCTCGCTGCGCGACGTGATCGTGGCGGACGGGCCGCTGCCGCCAGCCAGGGCCGCTCACGTGGGTCTCGGGGTCCTGGCCGCGCTCCGGGCGGCGCACCGCGCCGGTGTCCTGCACCGGGACGTTAAGCCGGCCAATGTGCTGCTCGCCCCCGAGGGCCGGGTGGTGCTCACCGACTTCGGCATCGCGAGGGCAGCCGACAGCCCCGCCCTGACCAGTTCGGGTGTCCTGGTCGGCTCGCCGTCGTACATTTCCCCGGAACGGGCCCGGGGGGAGGGCGCCACCGCCGCAGGCGACATGTGGGCCCTCGGGGCGTGCCTGTACGCCGCGGTGGAGGGCCGGCCGCCGTTCGAGCGGGACGGAGCCCTGGCCAGCCTGACCGCGGTCGTGACCGACGAGCCCGACCCGCCCGGCCACGCCGGCCCGTTGTGGCCGGTCATCAGCGGCCTGCTCCGTAAAGAGCCCGCTGAGCGCCTGGGCGCTGACACGGTAGAGGAGATGCTCCGTCGCGTCAGCGATGGGGAGGCGCCCCCTGCTGGGCAGGAGCGGCCGGCGGAGAGCGAGCGGCCGGCGGAGCCCGCGCCCCCCGTCGCGGCCCCCCTCACCGGGCTGCCACCCGCTGAGCTCCCCCTCGCTGGCCCAGCCGCAGAGCCGGAGTCACCCGCCGGGGCCGAGCCCCGTGCCGCATCCGGGCCACCCGCCGGGGCCGAGTCAGCTGCCGCACCCGGAGTACCCGCCGGGGCCGAGCCGGGTACCGCTCCTGTATCACCGGCCGGGACGGGGGAGCCAACGGGCCCGGTACCGTCCGCGGCCGCTAATGACCCAACCGGGCCGGTTCCGGCCGTGGCCACATCGGTGCCGGAGGACTCGGGTCCGCCGGCTCCGGGAGACCTCCCCTCCGGGAGTCCTCCGCCGGACAGCGACCGGCCCGGCAGCGCCCGGCCAGCGGAGGAAGCCGGGCCGCGCGCGCACCGCCGGCGCGTGGCCATCCTGGCCGCCGCGGCTGCAGCCACGGTCGCGGTCGTCGCGGGCGCTGTGGTGGCCGTCGTCCTCGCCGCCTCGGGCTCGGCGCAGCACCCCTCGGCGCACGCCGCCACCTCCACGCCACGGACCTCCGCTACCCGGTCCGTACCCGCATCGTCCCCGGCCTCCCCGTCCAGCCGGGCCACGGCGAGCCCGGCCTCGTCCAGCCCGGCCACGGCCCCCGGTGGCACGAGCGCCTTGCCGGCCGGTTACCAGCGGTTCACGAACTCAACCGGCTTCTCCATCGGCGTGCCGACGGGCTGGCAGATTTCCCACGACGGGCACTACGTCTATATCCGGGACCCGGCCAACAGCGGAATCTTCCTGCTCATCGACCAGTCCAACCAGCCCCAGCCGAACGCGCTGGCCGACTGGCAGCAGCAGGCCGCGAGCCCGGCAGAACAGCTACCCGGGCTACCACCTCATCCGCCTGCAGGCCGTGCATTACGCGCAGGCGGAGCAGGCCGCGGACTGGGAGTTCACCTACAACCGGAGCGGGATCGAGGTGCACATCCTGAACCGGAACATCCTGGCCAACGCCGATCACGCGTACGCCCTGTACTGGTCGGTGCCCGAAACCGAGTGGAGCGCCGACTACCACTACTTCCAGGCCTTTGCGGCCACCTTCCAGCCCGCGGGTGTAAACCAGGGCTGAGACGATATCGCCCGGTCACCGCTGACGAGGAAGGCCGTATGCCAGGGATCCGTAAGATCAACGTGCCGGGCGTGGAACGGCTGCCGGCCTTCTGTCACGCCACCATCGCGGGCGATCAGGTCTTCGTTTCCGGGATGCTGGGAGCCCGCGAGGGTGCCCTTGAACTCGTGCCCGGCGGAGTTGCCGCCCAGACCGTGCAGGCTCTCCGCAACATCGAAACCGTCCTGGGCGCGTGCGGATGCGGTCTGCCCGACGTGGCCAAGGTGAACGTGTATCTGGCCGACATGGCCACGTTCGGGGAGATGAACGACGCCTACGTCGGCGTGTTCGGCACCGATCCGCCGGCCCGGATCACCGTGGGCTGCAATGGCCTGGCCCTCGGCGCGGCGGTGGAGATAGATTGTGTCGCTTTCCGCCCGGCTCCCGGAGCGGACTGACCCGACATTCCCCGGAGCCGCGCCGATCGCGCTGCAGCGCACATGCATCGATCCAATCGGGCAAAATTAGACTTTATCTGACCACTGGATGGTTTCTGGTCACCTGGCCCTGGTCAGCAGGCCCTGGTCAGCAGGCCCTGGTCAGCAGGCCCTCGGCTTACCGGCTCCTGCTCACCAGCGAGGATGTCCACCTCCGCCTGGTAGAGCAGGGCCGGATCGACCCCGGTGGCGGTGAGGTGGCCGTCAAGCTCGAGGCTGAGCACGCCGTGCAGGCGGGTCCACGCCAGCAGCGCGCGCAGCAGGGTGGCCGGCGGCAGTGCGGACGCGCCCGAACGGGCGTGCCAGGCCTCCAATTGCGTGCGCAGGCTGGCCGGAACCGAGCCCCCGGCCGGAACCGGAGGCCCGGAGGAGACCGAGGGCCCGGACGGCGAACCGCGCACCTCGCTGAGCACGCTGAGGAAGACGTCCATGCTCCGCTGGGCCGCCGGGATGACCCGGTCGGGCTCCAGCTGGCCAGAGCCGGCGAGGTTAGCGAAAACCAGCCGGTAACGGTGCGGCTCGGCCAGTGCCCACGTCCGGTACGCGCCCGCGGTGGCCCGGAACCGGGCCACCGGCGACGCCCCCCGGACCGCGGCGGCCTGAAGGACGTCGGCCAGGCCGTGGTAGGCGTCGACGATGAGCTCGGCCAGCAGGTCATCCCGGCTGGCGAAGTAGCGGTACAGGGCGGCGCCGGACATGCCCATGGCCTTCGCGATGGCGTTGAGCGAGAGTGCCCCGGTTCCCCCCTCGGCGATCTGCTGCATGGCCAGCTGCTTGATCTCCGCGAGCGTCTCCTGGCGATAGCGCTCGCGCCGCGTCAGCAACCTTTCCGTCATCTCGTCACGCTCCCGTAAGTTACGACTCCACGCTCATTAATAGTTGGTAACTTAAGTAAGATACTCTAACCCCCGAGCAGCCGAACCGCACTACAATCCGGGCAGGCGGACACAACAGGGCCGCGCTATTTTGGTCCGGGGAAGCCCTGTGATACTTTGCGGCTTTGCTGTTCAGAGGTCTTCCAGCGGACCCCTGGACCGAATCGTCAGCATGGCCGGGACGGGACCGCCCAGAACGAGACCACGCTGGCAGCCCAGTTGACAAGCAATCCGGGATACAGAGGTTCGGGAAGGCCTGCCATGAACTCTGCGTGCGTCGCCAGTGACTTATCGCGACGGATCGCCCACGCCTGCGTCTGAGACCACCTGGCTGGACCAGCTGCTACAGCGGTGGCGTGTCCGGATGGCACTGGGAGAGCTACCGCGGACCCCGCGGCTCCTGGACATCGGAACGCACGACGGGACCATGTTCCGCCTCAGCGGCGCGACTGGGGTCGGCATCGATCCGGAGCTGATCGAAGCCCCCGCACTCTCCGGAGTGACGCTGGTCAAGGGGTTCTTCCCCGTCGACCTGCCGGCGCTGCCGGAAGGAACCTTCGACGCGGCCACCGCGCTGGCGGTCGTGGAGCACGTACCCGAGTCCGATCTGGAGACCTGGGCCAAGGTGCTAGCCCAGCTCATGGTCCCGAACGGCGTCCTGGTCATCACGGTCCCGTCACCGACGGTCGACGTGCTGCTGCACGTCCTCATGCGCCTGCGCCTGATCGCCGGGATCGAGGCACACCAGCATCACGGGTTCCAGCCGGGCGACCTGGACGACATCTTCACCGCCCCGTTGTGGCGGCGGCGCACACACCGCCGGTTTCAGCTGGGCCTGAATCACCTTTACGTCTTCGAGCGCCTGCCCAGCTGACGTCAGGCCCCGGCCGGATCGAGAAGCGGCGCCAGCGGATCAAGCTGTATCGTCGCCGTGCGCAGCAGGGTGACGAGCGCCGCGGGGTTACGCCGGTTATAGAGCGGTCCGGCGGCATCCGTCAGGAGCACGCTGACGGCGGCGACGCCCTGCGCCGCTACCGGAAGCGGGGCGATCAGCCGGGTCAGCATCTCGTGCACCTCGGGCTCGGCGGCGGCAATCTGGTCGCGGCGCAGCAGCATCCGGGCCGAGCCGGGCCCGGATGGACGGCCGGCCGTTTCCAGCAGGCGCTCCCAATTCCGGGCCAGCGCCTGACGCTTCCGGAGTGAAACGAGCTCCTCGGCGCGAGCGGCTAGCAGCCGGCCCGATTCGGGCGGGCGGCCGGCCGCCAGCTCACGATCAAGCGACGAGCCGAGCATACGCATCAGCAGCCGATCCGGGAGCCGGCGCGGGCGCGCCACGAGGGCTCCCGCGCCGCCGGGGTCACGCAGTACCAGGACGGGCCGCCGGCCGTAGCCGGACGGCGCACGGCCCCGGCCGGGGGAGCGGCGATGAGGACGGAGCGCACGATCAATTCCTGGCACGCTTCCATCGTGCGACTGACCTCAGCACGAGGGAAAGTGGCACTATTGACATAGTGCGCGACAAAGCTGCCAAAGTTTCCCGCCGCCCTCCGGCCGCCTCCGTGCCGCCGGTGCCGGTCACCCCGGCACCGCGGCCGCATACGGTCGCGCTAGTGGTCTACGACGGCGTCTCCCCGTTCGAGATCGGCGTCGTCTGCGACATCTTCGGCGGCAGCTACGCCGCGGACTTCGGGGTGCCGTGGTACCGCCTGTCCGTCTGCGCGCTCACGCCCTCGGTGACCCTGGACGCCGGCTTCCGGATGGAGGTCCCGCACGGCCTGGAGGCGCTAAAGTCCGCGGACACCGTGATCGTGGCGCCGACCGCGCAGCCTGACCGGGTACCGGCCGAGGTCCTGGCGGCGCTGCGCGCGGCGCGGCGGCGGGGATGCCGCCTCCTCTCGCTGTGCACCGGGGCGTTCATCCTGGCGGCCGCGGGCATCCTTGACGGCCATCCCGCCACCACGCACTGGTCAGAATGCGCCGATCTGGCCCGCCGCTATCCCCGCGTGTCGGTCGACCCCGGGGTGCTGTACGTCGACGAGGGAGACCTTCTCACCTCGGCCGGCAGTGCCGCGAGCCTTGACCTGTGCCTGCACGTGGTGCAGCGCGACTATGGCACCGAGATCGCCAGCCGGCTCGCCCGTGACCTGGTGGTGCCGCTGCACCGCGAGGGAGGCCAGGCACAGTTCATCGAGACGCCGATGCCCGCACTGGACGACGCCAGCCTGTTCGCCGGCACCGTAGCGTGGCTGCAGGCGCACCTGGACGAGACGATGACGGTCCGGGATCTCGCCGATCGCGCGGCGATGAGCCCGCGCACGTTCGCCCGCCGGTTCCTGGCCAGCACCGGCGCGACCCCCTATCAGTGGATCGTCCGGGAACGAGTCCGCTTCGCCCAGCGGCTCCTGGAGACCAGCGATCTGCCCGTGGAGGTCATCGCGCGCCAGACCGGCTTCTGCACGGCCGGTAATCTGCGCAAGCATTTCGGGCGCGTGCTGCGGACCAGCCCGCAGGCTTACCGGCATTCCTTCCAGGCCCGGTGGCCCGGTTAAGACCAGCCGGCCTCCGGATCAAGCTGTCCGGATCAAGCTGTCCGGATCAAGCTATACCGTCAGGCGGGAGCCGCACCGGGCAGTGTGAGCGTCAGCCGCGTGCCCTGCCCGGGCTCGCTGCTGGCCGTCAGCCGGCCGCCATGCGCCTGCGTCAGCTCGGCCGCGATCGCCAGGCCGATGCCGCTGCCGGAAATCTGGGCCACCTGCCGGCCACGCCAGAACCGGTCGAAGATGTGCGGCAGGTCCTCGGCGGGGATGCCCGTACCGGTGTCGATGACCTGAAGAACCGCGTCCGGACCGGCCTGCCGGGTGACGATGGTGACGCGACCGCCGGACGGGGTGAACTTCAGCGCATTGGTGAGCAGGTTGGTGATCACCTGATGCAGCCAGTGCGGATCAGCGAGCACGGGCGCCGCGGACAGCCGCCGCGTCAGGGTGATGCCGGCGGCCTCGAAGCGCCGGGCCAGGCTGTCGGCAGCGCTGGCGGCCAGGCCGGCCAGATCACTGCGCCGCACGGCCAGGTGCAGGGCGGCGGCGTCCGCCGCGGCCAGGGTCTGTAGGTCGGCGACCATGCGGGCCAGGCGCAGCACCTCATCGCGCAGCGAGGCCAGCTCGTCGGGCGTCGGTTCGGCCACCCCGTCCAGGAGTGCCTCATGCCCGGCCTGCAGCACCGCGATCGGTGTGCGCAGCTCGTGCGCGACGTCCGCGACCAGGTCCCGGCGCAGCTGCTCCTGCCGGTCCATC
Organism: uncultured Actinomycetes bacterium; assembly: GCA_963742865.1. Lineage (GTDB taxonomy): Bacteria > Actinomycetota > Actinomycetes > Streptosporangiales > Streptosporangiaceae > Bog-532. The sequence goes on from CAVUNW010000072.1 coordinate 43,246, forward strand.
GTGCTGGCCATCTGGTCGAAGGCCGTCGCCAGCTCGCGCAGCTCACCGGGGGCCCGGATCTCACCCGCGCGGACGGTGCGATCACCGCTCGCCATCGCCCGCGTCACCGCGATGAGCTGGGTAACCGGGCGGGTGATCCGCCGGGCCACGGCCAGCCCGGTCAGCAACGCCAGCAGGGCCGCGAGCCCGGCCGCGCCGGCGATAGCCCGGAGCAGGGCCGTCTCCAGGACCCGATCGGCGGCGCCCAGGCCGGAGCCGGTGGACCGGAGCACCGCCACGCCGATCCGCCGGCCCCGGTCCACGATGGGCGCACTCGACTCCGGGCCAGCGGCCGCACCGAAGCCAGCTGAGGACACGACCGTACGCCCGGTCTGGTCGCGTATCTGAACAGCCGCACCGGTGCGCGCGGCCAGGTCCAGCACCGGGGAAAGATCGGCGGAAGCCCAGCTGCCGCTCTGGTTCCAGGCCACCCCGGCCGCCACCGCGACCGCGCCCGCCAGCTCGGCACGCTGCCGGTTCGCCAGGTCCGATACGTCCGCGGCGCTAAACGCTGCGGTCAGTCCGGCGAGCAGCGCGACCGCGGTCAGCGCGACCAGCAGGAACGCCAGGGCGAGCCGCAGGCCGAGCGTGTCGCCGCGGCTCGCGGGGGCCGGTCCGCCCGGCGGCTCCGCCGGGTCCGATGCCCCGGGCGGCCGGGCGCCGTCAGCCATCGCGGGCCAGGCCCAGCCGGTAACCGCCGCCGAGGACGGTCTGCACAATCTGGGGCTGACCGGGATCGCTCTCGATCTTGCGGCGCAGGTTCTTCACATGAGAGTCGACGGTGCGCTCGTACCCCTCGAACTCATACCCCCGCACCCGGTTGATCAGCTCGAACCGCGAGTAGACCCGGCCCGGGACGGTAGCCAGCGCCACCAGGACACCCCATTCGGTCGGCGTGAGGCTGACGGCCTCGCCACGGACCATGGCCAGGCGCTGCGGCTCGTCGATCACCAGCGCACCCTGCCCGTAACTGGTCACCCCGTGGGCGGGGGCCGGTCCGCCGCGCCGCAGGATCGCCTGGACCCGCAGGACCAGTTCCCGCGGGCTGAACGGCTTGGTCACGTAGTCATCGGCGCCCAGTTCCAGCCCGCGGATACGGTCTTCCTCCGCGCTCCTGGCCGTCAGCATCAAGATCGGTACGGCCGCCGCCGCCCGGAGCTCACGGGCCACCGTCTCACCAGGCACATCCGGCAGCCCGAGATCGAGGACGACCAGGTCCGGCATGGCCTCCGCGGCCATGATGATCGCCTCGGCCCCCGAACCGGTCGAGAGCACGGTGAATCCGGCCCGCTCGAGGTAGGAGCGGACGAAGTCCCGCAGCTTGCGCTCATCCTCGACGACCAGCACCGTCGCCACCGTGCGTCACCTGCCCTCGCCATGGCCTGCCCGGGTCTCCATAGTCTCCGGCACGGCCCTGGCCGGCCAGTAAATCACCGTGGCCGCGCCGCCCGGTCCTGCGTCTCCACACCGCCACCATGTCAACTCCACTGGCCGGTCACCGGCACGGGGTGCACTGAACAGGACAGCACGCAGGCAGCGAGGGCGGCTCGGATGACCGGTATTGACCTGATCACGGTAACGCCGTGGATCTTGTTCGGCGTGGTTCTCTCCGCCGTTTGCATCCGTCTGCTGCGCTCACGCCGTGCCGTTCCCCGGCACCCGCCAGCCGGCCGGGAAACCACCGGCCGGCGCGACCCACAGGGAGCACAATGCCCCGGCAAGAATCCCGCACCCCCGCGGCGGTAGCGCCAGGACCGGCCGCCGCCATACGTTCCCCGCACTGGCGGGCGCTCCTCGAGGCCCGCTGGCAGGCCAGGCTGCACGAGATCACTGAGCTCTCGCTGGCCTACCACGCCGCCGCCGCGCCGGACGGTCACCTTGCGGAGGGCCGGCGCGAGATGGAGCGACTGCTCCGCCGGACCGTCGCGGCCCACCGGAAACTGGCCGACGTGGAGGAGGCCCTGGCCCGGCTGGCGTCAGGTGGCTTTGGCCGCTGCGAGCAGTGCCGGGCGGCGATCCCGGACGAGTTGCTCACCGTCGTACCCGAGGCCCGGTACTGCCCGCGCTGCGCGGAGGCGGCCAGCCCGCGGCCGCGCGCCGCCGGACACCGCCCGGCGTCCCGGTGACCTGGGCCTGGGCGGTAACGTTCGCTATCTTCGCCGCGCTCATCGCGGTGGATCTGATCGTTACCCGCCGTCCGGGCCGGGACGGGCTGCGGGCGGCGGCCATGCTGACCGCCCTCTGGATCGCGGCCGGGCTCGCCTTCGGCGGGTTCCTGTGGCTGTGGCGGGGCCAGGGCACCGCCGGTGAGTACTTCGCCAGCTACCTGCTGGAGAAGGCGCTCAGCGTCGACAACATCTTCGTGTTCGTGATGCTATTCGCCTCGCTCGCGGTCCCGGCCGAGTTGCAGCGCCGGGTGCTCTACCTCGGGGTGGTCGGCGCGCTGGTGCTCCGGGGCGGTTTCATCGCCGCCGGCGGTGCGCTCATCGCCCACCTGAGCTGGATCTTCTACGTCTTCGGGGCGCTGGTCCTGCTGGCCGGGGTCCGCATGATCGGCGGTGGCGATGCCGCCGCCCCGCAGGACAACCTGATCGCGGGAGGCATGCGCCGGTTCCTCCCCGTCAGCGATGACTACGACGGCAACCGGTTCCTCACCCGCTCCGGCGGAAAGATCATGGTCACGCCCCTGCTGGTGGCGCTCGTAGCCATCGAGGTGACCGACGTGGTGTTCGCGCTGGACTCGATCCCGGCGGTGTTCGGCGTGACCCGGGACGTGTTCGTCGTGTTCACCTCCAACGCCTTCGCGGTGCTCGGCCTGCGCTCGCTTTACTTCCTGCTGGCCGGTTCCCTCGAGCGGATCCGCTACCTCCGGCACGGACTCGCCGTGCTGCTCGTCTTCATCGGCGTCAAGATGCTGATCTCAGACTTCGTCCACCTGCCGGTTGTGGTCAGCCTGGCCGTGATCGTCGTCGTGATCGGCACGGCCGTGGTGGCCAGCCGGTGGCGCGATCGCACCCGGCCGCTGCGGATACAGCAGCCGAACGAACCGGTGCGCGAGTGAGCGCGCTGACGAGCCTGCACGCGGGCTCCGCGATATCGTACGCCGTCGCGATCGTCCTCCCGGCGCTGGACGCGATCCTCCCCGTGGTGCCCAGCGAGACGGTCATCATCGCGCTCGGCGTCGCGACGGCGGGCAGCACCGATCCCCGTATCGGGCTGCTGGTGGCCTGCGCGGCGGTGGGCGCGTTCCTCGGCGACAATCTCAGCTACTTCCTCGGCCACCGCTTCGGGCCGCGCGTGGAACGCAGGTTCTTTGCCACCGGGAAGGGCGTACGGCAGCGTGCCTGGGCGGAGCGGTCGCTGGACCGGTTCGGGATGCAGCTCATCGTCGTCTGCCGTTTCATCCCTGGGGGCCGGACCGCCGTCACCCTGAGCTGCGGCCTGATCGGCTATTCACGCCGGCGGTTCGTCGTCGCGACCGCAGTGGCCGCCATCCTCTGGGCACTCTACTCGTTTTTCGTCGGACGCCTCGGCGGCGCCGCCTTCGAGGGCAAGCCGTGGGCCGGGTTTCTTGCTTCGCTGGGTATCACGCTCGTCATCAGCGGCCTGATCGAGGGGGGCCGCCGGATCCGGCGGGGCGCATCACGGCGTAACCCCGGAGAGGTTGAGCCCGATCACTCCGGCGAGGATCAGCCCGATCGAGGCCAGCTTCAGCGTGGAGACGGCGTCGCCGAGGAACGCCATGCCCACGATGGCCGTGCCCGCGGCGCCGATGCCGGTCCAGAGCGCGTAGGCCGGCCCGACCTCGAGCCTGCGCAGGGCGGCGGTCAGCAAGGCAAAACTGGCCAGGGCGCAGAGCGCGAACCCGACGGTCGGCCATAGCCTGCTCATCCCATGGCTCATCTTGAGGGCCACCGCGAAGCCGGTCTCGAATACGCCAGCCGTGACTATGAACAACCACGCCATCGCTTCACCTCCGGTCACCGGGCCCGCTCGGGCCATGCCCTCTTGATAGCGGGCGGACGAGGAACCGCGGTGTACCGGTGATGGAGCGCCGATGGAGAACCCGCGCCGGAGCCCGGTTACGGAACGAAATTCCGCTTCGCTTTTGGTCTGGAATGACCGATAAGGCATTTAGCCCGGATACCGGAGTGGCCGGAGCGGACGGCAGCGCTTTCGGCAAAAGGCCATCACGGCGAGCGGCCGGCGGACGGCACAAATTGACGGCTTCCAGTACCCAATTCAGGACCTTCGGCCTCTTTCTGACGACCCGTTGCCACCGTAGCGTGCGTCCTCATAACATTCTCGCGACGGCTCGCCATAACCGCCGCCCGGCGCATGATGTTGGCCGCATGACCTTGTACGCATGATCTTGGTACGCATGATCTTGGTGGACAGTGTCCAGGGAGATACGGTGCGGGAATGAAGCGCCTGCGAACGCGCTCCCGGCGTGAGAGGCGATGCCCGGTATGACCTCGGACAGTGCGGCCACGGAGCTGGCGGATCCGCGGCGCACCGAGGTGCATTGGCCGGTCCGGGTCGGTGCGGTGCCGGCCCGGGCCAGCGAGTTCAGTGCCCGGCCGGAGTCTGCGCCCGCTCTGGCCACCACACTGGTCCCGGGGGCGACCGTCGCGCTGGTCTCCGGCCGTCCCGGCGGCCCCAAGGCGCCGGACGGGCCCGCTCAGCCGGACTGGCTGAGACTGTCCGGCAAGACACAGCTCGCGGTCGCCGCCGCGGAGTCGCTGTGGCAGTCCCGGAACATCGACCTGCTGGTATGGGCGGTAGCCACGAGCCGGACGTCCGTCCTGGCCGCCTACAACGAGGCGGCCACGGCTACCTCGGGGATCAGTTCCGCCGGTAGCGCCGAATCGGTCGCGGCCCGCTTTGTCGGCTGGCTCAACGAGACCGCCCGGCCCTGGCTCCTGGTGCTCGACGATCTGTCCGGCACCGCAGATCTACGGGGGCTCTGGCCGAGCGGAGCGGCGGGCCGGGTCCTGGTGACGGCCGCCGATACCGCGGCGCTGCCGGGCGGGATGCAGGCGCTGCCGGTTGGGCTGTTCAGCCACCGCGAAGCCCTGAACTATCTCATGGGACGTCTTAGTGCCGACCCGGACCGGCGCATCGGCGCGATTGATCTGGTCAGGGAGCTGGGCTGTGAGCCGATGGCGCTGGCCCAGGCCTGCGCGGTGATCACGAGCTCGGCGTGGAGCTGCCGCGATTACCAGGATGCGTTCGTGCGCAGGCGGGAGCAGATGACGGAGCCATCCGGCGGGACGCTCCCGGCCGCGGCCGTCACCTGGACGTTCTCCTTCGAGCAGGCCGAATGGCTGGCACCGGAGGTGGCCGCCCAGTCCCTGCTCGCCCTGGTCGCGATCCTGGACGGCCACGGCATTCCGGCCGTGGTCCTCTCGGCCCCCGCCGCCTGCGGTTACCTGGCCGGCCACCGTCCCGGCAGCCGTCCCGACCGGGAAAGCGCCGGCCGCGCGCTGCTCGTGCTGGAGCGGGCCTGCTGAGCATCGACCGGACGACGGCACCCCCGATGGTGCGGATAAGCCCGGTGCTGCAGTCCGCCCTGCGGACCATGATGCCCGAGGGAATGCTCGAGCATGCCGCCCGGGCGGCCGCCGACGCGCTGACCGAGGCGTGGCCACGGGAAGACCAGACCGGATGGCTCGCGGAGAGCTTTCGATCCTGCACGGCGAGCCTCTCGCAGGCGGCCGGGGACCTGCTGTGGGCCGGCGGTTGCCATCCGGTGCTCCAGCGGGCGGGGCAGAGCCTGGACGACGCGCGGCTGACCGGCTCAGCCGCCGATTACTGGCGAGACCTGGCCTCGGTCAGTGAACGGCTCCTCGGAGCCGACCATCCGCATACCATGGCCGCTGTCCAGCGGCTGACCGCGGCCTACCTGGCGGCCGGCCGCACCGCCGACGCCGTCCGGTGGGTCCAGTGGGTGGTGGACCGCCGGGCGCATTCCCTCGGTTCTGACCACCGCGACGTCCTCGCGGCCCGGCGTGACCTGGGGCACGCCCTCGTCGCCGCGGGCCAGCTCCCCGACGCGGTGACCGTGCTGGACCAGGTGGCCGTCGACTACGAGCGGCTGTACGGCCCGGATCACATCGACACCCTGGGCGCACGTGATGAGCTGGCGGCCGCCTATCTGGCCGTCGGCCGGCCCGCGGAAGCGGCTGGACTGTACCGGCGCACCCTGGCCGGCCGGGAGCGGGTGCAGGGGCCCCGGCACCCGCAGACCCTGACCACGCGCCAGGGACTCGCGGATGCCTCGCAGGCCGACGGCCGCACGAAGGACGCGATATCCGCGTACAAGAAGGTCCTGGCCGGGCGGGAACGCGTGCTCGGGCCCGATGACCTGGACACTTTCGCCATCCACGGCAAGCTCGGGGCCAGTTATGCACACGGCCGGCAAGATGGCCTCCGCGGTGCACTCCTACGAGCAGGCCCGCTCGGGCTACGAGCGTGTGCTGGGACCTGATCACCCCGACACGCTTGCCGTCCGCTTGCGCCTGGCCCGGGCTTACTACGACGTGGGGCGGCTGGGGGACGCGAGAACGCTGCTCCGCGACACAGTGGATCGCTGCGAGCGGGTGCTGCCGCCCGGCGACCAGCTGACCAGCCAGGTCCGTGCCACCCTGGCGGACACCGGCGCCGAATTATAATCGGCCCGGGCTCATTCGCACCGCCCGGGCCTGAGGCCCAGCCAGCCTGACCCATTGCCGACGCGGAGGACGTGGATGCCGACGGTCACCAGGGACGAAACGGGCGGCGTCACGGCCGCCGTCGCACGCCGCTGGCAGGCGATTGACCCGCTGCTCCCGGCGCCCAGCGTCCCGTCCGGCGGGTGCGGCGCGGAGCTGACCGTGACCGGCCCGGACGGCCGGACGGCCGCCATCGGCTTCTGCGAGCACTGGCACGAAAGCCCCGGCTCGATGGAGCTGACCTGGGGCGCGGCGAGCAGGTTCCGCCTGACCGCGCACACGGCGGGCCCGGACGTCGCCAGCGCGCTGGACGAGCTGCTGTCCCGGTGGCAGGCTCACCTGGCGTCCGTCCCCGGGGCCAGCGCTGATGACACGGCGGCCGTCGTTGTCTGGCCCAGCCGTGACGTTGACGGCCCGCTGCCACTGCTTCAGCACGGGCTGGCTCCTCGCGCGGTGATCGCGGCACGGCCGGCCGGGCGAGGAGCCGGGCCCGGCACAGCGGTTCCGGCCGGGTCCCCGGCTCCAGGCCCCGCAGCGGCCGCGCCCTCGTCGCCCGCACTGCGGCCGGGCGTCCAGATCAGGCGGGCCGGCCCGGCCGACATCGACACCGTCGTCCGGCTGGGCATGGCGACGATCCGGTTCGACGCGCACTTCGGCACCGTGATCGAGCGGCCGTGGTCGGCGGAAGCGCTGCGAACGGACGCCGCAGCGCTGCTCGCCCAGCCAGGCGCCTGGACGTGGCTCGCCGAGGACGACGGCGAGCCATTCGCCATGCTGTACGCCGAGCCGCCGGCCGCCGCCGGCTGGATCGCGCCGGTGACCGGGGTCGCCCCCGTCGCCTATCTGGAACTGATGTACGTCCAGCCGGACGGTCGCGGTCAGGGCGCCGGGCCAGCCCTGGCCGGGCAGCTGCACCGGGAGGCGGACGCGGCCGGCGTGGCCGTCACGCTACTGCACTATGAGCAGGTCAACCCGCTGTCCGGGCCGTTCTGGAGCCGTCAGGGGTACCGGCCGCTGTGGACCTCGTGGGAAGCACGGCCGGCCCGGACACTGCGCTAACGACACTGCGCTAACGACACTGCGCTGACGGCTGACGCCACCCGCGCCGGGTGACGTCAGCCGTCAGGGTCGCCTCGCCCCTGCCCGGGGCCGGTCTTGTTAGTGACGCTGGCCGGGCGCGCTCTCACGCTGGATCTGGAAGAACGACGACCGGAGGACGAAGCGCGCGATCACCAGCAGGATCAGGCCGGCGATGATGATTCCGGTCAGTGACCACCTCTGCGTGGCGGGCGCGTTCAGCAGCGACTTGACGAAGATCCAGCCGAGGAACCCGGCCGCGGCGAGCGGGAGGATACCGAGCGCCACCGCGTCCCACAGGTTCGCGGTCAGGCGGCGCCGGTAGTACACAACGAGGGTGATCGCGGTCATGATGTAGAAGATCGAGAACAGCAGGCCGGTCACGTTGATCACGTTCGTGAACGCGCCCTGCACCGAGGTGGCCAGGTAGTAGATCGTGCTGAGCACCGCGATGAGCACGCCCACGAGGATGCTGGACGCCACCGGGGTGGAGAACCGGCGGGACACGTTCGCCAGGAACTGGGGCAGCACCCGGTAGCTGGCCATCCCGTAGACGATCCGCGAGGTCAGCACGATGCCGGTGCCGGTGGTGGCGATCACCGACAGAGCGATCGACAGGGCCATTACCTTGGCCCAGAAGCCGCCGCCCAGCGCGTTGGCCACATCGACGAGCGCGGTGCCGTTGGCAGCCGATTTCGCCAGCTGGGCTGGCGAGAGGACGCCCTGGAAGCCCACCTGGGCCAGCGTGTAGAGGATCGCCAGCAGGCCGACGGCCCACATGGCCGCGCGGCCGGGGTTCACCCGCCGGTGCTTCACTTCCTCATTCACGTACAGGGTGCCGTCCCAGCCGCCGTAGACGAACACCGCGACCAGGAAGCCCGCGACCGCGCTGCCCTTGCCGCCGATGCCAGTGGGGCTGAGCCATGCGGTGGAGAAATGGACTACACCGGGGTGGCCGCTGGCCACGTAGATAATACCCGCGATGGCCAGCCCGATCAGGATCAGGTACTCGACCGCGGCCATGCTGACCTGGACCCGCGCGGTTATGCGGATGCCGACGACCGCGATCACCAGCATGATGAGGACCATCACGACGCCGATCAGAATGTAGGCCGTGGTGCTGGTCGAGCTGGAGCCGAAGACGGCCAGGACCGAGGGCCCGAGCAGCAGGACCTCGGCGACCGTGCCGATGATGTACGCGGCCACCATCAGCCAGCCAGTCAGGAACCCCAGGTAGGGATTGATGGCCCGGCCGACCCACTCGAAGGACGCGCCGCAGTTGGCGTTCCACAGGTTCAGCCGGCGGTAGGAGTTGGCGATGATCAGCATCGGAATCGCGGTCAGGATGAGGATCGGCCCGCTGCCGTAGGCGGTGGCCACGGCCAGCGCGGCGAGCGAAAGCCCGACCGTGGCGGCCGGGGCGGACGACGCCATGCCGATGACCGTGTCCTGCGCGACGCCGATCGCGTCGGGCTCGAGCCGGGCAGCGTGCGACCGTGGCGGGTCGGTCACAGCAGCCGAAGAGTGATCCGCCATCTGTTCTCCTATCAGGTCGGCCCGATGACCGCCCGTCGACCGGGCGGAGGCCCTCTCAACCCGGGCAGACGCCCGGGCGCACGCGGACGTGCTCAGCGGCCCGCTTGTGCCCCGTGCGGCTGGCCGCTCGCCGGCCCCGCGCGCACGGTGGCCGTCGCCGGCCGCCAGGTCCACATTGATCACTCGCGTGATCATAGCGGTCATATCGTGTCAGATGACATTCTGTCTGGAAATTACGGCCAGTACGCATGTATTTTAAGATCCAATTCGTGACAACGATGTTATTCGTTGCGGTATTGATTCACGTACCCGATCCGAGCAGGGCGCCCGGTACAGATACGCCGGCATTACGCCCGTGCGTGATAGGTGGGAAGATCGGTAAAGACGATGCTCCTGCCGACGGTTCGGGCTCTGGTTTATCGCCGGGTCCGGGTGGCGGCCAGGAGCCCTTCCGCGGTCCAGCGGACGAGCACCGTCTGGTGCCCGGCCTGCACGCCGTCGCCCGGCCTGATCCAGAAGTCGCCGAACATCGTCCGGGTGTCCAGGCCCAGGGCCACGTCCCAGAGCAGATCACGCGTGCTCCCGCCCGACATGCGTGCGCAGTGGACTGCCAGCACCGCCGCGGCGGCCGCCTGCACCGCCGGGTAATCGGGCACCGCTCCGGTCAGCGCGGAGTAGGCAGCGAGGAGTTCCGCCTCCGCAGGCCCGAGTACGGAGGCCGGCGCGGCGCCGGGAAACCACTGCCCGACCCCAAAGGTTCCCTCGACGTCCCTCGCGACGGACCGGAATTCGCGGACCCCGGCCGCGACGGCGCACACCACCCGCGGCGGCACGCTCGCCGCCCGGGCGCGCCTGACCAGGGCCACGTCCTCCTCGAAACTGCCCGCCGAGAAGAGGTCCCATTGCTCCGGCCGCCCCGATGGCAGCGCGTCACCGGGCCCCAGGCGTACCGTCTCGAGGCCGCCCGCCGGGCTGCCTCCCCGGCGCCCGCGGCGACCTGCCGTCCGAAACTCCCCGCACCGCTGGCGATCCATAGCGGGCACGGTCGGGGGCACTGTCCGGGGCGGCGGCCAGGTGCCGGATGAAAGGCTCCGCGTACCGGCTGGCGGGGGCCAGGATGCGACCATGTGGCCCGGGTGGGCCGCCTCCACGTCGTCACCCGAACCGCCGTGGTTCCACAGCAGCCAGCACGGCCCCGGCCGCCATCCGGCGAGGCCTCGCGCGTCAATCGCGTCGAATACGGGCCGAGCAGCACATCGCACCGCGCGGCGACCCGGGGCAGGGCATGTTCCAGCGTGCGCGGGTCGCTGCGGTCGTCCTCCACGATCAGGTCGGCGGCGCCGTCCAGCGGACCGCCAGGCCTCCAGCCCCATGCGGCCTGCCGTCCGAACCGGGCGTAACGGCCCGACAGCGACAGGCAGGCACCCCCCGCAGCCTGCCGCGTTCGCCGGCGGCCTTCCCCATGGTCACCTGGGGCCGTCCCTCGCTCATCTGCGCCTATCGTCTGCGGTCGCGTTCCGGCATCGTGCCACACTCGCGCGCAGCGGGCTCATCGGCCGGTATCCCCGCCGATGAGCCCGCTGCCTGCCGCGGCACCGCTCAGCCCTTGGCGTAGTTGCTGGCGCCCCACCAGTCCACGATGACGACCGGGCTCGTCGCCCGACGACCCAGGCGTCGTGCCCGGACGGCAGCGCCGTGACCTGGCCGGGCGTGGCGTCGAAGCTCGGTCGCCGTCGGCCGTGCTGGACGCGCAGCGTGCCGCTGACGTGGTACTGGAAGTGCGGCGCCTCGCACAGCTCCGTGCCCGCGAGCCGGCTTGACGTGCTCGGACCATCGCCAGCCCGGCTGGAGGGCGAGCCGGCCGATGTCGCTGCCGCCGATGTGCAGCAGGTCGAGCCTGCCGTTGGTGAATTCGCGGACCTCGGTCGGCCCTGGCGAAGTCCTTCTGTTCTGTCTGTGCTGCGGTCGTCATGTTCCCTTCTCCCTCCTGAATGCCCGTTTACCTGCGCCGTACATTCGCGCCGTACGTCGCGGTACGTCGGCGGCCAGCCACGGCGGCCGCCGGTGATCCGGTTACTCGTCCCAGGCCTGCACACCGGACTGCCGGGTGATCAGGCCGTCCGTCAGGTCCAGCACGGCGACGCAGCGCACCTGGGCACCGTCCGGGTACCGGCACGCCTGCACGAACGCGGCCGCGTCGTCGCCGACCACCAGCCGCTCGACCTTGTGGGTCATGTCGCGGCCGCAGACATCGGCGAAGTACTCGCCGATCGCGTCCCGGCCGCGGATGATCCTCGGGTGGCTGGGCTGGTCGTTGCGGTCGACGACCTGAAGTTCGGCGTCCTCGGCGTACAGGCCGAGCAGCGTCGCCGCGTCGCGCTCCTCGATGCCGCGGCGCAGCGCCCCGGCGTCGAACTTCGGCTGGTCATCTGGCTGGCGGTCTGGCTGGCGGTCTGACTGGACATTGGGTGCCTCCCCGGCAGATTGGCTGAGCTGATGCCCCGACGATGGCCGCTCCCCCGTCAAGGCACCGTCAAAGCGCAGCTCAGACCACATCTGACCAGTTCCGCGATTCGGGACTCCGGCCCCTGCCGGACCGGCATACGCACGCCTACAATGACCGCACCGTGCTTGAGATCCGGGTCATCGGAGAGCTGAGATTCGGCTGAACGGGCTGAACGGGGAGCTGCCGTCCAGCAGGCGGATCCCGTGCGCTCCTCGGCTGGCTGGCTCTGCAACCCCGGCCGGCACTCCCGGTCCCGGCTCGCGGGGCTTTTCTGGCCCGATGTTCCCGAGACCAGCGCGCGGGCGAGCTTGCGCAGCGCGATCTGGGCGCTTCGCTCCGCCCTCGGACCGGACTTCGGCGGTTACCTCATCGCCGATCGCGACACCGTGACGCTGGCGGGCGCGGATCTGCGGGTGGATCTGCGCGAGGTCCGGCGGCTAGCTCGGCTGCGGCCAGCCCGCGGCCGCGCTGGACCTGTGCCACGGGGACCTGCTCCAGGAACTTGACGACGACTGGGTCGCTGCGGCTCGCGCGGAGCTTGACGACGACATCGCGGCGGCCCTGCTCGACTGATGACGGAAGCTTGCCGGGCCGGCGACCAGGTCACGGCCCTCGCCTGCGCCCGCCGCCGGGCCGCGCTGCGCCCGCTGGACGAGGCGGCCGGAGGTGACCTCATCCGGATGCTGATCGAGACCGGCGATTCGGCGGCGGCGCTGGAAACGTTCGCCCAGCTGGAACAGCGGCTGGCCGCGGAGCTGCAGCATCCCGGTGTCGGAGGAGACGGCGGCGCTGGTCGCGCCGCTTCGCCGCCCTCCGCACGCGCACGGCAGGGACGGGGCCGATCGGCCGGAACCGGCCGGGCTCCGCAGGTCACCGGTCCGCGGTCCAGGTCCGGGTACAGGTCTCATCGGCCGGGAAGCTGACGTCGCCCGGCTCACCCGGGCGTGGCGGGCCGCGCAGTCGGGCAGCGGGACGGCCGTCCTGCTGGAAGGCGAGGGCGGCATCGGCAAGACCCGCCTGGTGGAGGAGCTCCAGGCCACCGTGCACGAGATGGTTCCCGGCTCTGCGGGGCCCGGGCTCAGCGCCATCGCGGCCGCCGGACCGGGACAGGCCGCGCCGTTCGCGCTGTGGACCGAAGCGCTCAGCGAGCTCGCGGGCATGGCCGGCCTTCCGCCACCCGGACGAGCCGTGGACCGCCGTCCTGGCCAGGATCGTCCCCGCGGTCACCTCGCCACGTCCGGCCCGCACGCCGACGCGGGGCGGGCCGTCGATCCGCAGCTGGAGCGGGCCCGGCTCTGCGAAGCCGCCGTGCAGTTCCTGGCCTGGGCGTCTCAGCGCTCGGCCCTCCTGCTGGCCTTCGAGGACCTGCATCTCGCCGACACCCCCAGCCTGGAACTGATCGCCTACGCCCGCCGCCGGCTGACGCCGGCTGCGCGTGCTGTTCGTCCTGACCAGGCGGCGCATGCCAGCGCGGCAGGACCTGGACGCCGTCCTCGCCGCTCTGCGCGCCCGCGGCGCGCTGGGCGCCGAAATCCGCCGTCGGGCCCCTCACCGGCGACGCCGCCCGTGTTCTCATCCAGGACACGGCCAGCCTGCCCGAGCCGGTGATCAGCCACATCGTCCGGCTGGCCGCGGGCAGCCCGCTGCTGGCCGTCGAGACCGCCCGGGCCGCTGCCAGCGAACCGGAGGATCCCGGCTTCCTCTCCGGCCTGAGCGGCGCCGTCCGGATCGCCACGAGCAGGCTGTCGGGCCCGGCGCGTATGTTCGCCGAGTTCACCGCGGTCGCCGGCCGCAGTCTGCACCCCGCCGAGGTCGCCGCGCTGCCGCTGCCCAATCCCGGCCCGGGCGGCCGCCGAAGCTCTCGGGTCGGGCCTGTTCCGGACGGTCGACGGGCGGACCGGGTTCCGGCATGCGCTGCTGGCCGACGCCCTGTACCAGGAGCATACCCGAGGGGCCGCTCGTTCAGCTGCATGGCGCCCTGGCTCAGCTGCTGCGCGGAGCGCGCGCAGCAGACCCGGGCCGGGCCACCGGCGCCAGCGTGCCGCCGAGATCGCGCGCCACTTCCGGCGCGCGGGCAGGACGAGCAGGCCGTCGCCCATCTCGTCACTGCCGCGCAGGACGCCCGCAGCGTCGCGGCGATGGCCGAGGCGGACCGCTTCCTCACCGAAGCCGTGGAGATCGAGCCCGACGACCCCGAAATTCTCGTCGAACTGGCCGAAGTCAGGGCCTTCCGGGGCCTGCTCAACGGCTCCGACCAGGCGTTCGACCGGGCGCTTGAGCTGATCGCCCCGCAGGACGCCGGGGCGCTGATCAGCGCATGGCTCCGCCGCGGCCGGTGGCTGCGCGGGGGCGTGTGCCACCCGCGCGAGTCGCGCCGTTCCTACCGCGTCGCCCTGGACGTGCTGGACCGGGATCAGGCCGCCGATCAGCCCGCCCGGGCCGAAGCCCTGGCCGGCATGGCCTGGGCCGAGGCCGTGGCGGGCGATCCGGGGCGCGGTCGAGAAGCTGCTGGCCGAGACCTACCGGATCCTCGACGGTGGCAGCCCGGGTGATCTGCTCACGCACGACATCGGAGTGGCCCGGGCGCACGCGCTGATCAGGGCGGGCCAGTTCACCGAGAGCTTCGGCCCGCTGATTGCCGCGGCCGCGGCCGCCGCGGCCGGGCCGGGCGCCCGGACATGGCCCAGGGCTGTCTCAGCAACGCGGCCAGCGCGGCGGCGTGCGCCGGGGAGTTCGAGCGTGCGCTGGACTTCGCCGACCGGTGCCTGCCCCTGGTCGTCCCGAACGGCCTGATGCGCCACAGCGTGTACGCGCAGACGGCCCGCTCGGCCATCCTCCGACGGCTGGGCCGGATGCCGGAGGCACGGCAGGCGTGTGACCTGGCCGCCGGGTACGCCGACCATTCCGGCCAGCCTCAACTGGAGGGCCTCGTCAGCCAGGAACGGGGACTCATCGCCCTGACCACCGCTGACCCTGGCGCGGCGATTACCGGGCTGTCAGCGGCGCTGGATCTCGGCGCGCCGGTCAGCCGCGCCGCCACGCGGCTGCGACTGGCCGAGGCGTTCGTCGCCGACGGCCAGCCTGACCGCGCCGAGGACCAGCTGCGCGAGGTCGCGCTCGAGCCGGTGGGCCCCAGCGACTTTCCCGCCACGCTGGTCGCGCACATGAGCCGGGTCCAGGGGCTGATCGCGGCCGCCCGCGGTGACGTCGTGCTGGCCGAGCGCCGCCTGGAGGAATCCCGGGCCGCCTGGCAGCGTCTGGCCAGGGCGCCGGACCGCCAGCAGGCCGGTACTGGCTACGTCGCCTCCCTGATTGACCTGGGCCGCCCGCCCATCAGCTCGCTTTCCGAGCCCGCCCGTGAGCTCGCGATCATCACGGCCGACCTATCCGCGCTCCGCGCCCGGCAGACCCGGGCGGCCGCGGTCGCCGCGCAGCACGCACCCGAGGGGTGAGCTATGCACGAGTTCGATCAGAGCATCGCCAGCCCGGCCGCGCCGGAAGAGGTGTGGAAGCTGCTCTATGACCCGGCGCGCTTCCCCGAATGGTGGGCTGGCGTGGGCTCGGTTCAGGCCGACGACGGCAGCCGTGGCTACACGATGTATCCCGCCGGCTATCCGGACTTCCCGATGCCGCAGACGCTTCAGACGAGCCGGGACAACGGCACCGTGAAGATCTCCTGCCTGATCTCTGACCTGCACTATGACTGGCGGCTGCGCCCTGCGGGACCCGGCACGCAGATCTCGGTTCATGTCGAGATCCCCGAACGGGAGGCCCATCGCGTCGACGCCCAGCGCGAGATCATCCGCCAGTCCCTCACCCGCCTCGCCGATATCGCCGCGCAGGAGCAGACGGCCGGAAATCCATAGCGGGTACCTGCTGCGGGCCGCAGAACGTCCATCCACGACCGGGTCGCCGGAGGGATCCTCGACGCGGCCGCAGACCTGCTCGCCCGGAGCGGCGAGCTGCCCAGCATGAGCGAGGTCGCCGAGGCGGCCGGTATAGCCCGGGCGACCCTGTACCGGTACTTCCCCGCCCGGGAGCAGCTACTGCAGGCCCTGGTTACCGCCGCAGTGGAGGTGACCGCCGCCCAGCTCGCCGAGGCCGACCTGGACACCGTTCCCGTGACCGAGGGAATCGCCCGCGTCGCGCGGGTCGTCGCCGCGTCCGGGAGCAGGTACGCCGCTCTCGTCGGTCTGTTCGGGCGGGACTACGTGGATGGCGTGGAACTGCCGATCAAGACAATGATCGACGATCTGCTGGACCGCGGCATCGACGACGGGACGTTCCGCAGCGATATCTCACCCGGCGAACTGCGCCTCGTGCTCGGCAGCCTGCTCGAGACCGGGGCCCGGATGGCCGCCGGGCACCAGGCAGGCGTCGAGAAAGCGGCGGCGCTCGTCACCTCGGTGTTCCTGCAGGGCACGCAGAAACGCACGGAGCCGGGCGCGGGAATGGCCTGAGGCCCTTTTCGGTGTACCCGCCGTCGGCCAGCCCGGCTCGCCGCTCGAAGACATTCCACGCGCCGACGTCCCCGGTCAGCGCCCACGACACCGCCGCCGCGATCCCGTATAGCGGCAGCATGACCAGGCCCCCGCAGCACGCGTACTGCGTGGCATGCCGCGCCTCGTGCGCGAACAGGCGGGGGTTCCCGGTGAAGGCCGCGTGATCGAGCCTCGTCACCAGCACGTTGCCCAGGCAGAACGCGGCCGCCCGGGGCACCGGCAGCCGGTAGCCGGAACCCACCAGCAGGCCGTCCCGGGCCGGATGCAGCGGCGCCCCGCCCGCAGTGGCCACCGCAACGCCCGCCAGCGTCGAGCCGTTAAGAATGTTGGCCACCAGGCGCAGCCCGTGCCCAGCGCGCATCCGGGCTCCTTTCCCCGTAGTGCTCATCGCTTCGGGCGCTGCCATGGGCCGCGCTCCAGGGCCCGGCGCAGCATTCCCGTCCCGTCGCCGAGAGCGGACTGGCCGTGCGTGACGAGAACGTGCTCGACGTCCAAGGTAGCCAGGCGCTCAAGAGTGGGCCGGTAGCGCTCGTTCCACCAGCGCCGGCGGCGCTCGCTGTCCAGCGGGTCCTCCCAGACACGCAGTTCGCCGTGGCCGGTCTCGACGACCGCGTCGCCGAAGACGAGGGCGCGGTGGCCGGGAATCTCGATCGGCTGCTCGGATCGGGGCGGGCGCCCGAGCGGGTGGAACCGGGCGGCGCCGTGAACGTCGGTACCCGGGGCGACGGCCTCGAAGCCCGACGCATCGCCCAGCCGCGTGGCCACGTCCGGATGTCCGTAGATCTTTGCCTTCGCGCTGCGGTAGCGCTGCCACAGCGCGTCCGCGCTGCGGGTGTGGTACGGCTTGCTGATCAGGATCCGCACGCAGCCGCGAGCAAGATCGTCGAGTACGCCCAGTACCGGGTCATTGTCGCCGGCCGCCTGGGACCTGAGCCGGGCCGTGCCTGCCGGAGACCTGCCTCAGCCGCTGGTGTGGTGCTCCAGCACCCGGGTGAGCAGGCGGGTCAGCAGCTCACGTTCGGGCCGGGACAGCGGGGCGAGCAGCTCGTCCTGAACGTCGGCGAGCAGCGCGTCGAGCCGCCGCAGGTGCGAGCCGCCGGCCGGCGTGATGGTGATGATGTTGCGGCGGCGGTCGGCCGCGTCGAGGGTGCGCTGAACCAGACCGCGGCCGGCTAGCTCGTTGAGTGCGGCCACCACGTCGCTGCGGTCCATGCCGGTGCGGCGTCCCAGGCTCGCCTGGCTGGCTGGCCCGAACTCCTGCAATGCGGCGAGCAGGCGGTAGTGGTAACCGCGCGCGCCTGCCGGGGCGAGTTTTTCGGTCAGCAGCCGGTGCGCCTGCGCCGAGGCCTGGCTAATGAGCCAGGTCGGCTTCTCGGCCAGCCGGGCAGGCATGGCGTCATCGGCCGTGGTCATGCCCGCGAGTCTAACCACTTGTTGGCGTCTCCAACGATCAGCATGCTGGCTTGGCCAACGTCGACTGGCCTACGCTGAAGCGTGGGCCGTCCTATCCGTGGACGGGCGCACAGGCTGCGGCAGACGCACTGTGGGCGACGGTGTAACTGAGCCGCACCCATGCAACGCGGCCTGCCGGACCTCCTCCGACGCCCCAATTGCCGTCTCCGGCGAGCGCCTTTACCAGGTCCAAACCATGTGGGTGGTCGTCAGCATGCCTGGGCTCGATCCATGGGCCGCCCTGATCTCCAACCTCGATCTGGACGTACTCCCCCGGGCAGACATGCGCGCGCACGGCAAAGTGGCCGCGTAGCTGGCTGGATCGGCTGTGAATCGCGGCATTGGCCGCCAGTTCGGAGCCGCAGAGAATTGCCTCTTCGGCAAGCGGGCAGCCGCCCAGAAGTTCCGCGAGATACGAGCGGACATTGGTGATGTGCTCGGCACGGCCAGGAAACAGGCGGGTGCCTGATCGGGCCTGCGGAATGTCGGCACTTGCTGACACGATCTCTTCTCTCCCTGGACGCGACTGATACATTGGTCCTTATGGCCACTCATCTACTCGACTAGAGGTGATTAAGTACGCGGTTAAGGCGGGTTTTTGCTCCTAGTTGCTAGACGAGTTGCACGCCGTCATGGGTACGGATCGCGGGTGGACTGGCGTACTCCAGGGCATCGGTGACGCGGACCGCATACGCCTGGGCGGCTAGACGGGAAACCTCGGCAGAACCTACCCACCGCAGGTCGGCGGTCTCGTCGCTGAGCGCGAGCTTGCCGCCAGTCACGCGGCAGCGAAAGACGAGCGCGACGATACCGCGAGCCATGTTCTTGTACACGCCGGTCAGCGCGGTGGGCTCGACGGCCAGGCCGGTCTCCTCGCGAATCTCGCGCCGCAGGCCGTCTTCGATATCCTCGTCCAGCTCAAGGACACCGCCGGGCGGTTCCCAGTGGCCATTGTCATGCCGCCGGATCAATAGGGCGCGCCCAGCGTTGTCCACGATGACCCCCGCGACGCTGACAGAGTGGCGTGGCTGGTTATTCATCGGCGCGACTACCTCCGGGATGTGCGCTGCCCACTAGAGTACATGTATAGACGTATTGAGGAGTAGCTGTCATGAATGCTGCGACCGGAGTCCAGTTGGGCGAGCTGGACCATGCCAGCGACCGGGCAGTCTTCCGGCAGATCGCGGATCAGCTCCGTGACGCTATCGAGCACGGTCGGTTGAAAGAAGGCGAGCAGCTACCCTCCGAGGCTCAACTTATAGCGCACTATGGCGTGGCCCGGATGACGGTCCGCAATGCACTTCAGCGTCTCCAGACGGAGGGCCTGGTCGTTGCCGAGCATGGACGCGGCGTGTTCGTCAGGCCGCGGCCGCCAGTCCGGCGGCTGGCCTCTGACCGCTTCGCCCGGCGGCTTCGTGAGCAGGGCAAGGCCGCATTCATCGCCGAGGCGGAGCAGGCCGGGAGCACGCCCTGCGTTGACAGCATCGTGGTCTCCGAGGAAAGTCCCTCCGCTGACATAGCGGCTCGGTTCGATACCACGCGCAAGGTGCTTGCCCGCCATCGCCGCTATCTCCTCGATGGCCGACCGGTCGAGATCGCTACGTCCTACATCCCACTCGATATCGCCCGCGGAACACGGATCGCCGACATCAATCCAGGCCCCGGTGGCATCTACGCCCGCCTCGAAGAACTTGGCCATCAGCTGGAACACTTCGAGGAGGAAGTACGCGCCGGAATGCCGTCCCCCGACGAGGCCAAGGCACTCCTTCTCGCGCCGGGCGTGCCCGTCTTTCGCCTGGTCCGCACTGCATATGAAGCCGACGGCCGTGCGGTCGAGGTGTGCGACACCATCATGGCGGCAGACGCCTACGTGCTGTCCTACCGCCTCGCCGCCCGCTTAGGGGCCGACGGCGGCCGTACACCTGGTGCTCCCCGTATGTCCTATCGGTTAGGTGCTCCATCACCCGCGGTCAGGGGCTCGCCGGGCCGCTTGTCCCATCCGTGGAAGGGCGAGCGGTCGCCCGCGGCCCAGGCCTCGCGGAGACCGGGCGTGCTCAGATCCCAGTCCGGGCGGATCTCCTTCGTCGCCGCGCGCAGGTCACGCCAGAGTTCGTCGACCGACGGCCGCCCCCAGAACCAGTAGCCGTTATAGATGCTGTGGATGACCAGTCCCGGCTTGAGCACGAGCGTGTGCGGGATCATCGGGTCGTGCTCGGGATCGGTGTACTCCTGGATGTCGAGGTCCTTCTGGATCGTCCGCCCGGGGTCGGACAGGAAGGTCCAGTAGGCGCCGACCGACGCGCGGAACTCCTGCAGCGTGTGGTGCTCGTCGGTCGAGATCGTGACTATCTGGGTGTAAGCGACGGCGATCTTCGGCTGGAACGCCGCCAGATCGAGGTGCTGCTGGTGCTCTTTCGGGCAGTAGTGGCCGCGCGCGAGCGTGAGGATCAGCGGATCGCCGCCCTGGAGCTCGCCGAGCGTGCGGACGGTGCCGGTGTGGTCGGGCAGCGCGTAATCGGGAAAGATGCCACCGGGGGTGATGTCGGAACGCATGAGATGACCGCCTCTCACGTGGCATCGCGAGCGTGACCTGCACGGTGCTCATGTCCACTTCGCCACAAGCACCCGGCCGTACCAGGAGAGCGGTAAGCCGACATCAGCGTAACCCGGGGGTACGTGATGCGGCCGCCTGCACTGCGAGGCCAGCTACTGACCCCCGATAGCCGCCTACGTCGGCAGCTCCGTCCCGGCCTGCTCCGCCACCATGTACCGGGCATACCAGTCGGGCCAGTTCGCGTCGGCCTCGCCGATGCGCTTCTCGTGCTCGCCGTGGGCGGCCGCCGCGCGCCGCATCGCGCTCGCCAGGTCGGTTGCGGAGCTGAACGAAGTCACGTCAGGATCGACGCGCCCGGGAAGCCGGGTCGTGACTTCCTGGAACAGCCAGCCGTTGCCGTCCGGATCGCTGAGCGATGCGAACGAGCGGTAGCTGGCATGCTCGGGAGCCGGACCGCTGACCCGGCCACCCGGGCCAGGGTGGTAGACCTCTCCCACCTCGATACCGGCGCCGACCAGCGCATCCCGGACACCTTCGATGTCGGAGACGATCAGGAACAGGCCCTGGGCCGACCCGGGCTCGGCCGGCGTGCGGTTCGGGCCGAATTGGACCGAGCATCCGGAGCCGGGAGGCGTGAACTGGACCACGCCAGGCGGCGTGACGTCCTGCCGCCACCCGAGTCTCGTGTAGAACTCCGTCGCGCGGTCGACATCCGAGACGGGGATGGTGACCACTTCGAGCTTCATGTCGGCGCTCCCGGCGCTTGCCGTCCCACTTGCGTCGCTGCGGTCCTCGGTCGTACTCATCGCGGGCCTCCCTTAGTGGTGTCAGGGATGACGGTAGATCTTTCACCGCTGCGCCGCACCAGGGAGACACACTGGTGCCTGCCGTGGCCCGCTTCTGGACAGTGCACACGGCGACCTTCAGATCGTTAGTACCGGCCTGCTGGCCTCGGGCAGGGTGCGGGCGCCGGGATGCTCCCGGCCATGTTGAGGCTCCTGGCGATTGCTGAGATCGAAGGACCGGCATACGGTTCGGTGCAGGGGAGGGAGCCGGAAGTGAGTAATGTGCAGCTGATGCAGGACCTGTACGACGCTTTTGGCCGGGGCGACATTCCTATTGAACTGTAGATGAGGTGAGCGCGAACTTCGGCTCGCCCTCACCGCGAGGCCGGAGACCGCACGGTGATGCTCCTGATGCAGGCCGCCATGGTTCCGCCTAGTAAGCGGGGAAGGCCGCCGCGCATGCTTCACATGTGTCCGGGTGCTCCGCCTGGTTCAGCCGACCGCATTCTGGGCAGACGCGATGTGCCCAGCAGGCCGAGTCGCCGGCTTCCTCATGCTCGGTTGCCGGAGATGAGGGGACGCTTCCCCGATCCTCGTCCATCGGCTCTCTCATGCGCTCCCCTCCTGTGCGCGCTTCAGACCAAGATCGGCCAGGTCCTCGTCCGGCACGTGGACCTCGAAAGGGCGGATGGCGAGGCCGGTCATGGTGGTCATGCTGCCCTCCTTCTGCTGGGACTCCTCACCCCTGGCGCTGGGCGGGGCCAGTAAAGGCTTGCCGTACAGGGGACTGGCGCTCACTGGGTCAGCGTGAGAAGCGGCTTGCCCTTTCGACGACAGCTGCTGCGGCCCTCGGTCGTGCTCATCGCGGCCTCCTTGGGGTTGTGTCCCAAATGACGGTAACGATTTTCCCCGCTGCGCCGCCCCGGGGAAATACCCCTGGTGGGAACCTGGTCCCCGCTGTCCCAGGCCCGGCCGGCCCGTGCACCCCGCGATCGACGCAGCCGCCACCGCGCACGCCGACACGGTACCGCGCCTGCCGCTCGGTCACGGCGATTCGAGGCGGATCCGCCTGCTAGTCCCGCTCGACCCTTCGCAGTCCATGCTCAGGCGTCCAGGACTCAACGACGAGTCTGGTGGCTTCGGCGTTGAGTCCGGTGATGACGACCTCGGTGATGTCGGCGACGAACATCTCGCCGTCCGGTTGCCCGTCCGCCTCGCCCGTGGCCACCGGGCCAGCGGGGATGGCCCGTCCGGCGATCTTCGCCTCGCCCGGCCAGTCGCGCTCCTTGCCCTCCTCGGGGTGGAAGGCCGGGCCGTGCAGGGCGAAGCGGGGATCCCGCCTGAGGTCCGCCCCCTTGCGTGCGCCGGTCATCGAACCGAAGCGGAGATCGCCGTCCGTGAACTCGCACTCGATGCCCGAGATGCGTGGCGAGCCGTCGGCGCGCAACGTCGCGATTGTCTTATGGCGACCGGCGTCGAACAGCCGCCGCACCCGCCCGGCGAACTCTGGTTCCGCCTGCTCGATCGTTTTCCACGCCGGCATGGCCACAGCGTAGTCCGATGTCCAACCGGTGTAAGCGAACAACCAGGAGGGCATCCCCATAGTCCCGATCGAGGACAGGGCAAAGGTTGGTTGACGCGACACTACAGACCCTTAATTCACGATGTCCGTCGAGTCTGGCTCTATGCTCAGCCCGGTTCCGGTGAGGCAGCCGTCGATGAGCAGGGGCTGGTACTGGATCTTCTTCAGGCCGTGCCGGATGACCTGGATCAGCTGGGCGAAGCTGGCCACGGCGAGGTTGGCCAGGACGCCGCGCTTGAGCACGGACCAGATCCCTTCCACCGGGTTCAGGTCCGGGGCGTAGGAAGACAGCTGGAACACGTGCAGCCATGCCTGGGCGCTGGTGAAGGCGCGCAGCTCGGTGCGCAGATGCACGTTGAGGTTGTCCCAGATCAGCACCATGACTCCGCCGGGCAGCTGGCGGTGCGCGGCGATCAGCAGGTCCCGGTACTCATTCCAGGTGAACGCCTTGGTCTCGCCCTTGCGGCCCCGGTACAGGTGCAGCCGGTAGATCAGCCGGCTGCGGTGGCCGGGGCGGTAGCAGGCCAGCCCAGCGACCGAGACGTGCCCGGTACCGCCGCCGCGCACGCGGATGACCGGGGTGATCCCGCGCCGTGCCCAGGTCCTGGACCGCGGCGGCCTCAGCGACTGGCCGGACTCGTCTTCGAAGACGATCCAGCCGCCGAGAGCCGCCGCCGTCCTTTTATCTGGCCCCAGGTCTGGGTCTTCCAGACCTCGATAGCGCCGTCGTCGCGCTCGATGGCGCGGCGCGCGCCGGCCTGGCAGGTCCAGCCGCGGCGGCGCAGCAGATACCAGATCCCGGGGATGGTGTACTGCACCCTGAACTTGCGGGCGACCAGGTCGCGGATGCGGGCCAGCGTCCACCGCTGGTCCTGGTACCCCGCGGCCAGCGGCCCGGCATCCAGCACCGCATCCAGCACCGCCAGCTGCTGCTCATCCAGCCGGCACCGTGCGGCCTGGCCCCTGGACGCCAGCCCGGCCGTGCCCCCAGCCAGCCAGGCCTGCCGCCACCGCCGCACCGACCGCACACTGACCCGCAGCTCAGCAGCGACCACCGCAGACGACGCCCGCTGCTCGAATCTCTTCACGGCCTCCAGCCGGACCTGCTCCCGGCGCCTTCGGCCCTCGGCGGTTAACCCGCCACCTTGCCCGTACCGCATGCACCCTGCATATCGCCAGAAGCAGCACCTGTCACTACACCGGACATCACTAATTAAAGATCTGTAGCTACTACCGGTGACGACGCTTGCGGAACTCCACCAGTGTCCACTGCTTCGTCACGGCACGAGTAGTAAGCGAATCGAGTTGTTCATCGAGGTCTTGCAGCAAAGCTGCTACCTTGGGTGAACTAACAAACAACGCAGCATGTCTGGCATTGTTCCATTCTGTAGCAGAAGCTACGTGGGCAGACCAGGCATCATCGGCGTCGGCACCTTCCTTATCAGAAAGAAAAGCTAGATCGTTTATACGCCTAACCATCTCCTGAAGGGCACTGAGCACTTCTGTGCTCAGTTTAAGCTGAGTATCTTTGCGCCACTGACTCCTCACGCCCCGGCTTGTTGCAAAAACGGCTGCGAGTCCACCAGCAATCGCAAGGAGACCACCAACAAGGGCAGCAAGGAAAGCCTGCATGCGGTAAGTGTGCCAGTTGCCAGAAGTTAGGGCCAGAGCGTGCATACCACCTACCCGAACGGGCGAACCATCGCGCTGCTCGTTACCAAGATTCGCCGCGTGCGCTTCGGGCCTGACCTGTGGCCTGGCCCTTGCCGTCAGGCCCGCTGGGTCGCCAGAGGCTCCGCGTGCAAGGGTGGGTCCTGAAGATCCTTTCTGCGCAGCGGTTAGAAAGGATCTTTGGGTGCCCTTGCGGGTGGAGGGGGCAGCCCGGACAAGGCGCGGCGTTCCGCCCCGGTGGCTCTCACCTTGGCGTCCAGGATCAGCACCAGGCTTCCACAGCCGTTGTTAGCACGGCGTTAGCAAGATCGGCAATCGGTACCCTGGTTCGTGCCGGTTGCCACTGTCAGCATGGTCTGCCTGAAGCCTGACAATTCAACAGTGTGAACGGGACGTAGAAGGCCCGAGCAACCATCCGAGACGGACGGGGCCGGATGCTGCGCTGATGCGCGTGTCCTCAGAACCGGCCGTTTACAGACTCAGGTTGGGCTCACTCCCGTGACCTGCGGTGATGCCGTGGGTTCGATCCGCAACTGCGGCTCGTCGCCCGCCCAGCACGCGGCGAAGCCACGGTTGTGTATAGGTCACCCTGGAGCACGATAGACCTTATTGCCCGAACCACTCCCGACGCGATAACCAGCCTTCCACCCGAAGTAAGGAAAGTCAGTGACATCGAGCCCAGCCCCCACCATGCCCGGCGCCTTCATCCAACTGATCGAGTACCAGACCGGACACCCAGAAAAAATGGACGCTCTGATCGCACACTGGATCACGGCGATCGGAGCGCAGCGCACCGCCCGCTGGTACATCACCACAGCCGACCGCGACCGCCCCGGCCACTTCATCCAGCTCGTCGAATTCCCCGACCACGCCGCCGCGATGGCCAACTCCGATCATCCAGCAACCGCCGAATTCGCTCAGAGCCTCAGGGAGATCTGCGACGATGGCATCACTTTCCGCAACTTGGACGTCGCAGTAGCAGCACAGCTGTAGCCAGCGGTCTCCTGCTTAGGAGGTCGCCTCTGCCTATGCCCGGAGCAGCGGGACGCCAGGTCAGAGCGGGTGACGGGAACCGAACCCGCACTATCAGCTTGGGAATCTGTGCCGTCTACGCTCTCACATCGCCTGACCTGCGAGACAGACTCCTTGCCAGCGCGCGCCTGGGCCGAGCACTGGCGATGGGCGTGAGGAACTGCTTTCTGGCGGGCAGGCTATCTGTGTGGGTTGCCTGCGGAGGGAGGCCGATCGTGAGTTTGGTGGAGTCGATAGAGGTGGCGCGGCGCCCTGTCACTCAACTGCAGCAGCTTATCGGGCGAGCGGTACACCCGGCTAACCTGGGCGGCTGATCAGTTCCGGCAGCGGCTGGCCGGACGCACCATCTGGAACGTCAGCTCGACCGCGGTTGGCGGTGGGGTGGCCGAGATGCTGCAGGTGCTCATCGGGTACGTCCAGGATCTTGATATCCGGATCCGCTGGAGCGTGATCACCGGTGATGCCGAGTTCTTCGTGATCACCAAGCGCCTGCACAACCAGATCCACGGTGAGGAGGCCGGCGGCCCTCTCGGCGAGGCCGAGGCCGCCCATTACGGGCGGATACTCGCCGCGAACGCTGCCGAGTTGCTCGACCAGATCCGGCCGGGGGATCTGGTCCTGCTGCACGATCCGCAGACCGCCGGGCTGACCGCGGCATTGGCGCGGGCCGGCGCCGAGGTGGCGTGGCGCTGCCACATAGGTGTGGATTGGGAAAACGACGCCACCCGGGCGGGGTGGAGCTTTCTGCGCCCGCACCTGGCCCTCGCGAAGGGATACGTCTTCTCCCGCCGCCAATACGCGCCACCGTGGGTTCCGGCCGAGGAGGTGTGGGTTATACCGCCGTCGATTGATCCCTTCTCTCCGAAGAACCAGCACCTCGATGACGACACTGTGCGGGCCATCCTCGCCAGGGTCGGCCTACTGGCCGGCGCTGCGCCGGACGGGCGGACGTCCTTCTCGCGCAGCGACGGCAGCACGGGCGCCGTTACCCGGCCTGCGGGGATCACCGGCGACGGCCGCCCGGGCGCCGGTGATCCGCTAGTCGTTCAGGTTTCCCGGTGGGACCAGCTAAAGGACATGTCCGGAGTCATGCAGGGTTTCGCCAAGTACGTCGCACCGGCCGGCAACGGATACCTCGTGCTGGCCGGCCCCGCGGTCGCCGACGTCACCGACGACCCCGAAGGCGCTGCCGTGTTCGGAGACTGCCTGCTGCAATGGCGCGATCTGCCGGCCGCGGCCCGCGCCCGGGTCCTGCTGGTCACTCTGCCGCTCGATGACCCGGGCGAAAACGCCGCCATGGTCAACGCGCTGCAGCGGCACGCGACCGTGATCACGCAAAAAAGCCTCGCCGAGGGGTTCGGGCTGACCGTGGCCGAGGGCATGTGGAAAGCACGGCCGGTCATTGGCTCGGCAGTCGGCGGGATCATCGACCAGATTGCCCCCGGCACCGGCATCCTGCTGCCTGACCCTCACGACCTGGAAGCCTTCGGGGCAGCGGTACGGCGACTGCTCGACCACCCCGGCGAAGCCAGCCAGATTGGGCGCGCTGCTCAATCCCATATCGCCCAGCACTATGTAGGTGACCTGCACCTGCTCCGCTACGCGCAACTGTTCGGTGCCCTGCTGCCGCAAAGCTAGGCCCAGCGGGCCTCCGTGACGGCCGCGGACGTCAATGAAGAAACCCAGACTCAGACCGTCCGGCACCACTGCAGCTCGCTTCAGGCGAGTCCCAGTCGAGCTCACGCTCCGGTTCCTTGGTGAAGTCGTCGGCGGGTACCGGCGTTATCGGGATGGTCTTGCTTATCTGGGGTTTTCTCCGGCGGGGTCCGGGCGGCCGGGCGGGCGGGGCTCAGTCCCCGGTGAGGTAGCCGTACCGGTCGCGGAAGGCCGGGGGGGTGAGCTGTGCGGCCGCTGCGATCGGGCGGAGCTTCCCCGGGTCCTCAAGGTCCTCGCGGTCCAGCCGGATCATGTACTCGCGGGCCACCCGGTACGAGCTCGACGCAATGTTCACCAGCCGGATCTGTACCCGCCCGGTCCCGGGGTCGGTGAACGACCCGAAGGGCAGCGGCACCATGTGCCCGTCCTGGATCGTGACCATGCCGCCGGGCTCGCCGCCCTCCAGCACCCGCTTGAGGTAGTCCACGGCGCTGTAGCCGAGGTCGCGGGTGTACTCGATGTCGAACGGGATGGGCGGCGCGCACCGGAGCTCGTAGCCGATGTTCTTGCCCTCGACCGTGACCTTCTGCCCGCGCTCCCTGAAGCGGTCCTTGACCTGCTTGGCCAGCAGCCGGTCCAGCTCGAGCTCGGCCAGCCGGACGTGGCCGTGCTCATCTCGCTCGGCCTCCGGCAGGGCCCTGGCGAGCTCGTCCGGGGGCAGGCGCAGGCCGATGCCCTCGGCGAGCACCGCCACCCCGAAGGGGCGGCCGTGGGCGATCCGCTTGAGCATCGAGGTCTCCAGGATGTCCACCAGGCGCGACAGCCGGACGGGCTCGCCGCGGGGGAACTCCTCGGCGATCACCGTGAGGGTGGCCCCGGCCGACTTGCCGATGCCCACGGCCAGGTGGCCGGCCGAGCGGCCCATGGCCACCACCAGGTACCACCGCTGGGTGGTGATGGCGTCGGTCATCAGGTTGTTGACCAGACCGACCCCCACGCTCCGCGCGGTCTCGAAGCCGAAGGTCGGCGTGCCCCCCGGCAGCGGCAGGTCGTTGTCGATGGTCTTCGGCACGTGCGCCACCCGCAGGACCCCGCCGGCCGCCCCGGCCAGCCGGGACGCCGAGAACGCGGTGTCGTCCCCGCCGATCGTCACGAGCGCGCCGATCCCCAGCTTCTGCAGCGACTCCAGACAGGCGTGCAGCCTCCAGTCCGGGTCGGCGGCGTCCTCGTCGCGCACCGTCGGATTGGCCCGCGAGGTCCGCAGGATCGACCCGCCCTGGACGTGAATCCTCGACACGTCCGTGATCGACAGCGGCCGCGCCTCCTCGATCCGGCCCTCAATAAGGTGCTCGAAGCCGTCCATGATCCCCACGACGTCCCACCCCGAGTTCCGGGCCTCGATCGTGGCCGCAGAGATGACCGAGTTCATCCCCGGGGCGGGACCCCCACCACACAAAATCCCCAGCTTCACCGCCCCATCGTTCCAGTAGCAAGGCGATCCCGGCAAGCGGACCGGGCCCGGATCTCAGAACCATGCCCGATCACAAATCTCGGCGGCCCGACGCGCCACCGCCCGCGCAGCGTCCATCTGGCTGGTGATCATGCGCGGGCGATCCGCGTGCGGCCCTCAGAGATCAAGAACGGGCTACTGGCATTCCCGCAGGTCAGCGGAGTATGAATGCGGTGGTCAGGAGAACCTCACCGGGCACGACCCGGCCCTGCTCATCTTCGACTCCAAGCTCACCTCCAGGCCGTCCTGGCAAAGCTTGACGACCCCCACATCGGCTTCATCACCCTGTGCGCCCGGCATCCCGGCATCACGGCGGCCCTGGCCGTCCTGCCCGTCTCCCGGGTGGTGGCCCCGGCCTCCAAGCTGTCCACCGCATCGTGGTGGGCCGATACCACGCTGGGGACGGACCTGGGCATCGCCGCCGCGTCCACCGATGATGTGTACGCGGCGATGGACTGGCTGGTGGCCAGGCAGGACGCGATCGAGGCCAGGCTGGCCGCCCGGCACCTGGGCCCGGAGCCGAACCCGGCGCGGATGGCGCTGTCCGGCCTGTCGTCCTCGTGGCTGGAAGGCACGCGGTGCCCGCTGGCCGCCCGGGGCTACTCCCGGGACGGCAAGAAGGGCAGGCTGCAGATCGAATACGGGCTGCTCACCGACCCGGCGGGCCGCCCGGTCGCGGTCCGGGTGCTGCCCGGCAACACCGGCGACCCGGCCGCGTTCACCGGCATCGTGCAGGTCATCCGGGACAAGTTCGGCCTGGCCGAGATGGTCATGGCCGGCGACCGCGGCATGATCACCAGCGCCCGCATCGCCGCGCTGAACCAGCAGGAGAACGGCACGGCCCGGCCGGACCCCTACGGGTGGATCACCGCGCTGCGCGCCCCCGCCATCAAGAAGCTCATGGCCGACAACGGGCCGCTCCAGCTGTCGCTGTTCGACCAGCAAGATCTCGCCGAGATCAAGGACTTCCCCGGCGAGCGGCTGATCGCCTGCCGCAACCCGGTGCTGGCCGGCGACCGGGCCCGCAAGCGCGCGGACCTGCTGGCCGCGACCGAGAAGCTGCTCGCCCCCATCATCGCCCGGGTCCGGGCAGGGCGCCTGGCGGCGCCGCGGCAATCGGGGTCGAGGTGGGCAAGGTGATCAGCAAGTACAAGACCGGCAAGCACTTCACGATCACCATCACCGATGACAGCCTCACCGCGGGCCGCAGGCAGGACCGGATCGATGCCGAAGCCGCCCTGGACGGGTTCTACGTGCTGCGCACCCCCATCCCGGCCAGCCAGCTGGACGGCCCCGCCGTGGTGGCCGCCTACAAGAACCTCAAATATGTCGAGCGGGACTTGCTAGCGCCTGGACTTCCCGTGACCCTGGCCCGCGCCGGCGGGCGCACCGGCTGCGTCAAGATCCACGACAACCCCGCCGCGCAACTGTCGGCCTACCCCCGGCCCATCCGTCAGCTCGCCGTCACCGGCCTGGGCCACGACCGATGTACTCACAGGCCGACTCGGCACGCTGTTGCATGGCGGTGTGCTGTGGAACCGGGTTCCGGCGGCGGCGTGCTGGGCGTACAGGGCGGCGGGGCAAATGCTGTGTCTTCCGAGGGGACGGGCATCGCGGACAGCACGCCGGAGACGACCGCCGGGCCGATGTCATCGCGGTGCCGACGTCGGCCGCGGTCGCGTAACCGTCCTGGAACATCGGGGCCGCGTCGTTCAGGTGCGGGTAGGTGGGGGCGGCGGTGAGAAATCCCGGCCGGTCCCGGCTACCGCCTTGCCCAGAGAGGTGTGCAGCGTCGGCAGGCCGGTGGCCAGCGCGTTGCGGCTGGCCTCGGTCACGACAACGGCGCGGCCGCTGCGGACAAGCACCTCGGCGATGCCCGCGCCCATGATGCCGAGCCCCACCACCGCGACCTCGCGGATGTCAGGCGCCTCCGCCTGGATGCTGGTGGTCATAGTGACAACCTCCATCGGATGGACTAAACGGGCGGCTGCTTGCCGTGGTCACCGCTGCAGGACGTACGTGCCGGGGGCATCATCGAGCGGCGGGTAGCCGCGGGCGGTGGCGCCCAGCGACGGGGGTGCCTCGCGCCCGCTCGAGTGCTGCGCCAGCCACGCCTCCCAGGCGGGCCACCAGGAGCCCTCGTGCCTGGGGGTCCCGGCCGCCCACAGGCCGGGGTCGGGATAAGGAGCGCCAGCCGGGCGGGTGGCGACCTGGAAGCTGCGGCCCCGGTGGCCGGGCTCGCTGACGATCCCGGCGTTGTGGCCGCCGCTGGCCAGCAGGAAGGTCAGCTCGGTCTCGGCGACCAGGTTGAGCTTGTAGACCGAGCGCCACGGGGCCACGTGGTCACGGACCGTGCCGACCATGAAGATCGGCGCGCGGATGTCGCTGAGGGTCACCGGCCGCCCGCCCGCGCGGTAACGTCCCTCGAACAGGTCGTTGCGCAGGAACAGGCCGTGCAGGTACTCCGAGTGCATCCGGCACGGCAGCCGGGTACCGTCGGCGTTCCAGGCCATAAGGTCGTTCGGCAGCTGCCGGTCGCCGAGCAGGTACTCGCCGATCGCGCGCGACCAGATAAGTTCGTAGGGCCGCAGCATCTCGAACGCCCCGGCCATCTGCGTGCTATCCAGGTATCCCTGTTCCCACATGAGGCTCTCCAGGTCGGAAACCTGGCTCTCGTCGACGAACACGCCGATCTCGCCCGGCTCGGTGAAGTCGGTCTCGGTGGCGAACAGCGTGATCGTGCGCAGGCGCTCGTCGCCGTCACGTGCCATGGCCGCCGCCGTGATCATGAGCATCGTGCCGCCCAGGCAGTAGCCGACCGCGTGTATGCGGCGCTCCGGGATGATCGCCGAGATCGCGTCGAGGGCGGCCAGCACCCCCTGCTCGCGGTAGTCCTCCATGCCGAGGTTGCGATCCTCGGGGCCGGGATTCCTCCAGGAGACCACGAAGACCGTGTGACCCCGGTCCACCAGGTACTTCACCAGTGAGTTGTGGGGCGAGAGGTCGAGGATGTAGTACTTCATGATCCATGCGGACACGATCAGGATCGGCTCGGCGTGCACGGTCTCGGTGGCCGGCCCGTACTGGATCAGCTCGATCAGGTGATTGCGGAACACCACCTTGCCCGGGGTAACCGCTACCGTTTTGCCGGGCACGAATGCTTCGGTGCCCGCGGGCGGCGTGCCAGTGAGCAGGCGCCGCCAGTCGTCGGCGAGCAGGTTCGCGCCCCGGACCAGGTTGGCGCCCTGCTGCTCGGCTGTTGCCTCCAGCACCTCGGGGTTGGTCCAGGGGAAGTTCGTCGGCGCCACCGCGTCCAGCAGCTGCCGGGCGGCGAACGACACAACGCGTTCGTGGTGGCACGAGACGCCGGGCACGCCGCTGGTTGCCTCCTGCCACCACCGCTCAGTTAGCACGAACGCCTGCGAGAGGACATTGAACGGCCACCGCTGCCAGCCGGGGGCAGTGAAGCGCGGGTCCTCCCGGCGCGGCTGACAGCCACGGGTGGTGTCCGCCGGCCCGGTAGGCGCCGCATAGGCGGCCAGCCCGATCGCGTCGCGCCAGGCGCGCAAGGCCAGCTCAGCCTGCCGGCCCGGCATGCCGGCCAGATGGCCCAGCCAGTCCATATAGGCGAGCGAGAGCCCGACCGGCGAGACCCCGCCGGTCAGGCGCGCCCGCCACGCCTGGAACTCGCGGTCGATAACCGCCAGGCCTGCCGGATCGACCGGCGGCGCGGCCGAGCCGGGAGGCGGTTCCTGAGCACTCGGCGGGACGGCGATCGTGGATCGGATCGCCGCGCGGTCGGCGGCCGGCCTTGTGCGGCCGTCCCGCCCCGTCACACCGACAGGCCGTCCTGAGACCCTCCTTGGCGACTTTCGCACACCCTGAGCGCGTTGATCTGCCATCGCCGCCTCCTCGCCAGCGCCAGCCACCATCAGCGGCTTCTCACCGTCCATCGCATCCGCCTGGCGCGGGCGCACGCCAGGGCCATCCGCCCCGCACGCCCTAGGCCAAGGACCCGCCCGAGGGAAGGCGCGGCCGACGCGGACGGACTCAACGACGGCGGGGTGCCGCCGGGCCGGGCCGGCGTCAAGTCCCGGATGGCACCATCTGGCCGGATAGCCAAGGTGCACCACGGCCGTTCGGGAAGATTTTCTGGGCCGAACGGGCGGGCCCGCTGCAGTTTATTACGAGACCGAGTTCCCCCTTGGTGGGCGCCGCCGTGGCTCCCCCGAGGCGGGTCACCGCTTAGCTGCCCGCTGACGGTTGGCCGGCCCCGGCCGGCGTGGCGCGCCGGGGGGCCGGCCCTCCATAGCGGTGGCGGAACAGCAGGTAGGCCGGCGGCCCGGCCAGCAGCGGGAGCCAGTAGGAGGCGACCCGGTAGGCGAGGGTGGCCAGGACGGCGTAGCCGGGGCGGACGCCGGCCAGGATCAGCAGGCCGCTCAGGCTGGCCTCCACGATGCCCAGCCCGCCCGGGGTGATGGGGAACAGCGCGAGGATGCCGGCGGCGGCGTAGGCCAGCAGCACCAGGGACGGCCGCGGTTCGGCTCCGGTGGCGCGCAGGGCGGCCAGCAGGCAGCCGTAGTCGAAGCCGACCCGGCCGGCGGTCAGCAGGACCGCCTGCCGCCATTTGCTGCCCAGCACCGCCCTGATCGTGTCGCGTTCGGCCAGCAGCCGCTGGTCCAGGCCGGTCACCGGCCGGCGGCCGCGGGTGACCTTGTTCCACAGGCTCTGCGCCGCGCGCCCGAGCGCGGCCAGCGGCCGGTCGGTGCGCAGCACGATCACGCCGAAGATCGCGTACAGGACGAACCCGGCCAGGCCCAGCAGGGCGGTATGCACCAGCCCGGGGCTGACCGGCGCACCGGCCAGGATGGCGGGCAGCGCGAACAACGGCAGCGCCAGCAGGCCGCCGACGCCGAGCAGCGAGAACGCGGTCAGCCCGCCGACGGCGGTGTCGGTGTCGAACCCGGCGGTGGTGAGCATCCGGAACTGGACGGCGGCGCCGGCCGCGTCGCCGCCGGGCAGGCTGTTGGTGACCGTGTTGCCGGTCAGCCCGGCGGTGACCACGGGGAACCAGCCCCGGGTGCGCAACGCCAGCCGCTGCAAAGCAAAGTTACATATGAACGAGATCAGCTCGGCGGCGATCGCGACCGTGAGCCAGACTGGGTTCAGCGTCGACAGCCGCGGCCAGGCACCCAGCACCGCGATGAGCTTGGGCAGCACCAGGTAGATGGCCGCGCCGGCCAGCGCGACGGCCAGCGCCCGCTTGACGACGGTTTTCCAGGTCAGCGGGTGCGCCTGCGCGGCGTCGATCGCGGCGGCCTTCGCCGCGACCGGGGCGGGCTTCCCGGCGTCGGCAGGCTTGCCGCCGGGGTGCTCAGAATGCCCGCTAGCCATCACGTCATACATCCTTGAAAGCCGGGACCGCACCCGCCGGACGGGCAGCTTTCATCCCGGCAGGTTCCCGCCGCCCCAGTACAGCGACGAAGCTGGGCGGCGGCGTTCTCTCAATACTTGAGCCAGTCCGGCTTCCTTCGTTTGATCACTTAGAAAGCTTCGCCGCTACCTACAACCAGGTCTTTGTGGACGGCGACTGCCCGTGACCCCGGCCGCCAGATGAGTTGGCGGTGATCAGGGACGTCACTCCTCATCCGGCCGACGATGTGGTGCCCGGGCGTTGGGCATCCGCGATCACCCGGGCGTCGGCAGCCTCCAGGACCGCCGCCTCGGCTTCGTCAAGGGCATATTGGGCGAAGTCCACCGCATCGGCGGCGTTGGCCTCGGCTCGCTCAGCCCGCCGCTCGGCGGCCTGTGCGTCAAGGTCGTCCCGCTTCTCGCCGAGCCTGGCCCGCATCTTCTCAACCTGGTCCT
The DNA here is from genome assembly GCA_963742865.1 of uncultured Actinomycetes bacterium. GTDB lineage: Bacteria > Actinomycetota > Actinomycetes > Streptosporangiales > Streptosporangiaceae > Bog-532. The sequence continues at coordinate 77,729 of CAVUNW010000072.1, forward strand.
GCACGTGGGCCACCAGGCTGGCCCACGCCGAGGCCAGATCGTCCTTGACCTCAGCGCCACGCGCCTTCATCTCCTCGCGGCGCCGCTGGGCGGCGGCCCTGGCCGCGGCCACACGGGTCTCGAGCTGCTCGTGGGTCTCCTTACGGGCGGCGGCCGTGTGGTCCTCGGCCTCCTTCGCCCTCTGCGACAGCTCAGCCATCGACGCCGACAGCTTGGCCATCGATTCCGAAACCGTGGGCATGATCTCCTCCGAACGTTAGGGGTAGTTGAGCACGGTCATGATCGCGCCAGAGGAAGTTCACCGCGCCCGGGCAGACGAGCCCGTGGTCATGGCGTCCCCTGGATCTCTCGTACCCGCGAGTCATCAGTAGGCCGGAACCGCCGGGACTCTCTAGGGCCGAAAGTCCCCGTCGGCGGGGGCTGCAGGCCCTGGGTGGTGCCGGCCGGTGGTGGCATCCTCGTGGGCTGGCCGCGCCTGCAGGCAGCTTCAGTTGCAGCCCGCACCCTCCCCGTCGGCGCCGCCGCAGCGTAGTGCCGACACCGATCAGCCGCAGGCCGGGCAGCCGGTCCTGCCGGGCGGTGGCCTTAGTCCCTGCCGGAGGGGGCGCGATGAGGAGAGCGTAAGGACCCTGATGGAGCAACGTGACCGTCGCACCCCGCGAGCCGGATAAGCCCGGGCAGCGGTCCGCTGCCCGGGCAGAAAGGAGATACGCGATGCGGAAGGCCAACGATATTCGCGAGGCCGTGGAAAACGAGCTCAGCCATGACCCGCTCGTCGACACGGCCGGCATCACCATCAGGAACCTGGACAGAAACGTGGCGCTCAACGGCACGGTGCCGAGCTACCCGCAGTACCTGGAAGCGGCCGAGGCAGCACGGCGCGTGGGCGGGGTGGCTCATGTGGACAACCACCTCAAGGTAGTGCTGCCGCCGGACGACTACCGTGACGACGCCACGCTGACCACCGCGGCGAACAACGCGCTCGCGGCCAGCGCCGCGGTGCCGGAAGGGGTCGAGGCGACCGCAAAGTACGGCAACCTCACGCTGACTGGCGCGGTGAAGTATGACAGCGAGCGCGCCGCCGCCGAATTGGCCGTCAGCGGGCTGACAGGTGTCCGCAACGTCAAGGACGAGATCCAGTTCGTCTTCGACGTGGACCCCGCCGACGTGAACCGGCTGATCAGGCAGGCCCTGGACGGCCACGAGGTGCCTCCTGATGATAGCCACGTGGTCACCAACACCAGCGGCAACACGGTCACGCTTATCGGCCATGTGCGGACCCAGGCACAACATGACGCCGTAGTGAGCGCCGTATGGCGGGGACACGCCGTCATGGCCGTCATCGACGAAATCGAGATCACCGGCTGACCGGCCGCCACGACGAGGGCGCGGACGATCGCGTAATAGTTCTGCGGCAACGAGACCTTGGTCCCAGCGCACACGGGCCGTTCCGGTCTAGCCCGGCATGACAGGACCGTACAGCTTGGCGTTCAGGTTCATCAAGCTCGCGCCGGGCTGGGGTCAGGGGCGAAATGAAGATCAGGGTGGCTGCGCCGATGCGTCTGCGGCAAGCCGCTGTTTCTGGCGCGGCCGGCCGTCGGCGGCATCGTGCTGGGGCGGAGTGGCCTGGTTTTGAGAGGGCGAGATTGTGGCGAGGACCGGCTGACGAGGGGCAACGCTCATTCGAACAGGGAAAGGATTCAGGCTGATGGGTAAGACCAAGACCAAGGACGTCCGCGCGGCGGTCGAAGCGGAGCTCGGCTTCGACCCGCTGGTTAACTCCGCGGATATCAAAGTCATGAACATCGGCGGAGATGTGACACTCGCTGGCACGGTGCCGAGCTACCCGCAGTACCTGGAGGCGGCGGCCGCCGCGCGGCGGGTCGCCGGGGTGAGCAACGTGCACAACAACCTGATGGTCGTGCTCCCGGAAAGGGACTACCGCGATGACGTGAAGCTGGCCACCGCGGCGAACAACGCGCTGACCCAGAACGTCACCGTACCGGAGCAGGTGGAGGCGACCGCAGTCGACGGCAACCTCACCCTGACCGGGACCGTGTCCTACCTCACGGAGCGCGCTGCCGCCGAAGCGGCGGTTGCCAGCCTGCCCGGTGTCCGCAACGTCATGAACGATATCGAGATCAGCTATGTCATCGATCCTGTCGACGTCGACTTGCACGTCCAGGAGGCGCTGGACCGCTCTGCGCTGGTCCCTGACGACAGCGACGTGACGGCGGACACCAAGGACGGTGTCATCACGCTGACCGGCCATGTCCGCACCTGGGCCGAGCACGACGCGGTGGTCGGCGCCGCGTGGATGGCCCTCGGGGTCATCGACGTTCACGACGACCTCCAGGTCACCGGCTGACCGTCGCCAGCGGGACCCGGTCCCCGCAGGGGCCCTTCCCGGTCGGGTCCAGCCTCATGATCGCCAGGTACAGGCACTTCATCGCTGCCTGCTCGGTCGGGAAGCGGCCGTGATTGACCGCTCGCGGCCGTCGCATGTGGCACGACTAGGATTTTCAGGTCTGCATTCTCGTGAGCGGCCCGGATGATACGGATGTCGGCCACCGGGTCCGTACGCGGTGCTTCGGGCTAGGATCGCGACGTGGGCTTCAACCGGGTGACGTGGACGCCGGGACATGAGCGCAAGCCGATTGGGGCATCCCACTTCCGGCAACTGGCAAGGCTGCGCCGGCAACGCGAGGCCCGGGAGCGGGAGGCTGCGGCGGCTTACGCGCTCAAGGGGTCGCTGGTGTCCCTCGCCGCTCTAATTGGCAGCGAGGTCAAGGATTCAGACGGCCGTAGCGTTGGTCGGCTCGAACTAGAAGACCGCCGGGCTCGACGTAGTGATACCCCGACTATGGCTTCTATGTGGCCTAGGAGACCAGTAGCTTTGAACCAGAATGGGTACGCTAGCGACGGGCATGACAGGGCTCTGACGAGTGACCTCTCGCTTGTAAGGTACGTCCGGACTGTCGGGGACAGTCGCTCACCTGATACTGTGCCGCGAACGCATCCGCTTGGATCGGCCTGTGTCGACCGGATTCCCGTTGTGGTCAGCTTTAGTGGTCAGCGCGGCCGGTGGCGCGAAGCTCGCGGCCTTCTGCCCCCACAATCCAATTATGGTTTATAAGATCAAGTATTACCGCTCAGAGTTAGCACTCTTGTCGATATCCGGAACCCAAAAGGCAAGCTCCAATGTCTTCATGACTGACCAAGTGCGCAATCGTTCTGAATGGAAAAGGCATCCGGCGCCCGCGAGCATCAACGCTGCTGCACAGCATGCGGCGAAAACAGGATTGTGACCCGTCGCAGCTTCGATAATGGCTGCAACACTGCCAAGGATTAGCGGCGGCGCAGAGTTGCTTAGCATCAGACCAATTGCCTGCAAGCGTGAGATTTCGGCGGAGGCAGTGATGTTGTGCAGCTCAATCGCTGCCCGGAGGAGCGCTTGGTTAGCTTCCAAGAACGGGCGGTTGGACGCCACCGGCACGCGATACACGAATCTGCGTCGGATATCGGTTAGGTCAACTCTCAGTATCGGGAGCCGAGAGCTTAGTGTTTGGCCTACTGTATAGGTAATGTGTCCAAGGATATAACTTGTCACAGCGGCGATAATTATAGTCAGCGTTGCACTAGCATGCAACATACGTAGTGGATCTACCCATTTCAGGCGCGTGGCGACGTAAACTGCTAGCGCCAAATAGATCGAACCCGGCGCGGCGTAAGCGAAAACGTCAAATACTCCGAGCGTAATGCTCATACTTCTCTGCACCTTAAATATTTAGCATTTGAATTTAGGTTACCGGCTTTCACGCGGGAGCGGTGTAGTGTAGCGCAAGATCAAGAATGCCACTGGGGAATACATACAACATTCATGGGCCAGTCGGATAGATAGGTTTGAGGAGCAGGCCAGCGCCTGCTAAGTCATCGGACCCCACTTCGGACGGTTAACAAGCAGGATGTCACGCAACCTATGGCCACCCCGGCAACCTCACCGTGGATGTCTCCCTGCTCCCGCCTCTTCGCCCCGAACGGAATCTGTCAACCTGAATGAGGCGCCGTCGGGTGGGTCTTACTGGGTGGCGGCTTCTTTCTGCTGGGGCGGGTTGATCCAGGATGCGCCCGGCAGGTCTGGCGGGGCGGGTGCCTCACGACAGCTTGGCAGAGAGGGGTGTGGCACGATTCCGAGGTTTCGGCCTTCATCTCGATCTGCGAGCGGATGGTGCACGACGTTAGTCACCAGTCAGCTTGGCTGCGCGGGCGTACGATGAGAACACGCGGAGTGCGGGCCAAGGGCCGGAGGCTGCGATGAGACGAAACCGCGTGGTGTGGAGTTCGTCCGCCCGCGATCCGGACAGCAACCTCGTCTGGGGGCCTGCGGCTCCTCTGCGCGCCGGACGGCTCCGTCACTTCATCCGGACCTGCGTGCTGTTCCTGTTGGTCGGCCTGATGCGGCGGCCCTGCTGGCGGTCCGTCGCACTCGGCGCAGCTCTCATTATCCCGGGCCTCATCCTTCGTAGCGCGCCCGCCGGCATTATCCTGCTCCCGGGCCTGCTGATCCTGTTCGCCGCCCCATTCCTCCCGGGCGGCCCGGACGCGGGCGACCTCCGGCACTCCAAGCTCTGGCGTGAGCTGGCTGCCTACAGCACTCCGTCTCAGCGGCGCGACCTCGAAGCCATTCTGGATCAGTATCCGGACGGCATGACCCGCGAACTGCGCGACATCCTGTCTTGCCAGGTCAGTACCCTCCCCGCCGCTGATCCTCGAATCCCGGGCGCCGGGCACTAATGAAGCGGCGCTATGGAGATCCCTCGCTGTAAGACACGCCCACGTTGTCGGCCACCGTCGCTGGCCTGGGCTGCCACTCCCCCGGTCGCCTCGAATCGGCCAAATACGGATGTCGTTGTGGTCAGCTTTGGGGGTCAGCAACCCGGGCGTGTTGAGCGGTGAGCATCAGATCCGTAGAGAGCTACATGTGCGGCCGCTACCTGCCCATTCCCCTGCTGAACTGCTGAAACATTGCTCACTGATACGCAGTAGATGGCGACGTTGAGCGCTGTTGTGCGGCCAAAATGCGGCCAGCATTGCTGGGTAACCTCGTCAAGCCGATCGCCGATTGACAGTCATCGGACGCTCTAATGCGCGGGACTGGCCGAAATATAGATCCCTGCTGCGCGGACCGCTGGGTGCGCAAGTTCTTCGTAGTTTTTGGATGTGGTCCACTGGTCCGGCAGCCATTCGTACATGCCGGTGCGCCCATCCCCGGCGCCTGGGCTCGTGAACGTCACGCCTGGCAACCTTCGGATCACGTACCTGAAACGAGTCAGGGCGTCGTCGGGTGTGACGTTCCCTGCTGGTGACAGGTCAAGGTCGGTGACGATATCCCAAAAGGGCCTGCGGCTAGGTGAACGGGTGACTTGCAGCTCGTTCGCAACGGCGACGTCCACCGCCTGGATGACTTCCCGGGCAACAGCCCGCGCCTCGGTCTCGTCATCGGCGTCGATGGCAAGGCGTAGCTTCGCCGTCCAGTTGTGGTCTGGCCCGCTCCGCGGATCAATCTCTGCCATGTGGACAGTGTGCCACTGCCCCGGCTCTTCCCCGTCTCCCCGCCAGGAGGTTCGCCGCGTGCGCTTCGGGCCTGGCCTCTGGCCTGGCCCTTGCCGTCAGGCCCGCTGGGGAGGTAGAGGCTCCGGGGGCAACGGCGCGCCGAAGGCGCGTCCCGCGTAGCGGGATGCGAAGCACCGTTGAGGCTGGAGGGGCCGACCCGGACAATGCGCGGCGTTCCGCCCCGTGCCTGGCGACCTTCCCGGCGTCGGCGCGACTCGCGCGAGCTTGATGGCCTGGTCCTCGCGATCGGGCGCGGCTCCGGGCAGATACGGCGGGCACCGCACGCGGCCGGTCACCGGGGCCACCGGGCGCGGCAGGTCGGCGCGCCGCAGGGCTTCCGCCCGAAGGGCGCGACGAAAGCTGCCGCACCGCCAACGGCACGCCCCCGGATCTGACCCCGGCCGCCTACGGCGGGTCACCTCTGGCCGCTTATTTCTCCCTCGATTGGCCGCGCCCGTCCCTCGCGGTTCACGTCCAGGCCGTCAGGCTCGGCGCGCCGCAGGTGCGCCCTTGAATAACTGTGAAGAAAATCCTCACACCTACGTCCCCGCAGGCATGTGCTGTCCCGCTTGATGCTTGACACGGCAGACGGCGTGGCCGATGGATACAGCAGCCGAGTACAGCAACCGGCACGCGTAGAGGCCGTCCCGAGCAGCCACCACCTACTGAGCGAGCAGGGCGCGTCGGCCACCACCTCGGCCGTGCCGACAGTTCGGGACGAAGAGGCCCCCGAGGTGACACCCACGACTGACACCAACGAGCCTGGATCTCGGCAGACTTGAGCAGGCTTGTTATGCGTGATGCGCACTGGGAGGATGACACGATGGTGGCGACACGGCCCTCTAGCGTGTGGGATCGGTATGCCTGGGTGGCGGGCATCCTGTTCGTCGTCGCGCTGGTAGCGGAAACCGCGGTCGCATTCGGAGTGGGAGTCAACCAGGACGACTCGGCGGCCAAGATCGCGAACGCGCTCTACGTCCACCGCGAGCGACTGCTGGTGATCGCATACCTGTCCGTCGTCTATGCCGCCATGTTTCCGATCTACCTGAGCAGGCTGTACAACCTGCTGCGCGGGGATACCGCCCGGACCCGGGTCCTTGGCTCGCTGGTGCTGGCTGGCGGAATGCTCTTTGTTGCCCTGCATGCCGTCAGCGATGTCGGGATCACCGGCCTGGTCGGCGCGAAGCTCGCGTCCTTCGGGTCTCATCATGATCCAGGCGTGAGCTATACGCTGTACCTGATGACCTTTGCCCTGGACAGCGTGGGAGACGTCTTCGGCAGCCTCTTTGCTGCCGCGGCAGGCCTACTGGTGATCGAGAGCGGTGTCCTGCCGCGCTGGCTCGGCTGGGTTTCGGTCCTCGCCGGGATCTTGCTCTTCCTTCAGGGCTTCGGCCTGGGCGGCGTCATCGCCACGTTCGGCGTCGTCCTGGACGGCATCGGGTTCGTGCTCTTGCTGATCTTCGTCCTGGTGAGCAGTGTCCTCTTGCTGAGACACGAAAGCGCGCGGTCCCCAGCACCGCGGGTGGAGTGAATTAGCGCGTCAACTTCGTACAGCAGGAAGAACAGCAACGTGGGCGCATACCCGCCCGCATGCACGACAGCGCCTTGACGGTGAAGTGGTGCTTGGTCGCCGGGGTATGTGACACCCACGACTGAATCCAACAAGCTCGGATATAGGCGCACTGCAAGGGACCGCGAACTGCTCAGGCCCACGCCAGGGACGGTGCTGGGCACCCTGAATGGACTTTGCAAGCAGGGGATCACGGCCGACCTCGCTAACGCTCGTGCTAACAACGGCCGTGGATCACAATGGATGCCCGTGGAGCCAGGAGTTGGCCGACCTGCGCCTGAGTACATATCTGGACCTTCGGGGACGGTCATGATCCTGCTACGGATCAGATGACCTGAAGCCGCGGGTTTGCGTACCTCTCAGCGCGGCGCAGAGTGTCGGAGGCGGCGCTTCCGTAGGGTACTTGTCGTGTATGCGTCGTCATGGTGGCCTGCGGTCAGCTCCCTCGCCGCTGTTGTTTCTGCTTCGGTGGCCGCTGTGGCTGCGCAGCAGTCGCGCCAGAGCGCAGGCACGCTGGCCGCGATTGAGCGGGAACGATTCCACCGCGAACCGGCTCCGGTATTTCAAATCCGTTGCGAGGCGGGACACCCGAGGCCCGGGTATGCGGTTCTGTTCGTTCTACTGGCTGGCGGCCCGCTGGACGAACTGGAATCGGTGCAAGTGACGATCGTGGACACGGCCCACCTTGGTCCGAACAATCTTCCGGATGGGGTCAGCGAGGCGGAGGCGCGGCGGTGGGTGTGGGCGGGGTGGCAGTTCAACACGTTCTATAAGGTCCCGGGAGCCACGGCCGCGAGTCCCAAGCAGTCGTATCCGCGACGGTACTCCCGGGCTGATGGTGAGGATTGGGAGCAGTTTTTCCTGTATCAGACCAGGCCCCCACCATGGGGCAAGATGAACTGGGAGCAGTCAGCCACCAGTCCTATGACCGGGACGGGATCATCGTGGACTACTTCCTCGGCACGGCCTGGAAACGCGCCGAGGCCGCCACGTACTCGGACGTGCGCGCGATCCTCAGCCAGCAGACCCCGGACCCTGCCCAGCTGCGGCAGATTGACTGGGAACTGGCACCGTTTTACTGCCCCGACTGCGGCCAGAACTACTGCCGCGCCGACTGGCACACTGACGTCCTGGACGACGAAGGGTTTTATGACTGCACCATGGGCATTTGCCCCGGCGGCCACAGGTAAATGGTGGACGACTGACACTAGAGCCAGCGGCGGTGTTGCAGGCTCGTCTTGGTTGCGTCGAGGACGCCGTGCACCCCGCGTGCACCAGTGACCGGCATACAGGGGTCATGAACGGGCATCAACGGTCACTTGAGGAGCTCGGCCAGCCGAAGCCAGAACCCGCATTTGGCCTGGTAGCCCGGCCGTGAGCTGCTAGTTGAGTGGTGGTCAGGGGCAGGGTCGAACTGCCGACCTTCCGCTTTTCAGGAGGTCTGTCGCCTTTTGCCCACCGTCCCGGAAATGGATAATCAGCCCAGCTCACCCGCATTTCCGCTGGCGAGGATGCCAAGTTCTCCGGCATGGCCATGGTACTACGAGTGCCGCCGTATGCCGGGGAATGCCGTTTTGTCCGTGTTACTGCCGTGTTGATCTTCGCCCGCGCCCCGGGCTTGTGTTGCTTTTGTGTTGGCGCGAAAACCCCGCACAGCCAGGGACATCTGCCCCCGCAGGCGGCTCGCGCCGGTTCCAGCCGGATGGCGATTCCTGCCGCAATGCGGCGCACTGGCGGCCCCGGCGGCGTCGGCCCACACGAACGCTTTCGAAGCACCAACGTGCGCAGCAGGCGCGACCCTCCTTCACGCCAGCACAGGCCGGCCCAGCGGCAACGCACGCTGTGCCTGCGGCCCATCACCCTGCAGGCGGCTCCAGTCCCCCTGAGACCCGAAGCACGACTACGCACAGCAACGAGAAACGCCTGCTCAGCAGCTCAAAGCCACGCAGAACGATGCTCTTATGTTTGTCAAGGGGGTCGGATGACATTTAGGTTGCCGCATTTCTGGGGTTTGAGGGTGGTGTCCCGGACGGGTTTATTGCTGGTTTGCGGACAAGACAGGGATGGGCCGCTCGAGATGGAGCGCGCAAGCTCTTATGAGGTCACGCCCAGCAGGTCAGGGATGGGGCCGGGGACGGCCGACGAATCGTTCGCAGGCCAGCAGGTTCGCGGCAGCCGAATATCGGGTCAAGCCGCCCCCGGAGCTTTCGGGCGTTACCCGGCGGCCAGGCGCAGCTGGCGGTAGACCTCGCGGGCGACGTAACGCTTGAGGCAGCGGATGATCTCCGCCTTGGACTTGCCTTCGGCCGTGCGGCGCTCAGCGTAGGCGCGGGTGGCCGGGTCAGAGCCCAGGCGGGTGAACACGATCCGCCACAGGGCGTGGTTCGCCTGGCGGTCACCGCCGGGGTTGAGCCGGTGACGGGTGACTTTCCCGGATGATGCGGGGATCGGGGCGGCACCGCACAGGTGCGCCCAGGCCGCCTCGCTGCGCAGCCGTTCCGGGTGATCTCCGGCCGCGATGAGCAGCAGCGCCGCGGTGCGCGGGCCGGCTCCGTAGATGGCGAGCAGGCCGGGGGCGCGGGCGGTCACCAGCGGGATGATGAGCTCGTCCAGGCGGACGAGCTGGCCGTCCAGGAACTGGGCGCGCCGTCCTAGCTCGCGCAGCGCGATGCGGGTGGCGTGGCCGGCGACATCGCCGGGGCGGGGACGCAGCGCCGCCAGCCCGGTGATCAGGGCAGCCGGCTTGTGCCTGGCGAACCGTGCCCGCAGGTCATCGGGGCCGGTCAGGACCAGGGCCCGGGCCTGGTTGATGGTCCGGGTGCGTTCTCCCGCGGCGCTGCGCCGGGCGACCATCAGGGTCCGGATCGCTTCCACGGCGCCGTCCCGGCCCTTGGGGGCACCGCGGGCCCGGCCGGACTGCGCGGCCCGGGCAGCGCTGACCGCGTCCAGCGGGTCAGACTTGCCCTGCCGGCGCCGGTCCTGCCGGTCCGAACGGTCCACCTCGACGACCCGGATGCCCGCTGCGGTGATGTGGCGGGCCAGCCCGGCGCCGTAACTGCCGGTCCCTTCGATGCCGACCAGGCACACGGTGCCGAACCCGCCCAGCCAGCCCAGCAGGCGGGCGTAGCCGGCCGCGGTGGCAGGGAACTCCTCGACGCCGAGCAGGCCGCCGACGGGATCGAGCGCGGCGGCGACATGGGTATCTGCGTGAGTGTCTACGCCGCCGGTAATCGCGGTGCGACAGGTAACGGGGCGTGCTTCTTCTACGATGGTCACTGTCATCCCTTTCTCAGGTTGAGGGATGGCACGCACCCGCTGGCCGTCGGACCTGTGAACCCCGGCCTCTTGCACAGGACGGGCAGATCAGACCGGCAGCGCCGGTGGGTGCCGTAAACCTGGGGCCCGGCCGACAAAGCGCCTCGCAGGACAGCCCGTACGGCATCAGCCGAATCGGAGGTCAGGCCGGGACCCAGGCTCCCGACGCTACGCCCCTGATCAGCCAAGATCAGGGAAGCCGCGCCAGAAGCACTATCCACAGTCTCCCTGCCGAATAGGCGTGGTTTCACATCACCGGCCGCGATGTAGCCGGGAATGCAGATCATCCAGTTCGGGCGGTTTCGTGAAGGTGCTGTTGGGTGAGTACCTGGTCGGCGCCGCGCGGAAGACTCGGCGCGGGAGGCGCTGACTGGCATGGCCGCGTATGGCTGAACCGGCCGTATTGCAGGAACGTCGGCTGATGAGTGGGGGGAGCCCGGCCGCCCTGGTCCCGCTCGGCACGGTCTCGCCGCGGCAGCACAGATTCAGACGGATGCCCGGGTGCGTTGCCGTCGACCGCAGACTGCCTTGCGGTTGCGCGGGTCCGTGAACTGCCGCCAGGCGCCGCGCGTCTGATCGGCGGTGGCTGGTCGGCATGGCGGGACGCTGTAGCGCCCGGTCGTGCGGGGAAGCTCGCCATGTGTGTGATTATCGTTACGGACGGTGATCTGTGGCCGTGGGCGGAGGCACGGAGCTGCGGCCGCCGGGACCCGGAATGAGCCAGGCAGCGACTCGTAAGGTCCTTATGGTTGCCGGCCCGGATGATGTTTACTGGTGGTAATCGACTAGGTGGATGATGGCGACGGTGCCGAAGGCGTCATTGGGGGTCCGGTGGGCTGCCCGGTGCGCAGCAGGGCCGGAGTACAGGTCTCAGTGGCGGGGTCGCAGATCGCCAAGCCCCAGTTCTCGTCGCCTGCCCAGCCGCCGATGGGCCTGCCCGGCGAGTTCGCCGCGGCCGGGGCCCGCCAGGTCCACGTCATCATCCTGGAGCCGGGAGACCGGGTGCTGCTCTGCACCGGCGGCATGACGCAGGGCGCTGCCCGGGTGGCACAGAGTTCGGGCTCGAGCTGTTCACCGGCTTCATCATCCGGGCGACGGCGGCGAGAGAACTCGCCTCCGAGGAGCTGCGCCTGCTGATCCACACGGTCCTCGACCACCAGGAGAATGAGTTTGGTGATGACGCGGCGATCATGTTGCTGGAGCGGCGGCCGTCGCGGTCCACGGCGCTGTCCGGCAGGCGCTAGCGCGATGCGGCAGCGGCGCGATGGGCGTGTCCACCCATGATGGGCAGGAGCCTATACCGCGCGGTGCTCCGGGGCGCCGAGCGGGCCCGGCGCGACCTCCGGTTCAAGGATCTCTACCGGAGCGGCAAGGAGTTCGAACTCATGCGCCAGGCCTTGGGCTTCGCTGCCCTGGCCATCCTCACCGTGATCCCGCTGCTCATCCTCGTCGCAGCTACCAGCCCTGCCCGGCACCACGGCCTCGCCGGGTGGGTGGTCTACGGCATGGACCTGACCGGCTCCTCCGCCGGCGCGGTGAGACGGCTCTTCTTCGCGCCGGCCCGGGTGCTGGGCACGACGAGCGTGTTCAGTGCCCTGCTGCTGGGCGTCGCCGGGGTGTCGTTCGCGGGCAGCGTGCAGGCCGGGTTCGAGAGGATCTGGGGCCTTCCCGCCGGGCCCTGGCACAAGATCTGGCGTCAGGCGGTGTGGCTGGCCGGCCTCACCGCCTACATCTACGCGGCGGCCATAGTCGGCACGGTGACGCACGGCGGGCTGGCCGAGACGGCGGGCCGGGTGGCGGTGGCGGTGGTGCTCGGCATCGCCTTCTTCTGGTGGGGGCTGCGTTTCCTGATCGGCGGCCGGGTGAGCTATCTGGCGGCGCTGCCGGGAGCGGTGGCGACGATAGTGGGCCTGGGTGGCCTGCGGGTCTTCTCCAGCCTGGTCTTCGAGCCGCTCATCGCCAGCAACGCGGTCAGCTACGGCGCGCTGGGCACCGTCCTGATCGTGCAGTCGTGGCTGATCGGCGTCGGCTGGGTCGTCTACGGCGGCCAGTTGTTCGGGCGCTGGTTCCACGCCGCCTGGCTGCAGCCCCGGGCGCACGGCCGCCGGCGCCACGGGGAGCCGGGCGGCAGGAAGGAGGGCAAGCAGGACCCCGGGAGTCAAAGCACACCGCCTGGCAGTCGGTAGTGGCCGCTGCCGCGAGTGGGCGGAGAAGCGAACGGTACGGCCGGTCTTCCCGGCAAGCACAGCAAACCCGCGCCGAATGCCCATTATGCGCGGCGGTAGCCAACCGGCGGACCCCTCACCGAGGCGTACCGAACGGCGGCTCTTTGCGCGGGTGCGCGAAGACTCAGGTCGCTCTCCGTGACAGGCTTCCCGTCGGCCTCCGTCCTCGGCTGGCAGAGTTCACGGCTGCCGACTGACTACGTGGGCATGGCCGAGGTCTCGCGCCGTGCCCGTGGCGCTCGACCCTGTCCGCGGCATGAGCGGGCGTGCCGCAGTCCTCGCCGGGCACCCCCTCGGCTGGTGCCTGCACGGCACGGTCGCGGACCTGCCGGGCAACGGTCCTGGACGTCGCACAGGCCAAGTGCCAGGCTCAGGTCCGGCGGCAAGACATCGCGCTACCGATCCGGGCCAGCCCCGGGCCGGGGTTAGCCGGATGTAGACCAGCTGAGCGTCGCGGCGCCCAGGCACACAAGGCACACAAGGCACACAAGGAGACCGTCATGAGCGTGTACAGGGTGACCGAGGTCATCGGGACAAGCGGCACTTCATGGGAAGAGGCGGCAGCGGAGGCGATCAGGACGGCAGCCGGGACAATCCGCGATCTTCGGGTGGCTGAGGTCGTTAAGCTGGACATTCACGTGGACGAAGGCGGGGCGGTCACCTACCGCGCCAAGATTCAGCTCTCGTTCAAGTACGAACCCGAGCACTGACCCCTGGTCTGCTTCCCTCGCTGACGGGGGTTCGGTGCGCCAGTTCTCAGGCCAGCCCTGCCCTCCAACGCCTGGGCGGTCCTTGCCCACGCGTCGTGAAACGCCCAGGAATACCCGCGCGACCAGCGGCATGCGAGTGAAACTCGGAGCGCGCTCGATGAGTAGCCGGAATGGGCGAGATGGTGCCGGTGGACGCGAGATCCGGGATACGTTCTGCTTAGCGCGCTGAGGGGTCGAGAAGGAAATATATGTCTGTTCGCCGCTTCACGGGATCGTCGTCCCAGTCGCCATAGACTTCCCAGCTCACTCCGGCCGGCCGGCGTCCGTTGTCCGTGCACCACTGTTCTACGGCCGCGTATGCCGCGGCCATGCCGGAGTACTCGCCGTAGTGCGCCGTGGTGGCCATGTCGCCTGACGGGGTGAATTTGTGCCGGACGTCGCCGCTGTCGGCGAAATCGGTGAACACCTCGACACCGGCGTCGATGGTTATCATGCCGCCGCCGCCACCACCGCGGTACACGACGGCATTGTGCCCGGTGCGGATGTCCTGCTCACGCAGCACGGGCCAGACCATGTTGAGCAGGCGCACAATGTCGGCGCCCAGCCGCGGATGCGTCGTTGCCACACGAACCGCGGCGAGCGGACGCGGATCGGCTTGCCCGGTGCGTACCTCATACTGATACTGCACGGACGCGAACAGTACCAGTGCCGCCAGCGGAGCACAACGGCCAGGGCCGCCACCGCCACGTCCTCCCTCGTATGGGCTGAAGCGCGCACCAGGAACGGCCGACCGCACCAGTGTCCAGTTCGCAGCCCAGGATGAGCCCGCCGAACATGTCTCCCCGTATAGGCCAGACGGCTAGCTTGGCCCGTGCTCCCGGCAGCAGTAGAGGGCGCCTACGACATGACTATGTCCGACCTCCCCGACGATCTGCAGTGCGTGTGGCGCCGGGTTGCGGGCGGCCCGGGTTCGCGGGCGCATGCGGGCTAGGGTTCTCACGTGGTCAGGTCAGGACGACCTCCGCGCTGCTGGCCGCAAGGATAGGTCACCCGCGTAGGCCTGGTGTGCCTTCCCGGCCGCCGGGACTGGGCATACCACAAGAGCGTGCGGCATCCGCCCTGGCCGGGGTCGCTGAGCTGGCAACGCCGGGACGAAGGAGGCGGCCATGCGAATCAGGCGGCCACAGGGAAACCCGGCCGTGCTCGCCGTGCTGCGCTCCCCGGCCCACCGCCTGCTGAGCGGCATGGTTATCGAGCTACGTTACACAGGGCGACGCAGCGGGCGGCAGTACACCCTGCCCGTGCAGTACGCCCGGGCGGGCGACCGCCTGGTCGTCGTTCCGCAGGCGGCGGACTCCAAGATGTGGTGGCGGAACTTCCTGACCGAACAGCCCGTGACCGTGCGGCTCGCCGGGCAGCTGCACGAGGGGAGCGCGCGGGTGGTCAACCGCGATGACCCCGGTTGGGAGGAGGATCGTCGGCTGTACGGATCACGATGGCGGCGGCTGGCAGATCGACTGACCGGTCCGCTCGTGGAGATCACTGTCCGGCCGGAGAATGATGCGGTCATGTAACACCGGAAACATGCAAATGCAGTGACGAGGAGGACGATCGGCGAAGTCGCCCACGATCGCGCTCACGGCGGCAGATGCGGGCGTTGCGAGGCTCAGCCGATGCGCTCGGCCAGCGAGACGATGATCCCTTCCGGCCCCCGGACGTAGGCCATCCGCCAAGCGCCCTCGTACTCGCCGATGCCACCGACCAGTCCATAGCCCTCGGTAGCTGCCCAATCGACAGCCGCCTGCAGGTCGTTGACCTCGAAGGCCACGTTGCGCAATCCCAGCTCGTTGGCCATGGCGGCCGGTGAGCCCGGCACGGAGCCGGGTCGCACGAAGCTCGAGAGCTCCAGGCGGGTGCCATCGCCGGGCGGCTTCAGCATGACGATCTCGGTGCGGGAGCCGGGAATGCCGCAGACCGTGTCCAAGAACTCGCCCTCGACGAACGTCCTTCCCTCGACCTCTAGGCCCAGCGCCACGAAGAAGGCGGTCACGACGTCGAGATCTGCGACCGTGAGGCCGACGTGGTTGAAGCGTCGTACATGTGACATAGGCCCGTCCTCCTGTCGTCGTATCGACCGTGCATCCGCCACGGTAGGCGTAGTACCTTTCGTTGCGGGACCTCCGCAAACGCACACTATCGGCGGCAGATGAGTGCACGGCGAGGTCACCGGCATGGGACACTCCCCTTTATGGACGAGGAGTCGCTCACCCGGGTCGCGGCGCTGCTGCGCGAGCGCAATGCTATTGATGGCGAAATCGCTCGGCTTATTCAGCGGCCCATGACATCCGGCCATCTCGGTGAATGGATAGCAGCACAGGTCTTCGATATCCAGCTGGAAATATCGGCCACCGCCGAAGGTATCGACGGCTGCTTCCGTTCTGGCCAACTGAAGGACCGCACCGTGAACATCAAGTGGTACCTCAAGCGCGAAGGCTTGCTGGATACCACCGAGTCCGCGGCACTCGACTACTACCTGGTCCTCACCGGGCCGCCGTCGGCGGCGGGATCCTCACGCGGCGGCACCCGGCCCTGGTGCATCCAGGCCGTGTTCTTGTTCGATGCACGGCAGCTCCGAATCGACCAGATCAGGCGCGGAGTGAAGCGGGGCGTTGCCTCCAGCGTCATCAACCGGCAGTGGGCCGCCGCCGAAATCTACCCATCGGCCAGCAACCCCCAGCTGCCGGTAACCCCGCATCAGGCAGAACAACTCAAGCTATTTACTCCCTAACGTCCAGCAGCCCGGTCTGCGGCAGAAGCGGGCATTCACCCCAAGTCCGATGATGCATAAATATACATCTCGGACGACTATCTATCGAGCCAAACCGGGACTGCAGAACGGTCGGCCAGCGCTCTGATAACTGCGCGCTGACCCGCCTTACCTGCAAATGGCGCCGCCGCGGCCGTTTGCCACGTCGCGCGTGAGCGGGCAATCTGTCGTTTCGCTGGACAACCCCCACGCGTACGCGGCATCCGGCCGGTGTGGCCTCGGGCTCTCTCACCGTCGTTGCCCGGGCGGAAGGCGTCCAGATGGCCAGATGGTGGGGATTTGGTAGGGGATTTGCCCTACGCTCTTGTCAGCGTGGCGTTGGGCTGGGCGGAATACGCGGTGAGCTGCGCGCATCCGGGCGGCATAGCGGCTGCCGAAGCAGCGTCTTCCGTGCCGGGCAAGCCGGAAGCTGATCTTCTCATCCCCGGAGCTGAGTACTGCAACGCCACGTCCACCACTCAGGGCACGTACTACCACGGCGTGATCGCGAGCAAGGGGGGCTTCGTCTTCGTGATCGACGCCGCGACCGGGAGCGCGGCTCCGGTACCCCTGGTGGAGACGATGGCGCGCCAGCAGTACGCCGCGCTGTGACCCCATCTGGCCTGAAAGGATAGTTGTGCCTGACGAAAGCCCAGCCTCCGCTGGAGACACTGAACTGGGATCAACGGCTGCAGTCTTGCCGACAGTAGAACTGGCCCTGGCGGCATGAACCAGCCCTGGGGCCTGTCGGGGCCGCAATTTCTAGGGATTTACGGTGCCGGGCTGGCGGCCTTCGTCGCCGCGCCCTGGCTACTCGCGCTGCTCGCCCGGACCTTCGGCACCGCGTCTCCTGGGGTTCCTGCCCCTGTGCTGGACGCGTACGAGGTCGGGTACCTGGCAGGAGGCGCGCGGCGCGCTGCCGAGGTAGTCATCGGCGAGCTGACCGCCTCCGGCGTCCTCCGCGTGGACAGTGCCGGCCAGATCAGCCAGGCCGGCCCGGCAGAGCTGGCCGCGTGGTCCGCGACCTGCGCGCACGGGATCGCGGCACAGGCCATACCTGACGGTCTCAGCACTCAGAAGGTGCGGCAACGGCTCGCCAAGGACCCGGGCATGGTGGCCGTCGGCGTGCGACTGCGGGCCGAACGGCTGCTCATCGCTCGCTCCTGGGTCATCGCGGCGTGGGTGACTGCATTGGCCCTGTGGCTGGTCCTGATGGTTGCCGGGGCGCTGCGGCTGGCGGAGGGCGCCCACAACCACCGCCCGATCGGGGACTTGGCGAAGCTCTACTTGGCGACCGTGATCCTCGGCATCTTCAGCCTCGGCTGGCTTAAGCGACTGCAATGGATGAGGACCAGGGCCGGTGCCGGCTACCTGACGCGGCTGGGACAGCGGGAAGTACAGAAGCAGGCTGCGGACCAGCTGGCGGCGCAGCGGGGCGCGGAGCGGGCAGCACAACGAGCGGAGCGGAAGGCGCGGCGCGCGGGGCGGCACGCCTTCCGGCGGGGCGGCACTTTGCCGGCCGGTGACGCGGCCATCGCGAGCCCGGCGTTCGCGGAAGCGACGGTGCCTGAGCAGGAGCCTGCCGGATCCGCACCTGCCCGGCCAACCGCGTCGCTGCCCGGCCTGACCGCTGCCGGCGACGCGGCGCTCCTGGGCATCGCGCTCGCCGGGCTCGGCGCCATGGAGGACCCCACCCTGCGCACCGCACTGCTGGCCGGAATGCCCGCATCCGGGGGCGGCGGCGGATGCGGCGGCGGCGGCGGATGCGGCGGCGGCGGATGCGGAGGGTGACATGGCGCCATGACGGCCTGCCAGGCGGCCGGGGCAGCACTGCCGCACACCCCACGCTGGGCGTGGGGATCGGCTGGCGGCCGGAGATCGATCTGACGGTACCTCGGCTGCCCGGCGTCGAGTGGGTTGAGGTCATCGCGGAGAACGTGGACCCGGGCGCCGTCCCGGCGTCCCTCGCGGCGCTGCACCAGCGCGGGCTGCCGGTCATCCCGCACGGTGTCTCGCTCTCCCTCGGCGGCACCGAGCCCCTGGACGGCAAGCGGCTGGCCCGGCTGGCCGGCCTCGCCGGGCGATTCGGGTCACCGCTGGTCAGCGAGCACGTCGCGTTCTGCCGGGCAGGCGGACTGGAGGCCGGGCACCTGCTGCCGGTGCCGCGCACCCGCGCCGCGCTCGGCGTCCTCACCGAGAACATCCGCGCCGCTCAGGCAGCACTCCCGGTGCCGCTCGCCGTGGAGAACATCGCCGCCCTGGTCAGCTGGCCAGAAGACGAGCTCACCGAGGCGCAGTTCCTCACCGAGCTCGTCGAGGAAACCGGCGTGCTGCTCCTGCTCGACGTCGCCAACCTCCACACCGCGCAGGTCAACTTCGGCCAGGACCCGATCGCCACCCTCGACGCGCTCCCCCTGGACCGGGTCGGCTACGTCCACGTCGCCGGCGGTGTCCTCCGTGACGGGATCTGGCATGACACCCACGCCCACCCGGTCAGCCAGGACATCCTGGACATCCTCGCCGCCCTCACCGAGCGCGCCCCCCTGCTGCCCGGCGTCATGCTGGAACGCGACGACGCCTACCCCTCCGACGCCGAGCTGGCTGCCGAGATCGCCGCTATCCGGGAGGTGCTCCATGAGGCCCGCGCGCACTGACGACGAGCTAGCTGCCCGGCAACTGAGCCTTGTGACAGCCCTGGTGGCGGCCGGCACTCCCCCGGCGGGCGTTGACCCCGAGCGCGTCCGCATCCAGGCGCTAGCCCTGGTCCGCAAGCGATCCAGGTCCGTGGCACGGCACCGCCCCGAACTCGCGGCCGACCTAGGCGCGGACTTCTGGCCAGCGTTCCAGCGCTACGCCGCAGCCGACCCCATTCCGCCGGCGAACACATCATCCGACGCAAAACGGTTCGCCCGCTACGTGCGCAAGTCCCGCCGCAGCCTCCTAATACGCCGGTTCCTGCCCTCTTCGAGCACTTAGCTTAGCTAACAACGGATGTGGACCCGGATGCAGCCGGGCCAAGAATCACGACTGAACATGCCATCCAGCGCACAAGTATGCGTCGGCGCAACTCACTCATTTCGGCTTGTGAGTGAGACGTGGGGCAGTGCGCCGCGGCTGAAATTGCTGACCGGTGCGCTGGCGCACGTCGATCTCTGGCCGCGGCCCGGCGAGGCGGTCCCGGGCGCGGCGCCCCCCGTTACCCGCTCATGGCTCGTGTCACGGCCGGTCCTGCATGACGCGGTCGTAGGTGCGGCGGGCGCGGGCGCTGCGGGCGCTGGCGCCGTAACGGCGCAGCATCTGCGGGGAGGACCAGCCGTTCAGCTCCATCAGGTCCCCCTCCGCCCCGCCCCGGTCCAGCCAGGTGTGGCTGAAATGGTGCCGGAACCGGTGCGTCCAGGCATCCACCCCGCACTGCCGGCCGCGGCGGGCGATCATCTGGTAGATCCCGTTCGCGGTCATCGGCCCCCGGTTATTCACCCCCAGCCACAGCTGCGGCCGCCACGCCTGCCCATGCCGGGACCGGGCCCGGAGGTACCGTTGATCTTCGCCCGAGCCCCGGGCTTGTGTTGCTTTTGTGTTGGCGGGAAAACCCCGCACAGCCAGGGACATCTGCCCCCGCCGTCGCAGGCACCCGGGTTAGGCGCACAATGCGAGCTGGGCGGACGCGGGGGTGGACCTACATCGGAACCGGATCGCACGTTAAGGCGGTTCGGGTAGGTCAGCTGGGGTGTCCGGACGCGGGTAGGCGGGGCCCTTAGCGTGCGTTCCGGTTCGGCCGGAGCGTGGAAGATGATCCGTCGGATCGCCGCCTGCGCCGCCCTCGACGGCGCCGGGCACGCCGGTCCCCGCACCACCCGCCGCTACGACCGCGGCCGCCACTCCCTCAACCGCCACGCCTCCTACGCGGTCACATCATGGCTGGCGGAGCAGGCCGGGCGCTGACGGACACGTTGCGCGGCCGCCACCAGGTGTTCGGAGGTGTACCTGGCCTGGTAGTGCTCGAAGATCTGGTCCCTGGTGATCGCGTTGATCGAGTCCGTGGTGCCCGAGATCGGCACCCATCGCCGCAGCGAACGCTGATCACACCTAACTAAACCGAAGTTACGTGATCCAGGGGATGCGAATGCTGGCGGTGACCTGGACAAACGATGCGCGAGGCAGGTCGGTGTTCTGGCTACATGCCGCTGTCCGGCACGGCATCTGGCCGTCCGTTGATGATCAACTCGGTATCACGCCGAGGGCATCGTCAGATTCTTCTGGCTACATTTTCGAGACCAAAAACCGCGTTTCCGCAGCTCAGGTCCCCTTTTCAAGCGACACGCCGGCGTAACTTGAGACTAAAGGCCCATGGCATTGGGACCAAGGACACTAGGAGCGCGCGCTCCTGAAGGCGCGCCCTGGGTGTACCAAATGGCGTTGAGTCCCGTCCCTGCTGACGCTTTCCTTTCTCAGCCGAAGGAGCCGGCAGGTGAATGATCGCCCTGATCGTGCGGGCAGAGGGACGTATTTGTGCCCGCGGTTGCGTCGCTGAGATGGCAGGCGACAGGCTTGGCCGGATCCTGGCTGCGCTGTCTGCCGGGGGAGATGGGTGGTCCTCTGCCCGGCTGTGCGCAGTGTGCCCGGGGATCGTGGGTGTGAACGGTGCCGGGGTCATGCTGATGTCGGGTGACATCCCGCGCGGGTCGTTGAACAGCACCGATGATGTTGGCCAGCTGATCGAGGAGCTGCAGTACACGCTGGGCGAGGGCCCGTGCGTGGATGCCTACAGCAAGGACACGGTGGTAGCCGAGCCTGACCTGGCCGATCCAGTGACCCGCCGGTGGCCGGTTTTCTCCCCGCCGGCGCTGCAGGCGGGCGCGCGGGCGGTGTTCGGGTTCCCGCTGCGGGCCGGCACGGTGCGGCTGGGGGCACTCAACCTCTACCGCGACCGGCCGGGCCCGCTGAACGACGAGCAGCATGCTGACGCGCTGGTCGTGGCCGACGTGGCCGCCCGCTGGGTGCTGGACGCCCAGGCGGGGGCACCCCCCGGCGCGGTGGCGAAAGAGCTGGAGGCTGGCGCCGACTTCCACTTCGCGGCGCACAACGCGGCGGGCATGGTCTCGGTCCAGCAGGGGATCAGCGTCGCCGAGGCGCTGATCCGGCTGCGGGCGTTCGCGTTCGGCAACGATCGCCTGCTCGCCGATGTGGCCGATGACGTTGTCGCCCGCAGGCTCCGGCTGGGATGAACCCCGCTCGTCCGGCGCGCTGGGGCCGGAGCCGGGCCGCTATTAGGATGGATGCCGCGGCCCTGGCTCGCGGCTGCGGGCTGTGACGG
Organism: uncultured Actinomycetes bacterium; assembly: GCA_963742865.1. Classification (GTDB taxonomy): domain Bacteria; phylum Actinomycetota; class Actinomycetes; order Streptosporangiales; family Streptosporangiaceae; genus Bog-532. Next base: position 99,282 of record CAVUNW010000072.1, read on the forward strand.
GCTGCCGGGCGCTCACGAGGGTGAGTTGAGATGACCCGAGAAACCAACGTGGTCCGGGCACTGGTCGAGATGGCCGACAACCTCGTCGACGACTACGACGTCGTCGACTTGCTGACTGGGCTCGCGGACCGGTGCGTCAATGTGCTCGGCGTCTCCGCCGCCGGGGTGATGCTGGCTTCTCCCGCGGGCAGCCTGGGGCTGGTGGCCTCCTCCAGCGAGGCGATGCGCCTGCTGGAGCTGTTCGAGCTGCAGCAGCAGGAGGGTCCGTGTCTTGATGCCTTCCGCACCGGCGAGCCTGTCGGGCACGAGAACCTGGAGGCCGGGTCGGGCCGCTGGCCGTCGTTCTCCGCCGCCGCCCTCAAAGCCGGCTTCCAGTCGGCGTCCGCGCTGCCGCTGCGGTTGCGTGAGGTGACCCTCGGCGCCCTGAACCTGCTCAGCGTTACCCGGGCCCCGATGGATGAGGCGGACGTCATTGTCGCCCGCGCCTTCGCCGACCTTGCCACCCTCAGCATCGTGCAGCATCGCGTCAGCGCCGAGGCCCAGCGCCTGAACGAGCAGCTGTCCGGTGCCCTGACCAGCCGGGTGGTGATCGAGCAGGCCAAGGGCGTGATCTGCGACCGCGCCGGCGTCGACCTGGCCGAGGCTTTCTCCCGGCTGCGGGCCTACGCCCGCAGCCGCAACCTCCGCCTCACCGATGTCGCCCGGGCCGCCATCGACGGCACCCTCGATCCCGCGGCCTGGGCCCCGCCAGCCCGTCCGGTGCCCTCCTGAGCACCCGCCACGCGGGCACCGCCCTGCTGGTCAACGTCGGGCGGTCCGCCGCCGAGCTGCGCGCCGCCATCGGCATGGACAGCGTCGGCGACTGAGCACGCCCGGCGGCGCGGCCTAGCGGGTGTGCTCGCCGGGCCGGGTGCCGGGCATCGGCTTCTCCCTCCGGGCTACCGGGGGTCGACGGCGGGCGGCCGGGTCGCTCGCCGCGACGTGCGCGGCGATGGCCTCTGGACCTGGCCGGGCGTAGCGCTCAAGGGAACGCGCGGCGTGCCGGGAGCGGGCGAGCAGGGTCGGGGTGCTGGTGCCGGTCTCGCTGGCGTCATCCTCAAGGTGCCGCCACGACCTGGCGGCGGTTCCCTTGGCCCCATCGAGCTTGGTCAGAGGATCGTGCTGAGCTTGTCCGCTGGTCGCAGGGCAGGCTGCCATGGCTGGCGGAGCGGGCGCGGATCGTGCTGGCGTGCGCGGAGCCGGGGTCGGGTGTGGCGCGGGTGGCTGCGGAGCTGGGGTCGACGCGGATGACGGTGCGCAAATGGCGGCGGCGGTTCGCCGAAGAGGGCCTGGCGGGCCTGGCTGATCATGACCGGCCGGGGCGGCCGGTGGCTGAGCTGGTGCTGACGGGCGAGGAGCGTGATCAGCTGACCCGGTGGGTGCGGCGGGCGAAGACCAGCCAGGCGCTGGCGCTGCGGGCCAAGATCGTGCTGGCGTGCGCGGAGGGGGCGACGAATAAGCAGGCCGCCGCGGATTTGCGGGTGGATACGGCGACGGTGAGCAAGTGGCGCAGCAGGTTCGCCGCGCAGCGGTGCGGCGGGCTGGTTGATGAGCCGCGGCGGGCAGGCCGCCGTCGATCCTGCTGGACAAGGTCGAAGAGGTCATCACCGCCACGCTAGAGGAGATGCCGCCAGACGCCACGCACTGGTCCCGGGCCTCGATGGCCGAGCGCAGCGGGCTGAGCAAGTCCACGATCGGGCGGATCTGGCGCAAGTTCGACCTCAAGCCGCACTTAACCGGCACCTTCAAGCTGTCGTCCGATCCGCTGTTCGTGGAGAAGGTCGTGGACGTGGTGGGGCTATACCACAACCCTCCGGAGCGGGCGGTGGTCCTGTGAGTAGATGAGAAGTCCGGCATCCAGGCGCTGGACCGCTCCCAGCCGGTGCTGCCGATGATGCGCGGCACGCCCGAGCGCCGCAGCCACAACTATGTCCGGCATGGCACGACCGACCTGTTCGCCGCGTTCAATATCGCCGACGGCACCGTGATCTCCCAGCTGCGCCGCCACCACCGGGCCGCGGAGTTCAAGAAGTTCCTGGCCAGGATCGACAAGGCCGTGCCCGGCGGCCTGGACGTGCACCTGGTCTGCGACAACCTGGCCACCCACAAGGCCCCGGTCACCCAGGCCTGGCTGGCCCGCCACCCCCGATTCCGCCTGCACTTCACGCCCACCGGCTCGTCCTGGATCAACCAGGTGGAACGCTGGTTCGGATATCTGACCGCCCAGAGAATCCGCCGCGGCGTGCACAAAAGCGTGCAGGCCCTCGAGGCCGACATCCGCGACTGGATCGAACACTGGAACCAGAATCCCCGGCCCTTCAGATGGGCCAAGACCGCCGACGAGATCCTGGACTCGCTGGCAAAGTATCTAGCACGAATTTCAGGCGCGGCATACTAGTCCCGACCCGTACATCCGGGAACGCGGAGTGCTGGACCTGGTTGGCATCGTCCGGATAGGGCCGGATTTCAGCGCGGCGGAGCAGGGCCGGGCTCGTGCCGCCGCCGCCCGGGATCCGCGGCTGAAGATCGCGCTTGACACGGCGGGGTATGGGCTGACGCAGACCCTGGCGGCCGCGCCGCAGCTGGTGGCGGGGCTTGAGCAACAACCGAACGGCCAGTGGCGATAGCGGGCCGAGGACCGCTGGGTTACCGTCGGTGGTCGTTCGGATCTTGAAAAAGTGCTGGCGGCCATAAGGATCAGTCGGTGGCCGTGATCGCGATCAGTCCGTCCGCGTCCCGGCGCAGGGTCGCGGCCAGCTGGCTGCGTGCCGTCTCGGGAATCCCGTCCGGGAGTTTGCCACCGTTCGCGGCCAGGTCGGCGGCACCGCTGATGTACCTGGCCGCACGGCGCAGCAACGCTGGCGGGAACAGGATCTCTGCCGGGTTGCCGGCCTGCTTCGGCGCGGCGCCGGCGGTGATCTGCCCGAACCCGGACAGCGTCTGCGCGTAGGTGGTGATGACGTCCCCGAGGTGATCGGGCGGCTCGTTCGCCGCCCGTACCTGCATCGCCTCGGCCAGGGCCGCGACGGTGATCCCCACGAGGGCCAGCGGCAGCGGAACGGTCCGCGGCGCCTCCATCAGGTCGGCGCCGGGCCGTTCGCCGGCGACCTCGAATAGCATCCGCCGGGCCATGTCCTTGATGATCTCGTCGAGATAGGTGCGGGCGGTTGCCTCGGTGACTCTCATGAGGGTTGCTACGGCACGGACCTGCCCGGTGATCAGCTCACCGGCACGCTGCCGGTCGAGGTGCATGCTGGACGCAGCGAGCTCCTCCAGGAACACGTCGATCTTGTCATCGAGCCACGTACGTCTAGGCACGCGGCAAGTCTTCCATCCTCCCGCCACGGAGCCCGGTTACTCCGAACGGCCGGTGGCGGTAACCCAGCGGTCCTCGGCCCGCTATCGCCACTGGCCGTTCCGTTGTTGCTCAAGCCCGCAGCAGGCTCAGATCCGGTGCGGCTGGCCGCTGACCTGCGAACTACGCCCTCAAGGAGGGGCCCGGCAACTCCGGGGCGCGGCTGGCCGAAGACCGGGTCATTTGGCCCCTGGTGCCAGAGTTCTTACCAACACCCCGACCCGCGTGGGTTTCTGATTGACCCCCGACGCGACGATCCGCTCGAAGCTGAGCAGCGAGCCGGGTCCTGTCGTGGCGGGAGCGGTTTCTTCAGTCCGCTGAAGGTGCTGGTCAGGATCTCGTCGTAACCCTCTCGGGTAGAAGCCCGCCGAGTAGCTCGGTAATCGTTGTCTGCGCTGCAGCGACCGCTGGGCGGGTCAGGAAACAGTCGGCGTAGTACCAACCTTCCGCCTCCTTCCCGGTCGGGTCCAAGCCGCGTAGGACAATGTCATGGTTTGCCGCTTCGTATTCTTCGCGGTCGACGAAGCGCCGCTGGCGGACGGTAAGGCCCGGCACCCGTTCTGTGACCAGGCCATACCTGGCAAACGAGTCGGCAATCTCGTCGTAGGCGAATACGCGCAGCACGAAGATCGCCAACCAGAGGTCTTGCGGATCCCCGATGACCTCGAGGAGCCGTTCGAAGGTCCGGCGGCCGACGTATCCCACACCTCCGGTGGAGACGATCAGGCCGACATCGCGGACACCGGTGGCCAGCGCAGCCGAAGGGGCAGACGTCTCCAGATTCTCGGCCCAGCCCTGGGTAAGTAGGCCCGCCCCGACTGCGTAGTTGATCGCAGGCGCCGCGACGTCCAAGCCGACCACCGTGACGTCGTCGCGGCACAGCCGACGACCGTAGAACACCCTGTCGGCCTCGAGCAGTTCGTCCGATGACAACCCGGCCAGGCAGGACTCAGTGTAGCGCGCGCCGATCTCGTCCAAATCGACCTGACAGCGCAGCAACGCGCCGATGGTCCCGTACGAACAGCAGACATCGAGAACGGTTCGCGGACGCCCGGCGCGAGCCGAGGCGGCGAGGACGGTCTCGAAAACGGGTAGCGCCTGCTGGGGAACCTGATAGTCCAGGGGCACCAGTTCGCGGAAGTACGCCCTCGGATCCGGCTGGTTGTAGATCCTGGTGAAGTCCGCCTTGCTATCATCGATTAACACCCAGTCACCCTATATCGGTATCCTCGCGAACGCCGGACTTCGACCACTTCGGCGCCAGAAGCGCTCACATGATGGGTTCGTGTACCAGGCCGCGCGATCGGCCGCTTACGGGGCTTGAGCAACAACGGAACGGTCAGTGGCGATAGCGAGCTGAAGACCGCCGGACTACCGCCACTGGCCGTTCGGATGTGGATTCAGCCCCGTGTCAGCCGGGAAACCGGAGAGGTGGAAGCCTGACGGTCAGCCCGGCGGGCTGGGCGGGCCGGCCTGCTCGAGCCTGGCCTGAATTCCAAACAGGTCCGGCCATCCCAGGTCGCTGAGGACCTGCAGGGCCTGCTGCCAGGCCTCGACGGCGGTCGGCAGGTCGCCGACGGCCCGACAGGTATCGCCGAACTCGGCCAGCATGATGACCAGCATCGCGCGGGCCAGCGGGTGCTTGCGCTCGCGCGCGAAGGCCAGGGCTTGCTGGTAGCAGCTGATCGCCTGGCGTTGCTCGCCGAGCCGGGAGTGCACGAAGGCCAGCGCGTCCCAGGCAAAGGCCAAAGTGGTGGGGTCGCCGGTCTCGGGGGTGACCTCCAGGGCCTGGCGGGCGTAGTCGCGCGCCAGATCGTAGTTTTCCAGGCGAGCGTGGCATTCCCCGAGGACGGCCAGCGCCCACCCCTGCCCGGCCTGGTCGCCGGTCTGCCGGAACAGCGCCAGGGCCTGCCCGGACTGCGTGACCGCCTCGGCGAAGTCGCTCTTCATGCTGTAGGCGCCGCTGGCGAACAGGTGCGCCCAGGCCTGGCCGGACGGGTCACCGGCCCGGCGGAAATGGTCCACGGTCCGGGCCAGGTGGGCGCGGTCCTCGTCATGAGCGCCGGTGAACGTGCCGTACCTGCCGATGATCGCGTGGGTCCACCCCAGCGCGACCTGGTCGCCGGCGCGCTGAGCTGGCGGTACGACCAGGACAGCAGCTGACGCAGGCTGGTGGCCGCGTCCCCGGTCTCCAGCACCTCCAGCCGCCCCGGCCCCGCCCTGCGCGGCCGCCGCCCGCAGCCTCGGCACCCGCTGCCCCGGCCAGCTGCCCGGCCAGCACCTGCAGCGGCAGCCCGGGATCGGAGGCGCCCCGAGCCGCCATCACCGTCAGCGCCAGTGGGGGTCTCGGTAGTCCTCGGGAAATTTCCAACGGATACGCCGGGTCTTCCCTCCGAATCCGTCTAACAGCCCTGCGCCGGGCCTGCTACTCCGGCTGACCACGGTGCCGGGACCGCACGTTAGCGCAGGTCAGCCATATCCGCTGGTTTGTCGGCTAGGACTACCTGGACCCCGTACCGGGCCAGGCCTGCGCGGTCGTCGCTGGTCATCTCCCCGACGGGGATGCCGTAGGCCGCCATCATCTCGATGAGAGCGTCGGTGCTCCATTCCGGCTCGCCGGTGAGGAGGAGGTTGAGGGTGGCCATGACGCCTGTGGCGGCGGCGGTGATCTCGGTCCCGGGTTCGAGGGTCTGCCTGGAGCGGCGCAGGTTGCGCTCGAACACGCGCAGGATCGGGCGGCCCCGTCCTGGTGGCCGCGGCCTGCGCCGTGGCGTGCTCGGCGCAGTCGAGGGCACTCGACCGAGGCAAGGGACTTTCCTGCCTGATCCGCTCGACGTTCTGTGGTCGCTGGTGACGTTCCTGACTGATCAGTTCACCGTCGTGGGTCCTCCGACGGTGAAGGCGTACGCCAGGCCCTGCAGCTGGGGGGCGAGTTCCAGCGTCGTGCGTGCCAGGGCCATCAGCGCTTGCTATAGTACGCACTTGCTTGATATAGTAAGCATAGTCTCATCCGATCACCATGAAGGAACGCACATGACTAGCATGACCAGTCAAAACGGCTATGCGGCGAGCCAGGCCCGCAACGCGGTGGACAAGACCGCTGACTTCTGGACGCAGGGCGCACGGGGCCTGACCAGCCGTATTCCCCGGCTGCCGCAGATCGACCTGATCCCGGCCGTCGAACGCTATTTCGACCTCGTGCAGCGGACAGTGGACATCAACCGCTACCTCGCCGTCAAGTGGGTCCAGGCAGCAGGCACGCTGACCGGCGTGGTCCGTGACCAGGCCGAGTCGGCCGCTGACGTCGTGCCAGGCAGGCCCATGACCAGGCCCGCGAGCGCTACGAGGGCCTGACCAAGGCCGAGCTGAGCGACCAGCTCGCCGCGCGGGGACCTGCCCAAGACGGGCAACGTCGACGAGCTCACCAAGCGCCTGATCGAGGCAGACAGCAAGTAAGCCGCCTGGCCGCCCCGCGACAATGAGGACGCCGGTGTCGTCGCAGCAGTCGCTGCTTCGATTCCGGCGTCGTACTGTTTCACCGCCCTAATGGGGGCTTCCGCCCGCCACAGCGCACCACGCTCAGTTCCCGGTCGCAAGGCTCGCCCACCTGCTGCAATGACCCTGCCTAGAGGGACGTCGGCGCACAATGCCCGGATCCGGGGTGCGGCCAAGGTAAGCACAGAACCCGCCATGAGTGGAATCATGACCTAGTCGTCACGGTCTTGGTCGGGCTGGCTCTGCGAGCCGTTCGCGTAGGCCGGCGGCGAGCCCGGCGATGGTCAGCAGGTCCAGCAGGCCTCCGCCTACCAGGCGGCGGCATAAGGCCGTCCCTCGGGGAACGGCAGCCGGGTGGCCACGCCAGATGAGATCCCGACGCGGTACACGTAACCGGTGGCGAACGCGAGCAGCGAGCCCCCGGCAGGGTCGCGGGCGGGGCAGGCCGCCGTTGATGGGTGTGTGTCAGTCGGCCTCGGCCAGGTCAACGCCGAGGTGGGCGTCGTAGGCATCGGGGGTCAGGGTGATCTCGTCGGTGGCGTAGACGCCGAAGCGCTGGATCCGGGCGGTCAGGTAGGGCGAGAGCACGGCCAGGTCCTCGAGTGTGATCGACCAGCCGTCGGCGATCAGCTCGCGGACCGCGGTCATCATGTCGAGGGTGGTGTGGAAGATGACCGCGTTGGTCAGCAGGGTGGAGAATTTGAGGATCTTCTCCTGCTCGTCGGGGTCGTTGGCGGCGATCACCCCGTGGTTGCCGAACCGGCACCAGTCCGAGAATCTGTTGTAGGACTCGGCCTTGTTGGTCTCCGCGGTGGTACGTCGGCGCAGCTGCGGGTCGGACAGGAAACGCAGCAGCTGCACCGTCCTGATCACGCGGCCGACCTCGCGGAATGCCTTGTAGAAGTTGTTATGCCGCGAGTACGTCGACAACCGGCGCAGCAGCGTCGCTGAGCCGCCTGGACAACGTCGTGTACCGGGCCGGGCTTCGCCAAGAGCCGCGACATGGCCCGCCAGCTCGTCACGCACGGGCACCTCACGGTCAACGGCCGGAAGGTGGACATCCCGTCCTACCGGGTGGCCGAGAACGACATCGTGGAGGTCCGCCAGAAGTCGCGTGACATGACGCCGTTCGTCGTGGCGCAGGCCGAGGCGGGCGAGCGCAGGGTTCCGGCGTGGCTGGAGGTTGTCCCGGACCAGATGCGTGTCCTCGTGCACGCGCTGCCGGTCCGCGCGCAGATCGACACGCAGGTTCAGGAACAGCTCATTGTTGAGCTTTACTCGAAGTAACTAGCGAGCACCGCCCGGCCCAGCGCCGGGCGGTGCCGGCGGCCATGCGGCCGCCGGCACGATCGTGACGTCAAATAGCGGGCGTCGCGGGACGAGATCGTGGCGTCAAATAGCGGGCGTCGCGGGAAGGAAGGCACCACATGCTTATCGCTCAGCGTCCCACCCTGACGGAAGAGCAGATCGGCGACGCCCGGTCCAGGTTCGTTATCGAGCCGCTGGAGCCGGGTTTCGGGTACACGATCGGTAACTCGCTCCGCCGGACGCTCCTGTCGTCCATCCCCGGGGCGGCCGTCACCAGCATCCGGATCGAGGGAGTCCTGCACGAGTTCTCCACCGTCCCGGGTGTGAAGGAAGACGTCACCGACGTCATCCTCAACCTCAAGGGCCTCGTCGTCTCCTCCGAGCACGACGAGCCCGTGGTGATGTACCTGCGCAAGCAGGGTCCGGGCGTGGTCACCGCGGCGGACATCACCCCGCCGGCCGGGGTGGAGGTCTACAACCCCGAGCTGCACATCGCCACGCTGAACAGCAAGGGCAAGCTCGAGATGGAGCTGACCGTCGAGCGCGGTCGCGGTTACGTCTCGGCCACTCAGAACAAGCAGCCGGGCCAGGAGATCGGCCGGGTGCCCATCGACTCGATCTACTCCCCGGTGACCCGGGTGAGCTACAAGGTCGAGGCCACCCGTGTCGAGCAGCGGACCGACTTCGACCGGCTGATCCTCGACGTGGAGACCAAGTCCTCCATCCGGCCGCGCGACGCGGTGGCGAGCGCGGGCAAGACGCTCGTCGAGCTGTTCGGGCTCGCGCGCGAGCTCAACGTCGACGCCGAGGGCATCGATGTGGGCCCGTCGCCCACGGACGCGGCCCTGGCCGCGGACCTGGCGCTGCCGATCGAGGACCTGAACCTCACCGTCCGCTCGTACAACTGCCTCAAGCGCGAGGGCATCCACACGGTCGGCGAGCTCGTGTCGCGCAGCGAGCAGGATCTCCTGGACATCCGCAACTTCGGTGCGAAGTCCATCGAGGAAGTCAAGCAGAAGCTGATCGACATGGGGCTGGCGCTCAAGGACTCCCCGCCCGGGTTCGACCCGAGCAGCGCGGTGGACAACTACGCGCCCGACGAGGACGACAGCTACGTCGAGACCGAGCAGTACTGACGTACCTGATCGCAAGCCAATAGGAAACCGAGAAGAGGAAACGAATGCCCGCGCCCACGAAAGGGCCGCGACTGGGCGGAAGCTCGGCTCACCAGCGGCATATTCTTCCGGACCTGGAGGGCGGCCGGAACACGGCAGAAGGGGGCCGCGCGGGCTGACCGCTGATCGTTAGGGTGGGCGTCGTCTGGCTGGCGCTGCTCATGGGCTTGTTCCGAGCTGTTGCGCGGCGCTGAGTGTCCGGGAAGTGGAGTCGGCGTGTTCTTGAAGGGATACCGGCAGGGCGTTGGCGACGTGGCTGGCGAGGACGGTGCCGACGATGGCGACTCCGAGGGCGCTGCCGATTTCGCGGGCAGCACTGCTGGGTCCGGATCCCATGCCGGCGCGGGCTGGTGGGAGCGAGGTCATGATGCCCGTGGAGAGGGTGGGAATGCTGAGCCCCATGCCGGTTGAGACACCCACGGCCCGTTTCTGCCGTATTCCGGCCGCACTCGTACTGGGGGTGCTGACGGGTCCATTGTTACCGGCACCCCTCGCTCAGCCGCTACCGGTGCCTCTCCGGTACCAGCATCTGCTGGAGGGCGTCGAAGTCCTCGACGCATTTGCCGGTGCCGAGCACGACCGATTCCAGCGGATTGTCGGCCAGCTGGATCGGCATCCCTGTCTCTTCGCGCAGCCGCTCATCGAGGCCGCGCAACAGCGCACCACCGCCGGTGAGCGCGATACCGCGGTCCATGACGTCGCCGGAAAGCTCGGGCGGGCACGTGTCCAGTGTGGTCTTGACGATGTCCACGACGGTGCTGACGGGTCCCCCGATCGCGTGCCGAACCTCCTCGGCACCAATCACGATGGTCTTCGGCAGGCCGCTGACCAGGTCGCGGCCGCGGATCTCGGTGTGCGGTTCATCCGGCGACGGGTAAGCCGAACCGACCGCCATCTTGATCTTCTCGGCGGTCGGTTCGCCCACCATGAGCGAGTACTCCTTCTTGACGAACGCGATGATCGCCTGGTCCATTGCGTCGCCGCCGACCCGGATCGACTGGGAGGTCACAATGCCGCCGAGCGAGATCACCGCCACCTCAGTGGTCCCCCCGCCGACGTCGACGACCATGTTTCCGGTGGGCTCGTACACCGGCAGCCCGGCGCCGATCGCGGCCGCCATCGGCTCTTCGATGATGTAAACGCGGCGGGCACCCGCCTGGTGCCCGGCTTCTTTGACCGCGCTTTGCTCCACGCCGGTGATCCCGCTGGGCACGGCCACCACCAGCCGCGGCTTGGCCAGGTGGCGGCGGTGGACCTTCTGGATGAAGTAGCGCAGCATCCGCTCAGTGATATCGAAGTCGGCGATGACACCGTCCTTGAGCGGCCGGACCGCCACGATGTTGCCGGGCGTCCGGCCGATCATCTGTTTGGCTTGGACGCCGACCGCGACGATGTTGCCGGTATCCGTGTTGAGTGCCACCACCGACGGCTCGTTGAGCACAATCCCCCGCCTGCGCACGTACACCAGGGTGTTCGCGGTGCCGAGGTCGACCGCCATGTCACGGCCGAGGAACGCCAGCATGTTCCCCATGAGAAACGAGCCTTCTAACGAAAGTATCTGCTGATGACGTTGAATGCGGATGCCGGCTGCGGCGGCGGTGGCACCGTGTCATTTCACCGGCCGGCGAGAAAAGGGCAACGAACTCCGGGAAGAAGATCTTGATCTGCCGCTCGCCCGGCTCAGGAGAGGCGGGGCCAGGCACGACGGCGTACGTGACTCCAACGCACAGTCACCGCAGATCGTGCCCGGCGTCGCCGGGCAAGCCTGGTCCGGGTGCGGCGGCCGGGGCCGTGGCTGGCTTTCGGTGCGGCCGAGATACGTGTAAAAGCGGCAGTCAGTCGATCTGATGGCGGGGCCGACGACCTGGTTGAAGAGCTGCGCACCGGAGTGCCGGGCTGAGCGGCGACGACACCGCAATCGGCGAGCACCGTGGCCGGTGGGCAGCGCGGGGGCTACATCCGGGTGTCCAGCGCGGGGCAGAATCCCGGCCGGCAGCTCGACGGCATTGGGCTGGACCGGGCACACCTGCTACTGCAGATCCGCACCCGCGTCCTCAACGATCAGCTCGCCGACGACTTGCGCCGCTGGTACCCCGGCTTCAACCAGGCCCCGGATCCCATGACGCTCACAGCGTAGCCTCCCCCCCAAATTGTCCCGCTCTCCTTACTCGCGGTCATAGTCATCGCGGACTCGGTGAGGCCAGTGGACGTTACGGCGCTGCCGCCGGAGTTGTCCGGGGTATACCGTTGAGACGGCCGCCCGCCCGGGCCAGCGGCGCATTCGGCGGGACCGGCTGTCGCCGGCCAGACCACGCCGGCGCATTACCAGCCCGGTCGCGATGTGCCTGCCAGGAGTTCCCGGTGCGATCCTCCGATGCCGCAACTGCCGTGACCCGGCAGATCCGGCTGGCCTCCGCGTTGTCTGCGCCGCGGCGCGGCAGCGAGTACGCAGAACTGTCCCGGCTGGTCAGGGAAGCCGGCCTGCTGGAGCGTCGCCCGGGGTACTACGTCCGCACGATAGCGGTCACCATGGGGCTGCTGGCCGCCGGATGGACCACCTTTGTTGTGCTGGGCAACTCGTGGTGGCAGCTGGCGGTGGCCGCGTTCCTGGCGGTCGTTTTCACCCAGATCGGGTTCCTGGGCCACGACGTCGGGCACCGGCAGGTTTTCAGCACCCGGCGGGCTAGCTACGTCACCGGCATCCTGCTGGGCAATCTGGGCATCGGGCTGAGCTACTGCTGGTGGGTCGACAAGCACAACCGCCACCACGCGCACCCCAACACCGAAGACGCGGACCCCGACATCGCGGTGGGGGCGCTGGCCTTCAGCCCCGCCCAGGCGGGGGCCAGCCGGGGCCTGGCCCGGCTGGTGTTCCGCTACCAGGCGTACCTGTTCTTCCCGCTGCTGCTCGGCGAAGCGGTCAACCTGCACGTCGCGAGCGTCCGGGCACTGACACGCCGGGCCGCCCGCCGCCGGTCCTGGGAGCGGGCGCTGATCACCGTCCATGCCGCGGGCTACCTCACGGCGGTGTTCCTGGTGCTCTCACCCGTCAAGGCCGTGGTGTTCATCATCGTGCAGCAGGGCCTGTTCGGCCTGTACCTGGGGAGCTCCTTCGCCCCCAACCACAAGGGCATGCCGATCCTGGACGCCGCCGATCGCAGCGATTTCCTGCGCCGGCAGGCGCTGACTTCCCGCAATGTGCGCGGCGGCCGGCTGACGGACTTCGCGCTCGGCGGCCTGAACTACCAGATCGAGCACCACCTGTTCCCCTCCATGCCGCGGCCCAACCTGCGCCGCTCGCAGGCCCTGATCGAGGCGTTCTGCCGGCTGCGAGAGGTGCCGTACTGCCAGAGCAGCCTGGCCGGCTCCTACGCCCAGGCCCTGCGCTACCTCAACACCGTCGGCAGGCCAGCCCGCCCAGCCGCCGCGTCCGCGGCGGGAGCCCGGCCTTAAGCGATCACGAGCAGCCAAGTCATCACGTGAGACAGCAGTTGCCCGGCCCGGCGAGTCCGGCCGTCGCCGGCATCGCCGCAACCTACGACCGGCCCGCCAGTAACCAGCCCACAGCGACCCAGCCGTTACCAACTGCGCGCGCCCAGGCACATCCGTACAGTCAGCGGCCTTACCTCCCCGCCCGGCCGCTCATCGCCGGCCGCGGCCTGATCATCAGCGCCGGGAAGATGTCCGGACTGTGGTCAGGGCAGCCCAACGCCGTCAATGGCGCCGGGCGGCTGTATGTAAGGCCCGGGTTCCGCGTAATTCGGATCGCCTAGAGTCACGGATCGGGCTCTGACCTTGGGTAATGGCAGGCTGGCTAGCCGCGGGCCGTGTCTCTAGGCGGCGGCTCGACGGGAAGGGCTCTGGTCAGCTCTCGGGCGTGGTGAGCTCGTGGATCTTGCGGGGGACGCTGATGTCGAGGGCGGTGAGCAGGTCCCGGGCCGTCGTGGGCAGGTCGGTGCGCTGCCGGAAGGTGCCGGCGGGGCCGGTGAAGGTGCCGATGCTGATGCGCTGGAGTTCGCGGCGCATGGCGGGCCAGGTCTGCCCGGTGTGGTTCTCGGCCACGCGGATGAGCAGGAGCGCGAGCCAGCACAAGATGACATGAGCGCGGATGCGGTCTTCGAGCCGGTGGTAGACCGGCCGCAGGTCCAGGACGGATTTCATGTCGCGCCAGCCGCGCTCGACTTCCAGGAGCTGCTTGTAGCCGGCGGCGATGTCCTCGGCGGTCATGGCCGGGTCGGCGCTGCGCAGCAGGTACTTGCCGTCGAGGTTCTCCTCGGCCTTCGCCTTCGCCTTGTCGGCCCGGAGCAGGCCGCCGGGGGTGACGCGCAGGAACCGGTTCGGCCCCGGCATCGTGGAGATCTTTCCCCGCAGCTCGGCCCGCTTCGTCACGCTGAGCTTGTCCGACCCGGCGATCGTCTCTTCCAGCGCGCTGATCATCTTCTCGCGGACGGCGGCGTCGCGGACGGCCTGGTCCGGGTTGAAGCAGATGATGAACCGGTCGCCGGCATCGGGCAGCCGGACTTCCTTGACCTGCAGGTTCCCGGCGACGGTCTTGTAGCGGCCCTGCCGCGACAGCGCCGCCTTCGCCTCGGCGGAGCCGGAGCGGAGCTTCTCCCCGATGATGTAGGCGCCGCCGCCGGACTGCAGGAACTTCCGGTTCTCCTTCGAGGTGAACCCCCGGTCGGCGACCCAGACGACCCGCCCGAGGCTCCAGTCCCGCATGTCCTTCTTGACCTGCCGGATCAGCGCCGAGCCGGCGGTGTTCCCGGGCCAGCACCACACCCGGACCGGGATCGCCTCCCGGGTGACGGCCAGGCCGATCACGACCTGCGGCAGGTCATCGCGGGAGTCCTTGGACTTGCTGTACTCCCGGAACCCGGCCGGCTTGCCGGGCGGGTTCCCGTCTTCGTCTTCGCCGCCGCCGGCGTCCGTGCTGTCCTGCCTGGTGTCCTTCTCCCCGCGCCAGTCCCGCGGGACCTCGGCGCCGGCCTCGCCGGTCTCGAAATAGGTGGAGGTGGTGTCTCCTTTTACCGGCTAATCCTTCGTGGTGGCAGCAGCGCGACACGCCAGAAAGCTCGTGATCCTTGCCTTGGTGCGGCAGATGCTGGGATACATGTCTCATGATTTCAGCGACGAGCGAGCTGCGGGCCGAGCAGCGAGACGGCGCCTGGCTGCTGGCCGGGCAGGCGGGGCATCCGGAGGATCTGCGGTTGTGCAACGACTATCTGGGCTATCTCGCCGACCGGCACTACGCGGCGGGGACGCGGCGTTCGTACGCGTTCGACTTGCTGGCGTTCGCCCGCTGGCTGGCCGGGCAGCAGCTACGGCTGGAGGCGGTGGACACCGGCGCGCTGCTGCGGTTCCTCGCCTGGTGCCGCAGCGACGGGCTGGCACCAGCCACGGTCAACCGGCGGATGGCAGCGCTCAGCGGATTGTTCGCGTTCCGGTCAATGCGGGATCCGTCCCAGGTGAACCCGATGCCGAAGGGCGCGGCCGCCCGCCGCGGCACTCGATCCCAGCGCGACGGGCTGCTCGGGCACCTGGCCCGCCCGCAGCCGCGCTCGCCGGTGCGGGTGCGGCAGCCGCGGCGATTGCCCCGCGGCCTGGACCGGGGCGAGGTGACCGCGCTCTTGTCCAGCCTGCGGACCTGGCGGGACAAGGCGATCGCCGGGCTGATGCTGTTTTCCGGGCTGCGCTCGGCCGAGGTCCTCGCGCTGACGGTGGCCGACGTGGACATCGCCCAAGGGTGGGCGCGGGTGGCCGGCAAGGGAGGCCGGGAGCGCCGGGCTCCGGTCGACGCGGAAGTAGCGGGCTGGGTGCAGACGTATCTGCTGGTGGAGCGGCCCGCCGCTGACACGCCGGTGTTGTTCGTGGTGGCCAAGGGCCGCAACCGGGGCCGGCCGCTGACCGCGGCCGGGCTGCGCACGATCTTCCGCTACCACCGCGCCAAGACAGGCGTTGAGGCCGCGCACCCGCATGCGCTGCGCCACTCGTTCGGGACCGCGCTGGCCGAAGCCGGGGTGGACCTGGCGGTCATCCAGGCGCTGCTCGGGCACGTCCACGTCGATTCCTCGGCCGGTTACATTCATCTCGCGCCGGTGCGGGTGCGAGCCGCCTACGACCAGGCCCGGCAGGTGCAGCGTGCCCGGGCCTGAGCGCCGCGCCGCCCGCGCGCCGGGCGCGCCCGGGCTGGTCGCCGCCTACGGCCGGTGGCTGGAGGCCGGCGGCCGCGGCTCGCGCTGCTACCGCGACGCCGCGTGGGCGTTTCTCGGCCGCTGGCCCGACCCGGTCGCGTTCGCCGCCGAGCCGCTGGCTGTCCAGCTGGCGCTGGGATCTGCGCAGCGGCCGTTCGTCACGTTCTTGATGCTGACCGGGCGGCTGCGCCCCGGCTATGATTACCTGGCCCACCGCAAGATCGGCGGCCTGATCGCCCAGGCCCGCCGCAGCGTGTTCGCGACCCACCTGAGCCGGTTCACCACCGCGGCGACCGACCTGGACTACGGCGGTCACATCGTCAAACGCTCCGCCGAGCGGGTGGTGCTGCGGCTGCTGATCCAGACCGGCCGCCCGCTCTCCGAGCTGACCACCGGTGACCTGGACGAGCTGGCCGCGGCGTTCCGGCGCTGCGCCGAGGCCAAGGGCAACCGCCGCGCCTGGGCCAACGACCGGTCGCTGGTCCATGCCGCGCACCGTGTGCTGTTCCACCTCGGCATCCTCCACGTCCCGCCGGAAGACCCCCGGCACCGGCCCGGGCTGGCCGGGCACTACAGCGGTGTCGGCGAACCCCTGCGCACGCTGTTCCTGGACTACTGCACCCAGGCCGCGGCAACCCGCGCACCGGCCACGGTGAAGTCGATCGCCAGCCACCTCGCCGGCTTCGGCCGGTTCCTGGCCAGCCTCGACCCGCCCCTGACCGACCTGGCATCGCTGGACCGCCGCGCACACATCGAACCCTGGCTGGCGTTCCTGGCCGAGGCCCGCCACCCGGACGGCACCCCGATGTCGGCCGGGCACCGGCGCGGGCAGATCCTCACCATCCGCCAGTTCCTCACCGACATCGCAGAGTGGGACTGGCCGACGGCCCCGGCACGGACGCTGATCTTCGCCCGCGACATCCCGCCGCTGCAGCACCCGCTGCCGCGCTACCTGCCCCCGGACGCCGACCGGCGCCTGGTCACCGCGCTGGAGGAACTGTCCGGACGGGGACCGACGGAGCTGGCCCGGCTGCACGCCGACGCGCTGCTGCTCATCCGCGCCACCGGGCTGCGCATCGGCGAGCTACGCGACCTCGAACTGGACTGTGTCCACCAGATCCCCGGCCACGGCACCTGGCTGAAGGTGCCGCTGGGCAAGCTCGCCACCGAGCGGATGGTGCCGCTGGACGAGGAAACACTGGCGGTCCTGGACCGGATCGCCGCCCGCCGCACCCCCAGCCGGCCGCTGCGGCACCCGCGCACCGGCAAGCCCGTCGACTTCATGCTCGTCCACCAGGGGCGGCGCCTCTCCGCCCAGGCGCTGCGGGACGAACTTGCCCGCGCCTGCCAGAACGCGGGCATCCCGAAGGCCGTCCCGCACGCGCTCAGGCACACTTACGCCACCGCCTTGGTCAACGCCGGCGTCTCGTTGCAGGCGCTGATGCAGCTGCTCGGCCACGTCTCGGCGACCATGAGCCTGCGTTATGGGCGACTATTCGACGCCACCGTCCGCAGCGAATACGAGCGCGCCCTCACCCAAGCCAAGGCACAACTTGGACCCGCGCCACCGACCAGTGCGCCGCCGGCCGGGGCCACACGGCAGCTGCCGCTGGCCGCGATCACCGGCGGCGCGGACTGGAAAGACTCCCCGACCATCAAGTCGCGGCTGGCCAGCGGATTCTGCCTGCGCGCCCCCGCCCAGGGATCCTGTCCCTATGCCAACATCTGCGAGCACTGCCCGAACTTCCGCACCGACCCCGGTTTCCTCGCCGTCCTGGGCACCCAGCGCGCCGACGCCGAGGCCCTGCTCGCCGACGCCGAAGCCCGCGGCTGGGCCGACGAAGCCGGCCGGCACCGCCGGCTCATCGCGCGGCTCGACGAGCTGATCACCCACGCCGGCACCAGCCAGCCATGACCGGCACCCAAGCCCAGCAGGTGCGCGACGCCTGCGAGCAGCTGCTCGCCGCCGGACGCGACGTCACCTTCACCGCCGTCGCCCAGATCAGCGGTATCGCCCGCGCCACCTGCTACCGCAACCGCGACCTGCGCTCCACCATCGACACCTACCGGTCCCGCCACGGCGAACAGCTCACCCTCACCGCCCTGGCCGACCGCATCGACAACCTCACCCAGGCCCTCGACGCCCTCGCCGGCAAGGTGCGGCGGCAAGAAGAAGAAATCCGGTCCCTCAAACGAGCTACGCAGCCAGCGCCAAGCCCGCGGCGGAGCCCGAAGGCCGATTAGCCGGATAATCGAAGAACAGCAGGTCTACCTGAAGGTTCAGAAGGTCCGCGACCTGGAAGTACACCTGTTTCTCCAGCTCGCCCCGCACGGCGTGCAGCCAGTCCATCGCCCGGTAGCACGCATCGTCGGACACCTCGCCCAGGCCGTCGATGTGCACGTCCTGGCTCATCCACTCTGACGCCGCCAGCTTCGACGACGGCGCGAGCGCCCGGTTCGCGACCAGCCCGAACAGCACCCGCTCGGCCGCGGCGGCGTCCCGCGGCCGGCCCCGGCCGGAGGAGGCGAGCCCGGCCAGGATCGTCCCGATCCCGAGCCGCTGCCACAGCCGGTCCAGCACGTAAGCGCCGCCGTAGGGCCGAGACTCGGCGAACTCCAGGCCTCCGTCCCCGGTGCCGGGCCCCTCGCCGGGTTCCAGCAGCCGCGACAGCGACGCGATCAGGCGGCGGACGGCCTCCTTGTCGAGCTGGTCCTCGCGGCCGAAGCCGTAGATCACCCTCGGCACCGACCGGCCCTTGGCCGCGTCCCACTCGTTGTGGGCGAGCTGGAGGTAGCGGACTTCGCCGTTCTTGGTCTTCCGCACCGAGGTCTTCACATACATCGCTCTAGTAGTACTTTGTTAGGTCTGGTATGGCTGGCGGGTTGTGCGGTGTTATCCCGGCATGACCCCTCAGGAGATCGCGGAGGTCCGGCCCCGGCTGCTGGACTTTGCCGCGGAGATGCTCGGCGGGCTGCCGCGTAAGGATCAGCGGGCCGCGGGCGAGTTGTATGTGCGCGGGCTGCTGACGGACGGGCGGCGCAAGTCGATGCAGCCGATGGCGGCGCGGCTGGGCACAGATCATCAGCGGCTGCAGCAGTTCATCACGTCTTCGACCTGGGACTACGTGGCGGTGCGGCGGAACGTGGCGCGGTGGTTCGCGTCCGGGCAGCCGGTGGAGGCGCTGGTGATCGATGACACCGGGTTTCCCAAGGACGGCACGGCGTCGCCGTGCGTGGCCCGGCAGTATTCCGGCACGCTGGGCAAGGTCGCCAACTGCCAGGTCGCCGTCAGCGTGCACCTGGTGAACGAGCATGCCTCGTGCGCGGCGGACTGGCGGCTGTTCTGCCCGGAATCGTGGGATGACGCCGCGCTGGCCGGCCCGGTGGCGGCGGCCCGGGCCCGGCGCCGCCGTGCGCAGGCCCGCATCCCGGACGAGGTCCGGCATACCGGGAAGTGGCGGCTGGCGCTGGAGATGATCGGGGAGATGACCGGGCCGGGCGGGTGGGGCGTGCTGGAGGAGATCACCGCCGCCGGCGGCGCCCGGCCGGTCGTGGTGGCCGATGCGGGCTACGGCGACAACACCACCTTCCGGGTGGAACTGGACGCCCGGGGCTGGCGGTACGCGGTCGCGGTCAAGGGCACCACCAGCGCCTACGCCGGCGACGCGCAGCCGGTGACGCGCACCCTGGGCGGCGGGCCCGGCCGGCCGCCCCGGCCCGCCTACCCGCGCCCGCCGGCAACCCTGCGCCAGCTCGCGATCGCCAGCGCGGACCAGGTGCAGCCGGTGACCTGGCGGCAAGGCACCAAGGCCACCAACGGCAACCCTGACGCCGCCATGACCAGCTGGTTTGTGGCGATCCGGGTCCACCCCGCCAACCGGGACATCCCCCGGAGCCCCGACGGCAGCCTCCCGGAGTGCTGGCTGCTGGCCGAATGGCCGCCCGAAGCCGACGAGCCCACCGATTACTGGCTGTCCACCCTGCCGGAGGACACCCCCATCGCCGAGCTGGTCCGGCTGGCCAAGATCCGCTGGCGGGTGGAGCACGATTACCGCGAGCTGAAGACCGGCCTGGGCCTGGGCCACTTCGAGGGCCGCTCGTTCACCGGCTGGCACCGCCACGTCACCCTCGCCGTCCTCGCCCAGGCCTTCTGCACCATGCTCCGCACCGACCCAAAAGTGGCTGCGCCGGGATGACCCTCTACCAGGTCCTGCGCGAACTGCAGATCGTGCTCGCCCTCATCCTCGGCGCCTGCCCCCTCTGCCGCCAGCCGCTAACGCCAGACCGCCTCGAGGCTGCCCTAGCCGGAACCTAACAAAGTACTACTAGGAGACTACACGATTCTCCCCTATATACAGGGAGTATTCGAATGAACCGTGTCTCTAGGAGTTTTCGCCCGTGTCGCTAGGACCCGGCCCGATGACCTGCAGATTCACCCGGCACATGCCTCCAGAACCCCCGAATTACGCGGAACGCAGGACAGACCGATCCACGAAAGCCTCTCCCTCCAGGCCCGGCTTGACTTACCGCCCGAGCCCCGACGGCCCCGATGGGCAGCGCACCCCTGTACCAGGCTGGCCGGCGGCGGTTACGACCCCCGGTGCCAGCCCTCCCGCTTGCAGCCTGCCGCGGGGCAGCAGGCTCGCAGAAGGGGGCGAAGGTCCCAGCAAAGAAAACCCCAGCAATGACCAGAAAACCCAAAAGAAAATCCAGCCGGCGGTCACGCTAGGTCACCGCAAGCCCAGCCGTTGAACGCTGCGGGCCGGTTCAGGAGCGTTCCAGACCGCCGATTCGGGCGCGTCGGCAAGTGGCTCCGCCGCGGCGCTGCTGTCGTCGTTCTGTGCGGCAGGTTGCTCTAGTGGTTGGTTGTGATCGCGCGGTGCCGCTCCACAGCTGTACTCGGGGTCATGAGCAAACCCGCAAGACGGGAACGTAACGTAGGCGGCGGGTGACTGAGTGTGGCCATAAATAGTTTGCGCGGCGAGTTCGTGCCCGGGGCTCCCCGGTGTCGGCGAGCAACGCTTGGGCCAGCTTCCCTGCGGGTCGCGTGCGTGCGCACTGGGTGCCGGTGGAAGTGGTGCGGGCGCGCACGGGGCCGCGCTTTCTTCGTACACATGGACGTCAACGGCCATTACCTCAGCAAGCCGGCACGCTGAAGCAATGCGAGCGCTGGTGGCAGGTTAATCACGTGGCCGAGCGGCGCTGCCAGAAGAAGCGGGCGGGGCTGGAGTCTTCACCATCGCGCCGTCCGGCTCCGCGGGTGGGAAACGGGCGAGTCGGCTCCGGCGCAGAAGGGCCGGCCAGCCCTGCCGGGAGAGGTCCAATGCCTCTGGCAGGAAGGGCCGGTTGGCTCTGTGGTTACCGAAACTCACCGGCCGAGCGTCCGGGGTAAGGGCAGCCGCAGAAGGCGGGGCCGAAGCGCCACGTCGGCGAGGAGGTGGCCGGCCACCGGGGTGGGACGTCCAGCTGAGTGAGACTCGGGCCGGCTGGAGACGGCCGGCCAGGTCCCCATCCCATAGGGGGTGGACCAATGGAAACGCTGACCCTGCCACGAGCAGGAGACCAGAGCCGCGGCTGTGACCAGGTAGTGATTTCGGCCGCCGGGCTAAAGAAGCAATACGGAAACGTCGAGGCGGTGCGGGGCATCGACCTGACGGTGTTCGAAGGGGAGATCTTCGCCTTCCTGGGGCCTAACGGCGCCGGGAAGACCACCACCGTCGAGATGCTGGAGGGATACCGGCCACGCAATGCCGGTGAGGTGGAGGTACTCGGTCACGATCCCGCTCACCCGACCCGGCAGTGGCGGTCCCGGCTCGGGCTGGTCCTGCAGACCTGTCACCTGCCGGCCGATCTGACGGTGCGCGAGCTGGTCGACCGCTACGCGGCGTACTACCCGCACCCGCGCGGCGTTGACGAGACCATCGACCACGTGGGCCTCAGCCCCAAGCGGAAGGCGCGGGCGGGGAGCCTGTCGGGCGGGCAGCAGCGCCGGCTGGACGTGGCACTCGCCCTGATCGGGGATCCCGACCTGATCTTCCTGGACGAGCCCACCACCGGCTTCGACCCGGCCGCCAGGCACCAGGCCTGGGGCATGATCGCGAACCTGCGGGATCTGGGGAAGACCGTCTTCCTCACGACACACTTCATGGACGAGGCCGAGGCGCTCGCCGACCGGCTGGCGGTCATCGCGAACGGGCACCTCATCGCCGAAGGCACACCCGAGACCCTTGGGCACCGGGACGAATCGTGTGAGATCCAGTTCAGCCTGCCCGGCGATGACGCGGGCGCACTCCCGGCAAGCATCCGCAAGCAGCTCACGGCAGAAAACGGTCATCTGGTGATCCGGACCGCCAACCCCGTGCAGGCTCTGGCGGCCCTGACGTCGTGGTCACTGGATCACGGGGCCGAACTGCCCGGGCTGGAGGTACGGCACCCGAGCCTTGAGGAGATCTACCTCAAGCTGGTGGAGGAGGCGACATGAACAGCGTGAATCTGGCGATCCGCGAATTCAGGTTCGACCAGAAGAGCTTCTGGCGGGACCCGCAGACGGTGTTCTTCATCGTCGGCCTGCCGGTCCTGTACCTGTTCATCTTCGCGACCATCTTCGGCAGCGGGACAAACACCCTGGCCGGACAGCCTGGGACGATGAAAGGGACCGCGTTCTACGTCGCCGGGATCATCGTCATCGGGGTCATCTCGGCCGCGTTCTCGAATCTGGCGTTCACGCTGGTGCAGGAGCGCGAGAGCGGCAACCTCAAGCGGCTGCGGAACACCCCACTGCGTACCAGCGTCTTCATCGCCGGATACGTCGCCACGGCCCTCCTTATTGCAATCCTGCTGTCTGCGCTCGTCATGATCCTGGGCCGGACCCCCTACGGCGTGCCCATCCCCGGGGCCACGATGCCCGCCTTCGCCGTCACGGTCCTGGTGGCAGCGGCGTCGTTCAGTTGCCTGGCGTTCGCCTTCACCGTTGCCGTCCGGCAGCAACGAGCCGCCCAGGCGATGATCATGGCGGTCACCTTGACCCTGTTCTTCATCTCCGGCAACTTCTTCCCGGTCGACAAGGCCCCGGCCGCCCTTACCACGATCGCCAACCTCTTCCCGGTCCGCCACTTCAACACGGCCATGTGGACCGTCTTCAACCCGCACACCACCGGTATGGGCTTCCAGTGGACCGACATCGGCGTCATAGCGCTGTGGGGGCTGGCCGGGCTCCTGATCGCGATCCGGTTCTTCCGGTGGAAGCCAACCGGAGAGAAGTGAACGAACACCGGCCCGGCGAGGTGACCGGCCGCGGCAGCCGTCCGGGATCAAAGACCAGCCACCGGCAGATACCGAACGGCTCCGCGGGGTCGCACGCACCGGGCATTCGCGGCATCTGCAACATCACGTCGAGATGGCAGCGTCCGGCGCTGCCAACGCCAGCTACTCCCCGCGAGAGGACGGCACAGGAATGAC
Source organism: uncultured Actinomycetes bacterium (assembly GCA_963742865.1). Classification (GTDB taxonomy): domain Bacteria; phylum Actinomycetota; class Actinomycetes; order Streptosporangiales; family Streptosporangiaceae; genus Bog-532. Next base: position 122,306 of record CAVUNW010000072.1, read on the forward strand.
GAAAATCAAAGAGGCAGCAACGGAGTTTCTCGCCGGCAAGCGCATCGCGGTCACCGGGTCTCCCGGACACCACAGGGCCACGGAAGCAACGTCGTGTACCAGCGGCTGCGGCAACGCGGCTACCAGGTTTTCGCCGTCAACCCGAACGCAGACGAAGTCGAGCACGATCGCTGCTACCACGATCTGAGATCCATCCCGGGCGGTGTCGACGCGGTTGTGATCGGCACCAGGCCGGAGGCCGCGGAGAGTACCATGCGCGAATGCGCGGAGCTGGGCATCAAGCACGTGTGGATGCACCGGTCCTTCGGCGCCGGGAGCGTCTCCGGGACGGCCACCGATTACGGCCGGGAGCGCGGTCTGACGGTGATCGACGGAGGCTGCCCGTGCATGTTCGATCCCACCGCCGACCCCGGGCACAAGGCAATGCGCCTGGTGTTCACCATGACAGGCAAAGTCCCCCGGCAAGTCTGAACCGAACCACACGCCCCCCAGAACGGGCTCGGCCACCGCACCAGCCCGGCAGGCAGGCGGCTACCGGATCCAGCGCCGTCACGATGTTGCGGGCCGCCGGGAGGGAACGCACGGCCCCGGCCAGGAAGCCCCGTTCGCCGGGACGCCTGCCACGATGCCGGGATTGGCGGCGATCGCCTGCTCCGCGGCATCCCGGTTGCGGCGTACTCGTCCTTGCCCACAGGCCAGTAGTCATAGATCCACGATCAGGCCTGGGCAGCCTGATCGGATGCGGCCGGGTCCGGGAACGGCGCGTGCCGGGCCCACGGCCGCAGGGCCTCGATCTGACCCGCCAACGCGATCAGCAAAGGCTCGTTGCCCGCGGTCGAGCTGAGCTGCACCGACAGTGGCGTTCCGGTAGGGTGGACGCCCGCGGGCACGGCCATCGACGGCCATCCCGCGAGGTTCCATGGGAGGGCGAAGGCCCCGGTGTAGCGCGTGGCCGCCCAGTAGTTCGCGAACCAGCCCCGCTCGGCCCACGAGCTGGCCGCCACCGGCGGCGCCGCGAGGCCCGGGGCCAGCACGACGTCATGGCGGGCGAAAAACGGCGCGAGCGCGTCACGCCAGCGCCCGGTGTCCTCCAGCCGGACCCACCCGAGCCTGCGCATGATCCGTCCTATACGCGCGTGCCGAAGGTTGCGCCGCTGCATGGCCAAACGGTCCAGCCCGAGCGCGATCGCGCCGTCCTGCACGCCCGCGCACCAGCGGGCGTGCAGGGAGCGCCACGCCCACAACGGCACCGGCAGCTGCGCCTGCACTACCTCGTGGCCCTGACCCCGCAGCAGCCCGGCGATCTCACGAGCGGCGCCCGACCAGTACCGGTCGGTCCGCGTGCCCGGCACCGGCGAGGCGGGGGTCAGCGCGATTCCACGCCCGCGGGCGGGGGATCCACCCGAGCCAGCGCCGGATCACCGGCCATCACCGACAGACCGAGCGCAGCGTCCGCCACAGTGGTCGCGATCGGCCCGTTCTCGCCCATCGAGCTCCAGTCGCCGCCACCCAGCTGTGCCGGAACCAGGCCGAACCCAGGCTTGAGGCCAACGACGCCGCAGGCCGCCGAGGGGATCCGGATCGAACCCACTCCGTCGTTGCCATGCGCGAGTGGCACCAGGGCCGCCGCCACCGCCGCCGCGCTCCCGCCGGAGGATCCGCCACAGGTCCGGCTCGGATCCCACGGGTTACGGGTCACCCCGAAAGATCCGTCGGTGAACGGCCACACCGCCAGCTCGGGCACCCGGGTCAGGCCGACCACCACCGCGCCCGCCGCCCGCAGCCGCGCCACCACCGGGTGATCGCGGGTCTGCAGCCCCGAAGGGCTGGCCAGACTGCCCACACGCATCGGCTCGCCGGTGACCGGGACATTGTCCTTGACCGCGACCGGAACCCCGGCCAGCGGCAGCCCGGACCGATCCGGCAACGGGTCCACGGCAGCGGCCTCGGCGAGCGCGGACTCAGCGCGAACCACCTGGAACGCCCCCAGGCCGCGATCGACCTCGCGGATCCAGTCGAGATGCTCGCCGACCACTTCAAGCGCGCGGGCCCGGCCCGCCCGCACATGAGCCGCGATCTCGCCTGCCGTGCGTGTCACATGCATCTACCGAGCCTCGCTGCCCGGCCACCGCCTGGCAAGTCAGCCTATTCTGCCCCCGTAGGTGCTGATGATCAGTGAGCCGGGAAGGTCACTAGCTCCGGGCGCCGCCCGGGCTTGCCGTGCGTCAGGCAGGGCGCGCAGTTGGCTCTGATCACCGTCGTCGGGACGCGCCGCCGGACGACGCCGTTAACGGCTCGGCGGTCGCAACCCGGTCGTAGGTGCCACCGTGCTGCGGGAGGCGAGTCCGAGTCCGGGGCCGCGCTGCATACACGAACGCCGGGTTCCTCGCCTCGGTGCTGGTGATCGGGATGACTTGGCGGGATTGCCCTAGTGGAACTGGAATACCGGATGATCCTGGGCATCGGGCAGCTTGGTGAAGTACGGGTCCACAACGCGGCCGGCGACTTCGCGGTACCGGGCGATGACAGGTCCGCGCTGGCCGGGTGGGACCTCGACGGCTTCGAAGACCTCGGTTCGGCCCTTGCGGCTCAGTTCGCCCTTACCGGCGGCCCGGAGATTGCGGAACTCAGTCGGATTCGCCATAGGGCGATACCAGATAACGGCTCCCGCCGACCTCGACGGGAATGACTGGCACCTTGCGGGCCTTACCGGTTCTGCGGCCGGCCAGGGTGAGAGTCGCGACGCCACGGGTGTTCAGCCTCATGGCCAGCGGGTTGGCCAGCCGCCGGGTCAAGGTGGGCGGCTTCAGATAGGCCATGGTGATCTCCCTCGTGGAGCCGGGAACATCCCGGGCTACTGGATCACATCGAGCCGGTCGCCGATGTCCCGCTGCTCCACGATGCGCCCGCCTGCTCGCCTCGATTCAGGGCCGAAGCTGCGGGCTCTGCTCTGCGTGATGCCACGCCTGCCTGGCAGCGTCCCGCGCACGGAGGGTGCCCAGCCCAGCTGGGCGCCTCCGCACCAGGAAACCCAGCTAGCCTGACCGGCCAAGGCTGGAACCTGGGTAGCTCGGAGCGTGCTGACCAGGAAGAACGCTCCGTCTTTCTCCCCTGTGACACTTGCCGCCCTGTCAACGTAGGGCCCGTCTGGTTCGGGGCAGAGCGCGGGTTTGGCGGTGACTTCTGCTGCCCGTGCAACGGGTCAGACTAGTCATTCTAGGCACCGCGGGGCGGCGCTGATCTCCTGAAGGTGACGCGCACTGGCGCGGCGGGCTTACTGGCTCGCTTGCGGGCGCAGGCCATCGTGGCGCGCGCCGCGCCGGACACGGCTGCCGGGGGTGGCGGCGCAGTTGTCTCGAGTTCTTGAGCTGGCAGCTGACCCGTTGCTGCGGATGCAGGTCAGCAACGCGTACCCACGGGCATCCATTACCGGCCTGCACGGATGACCGGCCGGGGCATTCGGCCCGGCCACGTCGCCTGCCCCGCCGCGGGCCCCGGCACCCTGACACCGGCAACGGCGAGGTGGCACCCGCCCGTGAGGAAGCCCTGATTCCCTTTGGCAGGCGTTCCCGCCAGGCGGGGAGCCGAACTGCCTTGATCATCCCCCGAACCAGATCGGGGAACGCCGAGCCTAACGTTGGTGATCTTGAGTGCGCGTGAACATGACGGTGCGACAGAACATTCCATTCGGGTGCGCCTCAAACAGGCCGCACCCAACCTGCACGCCGCGCACCGAACGGCGGTAGTGTGCGCGGGCGCGTTAAGACTCAGGTTGCTCTCAGTGACGGGTTTCCACGCCAGCCTCCGTCCTCGGCTGGCAAGGTTCACGGCTGCCGACTGACTACGTGGGCATGGCCAAGGTCTCGCGCCGTGCCCGTGGCGCTCGACCCTGTCCGCGGCAAAGCGGACGTTTGGATGCCCTGGCGGTGTGAGTTGTTGTGAAGAGCTCGTCAGCGCCGCCACATCTGGGAGATCGGGCGAAGCGCAGCCACATGCGCCGTGTCCCAAACGAAGTGACCACGTTGGCCAGCGACGAAACAGGCTCATCCCGACCGGGTCAGTTCGTCGCGCGGCTTGACGTCTGGTCCGGCCTCTGCCGCGGAACCCGAAGGAGTTCGGCCCTGGAGGCGGCCCGTGTAGCCGCGGTGCTGGCAGGCCACTTTGCGCAGAGTCGGTCCACTGCTGGGCCGACCGCGGCACAGAGGTGCTTGGCCTCTTGGGCGGAGCCGCCGACTGCGGTCATGCCGAACCTGCCGTCGATAGCGATGCCGGACAACATGTGCAGCACCACACCGGTCCCGGTCCGACGGTCGAACTCCAAGCCGGCGGAGCGTACGCCATCGATGACCTGACCAGGGGGCAGCCCGGTCCACCGCGGGTCCCCAAGGTGGTCCGTCGCGCAGTAGTACCTCGCCGACCCATCGGGAAGTCTCCATCGGCCGTAGGTGTCGTAGCTGCCCGGCAGCAGACTGGACAGTACGATGATGGGCGGGGTGGTGCCGCCCCTTCGCAGGTTCACCTCCAGGGCGTAGAGCTGCCACGGCTGACCGCAGTCCCGGGCTGCCACAAAGTCGATGCTCACCATCCCCCTCACCTGGTGCCCGGCAAGAAGTTGTCCGGCACGCTGGCCGTACTTCGTCAGCCGCCTGACGTAGTCCCGCCTGGCCGGGAAACGGCAGCCCTGGAAGACCTGCCCGTTGTCTCCGCCGAGGACTTGCTCGTGAGTCGCGACAACCACGGCCTGGCCCTCGGGGGTGATCTCGATCTGCACGCTGGGGCTTGACCAGTGCTCGCCCGCGACATACGCCTCGACGACGCCGCCAAGCGCGAGTTCAGCCAGGTACCAGTCCGGCAGCGAGGCCACGCGCTCCGATACTGTCCGCGCCGAGGCGGGTGACCCGGTTGGGTCTTGCAGTGCGATCACCTGGTTGCCGTCGCCTGAGGCGCTGTTGTCGAGCTTGACGACGGCGGCTGCCAAGCCGGGGTGGGCCTTGCGCAGCCTGGCGATCGCGAGCCGCAGGTCGCCGGCCGTCCGGACGCCTTCGGTCCCTGGAGGTGTTGGTATTCCCGCGGCGGCCAGCAGCCTGCGCCCCGAGCTCTTGAAACCTAGCGGCCACAGTTCGGGGACAGCGCCGTTCACCGGGGCCTGCAACCGAACCGCCACGGCGACCTCGTCGGCGGTGACGTTCCATGGCTCGATGAACGCTGGACGGCCACCGATGCAGTCGCGGATGTGGTCCAGAAGGTCGGGCCGGTCCAGCAGCTTCGCGGCGACAGGACGACCGGAATTGTCGGGGACCACCACGGTGCAGATCCTGGGGCGGACCCGCGCCGACGTCTCCGGCGGTAGCAAAGAAAGGTAGTACTCGATGACCTCAGCGTCCGGTGCCTGGCAGAAGACGAACACCAGCGTGCAGGCCTCAACACGCGCCAGCTGAAGGATTTCCACCAGGAAGCGGTGTTCGAGCGCGGGCAAGCGGTGCGCGTAATGCCGGAGCGCCGAGGCGCCGAGGTTGTATGACGGCAGGACGACACGCACGTGCTCGGTGCCACCCGGCGGCTGGCTCAGCCGCCACGCTGACACCAGACGTCTTTGCAACAGTGTGAAATCCAGCATGAGAAACTCCCCAACACGGATCTCATCGGGAAGCGTAAGCGGCCCGGAGACGGCCACAACATGGCCATTCGGCCTGCTTCCTCGCTGTTCTGGCCGGACGAATATCCGCTCATCGGCGTGGCGGTAGATCCTGGCCGCCAGACCCGTCTGCCGCACAGCTCAGTGAGATCATCTGCCTGGCTTAACGCCTCGTAGGCGTGCAGAACGTCCAGATCCGGAACGGTGACCGTCTTGATCTGAGCAGAGCCTGAGGTCGACCAGAACGGCGGCTCGGTGGCGTTCTCCGTAGACGTGTCTATTACGTAGCGTGACGCCATCTGTCGGCGCGACCTGTTGCCGGCCGTCGAGTCGATGCGGCGTAGCCGATCTGGAGGATGGCAACCGGGCGGCCCAGGCCCCGGTCATGGGAGCCAGGTGGGGGTGGTGCCGGGGGCGCCGTCCACGCGGGCACCCATAGGCTGGGCTGGTGGTGATCCGCCGGGTGGTCGCGGTTGTGTCCGGCGTGCTGGCGGTGCTTGCGGGAACAGCCTGCACGGCCGCTCCGCCGCCGCCCCGGGCCACCGCCACCACCAGCCGGGCGGCGCCTGGCCAGGCGGGACCGGCGGAAGGCAGGCGGTGCTGTTCGCGCTGCGGGCAGTATCACGCTGGCCTTTGCCGGGGATGTGAACTTCGCCGGCCGTACCGCGCGGCTGCTGGCCGACCCGGCCACGGCGTTCGGCCCGATCGCGGCGGTTCTGCGGTCGGCCGACTTCGCCGCGGTGAACCTGGAGACCGCCATCACCGGCGGCGGCACACCGCAGCCGAAGACCTACCATTTCCGCGCCCCGCCGGCCGCCTTCACCGCGCTGCGGACGCTGGCATCGACCTGGTCACGATGGCCAACAACCACGTCCTGGATTACGGGCCCGCCGGGCTGGCCGACACACTCGCGGCGGCCAGGGCCACCCGGTTCCCCTACGTGGGGATCGGGACCAGCGCCGCCGCGGCGTGGGCGCCGTACGTGAGGACCATCAACGGGGTAGCAATTCAGTTCTTCTTGCCGTACTTACTGGTTCGGTTGCGTATTGCTCCCGTTGATGGTCCTCACGTACGGCGCCCACGCCGCGGCGGCGCTGGTCCCGATCCCCACGTAGGGGAACCGGGTGGCCCTGGCCGCCGCGAGTGTGTCGGCCAGCCCGGCGGGCCCGTAATCCAGGACGTGGTTGTTCGCCATCGTGACCAGGTCGATGCCAGCGTCCCGCAGCGCGGTGAAGGCGGCCGGCGGGGCGCGGAAATGGTAGGTCTTCGGCTGCGGCGTGCCGCCGCCGGTGATGGCGGTCTCCAGGTTCACCGCGGCGAAGTCGGCCGACCGCAGAACCGCCGCGATCGGGCCGAACGCCGTGGCCGGGTCGGCCAGCAGCCGCGCGGTACGGCCGGCGAAGTTCACATCCCCGGCAAAGGCCAGCGTGATACTGCCCGCAGCGCGAACAGCACCGCCCTGCCTTCCGGCCGGTCCCGCCTGGCCAGGCGCGGCCCGGCTGGTGGTGGCGGTGGCCCGGGGCGGCGGCGGAGCGGCCGTGCAGGCTGTTCCCGCAAGCACCGCCAGCACGCCGGACACAACCGCGACCACCCGGCGGATCACCACCAGCCCAGCCTATGGGTGCCCGCGTGGACGGCGCCCCCGGCACCACCCCCACCTGGCTCCCATGACCGGGGCCTGGGCCGCCCGGTTGCCATCCTCCAGATCGGCTACGCCGCATCGACTCAACGGCCGGCAACAGGTCGCGCCGACAGATGGCGTCACGCTACGTAATAGACACGTCTACGGAGAACGCCCACCGAGCCGCCGTTCTGGTCGACCTCAGGCTCTGCTCAGATCAAGACGGTCACCGTTCCGGATCTGGACGTTCTGCACGCCTACGAGGCGTTAAGCCAGGCAGATGATCTCACTGAGCTGTGCGGCAGACGGGTCTGGCGGCCAGGATCTACCGCCACGCCGATGATCGGAATATTGGTCCGGTCACAATGGCGAGGAAGACAGGCGGAACGGCCCTGTTGTGGCCGTCTCCGGGCCGCTTACGCTTCCATACGAGATTCGTGTTGGGGAGTTCCTCATGGGGGATTTCACACTGTTGCAGAGACGTCTGGTGTCGGCGTGGCGGTTGAGCCGACCGCCGGGTGGCACGGAGCACGTGCGTGTCGTCCTGCCGTCGTACAACCTCGGCGCTTCGGCGCTCAGGCATTACGCGCACCGCTTGCCCGCGCTTGAACACCGTTTCCTGGTGGAAATCCTGCAGCTGGCGCGTGTGGAGGCCTGCACGCTAGTGTTCGTCTTCTGCCAGGCGCCGGACGCTGAGGTTATCGATTACTACCTTTCGCTGCTACCGCCGGAGACGTCGGCGCGGGTCCGCCCCAGGATCTGCACCGTGGTGGTCCCCGACGATTCCGGTCGTCCTATCGCCGCAAAGTTGCTGGACCGGCCCGACCTGCTGGACCACATCCGCGACTGCATCGGTGGCCGCCCAGCGTTCATCGAGCCATGGAACGTCACCGGCAACGAGGTCGCCGTGGCGGTTCGGTTGCAGGCGCCGGTGAACGGCACTGCCCCCGAACTATGGCCGCTTGGTTTCAAGAGCTCGGGGCGCAGGCTCTTCGCCGCCGCGGGAATACCAACACCTTCCGGAAGCGAAGGCGTCCGGACGACAGAGGACCTGCGGCGCGCGATCGCTAGCCTGCGCAAGGCCCACCCCGGCTTGGCGGCCACCGTCGTCAAGCTGGATAACAGCGTCTCGGGCGACGGCAACCAGGTGATCGCGCTTCGAGACCCAACCGGGTCACCCGCCTCGGCGCGGACAGTTTCCGAGCGCGTGGCCTCGATGCCGGACTGGTACCTGGCCGAGCTCGCGCTCGGCGGCGTCGTCGAGGCGTATGTCGCGGGCGACTATTGGTCAAGCCCCAGCGTCCAGATCGAGATCACTCCCGAGGGCCGGGTAGTGGTTCTCGCAACTCACGAGCAGATCCTGGGCGGGGACAACGGACAGGTCTACCAGGGCTGCCATTTCCCGGCCAGACGGGACTACGCCATGCGGCTGGCCACGTACGGCCAGCGTGTCGGGCGACTTCTTGCCGAGCGCCAGGTGATAGGGGTGCTGAGCATCGACTTTGTGGCAGCCCGGGACCACGGTCAGCAGTGGCGGCTCTACGCCCTCGAGGTGAATCTGCGAAGGGGCGGCACCACCCCACCCATCGTCGTACTGTCCAGTCTGCTGCCGGGCAGCTACGACGCGTACGGGCGATGGAGACTTCCCGATGGATCGGCGAGGTACTACTGCGCCACGGACCACGTTGGGGACCCGCGGTGGACCGGGCTGCCCCCGGGTCAGGTCATCGATGGCGTACGCTCCGCCGGCCTGGAGTTCGACCGTCAAACCGGGACCGGTGTGGTGCTCCACATGCTGTCCGGCATCGCCATCGACGGCAGGTTCGGCATGATCGCGGTCGGCGGCTCCGCCCAAGAGGCCAAGCACCTCTTTGCCGCAGTCCGCCCCGTGGTGAACCGGCTCTGCGCCAAGTGGGCGGCCAGCACGGCGACTACGCGGGCCGCCTCCAAGGCCGAACTCCTTCGGGTTCCGCGGCAGGGGCCCGGACCAGACCTCAAGCCGCGCAAACAACTAACCCGGTCGGGATGAGCCTGCTAATTTAGTCGCTGGCCAACGTGGTCAGTTCGTCTGGACACGGCGCGTGCGCCTGCGCTTCGCTCCCGACCTCCCAGACGGGGCCGGGCCGACGAGCTCTTCACGCCAACTCAGAGTGCCACGGCATCCAAACGTCCGCTTCTGCCGCGGACAGGGTCGAGCGCCACGGGCACGGCGCGAGACCTTGGCCATGCCCACGTAGTCAGTCGGCAGCCGTGAACCTTGCCAGCCGAGGACGGAGGCTGGCGTGGAAACCCGTCACTGAGAGCAACCTGAGTCTTAACGCGCCCGCGCACACTACCGCCGTTCGGTGCGCGGCGTGCAGGTTGGGTGCGGCCTGTTTGAGGCGCACCCGAATGGGATGTTCTGTCGCACCGTCATGTTCACGCGCACTCAAGATCACCAACGTTAGGCTCGGACGTTCCCCGATCTGGTTCGGGGGATGATCAAGGCAGTTCGGCTCCCCGCCTGGCGGGAACGCCTGCCAGAAGGGGATGAGGGCTTCCTCACGGGCGGGTGCCACCTCGCCGTTGCCGGTGTCAGGGTGCCGGGGCCCGCGGCGGGGCAGGCGACGTGGCCGGGCCGAATGCCCCGGCCGGTCATCCGTGCAGGCCGGTAATGGATGCCCGTGGGTACGCGTTGCTGACCTGCATCCGCAGCAACGGGTCAGCTGCCAGCTCAAGAACTCGAGACAACTGCGCCGCCACCCCCGGCAGCCGTGTCCGGCGCGGCGCGCGCCACGATGGCGCGCGCCCGCAAGCGAGCCAGTAAGCCCGCCGCGCCAGTGCGCGTCACCTTCGCAGGAGATCAGCGCCGCCCCGCGGTGCCTAGAATGACTAGTCTGACCCGTTGCACGGGCAGCAGAAGTCACCGCCAAAACCCGCGCTCTGCCCCGAACCAGACGGGCCCTACGTTGACAGGGCGGCAAGTGTCACAGGGGAGAAAGACGGAGCGTTCTTCCTGGTCAGCACGCTCCGAGCTACCCAGGTTCCAGCCTTGGCCGGTCAGGCTAGCTGGGTTTCCTGGTGCGGAGGCGCCCAGCTGGGCTGGGCACCCTCCGTGCGCGGGACGCTGCCAGGCAGGCGTGGCATCACGCAGAGCAGAGCCCGCAGCTTCGGCCCTGAATCGAGGCGAGCAGGCGGGCGCATCGTGGAGCAGCGGGACATCGGCGACCGGCTCGATGTGATCCAGTAGCCCGGGATGTTCCCGGCTCCACGAGGGAGATCACCATGGCCTATCTGAAGCCGCCCACCTTGACCCGGCGGCTGGCCAACCCGCTGGCCATGAGGCTGAACACCCGTGGCGTCGCGACTCTCACCCTGGCCGGCCGCAGAACCGGTAAGGCCCGCAAGGTGCCAGTCATTCCCGTCGAGGTCGGCGGGAGCCGTTATCTGGTATCGCCCTATGGCGAATCCAACTGAGTCCGCAATCTCCGGGCCGCCGGTAAGGGCGAACTGAGCCGCAAGGGCCGAACCGAGGTCTTCGAAGCCGTCGAGGTCCCACCCGGCCAGCGCGGACCTGTCATCGCCCGGTACCGCGAAGTCGCCGGCCGCGTTGTGGACCCGTACTTCACCAAGCTGCCCGATGCCCAGGATCATCCGGTATTCCAGTTCCACTAGGGCAATCCCGCCAAGTCATCCCGATCACCAGCACCGAGGCGAGGAACCCGGCGTTCGTGTATGCAGCGCGGCCCCGGACTCGGACTCGCCTCCCGCAGCACGGTGGCACCTACGACCGGGTCGCGACCGCCGAGCCGTTAACGGCGTCGTCCGGCGGCGCGTCCCGACGACGGTGATCAGAGCCAACTGCGCGCCCTGCCTGACGCACGGCAAGCCCGGGCGGCGCCCGGAGCTAGTGACCTTCCCGGCTCACTGATCATCAGCACCTACGGGGGCAGAATAGGCTGACTTGCCAGGCGGTGGCCGGGCAGCGAGGCTCGGTAGATGCATGTGACACGCACGGCAGGCGAGATCGCGGCTGATGTGCGGGCGGGCCGGGCCCGCGCGCTTGAAGTGGTCGGCGAGCATCTCGACTGGATCCGTGAGGTCGATCGCGGCCTGGGGGCGTTCCAGGTGGTTCGCGCTGAGTCCGCGCTCGCCGAGGCCGCTGCCGTGGACGCGTTGCCGGATCGGTCCGGGCTGCCGCTGGCCGGGGTTCCGGTCGCGGTCAAGGACAATGTCCCGGTCACCGGCGAGCCGATGCGTGTGGGCAGTCTGGCCAGCCCTTCGGGGCTGCAGACCCGCGATCACCCGGTGGTGGCGCGGCTGCGGGCGGCGGGCGCGGTGGTGGTCGGCCTGACCCGGGTGCCCGAGCTGGCGGTGTGGCCGTTCACCGACGGATCTTTCGGGGTGACCCGTAACCCGTGGGATCCGAGCCGGACCTGTGGCGGATCCTCCGGCGGGAGCGCGGCGGCGGTGGCGGCGGCCCTGGTGCCACTCGCGCATGGCAACGACGGAGTGGGTTCGATCCGGATCCCCTCGGCGGCCTGCGGCGTCGTTGGCCTCAAGCCTGGGTTCGGCCTGGTTCCGGCACAGCTGGGTGGCGGCGACTGGAGCTCGATGGGCGAGAACGGGCCGATCGCGACCACTGTGGCGGACGCTGCGCTCGGTCTGTCGGTGATGGCCGGTGATCCGGCGCTGGCTCGGGTGGATCCCCCGCCCGCGGGCGTGCGAATCGCGCTGACCCCCGCCTCGCCGGTGCCGGGCACGCGGACCGACCGGTACTGGTCGGGCGCCGCTCGTGAGATCGCCGGGCTGCTGCGGGGTCAGGGCCACGAGGTAGTGCAGGCGCAGCTGCCGGTGCCGTTGTGGGCGTGGCGCTCCCTGCACGCCCGCTGGTGCGCGGGCGTGCAGGACGGCGCGATCGCGCTCGGGCTGGACCGTTTGGCCATGCAGCGGCGCAACCTTCGGCACGCGCGTATAGGACGGATCATGCGCAGGCTCGGGTGGGTCCGGCTGGAGGACACCGGGCGCTGGCGTGACGCGCTCGCGCCGTTTTTCGCCCGCCATGACGTCGTGCTGGCCCCGGGCCTCGCGGCGCCGCCGGTGGCGGCCAGCTCGTGGGCCGAGCGGGGCTGGTTCGCGAACTACTGGGCGGCCACGCGCTACACCGGGGCCTTCGCCCTCCCATGGAACCTCGCGGGATGGCCGTCGATGGCCGTGCCCGCGGGCGTCCACCCTACCGGAACGCCACTGTCGGTGCAGCTCAGCTCGACCGCGGGCAACGAGCCTTTGCTGATCGCGTTGGCGGGTCAGATCGAGGCCCTGCGGCCGTGGGCCCGGCACGCGCCGTTCCCGGACCCGGCCGCATCCGATCAGGCTGCCCAGGCCTGATCGTGGATCTATGACTACTGGCCTGTGGGCAAGGACGAGTACGCCGCAACCGGGATGCCGCGGAGCAGGCGATCGCCGCCAATCCCGGCATCGTGGCAGGCGTCCCGGCGAACGGGGCTTCCTGGCCGGGGCCGTGCGTTCCCTCCCGGCGGCCCGCAACATCGTGACGGCGCTGGATCCGGTAGCCGCCTGCCGGCCGGGCTGGTGCGGTGGCCGGGCCCGTTCTGGGGGGCGTGTGGTTCGGTTCAGACTTGCCGGGGGACTTTGCCTGTCATGGTGAACACCAGGCGCATTGCCTTGTGCCCGGGGTCGGCGGTGGGATCGAACATGCACGGGCAGCCTCCGTCGATCACCGTCAGACCGCGCTCCCGGCCGTAATCGGTGGCCGTCCCGGAGACGCTCCCGGCGCCGAAGGACCGGTGCATCCACACGTGCTTGATGCCCAGCTCCGCGCATTCGCGCATGGTACTCTCCGCGGCCTCCGGCCTGGTGCCGATCACAACCGCGTCGACACCGCCCGGGATGGATCTCAGATCGTGGTAGCAGCGATCGTGCTCAACTTCGTCTGCGTTCGGGTTGACGGCGAAAACCTGGTAGCCGCGTTGCCGCAGCCGCTGGTACACGACGTTGCTTCCGTGGCCCTGTGGTGTCCGGGAGACCCGGTGACCGCGATGCGCTTGCCGGCGAGAAACTCCGTTGCTGCCTCTTTGATTTTCGTCATTCCTGTGCCGTCCTCTCGCGGGGAGTAGCTGGCGTTGGCAGCGCCGGACGCTGCCATCTCGACGTGATGTTGCAGATGCCGCGAATGCCCGGTGCGTGCGACCCCGCGGAGCCGTTCGGTATCTGCCGGTGGCTGGTCTTTGATCCCGGACGGCTGCCGCGGCCGGTCACCTCGCCGGGCCGGTGTTCGTTCACTTCTCTCCGGTTGGCTTCCACCGGAAGAACCGGATCGCGATCAGGAGCCCGGCCAGCCCCCACAGCGCTATGACGCCGATGTCGGTCCACTGGAAGCCCATACCGGTGGTGTGCGGGTTGAAGACGGTCCACATGGCCGTGTTGAAGTGGCGGACCGGGAAGAGGTTGGCGATCGTGGTAAGGGCGGCCGGGGCCTTGTCGACCGGGAAGAAGTTGCCGGAGATGAAGAACAGGGTCAAGGTGACCGCCATGATCATCGCCTGGGCGGCTCGTTGCTGCCGGACGGCAACGGTGAAGGCGAACGCCAGGCAACTGAACGACGCCGCTGCCACCAGGACCGTGACGGCGAAGGCGGGCATCGTGGCCCCGGGGATGGGCACGCCGTAGGGGGTCCGGCCCAGGATCATGACGAGCGCAGACAGCAGGATTGCAATAAGGAGGGCCGTGGCGACGTATCCGGCGATGAAGACGCTGGTACGCAGTGGGGTGTTCCGCAGCCGCTTGAGGTTGCCGCTCTCGCGCTCCTGCACCAGCGTGAACGCCAGATTCGAGAACGCGGCCGAGATGACCCCGATGACGATGATCCCGGCGACGTAGAACGCGGTCCCTTTCATCGTCCCAGGCTGTCCGGCCAGGGTGTTTGTCCCGCTGCCGAAGATGGTCGCGAAGATGAACAGGTACAGGACCGGCAGGCCGACGATGAAGAACACCGTCTGCGGGTCCCGCCAGAAGCTCTTCTGGTCGAACCTGAATTCGCGGATCGCCAGATTCACGCTGTTCATGTCGCCTCCTCCACCAGCTTGAGGTAGATCTCCTCAAGGCTCGGGTGCCGTACCTCCAGCCCGGGCAGTTCGGCCCCGTGATCCAGTGACCACGACGTCAGGGCCGCCAGAGCCGGCACGGGGTTGGCGGTCCGGATCACCAGATGACCGTTTTCTGCCGTGAGCTGCTTGCGGATGCTTGCCGGGAGTGCGCCCGCGTCATCGCCGGGCAGGCTGAACTGGATCTCACACGATTCGTCCCGGTGCCCAAGGGTCTCGGGTGTGCCTTCGGCGATGAGGTGCCCGTTCGCGATGACCGCCAGCCGGTCGGCGAGCGCCTCGGCCTCGTCCATGAAGTGTGTCGTGAGGAAGACGGTCTTCCCCAGATCCCGCAGGTTCGCGATCATGCCCCAGGCCTGGTGCCTGGCGGCCGGGTCGAAGCCGGTGGTGGGCTCGTCCAGGAAGATCAGGTCGGGATCCCCGATCAGGGCGAGTGCCACGTCCAGCCGGCGCTGCTGCCCGCCCGACAGGCTCCCCGCCCGCGCCTTCCGCTTGGGGCTGAGGCCCACGTGGTCGATGGTCTCGTCAACGCCGCGCGGGTGCGGGTAGTACGCCGCGTAGCGGTCGACCAGCTCGCGCACCGTCAGATCGGCCGGCAGGTGACAGGTCTGCAGGACCAGCCCGAGCCGGGACCGCCACTGCCGGGTCGGGTGAGCGGGATCGTGACCGAGTACCTCCACCTCACCGGCATTGCGTGGCCGGTATCCCTCCAGCATCTCGACGGTGGTGGTCTTCCCGGCGCCGTTAGGCCCCAGGAAGGCGAAGATCTCCCCTTCGAACACCGTCAGGTCGATGCCCCGCACCGCCTCGACGTTTCCGTATTGCTTCTTTAGCCCGGCGGCCGAAATCACTACCTGGTCACAGCCGCGGCTCTGGTCTCCTGCTCGTGGCAGGGTCAGCGTTTCCATTGGTCCACCCCCTATGGGATGGGGACCTGGCGGGCCGTCTCCAGCCGGCCCGAGTCTCACTCAGCTGGACGTCCCACCCCGGTGGCAGGCCACCTCCTCGCCGACGTGGCGCTTCGGCCCCGCCTTCTGCGGCTGCCCTTACCCCGGACGCTCGGCCGGTGAGTTTCGGTAACCACAGAGCCAACCGGCCCTTCCTGCCAGAGGCATTGGACCTCTCCCGGCAGGGCTGGCCGGCCCTTCTGCGCCGGAGCCGACTCGCCCGTTTCCCACCCGCGGAGCCGGACGGCGCGATGGTGAAGACTCCAGCCCCGCCCGCTTCTTCTGGCAGCGCCGCTCGGCCACGTGATTAACCTGCCACCAGCGCTCGCATTGCTTCAGCGTCCGGGCTTGCTGAGGTAATGGCCGTTGACGTCCATGTGTACGAAGAAAGCGCGGCCCCGTGCGCGCCCGCACCACTTCCACCGGCACCCAGTGCGCACGCACGCGACCCGCAGGGAAGCTGGCCCAAGCGTTGCTCGCCGACACCGGGGAGCCCCGGGCACGAACTCGCCGCGCAAACTATTTATGGCCACACTCAGTCACCTGCCGCCTACGTTACGTTCCCGTCTTGCGGGTTTGCTCATGACCCCGAGTACAGCTGTGGAGCGGCACCGCGCGATCACAACCAACCACTAGAGCAACCTGCCGCACAGAACGACGACAGCAGCGCCGCGGCGGAGCCACTTGCCGACGCGCCGAATCGGCGGTCTGGAACGCTCCTGAACCGGCCCGCAGCGTTCAACGGCTGGGCTTGCGGTGACCTAGCGTAACCGCCGGCTGGATTTTCTTTTGGGTTTTCTGGTCATTGCTGGGGTTTTCTTTGCTGGGACCTTCGCCCCCTTCTGCGAGCCTGCTGCCCCGCGGCAGGCTGCAAGCGGGAGGGCTGGCACCGGGGGTCGTAACCGCCGCCGGCTAGCCTGGTACAGGGGTGCGCTGCCCATCGGGGCCGTCGGGGCTCGGGCGGTAAGTCAAGCCGGGCCTGGAGGGAGAGGCTTTCGTCGATGGTCTGTCCTGCGTTCCGCGTAATTCGGGGGTTCTGGAGGCATGTGCCGGGTGAATCTGCAGGTCATCGGGCCGGGTCCTAGCGACACGGGCGAAAACTCCTAGAGACACGGTTCATTCGAATACTCCCTGCATATAGGGGAGAATCGTGTAGTCTCCTAGTAGTACTTTGTTAGGTTCCGGCTTAGGGCAGCCTCGAGGCGGTCTGCGCGTTAGCGGCTGGCGGCAGAGGGGGCAGGCGCCGAGGATGAGGGCGAGCACGATCTGCAGTTCGCGCAGGACCTGGTAGAGGGTCATCCCGGCGCAGCCACTTTTGGGTCGGTGCGGAGCATGGTGCAGAAGGCCTGGGCGAGGACGGCGAGGGTGACGTGGCGGTGCCAGCCGGTGAACGGACGGCCCTCGAAGTGGCCCAGGCCCAGGCCGGTCTTCAGCTCGCGGTAATCGTGCCTCCACCCCGCCAGCGGATCTTGGCCAGCCGGACCACTCGGCGATGGGGGTGTCCTCCGGCAGGGTGGACAGCCAGTAATCGGTGGGCTCGTCGGCTTCGGGCGGCCATTCGGCCAGCAGCCAGCACTCCGGGAGGCTGCCGTCGGGGCTTCGGGGGATGTCCCGGTTGGCGGGGTGGACCCGGATCGCCACAAACCAGCTGGTCATGGCGGCGTCAGGGTTGCCGTTGGTGGCCTTGGTGCCTTGCCGCCAGGTCACCGGCTGCACCTGGTCCGCGCTGGCGATCGCGAGCTGGCGCCAGGTCACCGGCGGGCGCGGGTAGGCGGGCCGGGGCGGCCGACCAGGGCCCGCCGCCCCAGGGTGCGCGTCACCGGCTGCGCGTCGCCGGCGTAGGCGCTGGTGGTGCCCTTGACCGCGACCGCGTACCGCCAGCCCCGGGCGTCCAGTTCCACCCGGAAGGTGGTGTTGTCGCCGTAGCCCGCATCGGCCACCACGACCGGCCGGGCGCCGCCGGCGGCGGTGATCTCCTCCAGCACACCCCCACCCGCCCGGCCCGGTCATCTCCCCGGTCATCTCCAGCGCCAGCCGCCACTTCCCGGTATGCCGGACGTCGGGTCCGGGATGCAGGGCCTGCGCACGGCGGCGCCCGGGCCCGGGCCGCCGCCACCGGGCCGGCCAGCGCGGCGTCATCCCAGCGATTCCGGGCAGAACAGCCGCCAGTCCGCCGCGCACGAGGCATGCTCGTTCACCAGGTGCACGCTGACGGCGACCTGGCAGTTGGCGACCTTGCCCAGCGTGCCGGGATACTGCCGGGCCACGCACGGCGACGCCGTGCCGTCCTTGGGAAACCCGGTGTCATCGATCACCAGCGCCTCCACCGGCTGCCCGGACGCGAACCACCGCGCCACGTTCCGCCGCACCGCCACGTAGTCCCAGGTCGAAGACGTGATGAACTGCTGCAGCCGCTGATGATCTGTGCCCAGCCGCGCCGCCATCGGCTGCATCGACTTGCGCCGCCCGTCCGTCAGCAGCCCGCGCACA
>CAVUNW010000073.1:0-68571 GCA_963742865.1 uncultured Actinomycetes bacterium
GTCGGCGATGGCCGACCGCATCCGCAGCCCCGGCCACCGCACGTGGCTACCCGGCCGGCCAGCTGCCGGCTCACATGCGCCCCGACCCTGGAGTCGAGGAGAGCCAGCTTCCGGATCTGCCGCTGTACGAGCGGCTGATCGGTGACGGCATCGCCGCCGCCGATGCCCGGGGGAGCGCCGTCAACCATGTCACCGCCCGGCGGGTGGCCATCTGCCTGGCGGCCCGCCCGCAAGCGCCGGTCTTCGCCCACAACCTGGTGCGCTTCATCCACACCGGTGCCGTCAGCCACGCGCTGAAGACCCAGCTGCGCATCCGCGCCCGCTCCGGCACCTACGCCGACCAGCCACAAGCCGCCCGGCGGATGGAATACTGCATCGCCCGCGGCACCGACCTCGGCCCCCTCGGCGAGAACTTCGGCGCCGCCTGCGACCAGATCGACCGCGCCGACACGATGCTGGCCGGCCTGCACGCCCGCGCCCGGCACAACAACCGGGCACCGGAGGCGACCTGGCCGGAGACCGACGGACCCCGCATTACCGCCCTGGCCCGCCACGACCCCGAAACCCAGACGGTCACCCTCGTCCTGGACGCCACCACCGCGAGCATCGCCATGTTCGCCCTGGCCGCGCACGCCGACGAGCGGGAAGCTCACGTCCGCGAGGTCGAACAGTACGGCGCCGACCTGCCCGAAGGCTCCTATGGCCGGCGAAACCGCCAGGCCATCGCCGCCCGCGAGACCCGGGTCGCCACCCGGCTGCGCGCCATCCAGCACGCCTACCAGGCGGTGGCCGGACATGACACCGGGTACGCGCCGCCCGAGTCCACCCGAACATTCCGGGCTCCTGGGCTTCAGGCCAGCAGGCAGATCGAGCTGGAGGCCGAGCCGTGACCCGCCAGATTGCGGCCATCAACGCCGGACGAGGCGGCAACGACGCTGCCGGGCGGCAGGCCCCGCCCCAAGGCCCCTACTGGGACCTCGACCTGCTCACCCCGGACGATGTCTGCGCCCTGCTGAAGGTGAAGAAAAGCTGGCTCTATGACGCCGTAGAAAGCGGTGCACTCGAAGCCGTCCGACTAGGCAAGCAACTCCGGTTCCGTCCATCAGCGCTCGCCCGTTATCTGGACGAACGAGTGAGTAACGTGAACGAGGGCTGACCCACCCGTTCCTGAGTGCTGTCGGCGGGCACCCGGTCTTCGTGCTGGCCTGGTTCACGGGCCCGCGTCAACTCCCGGCAAGGCACGGCCTGGACACTGCGTAACGCAGTACGGCACCACACGCCACGAGACTCCATGTGATCGACGTCACACAGATGTCCTAACCAAAGTCCTAACCACACGGTTAGGGAAACCTTCGGTCTCCCGTCAAACCCGCAGGTCACCGGCTATACAAGATGGGGTGGATGATGGGACTCGAACCCACGACCCCCAGGACCACAACCTGGTGCTCTAACCAACTGAGCTACACCCACCATCGCCGCCGCTCCCCCGCGGCATGCCGAATTTACCAGCTGCCACGGGTTCCGGCGACAGGCCGCCTGCGGCCGGTCAGCCCCGTGCGGCTACGAAATTATAGCGGTACCGGGACGGCTGGCCCTAACTATGCGCCGGTGACGCCGGCTGGCTCTCGCCCCCGACGCCGCCGTGCCGGGCTGCGATCTCCCGGGCCCGGGCCGAGTCCGGTCCCGGCTGCGGGACGAAGATCGCCTCGCGGTAGTACCGCAATTCCTGGACGCTCTCGGTGATGTCGGCGAGTGCGCGGTGCCCGCCGCGCTTGAGCAGGGCTGGCGAAGTACGCGCGCGGGTACCAGCGCCGGGCCAGCTCCTTGATGCTGGACACGTCCACCATCCGGTAGTGCAGGTACGCGTCGAGCTGCGGCATGTCGCGCGCGATGAACGACCGGTCGGTCGCGATGGAGTTGCCGCACAGCGGCACTCGTCGCGGTTCGCTGATATGCATCTGGATGTAGGCCAGCACGATCTCCTGCGCCTCGTCGATCGTGACGCCCTGGCCCAGCTCGTTCAGCAGCCCTGATGTGGTGTGCATGTCCCGGACCACCTGCATCATCGTGTCCACCGCCTCCGGCGGCGGCTTGATGATCACGTCAATGCCCTCGTCGAGAATATTCAGCTCGCCGTCCGTTACCAGGCAGGCGATCTCGATCAGGGCATCGTGCTGCAGGTCGAGCCCCGTCATCTCACAATCAATCCACACCAGCCGATCATTCATTGTCCCAGGTTAGGTCCTTATCTGAGCTGTGTCGGCCGGGCCCGCAAGGATTCCGCCCCGTTTCAGTGCCCGTCCGCTCCCGCCGGGCAGGTGTCGGGGAAACGGCTGATATGTGCGGGAACGGTGATACCGGGGCGCAAATCGGCGGCCGGTTCCGGCGAGCCGAACGTCATCGCGGCGGGCAGGACCCCGGCCCAGACGTCCAGCTCCAGGTCGGCGGGATCGTCGGCCGGGCCGCCCTCGCGGACCTTCACCGAGGCCTCGGTCAGCGGCAGCGCGAGCACCGAGGTCGCGGCCGCCTCCTTCGCTGTCGGGTTGCGGGCAGCGGCCCACTGGCCCGGGACGAGGTGCTCGACGATCGCGCGCAGCGCGGCCATCCGCTCCTCGTCGTCGCGCACGATCGTGGCCGTGCCGAGGATCATCGCGCTGCGGTAGTTGACCGAATGACTGAAGACGGAACGCGCCAGCACCAGGCCGTCCAGGTGGGTGACGGTCACGCAGACCTCCGCACCGTCGGCGGCCAGGAAACCGGCGTTGGCCGATGAACCGTGCAGGTAGAGCGTCTCGCCGGCGCGGGCGTACGTGGTCGGCAGGACCCGCGGCGATCCGTTCACAACCACTCCGAGGTGGCAGATCAGACCGGCGTCCAGGACGGCGTACAGGTCGGCCCGGCCGGTCTTGCCGCGCTCCCGGTGGCGGCGCAGCGTCGTCCGGCCGGTGGCGGAGAGCGGGGGGACGGGAGATGTCTCGGTGCTCATGCCCCTTATGTGGCCCTACCGCCCCGGCGCCTGTCAAACGCCTTTTTAACGGACCGTTTCCTCCACTGCGCCAGCTCAGCGGGGGACCGCTTTAGCTCAGAGGGGATTTAGCAAGCAGGGGACCGCTTTAGCTCAGCAGGGGCGCGCTGGCCAGGGACGGGACGGCGGTGTCCGCGTCGATCTCGGGTCCGAGGACCTTCTCCAGCGCGACCCGGTGGACCATGCCGGCCCGGGTCTTGCGGTGCCGGGAGATGGCCTGGCAGGGCGTGACGCGCGCCATGCCGAGCAGCTCGATGTCGATGTTTCCCGGCCCGGCCGCGTCCCAGTCAGGAATCTGCGAGGCACCGTAATGGCCGCCGATGGACCACACCGCGCGACTGCGATCCAGGGTGTGGGCCTGCGCAAACGAGGCAGGCCGCCCGGCTGGCCAGCGCCACGGCACGCGCCAGGAGTGCAGCCAGCTCAAAATGCGCTCGACCCCGTGCATCGGGCCGTCGGTAAACGGCTCCCTGGCCCAGGACAGCACGCCGATCTGCACGCACAGGCGTCCCTGGCGATTGGTGCCGGTGGCCGCCGGTACCGGGCTGCCCGATCCGGGCGCGTAGTCCAGGGTCTCCGGGCCGCCAAGCAGGCAGGCGGCCCTGACGACCGGGATGAGCTGGGCAATATCCCCTGACAGGGGGTTCCATACAAGATGGGGCGGCCGTCCCTCCTGATCGAGCCGCTCCGCGGCCGAGCGGGCCGAGATCAGCCGTGGATCCGCGCCCAGTGCGTGCCAGACCACTCGGGGCGCGCCGCCTCGCAGCGTCCCGCCGTCCGTGTGGGCCCGAATGCACCGCGCGCCCGGTATCCATGCGTCAACCACAGCCGCACCACTCCCCAACGGTCTAGACCTCCTACCTCATTTGCTTACGTCATTGCGGGCGAATAGTCCATAGGGGACTTGCCGGCGTTATCCGCTCTGAACAGGTCAACCCGGACATAAAACGCAAACCGGAACGCCTGAATCGACATGCCAGAAGGAAACATTGACACTGATGAGGTGCAACGTTTCACTTTCGTTAACAATCCCGGTGACCCGCGCCTGGCGGACTATGTCCGGCTGACCGATGTGGATCTGCGCAAGAGCCTCGAAGCCGGTCACGGCCTGTTCATGGCCGAAGGGGAGAAGGTCATCCGCCGCGCCGTGGCCGCCGGGTACGCCGTCCGGTCGCTGCTCGCGACCGAGCGAAAGGCGGCCGGCCTGGTGGGCCTGGCAGACGCGTGCGGCGCTCCGGCTTACGTCGTGCCCGACCAGGTGGCCGAACAGCTCACCGGCTACCACGTCCACCGTGGCGCGCTCGCGGCCATGGACCGACGCCCGCTGCCGGCCGTTCGGGAGGTGCTGGACCGGGCGCGGAACGTCGTGGTCCTCGAGGACATCGTCGACCATACCAACGTGGGCGCGATCTTCCGCTCGGCGGCGGCGCTCGGGATGGGGGCGGTCATCTTGTCGCCCCGGTGCGCTGACCCGCTCTACCGCCGTTCCGTCAAGGTCTCGATGGGCGCCGTGTTCGCCATCCCGTACGCGCGGATGACGGACTGGTACGGGGGGCTGGCCGCGGTCCGCGCGGCGGGCTTCCGGCTGCTGGCCCTGACCCCGGACGCGTCGGCGGTGCCGATCACCAAGGTGCCGCCGGGGGAGCGGGCGGCCCTGATGCTGGGTACCGAGGGCGACGGGCTGTCCTCACGCTGGCTGCACGAGGCGGATGAGGCTGTCTGCATCCCGATGGACCCGTCGGCCCGGGCGGCCGGCGTCGATTCGCTCAACGTCGTGGCTGCCGCCGCGATCGCCTGCCACCACCTGACCGCCCTCACCCGCTAACCAGCACCGTCCTCCCGCTAACCGGCACCGCCCTCCCGCTAACCGGCACCGCCCTCACCCGCTAACCCAGGTCGCCCGCCCTGACCGGGCGATTCGCACACTTTTTGCGTGACCCCCGGCGCGATCAAGTGCGCGGCCGCCCAACGCGATCAAGGCATTAAGGAATGCACAGCAACAATGCGCCCGGACCAATTCGCCGCCCCGCCGATGCGTGGCGCAAATGCGAAGTGGAATGCAGCGTAGAGCGCGGACCGCCCGAACCGGCGGTCCGGATTGCCGAACGGGCGGGCCGCTCAGGTCAAGGTGGTCGGCCCGGTAAACCCAGAGCCGGAAAAGTCACCGCCGGGCGGGATCGTCTCCGGCTTGAAGAACGCGGTCGACTCACGGCGCCACAGCATGATTACCGCGCCGAGCCCGACGAGCCAGGTGACGATCGCGAACACCGCGGAGATGGCGTTGGCCGATCCCCGGAAGACGCCGAGCAGGTCCAGGGTGTTCAGCACGAAGAAGACCGTGCCGGTGATCCGCGCCCAGTTATGGCCCTTGAGGTTCATCCGCGCCATCCAGACCCAGAGGCCGACGGCGATGATGCCGACGACGATGGTCGCCACGATCGAGCCGGCGACCAGGGAGTTGACGTGGGCGCTGGTGTAGGCCGGGTGCGCCTTCTGGATGCTGTGCTTCAGGCCGCCGAGCGTGGCCAGGCCGAGGATGAAGCTGATCGCGCTGATGATGGCGCCCGCGTACATGAGCCGGACCGCGGTCAGCACGGACATGGGGGGCGCCGGCCGCTGCGCTGGCTCCGGTACCTGCCCGCCGCCGCCGGCGGAGGACGGGTAGTTTTCGTACATCTTCGCTCCCTCGCGCGCGTGCGCTCAGCTTACCTGGGGGCCTGTGCGGCAGGCGCCCCGTTAATGACGCACTGAGCCTAGTATCCGGCCGCTTCGGTCGCCAGAACCCGGCGGGGAAGGGGCAGAAACGATATCCAGCGGATATTCACGGGCCTGTGACCAGGAAACGCCGGAATGTAAAGGACACTGGTCGTGAAATTGTGAGCCGGGGCGGTATCATGCCGAGTACGCCTTGCAGACGCAAGGGACGATGCACGTGCAAATCGGTATGTGCGCAGCTTAGGGTGGGGTGGTGAGCGGGATGTCGGCGTGGGGGAGCGTCCGACGTTGCCTGGCTAGGGGTTGTGCTGCGGTACGCCGCGGAGCCCGGGGGTGATTCCGAGCCATCCGGGAAGCGGCCCCACGGTGCTGCGAATCCTCCTTGGATCGCAGCTCCGGAAGCTGCGTGAGGCCCGCGGGATATCGCGCGACGACGCCGGGTACCGCATCCGCGCCTCCGGGTCCAAGATCAGCCGTCTCGAGCTCGGCCGGGTCAGCTTCAAGGAGCGCGACGTCGCCGACCTGCTCGAGTTGTACGGCGTCGCGGACGTGACGGAGCGGGATCAGCTGATCGCGCTGGCCCGCGAGGCCAACTCGCCCGCCTGGTGGCAGAAGTACTCCAACGTCGTCCCGGACTGGTTCCAGATCTATGTGGGGCTGGAAGAGGCGGCCGAGCTGATCCGCGTGTACGAGGTGCAGTTCGTGCCGGGCCTGCTCCAGACGGAGGACTACGCCCGGGCCGTGGTCCGGCAGGGACAGCCCGCCGCGCCCGACGATGAGGTGGAGCGAAGGGTTGCCCTCCGCACCCGCCGCCAGCAGCTCCTCGGCCGGCCGAATCCGCCGCGGCTGTGGGTCGTGGTCGACGAGGGGGCGCTGCGGCGGCCGATGGGCGGCCGCGAGGTCATGCGCGGGCAGGTCGAGCGCCTGATGGCCGCGACCAAGGAACCGAACGTCACGCTGCAGGTGCTGCCCTTCACCTTCGGCGGTCACGCCGCGGAGGGCGGGGCGTTCACGATCATGCGGTTCCCCGAGGCCGATATGGGCGACATCGTCTACATCGAGCAGCTCACCGGCGCGCTGTACCTCGACAAGCGGGAAGACGCCGAAAGGTACAGCGAGGTCATGGAGCGGCTGAGCGTCAAGGCCACCTCACCCGACCGCACCCAGGACATCCTGGCCGCGATCAAGGAAGTGACTCAAGGAACTGTGATGACGGCGCCGTACAACGGGATTCCCGCGCACGAGCTCGCCGGCCTGCGCTGGCAGCCGACCACCCCGGACGGGACCGGTGTCGAGCTGGCCCGGCTGGCCGATGGCGGCGTCGCCGTCCGGAACGCCAGCGACCCGGATGGCCCGGCCCTGATCTACACCAAGGCGGAGATCGAGGCACTTATCGGCGGTGCGATCGACGGGGACTTCGACGACCTGCTCGCGTAGCAACGCGCGTTCCTGCGGCTAGAGTGCCATCGATGAGCCAAGGCCAGGAACCAGTCTCCCCGCTCGCCGCCGGGTCCCCGCCGACGGAGACCGTGGGCACCCCAGCGACCGGGCCCCTGGCCCCCGGGACACCCCCCGCCAGGTCCGTTAAGCCTGCTCAGAACCGCACTGTCGCGGGCGCGGGCGCCGCGGACCCCAGCCGGAACCGGCGCCTGGGTGCCCCCGACGCGGAAGCTGCTCACCTGGGAGATCTTCTCGGTCTTCGCCGTCTCCCTGGGCGCCAGCGGGCTGTACGCGCTGATCCAGCTTATCGGCTCGCTGACCGCGCCCAAGGCGCTCGGCAGGCAGCACGCGGTGCTCAACGGATCCCTCGCCCCGGGGCGCCCCGTGCTCGACCTGTTCCTCCAGCTCACCAGCACCCTGATCGGGCTGGCTCCGGTCGCCCTGGTCCTCTACCTGATCGCGCGGGAAGGCGAGACGCCCTCGGTCATCGGCCTCGACACCCGCCGCCCCGGCCAGGACTTGCTCCGCGGCGCCGCGCTGGCCGCGGTCATCGGCGGCAGCGGCCTCGGCCTGTACCTGGCCGCCTTCCACCTGGGCTTCGACCTCAACGTCGTCGCGGAGAACCTGCCGGACGTCTGGTGGCGCATCCCGGTCCTCATCCTCTCCGCCGCCCAGAACGGGCTGGTGGAGGAAACCCTGGTCATCGGCTACCTGCTGCGGCGGCTGGACCAGCTGGGCTGGCGGCCGTCCCGGGCCATCGCGCTCAGCGCCTGCCTGCGCGGGTCGTATCACCTGTACCAGGGCTTCGGCGGCTTCATCGGGAATGCGGTGATGGGCACGATCTTCGCGCTGTGCTACCGCCGCTGGGGCCGCGTCATGCCGCTGGTGATCGCGCACACCCTGATCGACATGGGCGCGTTCATCGGTTACGCGGAACTGCACGGCCACGTCTCCTGGCTGCCCTGACCGCGCGGCTCCCCTCACGGCCTGACGTCCCGGCCCCCGCCCGGCAGCCTGACCGCCGGGCAGTTTCCAGGTTTCTGGATACCGGGATTTCCGGCCGCCTCAGCCTGCTGGCTGCCTTAGTCTTCGCGCATGACCGCGCTCGCCCACCTGTGGGACCGCCTGACCGCGACCGGGCCGGTGCTGACGACGTGGCTCGTCGTCCTGACCGCCGCCTGCGCCCTGGTCATCGTGCTCAGCCACCGGGCCTGGCACGTGTCCCGGAACGTGGTCACCCTGGCCCACGAGGGCGGCCACGCCGTCGTCTCCGTCGCGACCGGGCGCAAGCTCGACGGCATCCGGCTGCACTCCGACACCTCGGGCGTCACGTCCTCGCGCGGCAAGTCCCGCGGCGCCGGCCTGATCCTCACCACCGCCGCCGGGTACGTGACGCCGTCCCTGCTCGGGCTGGGGGCCGCCTGGCTGCTGGCCGCGCGGCACGCGACGTTCCTGCTCTGGCTGGTCCTGCTGCTGCTGGCGGCGGCGTTCATCGCCATCCGCAACGCCTACGGGTTCGTGGCCGTCCTGGCCACCGCGGCGGTGGTGCTCGGCATCAGCCGCTTCGCCTCGGTGGAGGCCCAGGAGCTCTTCGCCAACTTGTTCGCCTGGTTCCTGCTGTTTGGCGGCATCCGCCCGGTCTTCGAGCTGCAGAGCCGGCGGCGTCGCGGCGGCGCGCTGGCTTCCGACGCCGACCAGCTGGCCCTGCTGACCGGTGTCCCTGGCGGCGCGTGGGTATTCCTGTTCGCCGTCGTCTCGGTGCTGGCGCTGATCGCGGGCAGCTACTGGCTGCTGCCGGGTCTGTCCCATTGGTTGCTTGCCGCTCAGGCACAACATTAAGCACATCGGCATTGCGGGTAGGCCTCATCCGGTGACCGGGAGACCCCGATCCCGTTATTCTGCCCGCATGCCGGAGTCCCCCGCCGAGCCCGGATCCCGTCCCGGCTCGGTTCCCGTTCCCGGCGGTGCGTCAGGCGGTGGGGTGCCCGGTCCCGGCGGCCCACCCGGGGGGCCGCCCGGCGGGATCCCTGGTGGTGCGCCCGGTGGCACGCCCGGTGGCGCGCCCGGTGATGCGCCCGGCAGCGCGGTGGTGCCCGGTCCCGGCGGTGCGTCGGTTGGCGGCCTGCAGCGGTCGATGGCGGCGGGAACGCTGACGTCCGCCGGGATCACCGCCTTCTACCTGGAGCGGCTGCACCGGCTGAACCCGGCGCTGCACGCGGTCATCACCGTCAACCCCGGCGCGACGACGGAGGCCCGTGGCAGCGACGCCACCCGCGCCCAGGGCGAGCCGCGCAGCCCGCTGGAGGGCATTCCCGTCCTGGTCAAGGACAACATCCAGGTGGCGGGCATGCCCGCCACGGCGGGCTCGCCCGCGCTGCTGAACGCCCAGGCCCGGCGACGCGTTCCTGGTCCGCCGGCTGCGCCAGGCCGGCGCCGTGATCATCGCCAAGGCCAACCTGTCGGAGTGGGCCAACTTCCGCTCCTCCCACGCCACCAGCGGCTGGTCCACGCTGGGCGGTCAGACCGCCAACCCCTACGCGCTCGAGCGGAACCCCTCCGGCTCCAGTTCCGGGTCCGCCGCCGGGATCGCGGCGGGCCTCGCCCCGATCGCGGTGGGCACCGAAACCGACGGCTCGATCGTCTGCCCGGCCAGCGCGTGCGGCGTCGTCGGCATCAAGCCCACGCTGGGACTGGTCAGCCGGACCGGCATCGTTCCGATCTCCCTGGCGCAGGACACCGCGGGCCCGATGGCGCGCTCGGTCGCCGACGCGGCCGCCCTGCTCAGTGTGCTGGCCGCCGCCGACCCCGACGATCCCGCGAGCTCCGGCGCCCACGGCCCGGCCGAACGGGCCGATGGTGCCCCTGACTACCGCGGCTGCTGTGACCAGGCGCGCTCCGCGGCGCCCGGGTCGGGGTGTGGCGGGACGGGTCGGCGGCCGCAGGCGCCGCCACCGCGGCCGTGCTGGACAGTGCGGTGACCCGGCTGCGCGAACTGGGCGCGACCGTCGTCGACCCGGTGGAACTGCCGGGCGCGGACCAGATCGGGGCGCCGGAGGGTGCCGCGCTGCTGCACGAGTTCAAGCACGATCTCGGCGCCTACCTCGCGGCGCTGCCCGGCACCGCGCCGCGGAGCCTGGCCGAACTGATCAGCTTCAACCAGCGCAACGCGGAGCTGGTGCTGGCGCGTTTCGGCCAGGAGGTGTTCGAGCGGGCGGAGGCGACGCGCGGCGGCCTCAATGACCCCGCGTACCGGGAACTGCGCGCCGATGCGGCCCGGCTGGCCCGGGTAGCGATGGAGACACCGCTGGTCACGCACCGGCTCGACGCGGTGGTCGCGCTGACCGCGAGCCCGGCGTGGCTGACCGACTACGTGCTCGGCGATCACGATGCCTTCCATACCTCCGCGCCTGCCGCCGTCGGCGGGTATCCCGCGGTGTCGCTGCCGTTCGGCTACGTGTGGGGCCTGCCGGTGGGGATCTCGTTCATGGGGCCGCGCTGGAGCGAGCCCCGGCTGATCGGGCTCGCCTACGCGTTCGAGCAGGCCGCCAGCGCATCGTCCGCGACGGCGGTGCCCCCGCACGTGACCACCGGCTCCCCGCCGCACCTGGCCGAGACCCTCTCGCCCTGAGCCCGCGGGGCCTTGGCCAGGCAGTACCTGGTCGGCAAGATAGCCTGGGCCCATGGAATCCTGGCGCCGCCCGAGCATCCCCCAGCTGCCCGGACACGGGCCCGAGCCCAGGCTCCGGGACACGGCGACCGGTGCGATCCGCCCGGCCGCCACCGGCCCGGGTCAGGGCCCCGCCACCATCTACGCGTGCGGGATCACGCCCTATGACGCGACCCACATCGGGCACGCGGCCACCTTCACCGCGTGGGATCTGCTGATCCGGGCGTGGCTCGACGCCGGGCGGCCGGTGACCTATATCCAGAACGTCACTGACGTGGACGACCCGCTGCTGGAGCGGGCCGAACGCGACGGCGAGGACTGGCGTGACCTGGCCGAACGGGAGATCTCAGCGGTTCCGTGGCGACATGGCGGCGCTGCGGCTGATCCCCCCGGCCCACCTGGTCGGGGCCGTGGAAGCGATTCGGGTCATCGAGCGGTTCGCCGAGCGGCTCGCCGACCGGGGCTCGCTGTATGAACTGGATGGCGACATCTACTTCGCCCGCGGGGCCGACCCGGCCTTCGGCGCGCTGTCCGGGCCGGGCACGGTGCCGAATCTGGGGCTGCCGCAGATGCTCGAACTGGCCGCCGAGCGCGGCGGCGATCCGGACCGGCCGGGCAAGAAGGACCCGCTGGACGTGGTCGTCTGGCGCGCGGAACGGCCCGGCGAGCCGGCCTGGGACTCACGCTTCGGCCGCGGCCGGCCGGGCTGGCACGTGGAATGCGCGGCGATCGCCACCGACCACCTGGGCCCGGCCTTCGACGTCCAGGCCGGCGGCTTCGACCTGGTCTTCCCCATCACGAGATGAGCGCCTCGCACGCCCGGGTGGCCTTCGCCGCCCACCCCGGGCACGTGTTCGCGGAGGTCTACGCGCACGCCGGGATGGTCGGTCTCGACGGGGAGAAAATGTCCAAGTCCCTGGGCAACCTGGTCTTCGTCTCCCGGCTGGTCGAAAATGGCGAGGACCCGATGGCGGTCCGGCTGGCGCTGCTTGCCCACCACTACCGCGAGGACTGGGAATGGACCGAGGCCGGCCTGTCCGAGGCCCGCGAGCGGCTGGCGCGCTGGCGCTCCGCCGCCGCGGCGGCGCAGGACAGCGTGGCCCCGCACGGCACCGCCCGGGCCGCGCTGGCCGGGATCCGCGAGCGGCTGGCCGATGACCTGGACGCACCGGGCGCGCTGGCGGTTGTGGATCACTGGGCCGCCGCAATTTTTTCTGAACGGACGTCCAGCGAGCCCGCGGACCGTGCGGACGGCCACCTGGTGCGGGACGCGATCGACGCCCTGCTGGGCGTGGCCCTCTAGCCCGCAGCACACCTACCTCCCGCCGTCAAGCCCCTTCTGCGGCCTGTGCATGTCACCCTCCCCTTTCCACAGCCCCGCCGCATTGCCATGGCCCCCCACCCTCCCCCCAACAAACGTGGAGGCCATGAAAAGAGACCTTCCCCCCGGACGTAACCTCCCGCACCCCGACCACCCCGGTCCGCCGCCCGGCCGCCCGCAGCCCGTGAGCGTCGGCTCCCCGGCGGCGGTCCTGGCCGTCGTTCCCCATCTGCTCGGCTTCGTCCCCAGCAAGAGCCTCATCGTGATCGGCGCCGGCCCGCCGCGCGGGCGCATTCACATGACCCTGCGTTTCGACCTTCCCGACCCGCCTGACCCCGCCGCCGCGCGCGATATCGCCCAGCACGCGGTGGCGGTCCTCACCAGCCAGCGGCAGGCCACGGCCGTCGTCATCGGCTACGGCCCCGGCCACCTGGTCACCCCCATCGCCGACCTCATCCGGGACGAGGCCCGGCAGGCCCGGCTCGACCTGCGGGACGTGCTGCGCGTACAGGACGGCCGCTACTGGTCTTACCTTTGCCGCGAGCCTTCCTGCTGCCCGCCCGAGGGTGTCCCGGTCAACCCACATCACCCGGCCGCCGCGGCCATGGCCGCGGCGGGCGTCCCGATCCTGCCGGACCGGGCGGCGCTGGCCGCCTCGATCGCGCCGCTCGGCGGCATCACCCGCCAGTCGATGCGGCAGGCGACCAGCCGTGCCGAGGAGCACGCGGCTGACCTGCTCACCCTCGGTTCACGCTCGGGCCGTCCGGGTGCGGTCACGCGGCTCGTGGTGCTGGAGGGGCTCAGCGCCGTCGCCGACGCTCTCCGCACCTACCGGGAGGGCGGGAGGTTCGCCACCGACGATCAGGTCGCCTGGCTGTCGCTCGCGCTGACCAATCTGCGCGTGCGCGACGACGCGTGGGCCCGGATGGACCCCGATCACCGCGAGGCCCACGCGCGGCTGTGGACGGACGTCGTGCGCCGGGCCGAGCGCCCGTACCTGCCGCCGGCCGCCTCGCTGCTGGCCTTCACCGCCTGGCAGGGCGGCAACGGTGCGCTGGCCAACGTCGCCCTGGACCGTGCCCTGGAGGCCGACCCCGCCTACTCGATGGCGCTGCTGCTCCGGGACACGATCGACGCCGGTACCCCGCCGTCCATGGCCCGGCTGCCGATGACGCCCGAGGAGGTCGCGGCCAGCTACGCCGCCGACGATGAGCGGGCCGCGGCCGGGGCCACCGGGGCCGCCGGCGAGGACCCGGATGACGACCAGGCACCGGCCGGACCTGGACGGCCAGGCGCGCCGGGATAAACTGCGTGAGCCGTTTGTCCGGTATGGGTCCTGGACCTGGGCCGGAAGGAAAGGAAGGCGCATGACGGACGTCGCCCGCAAGGACGCGCCGCCGGCGGCCATGGCGGAGCATCGCGCCGCGGTGGCCCGGCTGCGCCAGGCGTACAACGCGATGCCACCCGGCACTCCGGTGCGCCTGGCCAAGCGCACCAGCAACCTGTTCCGGTTCCGCGCCCCGGCCGCAGGCCGCGGGGCGGAGAGCTCGCCCGGGCTTGACGTGCGCGCCTTCGGCCACGTGCTGTCCGTGGACCCCGCGGCGCGCGTCGCTGTCGTCGGCGGCATGACCACCTACGAGGACCTGTGCGACGCGACTCTGCCGCACGGGATGATGCCCCTCGTCGTGCCCCAGCTGAAGACGATCACCCTCGGCGGCGCGGTGTCCGGCCTGGGCATCGAGTCCACCGCTCTGCGCAGCGGCATGCCGCACGAGTCCGTCCTGGAGATGGAGATCCTGACCGGGGACGGACGGGTGGTCACGGCCGCACCGGACAACGAGCACAGCGACCTGTTCGCCGGCTTCCCCAACTCCTACGGGACCCTCGGGTACGCGCTGTCTCTCACCATC
Organism: uncultured Actinomycetes bacterium; assembly: GCA_963742865.1. Lineage (GTDB taxonomy): Bacteria > Actinomycetota > Actinomycetes > Streptosporangiales > Streptosporangiaceae > Bog-532. The sequence continues at coordinate 14,079 of CAVUNW010000073.1, forward strand.
GAGCTGGAGCCTGTCCGGCCCTACGTCCACCTCCGCCACTTCCCGTTCCGGGACCCGGCCGCCTGCATGGCCGCCATCGAGCAGACCGTGGCCGAGGGGAGCTACCAGGGCCACCGCGCGGACTTCCTCGATGGGGTCGCGTTCAGCCCGGACGAGCTCTACCTGACCGTTGGGGCCTTCAGCGACGTCGCGCCCTGGCAGAGCGACTACACCGGCAAAGACATCTACTACACCTCCATCCGCGGCCCGCAGGAGGACTTCCTGACCATCCGCGACTATCTGTGGCGGTGGGATACCGACTGGTTCTGGTGCTCCCGGCCGTTCGGGGTGCAGAAGCCCCTCGTCCGGGCCCTGTGGCCGCGGCGCTACCGGCGCTCCGACGTGTACCGCAAGCTGGTCGCGCTGGACCGCCGCCTCGGCCTGACCAGCGCACTGGACGAACGCCGGCAGCGGCCCGCCCGCGAGGCGGTGATCCAGGACGTGGAGATCCCCGTCCAGCGCGGCGCGGATTTCCTCACGTTCTTCGCGTCCCAGGTGGGCATGAGCCCAATCTGGATGTGCCCGCTGCGGCTGCGCGGGGAGCGCTCCTGGCCGCTATACCCGCTGAAGCCGGGCGAGGTGTACGTCAACTTCGGTTTCTGGGGCACTGTGCCGCTGCCGCCGGGCCGCCAGGACGGCTACTACAACCGCCTCGTGGAGAACGAAGTCGGCGCGCTCGGCGGCCACAAGTCGCTGTACTCCACGTCCTTCTACACCGAGGACGACTTCAGCAGGCTCTACAACGGCCCGGCGCACGAGAAGCTGAAGCGGGAGTACGACAGCGCCGGCCGTCTCCCGGGCCTGTACGACAAGTGCGTCCGCGGACGCTGAACCGCCCCCGGCTATATCCCACGGCTGGATCTTCACGGCTAGATCGACGGAAGCGAGGCAAGCATGCCGCTGGCGCAAGTATTCGAGACCTTCGCGGGACCAGATGCCCCGGTCGAGTTCGTCGCGTACGACGGCAGCCGGGCGGGCGCGGCGGACTCCCCGGTACGGATCACGGTCCGGTCGCCCGCGGCCGTGTCCTACCTGGCGCAGGCGCCGGGCGCGCTCGGGCTCGCGCGCGCCTACGTGTCCGGGCACCTCGACGTCGACGGCGACATGTACACCGCCCTGGCCCGGATGGCCAACGCGCAGACGATGAACATCGACCTGGCCGCGCGGTACCGGCTGTTCCGCGAGCTGGGCGGCCCCCGGACCCTCATCCCGAGGCTCGCGCCGCCCCCGCAGGAGGTGAACCCTGGCCGCCAGTGGCTCACCGGCCGGCGGCACTCCAAGAACCGTGACGCCAGCGCGATCTCCCACCACTACGACGTGTCCAACCGGTTCTACGAGTGGGTGCTGGGTCCCTCGATGGCCTACACCTGCGCCTGTTACCCGACGCCGGACTCCACCCTCGAGGAGGCCCAGGAGTACAAGTTCGACTTGGTCGCGCGCAAGCTCGGCCTGCACAGCGGCATGCGGCTGCTGGATGTCGGCTGCGGCTGGGGCGGCATGGTCATGCACGCGGCGCGCGAATACGGGGTCCGCGCCCTCGGCGTCACGCTGTCGGAGCAGCAGGCCGCCTGGGCCCGCGAAGCCATCGAGAAGGCGGGCCTGTCCGGCCTGGCCGAGGTGCGGCACCTCGACTACCGGGACGTTCCGGAGGGCGACTTCAACGCGGTCAGCTCGATCGGGCTCACCGAGCACATCGGCGTCCGGCAGCTACCGGGCTACTTCGAGTTCCTGCTCAGCAAGCTCCGTCCGGAGGGGCGCCTGCTCAACCACTGCATCACCCGGCCGGACAGCTCCGAGCCCGCCACGCGCAAGGGCGGCTTCATCAACCGGTACGTCTTCCCCGATGGCGAGCTGGAGGCACCCGGCTACCTGGTCTCCCTGATGCACGACCACGGGTTCGAGGTCCGGCACGAGGAGAACCTCCGCGAGCACTACGCGATGACGCTGGCCGCGTGGTGCGCGAACCTGGACGCGCACTGGAAGGAAGCCGTCGCCGAGGTCGGCCCGGGCACGGCCCGGGTGTGGCGGCTGTACATGGCCGGGTCAAGGCTCGGCTTCGAGCGCAACCACATCCAGCTGCACCAGGTGCTGGGCGTCAAGCTGACCGCCGCCGGGCAGGCCGGCATGCCGCTGCGGCCCAACTGGGAGACGCGGCCGTCCGCCTGGGAGCAGGACGCTGCGGGCGCCGGGACCGCCGCCGCCAGCCGAACCGCCGGGAACGGCGCGGCCGCCGGCGACGGGACGGCCTCCGGCGGGACGTCCGCGCACGACACGGCGCACGCCTGATCTCCGGACGGCTCCGTGGACGTACCCGGGTACATCGCCGCGCTGCGGGACGATGGCGTCCTGCTGGCCCGGGCCGCCGGGCAGGCCGGTCCGGACGCCCCGGTCCCGGCGTGCCCCGGCTGGCGGGTCCGTGACCTGGTCCGGCACACGGGCAGCGTGCACCGCTGGGCCACCGGGTACGTGGCGGGCCAGCGCGAGACCCCGCTGCCCGAGCCGTCCGAGGAGGAGATGATCAGGTCCGGGCCGGACGGCGACCACGACCTGCTCGGCTGGTTCGCCGACGGCCACGAGCGCCTGGTCACCGCGCTGGAGCACGCGGACCCCGGCATGACCTGCTGGACCTTTCTGCCGTCGCCGTCGCCGCTGGCGTTCTGGGCCCGCCGGCAAGCCCACGAGACCGCGATCCACCGGGTCGACGCGCAGCTAGCCGCCGGCGTGGCCAGCCCCGGCGGCCCTGGCAGCCCCGGCGACTTCGCCCCCGGCCTGGCCGCCGACGGCGTCGACGAGCTCGTCATGGGGTTCGGCCGCCGGCGGAGTAAACGCGGCCTGCGCGCCGACCCGCCGTCCTGGCTGGCTGTCCACGCCCGGCCCGGCCCCGGTCATCCGGCCAGTGACGGCGAGGACACCGGCGGCCAGGAGGGCGGCGGTCACGCCGACTGGGTGATCCGCATGGGGAAGGACGTTGCCACGGTGGCCCGCGGTGCCGTCCCGCCCGATGACGTCCCGGACGGGACGGGATGCGACCTAACGGGCCGGGCTGAGGCTCTCTACCTGCTGCTGTGGAACCGGGGCGGGACGGACGGCCTCGAGCTGCGCGGCGACCCCCGCGCGCTGGCCGTCTGGCGGGAACAGGTCCGCGTCCGCTGGTGAGCAGCGCCCTAGCGCCATTAACTTATGTACCCATTCCCGGGTTATTTGCATTTCTGCACTCTAATGTCGGCCATGGCGACGGCCTTACGGTTTCCCGGCGCACGCCTGCGATCGCCGGTAGCCTCCCGCAGTGCTCCTGGGCATGCGCTATCCTCGGCGCATGCGTGCCGTCCGGCTGCTCCTTATTTAGCCGCGTCGATCCAAGCTCGGTCGGCGTGGCTGCCCCTCGTGAGCGAGGGGCCTTTTCATTCCCAGGGGCGTCCATAGCGGGGACACATTAACCGTGACACGCACGTAGCCAGACCTAGCAGGGTGAGGAAACCATGACAGCGGCGGAGAGCGCCGAGGCGGCGCAGCGCTACGACCCACGCGCTATCCAGGAAAAGTGGCTGGCCCGCTGGGCGGAACTGGATCCGTTCCGTGCCAGCGACGACCCGGCGGATACCCGCGAGCGCGCTTACCTGCTCGATATGTTCCCCTATCCGTCCGGTGACCTGCACATGGGGCACGCCGAGGCCTACGCGATCGGCGACGCCGTCGCGCGGTACTGGTTCCAGCTCAACCGCAACGTGCTGCACCCGATCGGCTGGGACGCCTTCGGCCTGCCCGCCGAGAACGCGGCGATCCGCAACAACGCGCACCCCGCCGACTGGACGTACGCGAACATCGAGACGCAGGCGGAATCGTTCCGCCGGTACGCGGTCTCCTTCGACTGGTCGCGCCGGCTGGCGACCTGCGATCCGGAGTACTACCAGTGGAACCAGTGGCTGTTCCTGCGGTTCTACGAGCGCGAGCTGGCCTACCGCAAGGACGGTTACGTCAACTGGTGCCCGAAGGACCAGACCGTGCTGGCCAACGAGCAGGTCATCGACGGCCGGTGCGAGCGCTGCGGCACCGAGGTCATCCGCCGGACGCTGACCCAGTGGTACTTCCGGATCACCTCCTACGCCGACCAGCTGCTGGCCGACGCGGAGGCCCTGGAGGGGAACTGGCCCGAGCGCGTCCTGCTCATGCAGCGCAACTGGATCGGCCGCTCCCAGGGCGCCGAAGTGACCTTCGCGGTCGAGGGCCGCGATGAGCCGGTCACGGTGTTCACCACCCGTCCCGACACCCTGTACGGGGCCACGTTCTTCGTGGTGGCCGCCGACTCGCCGCTGGCCGAGCAGCTGGCCGACCCGAGCCGGCTGGAGGAACTGCGCGCCTACGTCGACGAGGTTCCGCAAGCTGACCGACATCGAGCGCCAGGCCATCGGGCGCGAGAAGACCGGCGTGTTCCTGGGCGTGCACGCCGTCAATCCCGTCAACGACGAGCTGATCCCGGTCTGGGCGGCCGACTACGTGCTGCCCGACTACGGCACCGGCGCGATCATGGCGGTTCCCGCACACGACCAGCGCGACCTCGACTTCGCCCGGGCCCACGGGCTGCCGGTCCAGGTCGTGGTCGACACCGGCCAGCCCGACCCGGCCGGGACCGGCATAGCCACCGCGGGCGACGGCAAGCTGATCAACTCCGGGCCGCTGAACGGGCTGGCCAAGGCCGAGGCGATCGCGCGGATCATCGCGATCCTGGCCGCCAAGGGCCTGGGCCGCGCCGCCGTCAACTACCGGCTGCGTGACTGGCTGGTATCCCGGCAGCGGTTCTGGGGGACGCCGATCCCGATCATCCACTGCCCGTCCTGCGGCGAGGTGCCGGTTCCCGAAGAGGACCTGCCGGTCGTCCTGCCCGACCTGCGCGGGCAGGACCTGGCGCCCCGGGGGGTGTCGCCGCTGGCCGCCGCCACCGACTGGGTGAACGTGAGCTGCCCCAAGTGCGGCGGTCCAGCCAAGCGCGACACCGACACCATGGACACGTTCGTCGACTCGTCCTGGTACTTCCTGCGGTACTGCTCGCCGCACTACGCGGACGGCCCGTTCAGCCCGGACGACGTGCGCCGCTGGGCGCCCGTCGACCTGTACGTGGGCGGCGTCGAGCACGCCATCCTGCACCTGCTGTACAGCCGGTTCTTCGTCAAGGTCCTGCACGACATGGGCCTGGTCGACTTCCGTGAGCCGTTCACCCGGCTGCTGAACCAAGGCCAGGTCATCAACGGCGGCAAGGCCATGTCGAAGTCGCTGGGCAACGGCGTCGACCTGGGCCAGCAGCTGGCCGCGCACGGAGTGGACGCCATCCGGCTCACGATGATCTTCGCCAGCCCGCCGGAGGACGACATCGACTGGGCCGATGTGCGGCCTGAGGCGATGGTGAAGTTCCTGGGCCGGGTATGGCGGATCGCCGACGACGTGGCGGCGGCCGGATCGTCCCGGGCGGACGTGACCGCGGGCGACGTGGCCCTGCGCCGGGTCACGCACCACACCATCGACGATGTTCACGCGCCTGGTGGAGGCGCACCGGCTGAACGTGGCCGTGGCCAGGCTGATGGAGCTGGTGACCGCCACCCGGCGGGCCATCGACTCCGGCCCGGGCGCCGGCGACCCGGCCGTCCGTGAGGCCGCCGAGACGCTGGCCGTGATGCTGTCGCTGTTCGCCCCGTACACGGCCGAGGAGTGCTGGGAACTGCTGGGCCACGACCCGTCCGTGGCCAGGGCCGGCTGGCCGGTGGCCGACCCCGCACTGCTCGTCACCGATTCGGTCACCAGCGTCGTTCAGGTGAACGGGAAGGTCAGGGACCGGATCGAGGTACCGCCGGACATCAGCGAGGACGATCTGCGCGAGCTGGCCCTGGCCGCCCCCGGCGTCATCCGCGCGCTGGGCGGCCAGTCCATCCGGAAGGTCATCGTCCGCGCGCCGAAGCTGGTCAACGTCGTCGCAGGCTGAAGTTCTGTGTCTGGCCGGGCAGGTCGCCTGACCCGGCCAGACACGACGGCCCCGCGCGACGGCCCCGCGCGACGGCCCCGCGCGACGGCCCCGCGCGACGGCCCCGCGCGACGGCCCCGCGCGACGGCCCCGCACGACGGCCCCGCGCGACGGCCCCGGCAGCGCCTACACGCGGCGGAGGACGGCCACCACCTTGCCGAGGATGGTGGCCTCGTCACCCAGGATCGGCGCGTAGAGCGGGTTGTGCGGGATCAGCCAGACGTGCCCGTCGCTCTTCTTGAACGTCTTGACGGTCGCCTCGCCCTCGGGTCCCTCGCCCTCGACCATGGCCGCGACGATCTCCCCGTTCTCCGCGTTCGGCTGCGAACGCACGACGACCCAGTCCCCATCGGTGATGGCGGCGTTGATCATCGAGTCTCCGCTTACCTTGAGCAGAAAGTGCTCGCCCTCACCGACCAGCTGCTTGGGCAGCGGGAAAACATCTTCCACCCGCTGCTCGGCGATGATCGGGCCACCGGCGGCGATCCGGCCGACCAGCGGAACATACGCGGCCTCCTGAGACGGAATGTCAAAGACGCCCGCCGGGGCCTCAGCCGTCTCCTCGTCGTCCTGTTCGAATTCGGGACGGACGGCCGGATGGCCGGGCAGCCGGACCTCCACGGTCCGCGGGCGGCCCGCATCGCGGTGCAGGTACCCCTTCGCCTGAAGTGTCGAAAGCTGGTACGAGACGCTCGACGTACTCGTCAGCCCGACCGCTTCGCCAATTTCGCGCATTGACGGCGGATAGCCGCGCTTCTGTACCGAGTCGCGGATTACCTGAAGCACCTTGCGCTGCCGCCAGGTGAGCACATGACCCGGCTCCGGCTTGTCCGGTGTCACCGGAACAACAGACGGAACGCTGCCTTTCGGCTTACGTCCGGGCTTTCCCTTGGGCCGGGGAGTGTCGCCGACGGCCGCGGCCACTCCCTCGGCGTTATCCGTACTGCCGTTGTCCATCAGACGACCTTCCAATCCGGTTATTGCCTATCTGATGCCGAGGGTAGTGGTTGGTCCCCCTGATCTCAAACATCTGTTCGACGTGTCGCCAAAATGTCAGACCCGCCCGGTACAAAGATGTCGTAGGTTCGTTCGATCGAACAGGTATACGATCGAACAGCAGTATTCGAATGAACGTTTGATGAGGAGGTCGGCATGAGCGCTCTGCCTGTAGAGGAGCAGCCGTCGGGGGCCGTCCCTGCCGATATGGGAAGCGGGCCGCGGGAGCGGCGCGTCCGGCCGGAGGGTTTCACCGCGCGGCCGGGCGCGGCCACGCCGCGGCCGGGTGTCTCGGCGCGGCCGGGGATTCACCCGCTCTTCCCCGCCAAGAAGTGGGTTCATCCGGACGGGGACTGCATCTTTCCCGGCGGCGGCCGGAGCTTCTCGGGGCGGTCCGCGCCCGGCGACGTGCGGTCGGCGCGGCCCGCGGCGCGCCCGGCGCCGCCCATCCAGGAGCACAGCCGGGAGTACGGCCAGCAGAGGCCAAGGGGGCGGCAGCAGCACGGCCAAGGGCGTGCCCGGCAGCACGTCCAGCAGGCCGCCCGGCCGTCGGCCGATGCCCGGCGCTCTTCCCGGCCGCCGGCGGGTGTCCCGGTGCTGTCCGGGCCCGTGGTGGCTGCGCCGGGGCGGCCCAGGACCGCGCCGGAGGCCGGGGCCAGGCGGCCCGCGACCAGGACCAAGCCGGCGGTGCCGCGGGTCAGGCTTTCTCCGGCTGGCCGAGTGACCGGGACCGAGCGGATCGTGGTGGGGGAGAAGGCGGCCGGTGCCGGTCAGGTGGCCGGGGGCCGGCCGGTCGTCGCGGCCGAGGCAGCTGGGGCTGGGCGAGCGGCCGGCGCGGTCTCAGCGCACCGGCTGCGGCTGACCAGGCGGGGCCGGATCGTCCTGGCGGTCCTGGCGGTGCTCACGGTGTGCGGCTTGTTCGTGGCGGGGGCCACCGCCGCTCAGGCCAGTGGCCCTGCCGCCGCCCATGGCGCGGCCAGTGCGCGGCAGGTCATCGTCCAGCCCGGCGACACGCTGTGGTCGATAGCCCAGAGCGCTGTCCCGAGCGCCGACGCGCGAGCCGTCGTGCAGGAGATACTGCAGGCCAACCGGCTCCAGACCGTGAGTATCACCGCCGGTCAGCGACTGTGGGTGCCACGGGGGTAGCCGCTGACGCGGTCGCGACACGCCGGCCGGGGTGCCAGTAATCCGGTGGGGCCAGCGGTTTCGGGATCCGCTCGCCGGAAACTTGCGACGACTAGGTGCGGTGGTCTACGGTAACCACAACATCTAGTAGTTACACCGATGTGTTTTATCCACAGCTTGTGTCTTGACGGGATGCGAGATGGATAAACGCCGAGGAGGTGTGGTCGTATGCACTGTCCGTTCTGCCGGCATCCGGACAGCCGGGTGATCGACAGCCGTACCGCCGACGATGGCGTAGCGATCCGCCGCCGGCGGGCATGTCCGGAGTGCGGAAAGCGTTTTACTACGCAGGAGGCGGTCATCCTGATGGTGGCCAAGCGGAGCGGTGTGACAGAGCCTTTCGTCCGGGACAAGATTGTCAGCGGCGTCCGCCGCGCGTGCCAGGGCCGTCCCGTCGACGAGGACCAGCTCGCGATCCTGGCCCAGCGCGTAGAGGAAACGATCAGGGCCAGGGGCTGTGCCGAGGTTCCCTCACACGAGGTCGGCCTGGCGATTCTGGGCCCGCTGCGGGACCTCGACGAGGTCGCTTATCTGCGCTTCGCCTCTGTATACCGGGGATTCGAGTCTCTCGCGGACTTCGAAAAAGAAATCGAGGCGCTGCGCGAAGAGCGCGCGGGCGCGCCGCAGGCAGCCAGGCAGGCAGCGGAAGAGCCCACCCCGTAGCTACGGCCGCTGCCATCAGTGGCAGCACGATCGAGCGCCTGATCGCTGAAGAGAACTATCGCAGAAGAGAACTAATAAGGCATGAGTGGCCCGGGAGAGGTCGCAGAAGGGGGCTTTGGCATGACGGAGACGGTGAGCGGGTCGGCTGCCACCAAGGGCAAGAACGCGCGCAAGGGGCTGAGGATCGGCCGGATCCACACGACGAAGGGCGTTCATCCCTACGACGAGGTGACCTGGGAGCGCCGCGACGTCGTCATGACGAACTGGCGCGATGGCACGGTCAACTTCGAGCAGCGGGGCGTCGAGTTCCCGTCGTTCTGGTCGCTCAACGCCGCCAACATCGTCACGACCAAGTACTTCCGCGGCGCGGTGGGTACCCCGCAGCGCGAGTGGAGCCTCAAGCAGCTGGTCGACCGGGTCGTCGGCGTCTACGTGGAGACCGGGCGGCAGCACGGATACTTCGCTTCGGAGGCTGACGCCGAGGTCTTCGAGCACGAGCTGCAGTACGCCCTCATCCACCAGATCTTCAGCTTCAACTCGCCCGTCTGGTTCAACGTCGGCACCCCATCGCCGCAGCAGGTGTCCGCGTGCTTCATCCTGGCCGTGGACGACACGATGGACTCCATCCTGGACTGGTACAAGGAGGAAGGCCTGATCTTCAAGGGCGGCTCCGGTGCCGGGGTGAACCTGTCCCGGCTGCGCTCCAGCAAGGAGCTGCTCTCCTCGGGGGGCACGGCCAGCGGTCCCGTGTCGTTCATGCGGGGAGCCGACGCGTCGGCGGGCACCATCAAGTCGGGCGGCGCCACCCGCCGCGCGGCGAAGATGGTGGTCCTTGACGTCGACCACCCGGACGTCGAGGAGTTCATCGAGACCAAGGCGCGCGAGGAAGAGAAGGTCCGCATCCTCCGCGACGCCGGGTTCGACGTCGACCTCGGCGGCAAGGACATCGTCAGCGTCCAGTACCAGAACGCCAACAACTCCGTCCGCGTGTCGGACGAGTTCATGCGGGCGATCGAAGACGACGGCGAGTTCGACCTGCTGGCCCGGCGGACCGGCGAGGTCGTCAGCCGGGTGGGGGCCAAGGGCCTGCTGCGCAAGATGGCGAAGGCCGCCTGGGATTGCGCGGACCCCGGTATCCAGTACGACGGCACCATCAACGACTGGCACACCTGCCCCGAGTCCGGGCGGATCACCGCCAGCAACCCGTGCTCGGAGTACGTGCACCTGGACAACTCGTCGTGCAACCTGGCCAGCATCAACCTGATGAAGTTCCTCCGCGAGGACGACACGTTCGACGTGCGGCGCTTCCAGCAGATCACCGAGCTGATCATTACCGCGATGGACATCTCCATCTGCTTCGCCGACTTCCCCACGCAGAAGATCGCCGAGACGACGCGGGCCTACCGCCAGCTCGGCATCGGGTACGCCAACCTGGGCGCGCTGCTGATGGCGACCGGGCACGCCTACGACTCGCACGGCGGCCGGGCCATCGCGGCGGCCATCACGTCGCTGATGACCGGCACGGCGTACAAGCAGTCCGCGCAGCTGGCCGGAGTGGTCGGAACGTACGACGGCTACGAGCGGAACGCGGTCGGCCACAAGCGGGTCATGCGCAAGCATGCCGAGGCCGGCGACCGGGTCCGGACGGTGGGCCCGATGGACCGCGAGATCCTTTCCAGTGCCCTGACCGCCTGGCAGGACTGCCTCCGGATCGGTGAGGCGAACGGCTACCGCAACGCGCAGGCGAGCCTGCTCGCGCCGACGGGCACCATCGGCCTGATGATGGACTGTGACACCACGGGCATCGAGCCGGACCTGGCCCTGGTGAAGTTCAAGAAGCTCGTCGGCGGCGGCTCGATGCAGATCGTGAATCAGACCGTGCCGCGGGCCCTGAAGAACCTGGGCTACCAGCCGGAGCAGATCGAGGCGATCACCGAGTACATCGCCGAGCACGGTCACGTCGTGGACGCGCCCGGCCTCAAGCTCGCGCACTACGAGGTCTTTGACTGCGCGATGGGGGAGCGGGCGATCAGCCCCATGGGGCACGTCCGGATGATGGCCGCGGTCCAGCCGCACCTCAGCGGCGCGATCAGCAAGACCGTGAACATGCCGGAGAGCGCGACGGTCGAGGACATCGAGAAGATCTACTTCGAGGGCTGGAAGCTCGGCCTCAAGGCGCTCGCGATCTACCGCGACAACTGCAAGGTCGGCCAGCCCCTCTCGGCCTCGAAGAACAAGGCCGCGAGCACCGGGCAGGAGGAAGCCGCCGCGCCCGCAGAGCCGGCCGTGCACCGGCCGGTCCGCCGCAAGCTCCCGCGGCAGCGGCCCGCCACGGTCACCAAGTTCTCCGTGGCCGGCGCGGAAGGCTACATGACCGTCTCGAAGTACCCGGATGACGGCGTGGGCGAGGTCTTCCTCAAGCTCGGTAAGCAGGGCTCGACGCTGGCGGGCGTGATGGACGCCTTCTCGATCGCGATCTCGGTCGGCCTGCAGTACGGCATCCCGCTGGAGTCCTACGTCGCCAAGTTCACCAACATGCGGTTCGAGCCGGCCGGGCTCACCGACGACCCGGATGTCCGGATCGCCAGCTCGGTCATGGACTACATCTTCCGGCGCCTCGCCCTGGACAACCTGCCCTACGACGAGCGCGCGGAGATGAGCATCCTCTCGGCCGCCGAGCGGAGCGCGCAGCTTGCCGGGGAAGACCCGAGCGCGCTCGCCGACGAGGTGGTCGACCCTGAGGAGCTGGCGCAGTCGGCGCCCCTCGAGCCGCACCGCCCCCCGCCGAGTCACTGGCCGCCGAGTCACTGGCCGCCGGACGCGAAGCCCGGCACGAGCCGGAGGCCACGCAGCGCCCAGCCGCACTGGCCGCCCCGCCAGCCGAAGCGCACAGCTCGGTCGAGCTGCTCGAGTCTCACCAGGGCCGCACCGCCGACGCCCCGCTGTGCCTCACCTGCGGCACCAAGATGCGCCCGGCCGGCAGCTGCTACGTCTGCGAAGGCTGCGGCTCCACCAGCGGCTGCAGCTAGTTCTGAGTTCAGTGTTCTGCCAAATACCTGGTCAGGTGGGGTGCGCGCGATCATGTGCACTCCACCTGACCAGCGTTCGAGAAGCCCGCTGTTGCAATGAATGCAACGTGCGCTCTGGACATGGGTCAGTTTGCTACCGCTGGTAGCATGATGTCATGAGTGCTGAACCGGTCCGCGCGGAGGAGCAGGACGAGGAACTGCAAGAGATGGTTCGTCTTGTCCATGCTCTGAGCGCGCGCGAGCCAGCCGAGCTAGCCAAGTTGCTCAGGGTGCGCGGGCTCGGGCCGGATGCTAGGCGGGCCATCGAGGCCGTTGCCGCGCTCCAGATCGTCGATAAGCCGTTGTTGGCGGGAGAGTTGTTTCCTTTGCTCAGAGCCGGGGGAGGCGAGTATCGGGGCGGTCCCATGGGACGTCGTTGCGGACAATATGGTTGCGCAAATCAAGCAGGCTGGCGCAGCCCGTAAGGTCAGCGTTTCGATGCCAGAGGATCTCACGACCGCTGTTCAGCAGCGAGTCGGGCGCGGAAAGTTCAGCCAGTATGTGACCGAGGCTGTTGCCCGGCAACTCGAACTGGATTTGCTTGCCGAACTGTCGGAATTGCTCACCTCCGAGCATGGGCCAGTTCCTGAGGAGTACCTGGAAGAGGCCCGGGCCGCATGGCCGGACGGCGAGTAGCCGCGGGTGGCAGCCTGATTCTCGATAGTGAGGGGCTATCCAAGCTAGCCAGGGGTGACCAGCGTGCTCGTGGCTATCTGGAGACGGCAATCGCTCGGCGTGCCCGGGTCGCAGTCAGCGCGATTACTTTGGCCGAGGTGCTTAGAGGCGATAAGCGTGATGCGGCCGTGCACCGTGTGCTGTCCAGGATCACGATCATGTCGGTGACTCCCGAGATGGCGCGCCGGGCCGGCGAACTGCTCGGAGCGACCGGCCTTTCGGGTCATCGCTGCGCTATAGACGCCGTGGTGGCGGCGACAGCGTTGACAATGGAGCGACCGGCCGTGCTGTTGACGAGCGACCTGGACGACCTGAGCAGGTTGGTGGAGGAGCCAGAGCGGCCCAAAGCTCAGCGCATCGCCGTGGTTCACGTCTAACGCGTCGTCCTCCCTGGTGATACGGGCAGCCCAGCAGTGTGGTCCGGTGGTGAGTACCGCACACTACGTCACCAACGTGATCGCAAATCAGGACCGCCGTGCCAGGTGCCAGGTAAGTGCCCTGTCCCAGACGGGCTGATACTGAAGCGTGCCTTCTCCTGCGCTGGCCGCTGTCGAAGCCATCAACCTTCCCCACCGCGTGATCCGGCACGGCCGGGTCGGCAGCCTGGCCGAGGCGGCGAAGGCACGCGGCGTGGAGCCCGTCGACGTGGTCAAGACCATGGTGGTGCGCCGGGGAGACGATGACTTCCTGTTCGTCCTGGTCCCCGGCAACCGGAACATCTCCTGGCCGAGGCTGCGCGCGCTGCTGGGCGTAAACCGCCTGTCCATGCCCAACGCCGAGGTAGCCCGGCAGGCGACCGGCTACGAACGCGGGACGATTACGCCGTTCGGGTCGGCTCGCTCCTGGCCAGTGATCGCCGACGAGCGGGTGCGCGGGCGCGAGATCACGCTCGGGGCGGGTGAGCCCGGCGTCGCCCTGGCGGCCAGCGCCGACGAGATCCTCCAGGCCCTCGACGCCTCCGTGGCCGACATCTCCGACCCAGAGCCCGCTGCCTGAAGCAAGCCAACGTGCCAGCCGGCCGAGGATCGACGACGCTGACAGACCTGACCTGAGGACCTGGACCACGGCAGAGCGGTCGACCCTTCCTCGGCGCAACGCGGGCAACCGCCCGCGCGATCCCGTTACCCAACCGTGCCCGGATACCGCGACACGGCGGTTGACCGGATATTTCCGCCCGTCGATGATGCGTGGGTACGCGATCTTTCGCTAAGCCAAAGGATCTCCATGCCGCACATCGAGCTGAATCCCGAACTGCCCGGAATCCTTGGCCTGTTCCGCTATCGCCCGGAGACCGCGCGTCCCCTCACTGACCTGGCCAACGTCCTGTTGCGCGGGCCCAGCACCCTGACCCCGGGCGAGCGTGAGCTGATCGCCGCGTACGTGTCCGGGCGGAACGACTGCCGGTTCTGCTCGCTGTCACATTCAGCGTTCGCGGCGGCCCAGCTGCCCGGTGGGGAGGAGCTGGTGGATCAGGTCCGCGCCGATCCGGAGCACGCGCCGATCTCGCCGAAGCTCAGGGCCCTGCTGCGGATCGCCGCCGCCGTCCAGCAGAGCGGCCTGGACGTGACCGCGGACGATGTGGCCGCAGCGCGGGCGGCCGCGGCCACCGACACCGAGATCCACGACGCGGTGCTGATCGCGGCGATGTTCAGCATGCTCAACCGGTACGTTGACGGGCTGGCCACGATCGCCCCGGAGAATCCGGCCCTCTACGCCATGCAGGCGCAGGGCATCATCGCGCACGGGTATCAGGTACCAGCCGAGCCGGAGCGAGACAGCCGATTACGTCCGGCGGACGGTGGCCAGCGTTATTCGTCGTAACGAGTCGGGGGAACGGCGCACGCTCGCCCTCGATCAGGAGCTCATCCTTATCTTCCTCACGACGGATCTCGGCCCGCTCCTCCTGATACTGCTCGGTATCACGGATGTCGGTGTCCAGCGGCGGAGTGTCGGTGGCCGGCGGCACGTCGTCGGGGTTGTACGGATCGAGCCCCGCGTCGACGCGTTCATCCTCTGCCTCGTGCGCGAGCGCGTCGTCGTCCAGGTACTTCTCCGGCATGCCGCCGTGGAGGTGGCGGTCCCGCCGGATACCCGCGTCGCTCTCGTCTGAACTCTGTGAACCCATGGCGCCTCCCGTACCCCAGCCCGTTCATCCGTATTCCTCCACGCGGCCCCCTTCATGCAACGATGCCACACCCCGGAAGACCGCTGCCGCGTACCCGTACCCGATTTCCCGGCGCACGAATCGGCAGCAGGCCGGCTCCGGCAGAGGACGAACGGCCCGCCAGCCGGGTCCTCGGCCACATTTCCCCCCGGGGGCGCCGGGGGGAGGCTGAAGACATACGGAGCGAACCGGAGATCCGCGAGGTAATGCCATGCTGAAGCCGTTCGCCGATGCGCACAGCATCCATCACGTGATCGAGCCGGCTCTGCGGGCGCCGTCGGTGTACAACACCCAGCCATGGTCGTTCCGGATCGTCGCCGACGACCGCATCGAACTGCGCGCCAGCACCGGTGACGACGGTGGCGGCCCCGAGCATGGCCGCTGGGATCTGCTGCTCCATTCTCCCGCCCCCGGGCCCTGGCCACGTGAGTACGCGATCAGCTGCGGGGCGGCCCTGATGAACCTGCGGTTGGCCTTCCGGGTGCTGGGCCATGACCCGGTGGTCAGCTTGCTGCCGGACCCGGTGGATGATCCGGGCCTGCTCGCGTCGGTGGAGATCGTGGTCGGGCGCACCCACAAACCGGGCTCGCTCGAGCGGGAGCTCTACGAAGCGATCTGGCGGCGGCACACCGACCGCTGGCCGTTCCGTGATGCTCCCGTCCGTCCCGGGATCCTGGTCGAGATGGAGCGCGCCGCCGCCCGGGAGCACGGCTGGCTGCGTGTGCTGCACGGACCGTTCGCGCGCCGGTGGCTCAAGGTGGCCGCCAGCGCGGACGCCGCCATCGCCGCCGCCCGGGATGGCACCGGTCAGGCCGGCCCGGGCCAGGTCGGCCCGGGTCAGGCGGACACTGCCCCTTCGACCTACGAAGCGCTGCTGAACCAGTTCCGGGACGAGCTCACTCAATGGACCGGTGACCGCGATTCGGGCCGGGGCATTCCGCGAGCGGCCCTCGGGCCGCGCCCCGTGAGAGCTCATGCCCCGGTCCGGGACTTCACGCTGGGCGGTTCCGAGCCGGCCGGTTCCGGCGTTACCGGATGGAACGGCGTCCGGTGGGCTACCGGGACGCACAATGCCCGTCCGGCTGACCTTCGGGGGGAGCGTTACGAGCGCCACCCTCAGCTGATGATGCTGTTCACCAACCGCGACGAGCCCGCTGACTGGCTCCGCGCCGGGCAGGCGCTGCAGCGGGCGCTGCTCACCGCGACCAGCCTCGGCGTGTCGGCGTCGTTCCTGACCCAGCCACTGGAACTCGCCGACCTGGCCTTCCGCTATGACCCTCAGTGCGGCCGCCTGGACTACCCGCCGTTCAAGGAAAGTCACCGCGCTCCGCTGCACCGGTCCGCCGCCAGCGCTTCCCGGCGGGCCTCCAGCAGCCCGGTGGACCGGCGCGGTTATGTCCGCCGGCGGCTGCTGGGGGCTACGCCGTGGCTGGAGGTTCCGCAGATGGTAATTCGTGTCGGCTATCCGGAGAACCGGCCCGGCAAGCCGGACATCCGTACCCCCCGCCAGGAGCCCGACATCACCGATGCCCGTTCCGTTCCGCCGGTACGCGTCGCGCGGCCCACCTCAGTGTGATTCTCGGCCGGTCCGCCTCAGGGGTGGCCCGCGCCCGTTTAGCCGGGCGGCCCAGCGGCCGGATCCCGGCATAATGGCGAGGTGCATCAGCCGGAGATCCGGGTCAGGCCCGTCGGGGATGGCGACCGCCCGACGATCGCCTGGCTCATGGTGGAACTCTGGGGCTCCACGTTGCAGGTCGTCCACCAGACCGTCTACCGCCCCGCCGAGCTGCCCGGGCTGATCGCCGAGCGAGCCGGCCGCCTGGTCGGGCTGCTCACCTACCAGACGGACGACGGCGTGCTGGAGATCGTGACGCTCAACGCGCTCGAGCGCCGCACCGGGGTGGGCACCACCCTGATGGAGGCGGTGGCGGCCGACGCCAGGCAGCAGCACTGCCACGAGATCCGGCTGACGACCACCAACGACAACCTGGACGCCATCCGCTTCTACCAGCGGCGCGGTCTGCGGCTGGTGGCCCTCCGCCCGGGTGCCGTCGACCGGGCCCGGCTGGAAAAGCCGGAAATCCCGCGGGTCGGTGACTACGGAATCCCGCTGCGCGACGAAATCGACCTCGCGCGCCGCGTATGACACAGCGTTTGAACCGGCACGCGCTTCCGGCCGTGTAGACGTCGATAAACGAGACGAATTTCCGGAAAAAGTTTGCCCGCCCACGATGCGGCGCGCACGATTTTTACGGATCGCCGGCGTAAGTGATACTTGACGTGCCCGCGGCAGCGGGGTCCATCATGGGGAAGCAGCTGCCCCGCCCCTACTGGACCCTGGAAGTACCCAACATGAATCTCACCCCGCGTATCCGGCCGTGTGCTGACGTGAACGGATGGTAATGCGCTATACAGGGGACTAGGTGCGAGGAAGCGAGATGCTGCCAAACGACAGAGCTCAGCCCGCGGCGCCAGCCGTTCCCGGTCGGCTCGCCCGCGTTCTTAGTGCTTTCCGGCGGGCTCCGCTTCCGCTGAAGATCGGCCTGATCGTCCTCGCCATCGTCCTTTCCGGGCCGGAGATCGGCATCGTCCTCCTCGCGGCCATGGCCTACGCCGTCTACGCGGTGATCAAGGGACGCCCCAGCCTGATCGCTTCGCTGTCGGTCGCCGTCTGGGGGCTCGTCGGGGCTGGTGTGGCCGGGGCCAATACGTCCTGGATCTACCTGCTGCTCATCCTGCCGTTCGTCGTCGCCGTGGCTGCCCATGCGGGCCCCCTGGCCCGCTGGCACGTGCCCTGCCGCACGGTGGCCTGGGCCCTGCTGTGGTCGATCCCGGTCGGGGTCGCCGCTCTGCGCGGCTGGCCCGCCGAGCCGTTCATCGGCATCGCCGCCGCGTGGCTGATCGCCTGCATCGTCCTCGTCTGGCGCCTGGCCAAGGGGTCCCAGGAGGCGCATCTCTACGGCGCCGAGACCGGCCGCGGGATGGGAGCCCACGGGCCACCAGGCAGTGGGATGGGCGCGCCGAACGGCGCGTACGGGGTCCGGGCGCAGGCCGCCGCCGCCCCGCATGATCCCTCCGCCCGCGACCAGGCGACCATCGAGCCGCTGCCGGACATCTCGGTGGCCGAGGCCATGGCCGAGCTGGACAAGATGATCGGCCTGGCCCCGGTCAAGGACCAGGTCCGGTCGATCGCCGCCTCGATCGAGGCCGCCCGTCGGCGCGCTATTGCCGGTGTCGTCACCGAAAAGCCCATGCGCCATTTTGTCTTCCTGGGGCCGCCCGGCACCGGTAAGACGACCGTCGCTCGCGTGGTCGCGAAGATCTTCTATGCGTTCGGCCTGCTGGATAAGCCGACGGTGGTGGAAGCGCATCGCGCGGACCTGGTTGGGGAGTATCTCGGGGCCACCGCGATAAAGACCAATGAGCTGATCGACTCCGCCCTCGGCGGGGTGCTTTTTATCGATGAGGCGTACAGCCTGGTCAATGAGGGTGACGGCCAGAGCGACCGGTTCGGCATCGAGGCGGTTCAGGCGCTGCTCAAGCGGGCCGAGGACGACCGGGAGAACCTGATCATCATCCTCGCCGGTTACGAGAAACAGATGGAAAACTTCCTGGGCTCGAATCCGGGACTGGCCTCGCGCTTCGCCACCAGGATCAAGTTCTCCAGCTACGCCCCCGCCGAACTGCTGGCCCTCGCCGAGTCGCTGCTGGACCGGCGCAGTGAGAACCTCGACGCCGACGCCCGGCCCGCGCTGTGGCGCATACTGGAGGACGTGGGGCGCCGCCGGCTCACCGACGAGCTGGGCAACGGCCGGTTCATCCGGTCCCTGCTGGAGAAGGCGGGGCAGGCCCGCGACGTCCGGGTGATGACCACGGACGCCGAACCGGGGCCCGAGGAGCTGGTCACGATCCAGGCCGGTGACCTGCAGCGGGCCCTTGCCGAGCTGACCTCCCGGCTGCGCGGCTACACCGACACGCCGACCCTGGAGAGCGCGTTCGCCGAACTGGATGAGCTGATCGGCCTGGAGCCGGTCAAGCAGCAGGTCCGGGCGATCGCGGCGCAACTGCAGGTCGCGAAGCTGCGCGGGCGGCAGGGCCTGACCAGCCAGCCGCCGACCCGGCATTTCGTCTTCATGGGGCCACCGGGTACCGGCAAGACCACGGTGGCGCGCATCCTCGGGCGCATCTTCGCCGCCCTCGGCCTGCTGGTCCGCCCCGAAGTGATCGAGGCTCAGCGCGCCGATCTCGTCGGCGAGCACCTCGGTGCGACCGCGATCAAGACCAGCAAGCTCGTGGACTCGGCCCTGGGCGGGGTGCTGTTCATCGACGAGGCGTACTCGCTGCACAACGAGGGCTACTCCGGCGGTGACGCATTCGGCGCCGAGGCTGTGCAGACGCTGCTCAAGCGCGCCGAGGACGACCGCGACCGGCTCGTTATCGTGCTGGCCGGCTACTCGGCCGACATGGACCGCTTCCTGCGCAGCAACCCGGGGCTGGCCTCCCGGTTCAGCACCCGGATCGAGTTCCCCAGCTACTCGCCCGCGGACCTGGCCGACATCACGATGCTGCTCGCGGAGCAGGCCGGCGACGCATTCGACGCCGGCGCGACCCGCGTGCTCGGCGAGATCTTCAGCCACGCGGGCGGCATGGAGCGGCGGATCAACGAGCTCGGCAACGGCCGGTTCGCCCGCTCGCTGTTCGAGCGCGCGTGCGCGCACCGCGACGTGCGCGTGGTGCGCCTGGGCGAGGCGGCGACCGCCGAGGACCTCACCACCGTGACCGCCGACGACCTGCGCGCTGCCTACCGCGAGCTGGCCGGCGACCAGGCGGCCGGTTTCACGAGCCTCGAACCATAGTCCAGGCCCGGATTAGCCGCCAGATCCATCCGGCGGGCCGAAGCCACCCCCGCCGGGAGTTTCGATTACGAAGACGTCCCCGGCTGCGGCCTGGACCGAATCGCAGGCGCGCATCGGCGTCACGGAACCATCCGGGTGCGCCATCCAGTGGCGCCCGAGCGCGCCGGGCGAACCGCCTGCCATGCCGAACGCGGGGACGCGGCGGTGTCCGCTGAGTGTCGTGACCGTCATCGGCTCGAGGAAGCGAAGCCGCCGCACGCCGCCGTTCCCGCCGCGCCAGCGCCCCTCCCCGCCGCTGCCGTGCCGGATCTCGTACGACTCCAGCCGCACCGGGTAACGCCATTCGAGGACTTCGGGGTCGGTGAGCCGCGAGTTGGTCATCTTCGTCTGCACCACATCGGTTCCGGCGAACCCGTCGCCCGCGCCGGACCCGCTGGCCACCGTCTCGTAATACTGGTACCGCGCGTTGCCGAACGTCACGTTGTTCATCGTTCCCGATCCCTCGGCCATGATGCCGAGCGCCGCGTACAGCGCCCCGGTGACAGCCTGCGAGGTCTCTACGTTGCCGGCCGCTACGGCCGCCGGGTACTCCGGCGACAGCATCGTGCCCGGCGGGATGATCACGTTGATCGGCCTCAGGCACCCTGAGTTCAGCGGGATGTCGTCGTCCACCAGCGTGCGGAACACGTACAGAACCGCCGCCATGGCGACCGAGGACGGAGCATTGAAGTTGTCGCTGAGCTGGGCTGAAGTACCCGTGAAGTCGACCTCCGCTGTCCTGGCCACGCGGTCGACGCGTACCGCAACCCGGATCACCGCGCCGTTGTCCATCTCGTAGGCGTAATCGCCGTCCGTCAGCGCCGTGATGACTCGCCGGACCGCCTCGGCCGCGTTGTCCTGGACATGTCCCATATAGGCGCGTACTACGTCCAGCCCGAAATGCCGGACCATGCGCTGCAGTTCCTGGATGCCCTTCTCGTTGGCGGCGATCTGGGCGCGCAGGTCGGCGATATTGGTGACGGGATCGCGCGACGGGTACTCGGCGCCGGTGAGGAGGCGGATCGTCTCCGCCTCACGCAGCGTCTCGTGATCGACCAGCAGCCAGTTGTCGATCAGCACGCCCTCTTCGTCGACGCGCCGGCTGAACGCGGGCATCGACCCGGGGGAAATGCCGCCTATTTCCGCGTGGTGCCCGCGTGAGGCGACGTAGAACAATATGCCGGGCGTCATCCCCTCCGTCGCCCTCCCGCCCTCTTCGAACACGGGGGTGACAACGGTGACGTCCGGGAGATGCGTCCCGCCGTGGTAGGGGTCGTTGAGCACATAGACGTCACCGGGCTTCATGCGCCCTTTATTGCGGTCTATCACCGCCTTGATGGACTCGCCCATGGAGCCGAGGTGTACCGGGATGTGCGGGGCGTTGGCGATCAGGCCGCCGTCGGTGTCGAAGATCGCGCAGGAGAAGTCCAGCCGCTCCTTGATGTTGACCGAATGGGCGGTGGACTGTAGCCGGACCCCCATCTGCTCGGCGACCGACATGAACAGGTTGTTGAAGATCTCCAGCATGACCGGATCGGCCCCAGCGAGTGGGGATGGGGAGGCGAGCGGGGATGGGGAGGCGGGAGGGGCGGCGGCGGCTGCGCCGTCACCCGGGACAGGAGCAGATCCGAGCGCTCCGTCACGACCGCCCGCCAGCCGGGCTCGACGATGGTCGTGGCCAGGTTCTCCGCGATGATCGCTGGCCCGTCGACCGCCTGCCCCGGCCGCAACCCGTCCCGCCGGAACAGTCCCGCCTGCGCCCACACGCTCCCGGTGAACATCCGGACCCGGTCTTCCGGCCGCGGACGGCTGGCCGTTTGTTCCTCCGCCATTTCTGCCGGCCGAGCGGTGGCATCACCTCCGTCCCCGTTCTCGTGCGTACCGATGAGCTCAACGGAAACAGCTTCCGCCACGACGGTCTTGTCCGGCATGAGGAAGGAGAATCGGCGCCGGTATGCCTGTTCGAAAGCGCGCATCATGTCGGCGTGGGGGCCGATGGGGACGGGGACGGGGGTGTCGGTGCCGTCATAGCGGAGGTGGGCGCGGCACTCGGCGCGCATCCGGTCCTCCGGGACGCCCTCGGCGAGCAGTTCGGCGCGGGCCTCGGCTTCCAGCGGCGCAAGTACGGCGGGCAGCCCGGCGAGCAGTTCCGCGGACAGCGGTGCCTCCACCGCGGTCTCGCGCATGGCGATGATGTCCGCAAGTCCGAGCCCGTATGCGGCGAGCACTCCCGCGAGGGGATGGATTAGCACCCTGGTCATGCCGAGGGCATCGGCCACTGCGCAGGCGTGCTGGCCGCCCGCCCCCCCGAAGGTGGACAGCACGTACCGGGTGATGTCGTAGCCGCGCTGCACGGAGATCTTCTTGATCGCGTTGGCCATGTTCTGCACGGCGATCTCGAGGAATCCGGCGGCGACCTGCTCGGGGCCGCGCCGGTCGCCGGTCGCCTCCTCGATCTCGCGGCTCAGCGACTCCAGCAGCGAACTGGTGACCTCGGTGTCGAGCGGCTGGTCGCCGGTCTCGCCGAAGACCCGGGGGAAATGCCCAGCCTGGATGCGGCCGAGCAGCAGGTTGGCGTCGGTGACGGTGAGCGGGCCGCCACGCCGGTAGCACGCGGGCCCGGGGTGCGCCCCGGCCGAATCCGGCCCGACGCGGTATCTGCTGCCGTCGAAGTGCAGAATAGAGCCGCCGCCGGCGGCCACGGTGTGGATGGACAGCATCGGTGCCCGCATCCGGACCCCGGCCACCTCGGTTTCGTACTGCCGCTCGAACTCCCCCGCGTAGTGCGACACGTCGGTAGAGGTGCCGCCCATGTCGAAACCGATTACCCGGGCGAAGCCGGCCGCGGCGGCGGTGCGGGCCATCCCCACGATGCCGCCCGCCGGCCCCGACAGGATCGAGTCCTTGCCGCGGAAGGTGGCCGCGTCGGTTAGGCCGCCGTTGGACTGCATGAACAGCAGCCGGACGCCACCCAGCTCATCAGCCACCTCGTCCACGTAACGGCGAAGGATCGGTGACAGGTAGGCATCCACCACCGTGGTGTCGCCGCGCGACACCAGCTTCATCAGCGGACTCGTCTCGTGCGACTCGCTGACCTGGGTGAATCCGATCTCCCTGGCGAGCTGGCCGATTCTCACCTCGTGTTCCGGGTACCGGTAGCCGTGCATGCACAGCACCGCCACGGAGCGGAACCCGTCGGCGTAGGCGGCGGACAGATCACGCGCTACCGCGTCCTCGTCAAGGGGGACAAGGATGTCGCCGCGGGCGCTCACCCGCTCTCCGGCCTCGATCACCCGCTCGTACAGCAGTTCGGGCAGCACGATCTGCCGGTCGAAGATGCGCGGCCGATTCTGGTAGGCGATCCGCAACGCGTCGCGGAAACCCGCGGTGATCACCAGCACGCATCGCTCGCCCATGCGCTCCAGCAGGGCGTTCGTCGCGACCGTGGTACCCAGCCGGACCGCGCCGATCTGGTCCGCTGGGACCGGTTCCGACGGGCCGACACCGACCATTTCCCGGATCCCGGCCACGGCGGCGTCCCGGTACGCGCGCGGGTTCTCCGACAGCAACTTATGCGCGGCCAGCGTCCCGTCGGGCCGACGCGCAACGATATCGGTGAACGTGCCGCCCCGGTCAATCCAGAACTCCCACCGGCCGTCCACCCGGTCAGAGTATCCCGGCCACCTTCCGCCGCTCAGCACACCGCCCCGCCGATCCGCCCAGATCAGCCGTCAGGTCGATCGTCGGCGGCTCGCGGTTCAGTCCCGGGCTCCTTGGTCCGGCGCGCCGCAGTCCCTGTGCTGTAGTCCCTGTGCTGCTCAGTCCCCGGACTCCGGGGTGAGGTCACGCAGCGCGGTGGCCAGCGCCGCACGGTCGCCCCCGGCGGTCTCGATCACGTCCATCAGCACGTGCAGGACCTCGTGCCGGTCCTGGTCCGCGTCGAGCAGCCGCTGCGCGGCCTCCCACAGTGCGGGCGGTTCGCCGCGCCACAGCCGGTCGGCCAGGTCCAGGTGCTGCTCCAGGTGACGGCCGTCGGTTCCGGAGTCCTCGTGCGCGGCCGCGAGCAGGGCCCGGCGCCCGTCCGGGTCCGCGGGGTCGAGCGTGGCCAGGTCGACGTCGCCGACTCGCCCGTGCAGCAGCGGGAACGCGAACGCCCGCCGGGGCAGCGCCTCCAGGTCGCTGTCCGGGAGCAGCCGCGCGACCAGAGCCGAATCGAGACCGAACTCCGCCGGCCCGCGGTACGCCCGGCCAAACGAGCCCATCGCGTTGAAGACCGCGTCCAGGGTATCGCTGACCGTCTTCTCGTCCAGGCCGCGGCGCCGTCCCGCCCAGCGGACCCAGGCGAGCAGCACGTGCGGCATTGCCTCCTGCTCCTCCGGCAGCAGCATGACCTTGCGCGGCAGCCAGTTCAGCAGGAACGTCTCCACCTTGACCGGGCTCATCCGCAGCGGCCGGCCGAAGTCCTGGTCGCAGCCGTAGTCGATGATCCGGTCGGCGCAGTGGCTCGCCGAGCTGCGGTCCGACAGGTCCTCGGCCTCGTCCGAGGCGAGGAATTCGGCCGCCAGCATGGCCCGGCGGTCCTTGCTCCACGGCCTGCGCTTGGCCGTGGAGCCGCCCGGGCCCACCTGCCCGACAGGCCCGGAAGTCCCCGTGCTGCCGGCCGTCCCGGCGGCCCGCCCCGGGCGCCCTGGCCCCGCCGACGGCGGCAGGGCCCGGATCCGTGACCGGATGAACGCGTGGTACGAGGCGAACGACTCGCTGACCGGCGGATTGGTGGCCGCGTCCGTCCTCGCCAGGGCGGCCTCTAGCAGGCGCCGCGCTACCGGGGCATCCAGCGGCTTGAAGCCGTTCCGGTCGCCCTCGCCGGCCTGCTTGCGGCACAGTTCCAGCAGCTTGGTCACCTGGGACGTGACCCAGCCGTCGCGGATCATCCCGTCCGCGTTGTAGTCCACCACCATGACCAGCGCGTGCGGTTCGGTGCCGCCGTAACTGAAGACGCACACCACCTCATCGGTGTCGCCGTAGGCGTCGCTGTTCACGTAACAGTCCGACCCGCTGACCGCGCCCAGATGCTGCGCCCAGTTGGGGCTGCGGACCCCGCGCTCCATCAGCTCCAGCGCCGCCTGCTCGGCCTTGGACGCCTGCCGCGGCGTGCCCAGGCACGCGATGCCCGACAGCAGCGCCAGCGCGGCCGGGCTGCTACGGCGGGCGGCGTAGTCGACCAGCCCCTCGCCGACGAGCTTTTCGACGTCTGCCCCTCGCGCCGTCTCGCCGCGCTCCCCCCACCAGGTGCCGAGTAGCTCGCTCACCATCAGCTCCGCGTCCAGCGGACTTCGTACCGCGAGGAGCTCGCGCGCAGCGCGCAGAAGTTCCTCGAAAAGAGCGTTCGGGGGCGCGGCCGCCGTGACGGGTTCCTGGCCGCTGCCTCCGCCGGGAGATGGGCTGCGTCGTCGGCTCTGCGGACTCACCTTGATAGCCTCTCAGATCTGTATATGTGGACGCTACGCTACGGTGCAATGCCCGCTGTAGTTTCGGGCAGAATCGGCGTGTTGCGCCTGGGCGGCCGGAACGAAAGATGTACGCGGTTGCGCCTGACCCTTGCGTCCTGTTCATCACATCGCCGTCATTGGCACCAGGTATAGCCACCTGGCCGCAGCGGTGCCGGGAATGTGGCACGCTTGTCTGAATAACTGCTGCGAATAGCCGCCGTGTCGGCGGCCGTCCAGGGACGATAGAGGAAACGGCCGTGGCACGGGCACGACTGCGCTCGCCATGACCGCGCCCGGAACTGCCGACACCGCACCGTTTGGTACGTGGGCGCGACGAGGGAGCAGGAAGGAGCCGCCGATGGCAGCTCGGTGCATGTGGCACCGGTGCCCGCGGTGAGCACTGAGGTGAGCACGGACACGTCCGTGCCTCAGCCACGCCTGTCCGACCTGGACATGGCGGACGCTGGGCTGCTCGACACGCTGCTCCGCGAGGCGCCGATCGGATTCGCTCTGTTCGGTCCTGACCTTTGCTTCCGCCGTGTCAACGACACGCTGGCCCGGCTGCATGGTCATGACCCGGAGGAGCATATCGGGCAAATGCCGTCCGACGTCTGGCCGGCCGGGTTCGCGGCCCAGGCCGAGTCCTCGGCCCGGCGGGTGCTGGCCGAGGATCAGCCCGTGTTCGGGGCCCAGCAGTTCGTGGTCCCGGCCGCGCGCGTTCCCGCAGAGCCCGCTGCCGGGACCGCCGCCGCCGGCAACGCCTCGGCCAACGGCGAGGCCGCCCCCACCGCCAACGGCGAGACCGCCACGGCCAAGGGCGCGGCCGCCCACTGGGCGCTGTCCTGGTTCCCCTCGCACGATGATCAGGGGCACATCACCGGCGTCGTGCTGATCGCGGTCGACGTCACGAGCCGCCAGCTGTCCGAGGAGGCCATCCGGCGCAGCGAGGAGCGGTACCGCTCCCTGGTCCAGGGCGGCGCGCAGGTCGTCTGGGTCGCGAACGCCGACGGTGACATCACCGAGGACTGCCCCGAATGGCGCTGGGTCACCGGGCAGAGCGAGGACCAGTACCTGGGCCGTGGCTGGCTGGAAGCCGTCCACCCGGAGGACCGGGACCGGGTCGAGCGCGACTGGCAGGCCTGCGTCAAGGCCGGTAAGACCTTCGACGACCGCTACCGGGTCCGGACCCGGGCAGGCTCCTACCGGCACTACGACGTCCGCGCCGTGCCGATCGAGCGCGACGGGAAGATCGTCGAGTGGGTCGGCGCCAGCACCGACGTCACCGGCCAGCGCGAGGCCGAGGAGATGCGCGGCCGGCTGACCGAGCAGCTGTCGGCGGCCGCGCTGCGCACCGCGCGGCTGCAGCAGGCCACGTCGATGCTGGCCGAGGCACTGACCGTCGAGCAGGTCGTCGAGGTCATCACCGAGGTGGGCCGCACCGCGATCGGCGCGCAGCGCTCCGCCGTGGCCCTGCTGGACGGCGGCCGGCTGCGGGTGATCAACCCGGCGGGCATGCCCCCCGGGCAGGCCGCCGCGACCCGCGCCATCCTGCTCGACAGCCCGGGCCTGATGACCCGCGCGATCGCCACCCGCCGCCCGGTGCTGGCCGAGGACCCCGACGCGCTGCGCCTGCTGCTGGAAGACGCCCCCATCGAGATCGTCGCGGGCGAGGACGAACGTTCCTGGGTGGGCCTGCCGCTGCTGGCGGCGGGCGCGCCGCTGGGCGCCCTGCGGTTCTCCTTCGGCCGCCCGCGCAAGATCACCGAGGAGGAGCGCGTCTTCCTCGAGGCGCTGGCCGGGCAGTGCGCCCTGGCGGTCGAGCGCGCGGCCATGTACGAACGGGAGCACACCACCGCGGAAACGCTGCAGCGCAGCCTGCTGCCGGACCAGCTGCCGCTGGTGCCGGGCCTGGTCATGGAGGCGCGGTACCTGCCGGTCGCCCGGAACATGGAGATCGGCGGCGACTGGTACGACGCGTTCCGGCTCCCGGACGGGCGGCTGGCCATCGCGGTCGGCGACGTCATGGGCAAGGGGCTGGTTGCCGCGGCGGGCATGGGCCGCGTCCGCAACGCGCTCCGCGCGCTCGCGCTGACCGACCCGCGGCCCGCGGCCGTGCTGACCGGCCTGGACCGCCTGTTCAGCGCCACCGAGCTGGAAGAGCAGGTGACCACGGTCGCGTACCTGGTCATCGACCCGGAGACCGGTGACGGGCTGATGGGCAACGCGGGCCACCTGCCGGTGCTGCGGCTCGGCCTGGACGCCGAGCCCCTCCTGGACGAGACCGAGGCCGGCACGCCCCTGGGCTGGCCCAGCCCGCGTCAGCAGCATCCATTCCGGCTGCCGCCCGGCAGCACCGCGGTGCTCTACTCCGACGGCCTGGTCGAGAACCGGATCCGCGGCCTGGACACGGGGCTGCGCGAGCTGGTCACGGTGGCGGCCCGGGCCCGGCCGGGCGTGGTCGGCCATCCGGAACGGCTGCTCAGTTACCTGGTCGACGCGATGCTGGCCGGTCACGAGCAGGACGACGACGTGACCGTGCTCGTCCTGCACGCCCCCGCCCGGGATGGGGCGCGGAACAGGAAAGATCAATCATGACGGCGGCGGGAACAGTGGCGGGGAATAGTGTGCGGGCGGTATGCGTCGCATCTGTGCGGCCGCCCGGATCCTGGTTTTCGTGCCTCGTCATGTACAAGTCATCCTCGGCTGCCGCCTATGGTGGTGTGAGTAGGGAGGCAGGATGGCTGCTCCCGCGCCCAGCGCGGACGTCAGCCCGGCCGACGGCTCCCGGCCGGCGGGTGATCCTGTATCCCGGCTCGGTCCATGCATCCGGACCCTCGCGGGAGGACCTGATTCTCGCCATATGCACGCAGGAAAGGCGCCGGTATCGGCTGCCAGCCCGGCATGCTGGCCGCTTCGGGCGGTCATGTACGCCGCTATCCAGCGAAGGAAGGGGTGACCGTGGTGGTGCGCGCTGACTCCGCAGCGCGGAAGCGCTCCCGGACGTCGTCGGGGCAGGACACGCGGGCTCCCGCGGACCGGCACGGATCGGGGCCAGCGGCGGTGAACGGCCGTAGCAACGGTGACGGCGCGCAGGTCCCGGGCGCCGGTCTTTCCGGCGGCGAGGTCGCCGTCGTCGATCTGGACGACGCGGATGGCCTTTCCGACGGCCTGGAAGATGGCGTCGACGTGGAAAACTTCGACGAACTGTCGGTCGAAGACGTCGAGCTCGACGTAGAGATAGCAGCCGTAGAGCTTGATGAGGCCGACGGGACGGACGAGCCCAGCGCCGACGACACCGATGGGCCCGAGGACGCCGCCGCCGACGAGGCGCCGGACGAGGGCCCGGACCCAGCGCTCGCCGTGGCCGCCGCCGTAGCGGCCGGTCCCGCCGCCGGCGCCGCCAAGCCGGCCCACCGAGGGCGGTGAAGGCGACGACGAGACCTTCGTCTTCGGTGACGACGATGACGATCTTCCGGCCGCGCAGGTCGCGGTGGCCGGTGCGACCGCCGACCCGGTCAAGGACTACCTGAAGCAGATCGGCAAGGTACCGCTCCTCAACGCCGAGCAAGAGGTCGAGCTGGCCAAGCGGATCGAGGCGGGCCTGTTCGCCGAGGAGAAGCTGGCCGAGGATCTCCGGCTGAATGCGGACCAGCGCATCGACCTGGAATGGATCGCCGAGGACGGCCGCCGGGCCAAGAATCATCTGCTTGAGGCGAACCTGCGACTGGTCGTCTCCCTGGCCAAGCGCTACACCGGCCGCGGCATGCTCTTCCTGGACCTGATCCAGGAAGGCAACCTCGGCCTCATCCGCGCGGTCGAGAAGTTCGACTACACCAAGGGATACAAGTTCTCCACCTACGCGACGTGGTGGATCCGGCAGGCGATCACCCGGGCCATGGCCGACCAGGCCCGGACGATCCGTATCCCCGTGCACATGGTCGAGGTCATCAACAAGCTCGCCCGCGTGCAGCGCCAGATGCTTCAGGACCTCGGCCGTGAGCCGACCCCGGAGGAGCTGGCCGCCGAGCTCGACATGACGCCCGAGAAGGTCATCGAGGTCCAGAAGTACGGCCGGGAGCCGATCTCGCTGCACACGCCGCTCGGTGAGGACGGCGACAGTGAGTTCGGCGACCTGATCGAGGACTCCGAGGCCATCCAGCCGGGCGAAGCGGTGAGTTTCACCCTTCTCCAGGAGCAGCTGCACTCGGTGCTGGACACGCTGTCCGAACGGGAGGCCGGCGTGGTCTCCATGCGCTTCGGGCTCACCGACGGCCAGCCCAAGACCCTGGACGAGATCGGCAAGGTCTACGGCGTGACGCGGGAGCGCATCCGCCAGATCGAGTCGAAGACCATGTCCAAGCTGCGGCATCCGTCGCGGTCCCAGGTCCTGCGGGACTACCTGGACTAAGGCGCCCCGGGGCCGCGCGCCCCGGGAACGCACGCTGGACGCGCAAAAGGCCAGGGGCCGGGTTGAGCTTCCGCTCAGTCCGGCCCCTGGCCTTTGTCCTGTTACAGCACTGTCCTGTTCCAGCACTGTCCTGCTAGAACACTGTCTCTAGTAGAACACTGTCTGGAACGCTGTAACGCTTACGCTGTCTTGCTATACCCACGCGCCCGTGACGTGCCTCCCGGCTCGGGCGGGCGTGCTTACCCGCTGCCCTGGCCTAAGATCCGCCGGGCAGGCGCGGGGTGCTGACGGCATCGGCAGCAGCCCTTTAGTTGGAGGGTTCCGATAGCCGCTGTGTCTCGTCCTGAATTTCACTGGCCACCTTCGCGAGCGCCTCGGCGTGCTCACGGCTGTGGTGGGCGCAAAAGAGCAGCTCCCGCGAACTAGGGAGCATGACGCGGACGTACGCCTGGGCGCCGCAGCGGTCGCACACGTCCGCAGCCGTGAGCGGCTGGGTGGGGGCTAGAGCTCCGGTCAACGTCGCCTTCCTCGCTGTGCCTCGTGCCTCCGGCTTCTCGTATCCGGCTGGCTTCGTGATCTGCGCTGTACCTACAGCACAGCACAACACTTACCCATGCGTCAGCCTTCCCCTCCTGGCGTCGCGTACGCCGACAGCGAAAGAACCCGTCCGAAATCACACTGAAGTTCTTCCGCCGGGGCATCCGGCGTGGCAGGGGACAGCATCCAGCGCGGCGGGCTACCCTGCCAGGGGACCCTGTTACCCCCGCCGGGCCCAGTGAAGGAGATTTGCCGCCCGTGACCACCCTCGCCGCCGCTGCCAGATCTACTTCTCCGGCTACCTCGCCGGCTGCGGCGACTGCCGACGCTGACGCCTATACCGCCCGGCATCTTTCCGTTCTCGAAGGCCTGGACGCGGTCCGCAAACGGCCCGGCATGTACATCGGCTCCACCGACGGCCGCGGGCTGCAGCACTGCCTGTGGGAGATCTTCGACAACTCGGTGGACGAGGCGCTGGCCGGGTACTGCTCCCGGATCGAGGTCATCCTGCACGCCGACGGGTCCGCCGAGGTGCGCGACAACGGCCGCGGCATCCCCGTCGACGTCGAGCCGAAGACCAAGCTGACGGGCGTCGAGCTGGTCATGACCCGGCTGCACGCGGGCGGCAAGTTCGGCGGTGGCTCCTACACGGCCTCCGGCGGCCTGCACGGCGTCGGCGCCTCGGTCGTCAACGCCCTGGCTTCGCGCCTGGACATCGAGGTGGACCGGGACGGCCACACCTGGGCGGCCAGCTTCCGCCGCGGCGTCACCGGCGAGTTCGCGGACAACGGCGAGCCCGGCCCCGGGGCCAGCTTCACCCGGCGGGCGGGCCTGCGCCAGCTCCGCCGCGTCTCGAAGAAGGTCACCGGCACCCGCACCCGGTTCTGGCCCGACCGGCAGGTCTTCATCCGCGACGCGCGGTTCAGCTTCACCACGATCACCGAACGCGCCCGGCAGACCGCCTATCTCGTTCCCGGTCTCGCCATCAGCGTCCGCGACGAACGTCCGGCCGCTCCGGGTAGCGCCGATAATTCTCTTGAACGGACGTTGACCGGCTCGGTCCGCCCCGCGGACTCCGCCAGCACGGGCCCCGAGAGCCTCACCGCCCCCACAAGCCCTCCCAGCCCCAAAAGCCCCGCCAGCACCACTAGCGCCGCAGACCTCGCCGCTCCCGTAAACACCACGCGCCCCACCAGCACCACCGGCCCCCGCGAGGTGGAGTTCCGCTTCGACGGCGGCATCAGCGAGTTCTGCGAGCACCTGGCGTCCGGCGAGGCGGTCACCGAGGTGCTGCGCCTGGTCGGCTCGGGTCACTTCACCGAGACCGTGCCGGTGCTCGACGACCGGGGGCACATGACGCCGACGGAGGTCGAGCGCGAGCTCGAGGTCGACGTGGCCGTGCAGTGGACGGGCGGCTATGACACCGCCACCCGGTCTTTCGTCAACGTGATCGCCACGCCGCATGGCGGCACGCATGTGTCCGGCTTCGAGCGCGCGCTGGTCCGCACGCTGAACGAGCAGCTCCGCGCGGCCCGGCTGCTGAAGAACGGCGACGAGCCCGTTACCAAGGAGGACGTGCTCGAGGGCATGACCGCGATCGTCACCGTCCGCCTGCCCGAGCCGCAGTTCGAGGGGCAGACCAAGGAGGTGCTCGGCACCCCGGCCGCGACCCGGATCGTGGGCCAGGTGGTGTCGGCGGCCCTGAAGGCCTTCTTCGAGGCCCGCACCCGGGCCGGCAAGCAGCAGGCCCGTTCCCTGCTGGAGAAGGTCATCTCGGCCGCGAAGGCCCGGGTAGCCGCGCGTGAGCACCGCGATAACCAGCGCCGCAAGTCCGCGCTGGCCAGCTCGTCGCTGCCGGCCAAGCTGGTCGACTGCCGCACCGCCGACGACCGCAGCGAGCTGTTCATCGTCGAGGGCGACTCGGCCCTCGGCACGGCCAAGCTCGCGCGGAACTCGGAGTTCCAGGCGCTGCTGCCGATCCGCGGCAAGATCCTCAACGTGCAGAAGGCGTCGCTCGCCGACATGCTGAAGAACGCCGAGTGCGCCTCGATCATCCAGGTCATCGGGGCCGGCTCGGCTCGGCGTTCAACCTGGACGCCGCCCGCTACCAGCGGGTCATCTTCATGTCCGACGCGGACGTGGACGGGGCGCACATCCGCACCCTGCTGCTCACTCTGTTCCACCGCTACCTGCGGCCGCTGCTGGACGCGGGCCGGGTGTTCGCCGCGGTGCCGCCGCTGCACCGCATCGAGCTGTCCAATCCCCGCAAGGGCCAGCAGAAGTACACCTACACGTACTCCGACGCGGAGTTGCGCCGTGTGCTCCTGGACATGGAGCGCCGCGGCCAGCGCTGGAAGGAACCGATCCAGCGGTACAAGGGCCTCGGTGAGATGGACGCCGGCCAGCTCGCGGAGACCACCATGGAT
Source organism: uncultured Actinomycetes bacterium (assembly GCA_963742865.1). Taxonomy (GTDB): domain Bacteria; phylum Actinomycetota; class Actinomycetes; order Streptosporangiales; family Streptosporangiaceae; genus Bog-532. Next base: position 46,634 of record CAVUNW010000073.1, read on the forward strand.
CCGCGGCACCGCACCCTGCGCCGGATCAGGATCGAGGACGCCGTTGTAGCGGGGGAGATGTTCAGCCTGCTGATGGGCTCCGAGGTCGCCCCCCGCCGTGACTTTATCGTCGGCGGCGCCGCCGAGCTCGACCCCTCCCGCATCGACACCTAACCCGCTGGCCTCGCAAGCCCCCCTGGCCCCACAAGTCTCTGTGGCCACAAAAGTCAGATTGACCCCTCATTGTTTCTGCTACCCGGGGCTGCGGGCCAGCCGGGCGGGAGCGTGCCCGGCCAGCCCGCATCGGGTCGGCAACCGTTCCTTACCGACGGAGCAGCGACGGCTCAGCTACCCGTTCGGCTGGCCAGGCGCGGCGGACCCCTGCGTTCCCGGGTTCCCGTGTGACTGGCCACCCATGTTCGGGCAGTTGTGAGTCGGCTTCGTCGTCGGCTTTGACGACGGCGACGTGGACGGTGTGGCGGCCGTCGTTGACGCCGACGTCGACGGAGCGCTGCCGTGTGTGGCCGCGACGGCCACCGTCGCCGCCCCCGCCCCCAGCCCTCCGGCCAGGAGGGCGGTGATGGCGGCGCGGCGAAGCAGCACGCCCCTTTCGGACGGCATACGTGCCTCCCTTCCCCAGCGGGCCGCCAATCGGCCCTCTGTGAGATGAAGAATCAGCAGCGCGCCTGGCGGTAACCCCATGCCCCACTCTCAAAGCCCTCTCAGCCGATAACCCATCGCCGGATTCGGCGCTGTCCCCGGCCGCTGTGGGGTCCAGCGCCCCGCTCGAAGCGGCCCTTCATCACGGGCCGGCCCCGCGCAGCGGGTCGCTCCGCGGGGCACCCCGCCGCTAATCGGGCCGCTTCAGCCTCCGGCTGAGCACCAGGACGATGAGGCAGAGCAAGCCGATCCACAGCCAGGGGCCGAGTGACCACGCCAGGGCGTGACCCACGTTGAACGCGACCGCGATGGCCAGGACCAGCAGCAGGACGCGGTAGGTCCGCGGCCGCGGACGATGGCCCTCGGTTAGCTCGGTTCCCCCGGACGTCCCGGTCGGCGGCAGGTCAGCGAACAGCCCGCTCAGGTCCCGGTAGGTCGTCGCGTGCATCGCCTGCTCGAGGCGCTGCTCGAACTCGGCCTGGTCCAGCCGCCCGTCCCCGTAATGCTGGGACAACAGGTCGGCGACCTCGGTGCGCTCGGCGTCGGAGACGCGCAGATCGGCGTAGCTGGACCGACGCCGGCTCGCCGCCAGGAGCCAGGCCGGGCTGCGGGGCTGCGACATATCGGTGGCCCCCATGGTCAGTGCGACCGTGCGGACAGGGACTGAATGAAATCGCTGGCGATCGACTGGTCCGCGCCCTCATCGGGTATCAGCAGCCAGCCGGCCAGGTAGATGGGCACCCCGGCGCCCCCGATTACGGTGAGCACGGCCAGGAGGATCCGGACGATGGTCACGTCGACGCCCACGTAGCGGGCGATGCCTGCGGCGACTCCGGCGAGCATCCGGTCCTGGACGGGCCGGAAGAGCGGCGCGGACCGGGTGAGTGTGTGTGCTTCCCGGCCCGCGGTGCCCCGGTCGCTGTCCTGCGGGTGGGTGGTGGTGGTATCCATGCCTTCAGCCTGCCGCGGCGAGGCCGTCCGGGGTATTGGGAAGAGCCGCCATCGATCCCCCATACTGCCGGGGCCGGATAGGGGATTGTCCCCCATAGTCGGGAGGGGGCTGACCGCGCCATGATGGAGAGGTGGATGGATCACCCGCGAGCCCGCCCGGCTCGCCCAGCCCACCAGGGCCACCCGGGCCGCCCGTTCTCCCGGACCAGGCCGGCAGGCGGAGCCGGCCGCACTCCTGGCGTCGCGGTCCCGGCCTGTGGTCGCGCCTGTGGTCACACGGGCCCGCGGGCAGCGGGCCCATGCGGCGGGCGCGGCAGGATCGCCTGGTCGGTGGGGTAGCGGCTGGGCTGGCCGCGCGTACCGGCCGGGACGTCACGGTCATCCGGCTGCTGTTTGTGCTCGCCACCCTGCTGAGCGTGGGTGTGCCGGTCTACGTTGTCGCCTGGCTGCTCGTGCCGATGGACGGCGAGGACGGCAACATCGCGGCCAAGGCACTGACCGACCGGCGCGGCCTGGCGCTGGCCGCTGGCCTGGGGTCGCTGCTGATTGTCGTGCTCGTCCTGGCCTCCGTGGTCGGGGCCGGCTGGCTGGGCAACCTGGCCTGGCCATTGGTCATCGGCGTCGCCGGCGTGACGCTGATCTGGCGGAACGCTTCCCCGGACGAGCAGATAATGCTGCGGCGACTGGCGCAGCCGCTGCTGGGCCGGCCCCGCCCGGGCAAGCGGTCGACCGTGCTGCGCGCGTCGGCTGCGGCCGTGCTCCTGGCGAGCGGGCTGTCCCTGCTGCTGGACGGTCACGGCGGTGCCGCACTGTTGCGCCCGCTGGGCGGCGTGATTCTGGTCGTCGCCGCCATCGTGCTGACCCTGGGACCCTGGTGGCTGCGGATCGCCCGGGATCTCGTCGCCGAGCGCCAGGCCCGGGCGCGGGCCGAGGAGCGGGCCGACATGGCGGCCCGGGTCCACGACTCGGTGCTGCAGACGCTCGCCCTCATCCAGCGCAACGCGGACCAGCCCGCACAGGTCGTCAAGCTGGCCCGGAGCCAGGAACGCGAGCTGCGCTCGTGGCTGTTCGGCGGGAGCGCACCGGGCATGGTGCACGGTCAGGGCACCACGCTGGCGGCTGGCGTGCGTCAGATCCAGCAGGAGGTGGAGGCGCTGCACGGCGTGACCGTCGAGGCCGTCACGGTGGGGGATTGCGGGCTCGATGACCACCTGGACGCCCTGCTGGCGGCGGCGCGCGAAGCGACCGTCAACGCGGCGAAATGGTCCGGCGCGGACGTGATCTCACTTTTCGCTGAGGTCGAGCCGGCCGAGGTTTCGGTCTTCGTCCGGGACCGGGGCTGTGGCTTCGATCCGGAGGCGGTGCCCAGCGACCGGAAGGGGCTGGCCGAGTCCGTCCAGGCCAGGATGGCCCGGCGGGGCGGCTCCGCGACGATCCGCAGCGTCCTCGGGGACGGCACGGAGATCTCGTTGCGCATGCCACGCGTGGCCGGCCCGCGTCAGCCGAGCCGGACGTGACCGCGCCCGGCCTGCCGGGCCAGGCCGGTTCTGGCCCGCGCGTGTTCATCGTCGACGATCATGGCCTGTTCCGCGCGGGAGTCCGGTCCGAGCTCGGCGAGCAGGTCAACGTCGTGGGGGAGGCGGACGATGTGGGCCCGCGATCGCCCAGATCACCGCGTGCCTGCCGGACGTCGTCCTGCTCGACGTGCACCTGCCCAGCGGCGGCGGGCAGGCCGTGGTCAGCTCGGTGAAGGCCGCCCACCCCGAGGTTCGCTTCCTCGCCCTGTCCGCATCGGACGCCCCCGAGGACGTCATCGCCGTCATCCGCGCGGGCGCGCGCGGCTACGTGACCAAGACGATTTCCACCGCCGAGCTGGTGAAAGCGATTCGCCGGGTCGCGGCCGGCGACACGGTCTTCTCCCCGATGCTGGCCGGGTTCGTCCTGGACGCCTTCGCCGCGCTGCCCACCGCCGGTGCGGACCGGCCGTCCTTCGACCCGGAGCTCGACCAGCTCACGCCGCGTGAGCATGAAGTCCTCCGGCTGATCGCGCGGGGCTACACGTACAAGGAGATCGCCCGGGAGCTGTACATCTCCGTCAAGACCGTGGAGCATCACGTCTCCTCCGTCCTGCGCAAGCTGCAGCTCTCGACCCGTCACCAGCTCACCCGCTGGGCCACCGAGCGCCGCCTCGCATGACCCGCCGCGGCCTCTGGGCCCTCGGCTGGCCCCGGCGCCGCAGCCCGCCTCCCGCCCGCCGATCATGCCCACATGCCAGGACAGGCTAGGCGGGCGGAGTGCCCGCGCCGTTGGCTGAGGCGGATGAGGCGCCTGAGGTGGCGAGCGCGCGGAGGTCGGCGCGGCCGCCTACCGAGGCCAGGGGCTGGCTCAGCCCAACCCCGGAGCCGTCCCGCCGGCCGAACGGCCCGGGCAGATCCACGGGCCCGCCCGCCTCGGTTGCCCCGAGCGCGCGCGAAGGGCCGGCCCAGGCCAGGATCAGCGCGTCCTCGCCCTTGAGGAACCGGTGGCACCGGACGCCCCCGGTCGCCCGGCCCTTGGCCGGGAATTCCGCGTACGGGCTGACCTTCACGCTTCCGGCGGCCGTCCCCGGCAGGGCCCCCGCACTCCCGGCCACGGTGACCAGCACCGCCCCGCTACCCCCAGCAGACCCAGCCCTCCCAGCACCCCCAGAGCTCCCAGCACCCCCAGCAGACCCCTCCGCCTCAACCGCCCCGAACCAGATGACCGAAGCGCGCGGTGACAGCCGGATCCCGGCCATCCCCCCGGCCGAACGGCCCTGCGGCCGGACCGCCGAGGCCGGGAAGCGCAGCAACTGGGCGTCGCTGCTGACGAAGAACCAGGTCCTGCTCCTCGCTGGCGAGCTGGACCGCCCCGATGACCTGGTCGCCCTCCTTCAGCCCGATGACCTCGAACTCGTCCCGGGCCTGCGGATAGTCCGGCAGGACGCGCTTGACCACACCCGAGGCGGTGCCGAGCGCCAGTCCGGCCAGTGGTGTGTCCAGCGACGCGAGCCCCACGACCGTCTCGCCGGGCTCCAGCGAGACGAACTCCCCGACCGGGGTGCCGCCCGACAGCCCGGGGAACTGCGCGCTCGGCGGCAGCGCGGGGAACTCCAGCACGCTGAGCTTGATCATCCGCCCCGCCGACGTCACCGCCCCCACCGTCCCGCGGACCGTGGCGGGCGCAGTGGACACGATCACGTCGTGCGCCGCCCGTCCCTGCGGGCCATCATCGTCGTCGGAGGCCTCCCTGCCCGCGGGCCCTGCGGGCCCCGCGGGCCCGTCCGCAGCGCCGGCCGCGGATCCGGGCGCGGTGCGGGCCAGCAGGCCGGTGGAAGACAGCAGCACCGTGCACGGGTCGTCCGCTACCTCCAGGGGCACCGCCGCCGTCAGCGCCGCGCCGTTGCCTTCCAGCAGGATCGTGCGGCGCGGCGTGCCGAACCGCTTGGCGATGTCAGCCAGTTCCGCCGAGACGACCGAGCGCAGCCGGTCTTCCGAGGAGAGGATCTCGGTCAGCTCGGCGATCTCGCGCCGCAGCGTGTCCCGCTCCCGCTCCAGCTCGAGCCGGTCGAAGCGGGTCAGCCGGCGCAGCGGCGTGTCCAGGATGTACTGCGCCTGGATGTCGGACAGGTCGAACACCGCCATCAGCCGCTGCTTGGCGGCCGCGGAATCGTCGCTGGACCGGATGACCCCGATGACCTCGTCGATGTCGAGCAGCGCGATCATCAGCCCGTCGACCAGGTGCAGCCGGTCCTCGCGCTTGCGCCGCCGGAACTCGCTGCGCCGCCGGACCACCTCGATGCGGTGATCGACGTAGATGCTGAGCAGTTCGCGAAGGCCCAGCACCCGCGGCTGTCCGTCCACCAGCGCGACGTTGTTGATGCCGAACGTTTCTTCCATCGCCGTCAGCCGGTACAGCTCGGTCAGCACCGCCTCGGGGTGGAAGCCGCTGCGGATCTCGATGACCAGCTGCAGGCCGCGGTGCCGGTCGGTGAGGTCCTTCACGTCGGTGATTCCGGTGAGCTTCTTGGACTGCACCAGGTCCTTGATCCGCGCGATGACCTTCTCCGGGCCGACGCCGTACGGCAGTTCGGTGACCACGATGCCGGTCCGCCGCGGGGTGATCTGCTCGATCCGGCAGGCAGCCCGGGTGCGGAAGACACCCCGGCCGGTCTCGTACGCCTCCCGGATACCCTCCAGGCCGACGATCTTCCCGCCGGTCGGCAGGTCGGGCCCGGGCACGTACCGCATCAGTGTCTCGAGGGTCGCGTCCGGATGCCTGATCAGGTGCCGGGCCGCGGCGATGACCTCGCCGAGGTTGTGCGGCGCCATGTTGGTCGCCATGCCCACCGCGATGCCGGATGCCCCGTTGACGAGCAGGTTGGGCAGCGCGGCGGGCAGGACCGACGGCTCATCCTCCTGTCCGTCGTAGTTCGGCTGGAAGTCGACGGTGTCCTCGTCGATCGAGGCGACCATCTCCATCGCCGCGGCGGTCAGCCGGGCCTCGGTGTACCGCATCGCCGCGGCCGGGTCCTCGCCGCCGAGCGAGCCGAAGTTGCCGTGCGGGTCCACCAGCGGCAGCCGCATCACCCACGGCTGGCCCAGCCGCACCAGGGCGTCGTAGATCGCGGAGTCGCCGTGCGGGTGCAGCCGGCCCATGACCTCGCCGACGACGCGCGCGCACTTCACGTGCCCGCGGTCGGGCCGCAGCCCCATCTCGTTCATCTGGTACAGGATCCGGCGCTGTACCGGCTTGAGCCCGTCCCGGGCGTCCGGCAGGGCACGCTGGTAGATGACCGAGTAGGCGTACTCGAGGAAACTGCCCCGCATTTCCTCGGCGACGTCGATATCGACGATGTTCTCTTCAAAATCCTGCGGCGGGGGCGGCGGTGCGGTGCGTCGGGCCATGCCGCCATTGTGCCGTCCGTCCAGACCCGAAACGTCCACTTCCTACGGCGTTTCGTGGCGGAACGCCCGGTCAGGTGGCGGAGAAGCCGCCGTCGACGTACAGCGTCTGCCCGGTGACGTAGGCACTGGCCGGGCCCGCCAGGAAGACGGCGGCGCCCTCGAAGTCACCGGGCTCGCCGTTGCGGCCGACCATCGTGCGCGCAGCCAGCGCGGCGGACCGTTCCGGGTCGCTGGCCACCGGCGCGGTCAGCGGCGTGGCCACGAACCCCGGGCAGACCGCGTTACAGCGCACCCCGTGCCGCGCCCACGCCTCGGACTGGGACCGGGTTAGCGCCGCGAGCCCGCCCTTGGCGGCGCCGTACCCGCCGCTGTCCCCGAAGGCGCGCTGCGCCTGCTGCGAGGTCACGTTGATGATCCGCCCCCACCCGCGCGCCGCCATCCTGGGCCCGAACCGCTGACCGAGCAGGAACGGCGCGGTCAGGTTCACGGCGATGAGCTGGTCCCACCCAGCCGTGGTCAGCTCCCCGAGTGGTGGCCGCAGGTTCAGCCCGGCGCAGTTGACGAGAATGTCAATGTCCCCGAATGGACGTACCGCCGGGTCCGCCGCGCGTGCGACGCCCTCCCGGTCCCCCAGGTCCGCGCTCACCCAAGCCGCCTCGCACCCCTGAGCGCGCAGCCCCTCGGCCGTCTCCTTCAGCGCCTGCTCGCCCCGCGCCACGAGCACAACCCGAGCCCCAGCCCTGGCCAAGGCGGTCGCCATCCCCCGCCCAATCCCCGAACTCCCCCCGGTCACGAGGGCCACCCTGCCCTCCAGCGAGAACAGCCCTCGTAGATAAGCGCTCAACCTATAGAACCGGCCGGGCGCCGATCAGGCTCATCGCATGCGCGGCCAGGCGGCAGCCACTGGCCAGCGCCTCACCCGGTGGCTTCTTGTCCAGCCAGGGCCCGAGGAACCCGCCGCAGAACGCGTCACCCGCGCCCGTTCCGTCGACGATCCGGTCGATGGGCGGGGCGGGCACGTGGACCGGCGGGCGGCCGTTGGCGTAGAACATCGCGCCGTCGGCACCCATCTTCACGACCACCTGCGGATACCAGGCGGTGAGCACGCGGGCCATCTGCTCGGGGTCCTCCCGGCCGGTGAGCACGTGCCCCTCGGCCTCGTTCACGAACAGCAGCGTGGCGCCGTTGGTGAGCTCGAGGAACGGCTCGGCGCCGACCCGCTCCAGCGGCGCGGGCGAGGCCGCGTCGACCGACACCGTCATGCCGGCCCGCACGCTGTACTGGATGGCGGCCAGCCCCGCCGGCCGCGCACCCTCACTCAGCAGCGTGTACCCCGACACGTGTATGTGGTTGCCGGCCGCGAACAGGTCATGCGGCAGGTCGTCGGGGGAGAGGGCGGCGTTGGCACCCGGATCCGACAGCATCGTATGCTCGCCCCGGTGTGTGATCATTACCACACACGTGCCGGTGGGCCGCTCGGGGTCCATGACCAGCCGTGCGTCGACGCCGTAGCCCATCAGTTCCATGTCGCGGTTCCGGCCGGCGATGTCCGCCCCGCGCCGCCCCACGAACGCGACGTCGATGCCGTCCACGGCCAGCCAGGCCGCGACGTTCGCGCCGGACCCGCCGCCGTGCATGGATACCGTCGCGGCGGTGTCGCTGCCACGGGCCAGGGGGTAAAGCGCGTGCGCAACGGCGTCTGTCATAAGATCCCCGACGACAACAACGCGCGTCATGGCGTTCTCACCTCGTCCCGGAAGCACATGGCCCCTCTGCCTCCGATTCACCTGTCCGTTGTGGGGCAGCGGGCAAGAACATAACGTATTTCAGCGGCCACCTCGCGAGCTTCTGGCGGTCGCCCGGATTCCCCGCAAACCCCATCTTCTCTTAAAGGTAACTGTCGCATCTATAACGTGCCAGCCGGGGCTACGTTGGGACGTCTGTATCGTTATCGCAGCGTAAGGGGCGCCCTGCTCACCCGCAAGAAAAATCGGCGCCGCCGGCGATCATGGGCTGCCCGGCGACGACGACGGCCAGCTCCTCGGACTCGGCGGCCATGGCCTGGTTCAGCCGCCCCAGTTCGTCGCGGAACAGCCGCCCGGCCGGTGTCCCGGGGACGATGCCGAGGCCTGTCTCGTCGCTGACCGCGACCACGTACGCGCTCACCTGCCGCCATACCCCGATCAGCTCGGCGATCCGCCGGCCCAGCCGGGAGTCCGGTCCGGTTGCGCCATCCCAGGCGCCGCACTCATCCATCACGGCGGCCAGCCAGGCGGTAATGCTGTCCACCAGGACGGTGCCGCGCGCCTGCCGGAGGGCGCCTGGCAGGTCGGTGGTCTCCAGCGTGTGCCACCACGATGGCCGCCGGGCCCGGTGCGCGGCGATCCTCGCGGCCCATTCCGCGTCCTCGCCCGGGAGCGCCGGGGGTGCGGTGGCGACGTACGTCACCGCGGGCTCGGCCGCGACACGCATCTCCGCCTCCGCGGACTTCCCGGACCGGGCTCCGCCGAGTACGAGCACCCGGTACGGGACCGGGCGCCCACCCGCCGCCAGCGCCTCAGGATCGCGCACACTGGCCTGCCGTCACACCCGCCCTTGTCGTCACATCCGCCCCCCGCGCGGCCCCCGGCACCGAGACCGGCGCCGGGCCGCGGAAGATGTCACCGTCGCGCGGGACCGCCGCCCGCCAGATGTGCCCGCGCCGCCGGAGTTCCCGCTCCGAGACCACGCGATGGTCGGCGAACGCCACCGCCGCCACCGTCCCGGCCGCCACCGCGCCCTGGCGGCGGAGCCACCCGAGCTGCGCCGGGTCACCGAGCAGGTCCAGCAGCGCCACGTCGTACCGCGGGGTTCCCGGTGGCACGGCCAGTGCGGTCCCCCGCCCGTTGGCGCACAGCAGCCGTCCGCCGTCCGGCGCCGTCACGTCCCACCCGCCGGTGAGCCGCGCCACCAGGTATCCGTCACAGTCGCGCTCGGCGCCTTCCGGACACTCCGGGTGCGGGTCTTCCAGCCGCAGCACGCCGTCCACCACGACGCGGAACGGGGCGCGCCCGGGGCCGGCCGAGCGGGCCCGCTGGCACGAGGCGCACCGGCACCCTGGCTCGGGCCAGCCGCGCGGGCCGCCGCTGCCCAGCACGCGGACCTCCATCCGTTCCCCCTTTCCCGGCCGGCACGCCTCCGGTGGCCTCGCCATCGAAGGCTGAACTGTGTTACAGGAACGGTAAAGACTGAACAGTGTTCCGGGAACACTTGTCGAGTGGCAAACGTGGCCCGGTCGTGCTTGAATGGAATCACGTCCCCGGAAACCCCGTTCGCCTGACTGGCGGAGGTCACGTGCTCATCGAAGATCTCGCCCGGGATGCGGCCGACCTGCTGAGCGTCGGCAACTCGGGGCAGATGAGATCGCTGAACCGGCTGGCCGAGCTGGCGGTGCGTGAGGTCGCCGGATGCTGCGGGGCCACCGCCATCCTGTGGCGTGACGGCGAGATGGTCGGGCTGACGTCCACCCATCCGGACCTGGCCGAGCTGGCGGAGCTCCAGCTCAAGGCGGGGGAGGGGCCGGCCATCCAGGCGATGCGCGACGGCCAGCCGGTCACCATCCGGGACACGCTCCGGGATACGCGGTGGCCGGACTATATGAGCGAGGCGCTGTGCCGCGGTGTGCGCTCCACCGCGGTCCTGGTGCACGAGTTCCCGCCGCTGACCGTCGTCCTCGTCGTGGTCAGCGTGCGCCCGGATGCGATCGACAGCGAGCAGGTCCCGTTCGCCGGGACGCTGGCCGCGTTCGGCGGCGCCGTGCTGGCCAACGCGTCGGCCTACGGCGACGCCCAGCGGGAGGCCGTTCAGCTGCGGAACGCGGTCGAGAGCCGGGCCGTGGTGGACCAGGCCAAGGGGATTCTCATGCACGCTCTCGGCTGCTCCGCCGCCGAGGCCCTGCAGCGCATGCGGCGCGTCTCGCAGACCCAGCACGTGAAGGTCACGGACGTGGCCAAGCAGGTCGTGGCGAGCCACGGAGCCGTCCCGCAGGGCTAGCAGAGCCGCTCCGCAGGGCTAACGGGGCCGCTCCGCAGGACCAAAGACGGTAGATCGGCCGATTTCCGGGCACTTAGCTTCGTGTGCACGTGACCACGCCACACGATCCGGGAGGGCTGCCATGACGCGATCGGCGCCGATGCCCCCTGACCTCGCGGCCCGGTTCGAGACCGAGGCCGTTCCCTACCGTGACCAGCTGTACCCGGTGGCGGTGCGGATGACCCGGGCGCGTGAGGACGCCGAGGATCTGGTCCAGGAGACGATGATCAAGGCGTGGGCGGCCTACCGCAACTTTGAGCCGGGCACGAACCTCCGGGCCTGGCTATACCGGATCATGACCAACACCTTCATCAGCAGCTACCGGCGCCGCGAGCGCGTGCCCGTGCTCATGCAGGACGACCTGGTGGACCGCATGTCGCTGCGGGTCTGGCCGTCGGGGACCGGAGCGCGCTCCGCCGAGGCGGAGGCGCTGGACCGGATGCCGACTGAGCAGATCCGCCAGGCGCTGCAGGAACTGCCGGAGGACTTCCGCACCGTCGTGTATCTGGCCGACGTGGAGGGCTACACCTATCACGAGACCGCCGAGATGATGGGGACCCCGATCGGGACGGTGATGTCGCGGCTGCACCGCGCGCGCCGTACCCTCCGGGCCAAGCTCGCCAGCGAGTCCGCCGCCGCGTAACTGACCACTGCCTATCCGCCGCCGTAGCTGGCTGCCGCGTAGCTGGCCGCCGTCTCATCGGCCGGCGCGTACAAGGCGCCGGCCGGGCACCCCCCTGAGCGGGCACCCGGCCGGAACATGTGTGAGCAGTTAGCCCAGCGTCACGCCGCCGACTGGTCGATGTCCTCGATCGCCGCCAGGTCCTCGCCCGCGGGCAGCTCCTCCACGGCCGCGATGCTGACGGCCGGCCGCCGCGCGTGCTCGTAGACGGCGACGGTCTCGCGGGCCACGCGGTCCAGGGAGTACCGCGACCGGGCCCGGTCGGCGGCGGCGATCCCGTACCCCTCCAGCTGCATCGGGCTGGCCAGCAGGCGGCGGAATCCGGCGGGCGAGCGCGGCCGGCTGGCCCGGCGCCACGAGCACGCCGGTCGTCCCGTCGACCACGGTGTCGTGGTGGCCGCCGACCGCCGAGGCGATCACCGGCGTGCCGCAGGCCATCGCCTCCAGGCAGGCCATGCCGAACGGCTCGTACCACGAGACGTCGACCATCAGGTCGGCGGAGCGCAGCAGCGCGGGCATGTCGTCCTGGCTGACCTGGCCGGCGAACTTGACCCGGTCCGAGACGCCGAGGCTCCCGGCCAGCCGGGCCAGGTCGCAGCAGGTCTCGTCCCGGCGCAGCATCGGCCGCGCCGGGCCGCCGACGATGAGCAGTTCGGCGTCGGGGATGTCGGCCAGTGCGCGCACGGCCGTCTCCAGGCCGTCCCGCCGCAGGTGCGTGGCCACGGCGATCAGCCGCGGCCGCTCGCCGCGCGGCGCGACCGGGCCCTCGGCGGTGAACCGCTCCGGGTCCACGCCGAACGGAACCACGCTGACCGACGTGCGCGGGACGCCCAGGCTGGTCAGGTCGTGCAGCTCATCCGAGCTGGTCGCGATCACGGCGTCCGCGCTGCACGCGACGGCCCGCTCGAGCCGGTGCCGCGAGCCGGTCTCGGCCTCGGGGGTGGCGCCGGCGGCCACGCGGCCCCGTCGCGGCCGATGTGGTGACGGCGCTCGGCGATGCGGAGTGAGTGGAACGTCTGCACCACCGGGAAGCTCCGGTCGCGTGTGCCGGCCAGGGCGGCCAGGCCGCCGGTCCAGCCGATCGCGTGCACGACATCGGGCTGATGCCGGTGCCAGGCCTCGGCCAGGCCGGCCGCGAAGGCCTGGATGTGCGGCAGCACGGCCTCGTCGGCCAGCGGCTCAGCCGGGCCGGCCGTGATGTACTCGACGCGCACGCCGCTGTCCAGCTTGTCCTCGTCGGGCAGGCCGGGCGCGTCCTTGCGCGCGTAAATGGTGACCTCGTGAGCCTGCCTGACCAGTTCCTCGGCCAGCGCGGCGGCGCGGGTTTCCTGGCTGGCCGGCGCGCTGCCCACGGGATGGGTGAGAGCGGAGGCTTCTTCAGCTACTAGGGCGATCTTCATGGGTTCGGCTCCTCGCGGCAGATGTGACTCAGCGACGTGCGCGGTCACAGCGACTCGCAGAAAAGTGCATAACCACGAAGCGCGGGGGAGCAGAGCGGAATCGGCGGTGCCGACGCCAGCCCCCTGCACGTCGCACACAGTGCGAGTGCGCCGGACGGCGCGTGCGTGCCTGCGTCGTAGGCACCGCTAGATCTGAGTGTATCCACTATTGCCGTGCGGCAAACAAGTAATGCGCCAGAAGCCCGCTAGAGGCGAAGGTCCCGAAGTTGCGGGACCCCGGGCCTGATGCCGCTGACCTGCGGTCATGAACCCCGGCCGGCGCGCGGGAAAATTCTGGTTTTCCCCCAGCCACGTGGCCGGCATCGGCGCCTTCCCCGGCGCGGGCTTCGACGAGGTGCACATCGCACAGGTGGGCGGCGCGACCGAGGGGTTCTTCGAGTTTAGGCTGAACAGGTACTGCCGCGGCTGCGCGACCGCTGACGCAGGCACCGACGACGCTGGGAGGCGTGATGGAGCGCGGAAGCACCAAGCACGGGCCACTGCATGACGAGGAACTCCAGCACGAGACCGAGGCCATGGTGCGCGGCGCACCGAAGCCGGACCACACCGAGGAGTGGCGCGAGGCCGAGCCCGTCGACGATCCGCGGGAGCTGTTCGAGGGGGAAGATGCGCTGTCCGATGAGGACGCCATTGAGCTGCGCAGTGAGCTGGCGCGGCTGCTCACCCGCGACGAGTTCCCCGTCGACCGGGAGGACCTGCTGGCCATCCTGGACGACAAGGACGCCACGCCGGCCCTGATCGCCTTCGTCCGAGAGGGGCTGCCCGAGCGCGAGCGTTACTCCAGCACCCATGAGCTGCTGGAGGCGCTGGGACTGGCCGATCTTGAAGAGGAGCCCGGCGTCTGAGGGCGGCAAATTTCCTCTTAACGGACGTACTGGGGCCCCTCGTCACCGAAGGACCGGGACGTCACCGAAGGGCCGGGCTCCCACGCGTCAGTTCGCCGGGCCGCGGGTCCGCCCGGACGGGCCCCACTGCCCGTAGGGCTCGGTGCCGTACCGGTCGTCGTAGCCCGGGCCGCCGGGGGGCGGCTGCCGCCGCCGCAGTGAACGCGCGCCGACCGCATTGAGCAGCGAGCCGATCGCAAAACCAATCACCAGGGCCACCACGGCGGTGGCGATCTTCTGCGACAGTGGCGCGGACGTGCTGAACGGGAACAGCGCCAGCAGCAGCGTGACCAGGCCGACGATCCAGTCGAAGAACGCAAGCGGCCGCGGCGTGGCCGCCAGCAGCAGGTGCAGCAGGGCCGTCGCGAGCAGCGCCGCCGCGGCCGAGACCAGCACCACGGTGGTGGTGTGCGCGTCCCCGTACGTGCCCTGGCTCTTGGGCGAGAGCAGCGCGATGTTGAACAGCCACCGGCACACCACCACGCCGACGAGCGCGACGAGCGCCGCGACGATCGCGGTCGCGACCCCGCCCGCCCACAGCGTGCGGGCGTCCACGACCGGACGGGACGATGGCGCATCGTCGGGCATGATCGGCCTTGTCATATGACACCTGCCTAGCTCGCTAGCCGCGCTTGGCTTGATTTATCGTTGCACGCCTTACCCTCGGCATGCGGCCCCCTGACCCTCACAGCGGTACCCCGGTCTCACCATCGGCAAACGGCGCCGACGCCGCTGTGGCCGGGGTTTGCGGCGGGCCACCACCACGGGTTTGCAGCGGGCACGACCACAGGTTTGCCGCAGGCACAGGCTTGCGGCAAGCACGACCACAGGGAGGCAGCAATGGCCACGGTACGGGACGTCATGACGGCGGAGCCGATCGTCCTGCAGCGGGATCAGTCCATCGCCGACACGGCCCGGGCCATGCGCGACAATGCCGTGGGCTCGGTTCTCGTGGTGGACGGTGACAAGCTCTGCGGGCTTGTCACCGACCGCGACATCGTGGTGCGCGCGCTGGCGGAATCGGCGGACCCCAGCTCGCCGATCGGCATCGTGTGCACTTCGCATCTGGTCGCGGTCGAGGCCGCCGACGACGCCGCGGAGGCCCTCCGGGTGATGCAGGCCAACGCCGTCCGGCGGCTGCCGGTCATGGACCAGGGCCGGATCGTCGGTATGGTGTCGATCGGGGACCTGGCCGTCGAGCAGGACGAAGACTCCGCTCTCGCTGACATCAGTGCGGCACGCCCCAGCGAGTAGGCATGCACGACCGCGGCGGCTGGCCCGTGCCCTGGTGACCAGTCACACTGAAGGAAACGCGGTGCGGAGGAGGACCCGGTATGACGAACGGCTCGGCGCGTCCCCGGCCGTCCGCGCGCCGGCGCACCGCCGCCACCGCGAGCCAGCCGGCGCCACCGACCAAAACCCCGGTGCCGCCCAAAACCCCGGCGTCTCCCGGAAACCCGGTGCCTCCGGAAAACACAGCCTCGCCAAAGAACACAGCGTCATCAGAAAACACCGTGCCGCCCGAAGCCGATCTGGCGGAGCTCGCCGCGCGCCGCGACGCCCTGCAGCAGGCGGCCGGCCTGCCCGGCGCCCAGCTGAAGCCCCTGCTGGACGCGGCCTTCGCGGAACTCGACGGAGCCATTGACGCGCTCGCCCAGCGGCAGGTCCAGGCGGCCGCCCGGCGCGCGGAAACGCCCGCCGAGCCGGTGCGGGCCGAGCGGCGAATGCTGCGCGCCGTCTTCCAGGAAGCGCCCGTGCCGCTGTTCCTGCTCGAGCGCGACGGCACGGTGCGGCGGGTCAACAACCGCGCCAGCGATCTCATCGGATCACGTCCCGCCTACGCGGCCGGAAAGCCGTTCACGCTCTTCGTGGACCTTCCGTCGCGCGCAGCCGTCCAGACCTACCTAGCCGCCGCGGCGCGGACCAGTCAGGCCCGGCAAACCGAATGCGCGCTGCTGAGCGACGACGGCGTGGTCCACGTCCGCCTGACGGTCGAGCCGATCAGCCTCCCCGAAGAAGCTGGCGTGCTGCTGATCGCGGCCAGCGCCGGCGGGGCGCCGGCCCCCGAGACGGCTGCGGCCCGGGCCGCGAAGCCTGCGCCTCCTCGCGCGGCGAAGCCCGCCCCGCCCCGGACCGCGCGCGGGCGCGAACCCCGTGAACCCGCCAATGCCCGTGCCGTGCAGACCATGACGCGGCGGATGGACCTGCTGACCGCGGTGACCCGGCTGCTCCTGGAGAACAGCACGTTCAGCGAATCGCTGACCCTGCAGCGCTGCGCGCGCCTGCTGGCCGGCGAGTTCGCGTCCTGGGTGGTCGTCGACGTCGTGCGAGGGCGCCGGCTGCGGCGCCAGTTCGCGGTCGGCCCATCCGGCGGCGAACTGGAGTCGGTCGCGCGGGCCGCCCGCGACGCCGACCCGGAGCCAGACTCCCTGCCGTGGCAGGTGCACGAGTCCGGGAAGTCCGTGCTGCAGGCGCGTTCCGGCGACACCGGGATGCTGGGCACCGCGCCGGACGGCGTGCCGCTGCTGCTGAAGCTGGGCGCGACCTCCGTGCTGAGCGTGCCGATCGCGGCCGCCGATCATGCCTACGGGGTCATTACGCTGTGCCGCCAGGCCACCGAGGGACCGTTCCAGATCGCCGACCTCGCCCTGGCCGAGGAGCTGGGTGCCCAGCTGGCCGTGGCCATCCGCGTCGACCGGCTGTTCCGCAGGCGTTCCGAGGTCGCCGAGGCGCTGCAGGCGAGCCTGCTGCCACGGGTGCTGCCGGACGTGCCCGGGATCGAGCTGGCGGCCGCGTACATGGGCGCCACCGAGGGCCTGGACGTCGGCGGCGACTTCTACGATGTGTATCCGATCCCGGGCGGCTGGGGCCTCGCGATCGGGGACGTGGCCGGCAAGGGCCAGGAGGCGGCCGCGCTCACGGCCGCGGCCCGCTACGCGATCCGGGTCATCGCGCACTGGGAGGCCGATCCGGTCAGCGTCCTGACCAAGGCCAACGACGTCCTGGCGTCGGAGCAGTCCAGCGGGCAGTTCGTCACCGCGAAGACCGCCCACATGGCCTGGCGCGGCAGCTCGCTGCGCGTGTCACTGGGGACGGCCGGTCACCCGGGCCCGGCGGTCATCCGGTCCGACGGCCGGGTCGAGATGCTCGGCGGCGGTGGCCTCCCGCTCGGCCTGTTCCCGGTGGCTCAGCCCGGGCTCGAAGAGGTCGAGCTGCGCCAGGGTGACCTGCTGTTCTTCTACACCGACGGGCTCACGGAGACGCGCAGCCCGGAGATGCGGTACTTCGAGGAACGGCTGCCCGACGAGCTGGTCACGCTGGCGGGCCGGTCCGCCGCCGAGGTCGTGGCCGGGGTCCAGGCGCGAGCCGAGGCCTTCTCGGCGGGCGAGATGCGGGACGACCTCACCGTGCTCGCGCTGCGGGTGACGGACCCGCCGGGATAGCTGATCGCCTTCCACAGCAGAACGGGTGGCACCAGGAGCGCTCCTGGTGCCACCCGTTCGGCATTATCGTTCGGCATCATCGGTCTGGGCCCCGCTGCGGCGGCGGGCCGTGCGGCCAGCGTGCGGCTACGCCGGCGGTTCCTCGTAGACGTCCTCGATGACCTCGGTGTCGCTGGGGACCCGCTCCGCCTTTCCCGGCTTCGGTGCCAGGTCGTCGTAGCGGTCCGCACCATGACTGGTCACCCGCTCGGTGGCCATCTCTTCCTCCGGCGTCTCGGCCGGGTCCTGCCACCGCGCCACCTCCGGGTCCGGCTCCAGGCTCGGCCGGTCCGGGATGTCGGCCTGGGCGTTGGCCGTGCCCGGGTTGCGCAGCACGTAGGGCGGGTAGGAGGTTTCCTCGACCCGGCTGACCGGGCCCTGCCGGGTCCGCTTCACATACACGCGCCGCCCCAGCCGCTGGAGCCCGCGCTTCGGTGTCACCAGCCCGATGATGCCGATCACCATAATGACGAAGCCGGCCACGTGCAGGTTGAAGACGGATGTATTGGCGGTCACAGCAAAAGTAAGAATGGCCCCGACGGCGATCCAGAACAGGCATATGCCGCTCTTCATGGGTTTCCCCTTCCTGGAAAATGCGCTGGCCGCACTGGCGCGCTCATGGTGGGCCGCCGCTAGGTGTACCCAAGATGCCGGAAGAGTACCGAAATACGGGCGGGGTAAGCGCGCACACGGGGACGCCAGGCCGGAATGTCGCCATTTTACCGCCCGCATACGCGCCGGCATACATGCTGAGTCCCGGTCCCGGCACTTTTCCGCGTTCAATCCGGGTACATGCCGTGCGCTCTCTCAGAGCATGCCGTCCAGGGCGTCGTCGGTTTCGTTCCGGCCCAGCAGCCGGTCACGGAGGTAGCTGAGCGCGCGCGCGAGGAGCCGGGACACGTGCATCTGGGAGATGCCGAGCCGCTCTCCTATCTCGGCCTGCGTCAGGTTGCCGTAGAACCGCATGGTCAGAATGCGCTGCTCCCGGACGGGCAGTTCCTTCCAGTGCGCGCTGACCGCCTCCATGTCGAGCGTCTGCTCCACGTGCTGGTCGTCCTCGCCGAGCAGGTCCGCCAGAAGGACCGGATCCTGCCGGTCGAAGACCGGCGCGTCCAGGGAGTAGGTGTGGAACACCATGTCCGCGCGGCGCGCCTCCTGCAGTTCATCGGCGGTCACGCCGAGGTGGGAGGCGAGTTCCGCTTCGTCGGGGGCCCGGCCGAGCGTGTGCGTGAGGTCCTCGGTGGCCTTCCGCACCTCCAGCAGGAGTTCCTGGGCCGACCGGCGCACGTGCACCTGCCAGCGCTTGTCGCGGAAGTGCCGCTTGATCTCACCGCTGACGCACGGCTGCGCGTAGGCCGACAGGCTCGTGCCGAAGTCCGGGTTGAAGTTGTTGATGGCCTTGAGCAGGCCGACGTACCCCACCTGCATGAGCTCTTCGGCTGATTCGGGGCTGCCCCGGTACTGGCGCACGCACGAGCGCACCAGCTTCTGGTAACGGCCGATCAGGGTCTCACAGGCTCTCGCGCGCAGATCGTCCTCGCGCGGCAGCGTACGCACCATCAGGAGCAGGTCGTGGTCGTCGAGATTGTTGAGCTCCTCGCGTTGCACGGTTGGTGTGTTCGCGGCTAGAGCCATCGCCATAAGGTCTCCACTAGCTTGAAAAACGTGCGTGACAGGGTGGTCGTGCCCGCCACGCTGGGGATAAACATCCGCGGGCAGATATTGCCGGCCGGATGTGCCCGGCCGGATGTGCCCGGCCCGATGCACAGGGCCCGGCAGGTGAGTGCGGCCGCGTCGCGGGTAGGGCGGGGGTATGGCCAAGATCGAGGAACCGGACCCCGAAGAGATGGGGACCTGGGTGAACCAGGCGCGGGACGAACCGATACCCGCCAGCCACCACGATGACCGCGGTCAGTCCGCCGTCATCCGCAACGAGGAGCACGCCGAGGCGCACGCCGCGCGCCGGCCGGGCGAACCGGGCGAAACCGAGCAGTCCGCCCCGGCCGTCCAGCCGGCCCAGCCGGCCGAGCACGAACCGGACGAGGCCGGGCCGGGCCAGGCCGTGCGCGACATGATGCCGGGCCCCGGGCCGCAGGGTGACGTGCCGGACGCACCCGCCGTCCAGGTCGCGGCGACGGAGCATCCGGGGCAAGCTGAGAGAACCGGCGACGAGGACGGACCAGGCCCGGTGCGCCACGTGAGCAACGCGGTACCGGGCAAACCAGATGGTGAAGTAGACACGCGGCCGTAGGGCACGGCCACAATGGCCCGGGCGCACATAGCCAGAGAGGCAGGCCACGATGGCGAAGGCGGGGCGGGGCGAGCTGCCGGATTGGCTCGAGCCGGAGCTGGCCACCCTGACCAAGGACCGGTTCTCCGACCCCGGGTGGCTGTTCGAGCGGAAGCTGGACGGCGAGCGGTGCCTGTCGTTCCGCAGCGGCACGAGCCTGCGGCTGATGACGCGCAACCAGAAAGAGGTCGCGAACAACTACCCGGAGATCGCGGCGGCGCTCCGCGACCAGGGCCAGGGTGACCAGGGCCAGGAGGACTTCATCGTGGACGGCGAGATCGTTGCCTTCCAGGGCGCCGAGACCAGCTTCGAGCTGCTGCAGTCCCGCATTCACGTCGTCCGCCCCGACCCGAACCTGATCAAGCGGGTGCCGGTGTTCTACTACATCTTCGACGTGCTGTACGCCGGCGACCGCGACGTCCGGCCGCTGCCGCTGCGGGAGCGCAAGGACATCCTGGCGGGGCTGCTGTCGTTCGATGACCCGCTGCGGTACACCGAGCACCGGGACACCGACGGCGAGGCCTTCTACGCGGAGGCCTGCCGCCAGGGCTGGGAGGGGCTCATCGCCAAGCGTGCCGATGCCCCGTACCGCCCGGGCCGGAGCCGGGACTGGCTGAAGTTCAAGTGCGAGAATAACCAGGAGTTCGTCGTCGGCGGATTCTCCGACCCGCAGCGCTCCCGGATCGGGTTCGGTGCCCTGCTGCTCGGCTACTACGACTCGTCCGGCCGGCTGGTATACGCGGGCAAGGTGGGGACCGGTTTCGACACCAAGACCCTGCGTAGCCTGCACGGCGAGATGACGGACATGGAGCAGGACAAGGCGCCGTTCGACGTGGGAGACCTGCCCCGGTCCGGGGTGCACTGGATCGAGCCCAGCCTGGTGGCCCAGATCGGCTTTTCCGAGTGGACCCGGGACGGGCAGCTCCGCCATCCCCGGTTCCAGGGCCTGCGGCGCGACAAGGCGGCCACCGAGGTAATCCGGGAGGTACCGACGTGACGAGCATCGAGATGCACGCCGACCACGTGCGCGTCTCCGGCATCACCGTGAAGCTGAGCAACACCAGCAAGGTGCTGTTTCCCGATGACGGCATCACCAAGGGCGAGCTCGTTGAGTACTACGGCCAGGTCGCCGGCTGGATGCTGCCCTATCTGCGGGACCACCCGATCGCCATGGCGCGGTACCCGGACGGCATCACCCGGCAGCGCATTTTCCAGAAGAACCCGGCCGACTACTACCCGGACTGGGTGACCAGCGTCGAGGTGAAGAAACAGGGCGGCACGCTGCGTCACGTCGTCTGCGACAAGGCCGCCACCCTGCTCTACCTGGCCAACCAGGCGTGCATCGAGTTCCACGTCTTCCTCAGCCGGGTCGACAGCCTGGAGTGCCCGGACCAGGTCGTGGTGGACTTCGATCCCCCCGGCGAGGACGGCTTCGACGCCGCCCGCCGCTGCGCGCTCTGGCTGCGGGACCTGCTGGAGGGCGAGCTCGGCCTCACCTGCTACGTGAAGACCACCGGCGGCAAGGGCTTGCACGTGCACCTGCCGCTGAATCGCCGCCAGGACTTCGCCGACGCCCGCGGTTTCGCCCGGGACGCTGCCGAAGTGCTCGTGGCCCGGCACCCGGATGTGCTCACGATCGAGCAGCGCAAGGACGCTCGTGGTGACCGCGTTTACGCCGACGTCATGCGCGATAGCTACGCGCAGACGGTCGTGGCGCCCTACTCCGTCCGGGCCCGGCGCGGCGCGCACGTCGCCACCCCGCTGCACTGGGCCGAGGTCGAGGACGCGAGCCTGACTCCGGCCCGGTTCACCCTGCGCACGCTGGGCGAGCGGCTGTCCGCCACGCCCGATCCGTGGGACGGCATGTTCCGCCACCGCTACGACGTGGCCACCGCCCGCCGCCGCCTGGCCGCCATCGCCCCCTAGCCGCTCTCCCGCGCTGCCCGCTGTCGCGGCCCCATGGGCGTAGGCTGAGCGCGTTTGGAAGGGGCTCTATGAGGCAACGGAGAGTGCTCGGGGCCCGAGCCGCTGCCCTTGGAACGGCCATTGCCGTCGCCGCTGTCGCCAGGAGGCGGTATTTGCGGTGGGGTGCCACCGACGACGAGGTGAGCCTCGCCCTTCCCGGTGATGAGCTGGTGTCCCGCCCTGGCCTGACGGCGACCCGAGGGGTCACGATCCGGGCCGCAGCCGGCAGTGTCTGGCCATGGATCGTCCAGCTCGGCCAGGGACGCGGCGGCTTTTACAGCTACGACTTCCTGGAGAATCTCATCGGCTGCGACATCCACAGCGCCGACCGGATTGTCCCCGAATGGCAGCGCGTGGAAATCGGCGCCCAGGTCAAACTCGCCCCCGAGGTCGCGCTCACCGTGGCGCTCGTTGAGCCGCAGTGTGCGCTGGTCTTGCGCGGCGAGATCCCGATGGGCCGGATACCAGCTCCCTACGACTTCACCTGGGCTTTCGTCCTTCGCACTGGGCCGGTTGGATCAACCCGGCTCGTGGTCCGGGAGCGTTACGGGTATTTGCGCCGGTGGGCCCCCTTGGTCGTGGAGCCAGC
>CAVUNW010000074.1:0-36830 GCA_963742865.1 uncultured Actinomycetes bacterium
CTTCTATGTGTACGTGCTCGACTAGTACCGTATTGCTAGGTCGAGGCCAACATCGGCCGTCCGCAGGTCGCCTACCGGGAGACCGTGCGGAAGAAGGTCGAGAAGATCGGGTACACGCACAAGAAGCAGACCGGCGGTTCCGGCCAGTTCGCCCGGGTGGTCATCAACCTGGAGCCGACCGGCGGCGACGGCGGCGGTTACGAGTTCGAGAACAAGGTGACCGGCGGCCGGATCCCGCGCGAGTACATCCCCTCGGTTGACGCGGGGTGCCAGGAGGCAGCCGAGTTCGGCGTGCTGGCTGGCTACCCGATGGTCGACCTGAAGGTCACGCTCACCGACGGTGCCTACCACGAGGTGGACTCCTCGGAGCTTGCCTTCAAGATCGCGGGCTCGATGGCCTTCAAGAAGGCGTCAGCGCAGGCCAACCCGGTGCTGCTCGAGCCGATCATGGCGGTCGAGGTCAGGACTCCCGATGACTACATGGGTGACGTCATCGGGGATCTCAACAGCCGGCGAGGCCAGATCCAGGCCATGGAGGAACGCTCCGCGGGCCGGGTCATCAAGGCTCACGTGCCGCTGTCGGAGATGTTCGGCTACGTGGGGGACCTGCGCAGCCGTACTCAGGGCCGGGCGGATTACAGCATGCAGTTCGACTCGTATGCCGAGGTCCCGCCTAGCATCGCGAAGGAGACATCGCCAAGGCCCGGGGCGAATGATGCAGAGTTACCGCACGGTATCGATCGCGAAGGAAATCATCGCCAAGGCCCGGGGCGAATGATCAGAGTTAGCATGTTGATGTAAGGAGTTATGTAAGGTAGGGGTGAATGATGTAGATTATGTAATGTATGATGTAAGTAGATAATGTTTGATAGGTGTGAATGATGCAGAGTTACCGCACCGTATCGATAGCCAAGGAAATCATCGCCAAGGCCCGCGGCGAGTAGGCAGAAGGAACGTAAGGAAATCACGGCGCCCGATAAAGCGCCTGGCCCCACTGCGGTGGGGCGGATCGCAACGAGGAGACACCAGTGGCGAAGGCCAAGTTCGAGCGGACCAAGCCGCACGTAAACATCGGCACCATTGGGCACATCGACCACGGCAAGACGACCCTGACCGCGGCGATCACCCGGGTGCTGCACGACAAGTACCCCGAGCTCAATCCCTTCACGCCGTTCGACCAGATCGACAACGCGAAGGAAGAGAAGGAGCGCGGGATCACGATCTCGATCTCGCACGTCGAGTACCAGACCGAGAAGCGCCACTACGCTCACGTGGACTGCCCCGGTCACGCTGACTACATCAAGAACATGATCACGGGTGCGGCGCAGATGGACGGGGCGATCCTCGTCGTGGCCGCCACCGACGGCCCGATGCCGCAGACGCGCGAGCACGTGCTGCTCGCCCGCCAGGTCGGCGTGCCGTACATCGTCGTGGCGCTGAACAAGGCGGACATGGTCGATGACGAGGAGATCCTCGAGCTCGTCGAGCTCGAGGTCCGGGACCTGCTCACCGAGTACGAGTTCCCCGGCGACGACGTCCCGGTGGTCCGGGTGTCCGCGCTCAAGGCGCTTGAGGGCGACGCCGAGTGGGGCGAGAAGGTCGCGGAGCTGCTCGACGCGTGCGACGAGAGCATCCCGCAGCCGGTGCGCGAGATCGAGAAGCCGTTCCTGATGCCCGTGGAGGACGTCTTCTCCATCACCGGCCGCGGCACCGTGGTGACCGGCCGGATCGAGCGCGGTGTCATCAAGACCAGCGAGACGGTCGACATCATCGGCATCAAGGAGAAGCCGCAGACGACCACCGTCACCGGCGTGGAGATGTTCCGCAAGATCCTCGACGAGGGCCAGGCGGGCGACAACGTGGGGCTGCTGCTCCGCGGCATCAAGCGCGAGGACGTGGAGCGCGGCCAGGTCGTGATCAAGCCGGGCACCAACACCCCGCACACCTCGTTCGAGGGCCAGGTCTACATCCTGTCCAAGGACGAGGGCGGACGGCACACGCCGTTCTTCAACAACTACCGCCCGCAGTTCTACTTCCGGACCACGGACGTGACCGGCGTCGTCACCCTGCCTGAGGGCACGGAGATGGTGATGCCGGGCGACCGGACCGACATGCACGTTGAGCTGATTCAGCCCATCGCCATGGAGGAAGGACTGCGCTTCGCGATCCGGGAAGGCGGCCGCACCGTCGGCGCCGGCCGGGTCACGAAGATCCTCAAGTAACGGCTGTCACGGCGGCCGGGCCACCCGGCCCGGCCGCCGTACAGGCAAGCCAGGCACAGCGGCATCGGCACCACGGAAGCGAAGGACAAACAAGCCAATGGCGGGACAGAAGATCCGCATCCGGCTCAAGGCATATGACCACGAGGTCATCGACAGCTCGGCGCGCAAGATCGTCGACACGGTGACCAGGACTGGCGCGCGCGTCGCGGGCCCTGTGCCGCTGCCTACCGAGAAGAACGTGTACTGCGTCATCCGCTCACCGCATAAGTACAAGGACTCACGCGAGCACTTCGAGATGCGGACGCACAAGCGGCTGATCGACATCATCGATCCGACGCCCAAGACGGTCGACTCGCTCATGCGGCTCGACCTGCCGGCGGGCGTCGACATCGAGATCAAGCTCTGAGGAACGCACCGACATGGCCACACAGATGAAAGGCATCCTGGGCACCAAGCTCGGTATGACCCAGGTCTTCGACGAGACGGGGCAGGTAACGCCCGTCACCGTCGTCAGGGCCGGCCCGTGCGTCGTCACCGCCGTGCGCACGCCGGACCGTGACGGCTACGCCGCCGTGCAGTTCGGCTACGGCGAGATCGACCCGCGCAAGGTGACCAAGCCGGTCGCGGGCGTCTTCGCCCAGGCGGGCGTGACGCCGCGGCGTTACCTCGCCGAGCTGCGCACGGACGACGCGTCCGAGTACCAGGTCGGCCAGGAGGTCACGGCTGAGGTCTTCGAGGCCGGGCAGCTCGTTGACGCCACCGGCACCAGCAAGGGCAAGGGCACGGCCGGTGTCATGAAGCGGCACGGCTTCAAGGGCCTCAGCTCCTCGCACGGCACCCAGCGCAAGCACCGCTCGCCGGGTTCGATCGGCGGCTGTGCCACCCCCGGCCGGGTCTTCAAGGGCCTGCGCATGGCGGGCCGCATGGGCGCCGCCCGGACCACCGTGCAGAGCCTCACGGTCCACTCGGTCGACACGGACCGCGGGCTGCTCCTGATCAAGGGAGCGGTGCCGGGATCCGCGGGTGGCCTCGTCCTGGTCCGCAGCGCCGCCAAGGCGCCCGCCGCGAAGGAGGCCTGATGACCGCGGTCAGCATCGTCGGCCCGTCCGGCAGCACGAGCGACACCGCCGAGCTGCCCGACGAGATCTTCGACGCCAAGGTCAACATCCCGCTGATGCACCAGGTCGTGGTGGCGCAGCTCGCCGCGGCCCGGCAGGGGACGCACGCGACCAAGACGCGCGGCATGGTCCGCGGCGGCGGCAAGAAGCCGTACCGCCAGAAGGGCACCGGCCGGGCGCGGCAGGGTTCGCTGCGCGCCCCGCAGTACGCGGGCGGCGGCACCGTGCACGGCCCGCAGCCGCGTTCCTACGTGCAGCGGACGCCCAAGAAGATGAAGGCGGCCGCCCTGCGCGGGGCCTTGTCCGACCGGGCCCGGCACGGCCGGGTGCAGGTCGTCAGCGGATTCGTCGACGGCAGCGCCCCCCGGACCAAGGACGCGCTGGCCGTGCTGGCCTCGGTCACGGGTTCCGCCCGCGGCACCGCCGTGCTGGTCATCGCGCGCCGCGATGACGAGCTGACCACGAAGAGCCTGCGCAACGTGCCGGGCGTGCGCGTCCTCGCCGACACCCAGCTCAACACCTACGACGTGCTGGCCGCCGATCACGTGGTCTTCACCGCCGAGGCGCTGCGGGCGTTCGTCGGCCGCGGCAGTGCGGGCAGCGAGGAGGCAGGCCAGTGAAGGGCACCGAAAACCCCCGGGACATCCTCTTGCGCCCGGTGATCTCGGAGAAGAGCTACGGCCTGCTCGATGAGGGCAAGTACACGTTTATCGTGGCGCCGGGCGCCAACAAGACAGAGGTTCGCCTGGCGGTCGAGGAAGTCTTCGGCGTCAAGGTGACCGGGGTCAACACCGTCAACCGGCGGGGCAAGCGCCGCCGTACCCGGGTCGGCTGGGGCAAGCGGCCGGACACGAAGCGGGCGATCGTCACCCTGGCCGAGGGTGAGCGGATCGACATCTTCGGCGGCCCGGTCAGCTAGCGGCAGGCACGATACAGGAGATTTGAGCACTCATGGCAATCCGTAAGTACAAGCCGACCACGCCCGGCCGGCGAGGTGCCAGCGGCTCCGACTTCGCCGAGATCACCAGGGACGAGCCGGAGAAGTCGCTGGTGCGCCCGCTGCATTCGCATGGTGGCCGGAACGTGCACGGCCGGATCACCACGCGGCACCAGGGTGGTGGCCACAAGCGCGCCTACCGGCTGATCGACTTCCGGCGGCACGACAAGGACGGCGTGCCGGCCAAGGTCGCGCACATCGAGTACGACCCCAACCGGACCGCCCGTATCGCGCTGCTGCACTACCTGGACGGCGAGAAGCGCTACATCATCGCTCCCCAGGGCCTGTCCCAGGGGGACCGGGTGGAGAACGGTGCCGGGGCCGACATCAAGCCGGGCAACTGCCTGCCGCTGCGCAACATCCCGACCGGCACCGTGGTGCACGCCATCGAGCTCCGGCCCGGTGGCGGCGCCAAGATCGCCCGGTCGGCCGGCTCCGGCGTGCAGCTGCTCGCCAAGGAGGGCGGCTACGCCCAGCTCCGGATGCCCTCGGGTGAGATCCGGCGGGTGAACGTGGACTGCCGCGCCACGATCGGTGAGGTCGGCAACGCCGAGCAGGGCAACATCAAGCTCGGCAAGGCGGGGCGCAACCGGTGGAAGGGCAAGCGCCCCTCGGTGCGCGGCGTCGCCATGAACCCGGTTGACCACCCGCTTGGCGGCGGCGAGGGCAAGAGCTCCGGCGGCCGCCACCCAGTCAGCCCGTGGGGCCAGCCCGAAGGGCGCACCCGAAAGGCCCACAAGCCCAGCGACCGGCTCATCAGCCGCCGCCGCGGCAGGAAGAAGCGGTAGGAGCAGCACGCGATGCCTCGTAGCCTTAAGAAGGGCCCCTTCGTCGACGACCATCTGATGAAGAAGGTCGACACGCAGAACGAAAAGGGCAGTAAGAACGTCATCCGGACGTGGTCCCGGCGCTCGATGATCATCCCGGCCATGCTGGGTCATACGATCGCCGTCCACGATGGCCGCAAGCACATCCCGGTGTTCATCACCGAGTCGATGGTCGGCCACAAGCTCGGGGAGTTCGCGCCCACGCGGACGTTCCGCAGCCACGTGAAGGACGATCGGCGCAGCCGGCGCTAGATCGCGACGACGCAGAGACGGAGAAACTGATGGAAGCGAGGGCAAAGGCGCGCTACGTGCGCGTCACGCCGCGGAAGGCCCGCCGGGTGGTGGACCTGATCCGCGGGATGCCCGCCGAGGAGGCACAGGCGGTGCTCGCCTTCGCGCCGCAGTCCGCCAGCGCCCCGGTCGGCAAGGTTCTGGCGAGCGCGATCGCGAATGCCGGCGGCAGTGACCGGCGGTCCGAACGCGGCGCGCTCGTGGTGAGCCGGGCCTGGGTCGACGAGGGGCCGACGCTCAAGCGGTTCCGGCCCCGGGCCCAGGGCCGTGCCTACCGGATCAACAAGCGCACCAGCCACATCACGGTGATCGTCTCGGACGAGGCCGAAGGAGGGACTCGCTAGTGGGACAGAAAGTGAACCCGCACGGGTTCCGGCTTGGCATTACCACCGACTTCAACAGCCGCTGGTACGCGAGCAAGCTGTACAAGGAGTACGTCAAGGAGGACGTGGCGATCCGCCGCATGCTGCAGCGCGGCATGGAGCGGGCCGGCATCTCCAAGGTCGAGATCGAGCGGACCAGGGACCGTGTCCGGGTGGACATCCACACGGCGCGCCCGGGCATCGTCATCGGGCGCCGCGGCGCCGAGGCGGACCGCATCCGGACCGATCTGGAGAAGCTGACCGGTAAGCAGATCCAGCTCAACATCCTTGAGGTCAAGAACCCCGAGATCGACGCCCAGCTTGTCGCGCAGGGTGTCGCCGAGCAGCTGTCCAGCCGGGTTTCCTTCCGGCGGGCCATGCGCAAGGCGATGCAGAGCGCGATGAAGGGCGGCGCCAAGGGGATCCGGGTGCAGTGCTCCGGCCGCCTCGGCGGCGCGGAGATGTCGCGCTCGGAGTTCTACCGCGAGGGGCGCGTGCCGCTGCACACGCTGCGCGCGGACATCGACTACGGCTTCTACGAGGCGCGCACGACCTTCGGCCGCATCGGCGTGAAGGTCTGGATCTACAAGGGTGAGGCGCCCCCGACCCGCGCGGCCCGCGAGGCGGCTCAGGCGGCCCTGCGCGCCGGCGGCCCGCGCCGTGACCGGCCGGGAGGCCCCGCACCGCGGCGCGGTGGCGGTGGTCGTCCGGACCGCCGCGAGCGCGGCGACCGGCCCGACCGCGGCCCGGGCGGCTCGCCCGCGCCCGCGGCCCCTGGGTCAGCCCCGGCCGAGGCACCGGCCGCCGCGCCGGCTGGCTCGGCGGGCGCCACCGGAGCGGAGGGCTAGGACATGCTCGTTCCACGTAGGGTCAAGCACCGTAAGCAGCACCGGCCCGACCGCCACGGCAAGGCCAAGGGCGGCACGGCGGTGACCTTCGGCGAGTTCGGTATCCAGGCACTCGAGCATTCGTACGTGACCAACCGGCAGATCGAGGCGGCCCGTATCGCGATGACGCGGCACATCCGCCGTGGCGGGAAGGTCTGGATCAACATTTTCCCGGACCGGCCGCTGACCAAGAAGCCGGCCGAGACCCGGATGGGGTCCGGCAAGGGCTCGCCCGAGTGGTGGGTCGTCAACGTCAAGCCGGGCCGGGTGATGTTCGAGCTGTCCGGAGTGGCCGAGCCGGTCGCCCGGGAGGCGCTTCGCCGGGCGATCCACAAGCTCCCGATGAAGTGCAAGGTCGTAACGCGAGAGGGCGGTGAGGCGTGATGGCAACCGGCCTGACCGCGGGTGAGCTGCGCACGTCCAGCGAGGACGAGCTGGGCAGCAAGCTGGCCGAGGCGAAGGAGGAGCTGTTCAACCTCCGTTTCCAGGGCGCCACCGGCCAGCTGGAGAACCACGGGCGGCTGCGCGCCGTCCGCAAGGAGATCGCCCGCATCTACACCGTGATGCGGGAGCGGGAACTGGGCATCGTCGTGGAGCTTCCGGACGAGCCTGAGGACGCCGCGGACGGGAACCAGGAGGCGGACGCCAAGTGAGCGAGAACGCGACGGCCGCAGCCGGGACGACCGGCAAGCGCGGCTACCGCAAGGCCCGCGAGGGCCTTGTCACCAGCAGCAAGATGGACAAGACGGTCGTGGTCGAGGTCGAGGACCGCGTCAAGCACCCCAAGTACGGCAAGGTCATCCGCCGTACCAAGAAGTACCAGGCACACGATGAGGCCAACGCCTGTGGCGTGGGCGACCGCGTGCTGCTGATGGAGACCCGGCCGATGTCGGCCACCAAGCGGTGGCGCGTGGCCGAGATCCTCGAGAAGGCCAAGTAACAACAGGCAGAATTCGCCGGCCACGATGCCCGGCGTGAGGAAGCAGGAGTTGACGTGATCCAGCAGGAGTCGCGGCTTAAGGTCGCCGACAACACGGGTGCCAAGGAGATTCTGTGCATCCGTGTGCTCGGCGGCTCCGGCCGGCGATACGCGGGCATCGGCGACGTCATCGTGGCTACCGTGAAGGACGCGCTTCCCGGTGCCGGCGTGAAGAAGGGCGACGTCGTCAAGGCGGTTGTGGTGCGCACCCGTAAGGAGCGCCGCCGCGGTGACGGCTCCTATATCCGCTTCGATGAGAACGCCGCGGTCCTGATCAGGGACGGCGGGGATCCGCGCGGTACCCGCATCTTCGGCCCCGTCGGCCGCGAGCTGCGCGAGAAGCGGTTCATGCGGATCATCTCGCTCGCGCCGGAGGTGCTCTAGTGAAGATCAAGAAGGGCGATCACGTGATCGTCGTGGCGGGCCGTGACCGCGGCCGCGAGGGCACGGTCATCGCCGCCTACCCCGAGCGCCAGCGCGTGCTCGTCCAGGGCGTGAACATGGTGAAGAAGAACACCAAGGTCACCCAGGGCATCCGCGGGGCCAAGGAGGGCGGCATCGTGCACACCGAGGCGCCGATCCACGTGAGCAACGTGCAGATCGTCGACCCGGAGACGAAGAGGCCGGCCCGGGTCGGCTACATCGCGGACGAAGACGGCAAGAAGGTCCGGGTTGCCCGGCCGAGCGGTAAGGAAATCTGATGCCAGCAGCGACGAGAGAGGCGGCCACGGCGGCTCCATCCGAGCCGGATGTGCCGCGGCTCAAGGAGCGCTACCTGCGCGAGATCGCGCCCGCGCTCCGTGAGGAGTTCGGGTACGGCAACGTCATGCAGGTGCCCGGGCTGGCCAAGATCGTGGTCAACATGGGCGTCGGCGAGGCCGCCCGGGACGCCAAGCTGATCGAGGGCGCGGTCCGCGACCTTTCCCTCATCACCGGGCAGAAGCCGGCCGTGGCCCGGGCGAAGAAGTCCATCGCCCAGTTCAAGCTGCGCGAGGGCATGCCGATCGGGGCGCACGTGACGCTGCGCGGCACCCGGATGTGGGAGTTCGCCGACCGGCTGCTGACGATCGCGCTGCCCCGGATCCGTGACTTCCGCGGCCTGTCGCCCCGTCAGTTCGACGGCCGCGGCAACTACACGTTCGGCCTGACTGAGCAGCTGATGTTCCACGAGATCGACCCGGACCGGGTAGACCGGCAGCGCGGGATGGACATCACCTTCGTCACGACCGCAACCAACGACGACGAGGGCCGCTCGCTGCTGCGGCGCCTCGGTTTCCCCTTCAGGGAGGGTTGATAGTGGCGAAGAAGGCGCTGGTCGTCAAGGCCAACCGGAAGCCGAAGTTTGCCGTGCGCGCGTACACGCGCTGCACGCGCTGCGGGCGGCCGCGGGCCGTGTACCGCAAGTTCGGGCTCTGCCGCATTTGCTTCCGCTCGATGGCGCACCGCGGTGAGCTGCCGGGCATCACCAAGTCCAGCTGGTAATCCACCCGGATGGCCGCCGTGCCTCGGCGGCTACCGCGAAGAAAATCGACAAGAAATAAGACCGACCCCTGGGTGCGCACCCCGTACCCACCGACCACACCGAAGGTCCCGCACCGCCCGGGCAGGCAGCCCGGCGGGGACGGAAACCACGGTGAGGAGGGCCATCAGGCCATGACGATGACCGACCCGATCGCAGACATGCTGACCCGTCTGCGTAACGCGAACGCCGCGTACCACGACACGGCGGCCATGCCGTACTCGAAGATCAAGTCCCACATCTGCGAGATCCTCCAGCAGGAGGGCTACATCGCCGGCTGGTCGGTGGAGAGCGCCGAGGTGGGCAAGAAGCTCGTGGTCAGCCTCAAGTACGGCAACTCGCGCGAGCGCTCGATCGCCGGCATCAAGCGGGTGTCCAAGCCGGGCTTGCGGGTGTACGCGAAGAAGGACAACCTGCCGAAGGTCCTGGGTGGCCTGGGTGTCGCGATCATCTCGACGTCCGGCGGCCTGATGACCGACAAGCAGGCCAATAAGCGCGGCGTGGGCGGGGAAGTCCTCGCCTACGTCTGGTAAGGAGGGGAGGCGGCTATGTCAAGGATCGGACGGCTCCCCATCACGGTGCCCAGTGGCGTCGACGTCGCCATCGACGGGCGCGCCGTGACCGTCAAGGGGCCCAAGGGAACGCTGCAGTACTCGGTGCCCGAGCCGCTGACGGTCGTCCGCGAGGACGGCACGGTCAGGGTCACGCGGCCCAACGACGAGGGCAGGAACCGGGCGCTACACGGCCTGTCGCGCACGCTGATCGCCAACATGGTGACGGGTGTCACCGACGGCTACCGCAAGACGCTGGAGATCGTCGGCGTCGGCTACCGGGTGCAGGCCCGCGGGCAGAACCTGGAGTTCTCCCTCGGCTACAGCCACCCGGTGACCGTGGCGCCCCCCGAGGGCATCACGTTCCGCGTCGAGGCGCCCACCCGGTTCGTGGTCGAGGGCATCGACAAGCAGCAGGTAGGCGAGATCGCGGCGAAGATCCACAAGCTGCGTAAGCCCGACCCGTATAAGGGCAAGGGCGTGCGGTACCAGGGCGAGCAGATTCGCCGCAAGGTCGGGAAGGCTGGGAAGTAGCGATGGCTAGCACGAAGACCAGGTTGCGTGCGCGCAGCGGGCGCCGGCTGAGCGCCCGCGCCGCATCGCAGGCCAAGCGGCACCTGCGGGTGCGCAAGAAGGTCAGCGGCAGCCCGCAGCGGCCCCGGCTGGTCGTCAACCGCTCCTCGCGGCACATGTTCGCGCAGATCGTCGACGACACCGCGGGCCGGACGCTGGCGTCCGCGTCCTCGCTGGACGCGGACATCCGCGGCAGCGACGGAGACAAGAAGGCCAAGGCCCGTCAGGTTGGCGAACTGCTGGCCCGCCGGGCGTCCGAGGCAGGCATCACCGCCGTGGTGTTCGACCGGGGTGGCTACGCCTACCACGGCCGGCTGGCGGCGCTCGCCGATGCTGCCCGGGAAGGCGGGCTCGATTTCTGATGGCCGCTGATACTGCTCGTGCACAAGCAATACCTGAGATGAGGAAAAACTAATGCCAGGAGCTCCGCGGCGCGGCCCCGGCGGCGAGCGGCGTGAACGCCGTGACGACCGACGCGGAGGTGGGGCCGACAAGTCGCCGGCCTACCTCGAGCGCGTGGTCACCATCAACCGGGTGGCCAAGGTCGTCAAGGGCGGCCGCCGGTTCAGCTTCACCGCGCTGGTTGTGGTGGGCGACGCCAACGGCATGGTCGGCGTCGGATACGGCAAGGCCAAGGAGGTGCCCGCGGCGATCGCCAAGGGTGTCGAGGAGGCCAAGAAGCACTTCTTCCGCGTGCCGCGCATTGCCGGCACCATCCCGCACACGGTGCAGGGCGAAGACGCGGCCGGCGTCGTGCTGCTGAAGCCGGCCAGCCCGGGAACCGGCGTGATCGCCGGCGGCCCGGTGCGCGCCGTGCTCGAGTGCGCGGGCATCCATGACGTGCTCTCCCGCTCGCTCGGTTCCTCCAATCCGATCAACGTCGTGCACGCGACGGTGGCCGCGCTGAAGGGCCTGAGCCGGCCGGAGGAGATCGCGGCCAAGCGCGGCCTGCCCATCGAGGACGTCGCTCCGGCGGCGATGCTCCGGGCCCGCGCGAGCGCGGCGGCCAGTTAGGCGGGAGCAGGACCATGGCACAGTTGAAGATCATCCAGATCAAGTCGGAGATCGGTGGTACGAGGCCGCAGCGTGACTCGCTGCGCTCGCTCGGCCTGAAGCGGATCGGGCAGGTTGTCATCAAGCCGGACAAGCCCGAGTTCCGCGGCATGATCCAGGCCGTGCGCCACCTGGTAAGCGTGGAGGAGGTGGACTGATATGCCACCCAAGGCAGAAAAGGCGCCGGACGAGGCGCAGGACGCTCCGAAGGCCACCCGTAAGCCCCGGAGCACCAGTAAGCCCGCGGAGGAGCCCGCCGCTCCGTCCGGCCGTGGCCTGAAGCTGCACCACCTCCGGCCGGCGCCGGGGGCGCGGACCGCGAAGACCCGGCTCGGCCGGGGTGAGGCATCCAAGGGCAAGACCGCGGGACGCGGCACTAAGGGCACCAGGGCGCGGAACACGATGCGCCTGGGCTTCGAAGGCGGCCAGATGCCGCTGTACCGGCGCGTGCCGAAGCTCAAGGGCTTCTCCAACGCCGGCTTCGGCACCACCTACCAGGTGGTGAACACGGGCCGCCTCGCGGAGCTGTACCCCCAGGGCGGCGACGTGACCCCGGACGACCTCGTGGCCAAGGGCGCCATCCGCAAGGGCGAGCGGGTCAAGGTGCTCGCCGACGGCGAGATCTCGGTGGCCGTGCGGGTGAGCGCGCATGCGTTCTCCGCGTCGGCGCGTGAGCAGATCGTCGCTGCGGGCGGGTCCGTCACGGAACTCTGAGCGACTATCCCTTTCGCCTTAGTAATTCCGGAGCGCCCGCCCGGCGGCGGGCGCTCCGGCCTTCTGGAGAAGACAATGCCGGAACTGCCGGGTAGGATACGGAAGCCGCACGGCTGGGAGACATTGATCAATCGAACCGAGGACTGCGCATGCTGACCGCGTTCCTCCGGGCCTTCCGGACGCCAGACCTGCGCAAGAAGCTGCTCTTCACGCTCGGCATCATCGCGCTGTTCCGGTTCGGGGCCGCGGTACCCACCCCTGGCATCTCTGAGAAGGCCATCACCACCTGTGCCGGGATCGAGGCCAGCAACGGCACCGCGCAGGGCGTCTACCAGCTGATCAACCTGCTGAGCGGCAACGCCCTGCTCCGGATGTCGGTGTTCGCGCTCGGCATCATGCCGTACATCACCGCCAGCATCATCCTCCAGCTGCTCACCGTGGTCATCCCGCGGCTCGAGGCCCTGAAGCAGGAGGGCCAGGCCGGGCAGGCGAAGATCACCCAGTACACCCGGTACCTGACCATCGGGCTCGGCGTGCTGCAGTCCACCGGCTACGTGGAGCTGGCCCGGTCGGGCCGCCTGTACCCGAACTGCAACACCCCCCTGATCCCCAACTCGTCGGTCTTCACGATCGCCACCATGGTCGTCACCATGGTCTCCGGCACCGCCGTCATCATGTGGATGGGTGAGCTGATCACCGACCGCGGCGTCGGCAACGGTATGTCGATCCTCATCTTCACCCAGATCATCGCGGTCATCCCCGGCGGCCTGCTGGAGATCTACCGCACCAAGTCGGCGTTCATCACCGGCATCACCGTTGTCGTCCTGGTCGCGATCGTCGCGTTCATCGTGTTCATGGAGCAGGCGCAGCGGCGGATTCCCGTGCAGTACGCCAAACGGATGGTCGGGCGGCGGATGTACGGCGGGACGTCCACCTACATACCGCTGAAGGTCAACCAGGCGGGTGTCATCCCGGTCATCTTCGCCTCGTCCCTGCTGTACATCCCGCAGCTGGCGGCGTCGCTGTTCGGCAGCCAGACAAAACCGCAGGGCTGGGTGGCGTGGATCGACCGTTACGTGGCCTCCACCAACTCGGCGTTCTACATGATCGCGTTCTTCGTGCTGATCGTCGGCTTCACGTACTTCTACGTGTCGATCACGTTCAACCCGACCGAAGTCGCCGACAACATGAAGAAGTACGGCGGCTTCATCCCCGGTATCCGGCCCGGCCGGCCCACCGCCGAGTACCTGAATTATGTGCTCACGCGTCTCACCGCGCCGGGCTCGCTCTACCTCGCGGTAATCGGCCTGATCCCGATGGTGGCGTTCGCGATGATGAACGTGAGCAACCAGATACCGTTCGGCGGCACGAGCCTGCTGATCATGGTCGGTGTCGGCCTGGACACGGTCAAGCAGATCGAGAGCCAGTTGCAGCAGCGCAACTATGAGGGTTTCCTCCGATAGTGCGCATCGTCCTCGTTGGGCCCCCCGGAGCGGGCAAGGGGACACAGGCCCAATTCATAGCCTCACACCTGGCGATCCCGAAGATATCGACAGGTGACATCTTCCGGCACAATGTCACCAGCGGGACGACCCTCGGCCGCCAGGCCAAGGAGTACATGGACCGTGGTGACCTGGTGCCCGACGAAGTCACCATCGCCATGGTCCGTGACCGGCTGGGTGAGGACGACGCGCAGGCCGGCTTCCTGCTGGACGGGTTTCCCCGGAACGTGCCCCAGGCTGAGACGCTGAAGAAACTGCTGACCGACTGGGATACCCGGCTCACCGTCGTCCTCGAGCTGGTCGTGGACGAGGATGAGGTGGTCCGCCGGCTGTCCGGCCGCCGGACCTGCCGGCGGTGCGAGCGCGTCTGGCACATCCTGTTTGACCCGCCCACCCGGGACGGGATCTGCGACGCCTGCGGGGGCGAGCTGTTCCAGCGCGACGACGACCGTGAGGAGACGGTGCGGCACCGTCTCGTGGTGTACACCAAGCAGACCGCGCCGCTGGTTGCCTACTACGCCGACGAGGGCATCCTGATCGGGATCGATGCGACTGGGCCGGTCGAGGAGATTACCGAGCGGGCACTGGCCGCGCTGCGGCCGTTCGCCCGCTGAGCAGCCCACGGAAGAGATGGGCCCACGGACGAGATGGGGACGCGGATGCGGCCAAAGTCGGGGATAGAGCTCAAGACCCCCGGGCAGATCCTGTCCATGCGCCAGGCGGGCCTGGTCGTGGCGCGCACGCTTGAGCTGCTGCGGGCGGCGGTCAGACCCGGCATCAGCACCGCCGACCTGGACGGACTGGCCGAGCGCGAGATCCGGGGAGCCGGCGCCACCCCCTCGTTCAAGGGTTACCACGGATACCCGGCCTCGATCTGCACCTCGGTCAACGAGGTCATCGTGCACGGGATCCCCCGTCCGGACGTCGTGCTGCGCGAGGGCGACATCATCTCCATCGACTGCGGCGCCATCGTCGACGGCTGGCATGGGGACGCGGCCCTCACCGTCGGGGTGGGGGAGATCGCCCCCGAGCTGACCCGGCTGCTCGAGGTATGCGAGACCGCGCTCTGGCAGGGCCTGGCCCGCGCGCAGGCCGGCCACCGGCTCACCGACGTCTCCGCCGCCGTCGAGACGTCGGTACGGGCCGCGGGCCCGTACGGGATCATCGAGGAGTACGTCGGGCACGGGATCGGCAGCGCCATGCACATGGAGCCGCCGGTGCCGAACTACGGCCGCCCGGGCCGCGGGCCGCGGCTGCGCGAGGGGATGGCCATCGCGGTCGAGCCGATGATCGTCATGGGCCGCGCCGAGACCGAGGTCCTGGACGACGAGTGGACGGTCGTCAGTGCCGACGCGAGCCGCGCCGCGCATTACGAGCACACGGTCGCGATCACCCCCGGCGGCCCGTGGGTGCTGACGGCGCTGGACGGCGGCGCGGCCGGATTCGCGGCCATCGGCCAGCCGTCAGTTGCCGTAACGGCACCCGAGGATGCACTCTCAGAGGAGGGGCTCCGCCGCTAGCCGCAGGGGCCTCCGCCCGGGACCGATGTCAGACGTTGGGTCAGACGTCGGAGAGGAGGATGCTGGTGCCGCCGGAATCACAGATCCGCGCCTCGGACGCCGACCGGGACCACGTCGCCTCGCTGCTGCAGGAGCACCACGCGGCCGGCCGCTGACGGCCGAGGAGTTCGCCGAGCGGATGGAGGCGGCGCTGCAGGCCCGGACCCTCGGCGAGCTCGATGAGCTGCTTGCCGATCTGCCGCACGCCGACCTGCGCCAGTACTCGCTCCCGGATGCCTCGCTGCACCGCCCGCCCGCCCGCGGCCTGCTCCCGGCGGACTGGCCGCGGGCATAAACTTGGCGCCGTATTGCTTATACCCACCGAGACGGGCACCCTGAGCCGGCGGCTGCAACGCTGCCGGGCCCGTACGCTGGCGCGGATCCGTGCGGGCCAATGAGTTCGCATTGATGCCGCGTATCGCGTAAACTCGCACACGGCCTGTGGGCTGTTCTTCTCGCGTAGCTCTACCGCGAAGCAACGTCTGCTTGGCCGTACCGATCCTGTCGGGGCGGATCCCGTCCCGACAGGCCCTGCCGGGCCGGCGAGGTGGGGGTCCGCCTGCCGTACCTGGCCGGGCAGCCCACTCAGGATACGTAG
The DNA here is from genome assembly GCA_963742865.1 of uncultured Actinomycetes bacterium. GTDB lineage: Bacteria > Actinomycetota > Actinomycetes > Streptosporangiales > Streptosporangiaceae > Bog-532. Next base: position 15,753 of record CAVUNW010000074.1, read on the forward strand.
CAATGCGACGCCGTGCGCCATGCGCCCGGCCGAGCCAGATAGCGAAACGCGGAGGACATGCCCAAGAAAGACGGCGCCATCGAGATTGAAGGCACGGTTGTCGAGTCCCTGCCAAACGCCTTCTTCAAGGTGGAGCTAGACAACGGGCACCAGGTTCTCGCTCACATCAGCGGGAAAATGCGGATGCACTACATCCGCATCCTGCCTGACGACCGGGTCGTGGTCGAGCTCAGTCCCTACGACCTGAGCCGCGGGCGGATCGTGTACCGGTACAAGTAAGCCGAGCAGCAACAGCACCGTAAGCGGGCCGCCCGGGCGGCGGCCCCATGAGGAGACGCAGGCCGTGAAGGTCAAGCCGAGTGTCAAGAAGATCTGCAGCAAGTGCCGGATCATTCGCCGGCACGGCCGGGTGATGGTCATCTGCTCAGATCCGCGGCACAAGCAGCGCCAGGGCTGAACGAAGCCCCGGCACCATAACTGAAACGCGTACCGCAGCTCCGTGGCCTGCCGGCCACGGAGCAACCCCCGGGGGAGGCCGGGGCTGGCTCGGGCAGGGCCAGGGAGCGGCGCGAAGGACCTCCCACTGACAAAAGGAGAACTGCCCGCCCATGGCACGCCTTGTCGGCGTTGACCTCCCCCGCGAGAAGCGGTTGGAGGTCGCGCTCACCTACATCTATGGCATCGGCCGGACCCGGGCCCTGGAGACCCTTCAGGCCACCAGCGTCAGCCCCGACACCCGGGTCAGCGAGCTCAGCGAAGACGAGCTGGTCCGTCTGCGCGACTGGATCGACGCGACCTACCGCGTCGAGGGCGACCTGCGCCGCGAGGTTCAGGCCGACATCCGGCGCAAGATCGAGATCGGCTGCTACCAGGGCATCCGGCATCGCCGGGGCCTGCCCGTGCACGGTCAGCGCACGCAGACCAACGCGCGCACCCGCAAGGGCAGGAAGAAGACCGTGGCCGGCAAGAAGAAGGCCGGCAAGAAGTAGTCAGCGGGTGCTGGCCCCGGGCCAGCGTCCACGACCGATCACCTCAGGAGTAAAGAGCAGATGCCGCCGAGAAGCCGCACTGCGGGCGCCAAGAAGGTGCGCCGCAAGGAGCGGAAGAACGTCGCTCACGGGCACGCCCATATCAGGAGCACGTTCAACAACACGATCGTTTCAATCACTGACCCAGCCGGAGCCGTCATCGCGTGGGCGTCGTCCGGGCAGGTCGGTTTCAAGGGTTCGCGCAAGTCGACGCCGTTCGCCGCGCAGATGGCCGCCGAGGCCGCCGCACGCCGGGCGATGGAGCACGGCATGCGTAAGGTCGACGTCTTCGTTAAGGGTCCCGGTTCGGGGCGGGAGACCGCAATCCGGTCGCTGCAGGCGACCGGCCTGGAGGTCGGCTCGATCCAGGACGTCACCCCGGTTCCGCACAATGGCTGCCGCCCGCCGAAGCGGCGCCGGGTCTGAGGGAGTTAAAAGAGCAGATGGCTCGAGACACGGGCGCGGACTGCAAGCGCTGCCGCCGCGAGAAGATGAAGCTGTTCCTGAAGGGCGCCAAGTGCGATTCGCCGAAGTGCCCGATTGAGATCCGGCCCTACCCGCCGGGTGAGCACGGCAGGAACCGCCCGAAGGAGAGCGAGTACCTCCTTCAGATTCGCGAGAAGCAGAAGGCCCGCCGCATGTACGGCGTGCTGGAGCGGCAGTTCCACAACTACTACGAAGAGGCGACGCGCCGGCACGGCCGGACCGGCGACAACCTGCTCCAGATCCTGGAGAGCCGCCTGGACAACGTCGTGTACCGGGCCGGCTTCGCCAAGAGCCGCGACATGGCCCGCCAGCTCGTCACGCACGGGCACCTCACGGTCAACGGCCGGAAGGTGGACATCCCGTCCTACCGGGTGGCCGAGAACGACATCGTGGAGGTCCGCCAGAAGTCGCGTGACATGACGCCGTTCGTCGTGGCGCAGGCCGAGGCGGGCGAGCGCACGGTTCCGGCGTGGCTGGAGGTTGTCCCGGACCAGATGCGCGTTCTCGTGCACGCGCTGCCGGTCCGCGCGCAGATCGACACGCAGGTTCAGGAACAGCTCATCGTTGAGCTTTACTCGAAGTAACTAGCGAGACCGCCCGGCCCAGCGCCGGGCGGGCCGGCGGCCATGCGGTCGCCGGCCCAGTCGCGACGTCAAATAGCGGGCGTCGCGGGAGGAAATCGTGGCGTCAAATAGCGGGCGTCGCGGGAAGGAAGGCACCACATGCTTATCGCTCAGCGTCCCACTCTGACGGAAGAGCAGATCGGCGACGCCCGGTCCAGGTTCGTCATCGAGCCGCTGGAGCCGGGATTCGGGTACACGATCGGTAACTCGCTCCGCCGGACGCTCCTGTCGTCCATCCCCGGGGCGGCCGTCACCAGCATCCGGATCGAGGGAGTCCTGCACGAGTTCTCCACCGTCCCGGGTGTGAAGGAAGACGTCACCGACGTCATCCTCAACCTCAAGGGCCTCGTCGTCTCCTCCGAGCACGACGAGCCCGTGGTGATGTACCTGCGCAAGCAGGGTCCGGGCGTGGTCACCGCGGCGGACATCACCCCGCCGGCCGGGGTGGAGGTCTACAACCCCGAGCTGCACATCGCCACGCTGAACAGCAAGGGCAAGCTCGAGATGGAGCTGACCGTCGAGCGCGGTCGCGGTTACGTCTCGGCCACTCAGAACAAGCAGCCGGGCCAGGAGATCGGCCGGGTGCCCATCGACTCGATCTACTCCCCGGTGACCCGGGTGAGCTACAAGGTCGAGGCCACCCGTGTCGAGCAGCGGACCGACTTCGACCGGCTGATCCTCGACGTGGAGACCAAGTCCTCCATCCGGCCGCGCGACGCGGTGGCGAGCGCGGGCAAGACGCTCGTCGAGCTGTTCGGGCTCGCGCGCGAGCTCAACGTCGACGCCGAGGGCATCGATGTGGGCCCGTCGCCCACGGACGCGGCCCTGGCCGCGGACCTGGCGCTGCCGATCGAGGACCTGAACCTCACCGTCCGCTCGTACAACTGCCTCAAGCGCGAGGGCATCCACACGGTCGGCGAGCTCGTGTCGCGCAGCGAGCAGGACCTCCTGGACATCCGCAACTTCGGTGCGAAGTCCATCGAGGAAGTCAAGCAGAAGCTGATCGACATGGGGCTGGCGCTCAAGGACTCCCCGCCCGGGTTCGACCCGAGCAGCGCGGTGGACAACTACGCGCCCGACGAGGACGACAGCTACGTCGAGACCGAGCAGTACTGACGTACCTGATCGCAAGCCAATAGGAAACCGAGAAGAGGAAACGAATGCCCGCGCCCACGAAAGGGCCGCGACTGGGCGGAAGCTCGGCTCACCAGCGGCATATTCTTTCGAACCTGGCCACAGCGCTCTTCGAGCATGGGCGGATCACCACGACCGAGGCCAAGGCCCGCCGGCTGCGCCCGGTGGCCGAGCGCCTGATCACCTTCGCCAAGCGGGGCGACCTGCACGCGCGGCGGCAGGTGCTCACGGTCGTGTCCAATAAGGGAATCGTGCACTCACTCTTCACGGAGATCGGGCCAGGGTTCTCTGAGCGTCATGGTGGCTACACCCGGATCACCAAGATCGGGCCGCGTAAGGGCGACAACGCGCCGATGGCCGTGATCGAGCTGGTCCGGGACGAGGTCACGTCGCGTCCGCGCCGCCGGATCCGCCGGTCGCGGGACGAGGCCCCCGCGGCTGCGGCCACCCCGGCCGCCGCCACGCGGAAACGGACACTGCGGAAACGGACACTGCGGAAACGGACACTGCGGAATCCGCCAGCGCCGAGGCCGAGGAGACTGAAGCGCCCGCCGCCAGCGCCGAGACGGCGGCCCCGGCGGCCGAGGAGCCGGAGACGGCGCCCAAGGCCGACGACGAAGAGTCTGCCTAACAGATCGCACCCGACGGGCTGTCCCAACATCACCGGGGCAGCCCGTCGCTGCGTCTGCGGAATGAGTCCAGCGAAGTGAGCACCCCCGAAACCGGCCCTCCCGCTGCGTGCGGCTGCGGCTGGACCTGGCCTACGACGGATCCGGGTTCTCCGGGTGGGCCAGCCAGCCCGGGCAGCGGACGGTGCAGGCGGTCACCGAGGAAGCGCTCGGCCGGGCGCTCCGGCTGCCCGCCGCCCCGCGGCTGACGGTCGCGGGCCGGACGGACGCGGGCGTGCACGCGCGGGGACAGGTGGCGCACGCCGACGTGCCCGCGGACGCCTGGTCCAGCGCGGCCGGCGGTGCGGTCGGCGCCGCGATCCGGGCGCTGGCCGGCGTGCTGCCGCCGGATGTGCGGCTGCATGGCCTGGCGCCGGCCCCGGACGGCTTCGACGCGCGGTTCTCCGCGCTCTGGCGGCGCTACGCCTACCGGGTGAGCGACGAACCCGCGACGGCCGACCCGCTACGCCGGCACGAGACCCTGTGGTACCCGCGCCGCCTCAGCGTGGACCGGATGAATTCCGCCGCCGCCGCGCTGCTGGGTGAGCACGATTTCGCCGCCTTCTGCCGCCGCCGCGAGGGAGCAACCACGGTCCGGCGGCTGCTGCGGCTCGACTGGGCCCGGGACGGCGACGGGGTGGCGGTGGCGACCGTGGTGGCGGACGCCTTCTGCCACAACATGGTGCGCGCCCTCGTCGGGGCGCTGCTCGCGGTGGGTGAGGACCGCCGGGACCTGGGCTGGCCGCGGCAGGTGCTGGCGGCGGCGGTCCGGGATCACGCCGTGCACGTCCTGCCGCCGCATGGCCTGTGCCTGGCCGAGGTCCGTTACCCGCCGCCCGGGGAACTCGCCGCCCGGGCCCACGCGACGCGCCGGGTGCGGTCCGCGCCTCCGCCCGCGGCGCTGCCCTGACGCCCGCTAGCCCGCTATCCGGGAGTTCCGGTGACCTGGGGATGGCCGCTCACCATGCGGTTGCTCAGGGCGATGTTGGCGCTGCCGGCGATGATGCCGGACGCGAACTGCTCCAGCTGAGTCCGCTGCGCCGTGGTCGACGGCGCCTTCAGGTTGGCGAACTCCGCCCAGATCAGGATCAGGTAGTGGCCCTTGTACTCGGCCTGCACGACGCCGGTTCCCTGGCTCAGGTTGCGGGTCGGCCCGGTCTTGCCGTTCAGCGGGGTCACGAAGTCGTTCGCCCCGGATGCGTTCCCGGCCTTGGCGGCGTCATTGGCGCTGGACAGGTTCACCACGCCGATGGTGCCCATCATGGTCTGGTCGCTGGAGACGTAGCTGGCCCGGACCACCTGGGTGCAGCCGTAGACCTTGGCGGCGTTCTGCAGCTGGGTGCCGAACAGGCCCTGATTGCAGTCGGTGTCGGCCCGCTCCGTGGTCCGCACGTAAGAGCTGCCGTTGATCAGGAACTGGGCGGGATACAGCTCGGCGACGGTCAGCGGCGCCGCGTCCGTGGCGCGGCTGGTGATGTAGCCCCACTTACCGAGCTTCGATGCCCCCGACGTGCCCAGCGAGCCCGACGTAGCCGGCGTCGGGAGCTTGGCTGCCGGAGACCCGGCGGCCGCGCCGGGGTGCTGGGAGTGACCGTTCAGCAGGAGATAGGCCACGGCCGCGACCGCGACGATGACCACGCCCGCCGCGGCCAGCGCGATCATCGGCGTACGGGAGTCGCGGGGCGGCCTGCGGGCCCCGCTGCGCCTCCGGCGGCCGGTGTCCTCTTCGCCGGCGGCCTCGGGCTCGTCGGCGTAGCCGTAGGCGGGGTAATTGGCCGAATCCCACCGGCCCGCGTCGCCCCCCGCGTCCTCGACCGCGTCCTCGTCCGCGTAGCCACCCGCGTACTGGTCCGCGTCCCGGCCGGCGATGGCGAAGTCGGCGCGGTCGTAACCTCGCACGCGGTGGCCGTTTCCGGTTTCGGCGCTGCCGTCCTCGCCGTCATGCTCGTCCGGGCTGTGCCACTCGCCGTTCTCGTCCCACTGCCCGTATGGCGCGTCCCAGTGCCCGCTGCCCTCACCCCACGGCTGCGCGCCGGCCTCATCGGGGTCCCAGCGCTCGCCCTGGTCCCACCGCTCGCCTTGCTCCCAGTGCTCACTCTGATCGTGCTCACTCTGATCGCCGGCCGCCCCCCACTGGCCTACCGGCGCGGCGTCCCAGTGGCCACCCGCGGCCGGGACATCCTGGTGCCCGCCCGCAGCGCGGGCGTCCCACCCGCCGCTTGCGACGGGCGCGTCCCACTGCCCGTCTGCGGCGGGCGCGGCCCATTCTCCGCTGGCGGCGTGGCCGCCGGTCGCGCTCGTGCCGTCGCTCCAGACCTCGAAATCGTCGTGCGGGTACACCGGGTCGGGCTGACCCGGCACCGGCGGAAAACCGCGGGCTGGACCACGCGCAGCCGCGCCGTGACCCTGCGTTGCGTCGCGGCCGTAGGCGTCATCGCGGTGGCCGGCGGCCCATTCGCCGGTGCCGTACCCCGCGTCGTCGTCCGCGCCGTGGCCGGCGGACTCGCCGCCGGAGCCGCCAGTCGCATTGGCGCCCTCATCGGCCGGCCCCGTGGCCGGACGGGCGGAATATGACCGAGGCCGCCCGGACCGCTGGCCGTGCCAGTCGGACGGCGTGCGGGAGCCTTCGGTGCCCCGGTATCCCATAAAAGCGAGGTTATCGTCCTGTCCTGGCGCGGCAAGGTGGTCACGATATTTTTTCGTTACGCTTAGGCACTAGGCGCTCTCCGGGAGTCTCCAGCCCCAGCTTTCCCTGGCGGGGGAGCGTTGCCGGGCTCCGGACGGCTTCCGGCCGGGCATCCGCGCCGTCATCCACTTGCTTTGCCAAGCACGCTGGACAGCGAGTATCCTTTGCATTCGCGTCCATGTGTTGTGAGCATGCACGCGGCGCCCGGACAGGCGGTTCCGCCTGCGGGCGCGGCCAGTGCGGCCAGTGCAGTGCGGCGGGCTTCCCTCAGCTGGCCGCCGCAGCATAGGTCCCCGATCTTAAGTCCCACATGCGAAAGGCTCGACTGTGCGCACGTTCAGTCCGAAGGACAAAGACATCACGCGGCAGTGGCACGTTATCGACGCGTCCGATGTCGTTCTCGGCCGTCTGGCCAGCCAGGCGGCTGTCCTACTGCGCGGCAAGCACAAGCCGATCTTCGCCCCGCACGTGGACACCGGCGATTTCGTGATCATCATCAACGCGGGCAAGGTCGCCCTCAGCGGCAACAAGCTGGAGCAGAAGCAGGCGTACCGGCACTCCGGTTACCCGGGCGGCCTCCGTTCGGTCAGCTACGCCGAACTGATGGAGAAGCACCCCGAGCGCGCGGTCGAGAAGGCGGTCCGGGGCATGCTGCCGAAGAACTCGCTCGGCCGGAAGACGCTGCGCAAGCTGAAGGTATACGCGGGCCCCGACCACCCGCACCAGGCCCAGCAGCCCGTGCCGTTCGAGATCACCCAGGTTTCGCAGTAGCAACCAGTCCACCCAGCGGGCGGGCGCCGCAGCCGCGGTCCCGTAGCGCGCAGCTGACCTTCGAATGAACGACCGTCGAGCAAACGACCGCCGAGCAGACGTTAGCTCCAGGCAAGGAAGTACGAGGAAGTAACCGTGGCTGAGCCCACAGGGGTAGAGACGCCCGTCGACGACGCAGGCGTGGAGTTCGGGGAGCTCGAAGGGGACGCCGTCCCCGCCGAGTACACGAGCGAAACGCCCGCGGATGCGCCCGGTCAGGCTGGGCGCCGCCCGGTGACGACCGGCCAGAGCGCCGGGACCGGTCGCCGCAAGGAGGCGATCGCGCGGATCCGCATCGTCCCCGGCACGGGGCAGTGGCAGATCAACGGCCGGACGCTGGAGGGGTACTTCCCCAACAAGGTGCACCAGCAGATCGTCGGTGAGCCGCTGGTCACGCTGGGCGCGGAGGGCCAGTTCGACGTCATCGCGCGCATCAGCGGCGGTGGGGTCACCGGGCAGGCCGGCGCGCTGCGCCTTGGTGTCGCCCGGGCGCTCATCCTGATTGACGAGGAGAACCGCCCCCCGCTGAAGAAGGCGGGCTTCCTGACCCGCGACGCGCGGGTCAAGGAGCGCAAGAAGTACGGGCTGAAGAAGGCCCGCAAGGCGCCCCAGTACTCCAAGCGGTAGTCTTGCGGTTACTCTAAGCAGTGATTTCGCACGTCTTCAGGTAACCGGGACCTCGCGGGGCGGGAGCGTAACCTTATGGGTCGGCTCTTCGGTACGGACGGTGTTCGGGGCATCGCTGGTCGTGATCTGACCGCCCGGCTAGCCCTTGATCTCTCTGTGGCCGCCGCGCACGAGCTCGGGCTCTCCCGCCCGGCCGGCCCGGCGGCGCGTCCGCGCGCTGTGGTGGGCCGGGATCCACGCGCCTCCGGTGAGTTTCTCGAGGCGGCTGTGGTCGCGGGGCTGGCCAGTTCCGGCGTCGACGTGCTCCGCCTGGGTGTCGTTCCGACCCCCGCGGTGGCGTATCTGACCAAGTCGCTGGACGCCGACTTCGGCGTGGTCCTGTCGGCCAGCCACAATCCGGCTCCCGACAACGGGATCAAGTTCTTTGCGCGCGGCGGGCGGAAGCTTCCCGACGCCGTGGAAGACCGGATCGAGGACCTGCTCGACGCGAGCCGGCCGGAGCAGCCGCCCGCGGCCGGTTTCGGCCGGGTCTTCGACGCCCGGGCTGATCAGGAACGCTACCTGGACCATCTGCTGGCTTCCCTGGGCGGCGACCCGCACCTAGCCCGGCCGCCACTGTCGGGCCTGCGTGTCGTCGTCGACTGCGCGCACGGGGCCGCCTACGCGATCGCGCCGGAGGCGCTGCGCCGGGCGGGCGCCGAGGTCATCGCGATCGGCGTCGACCCCGACGGCTACAACATCAACCAGGGCTGCGGATCAACCTGCCTGGAGGCCGTGTCCGCCGCCGTGCTGGCCCAGGGCGCCGACGTTGGCATCGCGCACGACGGCGACGCGGACCGGTGCCTGGCCGTCGACGCCGAGGGCCAGGTCGTGGACGGCGACCAGATCCTCGCGGTCCTCGCCACCAGCCTGAAGGAAGAAGGCCGGCTCGCCGGGGACACGGTCGTGGTCACCGTCATGTCGAACCTGGGTTTCCGCCTGGCCATGGACGACGCGGGCATCCACGTGGTCGAGACGCCTGTCGGCGACCGGTACGTGCTGGAGGCCATGCTGGCCGGCCTGGCACGTCCTGGGCGGCGAGCAGTCGGGGCACATCATCCTCGCCGACCACGCGACGACCGGGGACGGCATCCTCACCGGCCTGCATCTGCTTTCGGTGCTGGCCCGCCGCGATGCGACCCTGGCCGAAGCGGTCAAGGTCATGACCAGGTACCCGCAGGTGCTGATCAACGTCCCGGGCGACAAGGCGCGCGCGTCGGCTTCCCCCGAGGTAGCCAGTGCCGTCGACGCGGCCCGGGCCGAGCTGGGCTCATCCGGCCGCATCCTGGTCCGCCCCAGCGGCACTGAGCCCAAAATCCGGGTCATGGTCGAAGCCGTCAACACCCGCCAAGCCGAATCCATAGCCCGCCGCGTCGCTAACGTCATCCAAACCACCCTCGCCTAACCGGGTAGATACCGTAGCGCTATGCGCCACGCCCACAAAATATCCACGGTCCGCGCGGCCGAAGCCGAGCTGATGGCCGTCCTGCCCGCCGGTGCCCTCATGCAGCGCGCGGCGGCCGGACTCGCCTCGGTGTGCGCGACGCTCCTCGGGCGGGTCTACGGATCGCGGGTCGCCGTGCTGGCCGGCAGCGGGGATAACGGCGGCGACGCACTCTACGCCGCCGCGGCACTGGCACGGCGGGGCGCCGCCGTGCTCGCGGTGGCTGCGGGATCCCGGCTGCACGAGGGGGGCGCGACCGCGCTGCGGGCTTCCGGCGGCCACGTTGTCACCAGTGCCGATCCGGCCGTCGAGGCCGCGATCCTCCGGGCTGACCTCATCCTCGACGGGATGCTGGGCATCGGCGGCCAGGGCGGCCTGCGCGAGCCGTACGCGACCCTGGCCGCGCTGGCCGCGCAATCGGCCGGGACGGTGGTCGCCGTCGATCTGCCCAGTGGCATCGACGCCGACACGGGCGCGGTCGACGGGCCCGCCGTCCGCGCGGACGTCACCGTCACCTTCGGCACCTGGAAGCCGGGCCTGCTCGTTGATCCCGGCGCCGCGTACGCCGGTGTGACCGAGCTGGTCGACATCGGCCTGGGCCCCTATCTGGGGCCGCCCGATGTCCTGTCCGCGCAGGCCGCGGACGTCGCCGCGATGCTGCCCTCGCCGACGGCGGACTCCGACAAGTACCGCCGGGGCGTCATCGGCCTCGTGTCCGGCAGCGAGCAGTTCACCGGCGCGGCCGTGCTGTCCGTCGGTGGCGCGATCCGGGGCGGCGCGGGGATGGTCCGGTTCATCTCCGCCCAGCCCGCCGTGGACGTCGTCCGGCAGTGGTGGCCGGAGGTGGTGATCACCGTTCTCCCGCCGGAACCCGCCGGGGGCGGCAGCCGGTTCGCCGGCACCACGGCGGAGGACTTTCTCGCCTCGGCCGGCCGCGTGCAGGCCTGGGTGGCCGGACCCGGCATGGGCACCGGCGATGACGCCGCCGAGCTGCTCCGGGCGGTCCTCCGGACCGACGTGCCGGTGCTGGTCGACGCGGACGGCCTGACCGTGCTGGCGGCGCACCGGGACCTGCTGCCACGCGAGGCGCCCACGCTGATCACGCCGCACGCGGGTGAGCTCGCCCGGCTCACCGGCGCCGACCGGGACGACATCGAGGCCCAGCGCCTCCGGCACGCGCGCGCGGCGGCTCGCCAGCTCGGGGTCACGGTCCTGCTCAAGGGGTCCACAACCGTCGTCTGCTCGCCGCCCAGCGCGGATGACCCCAGCCCGGACAGCGCCAGCCCGGACAGCGCCAGCCCGGACAGCGCCAGCCCGGACAGCGCCAGCCCGGATGGCCCCAGCCAGCCGGCCCTGGTCAACCCGACCGGGACACCCTGGCTGGCGACGGCCGGAACCGGCGACGTCCTGTCCGGCCTGGCCGGCGCGCTGCTCGCGCAGGGCCTGGACCCGGCCGGTGCCGCCCTGGCCGCGGCGTTCCTGCACGGCGTCGCCGCCCGCCGCGCGGCCGCCGGTGACCCGGACGGCCCCGTCCCCGATGCCGGGATCGTGGCCGACGAGCCCGCCGGTGATGCCGCGTCCCTCGATGGCGCGCCCATCGGCGCCGCCGATGTCGTCCGGGCGCTGCCGGGGGCCATCCGCGCGATCAGGTCGTGATGGCCGGGGGCCTGATCATCACGCCTAACGGACGTGCTGCAAGGTACGGCGCAGCGCCGGGAGCCTGGCAGACTTGACGTTCATGGACGGCTCCGGGGACAGATATCACGCTCAGGCGCCGGTCGACCTGGCCGCGATCGCCCGCAACGTGGCGATGCTTCGGCAGCGGATGAACGGCAGCCGGGTGATGGCCGTCGTCAAAGCGGACGGGTACGGCCACGGCATTACCCAGGCGGGCCAGGCCGCGGTCGACGGCGGCGCGGACTGGCTCGGCGTGGTGCACGTCGCGGAGGCGATGCGGCTGCGCGAGGCCGGAATCACGGTCCCGGTCCTGTGCCTCATGGCGCTGGCCGAGGGCGCGCACGCGGGCGCCATCGAGGCGGGGGTCGACCTCACGGCGGGGACGGTTCCGCTGGTCCGGCAGATCGCCGCCGCGGCCGCCCGGGCCGGGCGCCCGGCCCGGCTCCAGCTCAAGGCCGACACCGGGCTCAGCCGGGGCGGTGCGACCGCGGCCGAATGGCCCGCGGTGGTGGACGCCGCCCTGGCCGCCCAGGCGGACGGCCAGCTCCGGGTCACCGGCCTGTGGTCCCACTTCGCCTGCGCCGATATCCCCGGGCACCCGTCGATCGCCGCGCAGCTCGCGCGGTTCGGCGAGGCCGCTGACTTCGCGGAGAAGGCCGGCCTGACGCCCGAGGTCAGGCACATCGCCAACACCGCGGGCGCGCTGACCTTCCCGCCGTCCCGGCTCGACCTGGTGCGGCTGGGCGGCGCCATCTACGGCCTGTCCACCCTGCCGGGCGGCGCGCCGGGCTGGCTGCGGCCGGCCATGACGCTGACCGCGCGGCTGGCCCAGGTGAAACGGGTACCGCCGGGGACCGGGGTGTCCTACGGCCACCGCTACATCACCACCGCGGAGACCACGCTGGGCCTGGTGCCGCTCGGCTACGCGGACGGCGTGCCGCGCGGCGCGGCCGGGCGCGCGCTGGTCCAGGCGCGCGGCCGCCGCTGGCCCATCGCCGGGACGGTCTGCATGGACCAGTTCGTCGTCGACTTCGGCGATGAGCCGGTCTCGGCCGGCGAGCAGGTCGTGCTGTTCGGCCCGGGTGACGACGGCGAGCCCACGGCCCAGGAGTGGGGCGAGGCCCTGGGCACGATTTCCTACGAGGTCGTCACCGGGATCGGCGCGAGGGTGCCCCGGACCTACGCCCGGGCCCAGGCCAGCGGGCCAGAGGGAGGCGTCGATGCGTGACCAGATCGAGGTGGCGACGGCTGAGGAGATGCGCGATCTGGGCCGCCGCCTCGCCGCCGCCCTGCGCTCGGGCGACCTGCTGGTGCTCAGCGGACCGCTCGGCGCCGGCAAGACCACCCTGGTCCAGGGCATCGGTGACGGGCTGGGCGTCCGTGGCCCGATCACATCGCCGACGTTCGTGATCGCCCGCGTGCATCCCTCGCTGCGCGGCGGCCCGGACCTGGTGCACGCCGACGCCTACCGCCTCGGCGCGGCCGCCGAGATCGACGATCTCGACCTGGACTCCGGCACGGCCAGCTCGGTGACCGCCGTCGAGTGGGGCGAGGGCCTGGCCGAGGGGCTATCCGATGACCGGCTGGAGATCTCGATCGAGCTCTCCGGGGAGGCCAGGACCGTGCGCATCACCGGGGTGGGCCCCCGCTGGTCCGGCGCCATCCTCGCGCCCGCCCGATCCGGCTCCTGATCGCCCTCTGCGGCCGCCCCGAACCGGCCGCGCGCCCGGGGCCATTGCCATAAGATCGTCCGGTCTGATTCCTTCCCCGGAGGCGCGCTGTGACAGAGCAGGGGTCACTTCCGCCACGTCCGCCGGCCGCTCCCGGGCCGGAACGGCCCGACGATGCATACCCGGCGCACTGGCCGGATCGCCCGCCGCGCCGCCGGCGTCGCGGTCACGGCCGGGGGAACCGGCCCGGCGTGCTGACCTGGGCGGTGCTGGCGGCCGCGGTCATCGTCGTCGTGGTGGTCGTGGTCCTGGTCATCCCGGGCGGATCGGGCCCGGCGGCCGTCACCCCCGGCTCGCTCATCACCACGTTCCTGCCGGGTGAGGTCCAGAAGGTGCCGGGCGCCTGCCGCGCGGTCCCCGCGGCCACCATGAGCACCTATCTTCCCGGCCAGCCCAGGGTCGCGGCGCCCCCGCCGCTCGACGGCGTGCTGGACAGCCAGTGCGACTGGACGCTGGACGCCCGTCCCGTCTACCGGGTCCTCCAGCTGGACATTCAGGCCTACACCCCGAACGGCCTGGCCAGCGGGAACGGCAGTGCGACCTTCGCCGCCATCGACGCGTACGCGCAGGCGCTGGCGTCCCGGCAGAGCCCGGCCCCCCCGACCGGCGCCCCGCGCGCGCAGATCACCACGGTGCCGGGGCTGGGGACGGCGGCGTTCACCTCGGCGCAGGTCTATCAGGTCGGCGGGGCCATCACCGACGTGGCCAGCACGGTCATCCGCTACCGCAATGTGGTCATCACCGTCGTACTGAACGGGCTGGACCAGTCCAACCGCGGCGGGTACGGGCCAGAGTCGCTCAGCCAGCTGACGGCCGGGTCGCTCGCCGTCGCCCGCGCCGCCTTCGCCCAACTGCCAAGGTGACGCCCGGGGGTGTCCAAGAGCACCCCGCGCAGGTTACGGCGAGACGTTCGTTACCGGCCCAGCGAACCGGGCCTTCAGGCCCGGTGAGCGGCCGGTGTGCCGGCGACGTACCACCGCGGGGCGCGAAGCGCAGCGGGGGGTCCAGGGGGGTCGTCCCCCCGGACGGCGTCAGTACCCGCGGCGGATCAGGATCGACCAGCCGCGCTCCAGCGGCTGGGTCAGGACGTGATCGTGCGACTTCATCAGGCACCACGCGGGCACGTCGGTCTCGGCGGCCGGGTCGTCCGCCAGGACGGCGATGGTCTCTCCGATCGGCACCTCGTTGATGCGCTCCGCCAGCATGATGATGGGGATCGGGCACTTACGGCCCAGGGCGTCGATCGTCAGCAGCGCAGCGGGGGCCACCGGGCCCGCTGCGGCCTGCCGATCGTCCGTGGCCGGACTCATCCCGCCGTCATCGCCCGGGCGCGTCACGTCGCCGGGGCGCGCGCCGACCGCGGCTGGCGCGCTGCGCCCGGCGCTCCGGCCAAACCAGCGGTTGCTCATGCGATCACGCCCACGGAGTCCATGATGCCCTGACAGTTGTGTCCTGTGCTCGACAATACAATTTGAAACCACTCGACTGCAATTCGTTATCGATTATCCCGTTGCGTTCCCGGCTGGCGCGGCCGGGCACCGGGGCGCCCCGCGTGACCGGAACCGGAGACGGAAAACGACGGGGGTCTCCGACGGCCGGCGGTGCTGGCGCGATACTGTTTCCACGACACGCTGTAGAAGGACGTAGAGCACCGGCTCCCTGAGCCGGGGACACCCCGCCCGGAAGGCATTCCGTTGACTCCCATCCGCCCCGCTCCGCGCAGCGGACGCGCAGCCAGGCCGCGCCGCTGGGTGCCGCGCGCGGCCGTTGTGGCCGTGGTGCTGGTCGCTGCGACCGGCTGCACGAACAACACGTTCACGCGTCTGGGATTTCCTCCGCCGATCACCCAGCAGGGTGACGTGGCGCTGCACCTATGGCAGGGATCATGGATCGCTGGCATGGCCGTCGCCGTCCTGGTGTGGGGGCTGATCCTGTGGGCGGTCATCTTCCACCGCAAGCGGGACGACCGGCTGCCCCCGCAGGTCCGGTACAACCTGCCGATTGAGATCCTCTACACGGTCCTGCCGTTCGTGCTCATCGCGGTGCTGTTCTACTACACGGCCAAGGACGAGAACTACATCAACAACCTGTCCTCCAGCCCGAACGTGACGGTCAACGTCGTCGGCTACCAGTGGAGCTGGCAGTTCCAGTACCCGCAGTACAACGTCACGGACAACGGCGTGATGTACCCGGGGCCGCTGCCGGTGCTCGAGCTGCCGACCAACGAGACCGTGCGGTTCAACCTGACCTCACCCGACGTGATCCATTCGTTCTGGGTGCCGGAGTTCCTGTTCAAGCGGGACGTCATCCCCGGGCACCCGAATCATTTCGAGATTACGCTGACGCATACCGGCACTTATATTGGCCACTGCAGTGAACTGTGCGGGCTGTACCACAGCCGTATGCTGTTCACGCTAAAGGTGGTGACACCGGGCCAGTTCAGGCAGTGGATCTCGTCGCGGCAGGCGGCCTCGAATTCGTCATCCGGCGGGCAGCCCGCGGCGAAGACGGCATCCAGGAGTGGTGTTCAGTGAGCACGATCGAACAGCAGCCGCCCACCGGCGCCCAGCAGGTGCCGCCGGCCGGAACCCCGCTGATCCCGGGCCGGGGTACCGAGCGCAAGGGCACGGTCCTGGCGCTCTGGCTGTCGTCGACGGACCACAAGGTCATCGGGTACATGTACCTGATCACGTCGTTCGGCTTCTTCATCATCGCCGGCCTCATGGCCATCGTCATCCGGCTGCAGCTCTTCGAGCCCGCGAACCACATCGTGTCGGACCAGGTGTACAACGAGCTGTTCACCATTCACGGCACGATCATGCTGCTGCTGTTCGCCACCCCGCTGTTCATCGGGTTCGCGAACGTGGTCATGCCGCTGCAGATCGGCGCGCCCGACGTGGCGTTCCCGCGGATGAACCTGCTCAGTTACTACTTCTTCCTGTTCGGCGGGCTGATCCTGTTGGCCAGCTTCCTGACCCCGGGCGGTGCGGCGGCCTTCGGCTGGTACGCCTATTCGCCGCTGACCAGCGCCGTGTACTCCCCGGGCATCGGCGCGGACATGTGGATCATGGGCCTCACCCTGTCCGGGCTCGGGACGATCCTCGGCGGCGTGAACTTCGTGACGACGATCTTCTGCCTGCGCGCGCCGGGCATGACGATGTTCCGGATGCCGATCTTCACCTGGAACGCCCTGCTGACCAGTGTCCTGATCCTGCTGGCGTTCCCGTGCCTGGCCGCGGCGCTGCTGGTGCTGGAAATCGACCGCAGGCTCGGATCACACGTGTTCGACGCCGCGACCGGCGGGGCCCTGCTCTGGCAGAACCTGTTCTGGTTCTTCGGGCATCCGGAGGTCTACATCCTGGCGCTGCCGTTCTTCGGCATCGCGACCGAGATCCTGCCGGTCTTCAGCCGCAAGCCGCTGTTCGGCTACAAGGGCCTGATCGCGGCGACGATCTCCATCGCCGGCCTGTCGATGACGGTGTGGGCGCACCACATGTTCACCACCGGCGGGGTGCTGCTGCCGTTCTTCTCGTTCATGACGTTCCTGATCGCGGTGCCCACCGGGGTGAAGTTCTTCAACTGGGCCGGCACGATGTGGAAGGGACAGCTCTCGTTCGAGCCGCCCATGCTGTTCACGGTCGGGTTCCTGATCGTCTTCCTCTTCGGCGGCATCACCGGCATCATCCTGGCGTCCCCGCCGATGGACTTCGCGGTCAGCGACTCCTACTTCGTCGTCGCGCATTTCCACTACGTGCTGGCCGGCACCGTGCTGTTCGAGATGTTCGCCGGGTTCTACTTCTGGTGGCCGAAGATGACCGGCAAGAAGCTGGACGACAAGATCGGCAAGATTCAGTTCTGGCTGATGTTCATCGGCTTCAACATGACGTTCCTGGTGCAGCACTGGGTCGGCGTCGAGGGCATGCCGCGGCGCATCGCCAACTACCCGGACCTGCCCGGCAACGTCACCGTGCTCAACCAGATCTCCTCGATCGGATCATGGATCCTGACCCTGTCGATCCTGATCTTCTTCTACAACGTCTACAAGACCCACCGGTACGGCGAGAAGGTCAACGTCGAGGACCCGTGGGGCTTCGCCAGCTCGCTGGAGTGGGCCACGTCCTGCCCGCCGCCGCGGCACAACTTCTACCGGATCCCGCGTATCCGGTCCGAGCGGCCCGCGTTCGACCTGCACTACCCGCAGGTCAGGTCGGGCATGGCCTCCCGGTCGATGACGCAGACGCTGCCCCCGCCGGTCAACGAGATCCCGCCGGCGCCGCCCGCCGGAGAGTAACGGGAAGACTTAGCTGATCATGCCTGGCACGGTGAGGGTGAGGCTCGCATGAAGGTCGAAGGCTGGCTGTTCCTGGGCTGCGCTGCGTTCTTCGGCGGCCTGGACGTCATCTACTGGTACTACTCGAAGGACCCGACCGGCACCGCGGCGCTCGCGTTCGCGGTGTGCATGGCCGTCCTGGTCGGGTTCTACGTCCTGTTCACGGGCCGCCGCCTGCCGGAGCGGCCCGAGGACAACCCGCAGGGCGAAATCGCCCAGGGCACCGGCGAGATCGGCTTCTTCAGCCCGCACAGCTGGTGGCCGCTGTTCGTCGGCTTCTCCTGCGCGGTCGCCGCGGCCGGCTTCGCGATCGGCTGGTGGCTGTTCCTCATCGGCGCGCTGATGACCATGTTCACCGTGATCGGCTTCGTCTTCGAGTACTACCGCGGCCACTACGCCCACTAGGGGCTAGCGAGCCCGGGCCGCAGGCCCGGGCGAGCGGCCCGGTGCTAGCCCGGGGGGACGACCCCCGGAACCCCCCGCTGCGCTTCGCGCCCCGCGGTGGTACGTCGCCGACACACCGGCCACTCACCGGGCGCTGAAGGCCCGGTTCGCTTGGCCGGTATGAGCGCCTCGCCGTAGCCTGCGCTGGCTGCGGGCTGTTAAAGAGGCCCCTGCGGAGCCCCTCATCACGTCACTGCTACGAGGCCGTGCTGGTAGCCCAGGATCACCAGCTGGATGCGGTCGCGGGCGCTGAGCTTGGCGAGCAGGTGGCCGACGTGGGTTTTGGCGGTGGCCGGGCTGATCGTCAGGTGGTCGGCGATCTCGGCGTTGGACATGCCCCGGGCCACCAGGGTGAGCACCTCGACCTCGCGTTCGGTGAGCCCGGCCAGGGCGCTGGCACCGTTGGCGCCGCGCGACTCCGCCGGGGTGGCCGGCAGGCGCGCGAACTCACCGATCAGCCGGCGGGTGACGCTCGGCGCGAGCAGCGCGTCCCCGGCCGCGACGACCCGGATCGCGCTGAGCAGGTCCGCGGGCAGGGTGTCCTTGAGCAGGAACCCGCTGGCCCCGGCGCGGAGCGCGGCGAAGACGTACTCGTCCAGATCGAACGTGGTCAGGATGAGCGTGCGGATGTGACACGTTTCCGGCGCGGCGGTGATCTGGCGGGTGGCCTCGATGCCGTCCATCAGCGGCATCCGGACGTCCATCAGGATGACGTCGGGACGCGCCCGGCGGGCAACCGCGATCGCTTCCTGGCCGTTAGCGGCCTCGCCGACCACCGTGAAGCCGGGCGTGGCGTCGATGATGCCGCGGAAGCCCACCCGCACCAGGGCCTGATCGTCGGCGACGACGACCTTGAGGCTCATGCCGTCCCCCGGTCCAGCGGCAGGGTCGCGGCCACCCGGAAGCCGCGCTCCGGCCGTGGCCCGGCACTGAACTGGCCGCCGCACAGATGGACCCGCTCGCGCATCCCGATCAGCCCATGGCCGGACGGGATGTCGCCCGGGCCGGCGCTGGCCGGAGTGAGGACTCCGGCGGGGCCGTCATCAACCACCTCCAGGCTCAGTTCATCCTCCCGGTAATCGATCGTGACCCGGCAGTCCGGGGTGCCGGCGTGCTTGACCACGTTGGTGAGCGCTTCCTGGACGATGCGGAAGGCGGACAGGTCGATCCCGGCCGGAACGTTACCGCGCTCGCCGCGCACGCGCAGGTCGACGTGCACCCCGGCGTGCCTCACCCGTGTGATCAGCCGGTCCAGGTCGCCCAGCCCCGGAGCGGGCCGTAGCGGCGCTCCAGGCGGCCGCTGCCCGACCGCAGCCGCCCGGGCGTCCACATTTACCCTCGTCGTGTCGGCGGTCGCTGCGGCCCGTGCAGGCGCGTCCGCTGTCAGGCCGGCCAGGGTCAGGCCAGCCGGCCAGCCTGGCGGTTCCGGCTGCCGGCTGGGGGAGCCGTGACCGGAGCGCCGTCATCGGCGGTGTCGGCCTGTCGCAGC
This sequence comes from uncultured Actinomycetes bacterium, assembly GCA_963742865.1. Classification (GTDB taxonomy): domain Bacteria; phylum Actinomycetota; class Actinomycetes; order Streptosporangiales; family Streptosporangiaceae; genus Bog-532. Next base: position 34,968 of record CAVUNW010000074.1, read on the forward strand.
ACGCTGAGCATGCGCCGCATCTCGTCCAGCGCGTCCCGGCTGGTGGCCTGGATGGCGCCCAGCGCCTCCCGGGCCTTGCCGGGCTGCTCGTCGATGACGTACTGGCCAAAGCCCGCCTGCACCGCGATCACGCTCATGCTGTGCGCCACGACGTCGTGCAGTTCCCGCGCGATCCGCAGCCGCTCCTCGGCCACCGCGCGGCTGGCCGCCTGCTGCTGCAGGCCCCCCGCATAGAGGCGGCGCTGCCGGACCGCGGTACCGAAGCCCCAGAAGATGATCAGGACGAGGACCAGCGAGATGCCTGAAGCGACCCCGCTCAGGATACGCCTCGCTCAAGCACGATGCCGAGGGCGCCGGCCAGCGCGATCGCCGCTATCCGCCGCGGGCACATCACCGCCACCATATACAGCACGTAGGCGATGGGCAGCGCCACGATCAGGCCCTCCTGACCCCCGATCGCCAGCAGCGCCACGGAAATGGCCAGCAGCGCCGCTAGCGACAGCCAGCGGGCGCACCCGCCGGAGCGCGACGGGGATACCCGCCAGCGCGCCGAGGAGCAGGGCGGGGAGCAGCCAGGCCCCCACCGGGCCGGACGGCGCCGAATGGCGGTGGCCCCACACCAGCGCGACCGTGATGACGGTCGTAGGCGCGGCGGCGAGGCAGTCGAGCAGGATCCAATGGCGGCGGGTCAGCCGCTTGGTCAGCGGCGGCCGCACCTTCGGCGGCTCGCCGGGCCCGGTGTACACAGCTCTACGGTAACCGTGCAGGCCGCCCCGGCGCGTCCGCCAGCGGGCCTACGCCCGCGGGCGTACGGGCCGGCGGGCCGGCCGGCCACGGTACGGCCCAGGACGGACCAGAAGTTCGCTCTGCCGGGCGACGACGCGGGCCCAGGCGGACGCCATCGTAGGTGATGCGCCGAGCGCGGCGTCCCGGCCGGTGCGGCCGGGTCCCCACGAAAGCAGGTCTGCTGATGGCCGGCCAATCTCCCGGTACCGCTGTCGCTCACTCTCCCGGCGCCCAGGCCGGGATGCAGCCGGCACCGCTGACGCCTTCGTCCTGGAAACCACGGCTCTGACCAAGCATTACCCGGGGCGTGTGACCGCCCTCGACGCGCTGACGATCCAGGTCACGCCCGGCATCACCGGCCTGGTCGGAGCCAACGGTGCCGGGAAGTCGACGCTGATCAAGATCCTGCTCGGGCTGCTGCCGCCCACCAAGGGGCGGGCCCAGGTCCTCGGCCTGGACTGCCAGCTCGACGCCGCGCGCATCCGGGCGCTGGTGGGATACATGCCCGAGCACGACTGCCTGCCACCGGATGTCACCGCCACCGAATTCGTCACCCACATGGCCCGGATGTCGGGTCTCCCGGCCGTCGCCGCCAAGGAGCGGGCCGCCGAGTCACTGCGCCACGTCGGGCTGCACGAGGAACGGTACCGGCAGGTCGGCACGTACTCGACCGGGATGAAACAGCGGGTCAAGCTGGCCCAGGCCCTGGCGGGTGATCCGCGGCTGCTGCTGCTCGATGAGCCGACCAACGGGCTCGACCCGGCCGGCCGCGGCGCCATGCTGGAGCTCATCGCCAGGATCGGCGCGGAGTTCGGGATCTCGGTGGTCGTCGCGTCGCACCTGCTCGGCGAGATCGAGCAGATCTGTGACCACCTGGTCGCGATCGAGGCGGGACGGCTGCTGCGCTCGGACACGATCCGCAGCTTCACCCAATCCAGCCAGGTGCTGCTGGTGGAGGTCGACAGCGGTACGGCGGAACTCGCCGACGCGCTGCGCTGCGATGGCCTCGATCCCCGGGCGTCCGGCCGCGGCCTGCTCGTCCCGATGAAGGACGACGCGACCTGCGATCTGATCCGG
>CAVUNW010000075.1:0-56450 GCA_963742865.1 uncultured Actinomycetes bacterium
GGGCCGGGGTCTGCGCATGGTTTGCCGTGGTTTCGCAGGATGGGGCTGGGGCGGGAAGGTGCATGCTGGGTCTGGCGTGCCGTCCGTCGTCACCGGTTCACTTTGGACCGTTCGAGGCCGTAACCAAGTTTGGTGCTGGGATCCCCGTTGCGGGTCATGCCCGCTGCTGCTGCGAGCGCGTGTGTCAGTCTCCTGATTGATGTGAGGGGTCCCGTCGGGCGGCGTGCCTTGTGTTCCCGGTTAGTTACGACAGCCGCTTCAGGAGGTGGCGCATGCGAGTGCTCTATGACCGGGTGGCCGCGATCGATGTGCACAAAGACATGGTCAAGGTCGCGATCCGGGTGCCGGGCGCGAAGCGCGGGACCCGCAAGACCGATGTGCTGGAGTTCCGCACGTTTTACGGGGTGCTCCAGGCGATGGCCCGCGAGCTGCCCGGCCGCGGCGTCACGCACGTGGTGATGGAGGCGTCCGGGGTGTACACCGACCCGGTGTACTACGCGCTGCGCGAGCTGGATTTCACCGAGGTGATGGTGATCAACCCGGCGCACGCCAAGGCGCTGAAGGGCCACAAGACCGACGCGAAAGACGCGATCCGGCTGCTGGATTTGTACGAGTGCGGGCTGCTGTCCGGCTCCTGCATCCCCGATCCGGATCTGAGGGAGGTGCGGGACCTGGCAAGGTACCGGATGAAGACGGTCCAGGCCCGCACCTCGCAGATCCAGCGGCTGCAGAAAACGCTGGAGACGGCCGGGATCAAGTTGTCCTCAGTCGTGTCCGATGTTACCGGGGGCTCGGCGACGGCGATGATCGAGGCGCTGATCAGCGGGGAACGCCGCGGCGCCGTGATGGCGGGCCTGGCGCAGACCCGGCTGCGCACCGCCGGGAAGATGGCCGGCCTGTCGATGGCCCTGACCGGCCGGTTCACTGACCATCACGCGCTGATGTGCCTGCTGCACCGGGACCGGATCAAGGTCTTCGACGACGCGGTCAAAGACCTGGATGCCAAGATCGCGCCGCCGGCGGCGCGCTACGCCCGGGAGGCGGAGCTGCTGAAGACGCTGCCCGGGTTCGGGGACGTGATCGTGGCCGGTGGCTGGGCGCGATCGGCCCGGCCCCGCACCAGCACTTCGCCACCGCCAGCCGGCTCGCCTCCTGGGCGACCATCTGCCCGGGAAACTACATGAGCGCGAGAAAGAGCAAGGGCGGGCGGACCGGCGACGGCGGCGCCTACATCAAGCCGCTGCTCATCCAGGCCGCCTGGGCCGCGGTCCGGTACGGCCGGCTGCAGGCCAGGTTCGGCCGCCTGGTCCGCAAGTTCGGCGGCCCGAGGAACAAGGGCGCGCAGAAGCGGGCGATCACCGCGATCGCCCACACCCTGCTCAAGATCGCCTACAGCGTCCTGAAGACCGGCAAGCCATACGCCGGCCTGGGCGCCGACTTCTACACCCGCCGCGAATCCCCCGATGCCCGGCAGGACTACCTGATGCGGCAACTCCAGAAACTCAACCCCGGCTGCGTCATCACCATCACCCCCGCGGAGGCCGCCTGACCGCGAAGACCACCGAACGCCAGACCCCGCCCCAGGAGCCGCCCAGCCCCGTCCGCAGCACGCTGCCCGCCGGACAGCCACATAACCATGCCGGCGCGCCGCCGGAACCACCCCGGACACCAGCCGGGCACCACGCAGGCCCGCCACCTCACCGGCCAGGGTCAACTGCCGTGCGCCCACAAAGGACCCAATTTCGTGTCAGTGACAACGGCCCCAGTTAACGCCGGACCGCGTAAGTGCCAGCCAGACAGCGCTACAGCTCTGAACTGCACTAACGCGAGGGCCGTCTTTTGCTTTCCGGCTGTCTACGGCTGAGACCGGCTGCCTACGGCTGGCTGCGCCCTATTCGTGCCCTAGTTTCAGGGGCAAGGGCGGCCAGGGCCGGGTTCACACTTGGGCGTCAACGGTCAGGGGCAGTGTCCAGCTCTTGCTCGAGCACTCGGCCGTGCTCGTTGGCGCCACCGCCGGCAAGAGCCGCGACGTAGCGAGCCATGTCGCTCGACGTGGAGTAGATGGAGCTCGCTCCCGGGGTCACCCACTGGCGGTCGGTCACAGGAATCACGCCGTGGGAGCGCAGCTTGTATCCCGTGGCCAGGCGCGACCTGACCCGCTCCGATCGGAGGAGGTCGCTGCCGGCCATCCCGAGGGGCTCGAAGATGTGCTCGCGGAAGTAGCGATCGAGCGGCTTGCCGCCCACGTCCTCGACGATCTGGCCGAGCGTGGCGAACCCGTGGTCGCCATAGGTGAACCGGGTGCCCGGCTCGGCCGCAAGGCGCAGGCCGCTACCCTAATACTCGGCCAGGGTGGGCAGCGGTTGTCCGAGGTCATAGCTCTCCCCGCCCTCGGTCAGCACCGAACCTGCAAAAAGCGTCATGAGCGCGCGTGCGGGGTGCGGCATCTGAGGGACTCCGGCCGTGTGGGTCAGCAGATCTCGCACCGTCGCGGGCCGGAAGCAAGCCCTGGTAGTCCACGCCGAACCCGGCGGTGGCGGGGATGCCCAGCCCGGCCAGGTAGTTGCCGATGTTGGACGGCCCCGCGACTTTCGCCACCGGGTCAGCCCCGCCGACTGCGCCGCCTGGAGCAGCGCGTCACGCAGCGGCGAGCCATCCGGCAGCGCGTACGGCGGCCACCGGGTCGTGACCTCGATGCTCGTAGGCGGAGTTCCCGGCCACGCCGTATCGACACTCGCTGCCGCGCCGCGCAGCAACGCGGCAGCGGCCAGGTCATCCAGCGCCGGGTCAGCCGGATGTCCACCTTGACCGTGCACAGGTCCGGGACCATCGAGTACCCCTGTCCGCCGCTGATGGCGGTGACAGTCAGCCTGGCCGGCAGCGGAAACCCCGGACCGGCCGGTCCGGGCAGCGGCATATCGCGCAACGCCCGGACCAGGTCAGCGCCCTTGGCGATCGCGCCCGCCTCACCATGGCTTGACCCCGAATGCCCGGAGATGGCACTTACCTGCACGCGGGCACGCAGCACGCCCCGCCCGCCGGTGATCACGTGGTCTATGCCCGGGTAGCCGATCATCACCCCGTCCACCCGGTCAGGGGCACCCGCTCCCTCGAAGTAGGCTTTCGCGCCGCCGAACCCGCCGGTGTGCTCGTCGACGTCGAACAGCAGCACCACGCTGCCGCCGAAGCCCCCGGCCATGTCCCGCAGCCGCGCGGCGACATGGGCGAAGATCGCGGCACCCGCCTTGGAATCCGACGATCCGCGGCCATGCAGCCACCCGTCAGTGATCTTCCCGGACAGCGGAGGGCAGGTCCAGGCGGCTTCATCGCCGAACGGCGCCGTGTCCAGGCAGGCATCCAGCACATACCGGGGACCTGGCCGCTCCCCGAATATCTCACAGGTCAGCGCCACCACCGAACCGCCAGGCCCGGCCAGCCAGCGACACGCCAGGCCATGTCGGCCCAGCCACGCTGCCATCATGCCCAGCACGGGGTCATAGGGGTCGATCCCGCCGCGGCTGGGAACCCGTACCAACTCCCGGGTCAGCTCCACCACGTCAGCGAAATCCTCACCAGCCGCCTGCAATGTGTCCATGACTGCCTCCTTCGCACGGTCAGTCCCAGAAGCATTTGGAAACGATCTCGCGCGGCTGGAGGTTAGCGCTACGCCCGCCGCCCGGACCTCAGGCCGCACGCTCATAGTGGCCTCGCCCCGGGTAACGCCGCCAGGTTTGGGAGCCAAGTGGGGAGCCATCGCCTGCCGACATCCGGCGACATGGAACCCTCTTTAGCGTTTTGATATATGGGTTTCGCCTCGTTCGCATCGAGGTAGTCTGCGTTCGCTGGGGCGCTGGGTGTTTGCAGCATGGGTGCGATCCCGCCTGGCGGTGGTCATCTTCTGCCTGCGGTCGCGTTCAGGTGCATCTGGACGCATGCCGGGCCTGGTGGCGACCAGCTCCGGCCCGGTGTTCACGGTCCGGCTGAGCAAGCCTTGCCCGGGCCCGGGCCGGCCGTGCCGGCGGCTCAGTGCGCTGGAGACGACCCGGGCCGGCGTCCGGCTCGCTCATCTCACGTAAGCGCAGGTGCTGCAGGGTGCGGCGTGGCTGCGTGATTCCTGGTCCGCAGGAGTCCAGTCTGGGACGATGCCGGGTGTGGCGGAACAAGCGGCGGTGCCGGCAGGTGAGGCGGGTGCCGCCTGCCGCCTGGAGCGGCCGCGTATCCATCAAGGATGTGCCGCGGCCGGGCCAGCCTGCGGGCGGGGCAGGCGGCGCGCCGGCCGGGCCGGGGAACTGACGCCGTGCCGGGGCGGGGTGCGCGGTGGCGCTGGGGCCCGGTGGCCGTCGCCGCCGCGGCCGTCGCGCTCACCGTGCTCGGCGCGCTCGCCTTCTGCGCCTTCGGCGGGACGGCCGCGGCATCGCCCGGGCGCGCGCCCGGCACCGCGGTCGTGGTGGCGTCGTTCAACTTCCCCGAGAGCGAGCTGCTCGCTGCGATCTACGCTCTCGCCTTGATGCAGGCCGGGATCCCGGCGCGCCTGCAGCTTGGCCTGGGGCCTCGTGAGCTCGTGCAGCCCGCCGTGGCGCAGGGCCTGGTCGACGTGGTTCCGGAGTACCTGGGGACCGCGCTGGCCAGCCTTGAGCCCGGGGCCGGCGTGGCCACCTCCGACCCGGTGGCGGTGCGGCACGAGCTCGTGCGGGTCCTGGCCCGGTGGAATGTGCAGGTTCTGCAGCCCGCCGCGGCCCAGGACCAGGACGGCCTGGTGGTGACCGGCGCCACGGCCGCCCGGCTGCGGCTGCGCACCGTGAGCGACCTGGGCCCGGTCGCGCCGCAGATGGTTCTCGGCGGCGCGCCCGAGTGCGCGCGGCGGCCGTCTTGCCTGCCCGGGCTGCGCCGGGTCTACGGCCTGGAGTTCGCCAGGTTCGTGCCCCTGGACACCGAGCTGGAACGCATCGATGCCCTCGGGCAGGGCGTAGTGGACGTGGTGGTGACGGGAATGGCCGGCGGCTACCTCGCCAGCGGTGACCTTGTCCTGCTCGCCGACGACCGCCAGCTGCAGCCGGCCGGCAACATCGTGCCCGTGGTCCACGGCGGCGCGGTGGAGCGGTACGGGGCGCGGCTGGCCGGCGCGCTCGATGCGGTATCGGCGCGGCTGACCACCAGCGACCTGGTTTACCTCAACCGGCAGGTCACGGTCGCCGGCCACAACGTGCTCGCCGAGGCGCGGACCTGGCTGGAGCGCCAGGGCATCCTGCCCGAGCCGGGCTGAGCCGGCCAGGCGCCTCATGACCCGCATGCCCCCTGCAGTCTTGCCGCCATGCGCCCGCATCGCGGAAGACGGCGAAGACCTGGAAGATCCCGCGCACGCCCGGGTGTCCGGTCCCGCCGCAAGCAGCGGGCGCCAGGCCGAACCGCGACTTGCCGCGCGCCTCGATGATGCCGGCGACCGGCCGGCTGATCTGTCCGGGTAAGCCGGCAGGTCCAGCCGCCCAACTGGGAGCCTAACTGGCTGCCAACGGCCACAGTCGCCCAGCCGCACCGGGCCTCGTAATACCTGCTCAGGCGGCACATCCAGCCTCGTCTGGCCTCACCCAGCCATCCTGCGGGTTCGACTGACCGTCAAACAGGTCCACAAGGTCCTTCTAAATCAAGCCCTCTAGCTGAACCCCGGGGAAACTCACGACAGTTAAAATAGGCGCGCTCACCAGTACGATGGGCCAGCTACCCGGCGCGGCGGGCCGGCCCGGGCGGCACTTCATCGCGCAGCCCTGTTTGGCCCGGCGCCCGCCGCCTGCCACGGCAGCGTGCATCTTAGGCCAGGCTGATGACATGCGCAAATACGTGATCATGGGGATTCAGGGCAGCGGCAAGGGCACGCAGGCCAAGATGCTGGCGGCGGACCTGGACCTGGTGCACATCAGCGTGGGGGACATCTTCCGGTGGAACGTGCAGAACCACACCAAGATGGGCGCGCAGGTGCGCCGGGTCATGGCCGCGGGAGAACTGGTCGGGGACGACCTGGTGGAGTCGGTGGTCAGGGACCGGCTCACCCAGCACGACTGGAACTACGGATTCATCATCGACGGGTTCCCGCGGGACCCGCGGCAGGCCGAGTTCTTCCTGGAGAGCTACGACATCGACGGCGTCATCGAGCTTGACCGCGGCGGGGCGGAGGGGGACCTGATGGAGCTGAACGGCTGGTCCTCCCCGCAGATGCTCCGCCGTTACGGCGCCAGCGCCCGCGCCCGCCGCACCTACGACCGCATCATGACCGACCGGCCCTGACACAGGCCATAACCCGGATAAACCGAGACGCTAGCCCGAGACCGCCTCGCCCGGGCCGCCGCCAGCGTTCGCCGTGCGCCGTCAGCAATTCAGCCTGCGGTGCGCTGCCCCAACGTCTTACCCACATGCCGAGAAGAGTGCGTACGCCCGTCCGCATATTGATGCCGGGCACACGGCAAGGACTAAGGTCATGAGTGACAGGACCAAGGTCGCGTGTAGGCCGAGAATAGCCGGGGCATTTGCCATATCTGCCCGTCAGGACCACAAGCAGGGTGGGTACGGCGAAAAGGGACATGCCATGACTCACGGGGACAATCTGCCCGCGGAAGTGCGAAAGCAAGACGAAGAAGCCGAACTACAAGTAGCCGCGCAGCTAGCCGAGCTCCGCCAGGACGCGGACGCGGCTCACGGGGACGACCTGCCCGCGGAAGTGCGAAAGCAAGACGAAGAAGCCGAACTACAGGTAGCCGCGCAGCTAGCCGAGCTCCGCAAGAATGACGATGTCTAAGCCATGCGGGAGCGCACCAATCAGGTACCTGCTCACGGCGCGCTCACATGCCGCGTTCCGCGCGGTGCTGCGAGGTGCCGGGAGCTACGGAAGCGTGTCGAGGAGGTCCTTGTGCGGTCATTCCTCGCCGAGGACCCGGGAGAGCATGTGGTCGGAACTGCTCACGCAGTAGGGCGTGTGTTCGGGATCCTTCACTGCCAGGGTGACGGGTGCTGCGAGCAGCCCCACGGAGACCGAGTTGGCCAGCGCGCCGTCCAGCCGCAGGTTCTCGTATTCCGGCTCGTGCCAGACGCGGAATGCGCGCTGGAGATCACCGGGATGAACCCCGGCCCAGACGCCGTAGGTCACCGCGTACCCCGGTGAGCCTGACGGCAAGCAGGGCGCGCACGAACGGGCCGACACCGGGGATCTGCATCATCACCGACGCCCCGGGGCTTTCGTGGCTGAGCCATGCGCCGGGAACACGTCCCTGCTCCGGGCTATCGAGAACCGGTTCGGGCAGGCGGAACCGGATCTGCCGGTCGTGGGCATCGACCGGGCCCCCGCACATCCCGCATCGCTGTTCGTCCACATTCCGGCCCTCGCACACCGGACAGGGTGGGCCGTACTGTTCTGCCGCTGGGTGCGGTGTAACTCCCGTCATGGTCGCGGGTGGCTGCCACATCCCTTGACCGGTCATGATGGCCGTGATGGCCACGACAGCGCCTACGCCGGGACGGCCACATGGCGACCCGGTCATCGATACGTGGAGGGGCAATGCCGTTGCTTGTCAGCTGCAAACTATCGTTTCGCGGGTAGGTAGCCGGGGGTGCATGATGCTGGGTATGCATCCGTGGACCGGGTTATCTGATGACGTTCGGCTGGGTGTGCTCACCGAGTGGGTGACCGCCGATCTGGTGGATGAGGTCCTGGCTGAGTGCGGCAGGCGGGACCAGCGGCCCGGGGCGCTTCCTGCCCGGTTCATGGTCTACTACGTGCTCGCTCTTGCCCTGTTCCAGCAGGATTCCTATGACGACGTTGCGGAGAACCTGGTGGGAGCGCTGGAGGGGATGGACGAGGCGATTCCGAACAGGTCCTCCTTCACCCGGGCCCGGCAGCGGCTGGGTGCGGGGGTGCTCGAGGCGGTGTTCCGCCGGCTGGCCGGGCCGGTGGCCCCGGCCGGCCTGGACGGCGCGTTCTGGCGGGGGATGCGGGTGGCCGCGGTGGACGGGTTCGTGCTGGACGTGCCGGACACGCCGGCTGAACCGGGCCGCGTTCGGCGGGCCGGTGGACGCCAAAGGCCAGCCAGCGGGGTTCCCCCAGGCCAGGGTGGTGACGCTGACCGAGACCGGGACGCACTCCTCGATCGATGCCAGCGTGGGCGGGTTCCGCTCCGGGGAGCCGGAACTGGCGATCGCGATGGCCACCAGCGCGGCCCGGATGCTGGTGATCATGGACCGGGGCTTTCCCGGGGTGGCGCTGTGGAAGGCGTATACGCAGGCCGGGGCGCACCTGCTGATCCGGGCACGGTCGAGCGTGGCCCACCGCCCGGTGAAGGTCCTGGACGACGGGACGTACCTGGCGCGGATGAACCTGGCCGGGCAGAAGGGCGCGCATCCCGGCGGGGTCCTGGTGAGGGTGATCGAATACCGCGTCGACGGGGGCGAGGTCGTCAGGCTGCTGACTGACCTGATGGACCCCGTGGCCTTCCCCGCCGGCGAGCTCGCCGCCCTCTACCATCAGCGATGGGGTGCGACGTGAAGTCGCACGCTATGAGTGGTCACGATGTTTGGAGGTTGCATTGGTGAAGACGTGACCCGGTCCAGTGTCCAGGAGGGCCGTCCCCACCCTGGCGTGCGTCGTGGGTAACCGCGGGGTGCGAAGCCCAGGGTAAAAGCCGAAGCCGTTGCCGTTCCATCCGGTGATGGCGGGCAAGGGGAAGACCGGACGGGTGAATGCAGGTGAATCTCCGCATGCTTCGTAATAGTGGCTTCCGCCGGTGGAATGCAGGAGGCGGATGACAGGGCTGGCCGTTGTGAAACGGCAGGTGCCGGGCAGAGACCCAACGCTGACCGGGAGGACACCACCGCCCCGGAGTATAGGAGGCACCCACCCCGGTCGTATCTCATGCGTGCGGAACACGGGAACCCCGGCAGGGTCCGGGTCGCCTGGGGGCGGCTTGGTAGGCCGACCGTAAGGAACGCGGAATTCCCGGCCGGGAACAGGATGCCCAAAAAGCGAATGCCGGCCGTGCCGGAAACGGCACACCCAGCGCCGGGTGAAAGCAAGGCGCAGGGGGACGAAAGTCGACAGGAAGCCAGGACGCCAGCGCGGCACCTCCAGGCCGCCGTTCCTGGATAACTGGCCGGATACCGGGATTGGTGCCCGGGTCCCGTAAAGGGACGCTGACTTGGGCAGGTGAGCCTTTGAAGACAAGCAGCCGTAAGCGCCGGAACCGAAGGGCAAGTTAGGCACCGATGGTGAACGGACCTGAGGACATGACCCCCGGCTGGGACGGCATTGACTGGCGTCTGCACGAGGAAAATGTACGGCGACTGCGGCAGCGTATCTTCAAGGCGGCACAGGATGGTTCCCTGGCCACGGTCAGGAACCTGCAGAAACTCATGCTGCGGAGCTGGAGCAACACGCTGGTCAGCGTGCGGCAGGCAACGCAGCGTAATGCTGGGCGCAAGACCGCCGGGGTCGATGGGGAGGTCGCGCTGACTTCCCGGGCCAGGATGGACCTCGCGGTGCGGGTGCACCGTGATGCCTCAACATGGCATCCCCGGCCGGTCAAGCGGGTTTATATACCCAAGGCGGGAAATCGTGCAAAGCTGAGGCCGCTCGGAATTCCAGTCATCGCGGACCGCTGCCACCAGGGCAGGGTCCGTAACGCGCTGGAACCCGAGTGGGAATCCCGGTTCGAGCCCAAATCGTACGGGTTCCGGCCGGGCCGAGGCTGCCATGACGCGATCGCGGCGATCTTCCAGACCTGCTGTTCGCCAAAAGCTAAGCGGGTATGGGCGCTGGACGCGGACCTGGCGACGGCATTCGACAAAATCGATCACGGCAGGCTACTCGAAGCGATCGGAACGTTTCCCGCCAGGGACCTGATCCGGAAGTGGCTGAAAGCCGGGGTGATGGAAAAGGGAAAAGGGTTTGCGCCGACCGAAGAAGGAGTACCCCAGGGCGGCGGGATAAGCCCGCTCCTGCTGAATGTCGCACTGCACGGGCTGGAAACAGCCGCCGGAGTCCGCTACTACCCTGCCAGCGGCAATAAGGCGGGATGTGTGGAACCGGGCTCACCGATGGTTATCCGCTATGCGGACGACCTGATCGCGCTCTGCCACAGCCAGCGGCAAGCGGAGCAGGTCAAAGCCGCGATCGCCGAATGGCTGGCGCCCAGGGGCCTGACCTTTAACGAGGAAAAGACCCGGATCGTGCACATCAATGACGGGTACGATTTCCTGGGCTTCAACATCAGGCGATACAACGGCAAGCTGCTGATCAAACCATCGAAAGCGGCCATCCAGCGAATCCGGGAACGGCTCCGCACCGAGTTCCGCGCCTTGCGCGGGGCCAACGCGGCGGCGGTCATCGCCAAGATCAACCCCATCACCCGGGGCTGGTCGGCCTACTACCGGGGCGTGGTCTCGTCCGGGACCTTCTCCAGCCTGGACAATTACCTGTGGGTGCTCTGCTGGAAATGGGCGACCTTCAGGCACGCCAGCAAGCCGAAGAAGTGGATCGTGGCCCGCTACTTCGGCAAATACAACAAGTCCAGGAACGACCACTGGGTATTCGGCGACGCAACCAGCGGCGCTCACCTGGTGAAACTGTCCTGGACCGGCATCGTCCGGCACACCATGGTCAAAGGCGCGGCATCCCCAGATAACCCCGCCCTGACCGAGTACTGGGCCACCCGGCGACGGCGCGTCACACCCCCGCTGGACAGCTACACGCTGCGCCTGCTCACCAAGCAGGACGGCCGCTGCCCAATCTGCCGGGAACCCGTGCTGACCGCCGACCAGCCGCCGCAATCCCCCCACGAGTGGGAACGATGGTGGCTGCACATCGTCCGCAGGGCGATCAACGCTGACAACCTCGTCCACCACGGACGGTCCAGCTCACCAGACGGTGACCAAACCCGCCTCGTCCACGCGGCCTGCCAGCGCGAGCTTCTCGCCCGCCAGCGCAGCCGCACAGCCTGCAATCCCACGGCGCCCTCGCGGCTTGCTTGCGCTGACCCGCGGTGAAAGCCGCACGGGCAGTGCTGAGGGGAGGCCGGCGGGGCAACCCGCCGGCCTTACCCGACAAAGCGAGTCCTCCTTCCGGCAGGTCAAGACGTTCCAGCGCGGCCCGCAGGAAATCTTGCGGTCAGCGGACCCGGAACTGGTGCGCCAGGAGGCATGGGCGCATCTCGCGGTGCACCACTGCCTGACCCGGATCATCATGCGGCTGGCCGCCCAGGAGCGGATCGACCCGGACCGCATCTCCTTCGTCAAGGTCCTCAAGCACGTGCGGCGCAGCGTCATCCGCCAGTCCGCACAGACATCCGTCCAGATCAGGCAGTTCATGGCAACCATGGCCGCGAAGGTCCGCCGCAAGCTCGACAACGGCGCCCGGCGCTTGCGCGAGGCCGACCGGCTCCTCAAGCGCCCCGCCTCGAAGTACTCCTTCCGCAAGGCAGGCCAGATCCGCCGTCCTACCCGCCGGGTGGCCGCCAAGGTGCTCACACTCCACCCCGCGATAGTTCAGTAAGTCAAGCAACGGCATTGCGTGGAGGGGACCAGATGACGGACACGTCAGAGCAGATCAGCGGCTTGCTGCAGGAAGCGGGCGAGACCCACCACCGTGTCTTCCGGATCGTCGACGGGGCCGATGATGACTGGGCCTCCTGGTACGCGCAGTGGCTCATCGAGCTATCGGAGCTGCCGGACCTGCTGGGTGCCCGCCCCGTGCGCAGCGAGCTGATCTACCTGCTCGTCAGCCTCGACAAGCAGTACACTGCCGAAGCTCCCGGCGAGCCCTGGGAGACCTACTACGCCCGCGGGATCACGCGCCATTTCCAGCCCTCAGGCAGCTGACACCGCCGACTGCACACGACCGCGGCTCCGGGCAGGCGAACATCTGGTCATGCCGCGAGGGGGTAGTGCAGCCTGCTCGTCTGGCCGGCGGCAGGGCGTGTGGTGCGGCTCGGAGAGCCGGCGGAGGCGCCTGCTGCAGCCCGAAGACGGGAGCAGCCGGTGCGGGGGTGACGGACTGCCGCCATGGGCACAGAGCCCCGGCAGGGACGCTGGCCAGCGCACCTCCCTGCGGGCGCGCTGCGGGTCGTGCGGTGGAGCGCGCGTTACGAGGAGACGGTTACCTTCTACCGGGACACCATCGGGCTGCCGGTCCTGGAGACGTTCCACGACAGCTATGGCCTGGACGGGACCATCCTCGGGCTGCCCGGCGGTCGGGTTCACCTGGAGATCTTCCGTGCCGGGCAGGCATCGTACCCGGGCGGCGGGCTGGACCAGCTCGTGTTCTGCCTGCCTGATGCTGCCGCCCGGGAGCGGATGCAGGCCAGGCTCGCCGCCGCGGGTGCCCGCCCGGTTGCCCAGATCGACTACTGGCAGGCTAACGGCGGTGTCACCGACCAGGACCCGGACGGGCGGGAAGTAGTGTTCGCATCCTGGATCTATCTCCCGCCACGATCGTGATCGGTGCGCGGGCAAGAGCGGTGTAATGCCGCTCGGAATGTCCGCACAGGCCGGACGGCCTGCTGCTTGCAGGCCTTCTGGCCCGCCGGCCTCGGGCAGGCGAGCGTATCGTGGCTTCATGGATGCGGTACCCGGCCCGGCGGAATGGCTTGCATGGTGGTCCTGGCCGTGGCGCGCTGCGGGCGCCGGGATCAGTTCGTTTCCCTCTCTTGCCCCGCAGGCGCTCAGTCAGCCGATCCTTCCCGGCTGGCTTTTTGCGAATAGCATTAACGTGACTGAGGAAAATTCCAGCTCACCGGAAACAGAGCGGGAAATTGTTGCGGCGCATAGTTATGGCCAGCAGCTTGGCCGTATCATGGACGTTCTTGATGAACTGATCAGGAAACAGCCGGCCGGGGCGCTTGGTGCCCGGCCTGTCCGGGAATTCGCTGAGCTGAGGAATGACATCGACACGATTAAGGCTCGTCAGGCTGCGAAGCGAGCGGAACAGATGATCACTGACCTGGCTGTAATGAAACGGCGTGATCCTGATGAATACCAGCGCCTGGCAGCGGAACTCCGGAAGGCTCTGGAAGAAGACAGCGGAGATTGAAGACCGGCGTCCGGCGCCTGGGACGGTTCGATTCAGGGAATGCTAGTCCGTCCCGGAATCTCAGTATGTAATCCCCAAAGGATGCCCGGCGAGCTAACACGTGAATTGCGGTCGAGATAGGGCTACACGGCAAACCAAGCGGAGACACTCATCTGCCGCATGTGGTGCGTTTTGCTCAGCCTGTGCAAGGTCGGCGGGGTCGATCGTGGGCGTGGGGACGGTGGCATTTGCTCAGGCGGAGCGAGCCCTTCCATGGCCCTCGAGCTGATTCTTCAGCCCCGTCCAGATCCTGCGCTCCATGCGGCGGCCGAGGAGCCCGGACAGCGGGCCGAGCAGCCGTAGCCAGCCCTTCGGCCGCACCCGCCAGTCCCACCTCATCACCGTGCCGCCGCCGTCAGCGGCGAAAGTCAGCGCACCGCAGGTCTCCATCATCGAGCTGGTCGTGCGCGAGCCGAGCCGGTGCGGCCGGTCGAACTCGGTCAGCTCGACCAGCATCTGCAGGCCTGCCCTGCCCATCCGCGCCCGGAACCGCGTGCCCAGCCCGACCGGCGGCGGGGTGAGCAACTCGACGCCGGTCATGGCTGGGTTGAACGAAGGCTCGTTGCGCGAGTCAGCGACCGTGTCGAATACCTGCTCGACCGGCGCTGCAATGCGGACATGACCGGTGATGCGGGCCATTGCTCCACGGTACTGGCGCGCGCTACTCCCGGGGCCAGCATCGTCCACGTCCGGCTGGGCCGAGTTCGCGCCCATCGAACGGCGCCAGGAGTTGCCGATCGAGGTCCGGCCGCTCGACGTGGAAGGTCCTCAATTGCCGCGGGTAGTGCGAGGCACGTGCGGGATCAGGGCTCCTGACATAGAGCCGCGCGCCGGAGTAGTTGCGGCGGGCTGATCAGCAATTTCGGGCGTGTCGCTCACGTCCGCCGCGGCCGGTTCGTGAGAAAATTCTTACAAGATGACCGGCCCGGCGGGATGGGTGGATGATGGCTCGCATGCTCAGCCAGCTCCCTCTCCCGCTGCTGCCGTCCGGGGCGGCCGGGATCGCCCCGGGCGTGGGCCTGCTGGCCAGCGAGGACGGCGGGCTGGTGATCGTGCACGGGCTGGCCACGTTCGCGTGGGATGCCGGGGACGAGGCCGGGCGCAGGCTGGCGGCGGTGCAGCTGGTCCGGCTGCGGGCCGCCTCGCAGGGCCAGGTGGCCGACGCGTTCGGGGTGGACCCGGCCACCATCTGGCGGTGGGATCAGGCGCTGGCCGCTGACGGGGTGGCCGGGCTGGTGCCGGCCCGGCGGGGCCCGAAGGGGGCCTCGAAGCTGACCCCGGAGCTGGTGGAGCGGATCGCCGGGCTGGACGCGGCGGGTAAGACCCTCCGGGAGATCGCCGCGGCGACCGGGGTGTCCACGTTCAGCGTGCGCAACGCGCTGGGCCGGGTCCCGTCCGCCGGGCAGGGCGCGGCGGCTGGCGTGGCCGCCGGGGATCCGCTGCCGGTGCTGCCGGACCCGGTCCCCCGGCAGGGAGAGCGGGCGCTGGCCAGGTGGGGCCTGCTGGGCGAGGGCGCCGTACCGGTGTTCGCGCCCGGTGCCCGCTACCCGCTGGCCGGGCTGCTGCTCGCGCTGCCCGCGCTGGAGGGCACCGGCCTGCTGGACGCGGCCCGCGAGGTCTACGGCCGGCTGAAGGACGGGTTTTACGGGCTGACGGCGACGCTGCTGACGGTGGTGTTCCTGGCGCTGGCCGGGGAGCCGCGGGCCGAGGGCGCCACGAGGGTGCCGCCCGCGGCGCTGGGCCGGGTGCTGGGCCTGGACCGGGCGCCGGAGGTCAAGACGCTCCGCCGCAAGCTGGGCGAGCTCGCCGCCGCCGGCAAGGCAGCCGAGCTGATCATGGCGCTGGCCCGCCGCCACGCCGCGGCCCGGCCGGACGCGCTCGGGTTCCTCTACGTGGACGGGCACGCCCGCGTCTACCACGGGACCCGGGCCGTGCAGAAAACGCACGTGGCGCGGCTGAAGTTCCCCGCCCCCGCCACGATGGAGACCTGGGTCACCGATCAGCAGGGCGATCCGGTGTTCATGGTGGTCGCCGAGCCGTCGGACTCGCTGGCCGGCGAGCTGCGCCGCCTGCTGCCCCAGCTGCGCGGCATCGTGGGCGCGGGGCGGCGGGTGACGGTGTGCTTTGACCGGGGCGGCTGGTCCCCGGCGCTGTTCGCCGACATCACCGGGGCCGGGTTCGGCCTGCTCACCTGGCGCAAGGGCCCGGCCCCCGACCTGCCCGCCGAGACGTTCATGACCGTCGCCTGCACCGATGACCGCGGCCGCCGCCACGAATACGAGCTCGCCGACTCGACCGTGGAGCTGGGCATCAGCGAGGGGCCCCGCAAGGGCCAGACGGTGACGCTGCGGCAGGTCACCCGGCTGGTCCCCGCGAAGGCCGGTGGCACCCGGCAGATCCACGCGCTGACCTCCCGCACCGACTTGCCTGCCGGGGAGGTGTGCTGGCGCCTGTCATCGCGGTGGCGGGAGGAGAACTACTTCCGCTACGCCCGCACCCGGTTCGCCCTGGACGCCCTGGACTCCTACGCCGCGACCCCCGACGACCCGGACCGCAAAGTGCCCAACCCGGCTAAGAAGACTGCGGCCGCGCGGGTCAGGCAGGCCGAAGCCGCCGCCCAGGCGGCCGAGACGGCCCGGGACGCTGCGCTGCTCCAGCTGCGCAGCCCCACCCCAGGCCAGGCCGCCTACCTCACCAGCCAGGTGATCAACGCCCTCGCCGCCCCGGCCGGGGCCGCCCGGCGCGAACTGGACGAAGCCGAGCAGGCCGCAGCGTCCGTTCCGGCCCGGGTTGCGCTCGGCACCCTCGCCCCGGACATGGCCCGCCTGGACACCGAGACCAAGCAGATCACCCACGCCATCCGGATGGCCGCATACAACGCCGAAACCCTCCTGGCCCGCACCCTGGACGGCCACTACGCCCGCGCCAGCGACGAGGCCTACGCTCTCATCCGCGAGGCCCTCACGGTCTCCGGCGACATCTGCCCCGGCCCCGGCGGACTGCTCATGCGGCTCGACCCGCTCACCGCGCCCCGGCGGACCCAGGCCCTGGCCGCGCTCTGCGACCAGCTCAACCACGCCCAGGCCTGCTACCCCGGCACCGATCTCCTCCTGCGCTACGAGGTCAAATCCCACCCAAGCCCTGCATAAAAGATCTCCCTATGTCAGGAGTCCTGGGGATGACTCATCTGGTTTCCGGGCGGCCTGCGATGGTGTGCTGTTGTCCTGTATGGGCGAGGGCATCGGCCCGGCGCAGTGCGTCCGGGAGCCGGAACAGGCCGGCCATCCGGCGGACCAGGCTTGCGGCCAGGGTCGGCGGCATCCCGGCCGCGGTGACGAACAACGGCCGGGCCGAACTCCCGCGTAGGACCTCCACCGCGTGGCTGGCCGTCCGGAACCGGGTCTTGGCCATGCCGATGACTGGAACCCAAGGGGGTATGCGCATGCGCTGCCAGGCCCGGACGACCAGCAGGATCAAGATCGACATAGCCGTCGATGACCAGCAGGCCAAGCCCGGACACGCCGGCAGGCACGGCCCGCAGCGGCGGCAGCTCCCGCAGGTAGAACTCGCCGGGCTGGTACGGCAGCACCTGGCGAACCAGTACCGTCCGCTCCGCCAGCACGGCGGAGAACGCCGCATCCGCGGCGATCACGGCGGCCGCACGCGCGCCGGCGGAGGCAGATAGTGCACATCTGCCGCCGCGAACACTTCCCGGCCGCCATCGTCCATCCCCACCCTGGCAGGGATGACCCGCTAACACCCACGAACGCATCGTCGCGCCAGCAGCCTGCACTGCCATGCCGCGGCGCGAGGCGACCCGCCACGCGGTCCTCGCCTATTCCGGTCCTTCCGCCCACCGGACACATAGGGCAGTGCTGCTCATGAACGGGTATCAGAGCCGTCCGGTGGCGTCGCTGATCGCTTGGTCGAGGATCGCCAGGCCGAGCGAAAGTTCGTCCTCGGTGGCGGTCAATGGCGGGGCGATCCGGAAAACGCCGCCCATTCCGGGCAGCTGCACGATGTTCATGTGCAGGCCCAGTTCGAGGCAGCGTTTGGTGACGAGCGCGCCCAGCTCGTCGGAACCGCGTTTGGTCTGGCGGTCGACGACCAGTTCCAGGCCGGCCAGCAGGCCACGTCCCCGGATGTCGCCCACGATCTCGTGCCGGTGCGCGATCTGCTCGAGGCCATGCCGGAGGATGCCGCCCAGGTGGCGGGCGCGCTCGTCGAGCCGGTCGCGGTGCAGCACGTCGAGGACGGTGGTGCCGACAGCTGCCGGCAGCGGGTCCGCGACGTGTGTGGTGAAGAACAAGAATCCCCGATCGTGCGCCGCCTCTTCCAGTTCGGCGCTGGTCAGCACGGCGGCCAGCGGAAAGGCCGGCGCCCAGTGTCTTGGACAGGGTGAGGATGTCAGGGACGACACCGTCGCGCTGGAAGGCGTACCAGGTGCCGGTGCGGCACAGCCCGGTCTGGGCCTCGTCCAGGATCAGCAGCATTCCGCGTTCCCGGCACTTGTCCCGCAACGCCGGGAAGTAGCCGGGCGGCGGCTCGATGATGCCGCCGGAGCTGAGGATCGGCTCGACGATGCAGGCGGCCAGGCTGCCGACCGACTGCGCGTCGATCAGATCGAAACCGAAGTCCAGCTGACGCTGCCAGTCGAGCTCGCCATCGGCGGTGGCGAAGTCAGGGCGGTAGCGGTTCGGTGCGGGGACGGCGAAGTTGCCGGGCGCGGCCGGGCCGTAGCCCTTTCGGCCGGCGCTGTAGGTGGCGCCCACAGCTGCTTGTGTCATGCCGTGCCAGGACCGGGCGAACGAGACGATCTCGTGTTTGCCGGTGACGAGTTTTGCCATCCGGATGGCCGCTTCGTTCGACTCGGCGCCGGTGGTCAGCAGCAGCGCCTTCTCCAGCGGTTCTGGCAGTGTCTCGGCCAGACGGCGTGCCAGGTCGACAACGGGGCGGCTGAGCATGCCGCTGAACAGGTGGTCGAGCTTCGCCGCCTGCCGCGTGACGGTGGCGACGATCTCCGGATGCGAGTGGCCCAGGATCGCGCTCATCTGGCCGGAGGTGAAGTCGAGGATCTTGCGGCCGTCCTCTGTGAACAGGAAGCTCCCGGCGGCGTGGTCGATGATCTCACGGGTGAACGCGCCGGCGCCGGCATAGCGGATGAGGTGCCGGTCGGCGTCGGCCCAGAAGGTGTCGTCGGCGGAAAGCGGGGCGAAGGTCGGAGCGGCCATGGCTCCGACCGTACGTCCGGCCCAGGCGACCCGTCCATCTCACGATTCCGGCGGCCCTGTCGGCCGAACCGAACAGCAATGAGCGGAAGCTGAATCCATAGCGGCTGCGGCACGCAGGCGAAGGCGCCCTACTGATCGACATCCGCTGGCGATGGCTTCGGCGACCCTGATGACGTCATGGTCGCGATCGGCCCGGACCCGGCTCCCGGACCGCGTGGCCGCGGATCGACGCGACGGCCCGGCGGCCAGACCTGCGCGCGGCGCGCATCGCTGAGGTGGTCGCCCTGCCCGCGCCTGCCGAACCCACGGTCCGGGCCAGCAATTAGCAGTCCCGGTTATGGCCCAATGGACGGTCAGCCGACCGTATATCTACACATCGCCGCGCTTGAGGTGAACGTCCTCAACTGCCGTGATGAGGTAGACGGGGACGAACGAGGCCCTGACAGCGGCCCCGGTATGAGGACACAAACCTGGCCTTCAGGCTACAAGAATGGACTCCGACGCGTTGGCGCGTCAGGCCGGTACTGATCACGGTGCGTGATCGGGCCGCCGTGACGACGCGCACGCGTACCCGCCGATCTGGGCGGCAACCTAGATCGCCCGAGTGACTGTCGTTACCGCGCCCGAACGCCGTTCGGCTCGCGGCAAACAAGCCTTGGCTAGTTTGACCAGCTTGCCCTTGGCCGGCCATGCCAGCATCGCCGCTGCCCTGCGCTTTCACGCCGCCGCCCAGATCACCCACTGCGAACGATCATGAGGTGCTGAACGACTTTGGCTGGCGCCCTGCCTCCTGCCCTGCCATGCTGCCGGCCGTTACCGTCGGCTGAGGGTGACGTGGGTGACGCCACTGGGACTGTTCACGGCCTCAATCTGGAAACGTTCTTCCAGCCCCTCCAGCCCGTCCCAGAGCCGCTCCCCGCGGCCCAGCACGATCGGCACCACGACAATGTGCAGGTAGTCGATCAGGCCGGCGGCCAGGAACTCGCGGATGGTGGACGGGCCGCCGCCGATGCGGACATCCCCGCCCCCGGCGGCCTGGCGCGCCTGCGCAAGCGCCTGGGCGGGGCTGGCGTCGAGGAAGTCAAACGTGGTACCGCCGTTCATCTGGACCGCGGGCCGGGGATGGTGGGTGAGAACAAAGACCGGGGTGTGGAACGGCGGGGTGTCTCCCCACCATCCGTTCCACTCCTGGTCCGGCCAGGGTCCATGGTGCGGGCCGAACTTGCCCCGCCCCATGATCTCGGCGCCGATGCCCGGGGCCCAGGCGCTGGCGAAAGCGTCGTCGATGCCGGTGCTGCCGCCGGGCTGGCCCTGCATGGCGCGGAAGGTACGAGTCGGGAAGAACCACTCGTGCAGCCGGGTTCCCGCATGCCCAAACGGGGCCTCCAGGCTTTGCCCCGCGCCGGTGCCGACCCCATCCAGCGACACCGAGAAGTTGTGCACCCGGACCTGCGACACGATGACCTCCTGACAAGTTGCTTCACAGCGACCGGGACCGGTTGCCGCGGCCCGCCACCAGTGAGGACGATCCACTGGCCCAAAGTCATCGCCAGCGCCTGGCCGCTGCGCATCATACCTGCGGATCACGGGGCGTTTCTGCTCACGGTGCGTAACCGACCCTGGACTCAGATAAGGCGCGCATCGCCGCCGATATCTCAAGTCAGTTTCGAGTGTCTACGATGTAGCTGGACGGCCCCTGGAGGTGCGTCGCGGACGCGTTATCTTAAGTGGTGTCTCCCACGCAGCGGAAGCTGTGTCAGCCTCGTGAGCTGCGTCTATTCCCCCTTGCTGCTGCGCTTTTAAGTTCTGAGCCCGCCGGGAACCTCTCTTCAGCGACATGTCTACGACGCAAAAACCCTGCCCCACCAGCACTTTTCCGAAATGGACTTAAGATAACCGCCGTTATCGGTGTGCGTTCGTTCTTTTATCGGTGGGCGTTCGTTCTTTCTGAACTGCTTGGTTTGCGCCGCTCATAAGGATCGATCTGGCATATCGGGATTGGCCGATGCGGTGCCCGTGGATCCCGCGTGCTGGGAAGCCCGGTCGTATTGCAGGGCCGAGGCCTGGTTGGTGGCGTATGAGCTTGCTGTCGGCGAGTTGAGTGCGTGCCCGGCACACCGGGACTTTCTCCCCTGGTGGGCGGCTGTGGGCGGCTGCAGGCTGTCGGCATGGCCGAGCAGGGACGTGAAGCCGCCAGTCCACGATAATTTCTCCGCACGGGCACGTAGCGGGCACGCCTGGGCCACCACGAGTCCCTGCTGGTGATGGCGCGTGTGTGACCTGGCCGACGGCATGCGCGGCTGACCAATGCCGGATCGAGCGGCCGCTGTCAGCTTTGCGCGGGCCGCTCAGACGAGCTGACGGTCTAGGGACGGCTCCAGCTCGGCGCTGTTGCGGTTTCCGGCCTGGGCGCGCTCGATGGTCAGCCAGGCGTGCCTTCCGTCGAGCCGGAGGGTGGCCAGCTGGTTGTCGAAGGTGGGTTCTTGCACCATCCGCCAGCGGATCTCGGGGTCTGGCACGTCGGCCGCGTGGGCGAGGCGGTGGACCAGCCAGGCCAGGAGGCGGGAACGGCGGCCAGCGTTGAGCAGGACCCGCTCGGGCCGCCCCAGCGGGTTGCGGAACGGAGAACACACCGCCTGGTGGACCTTGCTCTGGACCTGTGCGTCCGGGCGGAACTCAACCTCTTCCAGATAGGCCTGGTGAACATCGCCGCCCAGCAAGGTGATCGAGGCGGGAGGAGGTCCGCGCTGCCCTGCGCCGACGTCGCGGATCAGAGCGATCAGCCGGTGGTACGAGTCTTGAAACGCTGCCCAGTGCTCCAGGTCCAGCGTCTGTCGCACGCGTTCGCTGAGGCGGGCTGCCGCCTTGCCCCAGGCACCGGCGCAGATGGCTTCGTTCCAGCCTTCGAGGTAGTTCACGGTCGGCGGGAGCAGCACGGGTAGCGTGTTGGCGAGCAGCAGATGATCGAAGTTGCCGCTGGTCTGCTCTTCGACCCAGGTCCACTCATTGTCGTCCAGCATCTCGCGGCGCCCGCCGCTCAGTACGCGTCCCTCGCGCCCGTCGAGTACCACCAGCCGCGTGCCGCCCAGGTCGCGCGAGAAGCTCCATAGGCTGCCGCCACCCTCGCGCTCGGCGTCAGCGGCGAACACGTTCAGGAGCGGGCCGGCGTCGTCGGCGTCCATGACCTGGCCCATGAGCGGGTCGCGTTCGAGCTCGACGGGCGCGAAGTTGCCGATGTGCTGATAGATCCAGTAGCTGGCCAGTGCGCTGGTGACCCGTTGCTGCCACCACGGCTGGGCACGCATCTGCACGACCCATTCCTCGGAGGTGTTCCAGTCGTCGTGCACATCATGGTCGTCGAAGATCATCGCGGTGGGGACGGTGGAGAACAGCCAGCGCAGTGTCGGCTCCTGCCATGCTTCGCGGTACAGCCGGGTGTATTCCTCGAAGTCGGCTACCTCATCGCCGTGCGGCCCGGCCACGTCTCGGCGGGAGCGGATGAATTCGAGTGTGCCGGGTGAAACGTGATCGGCGTAGACCTGGTCGCCGATCATCAGCAGCATGTTGGGCCACTTGGACGGGTCCTGGTCGCGAAGCCGCAGCCCTAGCGCGTACAGCGCATCGACTCCTTCTCCGAGCTTGTGCTCGTCCGGGCTCAGCGTGTACGGGGGAACGTGGGGAGCGGTCACCCGGCACGACCCAAACACCACTTCTATGGGCCCCGCGCTCGGCAACGTGCTGATCTGGCTAGCGGGGAAACCGCTGCCAGCCACCGGCCAGCGACGCTCACCATCGAGCAGCACCTCGTAGTCGTGAGCGCTGCCCGGCTCCAGGCCGATGATCCCCACGATCGCGTAATGATGGCCGCTGACGTGGAAACTCGACGCCCGCCGACCGAGGATCTCAACCTCGCACTTCGCGTCCGTCTCGACCCACACCGTCGCCTCGGTGTCAGAGACGTAGCGCACCATCGGTCCGAGTACCAGTCCGGCCATAAAAAAACCCTAAGCCGGCAACGCCCGAGTAGGAAGAGCGCCGAGGGGGCAAGGCCTCCCGGTGGGGGACCCTCGCCTGACACGCGCCCGGTGCGGTGCTGGCGATGGCGTTGCGGTCGTGGTTCGAGCAGGGAACGCGCTGATCACCTCCTGAGCGTGTATCGGTTTGCGCCACGGGTCCTTGCCGCTGTCAGTCGCGGCGTGAGCGCGGAATGTAATCGCGCTTCATTGGTGAATCAAGATCACGCTGGCGCGCTCCGTCTTGGAAGAGGCGGCACCAGGCCGGCTCTGAGGGGGACGCACTCAGATGAGCGCAGCACAGGTCCGTGAGCGGCATAGCCCGGCCGGGCTCACGCCGGCAGCCAGGCGGTTCCTTGCGGCTAACCCGGAGCTGCAGACGCCGTTCCTGGTCTTGGACCTCGATGTGGTCGAGGCGCGCTATCGCCAGTTGACCGTGGCGATGCCCCGGACCCGGGTCCTGTACGCGGTCAAGGCGAATCCGGCGCGCGAAGTGCTCCAGCGGCTAGCTGACCTTGGATCCAGCTTTGACGTCGCCAGTCCCGGCGAGATTGACCGGTGCCTGAAGCTCGGCATCGATCCGGCGCGCCTGGCGTTCGGCAACACCGTAAAGAAGGAGCGCGACATCGCCTACGCCCGTAGCTGCGGAGTGGGCGTCTTCACCGTGGACGCCGGGGCTGAGCTGGACAAGGTGATCCGTCAGGCTCCCGGCTCGACTGTGTACGTGCGCATCAGCACGGACGGGGCCGGGGCAGACTGGCCGCTGTCCCGCAAGTTCGGGTGCAGCCCCGGTGACGCGCTCGGGCTGCTGCGCAAGGCCGCGCATGCCGGGCTCAGCTTCGGCGTGTCTTTTCATGTCGGCTCCCAGCAGCGCGATCTCACGGCCTGGGACCGGGCGCTGGCCGATGCCGGCGCGCTGGTCCGGACGCTGAGCCAGGAGGGCTACCAGGCGGCGGGCGTCAATCTCGGCGGCGGGCTGCCGTGCGCATACCGGGAGCCGGTCGCCGGCATCTGCGCCTACGGCCAGGCCATCCAGCGGGCGCTGGCCCGGCACCTGGGACAGGACTTCGCCGGCGAGGTGCTGACCGAGCCCGGACGTTACCTGGTGGGCGACGCCGGCGTGATCCAGACCGAGGTCGTGCTGATCTCCCGCCACCGCCGGCGACCAGACCCGCTGGGTGTACCTGGACATCGGCATATTCAACGGCCTGACCGAGACCCTTGATGAGGCGATCCGGTACCGGGTCGGAGCGCCGCCAGGCCGGGGCGGCCCCGGGCCAGTCGTGCTGGCCGGGCCATCGTGTGACAGCGCCGATGTGCTGTATGAGAAGTCCGGCTACCAGCTTCCCGTCGGCCTGCGGATCGGTGACCGGCTCCAGCTGATGTCGGCCGGCGCGTACACCGCGTCCTACTCCACCGTGTGGTTCAACGGCTTCGAGCCACTGCGCACGTTCTTCGTCTCCGCCGCCGGCCCCGTGACCGGGATGCCATCAGCGCGACCGCAGCCCGGTACCCGCGCTACGGCGCCGGACCGGCAGCACGCCCACGCCGTGGAACGCTAGCCGCGCTGCGCAAGGTCGCGAGCTCGTCGCCGGCGACGCCGGCCGGGCCAGGGCGCCTGGCCGGGGCGCAGTGAGCGCCGGTGACGGCTGTGGCATTGATCACGCCGCCGGTGAGGGGAGTGAGGAGCTCGCGCAGGCCCGCCGCTCCCGGGCCCGATAGCTGCGGCAGCGCGCCGATCGGCCCGGAGATCTCATGGCCTGCCCGGCGGCCCGCGGGGCGTCGCCGGCCACCAGCCGGCAGCCGGCCAGCTTCTTGCGGGCGCGGACATCCGGGGCTGGCCCGGACCCGGTCCGCGGCGAGGACGGCGAGGCCGCCTGGCATCGGCAGGGTCCGGCCGAGCGAGATGGCGATGTCCTGGCCGCATCAGGTAGTCGATGGCCGTCTCACGGAAGGTGACGGCCGGCAGCGGCCGGATGCCCCGATCCGGTCGCGGATGTGGCCGATAATCGCCTCCGAGGGCAGCACGGCATGACGGCAGGCCACCGCGTGGATCGCGCTGTTCATGCCGCCGGGCCGGATAGAGCCGAGCATTACGCGGGGCATCGCCGGCCAGGTCGTGTCCTGCAGTGCCAGGTGGGCCGCCACCTGCTGGACCGCCCAGCGCTCGCACGGCGACGGCTGCCGCCACTCCTGCTCGGACAGGTCTTCGAGCAGGTGCACCAGGGCGTGCCGCTGATCGTCGATCGCGGTCCACGCTTCGCCGCGTTCCATCGGTCTTCCGCTTCCGCCCCGCAGCCGGTCCTGCCTGATGTCGGTTACGAGGTAGTGCTCCGGGCTGGCTCAGTCCCGTCGTGGTGCGCGGAGTCCCGTACGGAGTGCGCCGACGGCCTTGACCAGGGACTCGAGCAGGGCGGTGATCTTGCCGACGGGGTCGGACCCAGGTCCGGGGATGGCGAGCTGGTGCAGTATCAGCCCGGTGAGGTAGTTGTCGGGCACGTGGATGGCATGGCCGGTGTCGCCCGACCCGATCAGGGTCAGCCAGTTCGCGAACCAGGCGTTGACCCGGCTTCCCGTACAGCGGCAGGACTGGGCATATGGGGGCCGGGCGTGCTGGCAGGCCCGCTCGGTGCCGGGTTATCGCTGCGTCCGGGGCGGTCCGCCGGCGGCTGCTTCGACGCCTCGGGACTGCTGCTCCGGGCAGGCCGCGGAGGCTACCGGGTGAGGGCCCGCGTGGCCTTGTCGATGAGGTCGCCGAGGTCCTCGGCGCTGGCCTCGCGGTAAAGCGGGCCGGCGCCGTCCGTCAGCAGCAGGCTGACCATGGCCACGCCCCGGGCCGGGACCGGGCCGGGTCCAGCCAGGTAGCCAGCCAGCACGGCGAGCGGCCCGGCCGACTGGCGGATCGCCGCCCGGGCCAGCGGGAGTCGTGCCGGACGGGCGGTAATAACGGCGACGGCGGCCGGATCCCCGGCGGCGGCGAGTATCCGCCGCACGCTCGCGGCCAGGTTGCGGCGGGTCTTCATCGACGTCAGCTGCACGGCCCGCGCCGCCAGACGCGCGCTGCCCTCGGGGCTGGCGCCGCCGGCAAGCTCGCGGTCCAGCCGCGACGCGGCACAACGGGCCAGCACGCGGTGCCACGGCCGCAGCCGCCCGAGCATCAGGCGCCCCAGATCGTCCTGGAGCAGGACATGCCTGGTTCGCCCCTGGCCCGCCGGGCGGCGAGTATGGGTGTTACCGGTCGTGGTCGTCATCGTGGCTCCCCCCGCGATCCTGGCCCCTCACCTGCTCAGAGGACCGGCCAGACCGGTCTGATACGCACCAACAGGCCAAAGTGAGCTAAGAACTCCTAATAGAATGATCATGGAATAAGAGTGATCATCGGCTGGTTGAGCACGCCCGTGAGGAAGGGCAAGCAGCCACCGTGGATCGTCTCTGACGAGCTGTGGGCGCGGATTGAGCCGTTGTTACCGGTCGTCCCCCGTCGCAGGGATCATCCTGGGCGGAAGCGGCTGGATGACCGGAAAGTTCTCTCTGGCATCCTGTTCGTGCTCTATACCGGTATCCCGTGGGAGTTCCTGCCGCAGGAGCTGGGCTTCGGCTCGGGGATGA
This sequence comes from uncultured Actinomycetes bacterium, assembly GCA_963742865.1. Taxonomy (GTDB): domain Bacteria; phylum Actinomycetota; class Actinomycetes; order Streptosporangiales; family Streptosporangiaceae; genus Bog-532. Next base: position 25,956 of record CAVUNW010000075.1, read on the forward strand.
CCTGCTGGCGGCGGCTGCGGGACTGGCACGAGGCCGGGGTCTGGCAGCGGCTGCACGAGTCGCTGCTGGCCGAGCTGAACGCCGCGGGCGCGCTGGACTGGTCCCGGGCGGTGATCGACGGCTCGCATGTGCGGGCGATGAAGGGCGGCCCAAAACCGGGCCGAGCCCGGTCGATCGTGCCCGGCCCGGCTCCAAGCATCACCTGATCACCGAAGCGCACGGCATCCCGCTGGCGATCTCGCTGACCGGCGGGAACCGCAACGACGTCACCCAGCTCATGCCGCTGATCGCGGCCATCCCGCCCGTCCGTGGCCGCCGCGGCCGGCCCCGCCAGCGCCCGGATCGGGTCTACGCCGACCGTGGCTATGACCACGACAAGTACCGCAAGCAGGTCCGGGCCGCCGGGATCACCCCAGTCATTGCGCGGCGCGGCACGGAGCATGGCTCCGGGCTGGGCGTGCACCGCTGGGTGGTGGAGCAGAGTTTCGCCCTGCTGCACTGGTTCCGCCGGCTGCGCGTCCGCTGGGAGATTCGCGACGACATCCACGAGGCCTTCCTCAGCCTCGCCTGCGGCATCATCTGCTGGCGGCGACTGGCCAGCATGCCACTTTGTTAGGAGTTCTAAGTAGCGCGCAGTGCCGTCAATGACGGGAAGGGCCCGCGCTCCCACCCAGGTTGATCCACCGCCGATTCCCGTCACGGAGAGCAACCTGAGTCCTCGCGCGCCCACGCAAGTAGCCGCCGATATGGTCGGCAACCTGGTGGCGAAGATGAACGTCCGCCGCCACGCCGAACTGACTCTATGGGCAGATGATCTGCGTCCGGCTGCGTGCATAGCTTGACGGTCGATGACGCCACGGAGCTGGCGGATCGAGAACTGCGCCTTTTGGGGTACTTATCCGCCGTAGATGTCGCGAAGCTTCTTGACGTCGCTGGGCGAGCGGCTGCCGGGGGCAGGCATGTTCGAGCTCTTCCGCGAGCAAGAGGGCCGCCAGGATCGGTTCCGGTTCGGCCGGGAAGCTGATGGCAGCCCAGCCGGGCCATGGGCCTGGGAAGATCTGGACTGACGCGGCCCGGGGTTCAGTCAGCCTGGGTTCAGTCATACGCGCCCCCGCCCGTGTTGCGCGGACGACCATCGAGCACGTCGGCCTTGGCTCGTGACAGGACCTTGGCCACGATCTCGCTGGCCGCTAACAAGTACCCGAAGCACGCCACGCTCGGTGCTCGCTGTCCGTAAGAGGATCGTCCTGCGCACATGATCGTCCCGGGGCCGGAGGAAGGCAGATCACCAGGTCGCGGTGTCTCAGATAGGTCGTACGGTGATGTTCTCAGTTGAGGGGCCTCTACCGTACGGTGGGCAGGTGACCGACACTAACGCGGTCGCCGCGGCGCCATCCTCCGCCCGGCCTGGCGCGCTCATCGGGTACGCACGGTGCTCAACCGTCGCCCAGGACACCGATATCCAGCGGGCCACCCTCGCCGGGTACGGCGTCCCCGCCGACCGCGTCTACGTCGATGAGGGATTCACCGGGACCAGCACCAGCCGGCCTGGCCTGGACCAGGCGCTCGCCGCCGTGCACGCCGGGGACACACTGATCGTCCCCAGGCTTGACGGGTTCGCCCGGTCGGTGCCCGACGCACGTTTCCTCGCCGACCTCATCATCAGCCGAGGAGCCTGCCTGCAGATCGGCTCCACGGTGTACGACCCGGCGGACCCGTTCGGGAAGATGCTCTTCAACATCCTCGCCTCGTTCGCCGGGTTCGAGGCCGGCATCATCCGGCTCCGCACGATCGAGGGCATGGCCAGGGCCCGCCAGCGCGGAAAGCTCAAGGGCAAGCAGCCTAAGCTCAACGGCCAGCAGCGGGCACACCTGCTCCAGCTCGACCGGCAAGGGGCGAAGACCCCGACCGAGCTGGCGGAGCTGTTCGGGGTGTCACGGGCCACCATCTACCGGGAACTGAAGAAGGCACAGGAGGCCGCAGTATGACCGCTCGCCGGCCGGCCCCGGGCATGCCCCGGACACCGGCTCGCATGAGGTGATCCACCTGGGCGGGCACGCCGCGGTGGTGGTGCCGCTGACATGGTGCCGATCTGGCATACCGCCCGGGGGAAGACCAGTGGCTGATCTCCCGCTGACACCGGCACCGGGTATCAGTGCAGCTCAGGGATATCCGGCCAGAATTTCCCGGCGATTACCGGGACCCTGCTTCGCCCCGGTGACACGCTCGTTACCAGTACCCCTAGCCGGGGGCTCACGGCGTGTCCGCAGCGACAGAAAGGACGAGACAATGGTCCGGACCCGGCCAATCCCGGCCGAGCAGCCGCTGGACGCAGCCTGGAAGGCAGCCGGGCAAGTCGTCACGCTGGCCGGCGCCGAGGCGGTGGCCGTGCAGGCGGTGGCCGTGCAGGCGGCAGCCTCTTTCACGCGGGCCGCACTGCTGTGGCCGCCGATCCCCGCAGCCCGCGCAATGGTTGGCCTGGCCAGCGCGCTGGGCCCATGGCTACCGCTGCGCCCGCTCCCGGACCAGCAGGTGGTCGTGGTCATGCCCGGATCGGGCGGGGCAGAACGGGCCGCGAAGGTGCCCAGTGGCCGGCCGAGGGCGGTGCGCGCGGACGGCGCGACCACGCTGGGGGTCGAGGAGGAGTTCATGCTGCTGGACCCGTCCACCGGCGCCACGGTGCTGGCCGGCCCCGATCTGCTGCGGATGCTCGACGGGGAGCCGGGCGTGCAGCAAGAGCTGATGCGGTTCCAGGTGGAGACCGGAACCAGGGTGTGCACCAGCCTGGACGATGCCGGCCGCGAGCTGGTCAGGCTGCGGCGGCTCGCCGCGGCCGCCGCGGCGCAGCTGGGCTGCCGCCTGGTGGCGTCAGGGGTCGCGCCGTACCGCACGCCCGGGCTGGCCGCCGTGACAGGCCAGCCCCGTTACCAGGAGCTGGCCCGCCGGTACGGTCCCGTGGTGGCCGAGGCCGGCACCTGCGCCTGCCACGTGCACGTCGGGGTCCCCTCCCGGGACCTGGGCGTCCAGGTCCTGGCGCGGCTGCGGCCCTGGCTTGCGCCGCTGCTCGCCGTCACCGCCAACTCACCGATCGCCGACGGGCACGATACCGGATGGGCCAGCTGGCGGTACACGATCCAGGCACGCTGGCCGACCGCGGTGCCGCCCGCGGCGTGGCCGGACGCGGCCGCCTACGACGCGGCAGTCGGCAGCCTCATCGGGCGCGGCGCGGCGCTGGACGAGCGGAGCGTCTACTTCCTGGCCCGGCTTTCCCCGCGCTACCCGACCGTCGAGGTCCGGGTCGCCGACGTCTGCCTCGACGTCGGCACCGCGGTGCTGCTGGCGGGGCTGACCCGCGCCCTGGTCGCCACCGCCCTAGCCGAGGCCCGGCGGGGGACGCCGGCGGCAGCCGCGCCGGCCCGGCACGTCGAGGCGGCGCTGGCCGCCGCGGCGCGCCACGGGCTCACCGGGGCAGGAGTCGACCCGTACACCGGGCAGCCCGTCGATGCGCCGGCGCTCCGCTCCCGCCTCCTCGATCATGTCCATCCCGCGCTGGGGGACCACGGCGACACCGAGACGATCACCAGGCTGCTGCACCGGCTCGACCAGCGGGGGACCGGAGCCGGCCGCCAGCGAGCCCTGTTCACCAGCGCCGCATCCACACCCGCGTTCATCACCGCACTCGCCCGCGCGACGCTGTCCGGGTACGAGCCGGGCCGCTGGCGCCGGCCCGATGCCCGGGTCCCGGCAGCTGGCCGGGCCAGGACTTAGCAGGCGATGACGCACACCGGCGGCGAGAGTGCCACATCAAGGTCCCGCGAGCAGATGACCGGGCAGCTGCGGGCCGCCCGCGTGCTCACCGACCTGCTAGAGCGCGGGGACCGCGAGGGCCTGCCGGTGCTGGAGTGGACGATCAGCCACAACGGCGCCCAGGTCACCGGCCGGTCCTACGCCCAGCCGGGCAGTGCCCGCCGGGCCGCGCTCGCCGCGTGGGCCGCGGCGCTCGGCATCACTCTGGGCGAGGAACATCACCAGGACAGCAGGATGACCACGATCACCGGTACGGTTAAGCGGGAACGCACCCGGCACGGGTCCGCGACAATCGCGCTCACCGGCGACATCTGGGAGGACTGACCCGCCAGCCCGCGGGGACCAGGCGGTAACAGCGGGCAGCGCGACCGTCAGCGGGCCAAGTACGTACCGTCCCGTTTTCACCGCCGGAGACGTTTTCTATGCGGATCGAGAGGCCGCCGGGGAGCTCCCTCTCGGGGTGACCATGCTCACCTTGACGGACGGTCACCTGCCGGGCACTGTGGCAGGCGAACTGTTTACCGCCCAGACCTTGCGGGAGAGACAATCATGAGCACCCTCACGCGTGCCGCCGCCTATACCGTCCGGATCGCCGCCGTAACCGCCGCAGCCCCCGTGCTGGCCGGCGCGGCCGCTTCAGCCGCGACCGCGAAGCTGGCCGGCTGGGAACTGCAGCAGCTCGCCAGCTCACCGCTGTCCGCCGAGGCCGGGCGGCTGAGGGCCGAATTCCGCGAGCTGGCCGCCGCCAACGGCGCCGCCGCAACCACGCCAGCGCGGCAGCAGGGGCACGCTGGGGACGGCCGCGCCAGGCACCGCCCCAATCGCGCGCCCGCGCACTCCGGCAAGGCCCGTGCCGAGCTGGCTGTCGTGAGCTCGGCGCGCTAGGCACGCCGGCATACCGCGAGCTGACCGAGATCATCCCCTTTGGCGCACCGGCTGGGGACGGTCGCCAGCCCGCCCCGGGGATCGCTCAAGCCGCTAGAGGTACGGCTCTAGCTCTCGGGCGGTTGCAGGCGTCAGGTCCGGGCCGGCGGCTGCGCATGCGGTGTCCGGTCCGGGGACGTGCGGGACTGCCCTGCACTTCCGCGCATCCGGGTTGACCTTGATGCCCGCGTCCGTTTCCGGCCGCCGGTACGGCTGCGGCAGAGGTGATGGCCGTGATGCCAGGCCCGGATCTGCGGGCAGGCCGCCAGGTCGTGTCAGCCCGCAGGGCCCGCTGGCCTGCAGCGGAATGCCCGCGACCGCGAGACCCCTGCGCGTGGGCAGGCAAAACTTCTTCTGCCACCTCAGCATCACGGTCAGCTTCCCGCCGCAGGGAGGGCCGGCGTTGGATCAACGTTCACATGCTGTTGACACGGATAACCGTGAGTCATGGATATTTTGGATCCGGTTGCAAATGGCGCCGGGAACACGTCAGAGCGGCTGACGCCGAGCAGCCGGGCGATGCTGGAGATGCTGTTGCCGGGCAGGGTGAGCAGGTCGCGGGCCTGGCGGATCTGTTCGGCGGTCATCGCCGGGGGCCGCCCCAAGCGCTGGCCGCAGGCGCGGGCAGCGTCCAGGCCCTCGCGGGTGCCCTCCACGATGAGCTCGCGGATGAACTCGGCCAGCGCGGCGAACACGTGGAAGACCAGCCGGCCACCCGGGGTGGTGGTGTCCAGCGCCTCGTGCAGGGACCGGAACCCGACGCCGCGGCCGCGCAGCCCGGCCACGATGGTGATCAGGTCCTGCAGGGACCGCGACAGCCGGTCCAGGCTCGGCACCACCAGGGTGTCGCCCGCGCGGAGGTAGTCCAGGCACGCGGCGAGCTCGGGACGGTCGGCGGTCTTGCCCGACAGCTTGTCGGCGAACACCCGGATGCAGCCGACCTCGGTCAGGGCGCGGGTCTGCCGGTCCAGGATCTGCCGGACGTCGACACCCGGGCGTACCCGATCAGCGCGCCGGTCAGGTTCGCCGGCTCGGGCGCGGGCAGGTCGTCGTGGTCGGCGCCGGCGTGGCCGACCGGGGTCAGCGCCACCCCCGACCGTACGGGAAACGGCGGTGCCGGAGCTGTTGGGCACGCCGGCTTCTCAACACCTTTTCAGGCAATCGCCGCCTGCCGGAAATCACGATCGGGGCCTGTCCGGGCGGGTGCCTGAAAATCGTTCGTTAACTGAATCATCAAATCAGCCCCTCAGAAGGACCCCAGGACCTTCAAAAACCCCTTCAGAAACCTGGTGTCTTCAACAACCACACCAGACCGTTTTCTGAGATGATCCGAGCGTGAACCCGCCCCTGGAGTCCTCCGCACTGCTTGCCGCCGAGCCCGCGACGCCGACCGACATCAAGATCGGGTACGCGAGGGTGTCGACCGGCGGGCAGAACCTCGACCGGCAGATCGACGCCCTGAAACGGGCCGGCTGCCGCAGAACCTTCGCCGACAAGAAGTCCGGCAAGGACACCGACCGGCCAGAGCTGGCCGCGGCGCTGGATTTCATGCAGCCCGGGGACACACTCGTAGTCCCCTCACTGGACCGGCTGTCGCGCTCGCTCCAGGACCTGATCACCATGGTCGGTGACCTGCGCAAGCGGGAGGTCGGGTTCACCTCCCTGCACGAGAACCTGGACACCACCACGCCCGGCGGCCGGCTGGTCTTCCACGTCTTCGCCGCCCTCGCCGAGTTCATCCGGGAGCTCATCATCAGCGGAACACGCGAGGGCCTGGCCGCCGCCCGCGAACGCGGCCGCATCGGCGGCCGTCCCACTGTGGTCACCCCAGACATCATCCGGGCCGCCCGCGACATGCTGCCCAATCCCGAGCTCAGCATCACCTCGATCGCCAAGCTGCTGGGTGTCAGCCCCGGCACCCTCTACAACCACATCCCGGACCTGCGCGAGCTTCGCCCCGTGATCCGGCCGGTGCGCGCCCGGATCACCGGGCCCGGCAGCGGGACCCCGCCCGAGCTGATGCAACGCCTCCAAGGCCAGGACCACCCGGTCAGCAACTGACCTCGGTTCCGAATCACCAAGCCCGCGGCGGCACCAACGAGCGAGCTGAGCTCAAAACAGCCCTCTACCAGCGCCGATCCCGCCCAAGATCATCCCAATGTGGGTTTTGGGCTTACTTGGGCTGGACCCCTAGTAGGACTTGTTAGGTCGTGGTGGGCGTGTCTCCCGCGCTGGTGTGATTGTTTGTAGTGTCATGCCGGGATGATTCCTCGGGAGATCGCGGAGGTCCGGCCCCGGCTGGTGGCGGACGTGCTCACCGACGCTGACCGGCGCGGCCTCACCCCGATCTTCCACACCAACATGACCCCGTACGGGGAGATCCAGCTACGGACCGACCGCCGCCTGGACCTCACAGGCATCCCTCCAGTTGCGACCTAACCCCACGCGCCACGCCCATCGCTGACCATCACTGGGCCGGCACTGGCACCGTGCAGCCGCTGGCGCTAGTCCGTCAGAAACTCCGGCTTCAGTTCTAACGGGGTTTCGCCCCGGCCCGACGAGCCATGCATCCCTTGGACCCGTTTCGGGGCAAGCTCACGCAGGGACTCACAGTCAGAGTGACCGACCGCCGCCGCCCGCTCGCTCGCTGACCGGCCTTGCGCTGAGCAGGCTCAGCGCAATCGCGTGTACCAGGCGACAGCAGTCTTACCGACACCCCGACACACGGCGTGTGGCCGCCTGCACTCCAATCGGTAAAGCTGCGCGTCTTTTCATAAAACGACCGGGATCAGTAATTGGGGGGACTTATGGGCAGCGTGGTGAACTTCCGGCCCGGCGGCCCGGCAGGTAACGCGCGGCCGCCGAGGGGCCGGGGCGGCCATCGCTGCGGGCATGCGGACGAGGTGGCCGCCCTCCGCGCCGAGGTGGCCGCCCTGCGTGCGCAGCTGGAAGGCAGCCGCCTTACCGCCTTGGCGATCGTCTTTCAGGCCGGCCGGGACAGTGCTTACCGGGGCCTCGGTTTACCCGTGAGCAGCTGCCCGCGGTTCACGAGCTACGACGGGGGCAAGCGGCAGGTCCCGCCCCCAGGCGATTAGCCAGCGGCGGGAGCCGCGGGCCGCGGCCACGATGCGGCTCCCGCCGCTGCTGCCCGGGACCGGTGGCTGCCGTGCCGTATCCCGGTCCCGGGATGTGCGGCGGCACGCAGGCAGGCCAATCCAAGGAGGCCCGGCGGACAAACCGGGGTCCTGCCTTCGATCTACCCGGGCGACGAGACCGAGGACGAGGATGAGCATCACGGTTGAGTCCATGATCGACGCTACCCATGCCAGCGTGCACAACGTCCCGGCCAGCGCGCCGAAGGTCGCGGGTTATACGACGGGCACGCCGGACATCGTATGGACGGCCGCGGACTGGGCGCGCTTTTCACACAGCAAGGTCCGTATCTGCCAGGATGGGGGATCCGATCTGAGCGCCGACGTGCTCGACATCGAGCCTGGCGCGGCCACCAACGCGAACGCGGTGACGTGGGGACGCGCCCGGAAGGCGCAGGGCCATGTGCCCAGCTTCTACACCAGCGTCTCCAACCTCACGCCGCTGCTCAACACGCTGGAGGCGGCCGGGATCACCTCGGGATACCTGTGGGTCGCGAACTGGGACCTCTCCGAGGGCGAGGCCGCGAACCTGGTGACCGGGCAGAATGGCCCGTTTCCGGTCAAGGCCGTGCAGTGGGCGAGCCCGTCGAGCAATCCCGGCACGCTGGTGCCAGGCACCAGCCTCACGCTCACGCAGGCCAACTGCGATCTGTCGGTGGCCGACAAATCCTGGCCGTCCGTGCCACCGCCACCGCTGCACACCTCAGCACCAGCCCCGCCAGGGCTGTGGAAGTCCGCGCAGCTCCTTGGTATCGGGCTCGACGGCAACATGTGGGAGACAACCTACGATGCCGTAACCGGCAAGTGGACCGCTCCCGTGCGTAAGTCAGCAGGGGCCTGACTACTCCCAGCCAAGAGGGCCCAGTGCTGCGCGTGCAATCCCGTTTGCGAACCGGGTCGCTCAGCACTTCACGCGGCCGCGGAGGGCGAGCAGGGCCGGGCCGAGCAATACGGGACCGGTGAGGCGCAGGACGGCCTGCAGCAGCTGCCCATGCGGTCGGCGTGACCTGGTTGCCGGTGAGGGACAGGGTGGCCCGGAACGCGTACAGCAGGCTCGTCCAGTACAAGACCGGGTGTGGCGGGACGACGAAGTCCGCGAAGTGAAACGCGGATCGGTGATGCCGATGTGCCCGGCGCGGCACGGGGTTGCGGATGCTCAGCGGTAACGGCGCCCGTCATGGTAAACGGTTGTCACGGCGCTCGTGTGAGGGTGCCAACTCGCATGGTTGCCTGGCCCTGGCTGGGCCGCCGGCGCGGCTGCTGGATCATGAGCCGAAGGCCTCCAGGAACGCGGCCCGGCTCATCGGCGCCGGGATCGGGCGGCCGGGCTTGGTGTCGGGGTCGCAGACACCGGCGCCCCACGGGTCCTCCCACATCGCGTGCCAGCCGAACAGCGAGCACCCGCAGATGAAATCGGCCATGGCGCGGACGAACACCGCGTTGTCGCCACCGCCGAGATACATGCTGCCGGTCTTCCACAGCACCAGCCCCCACTCGGGGAATGACAGGGGCTTGCCATGGCTGAGCGCGAACGAATACCAGCCGCGCAGCGAGTCCCACTGCGTCAGCATGATGTCGAGCACCTGCTGCTGCTGCGCGGTGGTCGTGCCCGCGGCGTTCCCGGGGTAGATCTGCGCCCCGGCGCTGTTCTTCTGCGTCCAGTCGTAGACATCGACGCCGATCTCATCGACATACCCATCACCGGGGTAACAGCTCTCGGTGCCCTTGGCCGTCAGATTGCCGACACCAAGGGTAGGGCTGGGGCGATCAGGCGGTTGCCGAGCGCTTTCCAGTGCGCGTCATTGACGCCGTTCGCCTCGTCGGCCCATGTCTTGCCGCCACTGCCAGCCGACGCCCCGCAGCACGCAGGCACGCCGAGCGTCAGCTGCCGCTGCCCGAGCACGCCCTGCCACACGCTCACGTCGGCTGTGCTGGTCAGGTTCCCGTTCTCAAACTGCGCCCACGAGGTGGGCTGCTCGGCCATGAAGTCCGCCACCTTCTGCACTTGACGGCCGATAAAGCTCTCGTAGACGCCGATCGCGGAGATTCCGCACCCGCGCCCGCGGTACACCCCGATCGGGATGCTTGCGCCAGGTGCGCTCACAGCCATGCCTCCTTCAATGATCCAGCGACGCTATGCCGGAGATCCCGAGTCCCGCCGCAGCGGTGGCCGCGCGGTGCAGGGCCGCAGGCTGACGTCGAAGCGGCAGCGTGCGCGCGTGCGAAGATGCGCCATCCGGCCGGACAATGTACAAACCCAATGAGAAGCTCCTGGTATCACAGATGGCCTGGACGCCACTGACGACAATTGCACAAGTCGATGCATTGAAGTAATCAATTCCGAGGAGGAAGGTAATTGTGCTGCCATTCCTCCTGCTATTCACCGGTTCGTCCTGCTTCGTGAATGGGTCGCGGTCGGCTCGCCCCTCCGTGACGCCGGTCGCGCGCACCAACAGTCCGGCTTCGTTCTTACATCAAAATGACGTTTCGTGACATCATACCCACCTGCCTGTGTTTACTCTCCTGGCGGCCTTTAGAATAGGCACTCACATCGGCATTATGCCGGTGATCAAAGATCAGATCACTGCCCTCCGGCGGCATAATGCCTGATCATGCCTGTGATCGAGGCGCAGTGCGCCTCGATCCTGGTGCCTCACGATCACAGGCATATCAACCATGAGCGGTAGTCGACGGGTGCCTGGCTAGACGCCGGATCGGCCAAGATCGCTTGGCCCTGGGCTTGCCTGGCATCTAGTGGCTGCCGCGCAAGCCTCGGATACGGTGTGGACGAGATTCAGTATGTGCAGCGACGTACCGTGACTGAGGTCCAAGTCTGTTCGGTGGAGTCATGCCGCTTGGTCGAGGATGCGCTTGACCTTTCGGCGGTCGATGTCGAGCTCTCGGGCTATGGCGCGCTGGCTTTGGCCCGCCTCGTACCGTGCGCGAACCGTCTGCTCCAGGCCTGGCGCAGCCGATAGTTCCAGTGGTGCTTCTTGCGCCAGCGGCGGTGCAGGCTGGTACCGCGGTTCGGATTCAGTGGCACCTGCGCGGCCACCGCGTCCGGCACGGATCAACATCATGAGCAGTTCGAACGAGCCGACCAGCGCCAGGGCGGGCCAGGCGCTGACCAGGGCGCCGATCGGGCCCTGGCCCACGCCGTGTGCCAGGTTGGCGCCGACGGTGGCCACGATGCCGGTGCCCAGGCTCCAGACGGCAAGCCGTGGTACCGGCTGACCCCGGCGACTGGCGTCCAGTACCACTGTGGACGCGGCCCAGATCAGCCCATCCACGGTGAACGGCAGCAGCCGCGCGGTCAGCCCGGCCTCCCCGTGCGAGCGCACCAGCTCATAAGCGTGCTGGTAGGAGATGACCGCGGCGACGGCGGCCACGGTTATCACCGCGGCCGCCGTCGTGATCCTGATGAGCCGGTCGATCACAGGCCCAGTTCCTCGCGCCAGCCGATGACGAACGGGTCATTGTCGCCATGGCCGGTGGCGAGCCGTTCGGCCAGGATCATGGCCGTGATCGCCCGGTTGCGGGTGAACAAGCGGCTGGGGAGACCAGAGACGATCCACGCGCCCTGGCTATCAGTGGCCGCGTGGGAGCTGTACCGCGCGGTCGCGATCACGCGCCCATCGTGCTCGGCGATCATGAAGTGGTCTTCAATTCGAGCGCCCATAGGGACCTCACTTTCGGTAGTGAGGTCCGGAAAGCCAGTGACAAACCAAGTGACAACGGCTCCGGTTAACACCGGACCGCGTCAGTGCGAGTCAGACAGCGTTACCGCTCTGAACTGCACTGACGCGACCCAGCGCGACCCTTCCAGACGGTATGAGCGTCCATGGTAAGGAGAAGGTCTACGGTTCGATTCCGTAACGGGGCTCCAGCTAGACTAGCATTTTTCGAATATTTGATCTAGTGATCCAGTGACTGAAAAAGTGACTATGAGGTCGCGGCCGTCCAGATGACGGCAGGCTCAGCACTGCGAATCACAGAAACCCGGTGCTTCTGACCTGCGGGAATCAGATTTGCTTGACAGTGTCGACGGGTGGCCGTCTCCGTTGCCGGGAGACGAGCGGCCGCAGACGCCGAGGGTCGCTCCGCCTTGACGCGATCCCGGCGGGCCCGGCGCAGCGACAGCCGCGGTCGGCGTCTAATCGGAAGCCTGCGCGGCAACAGCGTCCCCGCTGACGGCGCAGCTTACGCTGGCGCTGTACGACAATTTGTCTTACACTGGCGATATGGCTGACACGATCACCATCCGCACCGACGAGGAGACCGAGTACGCCCTTGACGTGCTGACCCACGACGGCAGCTCGCGATCTGCCGCGATCCGGCAAGCCGTGCTGGAGGCGGCCCGCCGCCGCGAACGTGCTGCCGAGATGCGCCGGGTCGTGCTGCGGATGGACCTAGGGCAGCCCGATAGCGTCAACGTGGCGGAGGAACTGGCCCGCGACCGCACCGGCGAGCGGTGATGATCTACCTGGACTCCGCGGCGGTCGTCAAGCTCGCCCACGCCGAGCCCGAATCAGGGGCGCTGCGACGCTGGCTGGACGAGCGGGCCGAGACCGGGTGGATCAGCTCGGTACTCACCGAAATCGAAGCGTTCCGGGCACTGGTCAGGTACGCGCCCGGCGCGGTTTCCCGCCTGCCCGCCGTGCTGGACCAGATCGACCTGATCGATCTGGACCCGCGTATCCGGATCCTGGCCCAGACCGTCGAGCCGGCCACGGTGCGCAGCCTGGATGCTATTCACCTCGGCACAGCCCTGCAATCCCGTCCCGGGCTGATCTCGTTCGTGACCTATGACAAGCGGCTCCTGGACGCGGCGCAGGCGGCAGGTCTTCCCGTCGACTCGCCCGCCTGACCGCAACCGGCGGTACCTGTACCGCTCGAATACTCGATTGAGTGGCTGACCTGCGCTTCCGCCAGCAGGCTAGACGTGATGCTGGTTAGCTTGCCGGGTGCTGCTCAAGATCGTGGCTCAGGGGGTATCGGTGGGGGGGGGGAGGGAAGGAGGAGCTGCTGGTGGTCCGGCATGAGAACGCGGTCCTGCGGCGGCACGTCAGCCGGGTGCGGTACAGCCGGCCGACCGGGCCTGGTTCGCCGCGCTGACGCGGCTTGTCCCGCGCCGGCGCTGGGCCGAGGTCTTCCCCGTGACGCCAGCGACGCTGCTGGCCTGGCACCGCAGGCTGGTGGCGAAGAAATACGGCACGAGCAAGCGGCGCAAGCCAGGGCGCCCGCCGAAAGTCCCGGGCATCGCCCGCCTTGTCGTCCGGCTGGCGAGGGAGAATCCGCTGTGGGGACACCGCCGGATCCACGGCGAACTGGCCAAGCTCGGCGTGACGGTCGCGCCCTCCACCGTGTGGGAGATCCTGCGTGCGGCCGGCATCAATCCGGCACCGCGACGCTCGGGTCCGAGCTGACGGTAGTTCCTGCACGCCCAGGCGGCCGGGATCGTCGCAGTCGATTTCCTGCACGTGGACACCGTGCTGCTGAGGAGGCTGTATGTCCTGGTGTTCATCGAGCATGGCACCCGCCGGATGCATCTTGGCGGGGTCACCGCGAACCCCACCGGCGAGTGGACCATGGAGCAGGCCCGCAACCTCGCCCTCAGCTTCGACGAGCGGTTCGAGGACGTTACGTTCCTGATCCGCGACCGCGGATCGAACTTCACCGCATCCTTCAACGCCGTCTTCCAGGCCGCCGGTACCAGGATCGTGCGCACCGCCGTCCAGGCGCCGCGGATGAACGCGATCTGCGAGCGCCTCGTCGGCACCCTGCGCCGAGAGCTCCTCGACTGCATGCTGATCCTCGGCGAGCGCCACCTGCGCGCCGTCCTGACCGAATACCAGGCGCACTACAACACGGCCCGGCCGCACAAGGGCATCGCCCAGCGCGTCCCCGACGGCGAACACGACGGTGGCCACCTCACCGTTGCCGACCTCGACCGCGAACCGATCCACCGCCAACCCGTCCTCAGCGGCCTGATCAACGAATACACGCGCGCCGCCTGACACCCCCAAGACTCGCAGGTCACCAGGCAGATCCCATTTTCGAGCGGGACAAGATCGATTGATCTGTGCCACTCGACTGCCGCGAACCTCGCTATCGACCGGAGGCGCAAAATCGGCGTTCCGCGCGCGCATCCGGCTGCTGTCTTCGCCGGGTGCTCACCTTCCGTAACGGCCACCGTCCGCGCCGGCTCTCGTGCTCGGCGTGCCTTCATGTCTATTCCGGGCGGCGTGACGGTGACTGTTCGGCTGGGCTGCTGAGAAGGTTGCGGGCGGCGTTTGCGTAGGCGATCGCGTTGGTGTGGTCGAGGTTGAAGACCAAGGCAAGGTGGAGAGGGCCGGCGCCGGTGGCCAGGGCTTCACGCAGGATGCGGTCGCGCGGGATGTGTTCGAGGCAGACGCCGCGCGGCTGGTGCTTGTCGAGGTAGTCAGGGGAGACCGGTCTGATGCCCAGGACGCTGACCCTGCAGGCCTCAAGCTGCACAGGGCTGCCAGCCTGGCCGGGGCGGCGCTGAAGCCGACATCAAGCCGGACCTGAGCGCCCGATGACCATCTACGCATTCCACCCGGGCAAAGGTCACGCAGACAGGGCCGTAAGTCCCTGCCCACGCGCGGGAATTCGCACGCGCGGCGAACAACCCGCCGGGGCAGGTCGCCTCCACGATCTCTCACGACCGTCGCATAGACGGGGGAGGACAGCACGGGACAAGGACGTCCGCATAGGACCGTGACGGACTCTGGTGCGGATACCCGATCGCACCCGCAAGGCGCGGTCGGCGTGCTGTGCGGGTCTGGAAGCGGAAGGTCGAGGGTCAGTCTCGTACTCCTGGGGCTGCTGCCAATACTGCTGCCAAGCCACGACGGAAGGATCATCGGGACTGCCGACGCGGCAGGTCACGCTCCCGCGCTGCTCCTGATCTCGAGCAGCTCGATTGCGGCTCCGGCATCGAGGGGTGAGAGGGCACCACACGACGGACAGACGACCAGGTGGCCGGCCACGTCGTCGGAAGACACCGACCACGTTGTCCCGCACAGTGCGCACTCGCGGCGGTCGGCAAGCTTGTCGACGAGCAGGCGGGATCCGCAGAGCGGTGTGTCCTCCGTCAGCATCTGGTAGGCCTGCTGCAGCGCCTCCGGCGAGAACACCGGGCTCGCCCGCACGCGGACTTCGGCGATGCCGGCCGCGAGGCTGGGATCGCGGGTCAGGCGCGCTACGAGCGCGCTGACCGCGTGGTAGTCGTGCACCGTGCTCCTCCTGGTCCCCGGGTCAGGGTGTCCTCCGGCCCGCGCCCGGCGCCCGCAGGCCGACCGAGCCCGGAGTCCTCCGACGTCCAGCGCTGGACCTGCTCCAGCACGCGCCGGCCGAGCGGCGCTACCGCCGCAGCCACGGGCTTGCTCAGCGGCGCGCCGAACATCAGCGGGCCTGCGACCTCGACGGCGAGCACTCGCGTCCGGTCAGGGAAGCCCATGCCGAGCCGCCGGGCGACCGCAGCAAGCTCGGGTATGCCGGCCTGGTGCAGGCTGGGTGCTGTCGCCCGGCCCAAATCGGCGAGCCTGACCTCGATGATCGTGCCCGCCGGGCTGCGGCCCGTGCGGATCGAGTCGGCGATCACCGCGCGGTCATACCCGGCGAAGACCTCGAGCAGTGCCAGGCCCGAGGCGGCGCTCTCCACGACATCGGCGCCCCCGGGGAGCTTCCCGCGCAGCGCCCGCACCGCGAGCACGCCAACGGCGTCATCGCCTGCGTACTCGTTGCCCAGGCCGAGGACGAGCGTTCGCATGGTCAGTCCCTCCGGATCTCCCGCAGGAGCGCGCCGCCTGCGTCCCTGACCTCGACGATCAGCGGCATGTGGCCGGGCAGGCTGTGCGTGGAGCAGCCCATGCACGGGTCGTAGGCGCGGAACGCCATCTCGACCTGGTTCAGCAGCCCGTTGTCGACCTGGCCGTTCTTGATCAGCGCGTGCGCCGCCTTGTCCACGGACAGCGCGATCCTCGCGGCGTTGTTCTGCGTGGCGACGATCATGTTCGCGGCCGTGATGAGCCCGCCCTCGTCCGTCTGGTAGTGGTGGAAGAGGGTCCCCCGCGGGGCCTCCACGACGCCGACGCCCTCGCGTGGCGCGGCCGTTGGCAGCGTGCGCACCTGCGGGTCGGTGAGCTCCGGGTCGGCGGCCAGTTCGGCCATCCGCTCCGCCGCGTACACGAGCTCGATGATCCTGGCCCAGTGGTTGGCGAGCGTGTAGTGGATGGGCTTGGGGCCCAGGGTGGTAACGAACTCCTCGTAGGCTTCCTGTGCGCGCGGGGTCGCCATGCCGTCTGCGGCGTTCAGCCGGGCGAGCGGTGCGACGCTGTAGACGCCGCTGCCGGCTCCGTCGGTGAACCCGTTCCAGCCGACGTCCTTCAGGAAGCAGAATTTCATGTACGTCCACGGTTCGACGTGCTCGGCGACATGGCTGAGGTAGTCCCTCCCGTCGAAGGTGAGCAGTTCTTTCCCCTCTGGGCCGACGATCCTGAGCCTGGCCGTCGTAGAAGGTGACCTTGTTCGCTTCGTCGACGAGGCCCATGTAGTAGGTGCGGTGCGTGTATGCCTCGGAGGTGATGAGCTCGACGTAGCCGGGGTTGCCGAGCACGGCCTGGCGGAACGCACCGAGGGCGAACTGGCTAAACTCGATGGCGCGGGCCGCCGCCGCGGCCGCCTCCTGCCGGACCTCGCTGCTTAGAGAGCGCGACACGCCCCCGGGAAGCCCGAAGACAGGATGGATGGTCTTGCCCGCCACTGCGGCCACCAGGTCACGGAGCTGCTTGCGGACGCCGATCACCTCCTTGCCTACCTCGAGGCCCACGGCGTCGACGACGCCGAGGATGTTCCGCTTCTGCCGCGGCGCAGCTGGGCCGACGATGAAATCGGGCCCGCCAAGGAAGAAGAAATGCAGCGCGTGGTCTTCGACCATGAAGGCGCTGTAGAGGAGCTCGCGGATCTTCCGGGCGGCGGGCGGCGGGTCCACCTGGTAGAGGTCGTCGAGGGCTTTCGTCGCGGCCATGTGGTGAGCCATCGGGCAGACGCCGCAGATGCGCGAGGTGATCTGCGGCATGTCCTCGGCGCGCCGCCCCTGGGCGAACTTCTCGAAGCCGCGCAGCTCCGGGATCTGAAGGTAGGCCCGGTCGACACCACCGTCGGTATCGAGGAAGATGTGTATCCTCCCGTGGCCCTCGAGCCGGGTGATGGGGTCGATGAGGATCTCGCGGCTCATGGTGCTACCTCTTCTTCTTGCTCCCTCGTCTTCGGCCGCACGCGACGGTGCAGCAGCGAAGCGGGCAGGCTGTAGCGGTAGAAGGTACCGACCGGATCGGCGATCTCGGCAACGCGAGCGGCGATCTCGTCCTCGCCGTCCGCGTCGAGGAGCGATGCGATGGCCGACAGCGCCTTCGCCCCGTAGTCGACGACACCGCTCGTGGGCCCCATGCAGCCGGTGCACGGCATGTTCCCGCCGGGGCAGGCAGCGGCGCAGCCCGCACGGGTAGCGGGGCCGAGGCAGACCAGGCCTTGCGCGAGCAGGCAGAGCTCCGGATCGATGACCATCTGGTGCGGCCGCCGGAACGCCTGCACCAGGAGCTTGTCCGGCTTCGTCGCGGCACGCGGGCACTCGGAGCAGAGCGCCACGTCAGGCGCGAGCACGGCTCCCTTCCCGGGCAGCTTCCCCTCGACGAGCGCCGTGACGGCCGAGGCAATCAGGCCCACGGGCGGCGGGCAGCCAGGAAGGTAGTAATCGACGTCGATGACCTGGTCGAGCGTGCGCACGGAGGCGCCGAATGCAGGCAACGTCAGCTCTCCCTCGGCGACGCGGCATTCCTGTGCGGGCAGCGTCCCGTCGTCGTTCTGGACGCTCGGCGCCTCGTGGTAGACGACGTCGAGGATGTCCCGGCTCTCGTAAAGGTTGGCGAGGCCGGGGACGCCGCCAAACATCGCGCAGCTGCCGAATGCGACCACCGCGGCGGACTTGCGCCGCAGCAGCCGGGCCATCTCCTCCTGCTCCGATGTGCGGACGGCGCCGTTGATGAACGCCGCCGCCAGCTCGCCGTCGTCCAGCGCCTCGACGTCCTCGCGCTTGAAGTCGAGCGCGACCGGCCAGAAGGCGACCTCCACGAGCTCGACGATGGTCAGCAGGTCCTCGCCGAGGTCGACGACGGCCTCCTCGCAGCCGCCGCAGGAGGCGCACCAGTAGAAGGCGATCTTTGGCTTCGTCATCGTGCCTCCCCGGCGGGCTCCGTAGCCTGGCGCTGGGGGCGCTCCAGGCGCAACGGCCCAAGCCTCCGCAGCTCCTCGGTCATCTCGTTGCAGACACGCTGCACCTTCTCGCCCTCGGACGCCGAGATCCACTCCAGGCGCAGTCGCTGGTCCTCGACGCCCAGGTCGCGGAGCACGGCCCGCAGCAGCTCGATCCGGCGGCGGGCCTTATAGTTGCCCTCCTGGTAATGGCAATCACCCGGGTGGCAGCCGCCGATCAGCACCCCGTCCGCGCCGTAGCGGAACGCCGCGAGCACGAACTGCGGATCGACTCTGCCCGAGCACATCAGGCGTATCACCCGCACGTTCGGCGCGTACGCCAGCCGGGAGATGCCGGTCAGGTCGGCCGCCGTGTACGTGCACCAGGTGCAGAAGAAGGCGACGATCTTCGGCTGGAAGTGATTCTCAGACACTCTTGAGCACCCCCTCGATCTCGGCGAGCACCTGTTCGTCGGTGAACAGGTGCTGCTGCAGCGCGCCCGACGGGCAGGCGGCGACGCACACGCCGCACCCCTTGCAGAGCACCTCGTTGGCCACCGCGACGTTCCCCTCGGCGTCGAAGGACAGCGCCCCGAACGGGCAGAGGCCGAGACAGGTACGGCAGCCGGAGCACTTCGCCGCATCGACGAAGGCCGTGCTCGGCTCGAGTTCCATGGAGCCGCGGTCGATCATCACCAGGGCCTCCGCCGCGGCCGCGCCGGCCTGGGCCACGGTGTCCGGGATGTCCTTGGGTCCCTGGCAGGCGCCGGCGAGGAAGACGCCGTCGGTGAATGTGGACACGGGGGCGAGCTTCGGGTGCCGTTCGGTGAAGAAGCCCTCCGAGCCGCAGCTGATGTTCAGCAGCCTGCCGACGTGCTCGGCGTCGGCCTGCGGCTCCAGGGCCACCGCGAGCACGACCATGTCTACCGGGATCTGCCGCACGCGGCCGGCCAGCGTATCCTCTGCGCGCAGGACGAGCTTCCCCTCGGCCCCGGGCGAGTCCGCCTCGTCGCTCACCTCGACGACGCGGCCGCGGATGAGGTGCACCCCTTCGTTCATCACCTTCCCGTAGAACTCCTCATAGCCCTTGCCCGGAGTCCGCATGTCGATGTAAAAGCTGTACACCTCCGCCCCGGTATGCTCCTTGATCAGGTGGGCGAGTTTCAGCGAGTACATGCAGCACACGCGGGAGCAATAGGCGTTGTACCTGGCGTCGCGCGAGCCGACGCAATGGATGATGCCAACCGTCCGCGGGCGCTCTCCGGTGCGCAGCACGATCTCGCCCTGGGTCGGGCCGGAGGCGTTGAGGAGGCGTTCCACCTCGGGGGCCGTGTAGACGTTCGGGTACTTACCGTAGCCGTACTCGGGGATCCGCCTGGCATCGAAGGGGTTGTAGCCAGTAGCCGCGATGATCGCCCCGACGTCGAGCTCGACCTCCGTATCGCACATCGCCAGGTCGATCGCGTCGGCCTCGCAGACCGCGATGCACTGCCCGCATTCAGAGCAACCGCCGCAGTCGAGGCACCGCTCGGCGCCGTACCGCGCCTCCGCCTCGGTCATCGGCGGCTCCAGCTCCGCGAAATCGGCCGGCGCGGCGGCAAAGCGGATGGCCGGCGCCCGCGGGTCCAGGTGGCCGCGGGCCGGATGCTGCTTCGCCAGCACGTCGGCCTGGTCGACGACCGGCAGCTTCGCGTCGAAGCTCGCTGGATCCAGCTGTTCACCTTTCAGCCAGCGGTCGATCATGAAGGCGGCCCGCTGCCCGCGCCCGACCGCGTGCGCGATGTCGAGCGCGCCCGAGACGACGTCGCCGGCGGCGAAGACGTACGGCACATCGGTCTGCAGCGTGCCCGGGTCGGCCTGGATCGTCCCGTTCGCGGCCGTCAGCAGCCCGGGGGCGAGGGCCGCCGCCTCGGGCCTCAGCCCGATCGCGGCGATCACCATCTCGCAGGCGATCACGAACTCGCTGCCGGGGACCGGCTCCGGGCGCCGGCGGCCGGAGGCGTCAGGCGCGCCGAGCTCGGTCCGGACGCAGCGCAGCCCGCTCACCCGCCCGTGCTCATCGCCCACGACCTCGACGGGCGCCACCTGGAAACTGAACCGGGTCCCTTCCTGCTCGGCGGCGTCCACTTCCTCCGGGTAGGCCGGCATCTCGCCGCGGCCCCGCCGGTACACCACGGTCACCTCTGGCGCGCCGAGCCGCCAGGCGGTCCGCGCGGCGTCCGTCACCATGATCTGCTCCGGCTCGCTCAGCTCCTCTGGCGCGCCGAGCCGACGGGCGGTCCGAGCGGCATCCATCGCCACGTTCCCGCCGCCCACAATGACGGCCCGCTTCCCCTGCAGGCCGGCCGCCTCGCCGCGCTTAGCCGCCTCTAGGAACTCCAGGCCGGAGACGACGCCATCCAGGTCCTCGCCCGGCACGCCGAGGCTGGTGGAGACCGGCGCGCCCGTTGCCACCAGGATCGCGTCGTACCCTTCGCGCCGCAGTTCCTCGAGGTTCCCGACACGCGTGCTGGTGGCGATCTCCACACCCAGCGCGGTCACATTCTCGATGTCCCGCTCGACTACCGACACGGGCAGCCGGTAGCCGGGGATGGCCAGCCTGAGCATGCCGCCAGGCTCGGGCGCAGCCTCGAAGATCTTGACGCGGTAGCCCTTGCGCGCGAGGTGCCAGGCGGCGGTCAGGCCGCCCGGCCCCGAGCCGACCACCGCGACCTGCTTGCCGTTCGGGGGAGCCGCCTCGATCGCAGCGGGCGCTTCCCGCTCGTAGTGGGTGTCCGCGATGAAGCGCTTCAGCCGCCGGATCGGCAGCGGACCCTCCAGGCTCGCCCTGGTGCACTCCGTCTCGCACTGCGCGTAGCAGGCCCGGCCCAGGCTCCCGACCAGGGGGGTCGCGTCGAGCACAAGGTTGAACGCCTTCTCGTACTCGCCCTTCCTGACGAGTGACACGTAGCCGTGGGCCTTGACGCCGGCCGGGCAGCGATGCGTGCACCGCGAGGTGCCCGCGCGGTCGATGACCGGGCAGGCCGGCACGGCCTGCGGGAACGGCTTGTAGGCGACAGGACGGGTGCCGAGGCCGTAGTCGAACTCCGACAGGATCCCGTCCCAGGTGCAGTTCTCGACGCACAGATTGCAGCCAGTGCAGGCGTCCTCGTTGATGTAGCGGGCCTTCCTGCGCACCTTGACCCTGAAGTTGCCCACATAGCCGGAGACCTCCTCCACCTCGCTGAAGGAGAGCAGGTCGATGTTCGGGTGCTGGCCGACCTGCACCATCTTCGGAGTCAGGATGCAGGCGGCGCAGTCGAGCGTCGGGAAGGTCTTGTCGAACTTGGCCATCTGGCCGCCGATGCACGGCTCCCGTTCCACCAGGTAGACATGCTTGCCGGCGTCGGCGAGGGTGAGCGCCGCATGGATCCCCCCGATCCCGCCGCCGACGACAAGCACGTCCGGGTGCACCGGCGCGCGGCGGCGGTCGAGGTGCTCGTGCGCGGCGACGCGCCGCACCGCGCCGGCGACGAGCGCATTCGCCTTCTCCGTCGCGTCCCCGCTATCGGCGGTTACCCAGCTCACGTGCTCGCGGATGCTCGCCATCTGGGAGTAGAAGGGGCTGATCCCGCCGGCCTCCGTGGCCCGCCGGAACGTCGCCCCGTGCATCAGCGGCGAGCATGAGGCGACGACGACCCGGTTCACCAGGCCGTCGCGGATGTCCTGCTGGATCAGCTCCTGGCCCGGGTCCGAGCACATGAACTTGTAGTCGCGCGCGACCGCCACGCCCGGCAGCGCGGCGGCGAACGCGACGACGCGCTCGACATCGACCTTGGCGGCGATGTTATGGCCGCAGTGACAGACGTACACGCCGACCTTCGCGGGCAGCGCCGCCTGCGATCGAGGTCCATTAGGCCCGGACATGGGCACCTCCCTGCAGCCCCGGTCGGCTCCGGCAGCTGCCAGCGCAGCATCCGGTGGACGCCGAGCGCCCGCTCGTCAAGCCCGAGCGCGGTCCCGAGCAATTGGGTGAAGAAACCGACCGTGAGGTCGACGGGCTCATCGAACTTGCGGGTCATCTGGTCCTGGAACGCCTCCAGGTTGAACTGGCACAGCGGGCAGACCGTGGCGATCGCGTCTGCGCCGCGCCGCTTCGCGTCCTCCAGCAGCCGGTGGCTGAGCCGCAGTGTCGCTTCGGGGAGCGCGCCGATGATCGGCCCGCCGCAGTAACAGGAGCCGCCGCAGCAGCGCGTCCGCATCGGCCAGGCTGATGGGGTCGGCGCCGGCCGCCTCCAGCAGTCGCTCCATCGACGTCGGCGAACGCCGGTCGTCGAATGTCGCGTACGGTCGCACCAGCAGGCAGCCGTAGTAGCAGGCGACCCGCAGTCCCGCCAGCGGCCGGACGGCGGCTTCGGCGATCCGGTCAAGCCCGACGTCGTTCACCAGCACGTCCAGCGGGTGCCGGACCCGGGCGCGGCCCTCATACCGCAGCCCGGCGGCGTCCAGCGCCCCGCCGACACGAGCGGCCACCGCCCCGCCGTCGGCGAACGCGCGCTCGGTCTTGAGCAGCGCGCGGTAGCAGCCTGCGCACGGAGCAATGACGTCGACCGGCTCCGGGCCGGGCCGGGCACCCTCGGCCAGCGCGAGATTGCGGGCCGACAGGGCCACCGCCTTGGCCGCGTCGACGGCGGGGTACCCCGAGGCGCCGCAGCAGTTCCAGTCCTCGAGCTCATCCAGGCCGGTGCCGAGCGCCCCGAACACGGCACGCAGCGACTCCTCGTAGGACCGGCCGGTTCCCTTCGCCGAGCATCCGGGGTAGTAGGTGTAGCTCATGCGTCCTCCCCACTGGTCACGTCGAGGGCATCGAAGACCCTCTGGAGCTGTGCCGGTTTGCGTACCGAATCAGGCCGCAGCGGCAGCCTGCCCCGCCGCATCAGGCGCAGCGCCACCGGCGCGTACCGCAGCAGCTGGAAGGGGCGGGTCCGCAGGTACAGGGACAGCGAGATCCACGCCTCGCTGCTCCGTCCCCGCCTGTCAACGAGGCGGACGAACTGGCGCGCCAGGACGGGCGTGATGAACCGCCGCGGATAGACGCCGGCGCGCATCGACGCCCGCTTCAGTGCGTAGATCGACTCGGTCACCGGGAGCTGCTTCGGGCATTCCACCGTGCACGCGTAGCAGCCTGTGCAGACCCAGATGGCGCGGCTACGCAGAACATCGTCGTAACTTCCGGCCGTCAGCATCGCGTTGAGGACCCGCGGAGAATGGTCCATGTATTCGATCATCGGGCAGACGACGCTGCACGTGCCGCACTGAATGCAGAATTGCGGCAGCACCCCGTCGGCTGCACCCGGTGCCTGGCCTGGTGTAAAGTCTAGCGATGACGAGCCCACGGAGCGCCTCCCGTCTCTGGCACATGACTAGCGCTTTTGCCTAGCGGAGATGCTGCTCTTCGGTTCTGACAGGGCCAAAGGTTCATTCTGAGAGGGTCAAAGGTTCATTGCCGGCGTGCCCAAAGTCACATCGCCCTGAGCTTGCGCCATACCGGGAATTCGTATCAGCTATTCAACTGCCATCAATACGGGATACGCAGTTTGAGTCTGGAAAGTGCATGCGCTGACCGCGAAGATTTGCCGCGAATCTGCTGAAGCCTTTCTAGAGCGAGCTGAGTATACGAACTGGGGACCACGGACTGCCTCACGATAGACTTGGATTGATCACGAGGAACGCTGCGGCTCGCAGTTGCATCCCGACAGTGCTCGGCGCGGTGGCCGGAATCCTGATCGCTGACTGCGGCACTGCATCTGGGCAGGCCTCAGGAAACGCCGAACGGCCGTTGCGGCCTACACTTTGGTGCAGATCAACATCATCCGACGGCGGATGGCTGAGGAGGGACTGATGGCAGGCAAGTTCCTGGTCGTCTGGAAGCTGGAGCTAGGCCGGGCGAACCCTGATCTGGTCCGAGCCGTGCTCCGGCAGCAGGACTACGGCGCCCGGCTGCTGGCGGAGGGCAAGCTCGAGGTGCAGTACCACCTGGTGGGTGGCCATGGTGGTGCCTGGATCTACAACGTGGAATCGAACGAGGAGCTCGACAACCTCCTGGCCCTGGCTCCCGTCTATAACATGGCCAGCTACGAGGTCCACGCGCTGGCCGAGATGCGCGCGCCGACCCTGACCGGTGAAGTGAAGCCTGAATAGTGCGTCGCGGATCGCGCCCGCTAAGCACGCTGTGAAGGTTCGCCAGCGGCACCAACGCGACTAGTTATTTCACCGCAGGAAAACTCGATACAAGCCCCAAGACGCCGTCAGGTCCAACGTGGCGTACGGAATACCACACCTAACTGAATCCTGTTCACTGACGGTAAACGCGGCTACCGCAGTCCGGCAATTAACCTAAGGAGATGGAAGAAAAGCTAGGAAAAACCCGATAGGGCCGACCAGGACAAGGATTGTCCGCGGACCGATCTCCCGGCGCGTCGAATTATCCGGCTTACTCGATAATGATGTGCCAGATTGGCCACGCCGTGTCCACTCTTGGCTGTTGAAAACGCCGTACCCGGCCGTTAGATTCTCGGTGGCGACGTGGTGGTGGGCGGTTGTATTCCTGCGCCGCAGTTTGCAGAATGGGTAAGCTGTGTTGGTGTCGGTCTGAATATCACGTCTTCGGCAGATGATGACAGTGAGCCGATTCTAGCGGCGGCGCGTTGCCATGTTCGGCGCGGTGGCGGGCACTACGATGCCGCGCTCACGATTAAGATCTACGTCCGCGAGCGACGAGGATCTGAGGCAAGGGCCAAGACGCTCGCCCGCAACCACAAGATCGCGTAGAAATCTGTGGAGCACCTCCAGTGCCCGCCGGAAACCGAAATCCCGAGTTGAGTCCAGCCGATCCGCGTTCTCGAAGGCCAGGCCGCCGCAGAAGTCCTACGTCCTACGTAGCGTTCCTGCCGCGTCCAGCAGCTCTGGCCGCGTCTGTGGCATCACGTGACACGCCCTCAGCGCCTCCGCACGTAGGTGCCGAGGCCGGGCGCAGTGACGACGTACCCCTCTTCGCGCAGCAGCGCTACCGCACGCCGGGCGGTCTCCCGCGCCACGCCAAATTCCTGCTGGATCTGCGCTTCGGGCGGGATGGGCCGGTCGGACCCCAGTTGCGCCTGGCTCAGGAATCCCCAGACAAGCGAGTGCCCCGGCCCAAGAGGTTACCGAGGCACTCTTACCGCGGATCAAAATTCGGGTCTCAAGGTCGATGGGCTCTCGCCTCCCTTCCCGCACGACTGCGGCTATGCGTACGGCGACCAGCGGTGCCACCGCTCCAAGAGGTGACGGATAACGTGCGGCCTGTGCGGCTTGTGCGGCCTATGTGGATGAAGGTCCATCTCGACCTCCTTTCCATCTGTTTCCGGTATACACCTCCGGAAGCTCTGGCCTTAGAGGCCTTAGACCCGGTCGCGCGTGATATACAGCACAGTCACCCTGCCGCCCACCGCTGAGCCCAGACATGACCAGATTCGGGAAGACAGGCGGCAAGTTCGCTCAGCGCTGGCTGGCGGAAATCCGGGCCGCACTCGATGAATCGAAGAACGCCATCCCGGTGTGGATCATGCCCACGGCGCGGGCTCTCAGCAGTTTCCGGCCGGAAGCCGACCCGCCTTTCGACGTCCTCATCGTCGACGAGGCATCCCAGATCGGACTGGAAGCGCTGCCTCTGCTCGCTCTGGCCAGGAAGACCATCGTGGTCGGCGATGACAAGCAGACCAGCCCGGAACACGTCGGCCTCGACCGCCAGCAAGTGTTCGACCTCCTGGATGAGCATCTGGCGATGATCCCTAAATACCGGACGTTGTTCGATCCGGACAACAGCCTCTACGACATCGCGTTCCAGAAATTCCCTGGCGTCGTGATGCTCACCGAGCACTTCCGGTGCCTGCCGCCGATCATTGCCTTCTCCAACGCTCACGCCTACAACCATCACATCATTCCCCTGCGTGACCAGCCGCCGCGACCGGGCTGGGCCACTCTGGGAGCGGTGAAGGTGCTGGACGGTTACCGGAACGGGATGGTCAACGAACCCGAGGCGGACGCCGTTGTCGAGCTAGCCGCCGAACTCTGCGCTAATCCCGGCTACGACGGCATGGACATGGGCGTCATCTCGCTTCTGGGAACTACCCAGTCCAAGCTCATCTGGGACAAGCTGTATGAACGGCTCGGCCCGGAGGTCATGCGGCAACGGCGGCTGCGCAGCGGGGAGCCAGCAAACTTCCAGGGCGACGAACGCGACGTGATCATCATTTCGACAGTGGTCGCGGTCGACCCGGCAATCCCGGCCAGCCGGGTCTCCGCGATGGCCGGCAACGCCGCGATGCGGCGCATCAATGTAGCCGCCTCCCGGGCCCGCCAGCAGATGTGGGTCGTCCACTCCGCTGATCCCAGTAGCTTCCCCGACGGCGACCTGCGCGGTGCTCTGATCCGCCACTGCCGGGACGCCGGCACGACCACCGCACCGCCAGCCAACCTGCTCGACGCGTGCGAGTCGCAATTCGAGCGGGACATGGTGCAGAGGATCATGGCACGCGGGTATCGCAAAGTGTCCGTCCAGCACAGCGTCGGCCGCTACCGGATCGACATTGTTGTGGAAGGCCCACATGCCCGCCTCGCTGTCGAGTGCGACGGTGATCGCTGGCACGGCCCTGACGTCTGGCACAAGGACCGTGCCCGGCAACAGGTCCTCGAACGCGCCAACTGGACGTTCGAGCGTATCCGCGGCTCCGCCTTCTACCGTGACGCGGACACGGCCCTGCTTCCCCTCTGGAATAGGCTCGCAGATCTGGGCATCCCAACCGGCGACTGGTGGTCAGCCGAAGCCCCGCAGCCGACGATCCGCGAAGTCTGCGGTCAGGGCGGCCTTCCCGGTCCAAAGCAGCCTGCAGATCAGGCAGTTACGGATAGCGAATCAGGCGCTCCGAAGGTCCTCCACACTCCGTTCCCGACACCGCTCCCAATAGATGCGGACTCCGCTGGGCCACAGCCCAGCTTGCTGTTGCCCGACAGGGCCACCTCCTCTGCACCTGCCGAGCCGGCTGATACGGTGGGCGTTGCAGACTCGGAGGAGCCTTTCAGCGCCAACCGTGATTCGGATGAGGCGGGTCCGGAAAACCAAGAGTTTCCAGCAAGCAACGTTCCGAATGGTAATCGGACGAGCTTTTCCTTGCTCTCGTACCAGGCATGGACGCCACGCATGCTCCCTCACCCGGACACCACACCGCTGCCTGCCGTAATCGGCGGACTTCAGGAAATCGCGGCCGCGGAAGGACCAATCCACGCAGAGCGCATATATCGCCTGTACACCCGCGCAATGGGAGGGCACCGGGTTGGCCCGGACATACGGCGTACCTTCCACAAGGCCACACGGCAAGCACTGCGCAACGGCCTTATCCGGCAGCTCGACGACGAGATCGCCGCCCTCGACGAGAAGACGCTCTACGTTCCAGGGAAGCCATCAATTCTTATACGGGAACTGGGGCCGCGCCAGCTTTCGGACGTCCCGCGCAGTGAAGTGGCCAAGCTAATCAAGTATCTCGACCTAAAAGATGCCACCGATGAGGCGGTCAAGCGTGCCGTGCTCAATGCTTATGGGCTGACTCGCCTCACCGCAAAAACAAGCCAGTACCTTGACGAGTGCCTGAGTTACAACTCGCGGCGCCCCCCTCTGTGTCAGGATCAGGTGAGACACCAGGGGCAACCGTTACTGGTGGAACTTGAGGGCTAGACGGGATCAGCAGACAGTGACCATGACTAGCTCAGACATGCCGGACACCCCGGCCGGGCACCGGGCGGCCGGCGCGGACGGCCCGCGGTCGTCCCAGCCGAAGCGGCGTACCTTCACCGCGGCGTACAAGCTGGCGATGATCGAGAAGTACGACGCGGCAACCGGGCCGGGCGCGAAAGGCGCGCTGCTGCGCGGTGAGGGCCTGTATGACTCGCATATCAGCTATTGGCGCAAGGCGCGGGATTCCGGGGGGCTTAAATCGTCGGCCGCTGCCGTTCCCGCGGCAGTGCATAAGGGCGGCCCGGGCACAGAGGCGGAGAATGAGCGGCTGCGGAAGCGGCTGGCGAAGGCGGAGGTGAAACTCGGGCAGACCCGCGCTGCGCTGGACATCATGGGAAAAGCGTTTGCGCTTTTGGAGATGCTCTCCGAGAGCGCGGATTCGCCGAAGCCGTCCGCCAGGTAAGCGAGGACACCTTCGATCTGCTCGAACCGGTGACCGGCGTGAAAAAGGCGTGCGAGCTCACCGGGAAATCACGTGCCACCGTTTACCGCAGGCGTGGCGGCATCCGGTCCGGGTGCCGGGAGCGGCGGCCGGCGGCGCCGAACGCGCTATCCGCCGGTGAGCGCGGCGAGCTGCTCGCCGTCCTGGACAGTCCCCGGTTCGCCGACAAGGCCCCGCGCCAGGTCTGGGCCCTGCTCATCGATGAGGGCGTCTACCTGGCCTCGGTCTCCACGATGTACCGGCTGCTGCGCGAGGCCGGGCAGGTCCGCGAGCGCCGCGCGCAGGCCGCCCATCCGGCCCGCAAGAAACCGGAGCTGATAGCCACCGGGCCGAACGAAATATGGTCATGGGATATCACCAAGCTGGCCGGCCCGTGGCAGGGCGTGTATTACCACCTGTACGTGATGATTGATATTTTCTCCCGGTGCGCCGTGCATTTCGAGGTACACGCCACGGAGCTGGGTGAGCTGGCGAAAGACTTCATCACCGAGGCGGTCCGCCTCAACGGCGGCACCGCCCCGCATGCCATTCACGCGGACCGGGGTACCTCGATGACGTCCAGACCGTGTCGGCGCTGCTGTCGGACCTGGCGATCCTTAAATCACATTCCCGGCCGAAGGTCAGCAATGACAATCCGTACAGCGAGGCGCAGTTCAAGACGCTGAAGTACTGCCCGGCGTTCCCCGGCACGTTCGGGTCACTGCAGGATGCCCGCGCGTTCTGCGGCGTGTTCTTCACCTATTACAACCATGAGCACCGGCATTCCGGGATAGGCGCTGCACACCCCGTACTCGGTGCATATCGGCACCGCTCCCGCGATCCAGGACAAACGCCAGGCCGTGCTGAACGCCGCCTGCGCCGCGAACCCGCGGCGCTTCACCCGCCGCCCCAAGGCACCCAAAATGCCCGCCGCGGCGTGGATCGACAAGCGGCCACCGAACCGGACATAACACAGCATCCGTCCAGGGAGGCAGCTTAGGAAACAGCAGAACCCTGTGTCTCAGTTGACTTGACACCTACCGCCCTCCGGCAACGTAGGCAAGAGCTCGAGAAGATCACCAGCGCCGCGAGGCTCGGTGAGGCCTGGACGCCCCGCGAGCTACGGCACTCGTTTGTGTCCATCCAGTTGCGCGCACGATGTCCGCCTGGGGACATCAGCGACTTGATCGGGCACAGCAGCACGTCGTTCACCGAGACGGTCTACCCGTCACGAGATCCGGTCCGCCCTCATCGATAACACCTCTGTGAACCACATCCTGAAGGCGAACGCCACCGAGCTGGCCTGCCCCTGCTCCGGGAAAGCCATTGGCTCCCCAATTGGCTCCCGAAACTTAAATCCAAAAACCTGTTTTACCAGTCGGGACGGCGGGATTTGAACCCGCGACCCCTTGACCCCCAGTCAAGTGCCCTACCAAGCTGGGCCACGTCCCGGTGCGCCAGGCGCACAGACCCGCCGAACCCGGCGGGCTTTCATACCTTAGCGCAGCCGCGGGGTGCCTGGGGCCATCGTCGGCGTCGCGCGGACGTGGCGGCACCGGCCTCCCGGGGTCGTGCCTCCACGGTCCTGCGCCCGCGGCACTCACCCCCGCGGTCCCGCGCCCGCGGCACTCACCCCGCGGTCCCGCGCCCGCGGCACTCACCCCGCGGTCCTGCGCCCGCGGCACTCACCTCCGCGGTCCTGCGCACGGCGGCACTCACCTCCGCTGGCCCGCCTCCGCGAGAGGCGGGGTGATCCCGGACAAACCGCCCCTGAATGCATACGCCGACACGCGCGGGGAAGCAACGGCATCACGGGAACCAGCTACTAGAGTGAATTCGTTTTACGGTGACCCGGCGCCGCAGCCTGCGGCGTAGCCGCCGAGGAGGAAGCCGAGGAGGAATGGGGTCAGGTGAGGGCATCCGAGCGTGATCCCATGTCCGGCTGGTATGGCCCCGGGCCCGACGACACCACCCAGCCGTACGCCCAGCGCGGTTCGCGCTCCCAGGGCCCGCCGAGGCCCCGCACCCAGGGCCCCCGAAGGCCCCGCACCCAGGGCCCGTCCCGTACCACGCGCCCGCTGAAGAACAGGCGCCGCTGGCCGGTCCGT
>CAVUNW010000076.1:0-94598 GCA_963742865.1 uncultured Actinomycetes bacterium
TTCGAAGCGTTCGCCGCCGCGGCGGGCGAGATTCCCGAGCATCTGTGGCCACCCGCCCCGGCTCCCGGATCTGCCGCCCGCGGGCGTTCCCGCTTGACGTTGCCCGCCAGGGACTGGATGCGGTCAAGCATCGCATCGAGCGCGGGGCTTCAGGCGGCTTGGTGTCGGATATCGAGAGCTAACCGAGTCCGGCAAACGGACGAGAAGTCACCACGCATGCTCAGCTGGGCTCCGCAATTGGCTACCGAGGGGGAGCAGGTAGCACGAGGTCGGGCACGAACGGGCACGAGATCGCCGGGAGAGCCGCATCCGCATGACCGGAAAAGGCAGCCTGACCTGCGCATTCACACAGAGCGGGTGACGGGAATCGAACCCGCACTATCAGCTTGGGAATCAGTACCGTCCGGGCCTTCATGTGGCCTGACCTGCGCCGCGGCTTAGCCGCGAGTGACCGTGAGAGACCCTTTCTTACCGGGGTTAATGGCACGCTAATGGCACGACGACCTGCCTCTGAGCTGGCCTGACCCCGCCCCTACTCCTCCCCCGTCCCCCTCGTGGCTGCTATCCCTCGGGC
This sequence comes from uncultured Actinomycetes bacterium, assembly GCA_963742865.1. Classification (GTDB taxonomy): domain Bacteria; phylum Actinomycetota; class Actinomycetes; order Streptosporangiales; family Streptosporangiaceae; genus Bog-532. The sequence continues at coordinate 575 of CAVUNW010000076.1, forward strand.
CGTGGTCCGTCGCGTCGAGGCTCGCGAGCGACCGCGTAGCGGCCTTCACGCGGCGGACTCGGTTGAGATCACGTCGCAGCGAGGAGACGGCAAGTGTCACGAGTGTTCCAGTGGCAAGCCGACCCGGCCCGCAGGGAGCGTCAGCGACCGAGGACCGGAAGCGGCGCGGCAGCATGAATGACCTTTTGATCCGTAGATCAATGCTGCCTGTCCGGCCAGTGCGCCAGAATCCGTATCCGCAGGTTAGGGTCCACCGAGTGTCCGACATTGGCGCCTAGGTCCGGTGTGGTCCTGTCAGTCCGTGAGAAAGCTGTGAGAGATTCCTACCCTTGACGACACCCACCGCTGTCAGCTGATTTTGCGCAGGGCCTGGTATCGCGGCGAAGATGACGACATGCGGGGTGGATCTCAGTGGTGGGCGCTTACGTGGGGTGTTGCGTTGGCAGCAGGGGGAGCTGCACTCGCCTACGCCCTTGCTGGGGGCCCCGCGGCTGCTGCAGGCGCGATCATTGGGGCGGTTGCGGGTGCCTTCGCGCCCTCGGTCTACGACAGCGTGCGAATGCGAGGCGCCAAGCGGCAGGCGTGGCAGGAGACCGTGGAACGACCCGTTCCGAATAGCCCGGCGCACCTGCTAGATGCGCGCCTGGGGCTGGTTGGATTTGTCGGTCGCGACGATGAGTTGAAGGCCCTGGTGGAATGGTGCGCGGACAACAATGCTGGGCGGTTGAGGCTCGTCACTGGCCCAGGAGGAGTGGGGAAGACCAGGCTTGCCGTGGAACTTGCTGCCCGCATGGCCCGTATGGGATGGAGGTGCGATCGGATCGCTGATGGCCAGGAGGCCAAGGCCATAGCCACGTTGCGGGCGGCGAGGCGTGGCCACGCGTTGCTCGTGGTCGATTATGCGGAGACGCGCGTTGGACTAGGGCAGATGTTGGCAGCACTAGCCAGTGATGATGCTGTAGGAGTGAAGGTGCTGCTGCTAGCTCGGTCTACTGGGAATTGGTGGGACCAGCTTGGCGTCGGGGAGCCCGTGGTGTGGGATCTGGTTCAAACCGCCCGGTTGGCAGAGCTGGCGCTGTCGCCTGTGGTTGATGCCGATCTGTCAGATGCCGATGTTGTAGCTCAGGCGGTCAAGTCGTTTGCCGTGAAGCTCGGCCTGCCTGAGAAGGTGGTGGAAATCTACGGCGACGGTAGTAGTCGCAGGCGGGTGCTGGACCTGCATGCAGCGGCACTCGTTGCGGTATTGGATGAGGCGAGTACCGGGACCGTGCGGGTTGATATTCGCACTGTTCTCAGTGAATTGCTGCGTCACGAACAGCATTTCTGGTACGCAAGCGCACGCGCGTATGGAATGTCAGATGGCTCAGACGGGATACCTGCGCGGATGCTGCGTCAGATCGTCGCAGCGGCCTGTCTGCTCGGAGCTGCCACGGAGGAGGAGGCGCGTAACTTGCCTGGGCGGATACCAGGGCTTTCGGCCTCGGCTAAGGTGGCGGGGTGGCTTCGGGAGTTGTATCCGCCTGGTCATGGGGAGCTGGACTGGCTCGGCTCACTGCAACCGGACCGTCTAGCGGAGTTGCATACCGTGCGGGAACTCGTCGCATCATCGGAACTTACCGAAGCTTGCTTGACCAAGCTTAATGGCAGACAAACCCGGAAAGCTGTGACTCTGCTGGTCCGGGCTTCCTCCGACGCGCCAGGCGAGATCCGCCGCGAATTGACCGCTGCAAATCCTGACCTCTTTCGCGACGGCTTCGTCGACTCGTTGAGCGATCTCGGCGTCCTGTTCGCTGTTTTGGGTCGCTCGCCCGACGCTCTGTTTCTCGCTAAAGAGGCCGTCACCATCCGCCGCGAACTGGCCGAGGGTCGGCCTGAGGCGTTCCTGGGCGACCTGGCTGCGTCGCTGAGTAACCAGTCCGCTTTTATGGCCGCAATGGAGCGGATGGAAGAAGCCCTGGCCGCGATCGAGGAGGCCACAGGCATCTACCGCCAGCTCGCCCGGGACCGCCCCGCGGCGTTCCTCCCCGACCTCGCCATGTCGCTGAACAACCAGTCGGTCTATCTGGGCGACGTAGGGCGGCGGGAGGAGGCCCTAGCCGTGATCGAGGAGGCCGTCGCTATCCGTCGCCAGCTCGCCCGGGACCACCCCTACCTTGCCGCAGCATTGAACAACCAGTCCGGCTGCCTGGCCAACCTGGGGCGGCGGGAAGAGGCCCTGGCTGCGATCGAGGAGGCCACAGGCATCTACCGCCAGCTCGTTCAGGACAGCCCCGACGCATTCCTGCCCAACCTCGCCGAATCGCTGAACAACCAGTCCCTTCGCCTGGGCGATCTGGGGCGGCGGGAAGAGGCCCTGGCCGCGATCGAGGAGGCCACAGGCATCTACCGCCAGCTCGCCCGGGACCGCCCTGCGGCGTTCCTCCCCGACCTCGCCACAGCGCTGAATAACCTTGCTAACACGTTGTCACGGCTCAATCGAGATGCAGAGGCATCAGCGATTCGCGAAGATGCCAATGCAGCCATTGGCGCGTTGGCCCAGCTACCAGCAGAACGCGCTAATGATGAGGCCAATGTCCAACCTTCTGATCCGTAGATACCTGTGCGGGCATCCGGCCCCGTTCAGATCAGTCCGTGACCTCGGATGCTTCTCTGTTCGCTGTTCACGCGAGTCCGGATTCCCCTCGAAGGCGTTCGTTCGGGTGGCTCCCAGTGTGGCTCCCAGGGACAATGCCGCTTACCGTAAATTGATCATGCTGCGAGGCTGAGGCGGCTGAGGTTGGCGAGTTTGATGGCCGGGGGTCCGGCGTGGCGGATTCCCTGGTCGCCGGCCCGCTTGACGCGGTAGGAGTTGTGGCGGGCTCGTTTGACGGCCCTCGGGTAAGTCCGGTTCCGGCGCTGCGGGTTGAGGTTCTGCCTGCGGGTGATGTCGGCCATGATCGCGGCGCGGAGGTGTTCCGGCTGCTCAGGGGGAAAGGCCGCCGGGCCGATGGCCCGGCGGACGATACGGACGGTGCGGGTGAATTTGACCCTGTCGGGGTCGATGTCTGCTTCGGTGGCGGCCCGGCAGATCAGGGCGCTGATGGCATGGTGGGTGAGCAGGTAGCCGTAGATCTCCTGGCGGACCAGGCTGCGCGAGCGCAGCACCCGGCCTGGTCCTCTCAGGTGGGTTTTGAGCTGGTCATTTCCGGTCTCATGCTCCCACCTTTCGTGATACGCCTGCGCGAGCAGGCCTGGCCGGCGCCGCGGTGAACTCGGTGATGGTGGTGATCAGCGCGATCAGCTCACCCTTGCCGTCGCCGTTCCGGCCGGGTACCTCGTACTCGATGACCCGCACGAGCGTGGCGCTGCCTTCATCGATGTCCTGCCCGGCGCGGGCGGCATCGATCAGTGCCTGCCGCGCCTTGCCCTTGATCTTGGGGCTGACCAGGACCGAGCGGTAGGAGCCATCGGGCAGGACCTGCAGCACCGGCAGCGTCAGGTCTGCTTTGACCCGCCACAGCAACTGCGCTCCCGAGGCCGCGGCGGCCTTCCAGTCCTCCCAGTTGTAAAAGTTGCGGTCGGCGATCAGCAGCCAGTCCTCTTCCAGCCGCCGGTAGAGTTTGCGTGCCAGCGACTGCTCCCCGCTGCCCTTGCCCGCGATCCCGCCGATCTCCGCGTCTGCGACCGCGTGCGAGCCGCACTCGCTGACGGTCACGACCCGCACCTTCGGGAACGCCGCCCGGTCCGTCCCGGACCCGGGGTACCCGAATGCCGCCGCGTTACCCGGCGTGTCCGGCGCGTCCCACTCGAACCCGTCCATGCTCATCAGCCGCCAGGCTCCCAGGAACGCGCCCCGGGTCAGCTGATCAGCCACCGGCACCGCGACGCGGGCGAAGATGTCCCGGAGCGGCTCAAAGCCAAGCCGCTCGCGTGCCCGCGTGATCCCGCCCGAGGTCGGCGCCGCCCACCGGGCATCCCAGCAATTCCACACCCCCAGTGTGCCGGCCAGCCGGGCCGCTACTTCCTCGTAATCCTCATCGGCGAACAGCGCCATGGCCATGGCGAAATACACCATGACATGCGGCGGCAGCTTCCCATCCGACCGCTTCGCCTGCGCCCGCCGCCGCGACCACGTCATCAATAACATCACGCGGCACCGAGGAGGCCAGTACCCCCAGCGAGATCTGGTCCGCCCAGCGGCCTCCGGCGTCCACCCCAGCATTCTGAGCCATAAGCCGCGATCATGCCGGCCCGCAGGCCAGGTCCCCGGGAGCGACACGCCGCAAGCAAGATCAACTTACGGTAAGCGGCATTGCTCCCAGGGAAGACAGGTTCACGGCTCCGGAGGCCGCCTCTGCGATCTAGCGAATTGTGCGATCTGCCTGCCCGGACTCGATCGCCCGTCCCTCGCACGGCCAGGATCATTCCGCGCATATTCCGGATCGTGGAAACTGGCCTGTGACTGCCCGCACCTTGCAGGGGATGGCCTGCGTCCGGTCCGGGCAGGCTCGGGCCTGGCCCTTGGTTTCTGACCGGAGGGGGTGCAGAGGCTCCGCCGTCAAGGGGCGGGTCCCGAAGATGCTTTCTGCGGAGCGGTTTGAAAGGATCTTCGGGTGCCTCTTGACGGTGGAGGGGCACCCCCGGACACTGAGCGGGCCATCCCCGGATCTGAGCACGGCCAGGATTCTTACACCGCCTGCACTATCAGCTTAGGAATTGGACCGATCATGCCCGCTGATACCGCTGACCAAGGAACTCGGTCGGCTTGGAGTAGCCGCGATTAGCCCCCTTCGTCACCCTGGCTAATTGCACGCTAATTGCACAACGATTTTCCGCTCTACTGTGCGGCCTTCGCGCCGTCGGCATCGCCCTGCTCCTCCAGCAGGACCCCCAGCCTGACTGCGGCCATGGGCGCCGCATCGGCGTGCCCGGAGTCGATGGCCTGCTGGTAGGCGGCCTTCGCGCCGTCGGCATCGCCCTGCTCCTCCAGCAGGACCCCCAGCCTGACTGCGGCCATGGGCGCCGCATCGGCGTGCCCGGAGTCGATGGCCTGCTGGTAGGCGGCCTTCGCACCGTCGGCATCGCCTTGCTCCTCCAGCAGGACCCCCAGCCTGACTGCGGCCATGGGCGCCGCATCGGCGTGCCCGGAGTCGATGGCCTGCTGGTAGGCGGCCTTCGCACCGTCGGCATCGCCCTGCCCCTTCAGCAGGACCCCCAGGTTGAATGCGGCTTTCGGCGCCTGGTTGGCGTGCCCGGAGTCGATGGCCTGCTGGTAGGCGGCCTTGGCGCCGTCGGCATCGTCCCTGCCCCTGAAGCAGGTTCCCCAGGTTGAATGCGGCTTTCGGCGCCGCGTCGGCGTGCCCGGAGTCGATGGCCTGCCGGTAGGCGGCCTTGGCGCCGTCGGCATCGCCCTGCCCCTGAAGCAGGATCCCCAGGTTGACCGCGGCTTGCGGCGCCGCATCGGCGTGCCCGGAGTCGATGGCCTGCCGGTAGGCGGCCTTCGCGCCGTCGGCATCGCCCTGCCGCCTGAAGCAGGTTCCCCAGGTTGACCGCGGCTTTCGGCGCCGCATCGGCGTGCCCGGAGTCGATGGCCCGCCGGTAGGCGGCCTTGGCACCGTCGCCATCACCTTGCTCCTCCAGCAGGACCCCCAGCTGACCGCGGCCATCGGCGCCGCGTCGGCGTGCCCGGAGTCGATGGCCTGCTGGTAGGCGGCCTTGGCGCCGTCGGCATCGCCCTGCTCCTCCAGCAGGACCCCCAGCACGGCCGCGGCTTTCGGCGCCGCATCGGCGTGCCCGGAGTCGATGGCCCGCCGGTAGGCGGCCTTCGCACCGTCGCCATCACCTTGCTCCTCCAGCAGGACCCCCAGCCTGGCCACGGCCAGCGGCGCCGCATCGGCGTGCCCGGAGTCGATGGCCCGCCGGTAGGCGGCCTTCGCACCGTCGGCATCGCCCTGCCCCTTCAGCAGGACCCCCAGGCTGGCCGCGGCCATCGGCGCCGCATAGGCGTGCCTGGAGGTTGCCGCTTCGCGGAACGCCCGAATGGCAGCCTCCGTGTGATGGTGAGTGCCTGCTGCCGTATATCCGATATCTAGGAGTTCCCAAGCGTCAGCAGTGGTCATCACCACGGCCCAGCTGGCATCCGGTACCGGAGTGCCCTGCTGAGAGATGAGATCAAGCGCATAATCGTAGACGATGTAGGAATCTGGTCCGGCGGGCTGCAAGAGAGAGACGTTGGGATTGATATCTCGTGTGGCCCATGCCAGACCGGCGCTGAAGATGTCCGGGTCACTCAGCTTGGCTCGCCTGTGCTGGTCCAGGTGAGGCTCCGCCAACGGTGAGAGCATCGCTAGAGGGACCGGGCGGGTCCTACCGCATCGACGCCAGTCCGCAGCGGCCAGAACAAGGGCATAGCCCACACTGTCTGCACCGGCAGCGCCGAGTTTTAGAGCCTCAGCCACCTGCGCCGCAGCTCCGACATATTCACCAAGCCCCACCGTGCGTATCCGGTCTCGGATCTCGGGGTCGGCAACGGCGTGCGCAAGCCGCTCTTGTTCATTTTGGGTCAGTTCTCGGCTGATGAAGACGTGCTCGAAGATGCTGAGCACGTCCCATTCCGGCGGGCGAAGCTGGTCAGAGGGCCGGAATCGCTCATAGGCACCAGCGCGGATGGTGCTTATGATGACGTTTCCAGCGGCGGCGAGCCGCTGCAGTGCCCCATCGGTGATGCCGCCTGCACCGATCAGCCGGTCAATGTCATCGAGCCAGATCACTGAGTGCTGGAGTGTGACATCCTTAGCGTCCAGGTCGGCGAGCGCGGTCTTGCTGTCCGGAATGGCCACTGGCCAGGATCCAAACTGCTCGGCGATGACCCGGGCGGCCATCTTCGTCTTGCCCACCATCGACGACCCGATCAGCAGGACCGGGTGCCCGCCCCGCAGATAAGCGCCGACGGCGTCTTCTTCATCTCGGTGGATATAGGGAATGGGCAAGACCGTCCGATGGACCCGTGCCTCCAGGTCGGCGGTCCCCGCAGAAGGAAGCGTGCCTCCGCTCGTGCCAGTTGTCCCTTGCAGCCCGGCCCGCGCCGTGCGTGCTATCTTCTGCCGCCGCTGCAAAGCCTGTGAGACTGGCGCCAAGGCAGGCGGCATCACCGCCGCCGCCACGACCATCACTATGATCAGCCACCACCAGGCATGCGGCCATTTCGCTACCGCTGCCGCCCCGCCAGCGACGACCACACCGATGACCGCGAGCGTGACCGGCCAGCGCGGCAAGCGCGACCGCAACCCCGCCCCGGCCATCTGGCCTCCCCACCCGGTAGGCAGCACCTAAGCACCAGTATTGAACTTCATGCCAATACTGCGAAACCAGGATCGTGACAGCTTGGACTGCTGGTGTGGCCATGGGTCATTTCTGCCGTTTGTCGCCGGGGCGCTGACCTTGGAGGTTGGGCGCGGTGCTGGGAGCTGTGCAGCCGATCGCGCAGCAGCGACAGAATGGCATCCATGATGCCGGTCTTGTGGCCTACACGATCGGACCCAGCAGGGCGGCTATCGCAGCACCATGTCACGAATGAGCCATGGATCGCCGCTACTATCGTCACAGTACGGCGCGGGCGCGCCGGGCGGGCCGCCAAGGCAGAGCCCGGCGCGGGGAGCGCCGGACGCGGTGCCGCGTAGCGGCGCCGCCTTGATCCAGTACGGCCGGATTCGGCAGTGCACGACTGGCACGACTGGCACGCCGAGCCAACGGCTCCGGAGGCGGTAGCTTCATGGTGCCGCTAGCTGGGCAGATTGCGACGCGACGTAGTGCCTGGTCCGCATCTGGTCCACGAGAGGCAAGTACGTCGGCTACACTCGCTTCGGCCAGAGGCAGGGTTGTCTCCAGTGTCGCTCTCCCGAAAAGCGGAAGCCCGGCGGTTCGACCTCGCCCCTGACCACCTGTTTTATGATGGCCTCATGGGCTTCTGACTTGCGGAGACATGACTGTGCGCCTGGCCCGTGTCGAGGTCCCAACGGGCCGTCATTATCCACATGTGACCGGCAGTGTGTGCTAGCTATCGCACGTAGATCGCACGCGGGAGCGGGGTGCATCAGGTGGCACGGGTGGAGTGGAGTCGGCAGTCCGGGGACGAGGTTGAGGCCGTTCTCGGGATTCTGCTCTGCAGGGAGCATCCGATTGCGACGCGCGTGAAGGCCTCCGTGGGTGATGGAGGTATCGATGTCTGGGTGCCCGAAGGCGAAGCTGCGACCGTCTACCAGATAAAGAGGTATACGGGAAATATCACCGCAACCCGGAAAGGGCATATCAAGAAGTCGTGGGAGACGCTTCTCGCCTATGCTGAGGAAAATTCCATCACGCTTTCAGCCTGGTACCTGGTCATGCCCGAGAACCCAACCAAAGAGCAGCTCACGTGGTTCGAGGAGCTGACAGAGGATGCCAGCTTTCCTTGCGCCTGGCGCGGCCTTGACTTCGTTGATGGTCTGGCGGCTAAGTATCCCGATGTGATCGATTACTACCTCCGGGATGGCAAGGACCGCCTGGAGGAAACCATTGCACGGCTGTTGTCGATCGCAGGACTGAAGAACCCTGCTGCTTCTCCGGTGAGTTCAATTGACTCGTTGAAGGAGCTTCATGCTGCGTTGAATCAGTTTGACCCTCATTTTCAATACGACTTTTCGGTCCAGACTCTTAATGCAGACGGAACTTGTCCTCCTCCGCTAGTAACGCCAACAGCTATTGCACACGTCCGGCTGACCGATAATAAAAGATGCATCACCTATACCATCATCCCGCGTTTCAACGAAGCCCTTAAAGAGCGTCCAGCGCCAGGGTCAATGACACTAGCTGCAACGCCTGGAAGCCCCTTGCATCAGCAAATTGATGACTGGGCGCAGTATGGGACTCCCTTGCAGGACGTTCCGGCGAAAAACGTAAGTTGGGATCTGCCGGGCGGATTTGGCGGTTCGTGGGAAGATGCGCGAGTCACGATGGGCGCTTCTAAACCCCTTCCCGGCGCTGTACACGAGACCATTACGCTGCGAGTCTTGGAGGCCGACGGCTCAGTGGTGGCGTCCCTCGATTTCGTGACGGAAGATGCATCGTCGGGAGTTGACAAGAAAGGCGTGCGTAGCGCCGGACACGACACGGGAGCAGGACTGGTCCGCTATGAATTGCGCATGCTTAAGGATGATGATGAGAACCGAGTGGCTGCCAATTTGAATCTCTCCGTCGAAGAGCCGACAGGTCGATTCCCTGCGGACATGCTCCCCAGCATCCGTTTTCTGGCAGCTGTTCGCGCGTCTCGACAGATACAGATGTTCAGTAGGAACGGCCCTGCGCTAACGCTGCCATTGCCAATTCCGCAGCAGTTGATTCCCGATGACCAGGGAAAGCTCTGGATTCTGATGTGTGAGAGCCTCGCGATAATCCAGCAACATGTTGTAGAGCGGATAAAATTCCCTGACATGATGAAGTACCATGCAGTCAATTTTATGGATGACATTGAACAGTGGTGGCAGGCCGCCGCGCTTCTCCGTGGCGAGGCTTTGGTTGGTTCCTGGAATTCAGCCATAATGCACCTGTCCCCGGGCGTTGAGCCACCTATTGAATTGGACCAAGCGCCCGCGATGTTTAGCACCGAGTATGGTGTTCGAATCGGTCCGAAGACGTATCAGCTGGGAATTGTTAATGCGCAGGCTGCGACGATCCAGGTGAATTCGGCCGTTCCACCGATCGTCCATGAGGACCACGTTGATGTTGAGGTTATCCCTAGGGATGACAGGACCGCGACGATGCACTTGGCCAGCGGCGCTTCCGCGGTTGGAAGTCCTGAAGCCCTCCCGTCTTCCTGATAGGCGCTGAATCCTTGCGAGTGGGTGCCGGGTCTAGGCTGGCGAAGCCATCGCGAAGCGACGCCCGGAGGGCGGCCTAGACGCGGTGCCTGCGAGCTGGACAATGGGAGCCGAGGAAGATGGCCCAGCAGCACCGGTCGTGCATGTGAGCGGTTGTGCATGACTGCCTGCGTGATAGTGCGCCTGGCCTGGGCTTGCCATACACTCCGGATGGCAGCCAGCATGAGGAGAAGTACACTTCATGAACCCTCCGCTCAACGTCCATAATGCCCAGATCTCTACTGCCAAGGTGGAGATTAAGACCCTGACCATTAGCGGCAAGCAAGTCACGCTCGCCGTATTCCGGCAGCTCATCGACGAACTGCTGATCGCGGAAGACGGGAGGCTGAAAGGGGTTGCGTGGGGCACCGTCAATTATCATCCCGACAAGTGCGGCGATGATGCCCCACACTGGCATGTCGTCTGGCAGCTAGGCGATGAACTGCGACGCTCGAAGGTCAGCGTGGCATACAAGCCTGAGGAGGTGTTCTGGAGCAAGGCCCTCACGCACCTGCATGCGGCCAGTGTCCATCATTGGTTGACTACCGGGGAAATCAGGTATTTCCAGGATGGCATCTTCAAGCTATTCGATGTTAAGCAAGTCTGGAGCCGTCACAGTTGGGTGGACGGTTACCGCCATGGCGAATTCACTGACGGTGACACTGGCATTAAGACGGGGTATCACGTCCCGGAAGAGGTCAGGGCCGCGCTGCTGGCCAAATCGGATCTGATGAGCGTAGCCGAGCACTGGGAGACAAAGAAGCAGCAGGCGGCGAAGGCGGAGCAGGACCTAGAGATAGCCATGGAATATTTGTCTGCAGCATCCCGGCGTGGATTCCGCCGCCCAAAGGCTCCGGAGGATCATAACCAAGACTGCACCTGCCCGGCGTGCCTCAGCAGTGATCCAAACAAAGCCGCGGATCGTGTTCGCAGAGAAGAAAAACGGCTGGAAGAAGCAAGGCAGCAGGCGAGCGAGTACTACCCGGGCTCGGCCAAGGACCAGCAAGCGCAAGCCGCGCTATCGGCCGCTCTCACAGCCCTCCATAGTCGTTATGTGACGAAACCGCTCGATGCCCTTTGGACTGCATACCGCCGTGAGCTGAAGGCTGAGGGCGCCCGGCGCAAGCGCCATGTGGATGCCCGCAAGAACGTCGCTGATCTTCCCCAGTTGTTCATCGCGGTCTAGGTTACCGACGCAAGGAAAGGACGTGGCCCAGGCCGCATGCATTGGCTTGACGGCCTGACCTCATCCTTATCAGTTCATCCCGGGTGCGGGGATGGCGGCACAAACGCAGGCCGTGGCGGCTGTCCGTGGGTGGGGAGATGAGGCTGTGCACGGGTCGGCTGTTGTCAGTTGGCGTTGTCAGTTCGGCCGTCGCCTTACTTGTGGCGACCATCTGATCCGTAGAGAGCTACACGGGCATTCCTCACCGGCCGTTATGCCTGTGAGCTGCCGGAACGCTACTCAACAGTGCGCAGCATTCGACAACGCTAAGCGTTGCTGTCCGGCCAGAATCCGGCCAGTACAAGCCATGATCCCTTGCTCGCTCCTGTAAGGCCGAAATCAGGGCCACCAGAGGTCAGGCAAGCGCGGCAAGCCGAATGTGGTTTGACTGTCAAGGCGTGCTTGACGGTTGGGGCCACAGCCCCGGGCGGCTTCGAGATCCGGATTAGTTTGGATTAGTATTCATCGCGCATCGCCGAATTCTCGGCGCAATGTGGCGATTACATCGCCGTATACCTCTGCGATGTTACCCTTGCTAAAGCGTAGCTGCTGCACGCCATCGAGGTTAGAGAGTAGCTCTACGCCTTCTTCGACGACCGCGATTGCTCGTGGATATCCAAGTCTGCCTTGAAATAGTCCAAGCTCATGAATGACGTTCTGTCTCGCGCGCAGGCCGCCAGAGCTTGTTTCGTCTTCGGCCGTCAAGACGAGAAGCGCAAAGGAACTTCGAGTCAACAGTTCTTGCAAGATATCCCTGATTGTGTGCCCGGCGCGCTCTCCAGTTTCATATGCAGTGACAGTGTAACCATGCTTATCTGTCAGATGATCCTTAAGGTCGCGCCATGGAATACTGCGCCCGTGGCCAATAAAGATAACCGGTCTAATCGGTGCCGGCGAGGGGGTGGGCGGCACCGGTAGCCGCGAAGCCTCCAGGTTTCGCTCGAATATATCGAAGACTTGCTCGATATCAGGCGCACTGGGCAACTGTACTTGCACATTGGCGGGATTTAGGTAAGCCGACTCGGAATAGTAAAGCTTGGCGATTATAACTTTGTCGTCGCGTCGGCCGTACACGGCGAGAGTTACCTGTCGTGGCGATTTACGACACTTAGCAAAGAATTCCTCGTCTGAATCAAAGGTCCACGTTTCGTCGTCCGGGAGGGCCACTTTCCGTATTGCAGAGACATTAGTGACCTCTTTAGGAAGGAGTGACTTAAACGTACTTAATAGTTCTTTCAACACGTCAGCGCTAAATTGCGCCCTCTTGTACGTCTTATCCTTTTCCACTTAAAATAGATTACCATAACTCATTGCATCTGGGTAGGGAGTAAAATTCTGACCTCTAGGGGGTGTGTCATGCTCAGAATCTCCCCGTCCTCCTGATAGGTGCCGGGTCTTGCCGTGGAAGATCAGCGTCTAGGGTGGCGCTCGCGCCATCCGAAGGACGTGCCGGAGGCGCGCCCTAGACAGTGATCTTTGCGCGGCGAGAGAATGCCCGGCGCGAGGAGGACGGCCCGGCTGGTTCCCGCGGTCGCGGTGCATCGCCTGCGCGTTGTTGCGGGAACTGCCTGCCTGCGGGTACGGGCCTGCTGACCTGGTGGCGGCGCCGCGCCCAGAGGGCTCCCGCCCGGCAGGGCGCGGCAGGCCGCCCGCCCCGGAGTCGGCGCGGTGCCCGCCGCCCCGCCCGGCTACTGGCTCTGTTCCCGCGCCAGCTCGCGCGATCCGTCGATGCTCTCGCGTTCCCGCGTCCGAACCCGGCCAGGGCCGGACGGCCTGGCGCGCCGAAGGCGTGCCCTTGAAGCCTTTCGTAGAGAAAGTTGTCACAGGCTAGATCAAAGGGCGCGCGCGAAGTGTGAGGGCGAGGTCGGCGAGGGTGGTGATAACGGCTCCTGCGCCTGCGGCGGTCATGCGTTCATACTTGCCGGGCTTGTTGGCGTAGCCGATGCTGTCGATGCCTGCCAGGCGTGAGCCTTTGATGTCGGTGATGGAGTCGCCGACGAGGGCGGTTGCAGCGGGGTCGGCGTTGAGGGCCTGGACGGCTTTGTCGATCAGGTACGGACTCGGCTTAAGAAGCGCGGGGTCGTGGCTGGTGCGGGCGAAGACCGGGCCGGTTCGATCATCGAGGCCGTGCCGGGCAAGATAGAGCTGGACGGCGCGCTCGGCGTTGTTGCTGACGACGGCGACAGCCCGGCCGGATTCGCGGCATGCGGCCAGGACGTCATGCACGTAGGGGGTTGGCTTGGCGGTGGCTACCGCGGCGACTTCAAGGTCGGTCATTTCTGCTTCGACGCGGGCGGCCAGGTCGGAGCTGATGGTGCCTGCATAGGCGAAGACTTCCATCGGGTCGTGGGTGAGAGCCACATCTTCCGGCACCGGCTGGCCAGTGAACAGTTTTCGGAGCTGCTCCGCCACAGTGGAGGCGGGCAGACCCCCATAGATGGAGCAGATGGGCCCGTCGAAGTCTAGGAGCATCCAGCGGTTCCGGGCGATGATGGCGTCGAGCGCGGCTCCGGGTGAGGGGGCCTTGGTCATGTGGGGAACTCATAGCTGATGTGGTCCCACATGGAGTCGAACCAGGCGCGGGCCTGCTCGACGTAAGGCGCATCGGCGGGCTGGCTGCTGTGGATGGAGTGGTGGAACACCACGGCATCCTTTCCCATCAGGTCGTAGATGTCACGGGGGCCGTCGGTGAACGGGATGCTGTGCTTGACGATCGGGTACAGGCCGAAGAACACCTCTTCGCCGTTGAGGATGTACAGCTTGAACATCGGCGGGGCTGGGTGCGCGCGGATCTGCGTGCTGGCTTCTTTGATCAAGCCGAGGCGCGTGAGTTCCTGGAGGGTGTCCAGGATTGCATAGGCGTGCCGGGTGGTGAGCTGGTGGGCGCGGGCCCGGTAGTCCGGGTCGTCGCTGAGGTCATCAACCCGGCAGGGCAGCACCATGGGGCGGCTAGTGTCGGGGAGCAGAAGCCGGATCGTCACTGTGGTGGGCTTGATCAGGCCCATCCGGATCTTGTCGAGCGGCTCCTGAACCGCGCCGTGAAGGGTTTCGCCGGAGAAACCGGCGAAGTCGATAACGACGCGCTCACGGGCGAACGCCTGCTCGATGAAGGGGCGCAAGCCGATTGACGGAGCAGCGAAGACCGGCGGGCCTGCGGTCGGGCGTCCAGCCGCCATGTTGGCGCCCTGGGCCTGGCCGTTGGCGAAGATAAGGTCGCTGGTCGCGGGCTGGAAAAGCTGCTCGGCCGTCCAGCCGGGGAACATCTCCTCCAGGACCCGGCAGTGGTCGGCATACGGCAGGTTCCGCAGGGCACCGGATAGCCAGCGGTGCAATTGGGCGCGGCTCGGATAACTCCCGGCAAGCTTGCTGTCCACCTTGAATGCGGCCTTGTCGTATTCGGCGCAGAAGGTGGAGTAGTTCTGCCAGTGCCGTTCGCGCAACAGCACCTTGAGCATGATGGCCTGTTCGGGCATCTGATCTCCCAGCCGTTGTCTCGTCCCAGCCTAGCGTCACGCAATGCGCAGAAGAGACAACACGCGACATTACGAAACGTCGCGTCTAAGACGCGGCTAGCGACGGAACGCGTCTCTTGCCCAACATCAAAGAGTGGCCAGGTACAGCACCTGACTTGGCCAGGCCACCCGGAAAGGGACAAGGAGACGCGGAGCATCGATGACGGGCACGAGGAGCGACCAATGCAGCAGTTGCCGTGGGCGCGGCTGGAAATTGCTGACGCTGAGGCGGTCGCTGACCAGCGCTGGTGATGCCGGGGAGCGTGCGCCGCTACAGCGCTCACGTACCCGCTGCCTCACCTGCCGGGGCACCGGCAAATCGCAGCCCGACACCACGGTGACCGCACCCAGCGAAAAGGGACTTAATGATGGTCACCGCTGACGGGGCTGCCCTGACCGCAGCCGTGGAACGCCTGCACGATCTTGCCGCTAGCCTTGACCAGCGTGGCTTTAGCGCCCACGTGCTGGTAACCGGCGAGAAACTGCGCCTATGGGTGCAGCACCGGTCCATCCCGCAGCTGTCAGACGCCGTGTACGCCGCCCCGGCCGAAGACGGGTCATGGTGGCTCTGGTGGTCCTGGGCCGACCAGCTCGCACCCATTGGCGAGGTGGACACCGCAGCACTCAAGATCGCTTACGTACTGACTCCGGCGTAACTGGCCAGGCTCAGGCAAGATCTGCTGAAGTTCCTCACTCAACGTGACAACTCTGGTAGCGACGGCTAGCCTTACCTGACAGGTCATGAGTCCAACTTCGGACGGTCAGAGCATGGGATTCGAGTACGCGCCGCCAAAGTACGCGCAGGTGGTCGCCGAGATAAAACGGCGTATCGAGGAAGGCGACTACCCGCCGGGCTCGTTGCTGCCGTCTGAGCACCAGCTCGTCCAGGACTTTGGGGTGTCCCGGCCTACGATCGTCAAGGCTTTGTCGGCTCTGCGGCAAGAGAACTGGATCGAGACCCAGCAGGGCCGGGGAAGCTTCGTCCGGGGCCGCCCGGCGCTGGCGCAGGCAGAACGGACCCGGCCCGCGCAGAACGTCCTGGAACTTCCCGAGACGCAGCTGTCGGGGGACCTCGTACAAGCAGGCGTGAAGCTCGCTCCCCCGCCGGTCGCGGCGCTGCTCGGGCTGGAGACGGGCGCCAAGGCATTCCTGCGGCAACGGGTACTCAGTGAGGATGGCGAGCCGGTAGAGCTGGCCTCCGCCTGGCTGCCGCTGGAACTGGCCTCAGGAACGGACCTGGCCTCTCCCAACCTGCTCGATGAGAGCATTCGCCATCATCTCCAGACCAGGAAACGGGTCCGCTTCGATCATGCGGTCGAGCGCATCTCGGCGCGGCGCCCGACCGGGGAAGAAGCCGCGCTTCTGCACGTCTCCCCCGACGTCCCGGTGCTGAATGTCATCGTCACGGCCTACGACGCTGCTGCGCAGCCATTGCAGGTGATCGACCTCGTGCTACCCGGCGACCGGCACGAGATCCACGACGCCTACCCCTTCACCTAGCCGCATCCAGGCTCAGCGAGCCCAATCGGCTCATCTAACTTGACAAGTCAGGTAGCTATCTCTAGATTAGCGATAGACCTGATAAGTCAGGTCGCGGAACTAGACGGCAAAGGAGTAACCAAGTGGCACTGCAAGGTCCAATCCCGGTGGACTTCGGGACGGTGTTCCCGCACGGCGTCTACGCGGCGGGGGCGTTCGAGCCGGTGCGGGATTTTGATCGGTCGCAGGGGGACCGGTTCGTGCAGCAGACCGACAAGGCGAGCGGTGCGCCGCTGTGGGTGGTCGAGGTGATCGACGCGGACCCGCAGGCGCGGGTCCGGACGGTGAAAGTGAAGGTCGCCTCGGGACAGCAGCCGGTGCTGCCACCTGCTGTGGGTGGGGCGCCGTTCGTGGCGGTGGAGTTCACCGGGCTGACGGTCACGCCCTATGTCAGCCAGGCCGGGCGGCTGGCGTATTCGGTCAAGGCGACCGGGGTCCGTGCGGCAGGCCGCCACGGCGGCGGCCGTCCCGTTCCCGGCGCGGAGGGGAAGGAGGCGGCGGCGTGAAAGGCGACGGCGGCTCGTTTGGGCACCTCGGCGTCCACGTCGGGTCCGACTGGAGCATCTGGTGCAGCACCTACCCCGCGCACAGCCCGATCCTGACCATCGACGCGGCTAGCACGAGCATCGCGTTCACGATCGCCGACGAGCGGATCGGCGACCAGGCAGTCGCGTTCGCCCGCGACCTGGTGTGCAAGGCGGAACGGTTCGCGGCTGAGGTCGAGCGGCTGCACACCGGCCAGGCCACCTCGACGGGCGACAAGCCCGCGGGCGCGGCGGCTTGATCACAGAAGCAGGGCGGGGCGGCTGGAGCTGGTACCTCCGGCCGCCCCTGGTGTCTCCCCACGTCAGGCATGAAGCGGAGAGGAACCCATCGTATGCGTTCAAGCAGGAAAGGCGCGGTGACCGGCGAATCGTTCGCCCAGGTCAACAACCCCGACCCGTTCGCGGCCCCGGTATGGCGGTCCCCGGTCTACCGCACCCCCGAGTTCGTGATCTGGATCGTCCAGCTCGCCCGCCAACTGGTGCGGGTGGTCTGGTTCCTGATCAGTCACCCGCTGCTCGACATGACCGCCGGGCTGATCGTCCTCGACTATCTCAACTTTGGCTGGCCGGGCCTGGCCGCAACCGCCGGGCTTGTCGTGGCGGTCCTGGTCGCGCTGTGGCTGGGCTGGCCGGAGCTGTTTACCCGGCTGGTGATCACACCCGTGCGAGACGGCTGGCGACTCTGGTGTTACCGGCGCCGCTGGCACGCGGTCATGTCCATCACCGGTCTCGCACCGCTCTATCGCGGCCGGATCCTGTTCCCGGTGATCGCCGAAGTGCAGGCAGGCGGTCCAGTGGACCGGGTGACGGTCAAGCTGGTCTCCGGTCAGTCCCCGGCCGACTTCGCGAACCGGGCCGAGGGCATCGCGCACGGTTTCGGTGCCCACCTGTGCCGGGTCCGCCCGATCGCTCCGGGCCTGATCGTCCTGGAACTGGTCGCGCCGCGACGCGCTCGCCGACCCGATCCCCGCGCTACCGATCCCGGAACGGATGGATCTGGCCGGGCTGCCAATCGGCCGGTGTGAGGACGGGTCACCCTGGCGGCTGCGGCTGCTCGGCTCGCACGTCCTGGTCGCGGGTGCTACCGGGGCCGGGAAAGGCTCGATCATCTGGTCCCTGATCCGCGCGCTGCTGCCCGGCATCCTCGGCGGCTGGGTGCGGGTATGGGCGTGCGACCCGAAACGGATGGAACTGTCTTTCGGCCGGGACCTGTTCGCCCGCTACGCCGACCAAGCGCCGCCGATGGTCGAACTGCTGGAAGCCGCCGTGACAGAGATGCACCAGCGCGCCGCTGATTTCGGGGGCAAGACACGGACCTTTGCGGTCTCGATCACATTCCCGTTCCTGGTCGTGATCATTGATGAGCTGGCGTTCCTGACCGCCTACCAGCCCGAACGCGACCTCAGGAAACGCGCCGAAGCCGCCATCGCCACCCTCACCTCGCAAGGCCGATCCGTCGGCGTGTGCGTGGTCGGTGCTTTGCAGGACCCGCGCAAGGACGTGATCAACCTGCGGAACCTGTTCCCCACCCGGATCGCGATGCGGCTGGACGAATCCGACCAAGTCGACATGGTGCTCGGCGACGGGGCCCGCGACCGCGGCGCCCTCGCCGACCAGATCTCACCGCTACCCCAAGTCGGCGCGGGGGTGGCCTACGTGCGGCTGGAAGCCTCCCCGATCCAGTCCGGGCCCGCGCCGGGCACGTCACCGACCCCGACATCCAAGAGATGGCCGCGCTAGTGGTGGCGGGCGGTGAGGCGGCATGAGGGACCTGACCTGGCGCACCGACGAACCGTGTCCCCTGTGCGGCACTGGCCTGTTCCTGCTGGAGGGCCTGGACAGCCTGCACGCCGAATGCCGCCTGTGCGGCTACAGCCTCCATCTCGCCGACACCGACCTCGACGGAGGTGACTGGTGACCCAGACCAGCACACGCAAGACCACCCGGGCCGAACGGCTGGCGATGCCGCTGGCCCGCGAGGTCGTCCGCGACCTGGCCGTCGAGCACGGCGCCTGCATACGGCCGGTGCAACTGCGCCGCACCAACCTCGACACCGGGACCGTGGAACAGGTGCTCGTCCCATGCGGGCACACCCTCGCTAGCGTCTGCCCGGCGTGCGCGGAACGGGCCAAGGCGCTGCGGGCGGCCCAGTGCCGGGAAGGCTGGCACCTCGAGAGTGAGCCGGTCATCCAGCCCGACCAGGCGACCGAGGACCAGAAGTGGTGGATCGAAAAGCGCGCCGAGGCACAAGCGATGCGCGACCAGGCGGCCGACCACGACGGACAAGACACCGGCGACCTGGACGAGCTGACCGCCGAACTCGACGACGAAATCACCGAAGCGGGCATGCGCGGCAACGTACTCCCGGCCCGCCCGGCGCGACGGCACCGCACCACCCGGCGCCGCCAGGACACTGCGCCGCTGCCCCGGCGAACGATCGCGGCCCGGACGGTCGGCAAGACCTACACGAGCCCGGACGGGAAGCAGTTCCGGCCGTCGCTGTTCGTCACGCTCACCTGTCCCAGTTACGGGCGGGTCCGTGAGGACGGCACCCCGGCCGACCCGGCCGCCTACGAGTACCAGCGGGCGGCGCGGGACGCGCTGCACTTCGCGGCCCTGTTCGACCGGTTCATCCAGAATCTGCGCCGCTTCCTCGGCTACGACCTGCAGTACTTCGCGGCCATCGAGCCGCAACGGCGGCTGGCGCCCCATGTCCACATCGCGATGCGGGGCACCGTCTCGCGTAGCGACCTGCGCCGTGTCCTCGCTGCGACCTATCACCAGGTGTGGTGGCCCGATACCTCTGTCGTCTGTTTCGACGGTGACCAGATGCCCGTCTGGGACGACCAGGCGGCCACCTACCTCGACCCGGCGACCGGGGAAGTCCTGCCCGTCCTGGGATGACGCGCTCGATGCCATCGGCGACCAGGACGAGCCGCTGCACGTGGCCCGGTTCGGGCCCCGGTTCGACGCCAAGGGCGTGCTCGCCGGATCGAAGGACGCGGCGCGGTGCATCGGCTACCTGACCAAGTACCTCACCAAGCAAGTCGCCGACTGCCACCAGGCGGCCAGCGACGCCCAGCGCGCCCACATCGACCAGCTCGCCGACGCGCTGCGGTACGAGCCGTGCTCGCCGCGGTGCGCCAACTGGCTCCGCTACGGCATCCAGCCCAAGAACGCCCGGTCGGGCCTCGTCCCCGGCGCGTGCAAGGGCAAAGCGCACCGCCGCGAACACCTCGGCTACGCCGGGCGCCGGGTCCTGGTCTCGCGTAAGTGGTCCGGCAAGACGCTCGCGGATCACAGGGCCGACCGCAAGAACTGGCTCATGGCCACCCTCGGTCTTCCGTCAACCGACCCAGCCCGCTACGCCTGGGAACCTGTCACCCCCGGCGACCCCGACCACATGGAACACGCCCGGCGGCTTCTGCACGTCGTCGCCGATCGCCAGCAATGGCAAGCCGCGCTCAACGAAGCCAGGCGCAGAGCCGCGCTCCAACCGGGCCCCGATCTTCCGGCAACCGGGAGGGCGGCGTGACGAGCGGGGCCGAGGCGATGACCAGCGGGCGGCTGCTGACGGTGGAGGCCGCCGCCGAGCACCTGAGTACGTCTGTTCGTTTCGTCCGCCGACTGATCGCGGAACGGCGGATCGAGTTCGTCAAGGTCGGCCGTCATGTACGGATCAGCGAGTCCGCGCTGGCCGACTTCATCGAGTCCGGGCGCGTCGAGCCGCTGACCAATGCGGCCATCCGGCGCGATGCGAGAGGAGTGGCGTGATGGCCAACAAAGATGGGCATCGGCGTTTCGGCAATGTCCGCAAGCTGCCGTCTGGCCGGTATCAGATCCGCTACCCAGGGCCGGACAGCCGGATACGGACGGGTCCGGAGACATACGAACGCAAGGGCGACGCGGATAGGGCGCTCGTTCTGGTCGAGTCCGACATAAGGACGGGTCAATGGACGGACCCCGAGCGCGGCAGAGTCAAACTCGCTGACTATGCCGCCACTTGGATTACCGAGCGCCCAGGGCTACGACCGCGGACGGCCGACAATTATCGGTGGCTGCTCAAGAAGCACATCGTGCCGCGCCTGGGCGGCGTGCCGGTCGGCAAGTTGTCAACGCCGATGATCCGCGAGTGGCGCGCAACCCTGCTCGCCAACGGCGTCTCGGTTTCGACGGCGGCCAAGGCATACCGCTTCTTGCGGGCCGTGCTCATGACGGCGGCCGAGGAAGACAAGATTCTGCCTCGGAACCCGTGCCGCATCCGGGGCGCGGGAGATGAAGACGCGCCAGAGCGACCGGTACTCAGCGTGGCCCAGGTCTTCGAGCTGGCCGACTGCGTGGGTCGCCGCCCGGTCGGCAACATCCGCAAGCTGCCCAACGGGGCTTACCGGCTCCGCTTCGCCCGCCACGGTGAGATGCGAACCTCCCCCGAGGCGTATCTGAGCAGGGCCGATGCCGAGCGGGCGCTATGGAAGATGACGATGGACGGCCGCGCGGACTGCGTGCATGACCGCAGGTATCGCGCGCTGGTCGTGCTGGCCACCTTCGCTAGCCTGCGCTGGGGTGAGGCGACGGCGCTGCGGCGTTGTGATGTCGACCTGGGCGCGGCCACCGTTCGGGTGCGCGCTGCCTACGTGGAGCGCTCGACCGGGGAAATGCTGCTCGGGCCGCCCAAGTCGAAGGCCGGGCGGCGGGTCGTCGGCATCCCCGATGTGATCATCCCGGCGCTGCGTGAGCATCTGGCCGTCTTCGTCAAGGACGAGCCCGGGGCGCTCGTCTTCCCGGGCCAGAAGGGCGGGCCGCTGCGGCGCGGCAACTTCAACAAGATGTCCGGCTGGCCGTAGGCGGTGCGGACGATCGGCATGGCAGGGCCTGCACTTCCATGACCTGCGCCACACCGGTAACAATTTCGCGGCGTCCAGCGGCGCCGGGCTGAAAGACCTGATGGCGCGGATGGGCCACGACAGCGAGCGGGCGGCGCTGATCTACCAGCACGAGGCGCGCGGCGCGGACAAGCGGATCACGGGCGCGATCGACGCCCACGTCCAGGCCGAGCGCGGCCAGGACGACGATGAGGACGGCGGCCGGCCGGTGTCCTGGTGCCCGCGGGCTAATTGCACGCTAATTGCACGGCGGCCCGGACAAGGCCCAGAGACGATCAAGGCCCAGGCATCGGGACTGACGTCCTGACCTGGGCCTTCGGGCTGGAGCGGGTGACGGGAATCGAACCCGCACTATCAGCTTGGGAAGCTGACGTTCTACCATTGAACTACACCCGCAGGTCGGTACACCGGTCTTGCCGAATCCTAGAGGGGCCGACCAGCGCGGTGTACGCCCAGACATCGTACCGGACCCGGTAGGTTGCGAGCGTGCTGCTCTCTGATCGTGACATCCGGAAAGAGATCGAGTCCGGCCGGGTGAAGCTCGACCCCTACACGCCGGGACTGATCCAGCCGTCCAGCATCGACGTACGCATGGACCGGTACTTCCGGGTCTTCGAGAACCACCGTTACCCGCACATCGATCCCGCTATCGAGCAGCCCGACCTGACGCGGCTGATCGAGACCGATAGGCGACGACCCGTTCGTCCTGCATCCCGGCGAGTTCGTGCTGGCCTCCACCTACGAGGTGGTGACTCTGCCGGACGACATAGCCGGGCGCCTGGAGGGCAAGAGCTCGCTCGGGCGGCTGGGGCTGCTTACCCATTCGACGGCGGGCTGGATCGACCCGGGCTTCTCCGGCCACGTGACGCTCGGAGCTATCGAACGTCGCCACCCTGCCCATCAAACTGTGGCCCGGCATGAAGATCGGCCAGCTCTGCCTGTTCCGGACCAGTTCCCCGGCGGAACACCCCTACGGATCAGCCGTCTACGGTTCCCGCTACCAGGACCAGCGCGGCCCTACTCCGTCTCGCTCTTACCAGAACTTTTACCGCACCCAGGTCTAGCCGTTCCGGAGCGAGACAAATAGCCTCACGTTACTGGTGCAGGAGAATGCCGCCCATAAAGCGCCGATTCTAATACTCCGATAAAATGCTGCCATGCCGTCGGGCGTACAACAGTATGGTTCCCTCTGGGTCTTTTGAGTCGCGGACTGCGATTCCGCCTCGACGTCGGCCAGATTCGACACACTCGCCATTAGCCAGACTATGCGAGGATTTACGCCAGCTGAACTGACACGATTTGTCTCATGCGGAACATGGCCACCTTTCTGCCGGCAAAAAAACGCCTATCGCAAAGACACTGCGGCCTGTAGGCGACGGCCGTTAGGCTCGCACAGCCGGCATCGGGCAGGAGCAACAGCATTAAACGGACCTCAATCAACCGTGCATGTTAACCGCAAGAGAAAGCACGATGACTGACACGAGATGCCCTCTATCGGCGAGAGATCACGATGACGTTCTGCTCACCGTAAATTCAATCACGCCAGCACCAGAATTACCACAGGCAACATCAGCTCGGCCGGGCGTACACGATGGCCAGCCAAAAATGATAAAGCCGGGGCTGCACGGATTCACGGCGGGTGACTGGCTGACGTCAGTCAACCAACGGCACACAATGTACGTTCAATGAGGCCCGTTCGCGTAGTTTTGAGCTGGGAAATAAATGATTCCCACTCGGGGCCGAGCATACAAGCGCAGCGCCAGCCGGATTCTTTGAATCCCGAACTGCCACGCGGCCGTTAACACTACCGGCAACTTCGATACATTCGCCGTTGCCCAGGCTGTAGCTAGCCTTGCGCCAGTCCGGCTCCTCGAATCCTCGGTTTAGGTGGCACTGGCTCCCCATCCCTTGGCGATTACACTCCGTCATCCAACCGGGGAACGGTACCGCAGAGGGTATCGTCCACTGATTGTTGGCCGAAGCGCGCGCGCAAGTGTGACCTGGCCACTCCGAAGCGAGGTATGCCATGACCTTGTGCCCTAGCTTGCTGCTCTTAAAGCATCTCCGAGTGGCCGCTTACCTTCGTGATCAGTTCAGCCGATCGCTCCGGCCCAGGGCCATTTCACACAAGCGTTCGAAGACGCGCTGATAGCGGTCGACGTCCACTTGCCGTTCCATGAATATGAAGCCGGCCAGACCTTCGCTGTAAACGATGTCCGGAACGGAGTCAGAAAACTCCAGGATGTTGAACGTGCTGTCCAGTGCGGGATGAGCACCCACGCTGTACGGCATCACCTGAACGTGACATTCGGCAACTGACATCCTGAGTTATGACAGATCGAGCTGCGCTCGCATGACCGAGGGGCCACCGATGGCACGATGAAGGACGGCTTCGTCGAGAATTGTCCAGAAATTAAGTGGAGGCGGGCTCTTCCGGCGTGAGCAACTCCTGGCGCCGGAGACGCGCCTCGACCCGCTGGTCCACTAGTTCAGGCGTAGCCTGGGACGGGCAGGCTCCGGCAATGGCTCCTCATGCAGAGCGCGGACGTAGTCTGGTGTCTGCAGAAGCCAGGGACGACAGCTGAATCATAGTCCTTGATGGAAACGGCCTCTGCCTCCAGGCCGACGTACATGGGAGTAGCGAAGGGCAGGTCGTATGGCTGCCACCAGCCCTGCTGCTTGCCCTCACGGGCAAGGGTCATAAGACGGTCACGCTCGGCGGGGTCCGTCACTCCATAGAGATCGCAGAGGTCCCGGACATCACGCAGAGTCGCACCACGTTGGCCGGTCTCGATGCGGCTGACCTTGCTGGGCGAGCACATCAGGTGTTCGGTCACCTGCTTGACAGACATCCCTTTTTCTTCGCGCAGTTTTCGCAGCACCGCACCGAGCTCGCGACGGCGGACGGTGGGGCTTCCCTCTGCCACTATCGTCGCTTCCCTTCACATGAGCCTCAGCGAATGGCGTGAACTGCCTAAGGGATGAAACCGATGGTTGGGATGTGCCAGCTGTGCGGTGCCTCTGGCATTTGATTTTGGCACTTGCCAAAGATCGATGCCAAGGGGAACATGAAAATCAGAGCGCAGTGGAGTTCCTCCGAAGCGACCCGCCGACAACGGGGTCGTCGGTGACCTGAAGAGGTCACTGCCTAGATCATCGCGGGCTATCGGGCCACCTGCGGCGAACGTGGCCGCAACGTTATCCCGGGCCTTCGCAACGGAGAGGAGAGGGGGCACTGCGATCTCATGAATCACATTGGATCGCGGCCGTTGCTGCTGTGCACGGGCGCACGCAGCCGGGATGAGCGCCGAAAACCAGCCAGCAATCCCCTTGGTGCACGGTGGACTGCCACCCCGTGCCCCAGAAATACCGTTGGGCCGACGCTGCCACGTCGGCCCAACTGTCTGACACCACCGCCCATGCACGAGCCAGAGGAGTCACTTTGCCCAAGACTAGCAATCTCATTGGTAAAGACAAGCCCCGCGTCGTAACCACGGGTTACCATCCCGTACCCGTTCCGGTTGCCAGCGCGACTTTGGGTCACCCCGTCACCATAAGGCTGGCCCGCCTCGCGTACATGGGAGCACGCGCCGCAGTCGCGGGCCTGCTCGATGTGCGGAGCAGGCCCGCACTGCTGGCAGGGTGGCTGGCCGGTCTCCCCGCTCGCGCCGGTGACCTCATATTCGCCGCTAACGACAGGGAAGCACGCTGGCGCGGGTGGGAGGTCCACCGGCGCCATGCCGGGCTCAGCCGGCGCTACCGCGACCCCCGGTTCGACACGCTGACCCGATGCTCGCACTGCCGCGGGATCGGAACGATAGCGGCCACCTCCCCGTGTGCCCCCTGCTCGGGCACCGGCCGCATCTCCCTCGATCAGCCACCTCTCCCCCACGATGGGTGAGGGCCGTGGCCGGGGGACGTCCTCGCCAGCCGAACGATCGCAGCGTGCTCTCCAGCCTCGAAAGCGCGCTGAGTGCGGTGGCGCGACCTAATCCACTCCTCATCGCCTGGCGCTGGCGCTACGAACTCGGGCTGCTGCTCGGGCTGGGGTTCGGCTCGTTCGCGATCTTCCACGCGCTGGGGACCGTTTGGCTGGCGGCCACGTGGGCGGCGCTCGTGGCGGTGCTGGGCCTGTGGCGGCGCGGGCGCAGGCTGCTCATCGCGCGAGCCTGGTGCATTATTACCCCGCACCGTCTCCGCACCGGCTTCGCCCACTCCTGGGTGCAGTCCCGGCGCGGGAAGCTGCCGGCCATCCTGCTCACCACACCGCAGCCCTTCGGGGAGCAGGTCACGCTCTGGTGCGTCGCCGGGATCTCCGCCGAGGATCTCGTCGCCGCGAAGGACGTACTCATCGCCGCCTGCTGGGCGGCCGACATCCGGATCGTCCGCAGCCAGCGGCACGCGCACATCGTCATCGTGGATGTCGTCAGGCGTCCTCCCGCCAGTCCTCCGACCTCGGAAGCGGAGCGGATGAGCTGGCCGGGCTAACTGGCCGGGCTAATCAGACGCAGCTGGGGCGCCCGGCCGTTCCGTTACCGGAGGTGGTCGGCTTCCCTTCGCCGGCGGAGGTGACATCCCCGGGCGGCGCGGCATCAACGCCGGTTTCTGGCGCGCCGCCGTCACTGCCGCCGGCGCCGTTGGCCGCAGGGCGGTGGAGGGCGACGGAGCGGGCCAGTAGCTGGGCGACGTCGATGACTTCGAGGTATTCTTTGGCTTCCCCGGTGCCTTTTTTGGCGGCGATGGCGTCGCCGAGCATGACCAGGCAGTAGGGGCAGGCGGTGGAGATGCTGTCGGGGTCCAGGGCCAGGGCCTCGTCGATGCGCTCGGTGTTGATCCGCTTGCCGATCCGTTCTTCCATCCACATCCGGGCGCCGCCCGCGCCGCAGCAGAACCCGCGGCTCTTGCAGCGGTGCATCTCGGTGGCGGTGGTGCCGGGCACGGCGTCGATGAGTTCCCGGGGCGGGGTGTAGACCTTGTTGTGCCGGCCCAGGAAGCACGGGTCGTGGTAGGTGATCTTCTCGGTGACCTCACCGGCGGGGGTGAGTTTGCCCTGCTCGACCAGCCGGGCCAGCAGCTGGGTGTGGTGGATGACCTGGTAGGTCCCGCCGAGCTGGGGGTATTCGTTGGCGATGGTGTTGAAGCAGTGCGGGCAGGAGGCCACGATCGTCTTCCCGGCCCCCTTGGCCACCCCGGCGTCGTTCAGGGTCTCCACGTTGGCCTGGGCGAGCATGGAGTAGACGAACTCGTTGCCCATCCGCCGGGCGGGGTCCCCGGTGCACGTCTCCGCGGGCCCCAGGACGGCGAACTTGACTCCGGCGGTGTGCAGCAGTCCGGCGATGGCCTTGGTGGTCTTCTTGGCCCGGTCCTCCAGCGCCCCGGCGCAGCCGACCCAGAACAGGTACTCCACGTCCGCACCGATCACGCCGTCGATGACCGGGACCTCGAAGTCGAGTTCGGTGATCCAGGCGGCCCGGGCGGCCTCGCCCATGCCCCACGGGTTGCCCTTGTTCTCCAGGTTCTTCAACAGCGTGGACGCCTCGGCGGGGAACGCGGACTCGATCAGCACCTGGTGGCGGCGCATCCCGTCGATGTGGTCGATGTGCTCGATGTCGACCGGGCACTCCTCCACACACGCCCCGCAGTTGGTGCAGGACCAGAGCACGTCCGGGTCGATCACCCCGCCCGCCTCGGCCGTCCCGACCAGCGGCAGGCCCGCCTCGGCCAGCACATCCGCGGGCAGCTTCTCCCGCTCCTCATCGGAGCCGGCCAGCAGGTACGGGGCCTTGGCGAACGCGTGATCGCGCAGGTCCAGGATGACCTGCTTGGGCGACAGCGGCTTGCCGGTGGCCCAGGCCGGGCACTGGGACTGGCAGCGCCCGCACTCGGTGCAGGTGGCCAGGTCCAGCAGGCCCTTCCAGCTGAAGTCCTCGATCTTCCCCAGCCCGAACACGTCGGTGTCCGGGTCGGCTTCTTCGAAGTCCAGCACCTTCCCGCCTGAGCGCATCGGCTCCAGCGCCCCCAGCGCGTCCGGGCGGCGGGAAAACAGCACGTTGACCGGGGCCAGGAAAATGTGCAGGTGCTTGGAATGGACCACCAGCACCAGGAAGCCCAGCACGACCGCCAGCTGGGCCAGCAGGAACACCACCTCCAGCACGCTGTTCACCCCCGTCCCCAGCGGCGCCAGCCAGTGCCCGACGATCTGCGACGCGAACGCGCCGTGCGGGTACGGGAAATACCCGGTGTTGATCTGCGCGCCCCGGTACAGCAGCAAGCGTGGCGATGACGGCGAAGATCATGCCCAGCACCAGCCACGCCGCACCGGTGTGCGACCCGGCGAACCGGGACGCCCGGCCCTCCCGCCCCGGGTCGTTCCGCAGCCGGATCACCGCGAACGTGACGATGCCGGCCAGCACCAGCACCGCGAACAGGTCCTCGGCGAACCCCAGCGCGAACGAATGCCCGATCCCGGGGATCGCGAACCCGCGGGAGAACAGATCACCGTAGGCCTCGATGATCGTGAAGATCAAGATGATGAAGCCCCAGAACGTGACCAAATGAGCCAGCCCCGGCACCGTCCACCTCAGCAGCTTCCGCTGCCCAAACACCTCCGTCGCCTGCACCTCCGCATCCTGAGCGGGGTGCTCGCGAGTGAACTCAAGCCGCTCCGGCGCCGGCTGCCCAGCCCGGCCCAGCCGGGCCAGCCACCACAACCGGCGGCCCGCGACCGCGGCCGCCACCACCGTCATCAGCAGGCCAAGGACGATTCTCAGGGCCACCGGGGACCTCCTCCTGCAGCGTCGGCAGCCAGCGTACGCCGCCGACTTCCGCCTGTTCTGGCACGCCTGACCGTATGCCGCCCTGCCGGCCGGGACATTTGCCGTCCAGCATCCTACCGGCTAGTAACTTTTGCGGACCAGCGGATCAGCCATCGCCTGCTCGCCCGGGCTGGTCGACAACCATTTTTATATACCGAATCTATATGCCGAATGAGGCTGGCCCCGGGGTTAGCCGCGAGGTGCGGGGCCGGGCCTGATGCGGGCGATCCCCTCGGCGGGCCGGGGCCGATCGCAAGGTACGGGGCCGGGCCTGGCGCGGGCGATCCCCTCGGCGGGCCGGGGCCGATCGCAAGGTACGAGGCCCGGGCCTGGCGCGGGGCCCGGAGTTGACCGGACGAGCCGCCGCATGCGGGGCCATACCCGGTCGCCCGATTTCGGAGGGGGGGCGGGGCAGAGGATGGACTGAGGACCGGGCGTTGTTACAGCAAGGGCCCGGGAACGGCGGACGGCTCCCAGGGCCGCCCGTTAGGGGAAATCACACGGCGCGGCCGGGATACAGCGGTCCAGATAGTCAGTCAGGCGAGGCCGGCCCGGCCGGGCCGGGGCCCAGGAAATTTTCCGGCCCGCGGGAACAAGACCCGCGCTAATAAAGTTGAGCCTATCAGACTCAAGTCATTTGCCATCGGTCATCGGCCATGGCTAACCTTGAGCGTGGAAGACTCAACCCACACAGACGTTCAACCATAGGGATTGCTCATGGCACGTGCGGTAGGGATTGACCTTGGGACGACCAACTCTGTGGTCGCCGTCCTCGAGGGCGGAGAGCCCACGGTCATCGCTAACGCGGAGGGGTCGCGGACCACGCCGTCCGTCGTCGCCTTCGCCAAGAACTCGGAAGTACTCGTCGGCGAGGTCGCCAAGCGGCAGGCCGTGACGAACGTGGACCGGACGATCCGGTCCGTCAAGCGGCAGATGGGTACTGACTGGTCCGTCACCATCGACGGCAAGAAGTTCACCCCCCAGCAGATCAGCGCGTTCATCCTGCAGAAGCTGAAGAGGGACGCCGAGTCCTACCTCGGCGAGACGATCACGGACGCCGTTATCACGGTTCCGGCGTACTTCAGTGACGCGCAGCGGCAGGCGACCAAGGAAGCCGGCCAGATCGCCGGGCTCAACGTGCTCCGCATCATCAACGAGCCGACGTCGGCGGCGCTCGCCTACCACCTGGAGAAGGAGAACGAGGCCACCATCCTCGTCTTCGACCTGGGCGGCGGCACCTTCGACGTCTCCCTGCTCGAGGTGGGCGAAGGCGTGGTCGAGGTCAAGGCGACCAGTGGTGACAACCACCTCGGTGGCGACGACTGGGACCAGCGGATCGTCGACTGGCTGGTCATGGACTTCAAGAACGGCTACGGCATCGACCTGTCCAAGGACAAGATGGCGCTGCAGCGGCTGCGTGAGGCGGCCGAGCGGGCCAAGATCGAGCTGTCCAGCGGGTCCGAGGCCCAGATCAACCTGCCGTACATCTCCCACTCCGACCAGGGCCCGCTGCACCTGGACACGCGGCTGTCGCGGGCCGAGTTCCAGCGGATGACCTCCGACCTCCTGGACCGGTGCAAGGGCCCGTTCCAGCAGGTCATCAAGGACGCCGGGATCAGCACCAGCGGCATCCACAACGTGGTGCTCGTCGGTGGCTCGACCCGGATGCCCGCGGTCGTCAACCTGGTCAAGGACCTGACCGGCGGCAAGGAGCCGAACAAGGGCGTCAACCCGGACGAGGTGGTCGCGGTCGGCGCCTGCCTGCAGGCCGGTGTGCTCAGGGGTGAGGTCAAGGACGTCCTGCTGCTCGACGTGACCCCGCTGTCGCTGGGCATCGAGACCAAGGGCGGCATCTTCACCAAGCTCATCGAGCGCAACACCACGATCCCGACCAAGCGGTCGGAGATCTTCACCACCGCGGACGACAACCAGCCCTCGGTGCAGATCCAGGTGTTCCAGGGTGAGCGCGAGATCGCGGCGTACAACAAGAAGCTCGGCATGTTCGAGCTGTCCGGTATCGCCCCGGCGCCGCGCGGCGTGCCGCAGATCGAGGTCGCCTTCGACATCGACGCCAACGGCATCGTCAACGTGTCCGCCAAGGACATGGGCACCGGCAAGCAGCAGTCGGTCACCATCTCCGGTGGCTCCGCGCTGGCCAAGGACGACATCGACAAGATGGTCCGCGACGCGGAACAGTACGCCGAGGAAGACCGGCAGCGCCGCGAGGAGGCCGAGGTCCGCAACCGGGCCGACACCCTTGTGTACACCACCGAGAAGTTCCTCGCCGAGAACACCGACAAGGTGCCCTCCGACGTGCGGTCCGAGGTGGAGTCGGCCATCAGCGACCTGAAGAAGGCGCTGGAGGGCAGCGACACCGAGGCCATCAAGGAGGCCAGCGAGAAGGCCTCGACGGCGAGCCAGAAGATGGGCAGCGCGATCTACGCCCAGGCCCAGGCCGAGCAGCAGGCGGCCGCCCAGGAAGGTGCCGCCTCCGGCAGCGCCGAGGACGGCGCCCCGCAGGGCGACGACGTGGTGGACGCCGAGATCGTCGACGAGGAAGGTCCCTCGGACACGCACACGCGTGAAGGCGGAGCTGCTTGATGAATTCACCTGAGGAAATGGGAAACGGGCCGGTGGTGCACGACCGCCGGCGCATCGACCCCGTGACCGGTCAGGTGAGGGAGCCGGATCGGCCCCGCGGCAAGCACGCGGCCTCGGAACCGGGCGGTTACGGCCGGGACGAGGACATGCGAGCCCAGGGCTTGCGGCCCGGGGCGGGCGCGGAGCCGGAAGGCGCCGCGCCCGCCCCCGGGCGGGACGAGCAGCCCGGTCCGGCCGGGCCTGCCGGGCCTGCCGGGCCGGACCGTCCGGCCGATCAGGCCGGGAACGGTTCCGAGGCGCACAGCGCCCCGGGCGGCGGCACGGGCAGCAATGAGGAGATGGCAAAACTGAGGGCGCAGCTCACCGACCGGACGGCTGACCTGCAGCGGCTCCAGGCGGAGTACGCGAACTACCGCAAGCGGGTCGACCGGGACCGGACGGCGGTGCGCGAGCTCGCGCTCGCGAACGTGCTGACCGAACTCCTGCCGGCGCTCGACGCGATCGGTCAGGCCCGGCAGCACGACGAGCTGTCCGGCGGTTTCAAGTCCGTCGCCGAGTCCCTGGAATCGGCGGCGTCGAAGCTCGGCCTGGTGACCTACGGGGAGCCCGGCGAGCCCTTCGACCCGAAGATTCACGAGGCGCTGGCTACCTCCTATTCGCCCGACGTAGCCGAGGTCACCTGCGCGGAGATCTTCCAGCCGGGCTACAAGGTCGGCGACCGGATCCTCCGCCCGGCCCGGGTCCTGGTGGCGGAGCCGGCCACCGGCCCGGACGGCGTGGCCGAATCGGGCGCGGACGCAGCGGCGAACACTGGGCAGCCGGGCCACCGGGAAGACAACTGACAAGCGGCGAGGGGAGCGATGAGCACACCGGATGAGCACCAAGGATTATCTGGAAAAGGACTACTACAAGGTCCTGGGTGTCCCTAAGACCGCAAGCGCTGACGAGATCAAGCAGTCGTACCGCAAGCTCGCCCGTAAGTACCACCCGGACGCGAACAAGGGCGACCGCAAGGCCGAGGAGCGCTTCAAGGAGATCTCCGAGGCCTACAACACCCTGTCGGATGAGAAGCGGCGTAAGGAGTACGACGACGCCCGCTCGCTCTTCGGCGGCGGATTCCGGGTCCCGGGTGCCGGTGGGCGCCCGGGCACGGCGGGACCGGGCGGAGCCGGCGGCTTCGGCGGTTTCGACCTCGGCGACCTGTTCGGCGGCGGGGCCGGGACCGGCACCGGGACCGAGGCCGGCGGCGGCCGGATCGGTGACCTGCTGGGCGGAATGTTCGGCAATCGCGGCGGTGGCCCGCAGACCCGGCCGCGGCGCGGCGCGGACGTGGAGACGGAGACCACGCTCTCGTTCAGCGAGGCGGTCGACGGCACCACGGTCCCGCTGAAACTGACCGGCGAAGGCCCCTGCCCGGTCTGCCACGGCACGGGCGCCCGGGCCGGCACCGTGCCCAAGGTATGCCCGACCTGTGAGGGTTCCGGGCAGGCGAGCCGGAACCTCGGCAACTTCGCCTTCTCGGAGCCGTGCCGCACCTGCCGTGGCCGCGGTCTCGTGGTGGAGGACCCGTGCCCGTCGTGCAACGGCAGCGGCCACGCGACGAGCACCCGGACCCTCCAGGCGCGGATTCCGGCCGGGGTGGCCGACGGCCAGCGGATCAAGCTCCGGGGCAAGGGAGCCCCGGGCGAGCACGGTGGCCCGGCCGGCGACCTGTACGTGCGGGTGCACGTCACCCCGCACCCCGTTTTCGGGCGGTCGGGCGGCAACCTCACGGTCACCGTGCCGGTGACCATGCCGGAGGCGGCGCTCGGATCGGAGATCAAGGTCCCGTCGCACCGGGGGGCACCGGTAACGGTGCGGATCCCGGCGGGTACGCCCAACGGCCGCACGTTCCGCGTGCGGGGCAAGGGCGTCCGGCGGCCGGACGGCACCTACGGCGACCTGCTCGTCACGGTCGAGGTAATGGTGCCGAAGAACGTCAGCACGAAGGGCCGCAAGGCGCTGGAAGACCTGCGCGAGGCCACGGCCGGCGAGGACCCGCGGGAGGAACTCCTCCTCCGGGCCAAGGAAGCGTAAGCCGGCCAGAAAGAAGGAGAAACGATGAACAGGGCGAGAAGGAGATGACATGACAAGCCCGTATGACATGTCCGATGAGACGCCGGTCTACGTCATCTCCGTCGCCGCCCAGCTGTCTGGCCTGCATCCGCAGACGCTGCGAGCCTATGACCGGCTGGGGCTTGTATCGCCCGGCCGGAGCACGGGCCGGGGCCGGCGCTACTCCATGCGGGACGTTCTGGCGCTGCGCGAGGTGCAGCGCCTCTCGCAGGACGAGGGCGTCAACCTGTCCGGGATCAAGCGGATCCTGGAGCTGAACGACGAGCTGGACCGGGCCCGGCGGTTGATCGCCGAGCTGCACAGCGAGGTCGCGCAACTCCGGGTGGAGCTCGAATCCACCCGTTCGGTGGCGGCACGGCTGGCCGACCTGCTCAGGAGGGGCCGGCAGGGTCCCGGGATCGTTCCCGCGCGCAGCGCACGGGTCGCCGTCTGGGAACCGGTCGCCGGGCCGGAGCCGATGCCCGGCAGCCCGGGAGAGCGGGCCCGGGCCGCCAGCCGCGGTCCCGACGACACGGCCGGCGCCGAGACGCACGCGGCCGAGAGCTGACCGCGATCCCACATTCACGCACGAACGAGATATCGAGAACAGAGCGTAAGAGCTAAATGGACGACAAACTGACGAGGAAGAGCCAGGACGCGGTGTCGGCCGCCGTCCGGCGCGCCGCCGCGGACGGCAACCCACAGGTCGACCCGCTGCACCTGCTCGTCGCGCTGATCGCGCAGAACGGGGGCACGGCGGCCCCGCTGCTGCGGGCCGTCGGCGCGGACCCTGCGGTCGTGGCCAAGGAGGCGGAGACCCTCCTCGGCCGGCTCCCCCGCGCCAACGGGCAGACGCTGAGCGCGCCGGAAACGTCCCGCCCGCTGCTCGCGGTGATCAACACGGCGGTGTCCCGGGCCCGGACAATGAACGACGAGTACGTGTCGACCGAGCACCTGCTGGTGGGCCTGGCCGCCGATGGCGGCCAGGCCGCGACGCTGCTCCGCGAGGCGGGGGCCACTCCCGAGGCGCTGCTGGACGCGTTCACCCAGGTGCGCGGGAGCGCCCGGGTGACGACCGAGAACCCGGAAGAGACCTACCAGGCGCTGGAGAAGTACGGCATCGACCTGACCCAGCAGGCCCGTGACGGCGCCCTCGACCCGGTGATCGGCCGGGACGCCGAGATCCGGCGGGTCATCCAGGTGCTGTCGCGGCGGACCAAGAACAACCCGGTTCTGATCGGCGAGCCCGGGGTCGGCAAGACGGCGGTCGTGGAAGGGCTGGCCCAGCGCATCGTGGCGGGCGACGTACCCGAGTCACTGCGCGGCAAGCGGCTGATCGCCCTCGACCTCAGCGCCATGGTGGCCGGGGCCAAGTACCGCGGCGAGTTCGAGGAGCGGCTCAAGGCCGTCCTGAACGAGATCAAGCAGAGCGACGGCCAGGTCATCACGTTCATCGACGAACTGCACACCGTCGTGGGCGCGGGAGCAGCCGAGGGCGCCATGGACGCCGGCAACATGCTCAAGCCGATGCTGGCCCGTGGTGAGCTGCGGATGGTCGGCGCCACCACGCTGGACGAGTTCCGCGAGCGGATCGAGAAGGACCCGGCGCTGGAGCGCCGGTTCCAGCAGGTGTTCGTGGGTGAGCCGTCCGTAGAGGACACGATCGCGATCCTGCGCGGCCTGAAGGGACGTTACGAGGCGCACCACCAGGTGCAGATCTCCGACGCGGCCCTGGTCGCGGCGGCGACGCTGTCGGACCGCTACATCACCGCCCGGTTCCTGCCGGACAAGGCGATCGACCTGATTGACGAGGCCGGTTCCCGGCTGCGGATGGAGATCGACTCGCGGCCGGTGGAGATCGACGAGCTGCAGCGAGCCGTCGACCGGATGAAGATGGAAGAGATGGCGCTGGCGCGGGAGTCCGACGCCGCGAGTAAGGACCGGCTGGAGCGGCTGCGCGCTGACCTGGCCGACCGCCAGGAGCAGCTCACCGCGCTGGTCGCGCGCTGGGACCAGGAGAAGGCCGGCCTCAACCGGGTCGGCGAGCTGAAGAAGCGCCTGGATGACCTCAAGGGGCAGGCCGAGCGGGCCCAGCGGGACGCCGACTTCGAGGCCGCCTCGCGGCTGATGTACGGCGAGATTCCGGCGCTGGAGCACGAGCTGGCCGAGGCGACCGCCGCGGCCGCTTCCGACGCAGGCGACGGGCCGGGCGCGCCCGGTACCCCGAGCGCCATCCCCGCCGAAGCGCCCATGGTCAAGGAGGAAGTGGGCCCGGACGACGTCGCGGACGTGGTTTCGTCCTGGACCGGCATCCCGGCCGGGCGCCTGCTGGAAGGTGAGACGGGCAAGCTGCTCCGGATGGAGGACGAGCTCGGCCACCGGATCGTCGGGCAGGCCCGGGCGGTGCAGGCGGTGTCCGACGCGGTCCGCCGGGCGCGGGCCGGTGTCGCCGACCCGGACCGCCCGACCGGATCGTTCCTGTTCCTGGGGCCGACCGGGGTCGGTAAGACCGAGCTGGCCAAGGCGCTCGCCGCGTTCCTGTTCGACGACGAGCGGGCCATGATCCGCATCGACATGAGCGAGTACAGCGAGAAGCACTCGGTCGCGCGCCTGGTCGGCGCGCCGCCCGGCTACGTCGGTTACGAGGAGGGCGGCCAGCTGACCGAGGCCGTGCGACGCCGGCCGTACTGCGTCATCCTGCTGGACGAGGTGGAGAAGGCGCACCCGGAGGTCTTCGACATCCTGCTGCAGGTGCTCGATGACGGCCGGCTCACCGACGGCCAGGGCCGGACGGTGGACTTCCGGAACACGATCCTGATCCTCACGTCGAACCTGGGCTCGCAGTTCATCGCGGACCCGGCGCTGACGGACGAGGCCGCCAAGCAGGCGGCGGTCCTGAACGTCGTCCGGTCCACCTTCAAGCCGGAGTTCCTCAACCGGCTGGACGACGTGATCGTGTTCGATGCCCTCGGCACCGACGAGCTCAGCCGGATTGTCGATCTCCAGGTCGCGCGCCTGGCCCGGCGGCTGGGCGAGCGGCGGCTCACGCTGGCCGTCACCCCGGCGGCCCGCGAGTGGCTGGCCCTGACCGGCTTCGACCCGGTGTACGGAGCCCGCCCGCTGCGCCGCCTGGTGCAGTCCGCCATCGGGGATCAGCTGGCCCGCGCTCTGCTGGCCGGGGAGATCGCCGACGGCGACGAGGTCACCGTCGACGTCGATGAGGCAGCGGATTCGCTGACCATCGGCTCCGCGAGGGAAGCGGCCAGCCAGGCCTGACCGCCAGGCCTGACCGTCCGCGCACGCGGCAGCGTTCTGCGCGGCAGCCCGCCGGCCATTGGCCGTGCGGGCTGCCGTGTGCTGCGGGCCTCTTTATCCTGCCTAACGGACCTAGCTGTCGGTTGTCCCGCCACCGGGCCGGACCGACTTGAGGCGAGGGCCCTCTCCCGCATCGGCGGTCAGTTCGTCCAGCATCTTGTCGTAGTCGTCTTCGGGCAGGCCGAGGTCGTTGCGGATGCGGTAGCGCAGGCTCAGCAGCAACCGGAGCTCGGTGCGGTCGCCGCGCCGTTTGCATTCGTCTGCGCCGGCCGTGGCCCAGTGCAGGGCCCCGTCCATATCACCCTGCTCGGCGAGCAATTCGGCGATCAGGTCACAGGTCCGCGGGTCGCGGTGGCCCTCAGCGCCCTCGCGGTCAAGCTCCCCGATCAGCGCCTGACTCTCGTCGCGGCGCCCGAGCGCGATCAGGGCCCGGGCCAGCGGCGCCCGCGGGTCGGCGAACGTCGCCCCGCCGTCCGCCCGGGCCAGCTCGAACCTCTCGACGGCAATCGCGGGCTCGTCAGCGAGCAGCCACTGATCGCCCGCGCGCATGTACGCCTCAGCCCGGGACATGCTTCCCGTCGGTTCGGCCGTCGCGGCGAGATGGTTCATGCGCAGCGCCGCACGCCGGTGATCTCCGGTTCGGGCGGCGTCGAATTCGATCTCGTCGAACAGGTCATCGTTGAGGACAACCATGTGTGTGGACCTACCCAGGTCCCCCATATCCAACCCTTCGCCAGCGCCAGTACTCAGGCTGTTACCTCAGCGCCGCGAACTCTCCAGCGCGTCCCAGAAACCGCGCCGGAGCGCGTGCCGGACCTCGTCGTGCAGCAGGAAGTCGATCGGCAGCGCCGAGCCCTGCAGCAGGCGAGCCTCCAGGTCGGACGGCATCCGGGGCTTGCGGGCCAGCACGGCCTCCAGCCACAGCGCGGGTGCCTCGCGGGCCACCGACTCACCGAACTCCTTGCCTTCCTCGTGCGCCGACTGGACGGCGGCGGTCAGCGAGACCGGCCCAGACGACGATGACCGTCCGGGCGCCGCGGTGGGCTGGGGCCCGCTGTAGGGGCCGTTCTGCGCGGGGACATAGGCCTGCGGGCCTTGTGCCGGGGCACCCGGTGCCGGTGAGCCTTGCGGGCCCGGTGCACCGTGGCTGCCGGGGCGCGCGGGCAGCCCCTGCGGGTTCTGCGAGCCCGGGCCGTCCGGAGCGGGCCCGAGGGGCGGAGCCGGGGATGCGCCGCCCGGGCGGCGGAATGACCCAGGCGACGGGGATATCCCACCGCGGTGCGGGTCGAGCGCTTCCCCGCGGAACTGATCGCGGGCGTTGCCCGGCCCGTAACCGGGCGGCTCCTCGCTGCCCCGGGTGCGCCCGGAGTAATCGCCGCCGGGCGCCGAGCGGCCCCGATTCCCCGGACCTGCGGGCGGCTGCGGGCCCTGTCCCGATCCGGGGAGGCCGGGCTGCTCACGTTCACGTGGCGGCAGCGAACGGCCGTGACCTCCGGCGTCGCCGCGGCCGGACAGGTCATCTGCGGCGGGCGGCGGCGCGGCGGGTGCATTCCGGAACGGCGTGGACACCGGCGCCCCATACAGGTCCTGCCGGGTGGCGGGCTCGGGCTCCACGTCGTTGCGCCCGGCCGAGGGCGGCAGCGGCGTCACGCCCGGATCGCTCCGGCCCCGGTCGGGGCGGGCCCGGTCGCCACGATCGCGCTGAACCCGCTCGGGAGGCTCGAAGGCGGGACGGTCGAAGTCGGGACGCTCGAAATCGCTGCGCATTCCGGTGGACGACAGGTCGCCGCGCCGGGTGTCCGTCCGCTGGGCGTCGCCACGAACCGGCTCCGGACGCGCGGGCTCCGGCCGGGCCGGCTCGCCCCGCTCCGGCAGACCGGGCGCCCCGGGCGCGTCGGGCCGCCCGAAAACCAGCGGCGGGCTGGCGGCGGCGGCAGGATCATCGCGGGCGGGGGTCTCGGGCTCCGGCTCGGGCTCGTGCCGGTACGACGGCGCCACCGGCTGCGCGGGTCGCTGGTACTCGGCGACCACCGGCGCGGTGTAGATGGACGGCGGCCCGGAGTGGCCACTTCCCGCAGGCAGCGCCTGGTAGGAGCCGACGCCGCCGTTCGAGTGGCCGTTGGAGAGCGACCGGGCAGACGGGGCCCCGGCCGGGTACTGCTCGTCCGCGCCGGCGGCCTCGGCTCCCGGGATCAGCTCCACGTAGGGGCGCAGGTGCGCGCTGGTGAGCTCCATGATGTCGTCGCACTCCTGGCGGAGTGACCGGGAGATCGTCCAGTTGCCGTCCACCGTGACGTGCACGATCGTGACCCGCATGCCCAGATCCTGGACGTCGGAGAGCACCTGCGCGAGGTCCTCCTCGGCGCTGACCACCACGGCGTCGCTCACCGCGTGGTTACGCGCCAGGACGGTGAGGTCGCGGTGGATCTCGGTCTCAACGCCCTCGCGGCGGCCCGGGCGCAGCTTGGCCAGGCGCAGTTTGAGGCCCGGCATGTCCGCCAGCGCGTCGTGCTCGGCCGTGCGACGGCCCTCGACGGTGGCCTCATACCAGTAGCAGCGCAGCAGCGGGAGGCCGGTGCGGTCCCGGGCCAGGTTGCCGAGAAGCTGCGTCACCCCCTCGTAATCCCAGCTGACCGACTCTCGCCGGCGCGTCCCGTGGACGGCCATCGCGCCGTCCGCGAGCATGTAGCCCGCGTCTACGAACAGCGCGCAACGATCCACGCAACACCGTCCTTCCCTTGGCGCGGGAACTCTCTGAAATCGTGACGTCACAGTGAGGGCCGCCTGCCGTCCCGCGCTCCGGTCATAGCGTAGTGAAGCCGGCTTCCCGCGTTTGCCTTTCGGTGTATTCACTGCTGCTCAGGCGACGTTCGCCCCGCACCGGCCCGGGTTTGTGATTGCCGTGACGTAATTCGCCACAGCGACCGTCGGGGAGCCGCTCGGCGGTGACGTGGAGGAGGGTGCCGCGCAGGACGGGCAGCTTCTCCCGGCCGGCGAACCAGCCGCGGTCGCCGTGAACCTGGGGGTGGACGTCATGCCAGGCCTCGGCCCGGACGGTCCCGTAGAGCGGCGTATCCGGCAGGACCAGAGTCTCGTCGGGCCTGCAGCTGGGGCAGGGGCTTCTTCCGGCCCCGGCTGCCCCGCCCCTCGGCTGCCGCCGCGAGGGCGCCGGGCTCCAGGCAGTGGACCTCCGGCCCCCGGCGGGCGGGACGGCCGTTCTTGCCGGGCCAGGAGAGCGCGTCCTGGTAGAAGACGCTGCCGGCCGGGAGGCGGACCAGGACGTGCGCGGGGCAGCCTGCGAGGCCGTCGGTCAGGGCGGCGGCGCTGTATCCGGCGTCGAAGACGAACAGCGGCACCGCCCCGCTGGCCGGCAGGCGGCGCAGCACGCTCTTGACCTGCGCGACCGTCTGCGCGGTGCGAGTCGCGGGAGTGGTCCGCTGCACATCGACGACCGCGGCCCAGGCGGTGCGCAGGTGCCCGGTGACGGCGGCGAGCTGGTACTCCCAGCCGGGCGTGGTCTTGCTCGACCCTTTGCAGTGGCAGGCCCCGTGGTGGACGTGCTCGCGGCCCGGCGAGCACCAGGCGTCCGGCCGGGGATAAGACGTCGCGTCGACCGCGACCCGCACCCGCCGCCAGCGGGCGCACGCGTCCCGGACCCGGGCGGCATCCGCCGCCGGCACCCCGGACAGCGCCCGGTCCAGCATCCTTCGGCCGATGACATCGTGCTCCGTGATCCAGGCCCGGGCTTCCGGCCCGTCCACCAGCGGCGGCAGCACTGTCGTGAGCAGGGAGAACAGCCGCTCATCATCGGCCTGCCCGGCCGCCAGGGCATCGTAGAGCGCACCGTGGCCCCGGCGGAACTCCGGCTCCAGCGATAGCTGCACCAGCGACCGCACCGGGCGATCCGAGCACAAGACAGCATCCGCCACTAAAGCGGCACGCATCGGCAGAATGTCACCCTCTCCCGCCCGCAGCAGGCGCCCGCATTCCGGAACCGGGAGGGCGGCCGCCTCGGTTTGTTACGTTACGTGGTTAGATAACTTCGTAAAGTCACTAGAAATCTTTTGCGCAATCCGCGTCATACCGGAGCAGGTCCGCCGTCTGGACACGTGGGAAACCACCAGCCTCCGGCGCACGATCCGGGCCGCCCTCGGCACGGATGCGCCTGCTCAGGCTGCCGGCCCGCCCGGCGGACGCCGAACGGCTCCTGGACGGGCTGGCTCACTGACGCCGCCGGCGCCGGTGCCCCGTGGAGGGGACGGGACCCGGCGGCGGCCCGGGAGAACAGAACCGCCCCGGGCCGGTAAACGCGGGCGGCTAAGATCCGCCTCGTGGGCGACCGAGACGAACTACTCCAGGCCATCCGGACCGAGGCCGTGATCCGCGGCGACTTCGTGCTGTCGTCCGGGCAGCGGGCCAGCTGGTATGTGGACCTGCGGCGTGTCCTGCTGGCCGGGCGGTTCGCGCCGGTCGCCGGGCGCGTGATGCTGGCCGCCACCGCCGACCTGGCGTACGAGTCCGTGGGGGGGCTCACCCTGGGCGCGGATCCGGTCGCGGCCGCGATGATGCACGCGGCCGCGCGCGGCGGCCGCGTGCTCGACGCCTTCGTGGTCCGCAAGGGTGAGAAGGCGCACGGGCTGCAGCGGCGGATCGAGGGCCCCGACGTCAAGGGCCGGCGGGTGCTGGCCGTCGAGGACACGTCGACCACGGGCAGCTCGGTGCTGATGGCGGTCGAGGCCCTGCAGGAGGCCGGGGCGGAGGTAGCCGGCGTGGCCGTGCTCGTCGACCGGGGCGCCCGGGAGCGCGTCGCCGGCCTCGGGCTGCCCTACCGCGCCGCGTATACCCAGGCCGACCTGGGTGTGTGAACCTGCGCCCAGAAGCCGGGAAAGCCGGCCTCAGAGCGACCCGTACAGGGCGAGCCCTCCCACGACCAGCAGGACGATAAGGACAAAGATGCCACTGCCGACGGCTACGTAGCGGCCGGTTCCGAGGGGATCTGACTTATGGCGGCCCACGGGGGGAGATTAACCCCGAACCCGACAGATGGGTGCCTTTATCCCGGATTCAGCCACGACCGCCCGCCGCTTCCCGCCGGAAGGCACGCAGCCGGATGACGATGAATCCGGCGATCGCGGCCACCACGAGCACAACCACGATGTAGCCGATGATCGAGACGTCGCGCGCGACGCTGTGCCAGGCACTGCCGACCGCGTAGCCGAGGGTTGACAGCGCCGACACGTAGACGACGGTGCCGATCAGGCTGAGGACGGCAAACCGGGCCAGCGGCATCTCGATCAGGCCCGCGACGATCGAGGTGAAGGCGCGCACGACGGGAATCATCCGGCCCACGGGGACGGCCCAGGCGCCGCGCCCCTCCAGGAACCGCTCGGCCCGGTCCACGTCCGAGCGGGTGATCAGCACGTACCGGCCGACCTTGTCGACCAGCGGGCGGCCACCCCAGCGGCCCACGGCGAAGGAGGTACACGACCCGGCGAGCTCGGCCAGCGTCCCGACGATGATCACCAGCGCGAGGCTCAGGTGCCCCTGATAGGCCAGCACCCCCGCGAAGCCGAAGGTGACCTCCGAGGAGATGGGCACACAGCACGCCTCAAGAAATGCGAAAAGGATGAGCGCGCCGTAGCCCGCTGAGGTCAGG
This sequence comes from uncultured Actinomycetes bacterium, assembly GCA_963742865.1. Lineage (GTDB taxonomy): Bacteria > Actinomycetota > Actinomycetes > Streptosporangiales > Streptosporangiaceae > Bog-532. The sequence goes on from CAVUNW010000076.1 coordinate 42,632, forward strand.
AAACTCTCCATAGGCCTCCAGTTCTATCGCATTTGCTCTGGCCCGGAGCCGTAAGCGGCCAGACCCTTGATACCCACGCGCGGCTTACTTCGCCATACTGTGAACTTCAAAGGCAATAAGAGAGGCCAGGGCTATGCCTATCGCGACTCCAGAGATCTACGCCCAGATGCTTGACCGGGCCAAGCAGCAGGGCTTTGCCTATCCAGCGATCAATGTGACATCCAGTCAGACGCTCAATGCCGCGCTGCGCGGCTTCGCCGACGCTGAAAGCGACGGGATTGTCCAGGTGTCCACGGGAGGCGCCGAGTACCTGTCCGGGTCGGTCAAGGACATGGTCACCGGGGCCAGCGCGCTCGCGGAGTTCGCCCGGGTCGTGGCGGCCAGGATCCCGGTCAACATCGCGCTGCACACCGACCACTGCCCCAAGGGCAAGCTCGACGCTTACATGCGCCCGCTGGTGAAGATCTCCCAGGACCGGGTTGCGCGGGGCCTGGACCCGCTGTTCCAGTCGCACATGTGGGACGGTTCCGCCGTGCCGCTGGACGAGAACCTTGACATCGCCTCCGAACTGCTCGATGAGTGCGCCAAGGCCCACATCATCATGGAAATGGAGATCGGCGTGGTCGGCGGCGAAGAGGACGGCGTCGTCGGCGAGATCAACGAGAAGCTGTACACCACGCCGGAGGACGCTCTCGCGACGGCCGAGAAGCTCGGCCTCGGCGAGCGGGGCCGGTACATCCTGGCCGCTACGTTCGGCAACGTACACGGCGTCTACAAGCCGGGCCACGTGAAGCTGCGGCCGTCGGTGCTCAAGGAGATCCAGGACGCGGTCGGCGCCAAGTACGGCCGGGAAAAGCCGTTCGACCTGGTCTTCCACGGCGGCTCGGGATCGGCGCTGGAGGAAATCCGCGAAGCCATCTCTTACGGCGTGGTCAAGATGAACGTCGACACCGACACCCAGTACGCCTTCACCCGGCCCGTCGCCGGGCACATGTTCACCAAATACGACGGCGTGCTGAAGGTGGACGGTGACGTCGGCCGCAAGAAGGACTACGACCCGCGGGCCTGGGGCAAGGCGGGCGAGCAGGGCATGGCCGACCGCGTCGTGCACGCCTGCGAGGACCTGTTGTCCGCAGGCACGCGGCTGGCCTGAACCGCAGCCGGGATACTGGTCTGAACCGCAGCCGGGAGACCTAAATGGAACGCAAGGACCTGCTCGCCGGGCCCGGCCTCACCGCCGGGCCCGCGCCGACCTACCTGCCCGCCGACCCGGACGCGGACCAGGCGCTCCGGACCGGGACGGACCTGACCGACGCGGCCGCGCGCTTTCCCGCGTCGTCGGCGGCCTGGGCCGCCCTGGCCGAGCGGGCGTTCGGCAATGGTGAGGTGGTCACCGCCTACGCGTACGCCCGGACCGGGTACCACCGCGGCCTTGATCAGCTGCGCCGGGCCGGCTGGCGCGGCAACGGCCCGGTGCCGTGGGAACACGAGCCGAACCGCGGCTTCCTTCGGTCCCTGCACATGCTCGCCGCGTCCGCCGCCGCCATCGGCGAAGACGACGAAGCCGCCCGCTGCCGGAAGTTCCTGGCCGACACCAGCCCCGAAGCCGCGAGAGAGCTAGAGGGCTAGAGGTATCCCGACGGGTTACGGACCGTGGCGGAACGAAGCTCCGACCGCCAGCGACCCGGGCCTCCGGCCCGGTGAGCGGCGGTGCTACGGCGAGCACCCCAGCGGGGCGCGGAGCGCAGCGGGGGTTCCAGGGGGTCGTCCCCCTGGGCCAGCACAGGGTAACCTCATGGGGTAAGAGCCCCTGCGGCCAGGGTGTCATGCGACGACTAAGAGCTGGCGGGGGCTTCGCAATGCTTTATCCCAGGAGGGACAAGCCCCGTGCCGGCCATTGTGCTCGTCGGCGCCCAGTGGGGTGACGAAGGAAAGGGCAAGGCGACCGACCTGCTCGGCGACCGGGTCCACTACGTCGTCAGGTATCAGGGCGGAAACAACGCGGGCCACACGGTGGTCATCGGCGATCAGAGCTACGCCCTGCACATGCTGCCGTCCGGTGTGCTCTCCCCCGACGTGGTGCCGGTCATCGGCAACGGCGTCGTGGTCGATCCCCGAGTGCTGCTGGAGGAGATCGACTCGCTCGAGGCCCGCGGCGTGTCCTGCGCGAAGCTGCTGGTCTCGGCGAACGCGCACCTGATCATGCCCTACCACCGTGCGCTGGACAAAGTGACCGAGCGATACCTGGGCAGCGCGCGGATCGGCACCACCGGCCGCGGGATCGGCCCCACCTACGGCGACAAGATCGCCCGGGTCGGGATCCGCGTCCAGGACCTCTTCGACCCCGGGATCTTCCGGCAGAAGCTGGAACTGGTGCTGCGCGAGAAGAACCAGATGCTGACCAAGGTCTACAACCGCCGCGCCATCGAGCCCGCCGGGATCGCGGACGAGTACATCGGCTACGGCGAACGGCTGCGGCCCTACGTCGCCGACACCAGCCTGGTCCTCGGCCAGGCGCTGGACGAAGGCCGGGTCGTGCTGCTCGAGGGCGCCCAGGCGACCATGCTGGACGTCGACCACGGCACCTACCCGTTCGTCACCTCATCCTCGCCGACCGCCGGCGGGGCGTGCGTGGGCTCGGGCGTCGGCCCGACCCGGATCACGAAGGTCATCGGCATCGCCAAGGCGTACACCACCCGGGTCGGCGCGGGCCCGTTCCCGACCGAGCTGACCGACGAGCAGGGCGAGTGGCTGCGCCGGACCGGCGGTGAGTACGGCGTCACGACGGGACGGCCGCGCCGCACCGGCTGGTTCGACGCCGTCGTCGCGCGGTACTCGACCCGGGTGAACGGCATCACCGATTACTTCCTCACCAAGCTGGACGTGCTGTCCACCCTGGACAAGGTGCCCGTATGCGTGGCCTATGAGGTCGATGGGAAGCGCTGCGACGAGCTGCCCACGACGCAGACTGACTTCCACCACGCGCGGCCGGTGTATGAGTACCTGGACGGCTGGTGGGAGGACGTCTCGCAGGCGCAGTCCTTCGCTGACCTGCCGCCCAACGCCCAGCGCTACGTACAGGCCATTGAGGAAATGATCGGCGCGCCGGTCTGCGCGGTCGGCGTCGGCCCCCGGCGCGACCAGACCCTGCAGATTCGCGATCTGATCTGATGCGGGATCTGCGGCCGGAAATTAGCCGGTAGGCTCGCCGCCGTGCGCGTTCTAGTGATCGGTTCCGGGGGCCGTGAGCACGCCATCGTCCGTGCGCTCGCCCGCGACCCGGCCGTGACCGCCCTGCACGCCGCGCCCGGTAACCCCGGGATCGCCGCGCTGGCCGCGACCTCCGGGATCGCCGCCTCCGATCCGGCCGCGATCGCCGCACTGGCCCGGGAACTTCGCACAGACCTGGTGGTGATCGGGCCGGAGGCGCCGCTCGTGGCGGGGGCCGCGGACGCGGTGCGCGAGGCCGGGATCCCGTGTTTCGGGCCCGGCGCCGCCGCGGCCATGATCGAGGGCTCCAAGACGTTCGCCAAGGAGGTCATGGCCGAGGCCGGCATCCCGACCGCCGCGGCGCGCAGCTGCGTGACGGCCGCGGAAGCGGACGCGGCCCTGGCCGAGTTCGGGCCGCCGTACGTGGTGAAGGACGACGGGCTGGCCGCCGGCAAGGGCGTGCTGGTCACCACGGACGCCACGGCCGCGCGGGCGCACGCACGGTCGGCCGCCCGGGTCGTCATCGAAGAGTTCCTCGACGGGCCCGAGGTGTCACTGTTCGCGGTCTGCGACGGGACGACGGCCGTGCCGCTGCTGCCGGCCCAGGACTTCAAGCGGGCCCTCGACGGTGATCTCGGCCCGAACACCGGCGGAATGGGGGCCTACACGCCGCTCCCCTGGGCCCCGCCCGGCCTGACCGACGAGGTGATGGCGACCGTCGTCCGGCCCGCGGTCGACGCGATGCGCCGCCGCGGCACGCCGTACCGCGGGCTGCTGTACGCGGGTCTCGCCCTGACCGCCGCGGGTGTCCGGGTGGTCGAGTTCAACGCCCGCTTCGGTGACCCGGAGACACAGGTGGTCCTCGACCGGCTGGAGACGCCGCTGGCCGGTCTGCTGTACGCCGCCGCCACCGGCGATCTGGCCGGGCAGGACACCTTGCGCTGGCTTCCCGGCGCCGCGGTGACGGTCGTCGTCGCGGCGGAAGGCTACCCCGGACGGCCCGCCGCCGGCGATGCCATCGGCGGCCTGGACGAGGCCGGGCGCGTGCCGGGCGCGTACGTGCTGCAGGCGGGCACGGCCGCCGGGCCCGACGGCGTGCTCCGGTCGGCCGGGGGGCGGGTCCTGGATATCGTCGGTACGGGGGGAAATATCGGGGCCGCTCGCGTCGCTGCTTACGAGGCGGCGGCCCGGATCCAGCTGCGCGGAGGCTGGTGGCGCGGCGACATCGCCGCGGCCGCGGGCCGCCCCGTGGCTGCGGCGGGAGCGGATACCCAGGTGCCCGCCGGTACCCAGAGGGGAGACGGGATCGGGTCATGATCAGCCGGTACACGCTTCCCGAGATGGGTCAGGTCTGGAGCGAGGCCCACAAGTACGAGCTGTGGTGCCGGGTCGAAACCCTGGTCCTGGAGGCCAACGCCCAGGCGGGGACCGTCCCGGCCGACAGCGTCGCCCCGGTGCGCGCGGCTGCGCCGCCGACGCCGGAGGCGGTCGCCGAGGTGGAGGCGGTCACCGACCATGACGTGATCGCGTTCCTGACCGCCTGGGCGGACAACACCTCACCGCGCAGCGCCGCCGCCTACGTCCATTTCGGCATGACGTCGTCGGACCTGGTCGACACGGCGCTGGCCCTGCAGCTGACCGAGGCGACCGACATCCTGCTGGCCAAGTCCAGCGCCCTGGTGGCCGCGCTGCGGGACCACGCGCTGGCGCACCGCGCCACCTTGCGGCCGGGACGCACCCACGGGATCCACGCCGAGCCGGACGTCTGGGGGCACCGCGTGGCGGACTTCGCGTTCGCCGCGGCGCGCGCCCGGGACCGCATCCGGCGAGCCCGGGACGCCGTGGCGGTCGGCAAGCTGTCCGGCCCGGTCGGCAACTACTCCAATATCGCGCCGGAGGTCGAGGCGGCGGTCATGCCCGCGCTCGGCCTGCGGCCGGCCGATGTCGCCACCCAGGTTGTCATGCGGGACGGGATCGCGGAGTGGGTCAGCGCACTGGCCCTGGCCGCCACCGTGTGCGAGGCGGTGGCCCTGGAGGTGCGGCACGGCCAGCGCACCGAGGTCCGTGAGCTGTCCGAGCCGTTCGGCCGGGGCCAGAAGGGCTCCTCGGCGATGCCGCACAAGAAGAACCCGATCCGGTCCGAGCGGATCTGCGGGCTGGCGCGGGTGGTGCGCGGCTACATCACGCCGGTGATGGAAGGCGTGCCGCTCTGGCACGAGCGCGACATCTCGCACTCCAGCGTGGAACGGATCGCGCTGCCCGACGTGGCCATCACCGTGGACTACCTGCTGCACCTCACCACCGGGCTGGTCAACGGCCTGGTCGTCGACGCCAAGCGGATGCGGGCCAACCTGGACGCCACCGGCGGCCTCATCTACTCGTCGGCGGCGCTGCTGGAGCTGGTGGCCTCCGGTATGGCCCGTGAGGATGCCTACGCGCTGGTCCAGGCGGCGGCGATGGAAACCTGGAACGCGGGTACACCGTTCCGCGACGCGCTGCGCAAGGAGGCCGCGGCCCGCGGGCAGTCGATCGACGAAGCGCGGCTGGATGAGGCGTGCCGCCCCGAGCGTTACGTGGCCCGCCTGGGACCGGTCTTCGCCCGGCTGGAGGGGCTGGCGTGACGGCAAATCGTGTCAAGCCACCGCTCCCGGGGGGGACGGATGGAATACTGGACAGCGCACTTGCACGGGGGGCCGCCGCGGTTCCGGCCATCCCCGCTCCCGCCCGGGGGCCATTCTGGCCCGCCGGGGCTGCACCGGCCACGCGCCGGTTTTCGTTCACCACCCCCTCGACAGGAGTTGCATCCACATGACGATGGGCACTGAGACCCGTTACCGCGTACGGGGCGGAGCGCCGCTGCACGGCACCGTCTTCGTGCAGGGCGCGAAGAACGCCGCGCTGAAGATGATCGCGGCCTCGCTTCTCGCCTCCAAGGGCCGTACGGTCCTGCGGAACGTGCCGCCCATTGAAGATGTACGCCGCGCCGTCGAGCTGGCCCAGGCGGTCGGGGCCATCGTCGAGTTTCACGAGGCGGAGCGGACGCTGGTGGTGGACGCATCCCGGCTGAGCAGCCCCGTGCTGCCCGCCGAGATCGCCCGGAGGTTCCGCAGCTCGGTGCTGTTCGTGCCGCCCCTGCTTCACCGGCTCGGTGAGGCCGTCATCGAGGGCGTCGGCGGCTGCAACCTTGGCAACCGGGACCTCGACTTCCATTACCGCGGCTTCGCCCGGCTCGGTGCCGTGGTCGACGAGGGCGAATCGGTCATCCACATCAAGGCCGGCACGAACGGGCTGCGCGGGGCTCACCTGTACCTGGACACGCCGTCGCACACCGGTACCGAGAACCTGATCATGGCCGCGTCGCTCGCCCCCGGCACGACCATCATCGACAACGCGGCCCTCGAGCCGGAAGTGCTCGATGTCATCGCGTTCCTGACCAAGATGGGCGCGCGCATCACCGGTGGCGGGACCGGCTTCGTGACCGTGGAAGGGGTCAGCGAGCTGACGGCGGTGGAGCACACCGTGATGCCGGACCGGATCGACGCGGGCGTCTTCGCCATGGCGGCCGCGATCACCGGCGGGGAGCTGAACCTGGTGGGCGGCTCGCTGGAGCATTTCGGCGTCGTGCGCTGGAAGCTGGAGCAGATGGGCGTGGAGTTCTCCACCCAGGGAGCCGTCCTGCAGGTCCGCCTGCCAATCCGCTCCGGCCGATCAACGTCATCACCTCCCCGTACCCGGGCTTCGCGACCGATCTCCAGTCACCGATCATGGCGCTCGCCTGCCTGGCCGACGGTTCGAGCTACATCCGCGAGACCATCTTCGACGGCCGCTACACCCTCGTGGGCGAGCTGAATAAGATGGGCGCGAAGGTCGAGGTGGACGGGAACGCAGTCATCGTGCACGGCCCGAACACCCTGCACGGGGCCGAGGTGGTGGCGCACGACCTGCGCACCGGCATCGCCCTGATCCTGGCGGGCCTGATCGCCGAAGGCGAGACGGTGGTGGCGCCGGGATACCTGATCGACCGCGGGCACGCCTCCATCGCCCAGCGGCTCACCACCCTCGGGGCCGATATCACGGTCGAGCCCGCGGCCTCGGTTTAACGGCACCCGGACCAGGGCATTAACCGCCCGCTCCGGGATAGTTTCGTTAAGTTGCCGGGGATAAACCGGTTTTGGGTTGGGTGAAGTGTGACTATTTTCGGCCTCGTGCGCCTCTTCACAAACTGAGCCGGATGAGTTACGAAAAGTACTGACCGGTATCTCCGGGGCGAAGAGGCGGCGTAGATGTGCGGGATACGGCGGGCGGTTGGTGACCGAATACGGATGGGGTGAACGTTGAGCGCGCACGTCAGCGGCGACCTTACGGGCCGCCTAGGGTTAACGGTCCACGGGGGAAAAGGCCGATGACCGCCAGGAGGCACCTGCCCAGCGAGCTCATTATCGGCGTCGTCGGGCCATATGATCTCGTGGAACGGATCATGCTGTCCGGTGCGGCGGCGCGGGACGAGGCGTTCGGCGCGGTTCCGCCCGGCGCTCCCTCCCCGGGGCAACCGGCGGAACCGCCCGCGGAGCAGGGCAGCCAGGGACCGGGGCAGCCCGGCTCAGCGGGACCGGGCTGGCCTGCCCGGCCGCGCGAGGACCCGTACGGGCTCACCGGCGGCACGCTGCCGCGGCGGCTGATCGCCGCGGCGTACCGCCGGGAGCGGGAAGCACCGGAAAAGGTCGCCCGGCTCGGCGCCGCGATCGACGTCTGCCTGTTCGCCACTCCGGTGCCGTACGAGTACGCGCGCCGCGCCGGGGTCATCTCGGTGCCGTCCACCTATGTACGGCTCGACGGCAGCGCCCTGTACGCGGCGCTGCTGCGGGCCAGCCAGGTCCAGGGCCATGACATCGAGCGGATCAGCATGGACGTACTGCCACGCGGGCCCGTCGAGGAGGCCTACGCCGAACTGGGCCTGTCCCCCGACGGTGTGCGCCTGCGCCAGGATCCCGGCAGCCCGGCGGCTCTCGCGGCCTTTCACGAGCGGCTCTGGCGCATGGGTGAGACATCGGCCGCGCTGACCTGCCTGGAGTCGGTGAGCCGGCGGCTGGCCCGGGCGGGGGTCCCGGCCGTGAACATCCGGCCGACCGACGGGGCCATCCGGATGGCGGTCTGGAACGCGGTCCTGCTCGGCGGCCACCACCGGCTCGAGGCGGCGCAACTGGCGGTGGTGGCCGTGGAGGTGCCGCGGCTGCGGGAGGGCGCCAGGCGGGCCCTTTCCCGGTATTCACGCGACGAACTGCGCCTGTCGGTACACCGGTTCCTGACCAGCGAGGCGCAGCGCGTTCAGGGGATGGTCACGCAGGCCGACGACCACTCCTTCCTGGTCGCGGCGACCAGAGGGTCGCTGGCCACGGTCACCGGCGACTTCAGCCAGGTCCCGTTCGCCGACCGCGCCCGGGCGGAGCTCGGGATCACGATCGAGGTGGGCGTGGGGATGGGGCGTACGGCGCAGGAGGCCGAGACGCACGCCCGGACGGCGCTCATCCGGTCCCGGTCCGGTGGTGCGGGTCCGGCCCCGGCGCTGCCCCGGGAGGGCCAGACGCTGGTCCCCGCGCCGCGCCGGGCCACCCCGCCCGCGCTAAGCTCGCCCTCGCGGGGAATCGAGACGCTGGCGCGCCTGGCCAGCCGGCTCGACGGATCGGAGACCGCGCTGGTCGTGGACGCCGAAACGGCCGGCCGCCTGCTAGGCGTGACGTCACGGACCGCACGCCGACTGCTGCGCGGCCTAGTCGACGAGGGGCTGGCGTGGCCGCTGCCGCCGAGCCGGGCCGCGCAGCCGGGGCGTCCGCGCCAGTTCTACCGGCTGATCACGGAGAAGCTCGAGGAGATGGAGTCGTCCCGCACCCCCTGATCGGCGGCGCCGCGACCCCCAGCCAGGCTCAGCCGGGCCGCGGCACTCCGTCAGGCGCGGTGCGGGTACGCCCGCGCCACCGCCAGGAGGGTGTCGTTGGCCTCGGGCTCGCCGATCGAGACCCGGGCTCCCTCGCCCGCGAACGGCCGGACACTGACTCCGGCCCGGGCGCACGTGGCCGCGAAGTCCGCGGTCGCCTCGCCCAGCCGCAGCCAGACGAAGTTGGCCTCGGTCGGTGGCACCCGCCAGCCGTCGGCCAGCAGCGCCTCGCGGACCCGGGTCCGTTCCTTGACCGTTGCCTCGACGCGCTCGAGGAGCTCCGCCTCGGCCGCCAGGGACGCGATCGCCGCGGCCTGCGCGATGCTGTTCACGCTGAACGGCAGCATCGTCTTACGGGCCGCCTGCGCCACCGGCGGATGAGCGATCATGAACCCGGCCCGGAGGCCGGCCAGGCCGTAGGCCTTGGAGAAGGTGCGCAGGACGGCCACGTTCGGCCGGTCCCGGTACAGGCTGAGCCCGTCGGGGACGGACTCGTCGCGGATGTACTCCCGGTAGGCCTCGTCCAGCACGACCAGGCAGTCGGGTGGCACGCGGTCGAGGAACTCGGTCAGCTCACCGGTGTGCACGACCGTCCCGGTGGGATTGTTCGGGTTGCATACGAAGATGAGCCGGGTCCGGCTGGTGATCGCATCGGCCATGGCCGCCAGATCATGGGCCTCGCCGCGGAGCGGCACGCGGACCGAGCTGGCCGCGGCCAGCTCGGCGAGGATGGGGTACGCCTCGAACGACCGCCAGGCGTAGAGGATCTCGGCGCCCGGCTCGCCCACGGCCTCCAGCAGTTGCTGGGCCACCCCGACCGAGCCGCATCCTAGCGCGACGTGCTCCGGCGGCACGCCGAACCGCTGGGCGATCGACGTGGTCAGCAGGTCGCAGCCGTTGTCGGGGTACCGGTTGACGTTCTGCGCGGCCTCGGCGATGACCTTGACGACCGACGGCAGCGGGCCGAACGGGCACTCATTGGATGACAGCTTGAATGACCGGCCGCCCGCTGCGGCCGCCGTTGCGCCTGGCTGATAGCCGGGCAGGTCCTGGAGAACGCGGCGGAACCGCGGCGATGCTTCGCTCACCCGCCCAGTCTCGCATGACGAAACCGTTGTTGCGCCCGCCCGCGTAGGAGACGTGGCTGGCCAGCCAGTCCTGCGCCGGGTGACCCGACTCCTGGCAGGTCGTCGGCATCCGGAAGGCGTGCTGGAGGTCACCGTCCGGGTACGGGTTGACCGCGGCCGGCTTGCCGCCGGGCCCGATCCGGAACCCGTCGGCCCCGCACCGGCGCAGCATCCCGAGCCTGCCCGGCCTCCCGACAAGGGTTGTATGCGCCTGGAGGGCAGTCTGGCAAGCGGCGACCGTCACCGGAAGGAGCCGCCAGATGACAAGCGGACGACAATTACCTGTCGGTCACGCCAAATTACAACACGGCGATCGTCACGCGGCCCGCCTGCAGCGTCGCGCACTCGGTCAGGGCGGCGCCCGGCGGGGCGCCCGTCCCGGCGGGGGCGGCGGCGCCGTACGCCGGGCGCAGCGGGTGGCAGGGCAGCCCGACGAGGGTGAGCACCGCCGTCCCCGGGCGCATGGCCAGGTACGAGACCGAGGGCACCGTGGGCAGGTGTACGTGCGGTGGCAGCACGGCGAGGGCGTCCCCGGTCAGCCGCGGCGGCTGCGATCGGCCGGCCAGCGCGAGCGGGCCCGACAGCAGCACCGTGACGGTCTGCCCCGGCCGTACGCAGTAGTGCTGCCCGTTGCTACCTGCGGTGATGAGCAGCACCTTCGCGGTCGACCCGGCCGGCCAGGACGCACAGCCGGGCCCCGCTCCGGGCCGCGTGGCAGGCGCCGCCGTCCCCCGGGCGGGACGCTGGCCCGCGACGGCCTGGCCGGCGCGGCCGCCGGAGCCCGCGCATCCGGCGGCCAGTCCCACGGCCAGCAGGAGCACGCCGGCGGCCGGCAGCGGCGGGACGGCCATGGCACCCCTCTCGTAGCAGTCACTGCGAGTTGGACGCCCGGTGGCCATCCCCGGTTCCGCCGCGCTCAGTGAGCCACGGACAGCTCGACGATCTTCACGACGACCAGGCCGACGGCCACGACCAGGTAGCCGCGCAGCGCCAGCATGCCGAGACGGCGGCCCGGCGACCACCGCGGGCGCGGCAGTTCGGACAGCGGGGGCATCCGCCAGGTGAGCCGCTCGGCCTGCAGGACCACACCGGTGTCGAGTTCCTCCTCCGGGTCGTCGGGCAGGCCCGCGCGCCGGGCCGAGCGCCAGCGGGCCACCGCCCAGGCCATCGTGCCCGCCAGCCCGGCGGCCGCACCGCCGGCGACGAGCGCGGTGAGCTGGCCGGTACTCAGCGACGGGAACAGCGTCGCGGCGGTGAGCACGAGCGAGAGCAGGACCAGGCAGCCGATGATGCCCCCGGCGACGGCGTTGAGCCAGGGCCGGTTCACCCACGGGCCGAGCACGGCCCGGTCGTTGCACAGCAGGACCAGGAACACCGCCGCGGACGGCAGCAGCACCCCGGCGAGCGCCTGGACGCCCTCCGTGATCAGCCCGAGCGGCGCCCCGGGGATGAGCACGACCGTGGCCGCGACGGCCAGGAAGAATGCGTAGCAGCCGTAGAACACCGGCGCGTCCTTGATGCCGCGGTGCAGCGAGTGCCGGGCCCCGGCGATGTCGCCCAGCGCGTAGGAGGTGGCGAGCGTCACCGCCGCCGCGCCGATCAGCGACGCGTCCAGCAGGACCAGCGCGAACATCGCGCCGGCGTGGTGCCCGACGGCGTGGCCCAGGCCGCTGGCCACGGCCCCGGCGTCGGTGAAGTGACCGTGCAGGACGGTGCCAGACAGGCCGAAGGCGGTAATGCCGATCACGGCGGCGGCCCCGATCACGACCACGAACGAGCCGATCACCGTGTCCGCGCGCTCGTAGCTGATCCATCGCGGGGTGATCCGCTTGTCCACGACGTTGGACTGCTGGAAGAACAGCTGCCAGGGCGCCACGGTGGTACCGACGATCGCGATGACCAGCAGCAGCACGCCCGCGTTCAGCCCGCCGTGGCCACCGGGGCCGGCCGGGAGACCGGGCAGCAGGAAGTCATGGGCCACCTGCGCCGGGTGCGGGTGGGTGAGGAAGATGAGCGGCAGCATGAGCACGTTGACGCCGATCAGCACGTACATCCACCGCTCCCAGCGGCGGAAGCTCCCGCTGACGGTGAAGGTCACCAGGAGCGCGGCCGCGCCCGCCACGCTGAGCCAGCGGGGAATGCCGAAGTAGCTCCCGGCGAGCGCGATGCCGATGAACTCGGTCACGATCGTGAGCCCGTTCACCAGCACCAGGTCGCCGATGGAGAAGGCGGCCCAGAAACGGCCGAACCGCTCGTGAATGAGCCGCGCGTGCCCGACCCCGGTCACCGCCCCGAGCCGGACCACCATCTCCTGGTTGACGATCAGCACCGGGATCAGGAAGGCCAGCACCCACAGCAGGCGGGTGCCGTAGTTCTGCCCGGCCTGCGCGTAGGTGGCCACGCCGCCGGCGTCGTTGTCGCCGACCATCACGATGAGCCCGGGTCCCATGATCGCCAGCAGATACCGGAGCCGGCGCGGCCAGCTCGGTGAGCGGTCGAGGTCCGCGGCCCGTACGGTGCCGAAGGCGCCCTGGATGTCACCGATGTGCGCCGGGTCCCGCACGGCCGTACCCGTCGCCGATTCGGCCTGCCGCAGCGCGCTGCGCCGCTGTGACCAGGAGCCGAAGCCAAAGAAGTTTGCCATGACGCATGTCCGATCTACCCCTGGGGGTATCCGGTGCGCGTATCAGGCATCGCTGACCGAGGGAACCGGCCGTCATGCGCCCGCAGCAGCCCAGATAAGCTGCACAACCCAGACAATGCCGCCGAACGGACGTAGCGGGACTGGGCCTCAGGCGTGGAGAAGCGGCGCGATAAAGACCGGGAACAGGAGTCTGGTGGCGCCGCGGTCAGCGCTGCGCGATAGGCGCGAATGGGTGAGGTTCGCTTGTGCTGCAGCTGCAACTATGACTGCCGTCTGGCACGGCCCTCACCTCCTCCGCTCGCGACCACCGGGATGTCCGCGTCGCGGAGCCCGTCACACGATAGCCCGCCGCTCAGCGGCCCGGCAACTTGCCTGAACGTTGGCTGCGCCACACGCATTCCTGCGCCACCCCGAGTCCAGCGCCGGTGCCGGGTGCCAGTGACCGGTGTCAGTGACCGAACCCGCCGCCGACCTGGATGGCCTTCACGATCAGCAGAAGCACGGCCACGACAAGGTACCCGCGCAGCAGCAGCACGCCTATTTTGGTCCCCGTCGACCATTCGACCGGCTTGAGCAGCGCCAGCGGCGGCATCCGCCAGTTCATCCGTTCGGCGTCGGTCATCGTGGCGCGCGGATGCGGCTCCCTCGGCGGCCGTCGCGAACGCGTGATCAGGAAGTACGCTCCGGTGGCCACCGCGGCCACCGCCAGGCCGACCGCTATCCAGATCGCGGTCGCCGCCGCGTTCAGGGTGGTGAACAAGGTCGTGGCCACGAGCGTGCCGGACAGCACGACGAGCACGCCGATGATGAAGCAGGCCAGGACGTTGAGCCAGCGGGGGTTGAGCCAGGGGCCGAGAACTTCCCGGTCATTGCACAGCAGCAGCAGGAAGACGCTCGCGCTGGGCAGCAGGATGCCGGCCAGCGCCTGAACGGCCGTGGTCAGCAGGCCCAGGGGCGCGCCGGGAATGAGGGTGATGCCGGCGGCGACGACGATCATGGCGGTGTAGCTGGCGTAGAAGGGCTTGGCGTCCTTGAACGTACGGTGCAGCGAATGCTTGATGCCGAACACGTCACCGAACGCGTAGCTGGTGGACAGGGTGACCGCCGCCGCGCCGATGATGCTCGCGTCGAGCAGCACGATGGCGAAGAACGCACCCAGCACCCGGCTGTGGTGCTGGCCCAGCGCGTTCGCCACCCCGAGCGCGTCGGTGAAGTGGCCGGCCAGGCTGGTCCCGCGGACCGCGAAGACGGCCGTGATCACGATCGCCGTCGCGCCGATGATCACCACGAACGCGCCCAGCGTCGTGTCGGCCCGCTCGTACGGGATGAACCGCGGCGTGATCCGCTTGTCGATGACGTTGGACTGCTGGAAGAACAGCTGCCACGGCGCCACCGTGGTGCCGACGATCGCGATGATCAGCAGGACGGCGTTGGAGCTGACGCCACCCTGGACGCCGGGCACGACGAAGTGGTAGGCGATCGACCCCCAGCTCGGGTCCGACAGCAGCGCCATCGGGAACATGATGAGGCTCACGGCGATGAACAGGAACATCGCCCGCTCCCACCGGCGGAAGCTGCCGGTCGCGGTGATCAGCACCAGTACCATGGCGGCCACCGGCACGGAGATGTAGGGGCTGACGCCGAAGTATTCCAGCCCGAGCCGGACGCCGATGAACTCCGTGACGATGGTCAGGAAGTTGAGCACGAAGAGGTCACCGACGCTGAACCAGCCCCAGAACCGGCCGAAGCGCTCGTTGATGAGCCGCGCGTGCCCGACCCCGGTCACGGCCCCGAGCCGGACCACCATCTCCTGGTTGACGATCAGCACCGGGATGAGCAGCAGCAGCGTCCACAGCAGGCTGTAGCCGTAGTTCTGCCCCGCCTGAGCGTAGGTGGACACACCGCCGGCGTCATTGTCACCGACCATCACGATCAAGCCCGGCCCGATGATCGCCAGGAACGTGATGAGGCGCCGGCGCAGCCCGCTGCGAGAAGTGTCGTCGAGCCGGATGTGGCCGAGCGCTCCCTCGATGTCGCCGACGTGCGCCTCGTCCAGGACCGCACTCGGCGGGCGCGCTAGCTCCGGCCGGCTGGGCTCCGGCGAACCAGGCGGCGGCGCGGCGGGCGGCGCGGCCGATGACGGCGAGGCCGCTGACGGCGGAACGGACCGGGGCGAATCAGGCGGCGAGGCGGCTGGCGGCGGAACGGACCGCGGTAGCGGAGCGGGCGGCGGTGGCTCGCCCGGGGGTGGAGGAGCCGACAGCGGCGGAACAGGCGGCGGCGACTGCCCCGGCGGCGGAGCGCCGTGATCTGCCGTCATGGTGCGGTGGTCCCGCTCATGGGGAATCCCCATGATGAGGGTCCGGTGGCTCGGCCGCCTCACGGCGGCGCCAGTCGTCCGGCAGCACGACCTCGAGCACGTCATCAACGGTGATCACGCCGAGCAGGCGGCTGTGCTCGTCGACCACCGGGATAGTGATCAGGTTGTAGTCGGTCATCAGCACGGCGACGTCGACGACGTCCGTGTCCGCCCCGACCCGGACCGGATCCGTATCGCAGACCTCGATGAGAAGGGCCTCCCGCCGGGACTGGAGCAGGGCGACGAGCCGGGCCACACCGCGCAGGCAGTTGTCCCCGTCTACCGCGTGCACGCTGGTCAGCGCCTCGGGCTGCAGCGTCTTGGCGCCGCCGACGGCGGCGAGAGCGTCCGCCACCGATGGTTTCGGGGGGCACCGCCAGGAAGTCGACGCCCATCAGGCCGCCGGCGCTGGCCGGGTTGAAGCCCATCAGGGTCAGCACCTTGGTGCGCACCCCGGGCGGCAGCAGGTCGATGACCGGCTGCCGCCGGTTCTGCGGCAGCTCGGCGATCGCGTCGGCCGCGTCGTCGGCCCGCATCCTGGTCAGCACATCGGCGATCTCGCGGTCGGTGCGCGCACCGAGCAGCCGGGACGCCCGGTCCTCTTCGAGCTCCTCGAAGACGTCGGCCTCCAGCTCGGGGTCCGCGTGGACCTGCCCGAGGATCTCGGTCTGCTCCTCCTTGGAGGCGTCTTCGAGCAGGTCGGCGATCTGGGCCGGCTTCAGCCTCCGGATCCGGCCGAACGGCCCGCGCAGCAGCGCGCTGCCCGTGTGCCCGATCAGCGGCTCGAATGCCTTCCAGTCCCGGAAGTGCTCTGAATCCTCTGCGTCCGCCCCGGACGCCCCGATGTGCAGGGCCCGGAGCAGCCGCGGCGGGCGGCGGCGGGTGTCGACACCGACCACCACCCGGTCACCGTTCCGGCGCTCCAGCTCGACGTCGGCCGCCCGGACCAGGCGCGCGGTCTCCACGTCGATCAGCCGGTGACCGAGCACGTCGCGCTTCAGCAGGACCTCGCCGGGGCGCCGCTCGAAGCGCCGCAGGTCCAGCCGGGCGCTGGTCAGCCGGAGCACTTCCCCGTCGAAGTTGCTGGCCTGCTCGATAGGCACGTACACCTCGCGCCCGCCCACCGAGGCGACCAGGCCGGTGACGATGGGGTAGTCGTCGCCGCGCAGCCGGGCGATCACGTCGGACAGGCGCCCGATCGATTCTCCGCTCCGGTCCACGAGGGGGCGCCCGAGCAGCTCAGACAGGCGCAGCGTGTCCCGCTGTGCTCCCGGCGCCGGTGCCGCAGGCGGGGTTGTCGTCATCACGGTTCCTCTGCGCGATCGTAATTTCCCTCACGATCATGCTGCACGCACCACGGTTCCGCGTCACCCGGGGGGCGGAAGCCCGCTGCTCCGTTTCACCTTGGCAGGCCAAGGTAAACATCAGGTTGCTGACTGGCAGGCATTACTTTCCCGCCGCGCGCGTTTCCGGCACTTCTGGACGGGTGGTATGAAGTCCAGGGCAGCGTATGGAAAGCGTATGGGGAGCGAGAGGCGCAGATCCTTGGCCATGCGGAAGGCGGTGGACGTCCTCGAGGGAGGCCCAGACCTCTCCGAGGGCTTCTGGTACTCGGTGAAACGCCGGGTGCTGGGGCCGCCGCTCGTCAACGAGCAGCTCGGTGAGCAGCGGCTGTCCAAGCCGCTGGCGCTGGGCGTGCTGTCTCCGGACGGCATCTCGTCGTCGGCGTACGGCACCGAGGAAATCCTGATCGAGCTGCTGCCGTACTTCGGGCTGGCCGCGTTCACCCTGATCCTCCCCATGACGCTGGTGGTCCTGTTCGTCCTGGCGCTCGTGGTGCTGTCCTACCGCGAGATCGTCATGGTCTACATCAGGCCGGGCGGCTCGTACGTAGTGGCCAGGCAGAACTTCGGGCCGCGGGTCGCGCAGGTCTGTGCCGTCGCGCTGCTGATCGACTACGTCGTGACCGTGGCCGTGCAGACCGCCGCGGGCACGGCGGCCATCGCCTCGATCCCGGCATTGTCATTTGTCGGCCCGTACCGGCTGGAAATCACCATCGGCGTGATTCTCCTCATGTGCTTCGGGAACCTGCGCGGCCTGAAAGAAGCAGGCCGGGCGTTCGCGATACCGACGTATCTGTTTACCGGCTCGGTATTTGCCGTCATCGTCGTCGGGCTGGTCCGGGAGGTCACCGGGCACCTGCCCAGCTACGACGTGCACGCGCTGCCCGGCACGGTGGGGATCGCCAGCGGCACGAACAACCTGGTCCTCGGGGCCACGGTCTTCACGTTCCTGCGCGCCTTCGCCAACGGCGGCGCGTCGCTGACCGGCATCGAGGCGGTATCCGACGCCGTAGGCGCCTTCCGGCCGCCGGAGGGACGCAACGCGCGCCAGGTGCTCGTCACCGAGGGCCTCATCCTCGGCGTGCTGGTGGCGGGCATCTCCTGGATGGCGCACGCCACCCACGCGACCCCGCGGAACAGCGGCTATCCCACCGTGCTGGCCCAGGAGGCCCAGGCCGTCTTCGGCCACACCGTCGTCGGCCAGGTGCTGTTCTACATCGTCCAGGTCGCCACCGCGCTGATCCTCTACACGGGCGCCAATACCAGCTTCAACGGGTTCCCCTTCCTGGCCAGTTACGTCGCCGGGGACGCGTTCCTGCCCCGCTGGCTGCTGAAGCGCGGCCACCGGCTGGTGTTCTCCAACGCCATCATCCTGCTGACGATCATCTCGATCGCGCTGCTGATCGTGCGCGGGCCGAACGTCAACAGCCTGGTGCCGCTGTACGCGATCGGCGTCTTCACCGCCTTCGCGATGGCCGGCTTCGGCATGGCCAAGTACCACCACACCCGTAAGGAGCCGGGCTGGCGGCGCCGGATGGCCATCAACGCGTCGGCCGGCGTGCTCACCGCGATCGTGGTCGCGATCTTCGCGATCGTGAAGTTCACGGAGGGCGCCTGGATCGTCGTGGTGCTGTTCGCCGTCCTGGTGCCCGCGCTGATCCGGCTGAACCGTGAGTACCAGATGGAGTCGGAGGTGCTCGCGGCGATCACCGGGGCGCAGCCGCCACCGCCGCCGCACTATTCCCGCCGTACGGTGCTGGTATTCGTCGACAGCTTCGACCTGGCCACGCTGGCCGCGCTGCGCTACGGGCGGAGCCTGCGGCCCACGACGCTGCGCGCGGTGCACTTCGTCATCGACAACGTGCGCGCCGAAAAGCTGCGCGAGGAATGGACGCGCGCCAACCGCGGCGTGGTCCTCGATTTCATCGATGTCCCCGACCGGAGGCTGGCCCGGGCGGCCGCGGAACTGGTCGGCCGCGAAGTCGAGGATCCCGCCACCCACGTGACCGTGATCCTGCCCCGCCGCAGTTACTCGGCCATGCTGGGCCGCTTGCTCCATGACCGGACGGCGGACAAGATCGCCGAGGTCGTGAGCCGGATACCGCGTTCCGCCGCGACCATCGTGCCCTACGACGTGCAGAGCCGCGTCCGGGTGCTGCAGGAGCGCCAGGCCGTCCGGGTCGCCCAGGCGGCTCAGGACACCGCGGCCCGGACCAGCGCCACTCAGGACCGCGCCACCCGCGACCGCGCCGCGCAGGACGGTGGGGCCAGGGTCGCCCAGGACAATCAGGCGGCGCCGGGCGCGGGCGTTTCCGCCGAGCAGGAGATGAAGGATGTGCGCAAGCTTCGCGACCTCGTGAAGGGCCGGGACGCCAAGGACGTCCCGGCCACGGACGAAAAGGTGAGCGCCTACGAGCGGCCGAAGCCGCCGCCCGGGGTCAAGCCGATCGGCTCGCTGGCCGAACCGGGCAAGGCCACCGTCGAGGGGCGCGTCCGTGCCCTGGAGATCCGCCCGGTCGAGCAGAACTCGGTCCTGGCGCTGGAGATCTCCGACTCGACCGGCGACCTGACGGCGCTGTTCTACGGCCGCTCGCACATCGCCGGCGTCATCTGCGGATCGACACTCCGGCTGCGCGGGCCGGTCGGCATCCGGGACGGCCACCCTGTCATGATCAATCCCGCCTACGAGCTCGTCAGCTCAAGCCCCGACTAGGCCTCGCGGGCCCATGTCCCGGGGCCGTCCCGGCCTGGCCGTGGCCTATCCCAGCAGTTCGTACCCCGGGTTGATCATCACCGGCCTGCCGTCCCGCAACCCCACCGTGCCGTGCAGCCGGAGCCTGCTGCCGCAGTCCACGCCGGGAATATGCTTCCGCCCGTAGAAGAGCGCGGTCAGGGTGCCGGTCTCATCGGCGACCTCGCACGCGAGCACGGAGTTCTGCTCCACCGGCCGGATGGCCAGCGAGATCACCCGTCCCTCCACGGTGGCCTTGCCGGGCGCGCGCAGTGAGCCGATCGGCGTGACCTCCGCGGTACCGTTCCCGGCCCGGCCGCCGAGCGGCCCCCGCGCCCATCCGCGGGACCGCTGCCCCGGTTCCCGGGGCCGGGCGTGCTCTCGCCCGCCTGGCCGTCCGCCGCGGCCGCGCTGGCCGCGGGCGGCGCCGGGGCGGGGGGCGGCGCCGGGGCCGGCGGCCGTCCGGCACCGTCGGATGGCGGTTCGGCGGGGGCGGTGGTCACACTCCTGTGGCCAGCCGCGCCCGCGGGCTGTTCCCGGGCCGCGTCGACGTCCGTCGTCCCGTTGCCCCCGGTCCGGGCCGCCTGCCGTTCCTCCAGCACCCGGACCCGGCTTTCCACGTCGAACGGGATGACGATCGCGGCCGCGTTCGGGATCCGGCTGACCGCCGCCGCGATCTTGTCCGCCGTCCGGTCGTGCAGCAACCGGCCGAAGAACGCGGAGAAGCTGCGCCGCGGCAGCACCACGGTGACCTGAGTCCCCGGCTGCTCGGCCTCGCGCTGGACGAGTTCCTGGGCGCGTGGCCGAGCCGCCGGTCCGGGGTGTCGATCATCTCGAACGGCACGTCCTGGCCGAACCGGACCCACCGCTCGCGGAGCAGCTCCGCCTTGGCGCCGTCGATGACGAAGTGCACCGCGCGCAGCGACGTCGGGCGCAGGCTGCGCGCGTAGCGGAGGGCGGCCAGCGTGGCCAGGTCCATGCTGTCCACGAAGACCAGCACGGTGCGGCGCGTGTAGTTCGGCTGGCGCGGGGCCACGCCTGCCGCCCGGCGGTCACCGATGTTCTCCAGCACCTGGTCCTCGGCCCGGTACTCGCGGTTGAGCCGGATCAGGGTGAACACCAGGATGGGGCCGACAATCACGATGAGCCACGCACCCTCGGTGAACTTCGTGACCGCGAAGATCAGCACGATGAACCCGGTGACCACGCCGGCCGAGAAGTTGATGACCAGCCGGTGGCGCCAGCCCTGTTCCCTGTGCTCCAGGTGGTACTTGGACATGCCGAAGCCGGCCATCGAGAACCCGGTAAAGACGCCGATTGCGTAGAACGGCACCAGCTTGTTGACGTTCGCCCCGACCGCCAGCATGAGGGCCAGCGAGACGACCGTGAGCACGATGATGCCGTTGGAAAAGACCAGACGGTGGCCCCGTTTGGTCAGCCAGCGGGGCAGGAAGGCGTCCTGGGCCACGAAGCTGGCCAGGAACGGGAAACCGTTGAAACTGGTATTGCCCCCCGTAAACAGGATCAGCGCGGTCGCGAACTGGACGAAGTAGAACAGGACGCGGCCAGGCCCCACCGCCGAAGATGAGGTTCGCCTCCTGAGACAGGACGGTCGGCGTCCCGACGACGTAGGGCGTCGCGTGCATCACGTGCGCCAGCCAGGAGATCCCGCCGACCAGGAAGCCCAGGATGACCCCCTGCGTTACCAGGACCTTCCGGGCGTTCGGCCCTTCCGGCGGCTTCAGCGCGCTGACCGCGTTGGACACCGCCTCGATGCCGGTCAGCGACGAACCGCCGTTGGCGAACGCGCGGAGCAGAGTGAAAACGAGACCCACGGAGATGATCAGCGACATCGTTCGGTGGGTGGTGTAGTACGTCTGGCCCGGCGGAAGCGTGTTGACATCGATGACCGGCAGGTGGCCGAACGCCTCCCGGGCCAGCCCGATGAGGATCATCAGGATCACCGAGCCGGAGAACAGGTAGGTCGGCAGGGCGAACGACCGCCCCGCTTCCCGGATGCCGCGCAGGTTCCCGTAACACATGATCAGGATCGCGATTACCGAGATGATCAGCAGGACTTCGTTCACGCTCAGGAAGTGCAGCGTGCCCAGGGCCGGGAACGCGGACACGATGGCGGCCGCGCCCGCGGCGGTCTGCACCGCGACCGTGACCGTGTAGTCGATGAGCAGCGCGACCGCCGCGATCTGCGCCACCCGCGGCCCGAAGTTGTCCCGGGCTACGACGTAGGAGCCACCCGTCTTGGTGTAGACGGAGACGACCTCTCGGTAGGACAGGACGACCAGGACGAGGACGCCCAAGACCACGCCGGTGATCGGCAGCAGGACAGTGAAAGCGGCGATCGAGAGGCCGCCCAGGAGCAGCTCGATGAGGATTTCCTCGGCGCCGTACGCCGACGACGAGATGCCGTCGGGGGACAGCACGCCGAGGGCCAGCGGTACGGACAGCCGCTCCTCGCCGAGCTGGTCGTTGACGAGCGGGGGCCCGAGCAGGCGGCGCTTCACCGAGTACGAGAAGGTCTCCGGAAGGCCGTCCCCGCCGCCGAGCAGCCCCGCCGCCTTACGAACGGCCACTAGATTTCCGCCTCCATCTCTCCTGCCGTCACGCCGGCTTGTCCCGGCCCGCACGCGGGCGGGACCGCCGGTGACCGCCGTGACCATGAGCAGGCAAATTAAGGCTAGGCGGCGGCCCTGACGACATCTGCTAGCAGCGCGTAAATACCACTGAGCTGTGCGTTAAGGATCTATCAAGATCATCAATATTCGGCTGGAACGGCGGTCGAATGACAGGGCGATGATTCTACTCAGGGGACGAAGCGGGGTCCCGGCACCATACGCGCTGCCGGCGGCTTTCGCCGCGCTGTTCGCCGTGGGTACGGTGGCCGCGGCCCTGGATGGCCGGCTGCCGGGTACGGGAGTCCTGATCGCCGCCGCGGTCGTGGTGGGTGTCACCGCGCTGATCGCCGAGCCGATGACCTCCGTCCCGCTGGGGGTGATCGGCTGGCTGACAGTGACCGGCTTCTCCCGCCCACCGTACGCCGACCTGCGGCCGACCGGGAAAGCGGCCGCCGGCGCCGCGATCGTGATCGGCATCACCGCGCTGGGCGGCGCCGCCCTGGGCGTGCTGTTCCGCTGGCTCGTCACACGGTTCACACTGGAGAACTGTGAGCGCAAACGCCGACGGTGACCAGGGCCGCCCACGGCGGCACCGGGTCACCTGGACCGGGGCGATCAGCTCCCGGCGCGGGCTGTCCGGCGTGGCCCTGGCGCTCGCCGGCCTGCCGCTGCTGACGCTGATCCTGGTCGCCGCGCGCCAGCGCCTGAACTTCGCCGACGATCTGCTGCTGTTCCTGCTCGCCGTGGTGACGGTGACCGTGGTCGGCGGATTCTGGCCTGCCGTCCTCGCGGCCGTCGCCTCCAGCCTGCTGCTCAACTGGTTCCTCACCCCGCCGCTGCACACGTTCACCATCCAGGAGCCGAGGAACCTGCTGGCCCTGGTGCTCTTCGTCACGGTCACGGTCGCGGTCAGCAGCCTGGTGCACCTCGCCGCGCGCCGTGCCGTCCAGGCCGCCACCAGCCGCGAGGAGACGGCGTCCCTGCTCGCACTGGCCCGGACCGTGCTCAGCGGCGCGGATAGTCCCACGGCCGTCCTGGACCATCTCACCAGCACCCTCGGCGGCCGGGCCGAGCTGCAGGAGTTCACCGCCGGGCGCTGGATCCGCGTCGCGGTCAGCGGGGGCACCGGCGCGGACACCGAAGGCGCCCGCATTCATCCCCGGCCCGGGCTGGCCCTGCTCACCAACGGGCAGACCGCCGCGGCCACCACCGCCCTGCTGGCCGGCTTCGGGGCCCAGGCGGCGGCCGCCCTGGACCGCGAGCGGCTGCGCATGCAGGCCTCGCAGGCCGAGGCGCTCGCCGAGGGGAACCGGATCCGCACCGCCCTGCTCGCCGCGGTCAGCCACGACCTGCGCACCCCGCTCGCCTCGATCAAGGCCAGCGTCAGCAGCCTGCGGCAGACGGACGTCGAGTGGACGGCCGCCGACGAAGCGGACCTGCTCGCAACCATCGAGCAGAACGCCGACCGGCTGGACGCACTGATCGGGAACCTGCTCGACCTGAGCCGGCTGCACACCGGATCGCTGGAGCCGTTCCTGCGCCCGACCGCGATCGATGAGGTCGCGCCGGTCGCGCTGCGCGGGCTGGACGCCCCCCTCCAGCTGGAGATCTCCGTTCCCGACGACGTGCCGCTGGTCCGCGCCGATCCCGGCCTGCTGGAGCGGGTCCTGGCCAACGTCTTCTCCAACGCGCTGCGGCACTCACCGCCGACGTGGCCGCCGGCGCTGCAGGCCCGCCAGACCGGCGAGACGGTGCTCCTCGAGATCGTCGACCACGGTCCCGGCGTGCCCGGCGACCTGCTCAAGGAACGCATCTTCGAGCCGTTCCAGCGGCTCGATAACCGGCAGGCCGGCGTCGGGCTGGGCCTGGCCGTGGCCAAGGGCTTCGCCGAGGCGATGGGCGGAACCATCGCCGCGGTCGACACCCCCGGCGGCGGTCTCACGATCCAGGTCACGATGCCGGTGGCCCAGAGCGACGACCGGTCCGTGCTCGGAGCGGGGCCGTGACCCGTGTGCTGGTGGTCGACGACGAACCGTCCATCCTGCGCGCGCTGCGGATCAATCTGAGCGCGCGGCAGTACGAGGTCAGTACCGCCGCGGACGGTACGTCCGGGCCTGGCCGCGGTGGCCCGGGAACGGCCCGACGTGCTCATCCTCGACCTCGGTTTGCCGGACATGGACGGCACCGAGGTGATCAGCGGCGTTCGCGGCTGGACGTCCATACCGATCATCGTGCTGTCCGTCTGGGGGCAGGAGAGCCAGAAGGTCGCGGCGCTGGACGCGGGGGCCGACGATTACGTGACCAAGCCGTTCGGCATGGACGAACTGCTCGCCCGGCTGCGCGCCGCCGTGCGCCGCGCCGTCCCGGCACCCGACGAGCCGGTGGTGACCACCGATGACTTCACCGTCGACCTCGCGGCCAAGCGGGTGGTCCGGGCCGGTGGCGGCGACATCCGGCTCACCCCCACGGAGTGGCAGCTGCTGGAGATCCTGGTGCGCAATCGCGGGCGCCTGGTCACCCAGCGCCAGCTGCTCCAGGAGGTATGGGGGCCCGCGTACGAGACCGAGAGCAACTACCTGCGCGTCTACCTGGCCCAGCTGCGCCGCAAACTGGAGCCCGAGCCGTCCCAGCCGCGCTACCTGCTCACCGAGCCGGGCATGGGCTACCGTTTCCAGGACTGACCGGCCGGCCCCGCGCTATTGCGCACCGGGTGATTACTGGCTAGTAATGAACGGAGGGCTGCTGCGCCGCACACCAGGAGCCGAGGAGGCCCGCGTGAGCACCTACGATCACTACACGACGCCCGTCCCGCCGGGAACGTGGGACGTCCCGGCGGCCGGCGCCACCCGGTTCTCCTGGGAGTACGACGACGGCCGCGACCGGCTGCTGAGCCTGTACCAGCGCGGTAAGGACAAGCAGTGGGACGCGGCCAGGCGGATCGACTGGTCGATCCCGGTCGACCCGGCCAACGTGATGGGCATGTCCGAAGAGCTCAACCCCATCTACGGCTCGGCGCAGTGGGAGAAGCTGTCCCAGGCCGAGCGGGACGAGCTCTCGCACCATCTGTCCTCATGGCTGTTCAGCCAGTTCCTGCACGGCGAGCAGGGCGCGCTCACGGTGGCGGCGCGGATCGTGGAGTCCGTGCCGGACATGGACTCCAAGTTCTACGCGGCCACCCAGGCGATGGACGAGGCCCGGCACGTCGAGCTGTTCTCCCGGTTCATGCGGGAAAAGGTGGACCTGTACTACCCGATCAACGACGACCTGGCCAAGCTGCTGGCCGACGCGCTGAACGACTCCCGCTGGGACTTCCCCTACCTGGGCATGCAGGTGCTGATCGAGGGGCTGGCCCTGGCCGCCTTCGGCGTGCACCGCGACGTGGCCACCAACCCGCTGGTCAAGCAGATGCTGGCCTACGTCATGCAGGACGAGGCGCGGCACGTGGCGTTCGGCCGGCTGGCCCTGCGCGACTACTACGCGCAGCTTACCGACGCCGAACGGGCCGACCGCGAGGAGTTCGTGGTCGAGGGCTGCTACCTGATGCGCAACCGGTTCCGGTCCCAGGAGGTGTGGGAGCGGATGGGCTTCGACGTGGCCGAGTGCCTGGAGTTCACCGAGAACTCACCGGTCCAGCAGATGTTCCGCACGCTGCTGTTCAGCCGGATCGTGCCGTGCGTCAAGGACATCGGGCTGTGGGGCCCGAAGGTCCGGCACGCCTACGCCGACCTGGGTGTCCTCGACGCCGCCAAGTCGGACCTGGACGCCCTGATGCGCGACGACGAGGAGATCGCCGAGCGCATGGACGCCGAACAGGGCGCCGAGTTCGCCGCCCGGGCGGAAGAGGTTCACGACGCCATTACCGAAGGCGCCGCCGGATAACGGCTGCCAGCGGACCAGCGAGAACGCTGAAGGCCCGGCGGACCGTGGTGGTGCGCCGGGCCTTCAGGTGCCGTTACCCCGGGGTCAGGCCTTGGCCTGCATGCTGCTGCGGGCCGGGTTGGCCTGCTCGGCGGCCTTGGGGTCCTGCTCGTCCTGCTTGGCCCGGACACCCTGCTCGATCTGGCCGCCGAGGTCCTTGTCCACGTTG
This sequence comes from uncultured Actinomycetes bacterium, assembly GCA_963742865.1. Lineage (GTDB taxonomy): Bacteria > Actinomycetota > Actinomycetes > Streptosporangiales > Streptosporangiaceae > Bog-532. The sequence continues at coordinate 68,698 of CAVUNW010000076.1, forward strand.
TGCCAGTACTCGAAGGCGCGGACCAGGACGGGCTCGGTGACGCCGCCCCGCAGGTGACCCACGACGTTGTTCACGAGGCGCTCGCGGGCGGCGTCGTCGAGGACCTCGCGGACCATGGTTCCGGCCTGGCCCCAGTCGTCGTCCTGCTCGTGCAGGGTGTACGCCGAGCGCACCATGTCCCCGTCGGCGTACCAGCCGACCGGCCCGAAGTGCTCGCTGTCGGCCTGCGGGCCGCCCTTGGAGTTCGGCGCGTACACCGGGTCGGAGACGTTGACCACCCGCATGGCCCCGTCCTTGCTGTAGGAGTGCACGGGGACCTTCGGCGAGTTGACCGGGATCTGCTTGTAGTTGACCCCCAGCCGGGCGCGGTGCGCGTCGGCGTAGGAGAACCCGCGGGCGAGCAGCATCTTGTCCGGCGACAGGGTGATCCCGGGCACCAGGTTATTGGGCTCGAACGCGGCCTGTTCCATCTCGGTGTGGTAGTCGGATACGTTCCGGTCGAGGGTCATCCGACCGACCTCGATCAGCGGGTAGTCGCTGTGCGGCCAGACCTTGGTCAGGTCGAACGGGTTGAACCGGTAGGTCCTGGCCTCCTCGAACGGCATGACCTGCACCCTCAGCGTCCAGCTCGGATAGTCTCCGCGCTCGATCGCGTCGTACAGGTCACGCTGGTGGTAGTCGGTGTCGGCCGAGGCCATCTGGTCCGCCTCGTCCTGGGTGAAGTACTCGATGCCCTGGTCGGTCTTGAAGTGGTACTTGACCCAGAACCGTTCCCCGGCGGCGTTCACCCACATGTAGGTGTGGGAGGTGTACCCGTTCATGTGCCGCCAGGTCCGCGGGATGCCCCGGTCGCCCATCAGCCAGGTGACCTGGTGCGCCGATTCCGGCGACAGGGTCCAGAAGTCCCACTGCATGTCGTGGTCGCGCAGGTTGTTGTCCGCGCGGCGCTTCTGCGAGCGGATGAAGTGCTGGAACTTCAGCGGGTCCCGGATGAAGAACACCGGGGTGTTGTTCCCGACCATGTCGTAGTTGCCGTCGGAGGTGTAGAACTTGATCGCGAAGCCGCGCGGGTCGCGCCAGGTGTCGGGGCTGCCCCGCTCCCCGGCCACGGTCGAGAAGCGGATCAGCAGGTCGGTGCGCGCTCCCGGCTGGAACAGCACCGCCTTGGTGTACGCGCTGACATCACCGGTCGTCTCGAAGTGGCCGAACGCGCCGCCGCCCTTGGCGTGCGGCTGCCGCTCCGGGATCCGCTCCCGGTTGAAGTTGGCCATCTGCTCGATCAGGTAGTGGTCCTGCAGCAGAATCGGGCCGTCGGGACCGACCGTCAGCGAATGCTCATCGCTCTCGACCGGCGTACCAGCATCGGTGGTCGTCCGCTTGATCTGATCCTGAGTCACTCCTCATTCCTCCCTCGGATGGGCGAAGGGCGCTGCTGACATTGCTCGCACAGGCCCCAGAAGGTCACTTCCGCTTCATCGATGACGAACCCGCTGCTCTGCGCGGGCTCAAGGCAGGGAGCGTGCCCAACCACGCAGTCAACGTCGGTCACCGCGCCACAGCGCCGGCAGACGATGTGATGGTGGTTGTCGCCGACGCGGCCCTCATAGCGGGCCGGGCTCCCGGCGGGCTCGATCCGGCGGACCAGCCCGGCCTGGGTCAGGGCGCCGAGCGCCTCATAGACGGCCTGGATCGTCACGTGGCCGACCCGGTCACGGACCATGCGGGCGACCTCGTCCGCGCCGGGGTGGGTCCCCGACCGGACCGCCTCCAGAATGGCGGCCCGCGCCGACGTGACCCGTAGCCCGGCCGCTCGCAGCCGGTCCTCATCCCGCATGCCCGGGGACTACCCCTAAGGCGAATGATGAAAAGTAACGAGCCTGACAGAAATACGAGCATGTCCGGCAATGGCCGTTCACCGGCTTGCCGCCCCGGCGGCCCGGCTGGTCAGATGGAAGCCATGGACCCTCTGGACAGCCAGCTCCGGTTCGTGCTCGAAGCCGACCGGCTCAAGAGCGTCCTGCGGCGCAGCACGCTGAACGATGGCTCGCGGCGGGAGAACTCAGCGGAGCACTCCTGGCACCTGGCCCTGATGGCGCTGGTCCTCGGTGAGCATGCCCCGCCCGGCACTGACCTGCGCAAGGTGAGCGCGATGGTCGTGCTGCACGATCTGGTCGAGATCGACGCCGGCGACCTCTACGTCTACGCCGACGAGGCCGCGCAGCGCCGCCAGGCGGTCGCCGAGCGCGCCGCGGCCGACCGGCTGTTCGGGCTGCTGCCGCCGGAGCAGGGCGCCGCGCTGCGGGCGCTCTGGGACGAGTTCGAGCTGCGGATCACCCCCGAGGCCCGGTTCGCCCGCGCCCTCGACCGGCTGCAGCCCCTGATCGCCAACTACGAGGCGGGCGGGAAGACATGGCAGGCCAACGGCATCACCGCGGACCAGGTGCTGGAGCGGGTCCGGCTGATCGAGGACGGCTCGCCGGAACTGGGCCAGTACGCCCGTAACCTCGTCTCCGACGCCGTGCGCCGCGGCATCCTGCTGCCCGCGCCCGCATGATTCCGTGAGGTGAACAGGCCCCCGGAGCGGGTACGAACCAGATGTGAGCCGACCTCTGTCCAGATTGTTCGCCCGCACCAGCCACGTGAAGCCGATGCCGGAGGAAAGCCCCCGCCGGCGCTTCCCGTTCCCCCGTCCCGTGGATGTCGCCGAGCGGATCGAGCGGACCCCGGCGCTGGATCCCGCGGTCCGCTCCCTGTCCGACGGTGTGGTCCGCGCCCTGCCCCCGGGACCGCGGACGGACGCGCTGCACGGCGTGCCGTTCGGCCAGCCGGCCCACCCGGCGCTGGTGCGGCTCCCGCTCGGCTGCTGGACGTCGGCGGCCCTGCTCGACCTGTTTCCCGGAACCGAACGGGCGGCCCGGACGCTGATCGCCGCGGGCATCGCCAGCTCGCTGCCGGCCACCGCCACCGGCCTGGCCGACTGGTCCGCGCTGCACCGGCACCAGCAGCGGGTCGGCCTGGTGCACGCGGCGTCCGGGGCCTGCGCGGCCACGCTGTTCAGCGCGTCGCTCATCGCGCGCGTGAGCGGCTTCGGCCGGGCCGGCAAGGCGCTGTCCGCGGGCGGCCTGACCGCCGCGACCGTGGGCGGTTACCTCGGTGGCCACCTGGCGCTCCGCCTCGGCGCGGGAGCCAGCCACGCGGAGCCCATCGGCCACCTCGCCGGGCTCGGCTGGCACGAGCTGGGCCGGATCTACGAGCTCCCGGACGGCCGGCCGGTGCGCCGCCAGCTGGGATACCTGAGCCTGTTCGTGCTGCGGCGCGGCCCGGAGGTCAGCGTGCTGTCCGACCACTGCGCCCACCTCGGCGGCCCGCTGCATCAGGGCCGCACGGTCCGGGCCGCGGATGGGGACCCGGACGGCGACTGCGTGACGTGCCCGTGGCACGGCAGCACGTTCCGGGTCGCGGACGGCTCAGTGGTGCACGGGCCCGCCACCGCCCGGCAGCCGTCGTTCCGGTGCCGGGTCACCGACGACGGCGTGGTCCAGGTGCAGCCGCGGCTCTAGCAGACGGGACGGACGGCCGGGACGGCAGGGACAGCGCCAGCCGGGCGTCACGGGAAGAAGATCAGCTTGACGGCCGAGACCAGGCCGATGACCACCACGAGGATGCGCAGCGCCATCGGCGGCAGCCGCCGGCCGTAGCGGGCCCCGATCAGGCCGCCGATGGTGGATCCGGCCGCGATCAGCCCGGCCAGAATCCAGTCCACGTGGGTGAGGGCGATGAAGATGATCGCCGCGACCCCGTTGACGACGAAGGTGAGCAGGTTCTTCAGGCCGTTGATCCGCTGCAGCGGCTCATCGAGGAAGGTCCCGAGCAGGCCGATCATCAGGACACCCTGCGCGGCCCCGAAGTACCCCCCGTAGATCCCGGACGCGCACACCCCCGCCCAGAGGGCCGGCCCGCCGTGCTGGCTGCCCTCCGGGCGGCGCGCGGCCAGCCAGCCGTTCAGCCGGGGCTGCAGGATGACGAGGGCGCACGCGATCAGGATCAGCACGGGCACGATCACCTTGAACGTCCCGGCGGGGAGCCTCAGCAGCAGGATCGCACCAGCCGCGGAACCGGCCACGGACGCGGTACCGAGCCGCAGCAGCCGCCCCCGCTGCCCGGCGAGTTCCTGGCGGTAGCCGTACGCCCCGCTGGCCCCGCCGGGGACCAGCCCCACGTTGTTGGACACGTTGGCGGTGATCGGGGGGACGCCGAAGGCCAGCAGGGTGGGAAACGTTATCAGCGAGCCGGACCCGACGACCGCGTTGATTCCGCCGGCGGCGATTCCCGCCGCGAAGACCGCGACGGCTTCTCCAGCGGTGACGCTCAGGGCTGGACCGCCCGCGCCGCCCAGCGTGCGTGCCGGTACTCGACCTGCAGGGGCACGCCAAAGCACTTCGACAGGTTCCGCTCGGTGAAGACCTCGGCGATCGGCCCGGCGGCCAGGACGGACCCGCGGCGCAGCAGCATCGCGTGGGTGAACCCGTCAGGTACCTCCTCCACGTGGTGCGTCACCAGCACCATCATCGGCGCCTTGGCGTCGCGGGCCAGCGTGGACAGGCGGCGTACCAGGTCTTCCCGGCCGCCCAGGTCCAGCCCGGCGGCGGGCTCGTCGAGCAGCAGCAGCTCGGGATCGGGCATCAGCGCCCGCGCGATCTGCACCCGCTTGCGCTCGCCCTCGGACAGGGTGGCGAACCGGCGGCGGATCAGGTGCGCGCAGCCGAGCGCGTCCAGCAGCTCCACCGCCCGGGTCACGTCGGACGACTCGTACTCCTCCTTCCACCGCCCGAGAATGGCGTAGGAGGCGGTGAGCACCAGGTCGATGACCTTCTCACCCGGCGGTACCTTCTCCGCCAGCGACGCGCTGGCCATGCCGATCCGCGGCCGGAGATCGAAGACATCCACGTCACCGAGCCGCTCGCCCAGCACATCCACCGTGCCCTCGGTGGGGAACAGCGTCGTCGCGGCGACCTGGAGGAGGGTCGTCTTGCCCGCGCCGTTCGGGCCGATCAGGATCCAGCGCTCGTCCTCGTGCGCGGTCCAGTCGACGTTGCGCAGCAGCATCGACGTCTCCCGCCGGACGCCCACGCCGCGCAACCGCAAGACCTCGTCGGACATCGTAGTCCCTCCTTCTCCGGCACCGCAAGCCGCCAGCACCCTAACCGAACCTACGCCGGTACCGTCGCGGGCGCGGCCCAGCCCCGCCAGGCCCCGGAGACCATCATCGTCTACGCTCACCGGGGTTAACGACCGGAGGAAGAAGAAAAACCGCCGGGTGACGTCATCCACGCCCGGAGTGCCGGACCGCGTAGACCGCGGCCTGCGTGCGGTCCTGCACGCCCAGCTTGGCCAGGACCGAGCTGACGTGCGTCTTGACGGTCTTCTCGGATACCTGCAGCAGCCGGGCGATCTCCCGGTTGGACAGGCCGCGCGCGATCTGGTCGAGGACCTCGCGTTCCCGGATGGTCAGCGCGCCCAGGCCGCCCCGGCCGGGTGGCGTCCCGGGGACCAGCCGCCATTGCCGGCCGCCGCGCCCGGCGGCATCAGCGAGCCCGCCGCGCCCGGGGCGAGCAGCATGTTCCCGTCGTTGACGGCCCGGATGGCCCGGATCAGCGCGTCCGGGTCGACGTCCTTGTACAGGAAGCCGGAGGCGCCCGACCGGACCGCGAGGCTCACCTGGGTCGGGTCATTCCCGCTGGTCAGCACCAGGACCCGGGCGGCGGAACCGCGAGCCCGCAGCTCACGTAGCACCGCGACGCCGTCCATCCCGGGCAGCTTCAGGTCGAGCAGGATCACGTCCGGGTCAAGCTCGGCGGCCAGCGCCAGCGCCTCCTCGCCGCCCGGCGGCCTCGCCGGTCACCTCGATGCCGTCGTGGACCTCGAGCAGCACGCGCAGGCCCTGCCGGACGACCGGGTGGTCGTCCACGATCAGCACGGTCAGCGGCTCAGCCACGGCGCGCTCCCGCCGCCCCGGGCGGTGCGGCGCAGCGGGACGGTCAGCCAGCCGGACCGTGGTGCCCGCACCCGGCGCGGACCGGATCGTCAGCGTGCCCCCGGCGGACGGCGGCCCGCCCCCGCATGGACGCGAAACCGAGGCCGCCCGGCGCCCCCGGCGCGAACCCGGCAGCCGTCGTCGGTCACCTCCAGGATGATCCGCCGCGGCGTGCGGGACAGCGCGACACCGATGCGGGCAGCCCCCGAATGCCGCAGCGCGTTGTGCAGCGCCTCCTGCGCGACCCGGTACAGCGCGGCGTCCTGGTCCTCGCCCAGGGCGGGCAGCTCCGCCGCCGTGAACCGACCGTCACCCCGTGCGCGCGCCCGGCGAGCACCGCGTACCGGCGCAGCGACTCCGCCAGTCCCGCCTCGCCGAGCTCCGGTGGGGCCAGCCCGTCGATGACCGCGCGCAGCTCGGCGTGCGCCTCGGCGCCGAGCGGGGCGACCGCTTCCATCTCGGCCGCGGCCCGCCTGGCGCCGGGCCCGGGATCCCGGCCCGCCAGCACCGCGGCGGCGCGGGCCCGGGCGCGGAGGCTGAACAGCTTCTGGGACACGGCGTCGTGCAGGTCACGCGCCAGCCGGGACCGTTCCTCCAGCACCGACAGCTCGCGGTTGCGCTCCGACAGGCGGGCATTGGTCAGCGCGATCGCGGCGTGCGCGGCGAACAGGGCGAGCAGTTCCTGGTCCCGCGCGGTGAACTCCGCGTGCCCGGGACCGGCCTTGTTGGCCACGAAGATGATGGCCAGCACGTTGCCGCCATCCTTGACCGGGCACGCCGAGGAACCCGGACAGCTCGGGATGGGCGGGCGGCCATCCCTCGAAGCGCGGATCGGTGCGGATGTCGGCGAGCCGCAGCGGCCGGGCCTCTCGCAGCAGCACGCCGAGCATCCCGTGCTGACGTGGCAGCGGCCCGATCGCACGCCACTCACGGTCCGAGATCCCGTCCACGACGAACTCGGCGAACGACCCGTTCGGGCCGGGAATGCCCAGCGCCGCGTAGCGCGCACGGGCCAGCGAGCGGGCCGACTGGACGATGACCTGGAGCACGTCGCGGACACACATCTGCCGGTTGACAGACAGCACGACCTGGCTGACCCGGTACAGCTCGTCGAGCCCGCGCGGGCCTCGTCCGCAGCGGTTCTGCGCTCACGACCTGACCTTACCCGCGAGCCCCGCGGCGCGCATCGGGCCGGGGTCTTAGGACCATCGGCGCAGGGCCGGCCGGCCCGCGGCCCGATGTGCGGCCACCGGCCGCCGCCTAGCGTTCAGCCCATGAGCATGCACAACAACTCATCCGCGCCGGAGCCGGCCCGCACCGCGGTCGTCACCGGGGCGTCCCGGGGACTTGGCCGGGCGCTGGCCGGCGGGCTGGCCGCGGCCGGTTACGCCCTCGTCATCGACGCCCGGGACGGCGCCGCGCTGGAGGCGGCCCGCAGCGCCCTGCACGCCTGCGGCGCGCCCGCGCCGATCGTCGCCGTCCCCGGCGACATCGCCGATCCCGCGCACCGGGACGCGCTGCAGCACGCGGCCGGCGTGCTCGGCGGCGCCGACCTGCTCGTCAACAACGCCGGGACGCTGGGGGCGAGCCCGCTGCCCGCGCTGGCGGACTACCCGCTGGCCGAGCTCCGCGCCGCGTTCGAGGTCAACGTGGTCGCGCCGGTCGCCCTGACCCAGGCGCTGCTGCCTTCGCTGCGGCGGCGGGGCGGCGCGGTCCTCAACATCACCTCCGACGCGGCCACCGGCGCGTACGCGGGCTGGGGCGGGTACGGCGCGGCCAAGGCCGCCCTGGAACAGGCCTCGAACGTGCTGGCCGCCGAGGAAAACACGGTCCGGGTCTGGTGGGTCGACCCGGGTGACCTGCGCACCCGCATGCACGCCCGCGCGTTCCCGGGCGAGGACATCTCGGACCGCCCGCTCCCCGAGCAGGTGGTCCCGGGTTTTGCCCGGCTGATCGGTGAGCGCATGCCGAGCGGGCGGTACCGCGCCGCCGAACTGATGCCGGGCTGTCCCGCTGGGCGGGGACCGCGGTGACCATCGAATTCACCCTGCCCGCCGATCTCGAGGCGCACGATCCGCCGGAGAGCCGGGGCACGCCACGGGACGGCGTGCGGATGCTGGTCAGCCGGCGCGCGGCGGACAGATCAGCCACCACGAGTTCGGCGACCTGCCCGGGCTGCTGCTGCCCGGCGACCTGATCGTGGTCAACACGTCGGGCACGCTGCCCGCCGAGGTCCGCGCCGGGGGCACGCTGGCCGTGCACTTTTCCACTCCCCTGCCGGACGGTGGCTGGCTGGTCGAGCTGCGCACGATCGCCGGGACGGCGACCATACCGAACGGCACCGGGGAGGCCGGGGAGATGATCCGGCTGCCCGGCGGGGCGCGGGCTGACCCTCGCCGGCGGGTCACCGGCCGTCTCTGGCGGGCCCGGCTGTCCACCGCGGTAGTGCCGTACCTACTCCGGCGCGGCGTCCCGATCCGCTACTCCTACGTCCAGCAGGAGTGGCCGCTGGAGGCGTACCAGACCGTCTTCGCGACCCGGCCGGGCAGCGCGGAGATGCCCAGCGCGAGCCGGCCGTTCACCCCGGAGGTGGTGACCCGGCTGGTGGCGCGCGGGGTCACGTTCGCCCCGCTGACCCTGGACACCGGCGTGTCCTCGCTGGAGGGCGACGAAGAGCCGTATCCCGAGCCGTACGACGTGCCGCCCGCCACCGCGCGGCTGGTCAACCTGACCCGGCGGAGCGGGGGGCCGGGTCATCGCGGCCGGGACCACGGTGGTGCGCGCGCTGGAGACCGCCGCCCGGGCGCGGCCCGCCGGGGACGGCATGGTGACGGCGTCCGCGGGCTGGACCGGCCACGTGGTGACGCCGCCGCACCGGATCCTGGCCGTCGACGGCCTGCTGACCGGGCTGCACGAGCCGCGGTCGTCGCACCTGCGGATGCTGGCGGCGTTCGCCGGCCGGCGCTGCTGAGCCGCTGCTACGCGGCGGCCGCGGAAGCGGTACCTGTGGCACGAGTTCGGGGACGTGCATCTGCTGCTCCCCTAGCGAGCCCGGCCAGGTAGCGTTACTGCCGCGATGAATGCCACTCGGACCACGCTGCTGATCACCCTGACCGGCCGGGACCGGCCGGGCGTCACATCCCGCCTGTTCGCCGCGCTGACCGGGCACGACCTCAGCGTGCTCGACATCGAGCAGGTCGTCATCCGCGGCCGGCTGGTCCTCGGGGTGCTGTGCGCCTCCGCCGGGCCGCCGGACCTGACCGCCATCCACCGGCAGGTCGCCGCGCTGGCCGCCGATCTGGGGCTGGACGCGGAGATCACCACCGGCTCGCGGGACGCGCCGCGGCGGCGGGGGCGGCTGCACGTCAGCCTGCTCGGCAGCCCGCTGTCTCCCGGGGCCGTGGCGGCCATCGCCGGCCGGATCGCGGCCAGCGGGGCCAACATCGACCGGATCACCCGGCTGGCCCAGGACCCGGTGACCTGCATCGAGATGGACGTGTCCGGCGCCGACCCGGCCCCGCTGCGGTCGGAGCTGGCCCACGAGGCCGCGCAGCAGCAGGTGGACGTGGCCGTGCAGCACGGCGGCCTGCAGCGGCGGGCCATGCGGCTGATCGTGATGGACGTCGACTCGACGCTCATCCGCGACGAGGTCATCGACCTGCTCGCCGCGCGGGCCGGGTGCGCCGCGGAGGTCGGCGAAGGTCACCGAGGCCACGATGCGGGGTGACCTGGACTTCGAGGCGTCGCTGCGGGAACGGGTGGCCCTGCTCGCCGGGCTGGGCGAGGACGTGCTCGGCGACGTGCCGGCGCCAGCTCCGGCTCACGCCCGGGGCCCGCACGCTGATCAGGACGCTGAAGCGGCTCGGCTACCGGTGCGGGATCGTCAGCGGCGGCTTCACCCAGATCATCGACCCGCTGGCCGCCGAGCTCGGCATCGATTACGTGGCCGCCAACGTGCTGGACATCGCGGGCGGCAAGCTGACCGGCCGGCTGTCCGGCCCGGTCATCGATCGGCCGGGGAAGGCGGCGGCGCTGCGGCGGTTCGCGGAGCAGGCCGGAGTCCCGCTGACGCAGGCGGTCGCGGTCGGCGACGGCGCCAACGACCTGGACATGATCGCGGCGGCCGGGCTGGGGATCGCGTTCAACGCCAAGCCCGTCGTCCGGGACGCGGCCGACACCGCGCTCGAGCCTCCCCTACCTGGACACGGTGCTGTACCTGCTGGGCATCTCCAGCGACGAGGTGGAAGCGGCCGACGTCGCGGAGGCCTGACCCCGCGAGCTCAGCCAGGCCGCGGCCCAGCCGGCGAGCGTTCAACGCCGCCGGGCGGGCCCGCACGTTGATCGCGCGGGCCCGCCCTGGGTGGCGGTACGGTACGGCCCCGGTCAGGAGTCGGGTGTCGGGACCTCCTGAGTGGTGGTGGCGCTGTGACCATTGGGCGCATCCGGACTGGTCACCACGCCCGGAGCGTCCGGAGCGCTGACCACGCCCTGGGCGCTACCCGGCGCGGACGCCGAGCTGGGCGTGATCTCGTCCACCGTCCCGGCGGCTTCCGTCGTGCTCCCGGCGTCGGCGCCCGCATCCAGGCTGGGCGAGCGGCGCTTGGAGATCACGATCGCGCCGACGAGGATGATCACCGCGGCGAGCGCGACACCGGTCCGCAGGCCGACGTTGCTGCTGTACTTGACCACGCTCGTCGCGATCAGCAGCGAGACCAGGTTCATCACCTTCAGCAGCGGGTTGATGGAGGGGCCCGCGGTGTCCTTGAACGGGTCACCCACGGTGTCGCCGATGATGGTGGCTTCGTGTGCCTCGGAGCCCTTGCCGCCGTAGTTACCGTCCTCGACCAGCTTCTTGGCGTTGTCCCAGGCGCCGCCGGAGTTGGCCAGGAACACGGCCATCAGCACGCCCGTGGCGATCGCGCCGGCCAGGACCGAGCCGAGCGGCGCGTAACCGAGCGCGAAACCGACCGCGATCGGGACCAGCACCGCAAGCAGGCCGGGGGCGACCAGCTCGTGCAGGGAGTCCTGGGTGCAGATGTCGACCACCCGCCCGTACTCGGGCTTCTCGGTGTAGTCCATGATCCCCGGGTGGGTGCGGAACTGGTTCCGGACCTCCAGGACCACCTGCTGCGCGGCCCGGCCAACCGCCATGATCAGCAGGCTGGAGAACATGAACACCACGGACGGCGCCGACGATCAGGCCGACCAGGACGTTGGGGTGGTCCACCGACAGGCTGAACGAGCCCGGCCGCCTTGCCCAGCGCCTGCTCGACCGTGGTCCGGAACGAGCCGAACAGGGCCGTCGCCGCGAGCACCGCGGTCGCGATCGCGATGCCCTTGGTGATCGCCTTGGTGGTGTTGCCGACCGCGTCCAGCTGGGTGAGGATCTGCGCGCCCTCGCCATCGACGTCGCCGGACATCTCGGCGATGCCCTGCGCGTTGTCGGTGACCGGGCCGAAGGAGTCCATCGAGACGATGACCCCGACGGTGGTGAGCAGGCCGATGCCCGCCATGGCCACCGCGAACAGCGCGATGGTGGCGTTCCCGGTGCCGAGCAGGAACCCGCCGAACACCGCCCCGGCGATCAGCAGCGCGGAGTAGACCGCGGACTCCATGCCGATCGAGATGCCGGACAGGATGACCGTGGCCGCGCCGGTGAGCGAGCTTTGCCCGATATCGCGGACTGGCTTGCGGCTGGTCTCAGTGAAGTACCCGGTCAGCAGCTGGATGGTGCTGGCCAGCGCGATGCCGATCAGCACCGCGCCGAACGCGATCCACTGCGGGTTGCTGCCATGGCGCAGGATGAGGGGGTCGATGACCCCGGTCGAGCTGGCTGAACTTGCTGGGCAGGTAGGTGAAGCAGAAGATCGCCACGCCGATCACGGAGAGGATCGCCGAGACGAAGAAGCCCCGGTTGATGGCGCTCATCCCGCTGCGGTCGCCCTGCCCGCGGCCGGACCACGAAGATGCCGATGACCGCGGTGACGATCCCGATGGCCGGGATGAGCAGCGGGATGACCAGTCCATAGTTGCCGAACGCGACCTTGCCGAGGATCAGCGAGGCCACCAGCATGACCGAGTACGACTCGAACAGGTCGGCGGCCATGCCCGCACAGTCACCCACGTTGTCCCCACGTTGTCGGCGATCGTCGCGGCGTTCCGCGGATCGTCCTCGGGGATGCCCTGCTCGACCTTGCCGACCAGGTCGGCGCCGACGTCGGCCGCCTTGGTGTAGATACCGCCGCCGACACGCATGAACATCGCCAGCAGCGCCGCGCCGAAGCCGAAGCCTTCCAGCACTTCGGGAGCATTGGCCCGGTAGATCAGCACCACGATCGTCGCGCCGAGCAGGCCCAGGCCGACGGTGAACATGCCCGCCACCCCGCCGGTACGGAACGCGATCCGCATCGCGCGATCGTCGCCGTCCTCGCGCGCCGCCGCGGCGACGCGGACGTTGCCGCGCACGCGACAGCGACATGCCCGTGAAGCCGGTCAAGCCGGAGAACAGGGCACCGACGAGAAAGAAGGTACTCCGGCCCCACCGCACGCCGGTGTTGTCCGCGGGCAGCAGCAGGAGGATGCCGAAGATCGGCACGACAAAAAAGCCGATCGTCCGGAACTGGCGCCGGAGGTAGGCTGCCGCGCCCTCCTGCACCGCCAGGGCGATCTCCTGCATCTTCGCGGTGCCCTTGCTGGCGGCCAGCACCTCGCGGACCAGCCCGGCGGCCACTCCCAGGGCCAGCAGCGCGATGACCCCCGCAATGATGATCAGCACCAGGTTCCCGCCGGTCACAGTGACGGGCCCGGCCGCCGCGGCCACGGCGTTAAACCTTGACAATTCGTGTCCTCCTTGACCCTTAAGCCAGGCAACATGCCCGGTATGGGCGGGGCCGTGCGTTACGTAGATGCACAGGCCGCGCACCAGGCACGCCCGGGGCGGCGGTCCGCCGCACCCGGCGCCAGGCTGGTGGCGCATGCACTGAGTAGTGCCACCAAGACAGTGGCGGGAGTCTACGCAGGCCGGACGGCAATGGTAAAGACAGGCCGTTCCTAACCGTTTCGAGACGTTTCTGTAATAGAAACATAGCCGAACCGATATTTCACGGGTCAGCTGCCCCGAAACGGGATGGTTAGGTGAGCCGTAGACGCGGCGGGCCAGCTCATCCGCACGCTGAGCCCGGCTTCGGTCGACGACACCTGAACGTCGTCGGCCAGGCCCGAGATCACCGCGAGCCCGAACGCGGCCGGGAACGCGCCGTCCCTGGCCTCCGCGGGGACCGGGTGGAAGGGCGCCGGGCCGCCGTTCGTGGCGGACACGGCCGCCGTGTCCATGACCGGGGCGAACCCGCCCGCGTCCGGCCCGGCGTCCGGCGGGGCAGCGTCGGTCACCACGACCTCGAATCGCCCGCCCATGTCGGTCAGCTCGATCCGGACCGGCTCGGCGGGACAGTAGCGCCGGTGCGCCTCCACCGCCCGCGAGCAGGCCTCACCGACGGCGAGCCGGACCTCGTCCAGGAGTGTTTCCGCCACGCCGCTGCGGCGGGCGACGGCGGTGGCGACCAGCCGCGCCGTGCGGACGTGCGCGGGCAGCGGCGTGAACGTGACTTCTACGGTGGCCATCAGGAAGGAGTCAGCCCGCCGCGTGCTACTTCTCGGCTTTGCGGGCGGCGATGGCCTCATCCACCGTGTCGTGAATGCCGAAGACCTTCGTGAGCCCGGTGATGCGGAAGATCTTGAGGATCCGCTCCTGCGTGCAGACCAGGTCGAGGGAGCCGTCGTAGGCGCGCACGCGCTTAAGTCCCCCAACGAGGACACCTAGACCTGTAGAGTCGAGGAACTCAACCCTCTCCATGTTCACGACCAGGTTGTAGTTGTTCTTATTGACCAGATCGATCAGCAGCTCCCGGAGCCGAGGTGCGGTGTACACGTCGATCTCGCCCTCAACATCGACGACCTCGATGCCGTCCTGTGTGTGGTGACCTAGCTTCAGTTCCACAAAATCCTCCAGCGCCATGCAGTCGTCGTCTCAGCGTCTCGCCCCGCCGCGCGGTCCGGCGGACCCGGGACGCGGGATGATCCTCGGGGCATTCAACCACGCTCCGGTGTCATGTCTATACGAAATCCATGGGCCCGGCACGCCGCGACGACAGATGAGGCACTGAAAACCTTGGCTTCGATCACCCCCCTGGTCCTGCCGGGACACGAGGCGGTCCGGCCGGGACACGGGACAGCGGCCGCTCTCGGCATGCTGCGCGAGGGCCAGCGGACCGGCCTGCTCCTCCACCTCGAGCAGATCCCCGCCCGGGCCGGGATCCCGGCGCCCTGGCCGGACTGGGTCCCGGCCGGGATCATCGCGGCGCTCGGACGGCACGGGGTGGCCGTGCCGTGGTCCCACCAGGTGACGGCGGCCGATCACGCGCGGTCCGGCCGGAACGTGATCATCTCGACGGGCACCGCCTCCGGGAAATCACTCGGCTACCTGCTACCCGCCCTGACCGGGATCGGTGAAGGCGGGACGGTGCTGTACATCGCGCCCACCAAGGCGCTGGCCGCCGATCAGCTGGCCGCGATCCGGGCGCTCGGCGTGCCCGGCGTCCGGGCGACCACGCTGGACGGTGACACCAGTGCCGGGGAACGGGCCTGGGCGCGATCGCACGCCGATTACCTGCTGACCAACCCGGACATGCTGCACCACGTGCTGCTGCCCCAGCACCGGCGGTGGTCCGGGTTCTTCAGCCGCCTGCGTTACGTGATCATCGACGAATGCCACGGCTACCGGGGGGTCTTCGGCTCGCACGTGGGCCACGTGCTGCGCAGGCTGCGCCGGGTGGCCGCGCACCACGCCCGGGACGCGCACCCGGTGTTCGTGCTGGCCTCCGCGACCGCCGGGCAGCCCGGCGAGACCGCGCGCCGGCTGACCGGCCTGGACGCCGAGGAAGTCACCGCCGACGGATCACCGCACGGCCCGGTGTCCTTCGCCATGTGGGAGCCGCCGCTGACCGAGGCCCGTGGCGAGGCGGGCGCGCCGGTACGCCGGACGGCGACCGCCGAGGCCGCCGAGCTGCTGGCCGGCCTGGTCCGCGAGGATGTCGCGACCCTGGCGTTCATCCGCTCACGCCGGGGCGCCGAAGCCGTGGCGCTGCACGCCAAACGGCTCCTCGCCGAGCAGGGGGCCACCGACCACGCCGGGCGCGTGGCGGCGTACCGGTCGGGTTACCTGGCCGAGGACCGGCGCGGCGTCGAGGCAGCGCTGCGCGGGGGCCGCCTCACCGGGCTGGCCACCACGACGGCCCTCGAACTGGGTATCAACATCACCGGCCTGGATGCGGTCCTCATCGCGGGCTGGCCGGGCACGAAGGCGTCGCTCTGGCAGCAGGCGGGCCGGGCCGGGCGCCGCGGCACCAGCGCGGTCGCGGTGCTGATCGCGCGGGACGACCCGCTCGACACCTACCTGGTCCATCACCCGGAGATCCTGCGTCATCCGGTCGAGGCCACCGTGCTCGATCCGGAGAACCCCTACGTCCTGGCGCCGCACCTGTGCGCGGCGGCGGCCGAGCTGCCGCTCACCGACGCGGATCTCGCGATGTTCGGCCCGGGGCCGGCACCGTGGCCGACGATCTGTGCCGCCGTTCCCTGCTGCGCCGCCTGCCGTCCGGCTGGTACTGGACCCGCCGCGCGCACGCAGCCCGGATGACCAGCCTGCGCGGCACCGGCGCGGAGCCCGTCAAGATCGTGGAGGAGACCACCGGGCGGCTGGTCGGCACCGTCGACGAGCCGTCCGCGCACGTCCTCGCGCATGACGGCGCCACCTACCTGCACCAGGGCGACACGTACCTGGTCAGCACGCTGGACCTGGCGGACGGGGTCGCCCTGGTCGGCCTGGGTGATCCGGGCTACGTGACGTCAGCGCGCCAGGTGACCGACATCGAGGTGATCGGCCCGCGGCGCCAGATGGAATGGGGCGATGCCCGGGTGTGCTTCGGCGATGTCGAGGTCACCCGGCAGGTCACCTCCTACACGCGGCGCCGGCCCGACAGCGGCCGCCCGCTGGGCGAGACCACCCCGCTGGACCTGCCGCCCCGGACGCTGTGCACGCGCGCGATGTGGTGGACGATTTCCGGCGCGCAGGCCGGGCGGCTCGCGGCCGCCGGAGTGGACCTGCCGGGGGCCGCGCACGCCGCTGAGCATGCCTCCATCGGCCTGCTCCCGCTGTTCGCGACCTGCGATCGCTGGGATATCGGCGGTGTCTCGACCGAGCTGCATCCCGCGACCGGGCGGCTGACCGTATTCGTCTACGACGGGCACGAGGGCGGGGCCGGATTCGCCGAACGCGGCTACGACGCCGCGGCGGCCTGGCTGACGGCCACCCGCCAGGCGATCGCCTGCTGCGAGTGCGAGGCCGGCTGCCCGTCGTGCATCCAGTCACCGAAGTGCGGGAACGGGAACATGCCCCTGTCCAAGACCGGGGCCCTCGCCCTGCTGGACACGCTGCTTGCCAGCGGTAAGCCCCTGACCAGCCTGAATGCCGAAATGGGGGCGGCCCCCGCCGGGGGGGAGAGCGGGGGCCGCCGCACGGTCCGGCCCTGGGGGGGAGGAGCCGAACCGGCTTCTAGTAAAGCTTATCTCGAAACGGGCTCGCAAAGACACATCGGGACAACGGAGACCTTCCGCAAGAAAAATTAGAGCACAAGCCGCGCAATCTGGATAGCACGGGCGACGACGGATCCCTATAGCACGGCCGGAGAGATGACGAGAAGCAGCGCCGCATTCTTTGACCTCGACAAGACCCTGATCTCGAGATCAAGCACACTGGCGTTCACCCGTCCCTTCTACCGCGACGGCCTGATCTCCCGCTCGGCGATGATCCGCGGCACCTTTGCCCAGGCCATGTTCAGGCGGGCAGGCGCAGACCACGAATGGATGGAGCGCATCCGCACCCAGGCGAGCCAGCTCTGCCGGGGCTGGCAGGCGGAGCGGGTGCGCGAGATCGTCAGGACGAACCTCGACGACATCATCGTCCCGCACGTGTACGCGGAAGCCAGGTCACTTGTGTCCGGGCACCGCACGGCAGGCCGGGACGTCATTGTCGTCAGCGCGTCGGGTCATGAGGTGGTCGATCCGATCGCGGCCCTGCTCGGGGCGCACACGGTGATCGCGACGCAGATGGTCATCGCCGACGGCCGGTACACCGGCGACTTTGCCTTTTACGCCTACGGCGAAGCGAAGGCGGCCAGGATGCGCGAGCTGGCGGCCGAGCGCGGCTACCGGCTGGCCGACTGCTACGCCTACAGCGACTCCATCACCGACCTGCCGATGCTCGAGGCCGTGGGCCACCCGACCGCGGTCAATCCCGACCGGGCGCTGCGGCGCGTGGCGGCCGGACGTGGCTGGCCAGTCCTGTCCTTCCCGGAACCGGCGCGCGTGCGCCGGGGGCGCCAGTGACTCGGCGCCCGTTCACAGCCATTGACTCAACCACCAGTTCACGGCATGTGAACACGCCTACCGATCGATGTCACGAATTGATTACGTCAGGGCCTTTACCGCGGCTGGCGTTCGTCGTAAAAAGGAGTCACGGACACCGAAACGTCCGGGCACGAAAGCCGGGAACCCACGCGCGACCAGCCACGAGAGGCTTGCCAGACCAGGAATGCCGCAGACGTTCTAGCGCCCAGACCGGCGCAGGCGGAGGCGATCTGGTCCGGCAAAAGGACAGGTGCACGCCTGGTACCCGCGGCGGACAGTGCATTGCGACGGCGCCCCTTCCGGGGGCGCCGTTCGCATGCGGGGCGCCGTTCGCATGCGGGGCACCGTTCGCATCCCGTCCGCATGCGGAGACCGTCACGCCATGAAGTTGCCCCGATGCGAACAGGTCACAGCCGGCTCCACCGAGCCCTAGCTGGACCTGTACCAGCGACGGGGTTGCGTATGGCGCTCTTGCGCCGGACGGGCGATAGCGCTGAACTGGTGGCGGACGCACGGTACCCATGAGGCGTGGCGGGCGGCCGTCTTCGGCTGCCCTCAGGCCCAAACCCGCGGCAGCAGGTGAGGAGGAGCTATTTCATCGCAGCGGTG
This sequence comes from uncultured Actinomycetes bacterium, assembly GCA_963742865.1. Lineage (GTDB taxonomy): Bacteria > Actinomycetota > Actinomycetes > Streptosporangiales > Streptosporangiaceae > Bog-532. The sequence goes on from CAVUNW010000076.1 coordinate 86,804, forward strand.
AAACAATTACCCCCAAGGCTAAATTGCGCCAAATGCCGCAAATGCCGCGCACCAGCGGACGCAAACAGCTCGCCTCATTCAGTTAGCGTATGAACGGAGTCAGCGTTGACCAAAGAGACTCTTTCCAATCTGCTGCAAGAATCACGCCGGTTTGACCCGCCGCCCGAGCTGGCCGCGCACGCCAACGTGTCGGCCGACGTCTACGCCGAGGCCGCTCGCGACCGCCTCGCGTTCTGGGCGGACAAGGCCCGCCGGCTTACCTGGGACGAGCCCTGGGACCAGGTCCTGGACTGGTCCCGCGCCCCGTTCGCCAAGTGGTTCACCGGCGGCAAGCTGAACGCCTCGGTCAACTGCGTCGACCGCCACGTGGCCGAGGGCCGCGGCAGCCGGGTCGCGTACTACTGGGAAGGTGAGCCCGGCGACGAGCGGGTCATCACCTACGCCGAGCTCAAGGACGAGGTATGCCGCGCCGCCAACGCGCTGACCGAGCTGGGCGTGCGCAAGGGCGACCGGGTGGCCATCTACATGCCGATGATCCCGGAGACCGTGGTCGCGATGCTCGCGTGCGCCCGGCTGGGGGCCCCGCACATGGTGGTCTTCGGCGGGTTCTCCGCCGACGCGCTCAGCTCCCGGATCCTCGACTGCGACGCGCACGTGGTGATCACCACCGACGGCGGGTACCGGCGCGGCAACGCCAGTGCGCTCAAGCCGGCCGTGGACGAGGCCCTGAAGATCTGCCCCGGCGTTCACTCGGTGCTGGTGGTCCGGCGGACCGGTCAGGACGTCGACTGGACCGAGGGCCGCGACGTGTGGTGGCACGACGTGGTGGACCGGCAGTCGCCCGAGCACTCGCCGGAGGCGCACGACGCGGAGCATCCGCTGTACGTGATGTACACCTCGGGCACGACCGCCAAGCCCAAGGGCATCCTGCACACGACCGGCGGGTACCTGACCGGGGTCTCGTGGACGCACTACGAGGTCTTCGACATCAAGCCCGAGCAGGACATCTTCTGGACGGCCGCCGACATCGGCTGGGTGACCGGCCACTCCTACATCGTCTACGGCCCGCTCGCCAACGGCGCGACCTCGGTCATGTATGAGGGCACGCCGGACACACCGGACCGGGGCCGGTGGTGGGAGATCGTCAATAAGTACAAGGTCTCGATCCTGTACTGCGCGCCCACCGTGATCCGCATGTTCATGAAGTGGGGCGAGGACATCCCGGCCAAGTACGACCTGTCCAGCCTGCGGCTGCTCGGCTCGGTGGGTGAGCCGATCAACCCGGAGGCCTACATCTGGTACCGGCACAACATCGGCGGGGACCGCTGCCCGGTGGTGGACACCTGGTGGCAGACCGAGACCGGCTCCATCATGATCAGCCCGCTGCCCGGGGTGACGGCCGGCAAGCCGGGTGCCGCCATGCAGGCCCTGCCCGGGATCGTGACCGACGTCGTGGACGACACCGGGCAGAGCGTGCCCAGCGGCGGCGGCGGATTCCTGGTCATCAAGGAGCCGTGGCCGTCCATGCTCCGCACCATCTGGGGCGACGACGAACGGTACATCAAGACCTACTGGTCACGGTTCGACGGGATGTACTTCGCCGGTGACGGCGCCAAGAAGGACGCCGACGGCGACCTGTGGCTGCTCGGCCGCGTGGACGACGTCATGCTCGTATCCGGTCACAACATCTCCACCACCGAGGTGGAATCCGCGCTCGTCTCCCATCCCCGGGTCGCCGAGGCCGCCGTCGTGGGGGCCAACGACCCGGTCACCGGGCAGGCGATCGTCGCCTTCACGATCCTGCGCGGGGACGGCGGGCAGGAGGACGACGACCTGGCCACCGAGCTTCGCAACCACGTCGCGCAGGTGCTCGGGCCGATCGCCCGCCCGCGGCAGATCCTGGTCGTCGCCGAGCTGCCGAAGACGCGGTCCGGCAAGATCATGCGGCGGCTGCTGCGTGACGTGGCTGAGAACCGGTCGCTCGGTGACGTGACGACCCTGACCGACAGCGCGGTCATGGACCTCATCAAGGAACAGCTGCCCACCGCGAAATCCGACGAGTGAAACCCGGGGAGTAAGGCCAGCCCCGCTGGTCTGCAGACCTGTCCCGCGCCTGCGGCGTGGCCAAGCCTGGCCACGCCGCAGGCGCGAATTATGCCCGGTGCACGCCGCCCGGCATAATGATCCTTTACGGCGCGTGCCTCGTCGGCGATCACGGCCACGGACGCTAGCCTTGAACACGGCGGGTGCCGGGGTGAAACGGCGCCGGGTACGGGACGCGGCACCCATCCCGCGCGATGAGCGGATAGATCCAAGCGCACGATGGGAGAAAATAGATGGCCGAGAGCGGAACGCCGCGGCTCGCGGGCAGCGACCAGTCCGTGGGTGAGCTCGTGGCCCAGGCAGCGAAGGATATCTCCACGCTGATCCGGGGCGAGCTGAACCTCGCCAAGGCCGAGCTGAGCGGCGACCTGCGCCGCATCGCGATGGCCATCGCCTTGCTCGCCATGTCCGCCTTTGTGGCCTGCCTGATGCTCGTGCTCCTCTGCTTCGCCTTCGCCTATGGCCTGCAGGCACTGGGAATCTGGCCCTGGGCCTCGTTCCTCATCGTGGCCGGCGTCCTCCTGCTGCTCATTGCCCTGGCCGTACTGATCGCCATCCTGAGGGTGCGCGGCATAACGGGCCTGCGCACGACCCGGGAAACGGTGCAAGACACGATCGTGATGCTGCGCGGCGGCGACCAGCGCCCGGAAATCGCCAGCCCGACGCAGCGGTGAGTACGCCCTGATGATCGTGGCCGCTGATTCGGCTATCCAGATTGACGGGCCGTGGACCCATCGGTCCGTAAGCGCCAACGGCAGCCGTTTTCATGTCGCGGAGGCCGGCGACGGACCGCTGGTCCTGCTGCTGCACGGGTTTCCCGAGTTCTGGTGGACCTGGCGGCACCAGCTCGTGTCCCTTCCCGCGGCGGGCTTTCGCGTCGTCGCGGCCGACCTGCGCGGGTACGGCGGCAGCGACAAGCCCCCGCGCGGTTACGACCTCGTCACCGCGGCCTCGGATGTGGCGGGGCTCATCCGCGCCCTCGGCGAGGCCAACGCCGTCGTGGTGGGCCACGACTGGGGCGGACTGGTGGCCTGGACGGTGGGCGCGTACTTCCCCAAGATGGTCCGGCGCCTGGCGGTGGTGTCGGTCGGGCACCCGCTGCGCATGCGCGGGGCCATGTTCACCGAGCCGCTGAGCCGTCGCCGCCGCAACGGGCACATGCTCGCCTTCCAGCTGCCCATGATGCCGGAGCACCAGTTGCTGCGCCATGACGCCGAAATGGTCGGGCGCATGCTCAGCGACTGGTCGGCCCCGGGGTGGCCCGACGACCAGACGGAGCAGGTGTACCGGACGGCCTTCCGGATTCCGTCGGTAGCGCACTCGGCGATGGAGTACTACCGCTGGTTCTTCCGCTCGACGTTGCGGCCGGACGGTATGCGCTATACCCACCGGATGCGGGTGCCCATCCAGGCGCCGACCCTGCAGGTGCACGGGGCCCTGGACGCGTGCGTTCCGGCGGGTATCGCGCGCGGCGCGGGGCGGCACGTCGAGGGCCCGTACCGGTGGCGGATGATCGACGGGGCCGGGCACTTCCCGCACGAGGAACAGGCCAGCCGGTTCGACGCCGAGCTCCGCGGCTGGCTGACCGACCCCGAACCAGAGCGTTGACCGACGGGGCCGGTGCAGGCAGCAGCCCGGCAGGCTCAGGGCGGCCGGCCCGGGATCGTGACCGGGATCCGGGAGGACAGCCCCGCAGCGGCCGGGATCGTGACCCGCGAGGCCGCCCCCGGAACGCCCGGCCCCGTGACGGTCTGGGGCGGCCGCTGCCCAAGGGGGCGGCCGGGGAGCCCCGGGTACCTGATGATCTGATTCTGCCGCCTCGCGAAAGCCTGGCCCTGGCGGACGAGATGCTGGCGACGGGCCGCCCGTTCCATGCGCACGAGGTGCTCGAGGCTTCCTGGAAAGCGGCGCCTGCGGAGGAGCGGGACTTCTGGCAGGGGCTGGCGCAGCTCGCGGTGGGCCTGACGCATGCCCGGCGCGGCAACGCCCGCGGCGCCGTGACCCTGCTCCGGCGCGGTGCGGCCGCTATCCGGCCCTATGCGGGGGTGGATCCGCATGGCGTCCAGGTGGCTGTGATCGCTGAGGTGGCCGAGAATCTGGCTGACCGGATTGAGCGCGACGGTACGGGCGGGGCTGACGATGCCAGCCTTCGGGTGCCACTCGTGTAAGTGCTTGATAACCGGCCAGGCGCTGAGGGCGCAGGATCCGTCGCGGGCTCGGCGGTCACTGGATGGAGATCGCCATCCGGGTGGTCGAACACCCGCCGACGGGTGCACGGGATCTTGAAGGCGCCCAGGATCAGGTCGGCGGCCAAAAATAGGGCGATCATCCCGAGGAACCACCAGTAGCCGGCGATCCACGCCGTCTGCTGGATCGGCCACAGCATCCGTACTCCCGGGGGGCCCTCAACAATGTCCCGGGCGAAGTGAAGCAGCAGCCCAACTACTACTCCGGCTAGTACAGCCCGATGACGGCAGATGGCTAGCGCAGCGATGGCGAACACGACGACGGTAGTCAGGGAATGCGTGAAAGGGCGCTGACCTCCCGGGCCCAGCCACCCCAGGTAGAGAGGTATGTGATCAAGGTCGATGGCCACTGAGGCGGTGAGAGCCGCGACGTAGAAGCGGCGTGGAGCCTCGACGAAGCGGGCAACGACGAGCAGGCCGAGGGCGGCGGTGGCCAGATGGGCGGGCTCGTCGAGCGGGGCCGGCACTGATCGGGCCATAGTGGATCAGCCGGTTGGCCGCGTCGAAGCAGAGCGCGATCACAGCCAGCAAGATCGGGTAGACCCACCACCGGAACAAGCTGAGGTGACCTCGCCGCATGCGGCGAGCTTACCTACCTGGGCACAGCCGCCAGAACTGCCATTCGGTACGCACGTGCACGCAATTTCCAGCGGCGACCACAAGCGTTTGTAATAACTCTTAGCCGCAAGCTGAATCCACGCAGATTGGTGCCAGGCTATGGCCACCGAGGAAACGCGACCTCCGGTAAGCTGGCGGCCATCTGCTACGTCTGGCCAAGAAGGGTCTAGCCTGAGCATCCGTCGATCATCGTTGTGCCGGTGCGGTCACGAACGCGAGGCGCACCGGCATTATCGGCGTGGCAGCGATTGTTCAATCTGCACCTGCCCTCGGTGGTCGCCGCGCAGGTCCTGGCAGCTACTGCTGCGACGGTCACGTTAGGTACGAATACGGGTCCGATCACGCTGTATGGACGGATATGCACCTGAGGACTTCCCATGGCCCGCATTGCGATGCGCTAAATTGCTTGAGCTATTGGCCGGATAACGCCCCGCCTAAGCCAGTATTGGCCTGAGGTCATAGCCAAACAATACTCAAGGATCCACATTGGTACTCAGTCAACATCGCTGCTGAATTAGCCTTGCATTTTCATGTATTTGCGCATAGCTAGCGGAAACACGTGAAGTCATGCCATCTAACTTAGTCGCAGCCCTCGGTGGAGACGGGAACGGTGCCGGTGCTGCCGGCGTGGGCGTCGGCTTCGACCTCGGCCGCGGTGAGGACGAAGCCGGTGTCGGGCACGCCCACCGCGGCGGCGAAGACCACGCCGTAGACGAGCCCGTCCGGCGCGATCAGCGGGCCACCGGAGTTACCCGGCTGGACGTCGGCTTTGATCTCGTAGATCTGCCGGGTGACCTGGCTGGTCTGGTAGATGTCCGGGCCGGTGGCGTCCTGGATGTTGCCGACGCGGGCCGCCCTCTGGGTGAAGCCCTGGTCGAGCGGGTATCCGGCGACCACCGCATCCGCCCCCATCTCGGCCTGGCTGGCGAAGCTGAGCGGGGCCATGTTCAGGCCCGGCACGTACAGCACCGCGATGTCGACCTGCGGGTCGTAGAACACCACCGTCGCCTGGTGGGCGACGCCGTTCTCCGAGTAGACCTGCAGGCCCTTGTTGACTCCGGCCACCACGTGCGCGTTGGTCAGGATGTGGTCCGGGGCGTAGACGAACCCGGAGCCCTCGATGACCCGGGAGCAGCTCGTTGCGGTGCCCCGGACCTTGAACACCCGGTTGCGTGGCGTCCAGGTAACCGGCGCTGTTCAGCACCGCGGGGTCGGCCGGGGCCACCGACAGGACGTGCGCGTCGCCGATCCCGCTGAACACCTCGGGGAACGGCCCGCTGGCCAGCAGCCGGCGGAAGTCGGAGAACATGGTCCGGGCCGTGCTGGGCATCAGGCGGTCCACGGTGCGCAGCACGGCCGAGTTGTTCACCTGCGTCACCACCCCGCTGAACGGGGACGCCACCAGGACCGAGCCGATGACCCAGGCGATGAGCAGCACGGACAGCACGCTGACGGCGGCACCGCCGACGCTGTCCAGGAACGCGGCCGGGCGCCAGTTGACGTGCGAGCGCAGCGCGGTGCCGATGGCCGAGGCGGCGAACTGGCCGATGATGGCCAGCAGCACCAGGATGATCACCGCCACCAGGTCCTGCTGGTTCTGGCCCCCGACGAAGAGCGCGGGAGATACCCGGGGCGAACAGGGCCCCCGCGACCGCACCACCGAGGAACCCGGCGAAGCTCAGCGCCCCGACGATGAACCCCTGCCGGTAACCCGACACCGCGAACGCGGCCGCAACCACCAGCAGCGCCAGGTCCAGCAGATCAGCGTGCACGAGCCCTAAGGTATCGGGCGGTCCGGAGTGCCCGGGAACACTTCACCGGGTCCGCCGTCGGCGGTTATCTCCCGTACCACCCCACGATCCCACGGCACCTCCCAGCCACCCAGCGCCAGCAGACGATCTACCAGGGCGGCAGTGAAGCCCCAGATGAGCAGACCTTTGATCTCGAAACCGGGGCCGACCAGCCGGCCCGGCAGCCAGACCGTCACCCGGGTGGCCGGATCGGCCAGCTCGGCCAGGCTGATCCGTTCGACCGCGGCCACTTCGTGCGGGTCCACCGCCGACACCGGGCCGGGGGTGTGCCACCAGCCCAGCACGGGCACCACCCGGAAGCCGCTGCGGGAGATGTACAGCTCGGGCAGCGTGGCCAGGATCTCCACCCCGGCCGGGTCGACCCCGGCTTCCTCGGCCGCCTCCCGCAGCGCGGCCGCGGCCGGCCCGCCGTCGGACGGCTCGATGACCCCGCCGGGAAAGGCCGGCTGCCCGGCATGCTGCCGCAGCCGGTGACTGCGCTCGATGAACAGCAGGTCGGGTCCCGCGGGCCCGTCGGCGAACAGGACCAGCACCGCCGAGGGGCGGCCGCCCGTCTTGGGCGGCTGCAGCGGCGGCAGCACGTCCATGGTGGCCGCCGCGGCGGCCAGGTCGGTGAGCCAGCGCGGGGCCGTCGGCCGGTCGTCCCGGTCCTGCGCCGCGCGAGATGTCACGCGAACGGCCCGGGCTTGACCAGCTTGGCCGCGATGACCGGGTCGGTTGGCCCCTCCCCGTAGGACGGGCAGAGCCGGGCCAGCGCGCACGCCCCGCACGCCGGGCGGCGGGAGTGGCAGACCCGGCGACCGTGCCAGATCAGCCGGTGTGACAGGTCGGTCCAGTCCTTGCGGGGGAACAGCGAGCCGACATCCTCCTCGACCTTGACCGGGTCGGTGCTGGTAGTCCAGCCGAACCGGCGGGCCAGCCGGCCGAAGTGCGTGTCCACGGTGATGCCCGGGATCCCGAACGCGTTGCCGAGGACCACGTTGGCCGTCTTGCGGCCCACGCCAGGCAGGGTCTTTC
>CAVUNW010000077.1:0-513405 GCA_963742865.1 uncultured Actinomycetes bacterium
GACCGGTCCGCAGGTACCAGGTGAGGGCCTGCCCTACCAGGCGCCCACCACGACCTGCACGTGGGTGGTCACCATGTCGGAGGCGACGGCGCCGGTACCCATCTCAGCCGCGGCGGACTTCACCAGCCTCGACGAGGAGGGCAACGTCTACCGGCCTGCCCTCGTGCCCGGCCAGCCGAAGCCGCTCGGGACGCCGCGCCCGGGCCAGAAGGTCAGCTTCGAGCTCCGCGCGGTCGAGGCCGTCGGTGAGGGCCTGATGCGCTGGGCCCCGGACGGCCGGAACATCGTCGCCAAATGGGACTTCGTGGTCGAGAACGACTAACGGAAACCGGACAGCCGTCCGGGACGATCAGGTGGAGCCGTAGTTGTACAACTGCCCGGCCGATGTGTTCGGGATGGCGGTGACGTCGTGGACCAGAACCGCCGCGCCCGCGGCGGCGATGACGACGCCGATAACCATAGCGATGACGATTTGCATGGGATCCAGGCCCTTCTCGTGGCCCCAGGTTACTGGGAAGTAGCATAAACCTGGCCGCGGGCCCAATGTCAAGGAAATCGGGCGTCTTAGCGGGAGAGGCTGGGGCAGGACCGGCCGCCACGGCCGTGTCGTGCCAGGCCGCGGCGCCGAGGACCGCGCACAGCAGTTCGGGCAGCAGCATTTCGAGTTCCCCGCGGGTGGGCTCGCCCCGGCGCAGCCACTCGCGGCCCATCGTCTCTACGATGCCGATCCAGCCGCGCAGGACCGACTTGAGCACCGCGGAGTCGCTGGGCGGATCGAGACGGTGCAGGATGAGCGACAGCACCTGGTCACGGATCTCATCATGTACTTGCCCGGACCTCCCCGTCCGGCAGCGAGCCGCGGCCCAGCAGCCCGATGAACCCGATCGGATTGGCCTGGATCGGGGTCCAGGAACGCCGACAGCCCGGCGCGCAGCCAGTTGGCCGGGTCGGCGAGCGCCGCCGCGCAGGGGGATGAGGCCACGTCGTCGCCCGCCTGCCGCAGCGCGGCGATGAAGACCCCGGCCTTCCCGCCGTAGTAGTGGTAGACCAGCGGGCGCGACACCCTGGCGTCCGCCGCGATGTCGTCGACCGACACCTCATCGTAGGGGCGGGTATTGAACAGGTTCAGGGCAGAATTGATCAGCGCCTGACGCCGGTCGCCGGGCGTAAGCCGCCTGCGCCGGGCCGGACGTTCCCCCACCTCGATTGCCGTCACGACGTTCCCCCACCTCAATTGCTCGTCAGATTGCACGGTAATCGTTTGCGGGCCGGGCGTCGAGGTAAGCCTGGTGGCCGTGGCTCGGGCGCGGGCTCACGACCACCCGGCTCACCGGCGCCGGGCCTGGACCAGCAGGATGCGGCCGCGGACGGCCAGTGGCACAGCGCACGGTCCAGCGGCCGCAGCGGCCGCGGCACGTCGTGGTACGGGGCACCGCACACCCGCTCGCAGGCGAAGCCGCGGGCGGTGAGGAATTCAACCAGCGCCCGCCGGGTAAACAGCCGCAGGTGCCCGACGACCTGCTGACCCGGCCGGCCGTAGATGCCGCGCAGGCTGACCTCGGAAAACACCGGCTGGACCCCTAGGCCGACCAGGCCCCGGTTGAACCATGCGGCCAGGTTGGGCGTGGAAAGCAGCAGCACGCCACCGGGCCGCAGGATGCGGCGCACCTCCTCGGCGGCCGAGTCGGTGTCCACCAGGTGCTCGATCAGCTCGCTCATGATCACGATGTCGGCGCAGGCGTCGGCCAGCGGGAGGCCGCGGGAGTCGATGCCGCCCTGGAACCAGCACGCCGCGCGCGCGGGCGCGGGCCAGGGCCATGGCGGACCAGTCGATACCGATGCCGTGTGTCCCGGATCCTGCGCTGACCAGTGCCGTGGCCGCGCCCTCACCCAGCCCACGTCCACGATGCACTGCGGCCCGCTCCGCTCGGCCAGGATCGTGGCCAGCATCCTGGCCTGCCGTGCGCCCGGTCGGGCCCCGAGCCGCCGTGGTCCCGGATCTTCGTAGAACGCCTGCAGCGGGCTGGCAGGCTCCCGGAGGCAGCGCGCTGCCGTCATCGTGGCCACTGGCCCATGGCTTCGTCGATCACGGCGGAGAAGTGCTGCACGGCCGTCGACCATCGCAGCCGCGCGGCCCGCCGCCGGGCGGCGTGACCCATCGCCGTGCGCCGCCCGTGATCCAGGGCCAGGGCCGCCCAGGCCGAGGCGAATCCCGCCTCGGTGCCGGCAAGCAGTCCGGTCTGCCCGTGCTCCACCGAGTCGCGCAGCCCCGGCACGTCGAAACCGACCGTCGGCGTGCCCCGGACGGCCGCTTCGGCGACCACGATGCCCCATCCCTCGATCAGCGCGGGGTGCACCAGCAGCCAGGCCGATCCCAGCAGCCGGTGCTTCTCCTGCTCGCTGACGCGGCCGGTGAACGTGACGCCGGGGCCGGCCAGGGCCTCGAGATGGCCGCGCTCGGGGCCGTCGCCCGCGATGATCAGGCGCCCGCCGACCACCGGCCGGACCCGGTCCCACAGGCGGAGCAGGAGATCGATGCGCTTGTACTCCGCCAGCCTGCCAAGCGCCAGGAACATCGGCTCGGCCGAGCGCGGGACCGGCGGGCCGGCTGGGCGACCCCGTTGTTCAGCATGCGGATGCGCTCGCGGTCCACGCCCAGCGACTGCAGCTCCCGCGCGGTCGACGTCGGACACCGTAAGCACCAGGTTGCGGCGGTGCGCCCAGGGCATGCCGCGCTCCTCCGGAACCGGCCGGCCGTCGACACCGGCGGGCGGGAACCGCAGCGGCCACAGATCGCTGTGCACGTGGTTGACCATGCACACGCTCGGCTGGCGGGACCACAGCGGTGCCAGGAACGGCATGCCGTTGCAGACCTCGACCACCACGTCGCAGTCGCGCAGCCGGCGCGCGAAGGCGACGGGCCCGCAGGAACTGGATGTACGGGCCGCCGCTGCGCACGACGTCGTAGTCGTGGGCGGCGCGGGCCGCCGCACAGCAGCGTAACCTGGTCGCCCCGGGCGGTAAGACCCGCGGCGAGCTGATCGACCAGCAGCTCCGAACCGCCCGCCTGCGGGCTGGCGACATCCCGCCAGGCCACGATCACGACCCTGCGGGCACGGCGCCGTTTAGCCGGGGCGCGCGGCTCGGAGGGCCGGTGTGGGGCGACGGGAAGGAGAGCCCGGTCGATCTCCATGCGCGACTCTTGCTCGGTGCTACCGGCCAGTAGGTCTCAGCGCCGAAATTATGCGCACCGGATTGATTGAGTGTCAATAACTTGGGCAAAACGCCAGCATCCAGCGGACATATCGGATCATCTAGGCCAGTACAAACCGTAACGAATGTTGTTATCCGGTTTTTATTGACGAACCATCAATGGTGACCTACCGTCCAGTAACACCGGGCCGTCACCCCGCGGCGCGCCTGTCCGCTCAGCTGGGTCCCGCCCTCCCCGGTGAACCGGCAGGACGTCACCGGCGCCGGCCCCGGGTGCCTGCCGCACCCTGGCCGTTCGGAAGCCCGTCAAGGAGGACCGGCATGCCTGCCGATGCGCCCCGTCCACCGCCGCCGCCTCCACGCCGCCGCAACTGCGCCCGGTCGGCGGGTTCCGCCTGCTGAAGGCGTTCACCGGCGAGCAATCGGACCCGGGGCGGTTCTACTCGCTGCTGGCGCAGGACTCGATGGCGCAGATCGAACGGCACACCCCCCTGGACGGCCGCCGGATCGCGGACGTGGGCGGCGGCGGCGGCTACTTCACCGCCGCCTTCCGCGACCGGGGCGCGCACTGCCTGCTGGTCGAGCCGGATGCCACGGAGCTGTACAGCAACGGCACCCCCGGCCGGGCCAGCGTGATCGGCGACGGCTACTGGCTGCCACTGGCCGACGCCAGCGTGGACGTCTGCTTCTCGTGCAACGTGCTCGAGCACGTCAAGGACCCGGCCGGCTTCATCGACGAGATGATCCGGGTCACCCGCCCGGGCGGGCTGGTCTACCTCTCCTACACCATCTGGCTGTCGCCCTGGGGCGGCCATGAAACCGCCCCGTTCCACTACCTGGGCGGCCACTACGCGGCCCGGCGGTACGCCCGCCGGCACGGCCGGGAACCCAAGAACCGCTACGGGGAGAGCATGTTTCCCGTCGGGGTCGGCCCGATCCTGAACCTGGTTCGCCGCCGGTCCGACGTCACCGTGGCCGAGGCGCGGCCCCGGTACTACCCGCGCTGGTGCCGGTTCCTCATCCGGCTGCCCGGGCTCCGCGAGCTGCTGACCTGGAACCTGCTGGTCATCCTGCGGCGGCAGGCGTGACGACGCTTCAGCTCCCCGAGGAGGAGATCACCCGGCACCCGCCGGGCTCGGCAGGCGGCGGCCAGCGGCGGCTGCGGTGGCTGCGGGACGGCTGGTCCGACGCGGGGGAACGGGCCGGGCGCCGGTGGGCCGTGCTGGTGTGGGGCCTGACGCTGGCGGCCCTGCTGGCCCAGGACCCGGGGCGGATGACGTTCGACACGAAGCTGGGCGTCAACATCGACCCGGTCGGGTTCTACCAGCGCCTGTGGCATCTGTGGAACCCGCTGGAGTGGCTGGGCAGCCTGCAGGACCAGTACATCGGCTACGCCTTCCCGATGGGCGTGTTCTACCTGACGGCGCACGCGCTGCACGTGCCCGTGTGGGTGGCCGAACGGATCTGGATGTCGCTGCTGGTGACGGTGGCCTTCCTGGGCATCGTCCGGCTGGCGGAGGCGCTCGGCATCGGATCACGCCCGACCCGGCTGCTGGCCGGGGCCACGTTCGCGCTGTGGCCGACCTTCACCATCCTGATCGGCTCGACCTCGGCGGCGGTGCTGCCCGGCGTGCTGGCCCCCTGGGCCGTGCTGCCGCTGATCCGGGCCCGCTCGGCCCGGCGGGCCGCGGCAGGCTCCGCCCTGATCGTGGCGTGCATGGGCGGGGTCAACGCGACGGCGACCCTGGCCGCGCTGGTGCTGCCCGGGATGTACGCGGCGACCCGGCCCGGGCGGCGCCGGTGGGAACTGGCCGCCTGGTGGGCGCCGGCGGTGCTGCTGGCCACGTCATGGTGGCTGGTGCCGCTGCTGTACCAGGGCAAATACGGCTTCAACTTCCTGCCCTACATCGAGCAGTCCGCGAACACCACGCAGACCATGTCGGCGGCCGCGGCGCTGCGCGGCAGCGGCAACTGGGTCGCGTACCTGAACTTCGGGGTGCCGTGGCTCACCGCCGCCTCGGTGGTCGTGGGCCTGGCGTGGGCGGTAGCGGCGGCCGCGCTGGCCGCCGCGGCCGGCCTGGGCGGCCTGGCCCGCCGCGACCTGCCGGAAGCACTGTGGCTGCGCGCTACCGTCGCGGTGGCCGCGCTGTGGGGGCTGACCGGCTACAGCGGTCCGCTCGGCGCGCCCCTGCACGGACCGGTCCAGGATCTGCTGAACGGTTCGCTGTCGGCGCTGCGCAACGTGTTCAAGATCGAGCCGGTGCTGGCGGCGGTGCTGGCGCTGGGCATCGCGCACGTCCTGGCGCGGGCCGTATGGCGATGGCGGATGGCCCGGATCGCCGGCGGCGTGGCCGCCGTCGCGGCGCTGGCCGGGCTGGCGCTGCCGTTCCTGAGCGGGCAGACGCTGCAGCCGGGCTCGTTTACCCAGGTCCCGGCCTACTGGCGGGAGGCGGCCAGCTACCTGGCCGCGCACCATGGCACCGAGACCACGCTGGCGGTCCCGGCGGACGCGCACGGGATCTACAGCTGGGGCCAGCCGATCGACGAGCCCCTGGAACCGCTGGCGCATTCGCCCTGGGTGCAGGCCAACATCGTGCCCTACACCGGCGGCGGCGCCAGCGACCTGGTGTCCGGGGCCGAGAATGCGATCGAGTCGGGGCTGGCCACGCCGGGCCTGGCCGCTTACCTGGCGCGGGCCGGGATCCGTTACGTCCTGGTGCGCAACGACCTGGATCCGGCGCAGATCGGCTACACCCCGCCGACCCTGGTGCACGCCGCGCTGCGCGCCTCGGGTTTCACCCGGGTGGCGGCCTTCGGCCAGCCGGCCCTGGTGGCCCCCTCCGGCGTGGGGACGGCCCTGCAGGTACAGGCGATCGCACCGGTCTATCCCCCGGTTGAGATCTTCCAGGCGGCCAGCCCGGCCGACCAGGCCACTGCGCCCGCGGCCCTGCTGCCCACCGCCTCGACCACGCTCGTCGACGGCGGCCCCGCCGCGCTGCTGCAGCTGGAGAGCCAGGGCCTGCTGGGGAACCGGCCCGCCGTGATCGCCGGCCAGAACGGGGGTGCCACCCCGCCCGCAACGAGCCAGGACGTCACCGACGGGCTCCGCCGCGCCGACACCGCGTTCAGCCTGCCGAACAACAACACCTCCTACACGTACACGGCGACCGAGACCAACCCGCCGGACGACCCGCTCGGGGCGGCCGGCCAGCCGCCCCGCCAGCTGCTGCCCGCTGGCACCGCCGGTCATCAGACGGTTGCCGTGCTCACCGGCGCCGCCAGTGTGACCGCCTCCTCCGCGGGATCGTGGCTCTGGGAGGTGCCGCAGGCCGACCCGGTCAACGCCTTCGACGGCGATCCGGCCAGCGCCTGGACCGAGGCGAGCTCGCGCGCCGACGGACAGTGGATTCAGGTCAACTTCGACCACCCGCTGAACCTGTCCGGCCCGGTCACGGTCCGCCTGCTCGACGACATACCGCGCCCGGTGGCCACCCGGCTGGTGGTGACCACGGCCACCGGCCGGGCCGTCACGGACACGCAGGTGACGGCCGCGGCGCAGCCGCTGAACATCCCGTCCGGCGGCACCAGGTGGCTGCGGATCACCATCGACGCCACCCGCGGCGGTACGCACGGCGGCCCCGGCGCGGGCATCAGCGACGTCACGATCCCCGGTGTGCGCGTCACTCGTTTCCTGCGGCCGGCGCAGGAAACGGGCGGCGCGGCTCCGTCGTTCAGCTTCCACCGCAACACCGCCACCACGCTCGGGCTGCCCGGGATTCCGCCGGACCCGTCGCTCAACCGGACCTTCACCACGACATCCGCGCAGCGCTTCTCGCTGTCGGCGACCGCCGTCGCGGTGCCCGGGCCGGCCCTCAACGCGCTGCTGGACAAGATGGGCTCGGCCAAGCCCGCCCAGCTGACCATCGCGGCCAGCTCCACCTTCGGCTCGGTGCCCGCGCTGCGCCCGCAGAACCTGCTCAGCAGCAGCGCCCCGGCGGGCTGGATCGCGGCCAGCCCGGACGCCACCCTGCACCTGCGGTGGACGGGGCCGCGGACCATCGGCAGCATCCAGCTGACCCCGTACGGCGCCGGCATTGCCGCCCAGCCGACCCAGGTGCTGATCAGCAGCCCCGCGGGGAGCCGTGATCTGCCCGTCCCGCAGAGCGGCGCGATGACCTTCGCGCCGCTGCGGACCAATCAGCTGGACATCAGCTTCCCCGGCGTCATGCACGTGACCGCGTACAACCCCCTGGTCGGGCGGGCCCAGCAGCTGCCGGTCGGCCTGGCCGGGCTGAGCATCCCCGCGCTGGCCGGCCTGAGCACCGGACAGCCGTCGCCGGGGACACCCTTCACGCTCGGCTGCGGGCAGGGGCCGCCGCTGACGGTCGACGGCCACACCTACGCCACGTCCGTCTCGGGCACCGCCAGCGATCTGACCAACCTCACGCCGCTCCCGCTGCGCGTGTGCGGCCCCAGATCCACGCTGGTGCTGCTGGCCGGCACGCACTACCTGACCTCGCCGGGAACCGGGCTGCCGCTCACCGTCACCGACCTGAGCCTGGCCACCTCCCCGTCCACAACACGGGCCACGGCTACGGCGGGCCGCAGCCTGCACATCGGCTCGTGGGGAACCGAGTACCGTATTGCGACGATCGGCGCCGGCGCGCAGTCCTACCTGGAGGTTCACCAGGCGGCCAACGCCGGCTGGACGGCCACCCTGAACGGGCACCAGCTCGCGCCGGTGACGCTGGACGGCTGGCAGCAGGCCTTCGTCGTGCCCGCCGGCCAGGGCGGCCGGGTCGTGCTGGCTTTCACTCCCGCGACCGGATACCGCCGGGCGCTCGCCGCGAGCATAGCCGCGGTCTGCCTGGTGATCGTGGCCGCGGCGTGGCCGTCGCGGCGCCGCCGGACACTGCCGTCGCCGCGCCCGGCGGATTCGCCCGGGACCCGGCTGAGCCTGATCGGGTACTGGCTGGCCGTGGCCGGCGTAACCGCGGTGCTCGTCGCGTGCGGCGGGCTGGCCGCGCTGGCCGTCCCTGTCGTGCTGCTGCTCGGCTGGTGGTCGCCGCGCTGGGTGCCGTTGCTGGCCTTCGGCGCGATGTGCGCCGCGGGAGCGGTGACGATCAGCGGGCTGAGCCACGGCGCGCAGTACGGTTTCGGCGCGTTCAGCTGGGCCGCGCAGGCGGCCGCCCTGATCGCCCTGGCGGCGGCGCTGACGCCGCTCCGCCCCGCGCCCGGCACCTTGGCCACTGCGGGAGGCCCGGCTGACGCCGGAGGCCCGGCTGACGCCGGAGCGCCCCGGCTGACGCGGGAGGCCCGGCTGAGGAGCCAGCGGAGGGACCCCGATGACCACGCTCGGGGAGACTGCCCGCGCGCCGGCCGCATCGGCGCGGCGGCCGCTCGCCGCGGTCGAGGAGCTGGACCTCTACCTGGACAGCACGCACGAGCCCAACCTGGTCCAGCTCGAGACGCCCGCCCGCGGTCACCTGGACCGGCCGGCCCTGGCGGCGGCGGTGACCGCGGTCCTGGCCGTCAGCCCGGACGCCGGGCGGCAGCTGGCCCCCGCCTCCCGCTGGGACCGCCGCCTGCACTGGCAGACCTCGGCCGGGGCGCCGCTCGTCGTGGCCGGCTGGCGCAGCCCCGCGGAGCTGACGGCGCTGCGGGAACGGCTGTTCGCCGCGCCGCTGTCCCTGTACGGCGCCACGTTCCGGCTGATCCTGGCGGTAGGCCCGGAGCACGACGTGGTGATCCTGCAGGTTCATCACGCGGCCTTCGACGGCATCTCCGCCACCGCCCTGCTCACCGCGATCTCCGGCGCCTACACCGAGCGCGCGGGCGTCAGCACGGAACCCGGCGACCCCCTGCCGGTGGACCCGCAAGGGCTGGACGGGCCGGCGATGCCTGCCTGGCTGTGCCGCGGCCCGGGGCGCGGGCCGGGACGGGCGCGCGCCCCGGGCCGCACGGTGACAGTGCGCCGCCCGGTGAAACTGCCCGGCCCGGTGAAACTGCCCGGCCCGGTGAAACTGCCCGGCACGGTGACCCGGATCGCCCCGCAGGGGGCACGCCCGGACCGGCCCGGGTACGGCTTCGTGCTGACCTCAATGCCGGTTCCCCGGCCGCCCCGGGGGGACCGCGGCCCGCACCCGACGGTCAACGACCTGCTGGTCGCCGCGCTGAGCCTCACGGTGGACCGGTGGAACACCGCCCACGGCGTCCGCAGCGGCCAGATCCGCATCACCGTGCCGGTCAACGCGCGTGACCCGGAGCAGCGCTGGCAGGGGTACGGGAACCTGTCGCGGCTGATCCGGGTATCCACCCAGCCCGGGGAGCGCATCGATCCGGCGGTGCTGCTGGCTCAGGTCGCGGCGCAGACCCGGGCCGGGAAGGAGCAGCGCCGGGCCGAGATCGACACGATGAGCCGGCTGCTGGCGGCCGGGTGGGCCCCGGCCATCGTCAAGCAGCACACGGCCCGGCTGGCCCGCCGCCTCGCCAGCCCGGTGCTCACCGACACGTCGCTGATTACCAACCTGGGCGTGGTCCCCGATCCGCCCCGCTTCGGCGGTTCCCGCGAGCAGCCGCTGTGGATCGCGGCGCCCGCTCCGATGCCGCGCGGCCTGTCCATCGGCGCGGCCACGGTCTCCGGCCGCCTGTGCCTGTCCATCCGGTACCGGCACGCTCTGCTGGACCAGGCCGCCGCCACCGCCTTCGCCGGCGCGTACGGCGAGACCATCGCCGAACTGACCGCCCCCCAGCCCGACCAGGAGCACCGCCACCAGGAGCACCGCCACCAGGAGCGGGCCGATGACTCAGTTCGGGATCGTGCTGGCCCTGCTGGCCACCGTCGTCTACAACGTCGGTTTCGTGCTGGAGAAGCGGGCGCTGACGAACCTGCCGCCCATCGACGCCAGTCACATGTGGCGCCTGCTGCGCACCCTGTTCACCGCGCCGGCCTGGCTGGTGGGGTTCACGCTCATTCTCGGCGGCCTCATCCTGCAGGTGCTGGTGCTGTCCCTGGAACCGCTGACGGTGGCTCAGCCGCTGCAGGCATCCGGGCTGGTGGGAACGATCGTGCTGTCACGCCTGGTGCTGCACGAGCACCCAGGGCGCGGTGAACTGGCGTGCATCGGAGCGCTCATCGTCGCGGTGGTGCTGCTGAGCATCTCCGATGGCCACGGGTCCGGCAGCACCGCGGGCACCAGCGCGGCCGGGCTGGCCGTCGCGGCGGCCGCGATCCCCGGATGCCTGGCCGCGGTGGTCATCTACGCCGCGGCGCACCGCGCCAGCCGCCGCCAGCACCGGTATCCGGCCATCCGGCCTCAGCTGCAGCCTGTGCGCCGGCCTGATGTACGGGGTCGCCGGGCTCGCCCTCAAGGCCCTGTCGGCCGCCCTGTTCTCCGCCCCGCACCACGCCCGCGGCGGCGCCCTGGTAACGGCCGCGATCCGGTCGCCCTACCTGTACCTCGTGCTCGCCTGCCTGGCCGCGGGCATGTGCCTGTTCCAGACCGCACTCCAGCGCAGCCCGGTCTCCGTCGTCGTCCCGGTCTCCACCATCCTCAGCACCGGCTACCTGGTGATCATCGGCTCGCTGCTGTTCCACGAACGGCTGCCGTCGAGCCCGGTGCTGCTGGGCATGCGGCTCGGGGGCGGCATCTGTGCCGTGACCGTACCCGTCATCCTGACCATCGCCGCCGAACGCGGCGCCGCCGGCCGCCGTCTGGCGACGGGCGGTAGCACTGCCGGCGCGTCCTGGCTGCCCCGGGGCAGCACCGCCGATGCGTCCTGTCTCCCCATCGAAAGGCCCTCTGCCATGAGCCTTGATCCACTGCTGCTGACCATGCTGGCCTGCCCGATCGACAAGCAGGCCCTGCTGTACCTCCCGGACGAACGTGCCCTGTACAACCCGCGGCTGCGCCGCCTCTACCACGTCCGGGACGACATCCCCGTCATGCTCGCCGACCAGGGCGAGACGGTGGGCGACGACCGCCACCGGTCCCTGCTCGCCATCGCCGCGGCCGGGGGGGCACGCCCCACCCTCGACGTGCCGCTGCACGATGCGCTCCGCCCGCACCTGGTGGCCTCTCCCGAACCGCCGGCCCCGTGGGCGATCAGGGCCTGGTCACCCACAACGGGCACGCTCCCTACCGGGCCGACGCCGGCTCCGGCGAAGACGCAGCGTAGGCGGTGGGTGTCATGCACGCGCGCTTCAGCCTCTCCCGCACCAGCCGCAGACACCCGGCCGACATGACGGCCCCGCTGCCTGCCCAGCAGGACTCGCCCTTCCGGCGCCCCGGCAAGCTCCGTATCGCCCTGGCCGCGGTGGGCGCCTTCCTGCTGGCTATCTGCCTGCTGCTGCTCTTCTACATCGGTCCCCGGGTGATCGCCGCTCCGGTCAGCTTCAATCAGACCTACATTCTCAAGGCCACGGACGCCTCCTACTTCAACGCGGGCACGCTGCAGACGGTGCCAGGGGCCAGCCTCACCTACACCCTCACCGTCCGCAGCGACCCCAGCGCCAGCAGCCAGACCAACGCGGTGTGGAACTCCTCCGCAGTGCTCACCGATCCGGTGCACAAGGCCACGGTGAACGTCGTGGTCCAGCGAGCCGCCTTCAACCGCCGGACCGGGGAACTGCTGAACTGCTGCGGCGCCTCGCTGAACGGTGACACCCGGGTGAAGCAGACCGGCCTCGGCCTGCTCTTTCCGGTCGACACAAACGCGGGCACGTATCAGGTGTTCGACCCGAACTCCGGTCATGCGTTCCCGGCGAGCTACGTGCGGACGGTGCAGGTCAACGGCCTGACGACCTACGAGTTCGTCCAGCACGTCCCGCCCACCGTGGCCCAGCAGATGTCCGGCATCCCCTCCTCCCTGCTGGGGCTGCCCGGATCGTCATCGAGCGTCGTGGTGGCCGACCGCTACTGGTCAGCGACCAACACCTTCTTCGTCGATCCGCGGACCGGCATCCCCGTCAACGAGGAGGTCAAGGGCCAGTCCGTGCTGCGCGGCCCGGGCGGCCAGGGCCGGCTGGTGGTGGCCAACATGGATCTGAAGATGACCCAGGCCACCCAGAACCAGCTCGTCGCGCTGGCCAACAAGAACGCCACCTCGATCACGATGCTCCGGGTGGCCTGCCCGATCAGCACCGGAATCCTCGGCGTCCTGCTGATCGCGGCGGCGTTCCTCCCGTTCCGCCGGCGTAGCCGCGCGGCCCTGGCCCCGCAGGAGGGGCCAAAGAACGAGGGCCTGGAGATGGTGACCGGCTCCATGCTCAGCGTGGACTCCGGCCCGGGGAATGGGGCGGCGAACCAGGAAGCCAAGGACCCCGGCACGGTCAACGGCGCGAAACCCCGGGAAAACGAGGACGGCAGCCCGGCCGGGACGGCTACGAGCCGCGAGGGCGAGGAGCGTCCGGACTGAGGCGGGCCCGCCACCACGAAGATCCGCACACACGATGTCCAGCAGCGCGATGGCCACATGGCGCCGCCGCCCCGGCAGCAGAGGCCGCGGCGCCGGTGTGGTCAGTGCTCGAGCTGGGCGTCGAGGGAGATGTCGACCCCGGTCAGGGCCTTGCTGACCGGGCAGCTCGCCTTGGCGTCCTGTGCGGCCTGGGTGAACTGCTCGTCGGTGAGGCCCTCGACCTCGCCCCGCACAGTGAGCTTGATGCCGGTCAGCCGGAAGCCGCCCGCCGGGTCCGGGCCGAGTGAGACGTCGGCCTGCACGTCCAGCGCCTCCGGCGTCCCCCCGGCCTGGCCGATCAGCGCGGACAGCTGCATCGCGTAGCACGCGGAGTGCGCGGCCGCGATCAGCTCCTCGGGGCTGGTGGCACCTCCCGCGTCCTCCGCCGCCCGCTTGGGGAAGGACATCTCGTAGGTCCCGAGATGGGAACTGGTCAGCTCGACCTTGCCCGAGCCCTGCTCCAGAGTTCCCGTCCAGCCGGTACGGGCGGTGCGGGTTGGCATTGAGGTTCTCTCCCCTCGCTGGGATGTTCACCGGGATCCGGTATTTGCTCTGGACTCTATTACCCCGGCCTGCTCCGGGCGCGCGAGGGGGGCTGAGCGGGGATCAGGCCGCGGAGTGGCTGCCGGTCATCAGCGCGGCGAGGTCATCCGGGGCCAGGAACGACGGGGGCGGCGGTGGGCCCCAGCTGAACAGGCCCCGCGCTCCTTCCAGGACTTCTGGTTTCCAGAGCTGGTCATCGATGATTCAGTCCATGTCGGAGTAGTACTCGGAGAAGTTCCCGGCCGGGTCCTTGAGGTACCAGAAGAAGTTCGACCCGGCGTGATGACGGCCCATGCCCCAGATGTGCCGCTCGGGGTGGTCCGGGAGCATCGCGACCGCCCCGCGCCCGACCTCGTCCACGTCGTCGACCGTGGTCACGACTGTGACCGGCGCGCACACCCCCGCCATCAGGGAGCAGAACTCGGTGTCTGTGACCACGGAATCGTTCACCTGCCCGAAACAATCATGATGAATATGATGCTGAGCCGCGTCCCTCAACCTTGTCAAGACAATCCGTTACATTCATCATGGTTAATTACGAAAAGGGAGATGTGATGGCTGACCGCCGGCCGGGCACGCCGGGCACGCTGCGGCCGCCTGGCCCGCACGACCGGGCGGGGCTGGCCGGCCACGGCGCACGTGAGGCGGTCGACGAGCCGGCGCTCCGCCGCGACGACTGGGAGCGGGCCGGCTTCGCCGGCGGGGCCTTCGAGCCGGCCACGCGCCAGACCCGCACCGAGCTGGCGGCGGCGCGGCTCACGGCCATCGCCGGGGCGGCCATGCCTGGCGACCGGCTCGGTTCCAAGGAAGAGCTCCGCACGCAGTGCGGCGTCTCCGTCGGCACCTTCAACGAGGCGATCCGGCTGCTCCAGGCGCGCAAGCTCGTCACCGTCCGGCCCGGCCCCGGCGGCGGGCTGTTCGCGGCCGAGCCCTCCCCCATGGTCCGGCTGGGCAATTCCGTGCTGGCCCTCGACGCCGGACAGACCTCGGTCGCCGACGCGGTCCGGATCCGCGACGCGCTCGACCCGCTGATGATCGAGGACGCGCTCTGGCACTCCTCCCCAGCGGCCATCGCCGAGATGCGGGCCCAGGTCCAGCTAATGAACGACGCGGCCGACGCCATGGATCCGATCGCGTTCATCCGGGCCAACTGGAGCCTGCACGCACGCATCGCCGCGGTCAGCCCGAACGTGATGCTGCGCTCGCTGTACAGCAGCCTGCTGGACCTGATCGAATCGCACACGCTGTCGGTCATGCCGGCCGGCGACCAGCCCCCGCCCGAGTACATCGCCCAGCGCTATCAGCTGCACGCGAGCCTGGTCGAGGCGATCGCGGAACGGGACTCCGGCAAGGCACTGCACCTGATCGCCGAGCACAACACCTCCGACCAGCTCAGCCCCAAGACCGCCGTCCCGTCGGCGGGCTGAGCCGCCGTGGAGGCCAGTCGCGGGTTCGCCCGGCGCCGCGACGCCGCCGATCCGCTGGCGCCGGCCCGGAAGGACTTCGTGCTCCCGGATGGGGTCATCTACCTGGACGGGAACTCCCTCGGCGCGCTGCCCGCCGCGGTGCCCGGGCGGCTAGCGTCGGCTGTCGCGCAGGAATGGGGCCGCGATCTGATCCGGGGATGGAACGAGGACGGCTGGTGGACGGCGCCGGAACGGATCGGCGACCGCATCGGCGCGCTGATCGGGGCGGCTCCCGGGCAGACGGTGGCCGGCGACTCCACGTCGGTGCAGCTGTTCAACGCACTGACCGCTTCCGCCCGGGCCCGTTCAGATAAATCGGTGATCCTGACCGAGGCCGGCCAGTTTCCCACCGACGGCTACCTGGCCAACTCGGTCGCCCGGCTGCTCGGCCGGGAGGTTGCGCGGGTCAGCGACCCGTACGCCGCGCTCCGCCAGCGGGGCAGCGAGGTGGCGGCGGTCGTGTGGTCGGTGGTGGACTTCCGCACCGGGGAACTGTGGGACGTCGCGGGGCTGACGTCGGCGGCGCACGAGGCCGGCGCGCTGGTCGTGTGGGACCTGTGCCACGCGGCCGGGGCCGTGCCGCTGCGCCTGGACGCGGACCAAGTGGACATGGCCGTGGGCTGCGGCTACAAATACCTGTCCGGCGGTCCGGGCGCCCCCGCCTTCCTCTACGTGGCGCGGCGGCACCAGGCCGGCTTCGACCAGCCGCTGACCGGCTGGCACGGGCACGCCCGGCCGTTCTCGATGGAACCCGGTTACGCTCCCGCGGACGGGATCACCCGGGCCCGGATCGGCACACCGCCGCTGCTGTCGCTGCTGGCGCTGGAGGCCGCGCTGGAGGTGTTCGGCAGCGTGGACATGGCCGCCGTCCGGGCCAAGAGCCTCGGCCTGGGGGACTTCTTCATCGCCTGCGCCGACGAACTGCTGGCCGGGCTCGGTTTCGGGCTCGTCACGCCGCGCGAGCCGGACCGCCGGGGCAGTCACGTGACGCTGCCGGCACCCGGACGCCCTGCGGCTGATGGCCGCGCTGATCGAGGCCGGCGTGATCGGCGACGTCCGGCCGCCGGACCTGCTGCGGTTCGGGTTCAACGCGCTGTACACGTCGTATGCCGACGTCTTCGGCGCGGTGGAGGCGCTGCGCGAGGTGACCGTCTCCGGCCGCTACCGCGAGCCCCGGTTCGGGGCGCGCAAGACCGTCACGTGATGGCTGGTCAGGAATGGGAGCCCGGCTCGGTGGTCCGCGCGACCGTCCGCGCCAGGATGCCGAGGGTCGCACGCAGGGCGGCCTCCGGGATAACCGGGAAGATCCCCGCGCCGCGGTACCGCTCGTCGATCTGGCTCCAGTCGTAGTACGAGGTGACGAGGGTGCCGACGTCGCTGGGCTCGAGCCGGTAGCCGTACAGGTGCCGCAGCGGCGGCTGGATCGTGCCCGAGATCGTCCACTCGATCTCGGTGTCCATCTCGAACCGGGTGATGATCACCGTGACGTCGTATTTGCCCATCGGGTAGTCGTTGAGCGCCTCACGGTCCATGTGCACGACGAACGTGTCGCCCACCTTCCGGACCGGGGCGCCGTCCGCCGACTGCAGCATGCCCGAGCTGTCGATCGCCACGTGTGCCTGCGGATCACACAGCAGTGCGAAGATCACCGCCGGCGAGGCCGCGATCTGCCGCCGGACCTCGAATCTCTCTGGGGCGCTGGATTTCTCCGGGGCGCGGTCGGTCGTCATGCCCGTGATCCTGCCAGTGGCGCGGTGGTCCCGGCGGGCTTGCGCGCGCGGAAGGTGAGGCCCTGGTCGACGCTGACCATCACCGCGCCGAAACCGATCGTCTGCAGCCGGGGCAGCAGCGAGGCCGGTTCCAGCGGGTTGTAGGTGTCGCCGGCGTGGAACTCGTGCAGGCTCGTACTGGCCAGGCTGTCCGACGCGATCAGCGTGCCGCCCGGCCGGAGCACCCGCAGCACCTCGGCCAGCGCCCGGTTCTGCAGGGCCGCGGACGGTATGTGGTGCAGCATCGTGAACGAGCCGGCGGAATCGAACGAGCCGTCGTCGAACGGCAGCGCGCTGGCGTCACCGTGCACCACCTGAACGTTCGTGCCGGCGAAGCGCTGCCGCAGGGCCGCGGCCGCGGCCACGTCAATCTCCACGGCGACCAGATCCGCGACGCGATGCCGGAACCAGTCGGCGGTCGCCCCCGGGCCCGGGCCGATCTCCAGCATCCGCGTCCCGAGATCGACTCCGGCGCACAGGCCGGGCAGCACGTCGGTGTGCATGTGGGCGGCCCATTCCGGGCTGGGGCAGAGCCGGGCGTGATTGCTGTTCATGCCACCGACGCTAGGCCCGGATCACGATGCCGGGAAGGACGTAACGCGCCGTTCAACGTCGCGGACTCTTCGTCCTCGACCGCGGTCAGTGCGCGGACCTCTTCGTCGGGACCGCACGCGCTCGAACGCGGGGGGCGAAGCTCGCGCGGCGCCGCTGCCGTGACCTTTAGCAGCGCGCCTTAGTCGTTCGTGTGGGCGGTCAGGCGCATGAAGACCGTCAGGGCGACGATGATCACGGCGACTCCGCCGCCCAGTTCGAGAACATACAGGCCGCTCGGGGCGTCCACGGCGACCTCGGCGAAGCTCACCGACAGGACCAGGACGATCATCGCGATGACCCTCCCCTTGAGGGCGTTGAGGTCATGTATTTCCAGCCACGCCGGCAGGCCGAAGCGCTGGTCGCTGGGGATGTCCCGGATGAACAGCTCGTAGAGCCCGATGGCCGAGATGAGCAGCGTCACCCCGACGAGAAACAGGTCAATGTCCAGCAGGAAATAGCCGACCTGATCCTTCACCGGGAAAGGGTGGCTGGCAACGCTGCCGACGGAGTGGATGAAGACGGCGATCCCGTAGGCGAACGCGCCGAGGCTCGCGAGGATCAGGAACACGACCGGCAGGTACGTCAGGCGGAGCGAGGCGGTGAGAACCCGCTCGGCCCGGTCTTCCACGGTTGCCGTGACTGGGGCGCGCAGTGGCCCTTCGGGCCGGGCTTCCGGGGGCCCTTCGGGCCGGCCTGACCCTGTGGCTTGGTCCGCGCTCTCCGGCTCACTGTGCATGGAGTCATTCTCTGGTGTCGGCGGGCACGGGTGGGCCGGTGTCCCATTTCTGCTCGATCCGCCCGAAGCGCCACACTCCGAGGGCGATGGCCCAGGTCACGATGAAGACCCCCACGATGACGTACCCCGCCGTATTGATGTTGAAGTTCTGCATGAACGACCAGAACGAGCCGTTCAGGTTCGTGTCGTGGGCGAGCAGGCCGAGCAGTTCGGTCGCGCCGACGAACAGCGCGACGAAGACGGACAGGCCGGTGATGGTCAGGTTGTAGTAGACCTTGCGGACCGGCTTGGCGAATGCCCAGTCGTAGGCGAAGTTCATGAAGCAGCCGTCGATCGTGTCGAACAGGCTCATCCCGGCGGCGAACAGGATCGGCAGCGACAAGATCGCGTAGAACGGCAGGCCTCCCACAACGGCCGTGCCGGCCAGCACGAGCAGGGCCACCTCGGTGGCGGTGTCAAAGCCCAGGCCGAACAGGAACCCGATCGGGTACATCTTCCACGGGGCGTCCACCCGGCGGGCCAGCGGGCCGAGGAAGCGGTTCATCAGGCCGCGCCGGTTGAGCTGCTCCTCCAGTTCCTCATCGTTGTAGGCGCCGGAGCGCATCTCCCGGAACACCTTGAGGATCCCGGCCAGGATGACGAGGTTGAACGCCGCGATCAGGAACAGGAAGAAGCCGGACACGCAGGTACCGATGATGCTGGTCGTGACCTGCAAGTCCGAGTGGCTGTTGCGCAATTGGTCGCCGAGCCCCCGGATGCCGAAATTCAGCAGGACCGCGAGCACGAAGACCACGCTCGAGTGCCCGAGGGAGAAGAAGAACCCCGTGGACAGGGGGCGCTTGCCCTCGCCGACGAGCTTGCGGGTGGTGTTGTCGATCGCGGCGATGTGGTCGGCGTCGAACGCGTGCCGCATCCCGAGGGTGTAGGCGAGCGCCCCCGTACCCACGCCGAACACCGTCGTCTTGCTGACGTGGTAGTGCCCGTCCAGCGCCGCGGCCAGCATCCCCCAGCCGGCCAGATTGAGGCCCACGACGGTCGCGACCATCCCGCCGACCCTCGTCCACTCCGCCGGGCTGAGCCCGCGCCGGATCCGGGCGAGACGAGCGAGCGGATCAGCCACCGGCACACCTTCCGAAGATCATCGCGGTCAGCGCCAGTCTAGGGAAAGCTGCAAGTAAGTTGCAATAACGCATATCCCGCAAGTGGTTCGTCAAGCGGCGATCCCGGTGTGGCTGGGACGCGTCAGCGCCCCGGAGCAATCATGCCCCGGGCGGCCGGAACGCGAGCTAGATCATGATCAGCAGCATGAATGCCATGGTGACGCCCATCGCCACCCGGCAGCCCTTGACCACGGCGGGGGAGAGCAGCAGCCGCTCGGCCGGGCTGGCCGTGACCTCGACGGTCGCCGGGTCGCCCGGTGGCACCTCCACCGGGGCGGTATCGGGCGGCACCATGGTCGCGACGGCACTGTCGCCGCCCCCGGCGGGCGCGGCTGGCGCACCGCGGACCGTCGCACCCGCGGCCGCGGTGGCCAGTGCGGGTCCGGCGGGCGTGAAACGCCGGCCGACGACGTGGAAGTATCCGTCCGCGCAGGCCTTCCGGTCCACGTCGCGGACCGAATAGGCGATCAGGAGCAGCGCGAAGATGAGCGCGAGCGTGGGGGCGTGCAGCGTCTGCATCCCGCCCGGCGAACCGGCCGCCATGCCGGCCATCCCGGAGCCGCCACCGGACGCCGGGCCCGCGAGCGCGGCGAACATGTATAGCATCGCCGCGCTGTGGATCAGGTGCGGCGCGTGATGCCCGCCGGCTACGGCGCCGAGCCCCCGTCCTCTCGTCTCCCGCCACAGGTACCAGGCGAACCAGGCCGTCATAACCGCGAAGATCACTTCCCAGGCGGCGTTCGGCAACGTTCTCAGGCTAGCCACCAGCATCCCGGCCATGGCCACGCCCATCAGCAGATGGGAGAGGGCGATGTCGGCGTCCCTGGCCCCGGCACGCGTCCAGGCGCGGGCCACGACCAGCTGCCCGGCGCTCACCACGGCGACCAGGAGCATGACCGCGGCGAAGATGTCCAGGATCCAGGCGGGGATGCTCATGCCAGTGTCCCTTCGGTGTGCTGGTCGGTAGGCAGGATCCGGGGCCGGGGCGCGGCGGCGGGCACGAGCGGCCAGTAGGCCAGGGCCAGCAGGGCAAGCAGCGGGCCGGAGTTGGGATCGGTGCCGCCGCCGGTCAGGATGGTGCCGAACGCCTCCCCGACCACCCAGATGACCGCGGCCACGACGATGGCCAGGATCAGCGTCGCCCTGGCCGCGGGCGGCGGCAGGAAGACCCCGAGCGCGATGACGACGAGGGCGACGGCCAGCCCGATCGAGGCGGCCAGCCCGCTGTGCCCGAGCAGCGAGGCCGCGCGGGAGTCCAGCGCGGCCAGCCAGCCGGGCTCGCCGTCGGTTATGCCGGCCACCATGTCGTGCAGCGCCGTGGGGGCGCGGTTGGCCGGGGTCAGCGCGAAGTAGGCCAGGCTGCCCCAGAGGACCAGCCAGAGCGCGCGGGCCGCCGGGGCCCCCACCGCTCGGGCCGCCACGAACGGCGCCCGTACGCCAGGCTCAACGCGCCGGTCGGCGGGCCACAGCAGGACGGCCAGCAGCGCGTAGAGGATCACCGCGCCGGGAGCACCATTCACCGGATCCGCCGCGCCGCTCAGCACCCCGCCGAGCCCTTCGCCGAACCACCACACCCCCAGCGCCCACACGACAGAGGCCGCCAGCGCGAGCCGGACGGTGTGCCGGTAGGCAATGCCCACACCCAGCAGCAACTGGATGGTGGCGAAGGTCGCGTTCAGCGCCACCAGATGGTGCTCGGTCAGGCTGGCGTTCCAGCCGATGGGGCGGGCGATCACTCCCGGGTTACCGGATGCGGTAGCCCCGATCATCTGGCTAAAAGCCTTCGTGAACATGAACGACTGGTACTGCAGCACGCCATCGAGCAGCCAGATCGCGGCCAGCGCCAGTCGCAGGATGCGCTGTGCGTCTGGTGTGGACGGGGCAGCCGCTGCGGCCGCGCCCACCCGGCCCTGCCGCCCGGCACCCCTCGGCCCTACGGCGATATCGCTCATCCACGCCTTCCTTGCTGTATTGCGGGCACCCAGGGACAATTAAATAAAACATTAAAGGGCGCTGTACCACGGTGCAACGCAGACCGGAAAGTAACTCACCGTATTTATCTATATCCGGGCAAAGACCCAGCCCAGAGTGCTAGATAAACGAGCAGCCCGATCAGTACGGTAAACCCTGGACCGTATTTGGCAAACCAGGCCCGGGTATCGGGAAAACCCTCTGGGGGTATTAATGAAACCCGGAGAGGGTATAGGAGGAATGGACGGAAGAGCATGCGAGCCCAATTTCCGGCGGCAAAGGATTAACGAAAAGTTAAGTCCGTGTGACGCTCGGTGCGGAATCGCCGAGGAATGGATCCGGTTATGGATGACACCGAGCGTTTCACCCGATTCGCTCTGCTCTGCGGCCAGTGCAGTTGCGGCTGCCCCGAGCTGTTCGTCGACCACGACGCGCCACCGGAACGGAAGATCGTCATCACCGACGACTTCGGCCAGCGAGTGCAGATGAGCGCGGACCATTTCGCGGTCCTCATCGAGGAGGCCCGCTCCGGCCGCCTCGACGAGGCCGTGACCGAACTGGTCAGCCGCTGAAACCGGCTGACCCGGGCCAGGCGCGTCAGGGCGTGCTGAGAAGGTAGCCGCCGGCTTCGTCCAGGGCTTCGGTGACGGCCTCGGCAGGCAGCGGGCGGTCGCTGGTCACGGTGACGCGGGAGACGCCGTCCGGCACGAGATCGACGGTCACCGCGGACACGCCGCCAATGCTGCTGAACTCGCTGGTCACCGCGTTGACGCAGTGCCCGCAGGTCATGCCGGTCACCGGGTAGGTGGTCGTCGCCATCGAGATCCTTCCGTGCTGGTCAGCAGCTAATGGCTCAGGAGCGGACGAGGCGGGCGATGGCGTCCGAGGCTTCGCGGACCTTCTCCGCGGCACCGTCGCCGCCTTCGGCCACCGCCTCGGTGACGCAGTGGCTGAGGTGCTCCTCCAGCAGGCCGAGGGCCACCGACTGCAGCGCCTTGGTGGCCGCCGCCACCTGGGTGAGGATGTCGATGCAGTACTTGTCGTCCTCGATCATCCGCTGCAGGCCGCGTACCTGGCCCTCGATGCGGCGCAGCCGCCTGAGGTAGTTGTCCTTGTCGTGGCTGTACCCGTACATGCGGTCCTCCGGCGCTGTGGCTCGTTCCGCCTTACCACTCACTCAGCATCCAGTATGGCGGCCGTTCCGGCCTGCTTACGCGGTTCGGCCTGGCTGGAGCGAAGCGGCCCGGGGCGGGGCGCCGTGGCGCGGACGCGGAACCGGCCGAGCCGGAGGCTGTTCCAGACCACGAAGACCGAGGAAAGGGTCATCGCGGCCGAGGCGACAATGGGGTTCAGCAGGCCGAGCGCGGCCAGCGGCAGGGCGGCCAGGTTGTAGCCGAACGCCCAGGCCAGGTTGCGGCGGATGGTCCGGAACGTGCCCCGAGCGAGCCGGATCGCGTCCGCGACCACGTGCAAGTCATCGCGCAGCAGGATCAGGTCCGCGGCGCTCATGGCGACGTCCGTGCCCGAGCCGAGGGCCAGCCCCAGCCGGGCGGCGGCCAGCGCGGGCGCGTCGTTGACCCCGTCCCCGACCATGGCCACCGAGCGGCCCTGAGCCTGCAGGCCCGCGATCACGGCGGCCTTGCCGTCGGGCAGCGTCCCGGCGATGACGTCGTCGATGCCGGTGGCGGCGGCCACCGCCCGCGCGGTGGCCTCGTTGTCCCCGGTCAGCAGGACGGGATGCAGCCCGAGCCCGCGCAGTTCGGCAATGGCCGCCGCGGCCGAGGGCTTGACCGTGTCGGTGACCGCAACCGCACCGTGGACGAGGCCGTCCCAGCCGATCAGCACGGTGGTGCAGCCCGACCGCTCCCAGGCCTGGCCCGGGTCAGCCAGCTCCGGCGGGATCTTCATACCCCGCTCGGCGAGCAGCTTCTCGCGGCCGACCACGACCTCGTGGCCATCGACGACGCCACGGGCCCCAAGCCCGGGCAGGGCCGTGAAGCGTTCCGGCTGCGGCAGCAGGCCGGCCTCCGCCCGCGCGGCCTCGGTAATCGCCGCGGCGACCGCGTGCTCGGACGCCTGCTCCACCGCTCCGGCGAAGCGGAGCAGGCCGGTACGCTCGGTCCCGGCGACGGTCTGCAAACCGGCCAGCGACATCCGGCCGGTGGTGACGGTGCCGGTCTTGTCCAGCACGACCGTGTCCACGGTCCGGGAGAACTCCAGCGCGCGGTAGTCCTTGATGAAAATACCGAGCCGGGCCCCGCGCCCGGACGCGGCCACCAGCGCGGCCGGGGTCGCCAGGCCCAGGGCACAGGGGCACGCGATGATCAGGACCGCGAGCCCGGCGCTGACCGCGAGCCCGGCCGGGCTGCCCGCCAGCAGCCAGCCGGTCAGCGTGAGCACCGCGAACGCCAGGACGACCGGGACGAAGACCCCGCAGATACGGTCGGCGAGCCGCTGGATGGCCGCCTTCTCGGCCTGGGCCCGCTCGACCAGCCGGATCAGGTGGGCCAGCTGGGTGTCCGGGCCGACCTTGACCGCGCGGACGACCAGGCGCCCGGTGAGCACGATCGTCCCGCCGGTGACGCTGTCTCCCTCGGCGGCCTCGGCGGGGACGGACTCGCCCGTCATCATGCTGCGGTCCACCGCGGTCTGGCCGAACAGCACCTCGCCGTCGGCGGCGATGGTCTGTCCGGGGCGCACGACGAACATGTCCCCGGGGCGGAGATGGGCCGCCGGGATCTGGCGTTCGGTCCCGTCGGTCTCCAGCAGGCAGACCTCTTTCGCCCCGGCGGCCGCCAGTTCGCGCATGGCGGCTCCCGCGATCCGCCGCGCGCGGGCCTCATACAGCCGCCCGGCCAGCAGGAACGTGGTGACCGAGGCGGCGACCTCCAGGTAGATGCCGCCGCCGGAGCCGTGGATGAGCTGGTGCAGCAGGCCCCCGGCAGGCCGGCCGCGGTCGAGGACGAACATGGCGTAGACCGACCAGCCGCAGGCGGCGATGATGCCGAGCGAGACGAGCGTGTCCATCGTGGCCGCGCCGTGCCGGGCGTTCTTCAGCGCGGCGCGGTGGAACGGCCATGCGGCCCACAGCGCCACCGGCGCCGCGCAGGCGACCAGGGCCCACCGCCAGCCGGGGAAACGGTCGGCCGGGACCAGCGACAGCAGCAGCGACAGGTCGGTCAGCGGAACGAAGAAGACGAGGGCCACGATCAGCCGACGGCGCAGGTAGGAGGCGTCCCGCGTGGCCGCGTCATCGTCGCCGTCCGGCGCCGCGGCATCCCGGGCGGAGTACCCGGCGGCTTCAATGACCCCGGTGAGCGCCTGGACCGGCATCGAGGACGGCGCGGTCACACGCGCGGTCGCGGTCGCGTAGTTCACCGCCGCCGAGACGTCGCTGATCTTGTTGAGCTTCTTCTCGATCCGCACCGCGCACGCCGCGCAGCTCATCCCGTCGATGGACAGCTCGATCTCACGTGTGGACACGGCCTGGCTCGTCTTCCGTCAGGGTTCCGGCAATCTGGGATCATAACGGCTGGCAGGATGATTCCCGTAACGGCGTCCCGGAGACGCGCGGACCTGGGGGAGGACGGTGATGACCCGGTGAGCCCGGCGGCGAAGCTGTGCGGCTTCCTGCTGCTGCTGGCGGTGATCTTCCTCGGCGCGTACGCCGCCGGAGCGCATCTCGGCCCGGTCACCGTGGGCACGGCCGGGCCCTCGGCTCCCGGCCCGGCGGGCAGTCCCGGCCCGGCAAATTCTGCGAACCCGGCGAGCCCGGGGACGGGCGGGTCGATGAACATGAGCGGCCCATGAGCGACATGCGGACCGGGGGAACGCCGGCGTCGGCACCGGGGTGCAGGCCGAGCTGATCGTCAGCGGGATGAGCTGCGGCGCGTGCGCGGCCCGGATCGAGCGGCGGCTGAACCGGCTCGACGGGGTGGCGGCGAGCGTCAACTACGCGACCGGGCGCGCCTACTTCGCGAGCACCGGAGGACGGGAGCCGGGCGAGCTGATCGGCGTGATCGAGTCCTGCGGGTACTCGGCGGCCGCGCCCGCCCCGGCAGGCGGGCCGGACGATCCGGCTGCGGACCAGGCGGCCCGCGCGCTGGGCTGGCGGCTGGCCGTCTGCGTCCCGCTGGCGGTCGCGGTCATCGTGCTGGCCATGGTGCCCGCGGCGCAGTTCAGCGGCTGGCCGTGGGTGAGCCTGGTGCTGGCCGCCCCGGTCGCCGTGTGGGGGGCCTGGCCGCTGCACCGGGCGGCCTGGGCGGGCCTCGGGCACGGCACGGCGACCATGGACACCCTGGTCAGCATGGCGGTCGCCGCCTCGTTCGGCTGGTCGGTCTACGCCCTGTTCACCTCCGGCGGCGCCGGCATGTCCATGCGGATGTCGTTCGGCTGACGTTCGGGCTGGCCGGCAGTCATCCGCTGTACCTGGACGTGGCGGCCGGGGTCCCGGCCGCGGTGCTGGCCGGGCGCTATCTGGAGGCCCGCGCCCGGGCCCGTTCGGGCGCCGCGCTCACCGCGCTGGCCGGGCTCGGCGCCAAGACCGTCGCCGTGCTGCGGGACGGTATCGAGCAGCGGGTGCCGGTGGACACCCTCGGCGTGGGCGAGCAGTTTGTGGTGCGGCCGGGCGAGAAGATCGCCACCGACGGGGTGATCGCCGAGGGCAGCTCCGCCGTCGACGCGTCGCTGGTCACCGGCGAGTCCACGCCGGCCGAGGTCGGCCCGGGTGACGAGGTGACCGGGGCGACGCTCAACATGAGCGGGCGGCTGGTGGTGCGGGCCACCCGGGTCGGCGCCGGCACGCTGCTGGCCCAGATCACCCGGCTGGTCGGCGAGGCGCAGGCGCACCAAGGCGTCCGCGCAGCGGCTGGCCGACCGGATCGCCGCGATCTTCGTCCCGTGCGTGATCAGCCTGGCCGTGGTCACCCTCGGCTTCTGGCTGGGCGCTGGGCTGCGCCGGGACCGCGGCGGGCGGCGCGGCCGTGGCCGTGCTGGTGGTCGCGTGCCCCTGCGCGCTCGGCCTGGCCACGCCGACGGCGCTGCTGGCCGCGGTCGGCCGCGGCGCCGAGCTGGGCATCCTGGTCAAGAGCGCCCGCGCGCTGGAAGCCGCCCGGCAGGTCCGGGTCGTCGTCTTCGACAAGACCGGCACGCTGACCACCGGGACCATGCGGCTGCACACCGTCACGACCGTCGACGGCACCAGCGAGGAGGAGGTGCTGCGGCTCTCCGGGGCGGTGGAGGACGCGTCCGAGCACCCGATCGGGCAGGCCATCGCGCGGGAAGCCGCGGCGCGCTCCGGCCACCTGGTCCCGGTCACCGGCTTCACGCCACTGCCCGGGGCGGGAGTCCGAGGGGTGGTGGACGGCCACACGGTTACGGTCGGCCGCCCGGAACTGTTCGCGGAGCTGTCGCTGCCGGTGCCGGTCCCGCTGCGCCGGGCCCTCGCGGTGGCCGAGAACGCCGGCCAGACCGCGGTGCTGGCGGGCTGGGACGACGCGGTCCGCGCCGTCCTGGTCGTCGCGGACACGCTGCGCCCCGGCAGCGCCGCGGCCGTGGCGCGTATCCAGCGGCTCGGCCTGGCCACCGCGCTGCTCACCGGCGACAGCGAGCGGACCGCGCAGGCGGTGGCCGCGCAGCTGAAGATCCCCAAGCAGAACGTGTTCGCGCGCGTCCGGCCGGAGGAAAGGCGGCGACGTCCGGCAGTTCCAGGACGAGGGCTACGCGGTGGCCATGGTCGGCGACGGCGTCAACGACGCGGCCGCGCTGGCCCAGGCCGACCTGGGCATGGCCACCGGCACCGGCACCGACGCCGCGATCGGCGCGGCCGACCTGACGCTGGTCAACGGAGATCCCGGCATCATCGCCGAGGCCTTGCTGCTGGCCCGGGCCACGCTTCGGGTGATCCGGGGCAACCTGTTCTGGGCCTTCGGCTACAACGCGATCGCGATCCCGGCCGCCGCGCTCGGCTACCTCAACCCGCTGTTCGCGGGGATCGCGATGGCCGCCAGCTCGCTGATCGTGACGGGGAACAGCGTGCGGCTGCGCCGGTTCGGACAGCGCCGCGTTCGGACAGCGCCGGTTCGGGCGGGGGCGGGCCGCGATGGCCGCGGACACCGGGGCCGTGGCCGCGGAGACCGGGGACGGGGCCCGGTGAGCGCGGCGACCAGGGCCGGGCGGCCAGAGCAGCCCACGCAGCTAGAGGCCTCCGGGGGAAAGCGCCCGGGCCTGCCGGGCCTCGGCGGCTGGCTGCGGGATATGGCCCGGGCGGCCGCCGGGCCGGTGGCCTGCGCCGCGGTTCTCATCGGGCTGCTGTCGGCGTGGGTGGTCAGCGGCGGTGCAGGCAGCATCACCCCGGTACGGATCCAGATCACCCAGGCCGCGGTGCCGATGCGCAGCTACCCGGGCGCGGGCACCCCGTCCGGGGCCGCCCATACGTTCCTGACCATCTGGAACCCGACGGGACAGCCGGATCAGCTGCTGTCGGTGCGCAGCCCGGTCGCCCGGCACATCGTGCTCTGGCGGAGCAGCGGCCCCGAAGACCCCGGCTCGGCCGCCGGGGAGCTGACCATCCCGGCGCGGACGAGGGTCACCCTCACCCCGTTCGGCAACGATGTGATCCTGACCGACCCGGTGCGCTTCGAGGAGGACGGCACGGTGCCGCTGACCCTGACCTTCCGGCACGCCGGGCAGGTCACGGTGGCCGCGGACGTGACCGCGCCCGGGACGCCCTGACGGCGCCCGAACCGCGTTGGCCCAGCATCCGTGACTACTTTGAGGGCGGCAAGGTTTGCTACGGCCCGTAGTTGTAGGCTGCCCATGACACACTGCTGGTGGGTGCCTAGACACCGCGTCGCGGAGGTTGGCGGACGTCATGCCCGGGATGAACAGCGGCCTGAACGCCGGTGATCCGACCGTGGTCGCCGCGTTCCGCGCGGCCCTGCTGCACCAGGGGCTGATCGCCCTGGCCATCTTCGCCGTACTCTCCGTCGTCTGGGTCAGCGTCCGGGACCGGACGGCGAACGCCGGTCGCGCGGCGCCCGAGACGACGAACCCTGAGCCCGCCGGGCATCAGCTGCTGCGGATCGGCTTCGGCTTGCTGTGGGTGTTCGACGGGCTGCTGCAGGCCCAGCCGAAGATGGCCGCCGGCCTGCCGTCGCAGGTGATCGAGCCGACCGCGGCCAGCTCACCGCACTGGGTGCAGCACCTGGTGAACTGGGCCGGGACCATCTGGTCCTACCATCCGATCCAGGCCGGCGCGTCGGCGGTATGGATTCAGGTCGGCATCGGCCTCTGGCTGCTGGCCGCTCCGCGCGGCCTCTCGGCCCGGCTGGCCGGGCTGGTCAGCGTCGTCTGGGGCCTGATCGTGTGGATCTTCGGCGAGTCCTTCGGCGGGATCTTCGCTCCCGGCCTGACCTGGCTGTTCGGGGCCCCCGGAGCGGTGCTGATCTACGCCGTCGCGGGCGCGCTGCTCGTGCTGCCGGATCGGAGCTGGGCGACACCGAAGCTGGGCCGGGCCGTGCTCGCCGGGCTCGGGCTGTTCCTGATCGGCATGGCGGTGCTGCAGGCCTGGCCGGGCCGCGGCTTCTGGCAGGGACACACGGGCAGCCAGCCCGGCACCCTGGCCGGCATGACCCAGACGATGGCCGGGACGCCGCAGCCGCGGTTCCTGGCCAGCCTGGTATCCGGCTTCAGCTCGCTGGTCCGCGACCACGGCTTCGCCGTCAACCTGGTCGTGGTGGCCGCGCTGGCGGTGATCGGCGGATCGTTCCTCACCGGCCGGCGGGACGTGGCGCGGCCGGCCCTGGCGGCGTTCCTCGTACTGTGCTTCGCGGACTGGGTGCTGATCGAGGACTTCGGCTTCCTCGGCGGCCTGGGCACCGACCCGAACAGCATGATCCCGATGGCGCTGCTGGCGGCGGCGCGGCTTCCTGGCGCTGACCCGGGTCCCGGCCGCCGTCACCGCTCCGGCGGCGGAACCAGCCACGGATCCGGCTACGGGTCCGGCCGGGCTGCACGGGGCTGTGGGGCGGTCCGTGCGGGCGGCCACGTTCGGGACGATGACGTCGGTCGCCGCGTTCGGTGTGATCGTGCTCGGCGCCGTCCCGATGGCCGCGGCCCAGACCACCCCGGGCGCGAGCCCCATCCTCGCGCAGGCCATCGACGGCAACTCCAGCCCGATCAACATCCCGGCCCCCGGCTTCACCCTGACCGACCAGAACGGGCGGACGGTCACGCTGTCCAGCCTGCGCGGGAAGGTCGTGCTGCTCACCTTCCTCGACCCGGTGTGCGTCACCGACTGCCCGCTCATCGCGCAGGAGTTCCGCCAGGCCGGCCAGCTGCTCGGCGCGAAGACCGGCCAGGTCGAGCTGGTCGCGGTCGACGTCAACCCGCTGTACAACGAACTGGCCTACACCCGGCAGTTCGACCAGCAGGAAGGGCTGGCCGGCCTGCCCGACTGGCACTACCTGACCAGCAGCCCGGCGCGGCTGCGCGAGGTCTACCAGGCCTACGGCCAGCCGGCCCAGACCCTGCCGGCGGGCGCGATGCTCGGGCACACCGACGTCGCCTTCGTCATCGACACCCACGGTGAGATACGCGAGGAACTGGACATGGATCCCGGGCCGGGCACCGCGGCCACCAAGTCGTCCTTCGCCACCGAGCTGGCCAGCGCGGCCACTCAGACGCTGCGCAGCTCGTGAGCGGGAGAGGGGCGGCGGGCAGGCCCAGGAGGGCGGACCGGGCGGTGCGCGGCGCGTGGGTCACGGCGGCGGCCCTGGGGCTCGCGCTGCTGGCTGGCGGATGCGGCAGTGTAGCCAGCCCGACAACGGCCCCGGCCCCGGCGGCCCCGCTGTCGCTGCGGACGTCCGTGCAGGGCGCCGGGGCGACCTGGGTCACGGTCCCGATGGGCGCGGCGTCGGGCGCGGACCAGTTCTGGCAGCTGTTCGTCCTGCCCTCCGGCGGCAGCGCGTGGTTCCTGCGGACCCCGCCCAACATCGCGACCAATGGGGCGATCGTGCTGGCCGCGCCGGATGCGACCGGAGGCTCGGGCGGGGCTAGTGGGACCGGCGGGACCGGCAAGGCAGGCGGGGCAGGCGCGACGAGCAAGGCTGGCGGGGAGACGCTGGTAGCCGGGGTGCGGCCCAGCCTGGATCTTGGCTTCTCCCCCATCACCAGCACGTCTGACCAAGGGCGGAACTGGACGACGAGCCCGCCGCAATCCGGCCTCGCGAACGTGCCGGATGCGCTGGCGGCCGCGCCTGGCGGGAGGCTGATCGGCCTCGGGCGGGACGGCGCGGTCAGCGTCACCGGCGCCGGCGGCAGCTGGGGGCCACTGACGACCAAACGGACGCTGGCTTCGGCCCCGGCCGCCCGGGGCTGTGGCCTGAGCGAGCTTACCGCCGTCGCCTACACGCCGGCCGGGACGCCGCTGCTGGCCGGGACCTGCGGGCGCGGCGGGCGCGCTGGCGTGTTCGGGGAAACGGGCGGGACGTGGCGGCTGACCGGCCCGGCCCTGCCGGCCTCGCTGGCGGCCGCGCCGGGCGGGCGGCCGGTGCGCGTGCTGCGGCTGACCCGGAGCGGTGACCAGGACGTGGCCCTGCTGGAAGCGGGCGCCGCGCCCTCGCTGAGCCTGCTGGCGGCGTGGACCAGTGACGGCGGCGGGCACTGGCGGGTGTCGGCCGCTCTGCGGGCGGGGAGTTCGGCGGCGGTGTCGGCGTCGTTCGGGGACAGCGGGGTGGGCGTCGTGCTGGGCGGAGGCCGGGCCGAGACGATTTCCGGCCCCGGATCGTCCTGGCGGTGGCTGCCCGCGCTGCCGTCCGGGCGGACGGTCACACTGGCGCTTCCGGGCGCGGGGCAGACCGAGGCGCTGGCCGCGAGCGCGGGCACCCTGACGGCGTGGCGGCTGGCGGGCGGCCCGGCGGCCTGGGTGAAGGCGCAGACGATCAAAGTGCCGATCCAGTACGGCTCATCCGGCTAAGCGGGAGGGCTCTGCCAGGCTGCCATGGCGGTCGTGATCATGACGTGCCATGCGAAACTTGGTTCGAATGAGCTACCTAAAGCTCTTGCCAGCAATGGCAAAGATTCGATATTATGTTCGTGTCCATAGGTAGAGAGCAGGGAGTGGGCATGGGATCCGATGCGGCTTCGGGTGCGGGACATGAGAGTTCCGTACGCGATGAGCCGTGCCGTGACGGCATGCCGCCTGATAACTGGGAGTACGACGAGGAGCTATGGCGTGACGAGGCTGGGCCCGGCATCGGCGATGACGACGAGCCGGATGGGGGGCCGCCGGACTGGTGCCTGGACGTTACCGCGGTCACCGGGTTTAAGGCGGGCGGCGTTCTGGATGGACTGCAGCCAAATGGGGCGCTCGCGGCGCTCGTCGGCGACCTGACGAGGGCCGACGATCAGAACGACCCCGGATACCGCGGCCTGAGCCAGCTCGGCGATGATGCGCTCACCGGCGTGCTGAAGGCGTGGCGGCGGCTGGAATCGTGGTGCGCGGCCGGCGGCCTGGCGGCGGTCGCTGAGCTCGCCCGGCGGCGTCCCGCGGACGGAACCGTGCCGGAATTGGACCGCAAACTGGTACCCCCGGGGGGAGTGCTGGCTTCCCCGGACCGGATTCCGCCCGGCCAGCCGCTCCCAAGCCGCCAATCCTCAGACCGGCGATCCCCGGGCCCGGTGTCTCCCGGCCAGCGACCCCCGGGCCCCGCATCCCCAGGCCAGCGACCCCCGGGCCCCGCATCCCCAGGCCAGCGACCCCCAGGCCCCGCATCCCCAGGCCAGCGACCCCCAGGCCCCGCATCCCCGGACGAAGCCAGCGCGGCGCTGATATCTGGCGACTTCCCCGCGGAGATCAGTCAGTTCACCTCCGACGAGGTAGCGGCGGCGCTGGTGCTGTCGGGCCAGTCGGCCGAGCGCCACCTGAACCTGGCGCTGGAGCTGGCCATCCGGCTGCCGGGCACCAACCAGGCGCTGCATGCCGGCGAGATCGACGTCCTGCGGGCGAGGATCATCGCCGACGCCACCGAGGCGCTCGACGCGGACGCGGCGGCCCGGGCGGAGGCCCTGGTCCTGCCCATGGCGGGAAACATGACGCCGGGTCAGCTTCGCGCCGCGACCGCCCGTGCCGTGCTCAAGGTCGATCCAGAAGCGGCCCGGCGCCGGCGGGAAGCGGCGGCCAAAGACGCCCGCGTGACGCGGTGGCGGGAGGATGCGGGTACGGCGGCGCTGTCCGGCCGGGACCTGCCCCCGGCCGACGTCCTGGCCGCCGACCAGCGGATCACCGATCGGGCCCACGAACTGCGCGCGGCCGGGCTGACCGGCACGATGGACGAGCTACGGGCCCGCGCATACCTGGACTTCCTCCTCGACCGCCCCCTGCCAGCCCTCGGAGCCAGCATCAGGCGAGGGTTCCGTCGGCGCACCGTCCGGCGCTGGGGGCGGCGTAGCGGTGCGGCGGGCCCTCGCCCGCGGTTCCAGATGGCCTGGCGGCGCGGATCAACCTCACCGTGCCGCTGACCACTCTTCTCGCACCTCGGCGACCATGCGGGGGAGGCGGCGGGTTCGGGCCGCTGGACGCGGACCTCGTCCGCGCCATCGTCGCCACCGCCTCCGGCAATCCTTTCACGTCCTGGTGCCTGACGATCACGGACCCGGACGGACGGGCTCTCGGGCACGGCTGTGGCCAGCGGCGCAGCAAATCGTCCGGCGGCCGTGGCGGCCGATCATCGGGTGGCGGCGGGTGGCCCTCCGGCGGGCCTGGTCCGCGCGATGGAACGGGACCGCCGCCGGAGGGAACGCTGCGCCCCCCACGAGCCACCGGCACACCGGAAGCCGCCCACCCACGAGAAGCCCCGGGGCCGCCGGGCCCTGCCCACTCACCGGCTGCTGCCCGCGCACCGGGGGATGCCCGCTGGCCGGGCGCTGACCGGTCACCCGGAGATTCTGGCCCACCGGGAGATCACCGCTGGCCAGGAGCCGTTCTCCTGCTGGCGCCCCCGAGGATCCCGGACAGCCTGTCTTTCACCATCACCCCGATCGCTGTCGGCGATTGCGACCACCGCCACGAAAGCTCCGGCTACCAGCTGAGTCCCCGGCTGCGTCATCTCATCGAGACGCGCAGCACGCGGTGCACCTTCCCCGGGTGCCGGCGCCCGGCCCGGCGCTGCGACCAGGACCACACCCAGCCCTACGACCAGGGCGGCCGGACCTGCGAATGCAATCTGGGCCCGCTCTGCCGCCATCACCATCGCGCCAAGCAGACCCACGGCTGGCGCCTGGACCAGCGAGAACCCGGCGTCATGGGCTGGACCGTCCCCTCCGGCCGCCGTTACATCACCCTGCCCACCAGCCACCCCATCTGACCCAGGCCCTCTGACCCAGGCCCTTTCACCGAGATCCTGGCCAAGGGCGGGCGCCGCACAGGTCGTCGGGATCACGGCGGAGGGACCCCAGAAGGTCCGTTAGGCGTGAGCAGGGTCTTAAGAACCTGCGGGGGTCCAGGCGTTGCCGATCTCGGACCACTCGCGCAGGCCGACCAGCTCGAAGAGGGCTTCGATGCCGGTCGCGGTCACCTCCGGCGGCCTCCCGCCGATGCCCCGCAGGGCCGCGATCATGCCCTTGGCCGCCGCCATCAGCAGGTTCGCCGGGTAGATCGCGATCGCATAGCCCAGCTCCTGCAGCCGCCGCGGGCCGGCGTCGGGGGTCAGGCCGCCCTGGACCAGGTTGATCAGCAGCGGCGCGTCGACCTCCTTGGCGATCTGCGCGATCTCGGCGTCCGACTGCGGTGCCTCCACGAAGATCACGTCCGCGCCGGCGCGGGCGTAGGCGTTGGCCCGGTCGATCGCGGCGGACAGGCCCAGCACGGCCCGCGCGTCGGTGCGAGCCACGATCAGGGCGTCGGTCCGGGCCTCCAGCGCCGCCCCGAGCCGGGCCACGAACTCGCCGGCGCCGATCACTTCCTTGCCGGGCAGATGGCCACACCGCTTGGGGAACGTCTGGTCCTCCAGCTGGATCGCGGCCACGCCCGCCTGCTCGTACGCGCGCACGGTCCGCACGACGTTCAGCGCGGAGCCGTACCCGGTGTCGGCGTCGGCGATCAGCGGGAGACCGCCCAGCACGCTGGTGATCATGGCCGCCCGTTCGGTCATCTCGGCCCCGCCGACCAGGCCGATGTCCGGCAGGCCGAACCCGGAGGCCGCCACTCCGGCCCCGGTCAGGTACCCGGCCCGGAAGCCGGTGCGCCGGATCAGGTGCGCCGAGAGGCCGTCGAAGACGCCGGGCGCCACGATGAGCTCGCCCTCGGTCAGCAGGGCCCGCAGCCGGCTACCTGGGGTCGCTGGAGTGTTCCCGTCCGCCTTCTCGTCCGCATGCGTCATGATCCCGCCCGCCGAAACTGAGATTATGGTCGTGAACCCACGCTACGTCAGCACCGCCGCTACGCCAGAACGGCCGCTGGCCGTACCCCCCGGGAAGGACAGGTATCGATGACCGCGCAGGCGGACCCGGAGACCTTCAGCTTCCAGGCTGAGGTCGTCCAGATCCTCGATCTGATGGTGCACTCGCTTTACAGCAACAAGGAGATCTTCCTGCGCGAGCTGATCTCCAACGCCTCGGACGCCATCGACCGGCTGCGCCTGGAGCTGATGTCCCGGTCCGAAGCTCCCGGCGACGAGGGACCGCTGCAGATCCGGGTCAGCTACGACGCCGACGCGGGGACGATCACCGTGGCGGACAACGGCATCGGGATGAGCCGGGACGAGGTGATCGAGCACATCGGCACGATCGCCAAGTCCGGGACCCGGGAGTTCCTGCACGCGCTGACCGGGGACCAGCGGGCGGACGCCTCGTTGATCGGGCAGTTCGGGGTGGGGTTCTACTCGGCGTTCATCGTGGCCGACCGGGTGGTGCTGACCACCCGGCGGGCCGGGCGGCCGGCCAGCGAGGGCTCCCGCTGGGAGTCCGACGGCCGGGGCAGTTACACGCTGGAGACGACGGAGGTGCCCTCACGCGGCACCACGATCGTGCTGCACCTGCGGGACGGCGAGGATGAGCTGCTGAACGGCTACCGGCTGCGGTCGATCATCCAGAAGTACTCCGACCACATCAGCCTGCCGATCGTCATGCCGGCCGAAAAGCCGTCCGGGGACGGCGAGGCGGCCACCGAGGAGACCGTCAACCGGGGCTCCGCGCTGTGGGCCCGGCCGAAGAGCGACATCAGCGACCAGGAGTACAAGGACTTCTACCGGCACCTGACCGGCGACGTGGCCGACCCGCTGGCGTGGC
This sequence comes from uncultured Actinomycetes bacterium, assembly GCA_963742865.1. Classification (GTDB taxonomy): domain Bacteria; phylum Actinomycetota; class Actinomycetes; order Streptosporangiales; family Streptosporangiaceae; genus Bog-532. The sequence goes on from CAVUNW010000077.1 coordinate 35,195, forward strand.
TGCACAGCAAGATGGAGGGCACGTTCGAGTACACGCTGCTGCTCTACCTCCCCGGCAGCGCCCCCTACGACCTGTGGATCCCCGACTCCGGGCACGGCGTCAGGCTGCACGTCCAGCGGGTCTTCATCCTGTCCGACAGCGGGCAGCTGCTGCCGCAGTACCTGCGGTTCGTCCGCGGAGTGATCGACTCCAGCGACCTGCCGCTGAACGTGTCGCGGGAGCTGCTGCAGGGCAGCCGGGCGGTCAGCCACATCAAGTCCGCCGCCACCAAGCGCGTGCTGAAGCTGCTGGCTGACCTGGCCGGCAGCGAGCCGGAGAAGTACGCGACGTTCTGGGCGCAGTTCGGCGCGGTGCTGAAGGAGGGCATCCCGGAGGACTACGCCAACCGGGAGGACCTGGCCAAGCTGCTGCGGTTCCGCAGCACCACCTCGGGGGCGCCCGGTGACGGCGAGCTGACCTCGCTGAACGAGTACGTGGCGCGGATGAAGGACGGCCAGGACAGCATCTACTACCTGCTGGCCCCCGGCCCGGCCGCGACCAGCAGCCCGCACCTGGAGGCGTTCCGGGCCAAGGGCGTGGAGGTCCTGCTGCTGAGCGAGGCCGTGGACAGCTGGGTCGTGTCCGAGCTGCGCGAGTTCGGCGGGCACCGGCTGCAGTCGGTCGCGCAGGGCGCGGCGGATCTGGGCGCGCTGGCGGACGAGGCCGAGAAGGCGGCCGCGGCGAAGGCCGGCTCCGAGTTCGCCGCGCTGACCGCGCGGCTGAAGGAACTGCTCGGCGACCAGGTCCACGACGTGCGGGTGACCAGCCGGCTGACCACCTCCCCCGCGTGCATCGTGGCCAACGAGCCGGACATCGAGATGAACCTGATGCGCCGGATGCGGGGCTCCGGGCTGCCCAGCCAGCCCGTGCTGGAGATCAACCCGCAGCATCCGCTGGTGACCCGGCTCAACGGCCGGCTGGACGATCCGCAGCTGGATGACTGGGCCCAGGTGCTGTTCAGTCAGGCCGTGCTCACGCTCGGCGCGCGGATCGAGGATCCGGGCGCCTTCGTCAGCCGGATGAACGACCTGCTCGAAGCGCTGACCACCGATAACGGAACCTGATGGGGGGCCCGGAGCCGGACGGCCCAGAGCCGGCAGCGCGGCCGTTCCGGTACGACGCGCGGCTGGCAGGTGAGATCGAGGCGTACTGGCAGCGGCGCTGGGAGGCCGACGGCACGTTCCACTCCCCCAGCCCGTCCGGGCCGCTGTCGGAGGGGTTCGGCCGGGTGAAGGGCCGGCCGAGGTTCTACGTCCTGGACATGTTCCCCTACCCCAGCGGGGCCGGGCTGCACGTCGGCCATCCGCTGGGCTACATCGGCACCGACGTGCTGGCCCGGTACCAGCGGATGAACGGCCGGCACGTGATGCACGCCCTCGGCTACGACGCGTTCGGCCTGCCCGCCGAGCAGTACGCGATCGACACCGGCCAGCACCCGCAGGTGACGATGCAGGCCAACGTGACCACCATGCGCCGTCAGCTGCGCCGGCTCGGGCTGGGGCACGACAGCCGGCGGGAGATCGCCACCACCGACCCCTCGTTCTACCGGTGGACGCAGTGGATCTTCCTGCAGATCTTCAACAGCTGGGTGGACGAGCGGACCGGGACGGCCCGGCCGATCGGCGAGCTGGCCGCGGAGTTCGAGTCCGGTTCACGGGAGGTGCCGGGGGGCCAGGTATGGGGTGAGCTGGCCGCTCGGGAGCGGCGCGAGGTCATCGACGGCTTCCGGCTGGCCTACATCGCCGACGAGCTGGTCAACTGGTGCCCCGGGCTGGGCACCGTGCTGGCGAACGAGGAGGTCACCCCGGACGGCCGCAGCGACATCGGGAACTATCCCGTCTACCGGCGGCCGTTGCGCCAGTGGATGCTCCGCATCACCGCCTTCGCCGAGCGGCTGATCGCCGACCTGGACGACCTGCAGTGGCCGGAGTCGATCAAGCAGCTGCAGCGGAACTGGATCGGCGCGAGCGACGGGGCCCTGATCGAGCTGCCCGTGGCGGGCGGGGCGGGGCCGGTGGAGGTTTTCACGACCCGGCCGGACACGCTGGGCGGGGCGACATACGTGGTGCTCGCGCCGGAACATCCGCTGGTCGACGGGCTGCTGCCGGAGTACTGGCCGGACGGAACGCCGCCCGCCTGGACATATCCCGAGGGCGCGGGCGACGCCGATGGCGCGCGGGGGCCGCGGCAGGCGGTGGCCGCGTACCGGGCCGCGACGGCGCGGCTGAGCGACCGGCAGCGCACCACCGGGGCGGGCGCCAAGACCGGCGTCTTCACCGGCCGCCACGTCGTCAACCCGCGCACCGGGGAGCCGATCCCGGTCTTCGTCGCCGACTACGTGCTGATGGGATACGGGACGGGCGCCATCATGGCGGTTCCAGCGCACGACCAGCGCGACCGGGAGTTCGCGGAGTCGTTCGGCCTGGAGATCCGCGAGGTGCCGGAGCCGCCCGGCATCGCGGCGGCGATCGGCTGGCTGGAGCGGACCGGAACCGGGCGGGGCAAGCGGGCCTACCGGCTCCGGGACTGGCAGTTCTCCCGGCAGCGTTACTGGGGCGAGCCGTTCCCCATCGTCTATGACGAGAACGGCCAGCCGATCGCCCTGCCGGAGACGCTGCTGCCGGTGCGGCTGCCCGAGATGACCGACTTCCGCCCGGAGCCGCAGGCCGACGAGTCCGGTCCGCCGGTGCCGCCGCTGGCCCGCGCCCGGGACTGGGCCGACGTCGAGCTTGACCTGGGCGACGGCCCGAAGCGGTACCGCCGGGAGCTGAACACCATGCCGCAGTGGGCCGGCTCGTGCTGGTACTACCTGCGTTACCTCGACCCGGACAACGACCAGGCCCTGGTCGACCCGGAGATCGAGCGGTACTGGATGGTCCCGGCGGACGCTGCCTTCGAGGGCGACGGGGGCGTCGGCCTGTACGTGGGCGGCGTCGAGCACGGCGTGCTGCACCTGCTGTACGCGCGCTTCTGGCACAAGGTCCTCTACGACCTGGGCCACGTGTCCACCCGGGAGCCGTTCCGCCGGCTGGTCAACCAGGGCTACATCCTGGCCGACGCGTTCACCGACGAGCGCGGCATGTACGTCCAGGCCGCCGAGGTGGAGCACGAGGCCGACGGGTACACCTTCGGCGGGCGGCCGGTGACCCGCCGGTCCGGCAAGATGGGCAAGAGCCTGAAGAACAGCGTCAGCCCGGACGACATCTACACCCGGTACGGCACGGACACGCTGCGGCTGTACGAGATGGCCGCCGGGCCGCTGGAGGCCGACCGTCCGTGGCGGACCGGGGACATCATCGGCGTGCACCGGTTCCTGCAGCGGCTGTGGCGCAGCATCATCGACGAGTCCACGGGTGCGCTGCGGGTCCGCGACGAACCGCTGGATGCGGGCTCGCTGCGGCGGCTGCACCAGACGATCACGGTGGTGCGCGAGGACCTGGAAACGCTGCGCTACAACACCGCGATCGCCCGGCTGATCGAGCTGACCACGCACGCCGCCCAGGTCTCGGCCGCACGCGGGGCCCTGCCGCGGGCGCTGGCCGAGCCGCTGGTGCTGATGGTGGCGCCGCTGGCCCCGCACATCGCCGAGGAGCTGTGGTCCCGGCTGGGCCACGATGGGTCGCTGGCGTACGTTCCGTTCCCGGCGGCCGATCCGGCGCTGGCCGCCGAGCCGACCATCGAGCTGCCGGTGCAGGTCAACGGGAAGCTGCGGTTCACGATCGAGGTGCCGGCGGGCGCCGGGGAGGACGAGATCCGGGAGGCGCTCAGGGCGCACGGGGACTTCGGCCGGGCCATTGGGGGTGCGGAGGTGCAGCGCATCGTCGTCGTGCCGGGGCGGATCGCGAACGTAGTGACGCAGCCGTCGTAGGAGCCTGGGACTCCTGGGAGGCCTCCACGACGCCGCCAACGCCACCGCAACCCGGCTCGGGCGAGGCGTCATCACCGTTGTGCCGGTGACCTCGAACACTGAGCGCGTCTACCCGTTCCAGGTGCTACTGCCCGCTCGCCAGACCGGGCTGCCCCGTGACGCTAAAGCGCGGGCCGAGCAGGTCCGCTCCGTGGCCGTCGAACGCATTGGCCAACGGGTTGGCCAATTGCCGGCCTCCCTCATCACCGAACTCGATCAAGCCCTCCGAGTTCACCTCAGCCTGTAAGGTCTCGGTGCCCGCGGCGTCGAACAGGCACAGCGTGATCCCGCCCGCGACCTCGGAGGCCACCGCGAAGTTCGTGCCGCCGTCCCGGACCGTCGCGCCGAGCGGCAGCGGCCGCCCGGGCCACCCGGCGGGAGCGGCGCTCACGAGTGGGGCCCGGGGTCGATGGCGGCCAGCACGTCGTCGATCGACGGCACCGCGCCGTGCCGCCGCCGGATCACGTCGGCGATGACCCCGGTCCAGCCGGTCTGGTGGGACGCGCCGAGACCGGCCGCGTTGTCCCCGTGGAAGTACTCGCTGAACACGATGTTGTCCTTCCACTCCGGGTCCTGCTGCAGCCGCTCGACCCAGCCGAAGCAGGGCCGCCGGCCGTCCGGGCCGACGAGGAAAATGGAGATCAGGCGGTCCTGGAGGTCGGCGGTGATGACGCCGAGCGGCACCCTATGGCCGGACCCGGACGGGTACTCCAGTGTCAGATCGTCACCGAAGAACCGGTGATATCGCCCCAGTACGTCCGTTAGAAGAAAATTGAGCGGGAACCACAGCGGGCCCCGCCAGTTGGAGTTCCCGCCGAACATGGCCGTGGTCGATTCGGCCGGCTCGTAGTCGATGGTGGACGTCTGGCCCTCGACGTCCAGCACGTAGGGGTGGTCGCGGTGATAGGCCGACAGCGCCCGCAGCCCGTACGGGGACAGGAACTCGCTCTCGTCGAACAGCCGGGCGGCCAGCTTCTGCAGATGATCGAGGCCGACCAGGCTGAGCAGCATCCGCCGGTCGCCGGCTTCGCCGCGGAGCAGGCCGTGGGCGGTGAGCTTGGCCGGGTCGTCGATGCCGTAGCGGCGCAGGAAGTCCGCGAACTGCTTGCCCAGCCGGAGCGAGTCGTCGAGCATCCGCTGGTCGACGATCGTCGCGGCCAGGACCGGGATGACGCCGACCATCAACCGGGTCTTCACCGGGATCTCGGTGCCGTCGGTGGTGAGCAGCTTGTCGTAGTAGAGGCCGTCGCTGTCGTCCCACATGCCGCGCGTGTTGATCGCGTCGGCGATGCTCGCGAAATGCTCCAGGAACTTGAGCGTGATGTCGTCGGCCCGGCGGCCGGACCGGTAGAGCACGGTGGCGATGCTGGCCATGCTGACCGCGTAGAAGGCCATCCAGCCGGTGGCGTCGGACTGCTCCAGGGTGCCGCCGGCCGGCAGGTGGGAGCGGTCGATCGGGCCGATGTTGTCCAGTCCGAGGAACCCGCCCTCGAAGACGTCGCTGCCGCTGGCGTCCTCCCGGTTGACCCACCAGGTGAAGTTGATCAGCAGCTTGTCGAATAGCCGGATGAGGAAGTCCACGTCGCGGCCCTGGTCGATGGCGAACACCTCGAGCGCGGCCCACGCCTGCACCGGCGGGTTGACGTCACCAAAGTCCCATTCGTAGGCGGGCAGCGCCCCGTTCGGGTGCTGGAACCACTCCCGGCACAGCAGGATGAGCTGGTACTTGGCGAACGCCGGGTCCAGGTGGGCGAGGGCCACGCAGTGAAAGCCCAGGTCCCAGGCGGCGAACCAGGGATACTCCCACTTGTCCGGCATGGACATGATGTCGTAGGCGTCGACGTTGCCCCAGCGGGCGTTGCGGCCCAGCTGGCGGCCCGGCGGCGGGGGCGGCTGGGTGGGATCCCCCGCCAGCCAGCGGGAGACGTCGAAGTAGTAGAACTGCTTGCTCCACAGCAGGCCCGCGAACGCCTGCCGCATCACCATGGCCTCTTCGTCGCTGGCGCCGTCCGGCTTCAGGCTGGCGTAGAACTCGTCGGCTTCCGCCCGGCGCTGATTATTAACGTTAACGAACTCGTCCCCGAGTGGCCCGCCCGCGCCGGGCTGGGCGGCCCGGGGGCGCAGGCGCAGCCGCAGCTCGGCGGTGGCTCCCGGCTCGACGGTCAGCTGGTACCAGAAGGAGCACTTCGTGCCCCGCTGTTCCGGGTTGACCGTGGGCGCGCCGGAGATGACATGGTCGTTGATCCCGTCCTTGGGGTAGGCGGTGGTGGGCGGTGCCTGGTAGAGGCGGGCCAGGTTGGTCTCGTTCTCGCAGAACAGCGGCGTGGGGCTGATCCCGCCGGGCGCCTGGCCGGCCAGCAGCTCCAGCTCGCCGAGAAAGGGGTGCTCGATCCGGACCGCCGTGTCCCCCGCCGCCGCTGTGTCTCCCGCCGCGGCCAGTACCGGCCGGGGCGCGCCGTCGTCCCAGGACCAGGTGTTGCGGAACCAGGCAGTCGGCAGCACGTGCAGGGTCTCGGCGTCCGGGCCGGCGTTCCTGACCCGCACGGTCATCAGCACGTCACCCGGGCCGGCCTTGGCGTAGGACACCTCGACGATCCAGTACCGGTCGCCGTCGAAGGCCCCGGTGTCGAGGAGCTCGTATTCCGGCTGGAACCGGTTGCGGGCGGCGTTGGTCCGGACGAGATCGTCGTAGGGGAACGCGCCCTGCGGGTAGTGGTACCGCCATTGGTTCCAGGCGTGGCTCGGCACCGCGTCGAGGTACCACCAGTACTCCTTGACGTCCTCCCCGTGGTTGCCCTGCGGCCCGGTCAGCCCGAAGGGCCGCTCCTTGAGGATGGGGTCGCGCCCGTTCCACAGGGCCAGTCCCAGGCATAGCCGCTGCTCGATGTCGCAGAAGCCGGCCAGCGCGTCCTCGCCCCAGCGGTAGGCCCGCGACCGGGCGTGGTCGTGCGGGAAGTAATCCCACGCCGAGCCGTCGGCGCTGTAGTCCTCGCGGACCGTGCCCCACTGGCGCTCGGTCACGTACGGACCCCAGATGTACCAGTCCCCGGCCTGGTGCAGTCCGTTCTCGAGCCGCCCGAAACTAGCGATCCGCTCCCGCTCCGCGTTCATCACGCTCCCTTTTACCCCGTCGCGCGTTCCGCCACGCGCGTAAAGGGGCGGGAGCCACGGGTCAGGTGTTACTGAGCAGGCGCGCGAACGGGCCCTTGTCGTCACGCGGACGTGCCGGCGCAGGCGGTTAAATCTTCCGGTGGTTCGGGCCCGGCTGGCTGTCCGGCGACGTGAGGGATTCGGGTGAGGCGAGCGATTTCGGTGCCGCGAGTGACTCTGGGGACGGCGAGTCTGGGGACGGCGAGTCTGGGGACGGCGAGTCTGGGGACGGCGAGCCGGGCGCCAGGGAGCCAGGCGGCGAATCCCGTTCTGGGCGGGTATCGGCGATCAGCTTGGCCATCCGGGTCAGCGAGTCGTCCAGGTCCTCGGTGGTCACGACGTCGGCGAGCGCGAGCCGGACCGCGGCCAGCTCACGGGCCAGGAACTCGGTGTCGGCCTGGGTCCGCGCCGCGACCTCACGGTCGCGGTCGATGTTGGCGCGGTCCCGGTCGTCCTGCCGGTTCTGGGCCAGCAGGATCAGCGGCGCGGCGTACGCCGCCTGGGTGGAGAACGCCAGGTTGAGCAGGATGAACGGGTAGGGGTCCCAGTGGTTAATGATGCCGACGGTGTTGAGCACGATCCAGCCGATGACCAGCACGGTCTGGCCGACCAGGAAGCGCCCGGTGCCCAGGAACCGGGCGATGGCCTCCGAGAAGCGCCCGAACGCGTCGGCGTCGTAGCGGCCGCCCATGCGCGGCGCGGCCCCTCGGGGCACGGACAGGTCCGCGGGTTCGCCGAAGCGCCGAGATGAGAGTCGCGGCCGCCATCGCGCCATCTTCAGCCTCCAGTTCGTCGCCACCCCACGGGCAGGAGATGATCGAGGACGTCATCGACGGTGACCGCGCCCAGCAGCCGGCCGGCCTCGTCGCAGACGGCCACGCTGACCAGGTTGTAGGCGGCCAGACGGGTCGCCAGCTCCCGTTCGGACAGCTCCGGCCGCACGAACGTGCTGGCCTCGACGCACTCGCCAACGGTCGTGGCGGGAGGCTGCCGCAGCAGCCGCTGGAACCCGACACTGCCGAGGTAACGCCCGGTAGGGGTCATTGTAGGCGGTTCACACACGTAGACCTGGGCGGCGGCGGTGATGGGGCGGTCCGGCTCGCGTATCCGCGCGAGAACCTCGGCGACCGGGACATCCGGCGCGACCACCAGCGGCTGGGACGTCATGAGGCCACCGGCCGTGGTGGCGTCGTACCGGAGCAGGCGGCGGATGTCGGCGGCCTGCACGGCCTCCATCGCGGTCAGCAGCCGTTCCCGCTGGTCGGGCGGCATCTCCGCGAGCAGGTCGGCGGCGTCGTCGGGCTCCATCTCCTCCACGACATCGGCGCTGCGCTCCAGGCCGACGCTGGCCAGCAGCCGGATCTGATCCTGCTCGGGCATCTCCTCCAGCAGGTCGGCCAGCTCCTCGTCGTCCAGCGCCGCGGCGAGCTGGCTGCGCCGGGTGGCGGACATGCCCTCCACCGCGCTCGCCAGGTCGGTCGGGTGCATCTCGCGCAGGTCGGCCAGCTGATCGGCCAGCGTGCCCGCCTGGAACAGCTCCCGGTACTCGCTCCATGGGACGATCTGCGTCGAGCGGAGCCGCAGCCCCCGGCCCCGCGTGATGGCCAGCGACGAGACCTTCCAGCCGCGCCCAGTGGTCGAGGGCGTGATGGCCACGTCGACCACGATCCCGTTCCCGACGGGCTTGTTGTACAGCTCGGAGGCCAGGATCTCCCCGGTGCGCCGGGTGAACCGGTCAAGGTCGACGGTGCCGCCGCGCAGATGGGCGCCGTCGAGGGACATCTCCGCGATCCGGCCGAAGTTGACGAAGATGCGGCGCCGCTGCAGCGTCACGACCAGGCCGAGAGCCCGCGGCGCGTCGCCCTGGGCGGCCGGGAGGAGGACGACGTCCCGGACTCGGCCGATCGAGGTTCCCTCGCTGTCCAGCAGCGGGCGGCCCCGCAGCCGGGACGTGAAGACCTGCTGAGCCGTCATGGTGGTGGCTGCCTCCCCGCACCGTTCCGCATCCCGCGTACGACCTGCACCTTATTCTCCTGGAGCGGGCACGTGGGCAGGGCCGGGCCGGCGGAGAAGGCCGGCTGTGCCCACCGGCGATAAGGCGGCCCAGGAGGCTGGCACCGAAGGCTGGCGCCGGCTGCTGGCCCGGGAGCGGATAATCTAGTTTATCGACCGACTTGATGGGTATAGCCGCTGGCGATGCGGAATGGGAGGGCTTGTCTCGACACCTGGACGATGGAGCAGTCGTACCGACGTCCGTTCGGCATCATGATCTGGCTCCGGACGGGCCAGCAGCGCGAGGGCAGGAAATACCGGCACATCGGAAATGACTTGCTCTGTAGTGTGCACCCGCCGAACCACGGACAGATATGACGACGACCGCCTCCGCCTCCACCTCTGCCGGCGCTGACCTCACGAGCGAAGAGTTCCGCCGGGCCGTCGGCCACTTCGCCACCGGGGTCACCGTGGTCACCTCGGTCGGGCCGGGTGGCCAGCCGGTCGGCACCACCGCCAACGCGGTCAGTTCGCTGTCGATGGACCCGCCGCTGATCCTCGTGTGCTTCGACCGGGCCAGCCTGACCCTCGAGGCCATCCGCAGCCACGGCGCGTTCGTGGTAAACGTACTGGCCGCCGCGCAGCAGGAACTGTCGGCCAACTTCGCCCGGCGGGGGGTAGAGGCGGCCTGGGAGGGCGTCGAGCACGCGCCCGGCCCGACCGGGAGCCCGCGGCTGGCCGGCGTGCTGGCCACGCTGGAGTGCACCGTCGAGCACAGCCTCCCCGGGGGTGACCACGAGATCATCGTCGGGCGGCTCCGGTACGCGGAGACCTCGGCCGATGACGCCGCCCCGCTGCTGTTCTGGCGCGGCTCCTACATGTCCCTCGACGACGCCTGAGCTTCGCGCCCCGTTGGTCACAGCCGTTCGGTGGCGGGGACGGCCTAATCCCGGGGCGGGGCGGGGGTGCGGGCCGGGCAGCTTGGTGATCGGCGACGCCTCGCACGGTGCGCTAGATGCGGGCGGTGCGGATTAGGGCGGCGGGGTCGATGGCGGAGCGGATCGCGGCCAGCCGGGACTGGTCCGGCGGGGACAGCGGGCTGCCGGGCGAGCGCTGGCCCTCGGCGAATGGCGGCGCCGCGCGGCCGGTATCGGCGCTGGCCGCGGCGGTCCATACGGTCTGCAGGGCCTGGTCCAGGGGAGCGCGCTGGGCGGGATCGCCGGCGGCTCCGACGGCGTGGACCAGGAACGGGCCCGGCGGGCGCGTCATCGCCCCCTCGGCCGCCGGCCCCTGATCGCCTGCTGGCTCCTGATCGCCTGCTGGCTCCTGGCCGGCGACATGCCGGATCTCGATCATCATCAGCGGGGAGCCCGGGGCGAGCGCGGCCGCCAGGATATCGCCGGCTGCTGCGGGCGTTGCGCCGCTCAGCCAGCGGCCACCGCCGACGGCCGGCACTCCGGACGGCGGATCCAGGTGAATCCCGGCCAGCCGTTCGGCATTGGCTGGCCCCCAGCTATTGACCGTGGGCGCGGCGACCTTCTCGAGCTCCCCGAAGAGCGCGGCCGCATCGGCGGGCCCGGTGCTCGAGGCCAGCGAGAGGTGGACCACCGGCTGGCCCTGCAGTTCCGGCGGGAACGGCGGCCCGGGGGGCGCGTGCAGCAGCGAGAGGTCACTGGTAAGGGCGGGGCCGACGGCCAGCAGCGCACGGGACCAGGCCGCGGTGACCCCGGCGAGTTCGCGGGCGGGCCAGAGCAGGTAGCCCGCCCACAGGTCCGCCACCGGAACCAGCCCGAACTCCAGGCTGACCGCGATCCCGGTGCCCCCGCCCCCGCGGAATGCCCACCAGGCGTCGCGATCACCGGGCTCGGCCGCGTCCGGGGCGGCGCGGCGCGGGCGGCCTTCCCCGTCCACGAAGTCGACGGCGTGCAGGTGGGCGGACGCCAGGCCGTGCGGGCGGGTGAGCCAGCCGACCCCGCCGCCGAAGGTGTCGCCGGCGACGCCCACGCTCGGGGAGGTACCGGCCCGGCCGAGCAGGCCATAGGGCTCGGCGGCCTGTTCCACCGCCGCCCAGGCCACCCCGGCCCCAGTCCGGGCGCTGGCCGTCGCGGGATCAATGGTGATCTCGGCCAGCGCGGAGGTGTCGACGAGGAGCGTGTCCGGGCCGATGTCGCCGGCGGCCCCGTGCCCGGTCGCCTGGGGCGCGATCATCCAGCCACGTTCGGCCGCAAGCCGGACCGCGGCGGACACCTCCGCTCCGCTGGCCGGGGCCACCACGGCCACCGGATGCTGGGCCCCGCTCGTGTTGTGCGGTGAGGTGGCCTGGGCGTAACGGCCCGAGCCCGGCCGATGCACCTCGAGGCCGTCCGCCGCGGTGGCGGGCACGTCCATGCGCGGCTCCTCGCCGTGTACCGATGGCGAGCCAGTGGTCCGGCAGGCCCAGGATCTGTAGTCTAGCCTAAAAGGGACGGAATCGTCCGCTTAGGGCGGTGGGGCAGCACCGGCGCGGGGTGAAGCGCTGCGGGCGCCGTGGGGTGCGGCCCTGCGGACGGCGCTGGGCGGGGCGGCGCGAGGTGGTGGCCGGAGGCTCAGCCCAGGCGCTCTGCGTATGGCTGGAGGGGGACGTAGAGGCCGGGTACCGCGCGGAGGCGGGGACGGGCCGTGGCGTCGACGCGCGCGACCATCAGGGCGATGTCGTCACCGTGCCGGGTGAGCCGCTGCGGGCTGGCCAGCAGCCGGTCCGCGAGCGTCTCGAGATCGTCCCCGGCTCCATCCTCGAGCGCGCTGAGCAGCGCGCGGAGGTTGCCGTCGGGGTCACGGCCGTCGTCTTCGAGCAGGCCGTCGGTGGCCAGCACCAAGGTGGTCCCGGCCGGCAAGGGGACCTTGACCGTCGTGTACCGCTCCACGGGGTCCACGCCCAGCAGCAGGTCCTCGCCGTGGTCCAGGAGCACCGGCGGCCCGCCGGGCGAGACGAGAACCGGCGCGGGATGACCGGCCCGGCACATCTCGAGTTCGCCGCTGGCCGGGTCGATCACCACGAAACAGCACGTGGCGAACAGGGCCATGTCGGGATCGGTGTTGAGCTCGCTGAGCCACTCGTTGGCGCGGGTCATCACCTCGGCCGGGCCGTGTCCCTCCCGGGCGTAGGCGTGCACCACCACGCGGAGCCGGCCCATGAGGGACGCGGCGATCGGGTTGTGCCCCTGCACGTCCCCGATGACCAGGGCGACTCGGCCGTCCGTCAGCTCGATCGCGTCGTAGAAGTCGCCGCCGATCTCCAGGCCTGAGGTTACCGGCTGGTAGCGGGCGGCAATGGTCATGCCGGGGGCCACGAGCGGCCCGCGCGGCAGCAGTCCGCGCTGGAGGTCGCGTGCCAGCGCGTGCTCCGACTCATACATCCGGGCCCGCTGCAGTGACTGGGCCAGCAGCGCCGAGGCGGCGACCAGCAGGGCGCGTTCCTCGGCGGCGAACCGGCGGGGCTCGGCGAACCCCATCAGGCACGCGCCGATGTTGCCCTTGGCGTCGGGCACCGGCACCGCCGCCCAGGCACGCTGCGGCGGCCCGGCGGTGGCCACGGCGAGGTGCGGGTAGCGCGACGCCAGGTCCCCGGCGGACCCGATGAACACCGCCGACTGGCGCGCGATGGCATCCGCGACCGGCGAGCCGGGAGACGGAGCGGGATCACCGAGCAGGCGGCCGGCCTCCGGCGCAAAGCCGTACGAGGTGACGGGGGTGCTGTCCCCGTCCTGCCCGGTGACGATGACCAGGCTGTTCGCGCCGTAGGTGGCCAGGCCGGCTTGGGCGGCGGCCGTGATGGCATCCACGGTGACCGCCGTGGCGAGGGCGGCGGTGAACTTCTGCGTGAGCGACGTCCGTTCGGCGCCCTCGTGCAGCCGGCGGCGTTCCGCCTCGCGGCTGGCCCAGATCGTCGTGGTGTCCATGACAAAGCCGGTCAGCGTGGCCGGCTGCCCGTCCGGGCCCGGCACGACCCGGCCACGCGCCTCCACCGAGTGGAGCGAGCCGTCGAGCCCGGTCACGCGGTACTCGATCTGGTAGGTGCCGCACGCGGTCATCATGTCCCGCAGCGCCGTGACGAGCTCGGCCCGGTCTTCCTCCGGGACACGCGCCAGGAACGCCTCCATGGTGGCCGGGCCGCCCTCAGGAAGGCCGTGCAGCCCATAGGTGCCCGGTTCGCAAATGACCTCGTTAGCGATCATGTCCCAGCTGAAAAACCCGGCGCTGACGCTGGTAACGCCGGGGCGGAAGCCCGCATCCATCGCTGCCCCGGAAGCCGTCAGGGTCTGGGCGGCAGCCTCGTCCGCGGCGGCGCGCGGCTGGAGAAAACCTCCGTCCCGGACGAAATCCGGGCTCATGAGGCTGCCACCTTCGTATGAGAACAAGAGCTGACCCAGTTCAATTACGCACACCTAGCCCTCCCCCCGTCGGCGGTGCGATCCCCTTCGCGCCGCCGACCTAGCTCCACATAACGCGGGCCATCCCAAACCCGTAGAGCCTGTTGGACGCATTGAGCATAGCGCTGAATGGACCGGTATTGTTAGTAAAAACGCAGGTCAGAGGTGACCCGACACACTTGTACCGGATGCGTGAGCGGAGCATAACTTACCGTGTATCCGCTGGTGCACGCGCTGCGGCTTTTCTCCGTATTACTCCCGGGGCCGATGAGAGCCTGAGGAGGGCGGCCTTTCCGCGCAATTGCGTGGCCATCTCCATGCAAACGTTCGCTTTGGTGCCGGGGAGCCAATAATGACATCCACGCGATTAAGGATGGCGCAATTCAGTGCTTTATTCGGCACATATTAGGCACCGGAAAGAGGCTAGCCTTTTGTCGCTGCCGTTGCCGCTGCCGCGGCAGGCCGGGCGCGGCTCGCCCGGCGCAGGAGCGAAGCGGTCGCCGCCCCGGCGAGGGCCATGGCCGCGATCGCCCACCAGCCGTGCTGGAACGCGCTCAGGCGCCCGACAGAAGTGTCTGGCTGGCCGAGCACCGCGACCAGCACGGCCACCCCGATGGCCATGCCGACCTGCCGGATCATGTTGACCACGGCCGACCCGGTGGCAAACGCGTGCGGCGGCAGCGAGCCCGCGGCGGTCGCCATCAGCGTGGGCAGGGTCAGCCCCACGCCCGCACCGGTCAGCAGCATGCCGCCGAGAACGTCGCCGGCGTAGTCCGCGTGCAGGCCGATGGCCAGGGCCCACCAGATGACGCCGGCGGCCAGCAGGGTGCACCCGGCGGCGACCACCACGGCCGCGCCGAAGCGGGCGATCAGCCGCCCGGCGATGAGGAACGAGAAGAGGGGGACCATGACCGGCCCGGGCGCGACGCCCAGCCCGGTGCGCAGCGCCGACCAGCCCCAGTCGTCCTGCAGCCACAGCACGATCGACAGCAGCATGGCGCCGAACGCCATCGCGAACAGGAACATCACCGCGGTCGCGCCCACGTAGCTGCGCGCCCGGAACAGGGCCGGGTCGACCAGCGGGTTGCGGGCGCGCGCGCAGTGCAGCGCGAACGAGGCCAGCAGGACGGCCGAGACGGCCAGGACCACGACCGTCCGGGCCGATCCCCAGCCCCATGCGCCACCTTGGACGAGGCCGAAAGTGAGCGCGCCCACGCCCGCGGTGACCAGAACGGCGCCCAGCGCGTCGGGCCGCGGTCCGGGGTGGCCGGGCACGTCCGGCAGCCGGCGCCAGCCCACCACCAGGGCCGTGATCCCGATCGGCACGTTGACCAGGAAGACCCAGCGCCAGCTGGCCGCGACGAGCAGGCCACCGATCACCGGGCCGAAGGCGGCGGCCACGCCGCCGGTGGCGGTCCAGGCCCGGACGGCCCCGCTGCGCCGCTGCGCCGGGTAGGACGCGAGGACCAGGCTGAGCGAGGTGGGGGTGAGCAGGGCCGCCCCGGCCGCCTGCACCAGCCGGAAGGCGATCAGCATGCCCACGCTAGTGGCCGCGCCGCACGCCGCCGACGCTGCGGTGAAGATGGCCACGCCCAGCAGGAAACCGTACTTACGCCGGTGCCGGTCGGCCAGCTTGCCCGCCAGGACGAGCAGCGCCGCGTAGACGATCGCGTAGCCGTTCAGCACCCAGGACAGCTCACCGAGGTTGCGGCTGCCCAGGTCACGGGCGATTGCGGGCAGGGCCACGTTGACGATGAACAGGTCCAGGCTCGCCAGCACCACCCCGGCGCACACGATGATCAGGACCTGGAGGCTACCGGTGGGGGCGGGGCCTGAGGGGCCGGTGAGGCTGGAAGGCCCATGAGGGCTAGCGGGGTCAGCGGGGCCAGCGGGATCGGCGGGCACCTGACTTAGCTCTGCCATAGCTAGACCGTAGAGTACTGACTTAGCCTTGCACAAGTCAGCTACGATGAGCGCATGGCAGGCACGGCTTCTGATCTCCCCCGGCTGACGGGGCCGCTGGAGCCCCGCGGCGCATGGACGGCGAGCGCCTGCTCGCTGGCCCGGGCGCTGGACGTGGTCAGCACGCGCTCGGCTTTCCTGCTGCTGCGCGAGGCGTTCTACGGCACGGCCCGGTTCGACGACTTCGCCGAGCGGGCGGGCATCAGCGAGCCGGTGGCCGCCGCCCGGCTGCGCGAACTGGTGGACGCGGGCCTGCTGGCGCGGCAGCCGTACCGCGAGCCCGGCCAGCGGGCCCGGCAGGCCTACCGGCTGACGGACAAGGGCGCGGACCTGTTCCCGGCGCTGGCCGCGCTGATGCAGTGGGGGGACCGCTGGCTGACCTCATCGGGCGGCCCGATCGGGTTCCGGCACCGGGACTGCGGCGAACCGGTCGAGGTCGAGCTGCGCTGCGCCGCCGGCCACCGCACCGGCCCCGGCGACCTGGACCTCGTCTACCGGAAGCGGGAGATCAGCGACCGCTGAGGTCAGCGCGCTGGTTGCGGATCTGGCGCTTGATGCGGGACAGCATCGCGGCCATGCCGCGCAGCCGCAGCGGGCTGACCAGATCGTCGAGCCCGAGCTGACCGGTGAACTCGTCCGGCGTGGCCAGCACCTCGTCCGCGCTCAGGCCGTCCAGCCCGGCCTGCAGAATGCCCGCGAACCCGCGCGTGGTCGGCGCCTCCGGCGGCGCGTCGAAGAACAGGTGCACCGCGTCGCCGTCGTCCACCTCGACCGCGAGGAACAGCGGCGACTGGCACTCCGGCACCTGTTCCAGCAGATCCCGGTGACCCGCGTAGCGCTCCGGAAGGGACGGCAGGTCATCGGAGAACTCCAGCAGCAGCTGGAGCCGCTCCTTCCCGGGCAGGGAGGTGAAGTCGTCGACGATCTCCGCCAGGCGCGGGTTCAGCGTGCCGGTGGTCACGGCGTCCCGCCCCGCTTGATAGGTACCCGGACGCTGTTCCCCCATTCGGTCCAGCTTCCGTCGTAGTTGCGGACGTGCGGGTAGCCGAGCAGCTGCTGCAGCACGAACCAGGTGTGGCTGGACCGCTCGCCGATCCGGCAGTACACCACGATGTCGTCGCCCGGCTGCAGCCCGGCCTCGCCGGCGTAGATTCCCTCGAGCTCCTTGCGGTCGCGGAACGTGCCGTCCTCGGCCGCGGCGCGCGCCCAGGGCACGTTCCTGGCGCCCGGGATGTGGCCGCCGCGGACGGCGCCTTCCTGGGGGTAATCGGGCATGTGCAGCAGCTCGCCGCTGTACTCCCCCGGCGACCGGACGTCGATCATCGGCTGGCCCAGGTGCTGCTCGACCTGCGAACGGAACGCGCGGACCTGGGAGTCGTCGCGTTCGACCACGGGGTAGCCGGTCCGCGGCCGCCCGGCGGCGTCCTTGGTGAGCGGCCGGTCCTCGGCGATCCACTTGGCCCGGCCCCCGTCGAGCAGGCGGACGTCCGGGTGGCCGAACAGCGTGGTGACCCAGAGGGCGTACGCGGCCCACCAGTTGTTCCGGTCGCCGTAGAGCACGAGCGTGGTGTCGCGGGAGATCCCCTTTTCCGACATCAGCCGGGCGAAGCCCTGGCCGTCGACGTAGTCCCGGGTGTCGGGGTCATTCAGCTCGGTGTGCCAGTCCAGCTTGACGGCGCCGGGGATGTGCCCGGTCTCGTACAGCAGCACGTCCTCGTCGGATTCCGCCACCACCAGGCCGGGGTCGTCGAGGTGCTCAGCCAGCCACTCCGTGGAGACCAGCACCTCCGGGTGCGCGTAGTCCTGGAACTTCGCCGCGGAGTCTTGGGGCAGAGCCACGGATTCCTCACCTCCGGTCGGGGTGCACCGTTACCGGCCGATGCACTGCAGGCCGCCGATGCACTGTTGCACGCAGGTTAACGCGCTGCTGCGGGCCAGCCTTCCCCGGGATGCGGCAGGAATTCCGGCGGCCCGGCTGCGTTATAACGCGAGAGCTTTCCACGCTACCGACTGAACGAGGAGCTATGAGCACCATCGAACTGACCAAGGAGACGTTCGAGGAGACCGTCACCCAGCCCGGCATCACCCTGGTGGACTGGTGGGCATCGTGGTGCGGGCCGTGCCGCATGTTCGCGCCGGTTTTCCAGGCGGCCAGCGAGGAGCACACCGACGTCCGGTTCGGCAAGATCGACACCGAGGACCAGCAGGAGCTGGCGGCCGCGGCGCAGATCACCTCGATTCCCACGCTGATGGCTTTCCGCGACGGCATCCTGGTCTTCGCCCAGCCCGGCGCGCTGCCCGCGCCCGCACTCGAGCAGGTCATCAAGGCCGTCCGCGACCTGGACATGGAAGAGGTCCGGGCCGAGGTGGCCAAGCAGCAGGAAGCCAGGCAGGAAGACGCCCTGCAGGAAGACTCCGGAACCGTCTGACCCTCCGGCCGGCCCTCGAGCCGCCCGTTAAACATGCCCGTCCCCCGAAGCCTGAACCGCCCCGGGCGCGCCCGTCCCCCGGAGCGTTGACACCGTGGGCCGCTGATGTGATCGTTCATAAACGCGGACCAGCCCAGGCAAGGGGGACGGCGGTGTCTCAGTCCAGCGCACCAGCCGGGCGCAGCTACGCATCCGGGACGTTCGGGGTGCCACTGCTCGGCGACACGATCGGCGACAACTTCGACCGGGCCGTCGCCCGGTTCGGTGACCGCGAGGCCCTGGTCGACCTGCCGGCCGGGCGCCGGTGGACGTACCGGGAACTGGCCGCCGAGGTGGACGCCCTGGCCCTGGGGTTGCTGGACTCCGGGGTGGCCAAGGGCGAGCGGGTCGGCATCTGGGCCCCGAACTGCGCGATGTGGGCCATGGTCCAGTACGCCACCGCGAAGATCGGCGCCATCCTCGTCAACATCAACCCGGCCTACGGATCCCGCGAGCTGGAGTACGTGCTGCGCCAGTCCGGGGTCCGGACGCTGGTGGCCGCGGTCAAGTTCAAGACCTCGGACTACGCCGAGATGATCGCCGAGGTGCGGCCGAACTGCCCCGACCTCAAGGACGTGGTGCTGCTCGGCAGCGAGGAGTGGCAGGCCCTGTCGCGCCGCGACGGCACCGGCCGCGGGGCAGCCGCGCTGGCCGAGGCGCAGGCGGCGCTGAGCGCGGACGATCCGATCAACATCCAGTACACCTCCGGGACGACCGGCTTCCCCAAGGGCGCGACGCTCTCCCACCACAACATCCTGAACAACGGGTTCTTCACCGGGGAGCTGTGCCGCTACACCGAAGAGGACCGGATCTGCATCCCGGTGCCCTTCTATCACTGCTTCGGCATGGTCATGGGCAACCTCGGGGCGACCAGCCACGGGGCCTGCATGGTGATCCCCGCACCGTCGTTCGAACCTGCGGCCACGCTCCGTTCGGTAGAAAAAGAACGGTGCACATCGCTGTATGGCGTCCCCACCATGTTCATCGCGGAACTGGCGCTGCCCGACTTCGCGTCGTACGACCTGACCAGCCTGCGCACCGGCATCATGGCCGGCTCACCATGCCCCGTGGAGGTCATGAAGCAGGTCGTCGAGCGAATGCACATGGACGAGGTCAGCATCTGCTACGGCATGACCGAGACCTCACCGGTGTCGACGCAGACCCGGTTCGATGACTCCATCGAGCGCCGGGTCTCCACCGTGGGCCGCGTCGGGCCGCACCTGGAAGTCAAGGTCGTCGATCCGGCGACCGGCCTGACCGTGCCGTACGGCGAACCGGGCGAACTGTGCACCCGGGGGTACTCGGTCATGCTGGGCTACTGGGAACAGCCGGAGAAAACGGCCGAGGTGATCGACCAGGCGCGGTGGATGCACACCGGCGACCTGGGGGTCATGGACGCCGACGGGTACGTGAACATCACCGGGCGGATCAAGGACATGGTCATCCGCGGCGGGGAGAACATCTACCCGCGGGAGGTCGAGGAGCTGCTCTATACCCATCCCGACGTGCTGGACGCCCAGGTCATCGGGGTGCCCGACGACAAGTACGGCGAAGAGCTGATGGTCTGGGTGCGGATGCGCGACGGCGCCAGCCCGCTCGCCGCCGCGGACGTGCGCGCGTTCTGCGCGGGGAAGATCGCCCATTACAAGATCCCCCGCTACGTGCACATCGTGGCGGAGTTCCCGATGACCATCACCGGCAAGATCCGGAAGGTCGAGATGCGGGAGCGGTCGATCGAGCTGCTCGGCCGCCAGAAAGCGGCCGGGGCCCGGCACGCCTAGCCGCGCACCAGCGCTACCGGGGCCGGAGCGGCCGGACCGGACGGGCGGCCCAGCCCGCTCGGCGTTCCCTTACGGAACCCGCCGAAGAACAGGGCCACGACCAGAAGCACCGCGATCACGATCAGGAACCACAGCAGGCAGCCGCCGAGACCCGGCCGGAATGGGCGCGATCGCCCGGTGCTCCGGTTCACTCGCCACACAATCCTGGGCATGTCTGGGTTATGCCCAGGCCCGGGCAAATATGTGTGCCGCCCCGGGAATTCAACCGGCCCGATCGGGTAACCAATACAGCGACGAGCATTTTCGCAGCCGGACGGGCGTAACAGGACGGCACGTACAATGGGACGTCCCGTGGCGAAAGGCGAGATGGCGCGAGGTATGCAATGACGAGGTATGCAATGAGCGGGCGATTCCGCGGCCCGACAGACGACACGGACGGCATAACCGGAGACACAGCGCAGCCCGGAGACACAGCGCAGCCCGGAGACACAGGGCGAGGCGGCACGGGCCGGGAAGATACGGTCCGGTACGACGCGACCGGCCGGCTGCGGCGGCCGGGACCCTGGCGCGGCCGACGGCGCGGGGCAGGATGGCTGGGCCGCATTATTGCGGGCATTGCCGCCGTCATTGTCCTGGCGCTGGCGCTGTCCGCGGTTCATTTGCTGCCGCAGTTGCGCAACCCATTCGCGGAGACGACCACCGACCGTAGCCAGCCGGTCCTGCTCAAATCAATTACCCAGCTCAGCCGGTACGAGGCGGCGAGCGGATCCTTCGAAGTCGTGGTTGACCTGCAAAATCGCTCTTTCCTGCCGTCATTCATCGAGGGCAGCGAAACGCTATTCGTCGCCTCCGGCAGCGATATCGCTTACGTCGATTTCTCGCAGCTCAAGGGGCAGGCCATCCACGTTTCGGCCAATCGGACCGCGGTGACGATCACGCTCCCGCGCGCGCAGCTGGAGCCGGCGGTGCTGGACGTCAAGCGGTCCTACGTCTTCGCGCAGCAGCAGGGGCTGGCCAACCGGATCGGGAACTTCTTCTCCGGCAACCCGAACAGCCAGCAGCAGGTCTACGTAGCCGCGCAGCAGAAGATACAGACGGCGGCCAAGCAGAGCCCCCTGCTGCCGGAGGCGCAGAAGAACACGCAGTCGATGCTGGCGGGCATGCTCCATTCGCTGGGGTTCCAGCAGGTGACCATCAACTTCAGCTAGCGCTCTGGGGGGCCTCGCGGTCCGGGGTCTCCGGGCCTTCCCCGGCGATCGGGTAGGGCACGAGGGCGATGGTGACGTTATCCATCCCGCCGGATTCCAGCGCGAACAGCAGCAGCGCCATGGCCGCGGCCCGCGGATTGTCCAGGGCGCCGGGCATAGCCAGGTTCGCGAGCTCACCGCCGTCGGGGTCGTAGTTCCACAGGCCGTCCGAGCACAGCAGCAGCGCGCCCGGGCCGGGCGGTGAGAACTGCGCGACGTGCGGCTCCGCCTCGCGGGCGCCGATGCCGATCCAGCGGGTCACCACGTGCGCCTGTGGTGAGTCCATGGCGTCGGCCTCGGCCAGCAGCCCCTGGGCGACCATCTCCTCGGCCAGCGAGTCGTCCCGGGTCAGCGGCTGCGCCATGGGCTCGGGCTTGGCGGCGAGCCAGTAGGCGCGGCTGTCCCCCATCCAGCAAAGGGTGATCTCCCCGTCCGCGACCACGGCGGAAATGTACGTGGCCGCCGGGGTCTCCTCCGGGTCCTCGGCCAGGGCGATCACCGCGTCCCGGGCCGCGGCGACGGCCTGCCGTGACGCCTCGGCCGGATCGGTCCCCGCCTGCGCCGCCTCGGCCAGCTTGTAGACCGCCACCCGGGCTGCCTCCAGCGACGCCTCGTCCGGGCGATCAGCGCTGGAGAACCCCGTCACTGACGACGGCGACCACGGCCGGGCCGTTGGGAGTATCCGCGGTCGCCAGCGCGAGCGCATCCTCGTTCCGCTCGTGGCGGACACCGCGATCGGTGACACCCGCAACGGAGCCGAGACTGAGCTCCTCGTGATCACGGCCCTCAAAAGTCTTCTCGATGTCACCGTCGCTCACGACGACCGAATTTATGACCATGACCATCGCCGACCCACCACACCCGCTCCGTTCTCGCTACCGGCCGCAGACCCCGTTCCCGGGCGGCGCGGCAGGTCATGACCGTACGCCGGACCCGGGCCCACGGCCCGCGACATGCCTATTGTGGCCCACTTCGGGGCGGGCGCGAGCCTTTTAACCAGGTCACACCATAAAGGTCGGCGCCGATCTTACGGGCACTTCCCGTCGGATGGCTCAGGCGGGGTGCTCCCGGCGGTCACCGGACCACTCGGTGTGGAACACGCCGTCCCGGTCGACCCGCCGGTACGTGTGCGCACCGAAGTAGTCCCGCAGGCCCTGGATGAGCGCGGCGGGCAGCCGCTCCTTGCGCAGCCCGTCGAAGTAGGCGAGGGAGGAGGAGAACGCGGGTGTCGGTATCCCGGCCGCCGCCGCCTGCGCCACCACCCGGCGCCAGCTGTCGACACCATCCCGGACGGCAGCGGCGAAGTACGGTGCGACCATCAGGCTCGGCAGGCTGGCGTTCTCGTCGTAGGCGGTGCGGATGCGATCCAGGAAGCGGGCCCGGATGATGCAGCCGCCCCGCCAGATCGTCGCCATCGCGCCCCGGTTGATGTTCCAGTCGTATTCCTCGCTGCCCGCGCCGATCTGGTCGAAGCCCTGCGCGTACGCGACGACCTTGGATGCGTAGAGAGCCCGGCGGACGTCTTCCACGAACGCGTCCCGGTCGCTGTAGCGCACCGGCGTCAGGTCCGTTCCGAATGATTCGCGGGCTGCCTGGCGCTGCTCGGCGTGGCCGGACAGCGATCGCGCAAACGTCGCCTCGGCGATGCCGGTGATGGGGACGCCGAGATCCAGCGCGCTCTGCACCGTCCAGCGGCCGGTGCCCTTCTGCTCCGCCTGGTCGAGCACGACGTCGACGAACGGCTTGCCGGTCTCCTTGTCCACGTGGGACAGCACGTCGGCGGTGATCTGGATCAGGTACGAGTCCAGGTCACCCTCGTTCCAGGTGCGGAAGATCTCCCCGATCTCGCCTGGCGCCTCGCCGAGGCCGCTCCGCAGCAGGTCGTAGGCCTCCGCGATCAGCTGCATGTCGGCGTACTCGATGCCGTTGTGCACCATCTTGACGAAGTGCCCGGCCCCGTCCGGGCCGACGTGCGTGCAGCACGGTACGCCGTCGACCTGGGCCGCGATGTCTTCGAAGATCGGGCCGAGCCGCTCATACGACGCTTTGGATCCGCCGGGCATGATGCTCGGCCCGTTCAGTGCGCCCTCTTCGCCGCCGGAGACGCCGCAGCCCACGAAGTGCAGGCCCTGCTCCCGCAGCGCGGCCTCGCGGCGGCGCGTATCCACGAAGTGGGCGTTGCCGCAGTCGACCACGATGTCGCCCTCGTCCAGAAGGGGCACCAGCTCATTGATCACGGCATCCGTCGGGGGCCGGCCTGGACCATCACGATGATGGCCCGCGGCCGCTCCAGGCTGGCCACGAAGTCCGGCATGGACTCGCTGGGGATGAACGTGCCCTCGTCGCCGTGCTCCTTGACCAGGCTGCGGGTGCGTTCCGGCGAGCGGTTGTGCAGCGCGACGGCGTAGCCGTGCCGGGCGAGGTTCCGGGCCAGGTTGCGGCCCATCACGGCCAGGCCGGTGACGCCGATGTCTGCCTTGGTGCCTGCACTGCCTTCGCTCATGGATCGCTCCTGGGTCGCGGCTTCCGCTCACTAAAGGCGACCCTAACCCGTGGGACCGGTGGCGGCCCGGGGTGGTCCCGAACGCGCTGGCGGCCAGCTTCCGCCGGGGTCGCCGGGGAAGCTGGCCGTCACCGTCAGGGCTACCGCTGGGCAGCGCCGCTAGGTGAGGGCAGCGCCGCCAGGTCAGCGCGGTGCAGGGTCGGGGCAGGGCCGTACAGGGTCAGGGCAGGGTCCATTGCTGGTTGGCGCCGCCGGTGCAGTCCCAGATCTGCAACTGGGTGCCCGGCGTCGTCGACCAGCCCGTATCGTCGAGGCACTTATTGGATTGCGGGTTATACAGCGAACCGTTGGATTGCGGGATGAAGACCTGCGCGGCGGTGTTATTGCAGTCGTACAGGTCGACGGTGGTCCCGTCCGCCGTCCCGCCGCCGCCACCGCCGCCTCCTCCCCCGCCGCCGCGCTGCCGCCGGTGGTGTAGGCGGCCACGTACTGGATGCTCATCGTGCCGCCGGAGCTCGTCGAGCCGGTGGGAGTGTTGCAGCCGCACTGGCCGTTCGGGTAGCCACCGCCCATGGCCAGGTCGAAGATGATGGACAGGTTGTGGTCGAATGCCGCCTGCCACGTCGCGGCGCCGACCTGGCTCTCGGAGACGCTGAAGTACTGGTTGCCGTCGAGGTAGAAGGCGATCGACTCGTTCGAGGCGTTCGTGCGGTCCTCGATCATCGTGTACGTGTGGTAACCGGTCTGGCAGCCTCCGCACGCGCGCAGACCCTTCCGGGAGCCCTCGCCGACCGGACGATCCTCGCGGGCGCGGTCTCCCGCTCCGGACACGATTTCAGGGCAACGGGGGACCATCGCGACCCACGGACGCCTTACACGAAACAAGTTATATCTTGTCAAGGAGGGGTGGTTGACGTACAGTGCAGATATATCGAGACCGTATCTCTAGGTAGACGGGTGGAGGGCACCATGCGTGGTTTCGGGTATGGGGCAGAGGACTTCGACGCGGGCCTGTCCGAGGCCATCGGGCGTGCCCGGAAGCTGTTCCAGGACGTGTACACGGCCGGGGGCGCGACGTCCAGCCGACCTGCCTGGTTCCCGCACGGTCCCGGGCACGGACCGTTCGGCGGACCGGGTTCTGAGGATGACGAAGAGGCCGGACCGGGGCACCCCGGGCACCACACGCACACCGAGCCCGCTGGGCCCGGCTTCCACACGCACGCCGGCCATCACGAGTTCGGCGGCCCGGGGGCGGAGTTCGGCGAGGCAGGGGACGAGTTCGGCGGGCCGGGGCACCCGCACATGGGGCCGGAGGGCCATGGCTTCGGCGGGCCGGGGCCGCACGCGCACATGGGGCCCGAGGCGCACGGCTTCGGCGCCCCCCACCATGAGAGCGAGCCCGGGCCCGAAGAGGACGCCGGCCCGTGGGGCGGTCCCTGGGGCGGCCCGTGGGGGCGCGGATTCAGCAAGGACTGGGCCGCGTTCTTCGGCGGCCCGCGCGGCGGATGGTGGCAGGGCCCGGGAGGCCGGCGCCGTCCGGGAGGGCCCGGGGGCCCGGGTGGCCCCGGCGGCCCACGGCGGCCGAAGGCGTCGCGCGGTGACGTGCGGGCCACGATCCTCGCGCTGCTGGCCGAGGGCCCGCGCACCGGCTACCAGATCATGTCCGACATCGAGGAGCGCAGCCGGGGGGCCTGGCGGCCGAGCCCCGGCGCCGTGTACCCGGCGCTTCAGTTGCTCGCCGACGAGGGCCTGATCATCGGGGACGAGTCCGGCGGCCGCCGGACGTTCAGCCTTACGGATGCCGGGCGCGAGTACGTCGAGAACAACCCCGAGATGGCGCGGGGCGCGTGGGAAGCCATGGCCGACGCGGACGCCGAAGGTGGCCCGGGCGACCTGCCCCGGCTGTTCGGTGAGGCGGCCCGGCTCGGCGCGGCAATCGCCCAGACGGCTCACGCGGGCACGCCCGACCAGATCCGCAGGGCCGAGCGGCTGCTCAAGCAGACCAGGCGCACGCTGTATGAGTTCCTGGCCGACGAAGAATCCAGCGATGATGAGCCCGGCAGCGCAGGCGACTAGCCGCCGGGCAGGCACAACCAGAACACCGGGAAAACGGGGTCCGCTATGAACATGAACGACCGGATGCGCATATCCGATAGCGACCGGGAGCGCGTCACCGCGCAGCTGCGCGACTACTACGCCGAGGGGCGCCTCACCGCCGAAGAGCTGGACGAGAGGGTCACGGCGGCGCTGAGCGCCAAGACCGTTGGCGACCTCCGCGGGCTCATGACCGACCTGCCCCGCTCCGCGCCCGCGGCCGGGGCCGAGACGCCGAGCACGCCGCCGTTCGCGGCTCCGCCCTGGGCATACCGGCGGCGCGGCCCGCGGCTCCTGCCGGTGCTGCTGCTGATCCTGTTCGCGGTGCTGCTGCTGCCGGGCGGCTGGATCTTCTTCGCTCTGCTGAAGGTCTTCCTGCTGTTCTGGCTCGTGGTGGCGCTGATCGGCCTGGTGAGCGCGATGGTGTTCCGGCACCGGGTCCGCCGGGTCGTCCGCGACCGGATGGGCAACTGGCAGGGAACCGGCTGGCCGGGCCAGGGCTGGTTCGGGCAGGACTGGTTCGGGCAGGGCCGGTCCGGACAGGGGCGCGGCCCCGGCCAGCGCCGCACGAACTGGCGCGGCTGGTAGTCACTTCCCCGGCGGTGTGCTCCCTGGTGCCGGACAGCACCAGGGAGCACACCGCACTAACGCGTCCCCGATCGGGAGACGGGGGCAGAGCCGCGATGATGGTGGGGCAGCCGGCGATGGCGCGGAGCGAAGGAGGCGCGGTGCACGAGGACGAGAAGGGCCCGGAGATCCTGGATATCCCGGTCGGCCTGGCCGACACGGGGACCCGGCGGGAAACCGACTCGATGGGGGCGATCGACGTTCCCGCGGACCGGTACTGGGGCGCGCAGACACAGCGCTCGCTCGTGCACTTCTCGATCGGTGACGACCGCATGCCGAAGTCCGTCTACCACGCCTACGGATACGTGAAGAAGGCCGCGGCGACGGTCAACGGCCGGGAAGGGCCGGCTCCCGGGCTGGATGGCCAGCCTGATCGGGCGGGTCTGCGACGAGGTGATCAGCGGCCAGCTGGACGATGACTTCCCGCTGTACGTCTGGCAGACCGGTTCGGGCACCCAGTCGAACATGAACCTCAACGAGGTGATCAGCAACCGGGCGATCCAGCTCACCGGCGGTGAGCCCGGCAGCAAGGCCCCGGTGCACCCCAACGATCACGTCAACATGTGCCAGTCGTCCAACGACACCTTTCCGGCGGCCATGCACATCGCCGCGGTCCAGGTCATCGAGCAGCGGCTGCGGCCGAGCGTGCAGGCGCTGCAGCAGGCCATCGCGGCCAAGGCCGGCCAGTGGCGCGACGTGGTGAAGACCGGCCGGACCCACCTCCAGGACGCGGTGCCGCTGACCGTCGGGCAGGAGTGGTCCGGGTACGCGCACCAGCTGACCCAGGCGCTGGGCCGGCTCACCACATCCTCGGAAGGCCTGTACGAGCTGGCCACGGGGGGCACCGCGGTTGGCACCGGCCTGAACGCGCCGCCCGGGTTCGGCGAGGCGGTGGCCGCGGAAATCGCCGCGGCCACCGGGCTGCCGTTCCGCAGCGCGGACAACAAGTTCGCCGCGCTGGGCAGCCTGGACGCGATGGCGGGCGCGGCCGCCGGGCTGCGCGGCCTGGCCGTCCCGCTGATGAAGATCGCCAACGACATCCGCTGGCTGGCCTCGGGCCCGCGCTGCGGGCTCGGCGAGCTGATCCTGCCCGACAACGAGCCGGGCAGCTCGATCATGCCGGGCAAGGTGAACCCGACGCAGTGCGAAGCCACGATCATGGTCTGCATCCAGGTCCTCGCCGAGGACAACGCGATCGCCTTCGCCGCCTCGCAGGGCAATTTCGAGCTGAACACCATGCGGCCGGTCATCATCAGCAACTTCCTGCATTCGGCCACGATCCTCGCCGACGCCAGCGAAAAGCTCCGCGAGTACTGCATCGAGGGCGCCGAGCTCAACCGGGCGCAGATCGACGAGGACGTCAGCCGGTCACTGATGCTGGTCACCGCGCTGTCGCCCGGTGCTCGGCTACGACAAGGCGGCCGCCATCGCGCACCGGGCCAGCGAGGACGGCACGACACTGCGAGACGCCGCGATCGGCAGCGGCGAGATCAGCGGCGAGGAGTTCGACCGGATCGTGGACCCGTCGGCCATGACCGGCGACACCGAACACCTCATGATGTGATCGAACGTAGATTTGAAAGAGCCGCTAGAATGAGGGCATGGCAGCTTCGTTGCAGGGGTCATTGCTCGACCTGACGGAGGAACCCGAGCTACGTCCGTTCAGGAAAATGTTGTCGCGAACGGAGCTGAGCCGCGGTGCCTGGGCCGACGTGCGGCCGGGCTGGCTGACGGGGGCCGCGGATCTGTTCGGGCGGCTGGCCAGCGACGTGCCGTGGCGCGCGGAACGGCGGCAGATGTACGAGCGGATGGTCGATGTGCCGCGGCTGCTGTGCTTTTACGGTGAGGGGGAACCGCTGCCCGATCCGGTCCTGGAGACGGCGCGCGAGGCGCTGAACGCGCACTACGCGGCGGAGCTGGGTGAGCCGTTCGTGACCGCGGGACTGTGCCTGTACCGGGACGGCCGGGACAGCGTGGCCTGGCACGGTGACACGATCGGGCGCGGGCGCCGCGAGGACACGATGGTCGCGATCCTGTCGCTGGGGGCGGCGCGGGCGCTGCTGCTACGGCCGCGCGGTGGCGGGCCCGGGCAGCGCTATGAGCTGGGGCACGGCGACCTCATCGTCATGGGCGGCAGCTGCCAGCGGACCTGGGAGCACTCCGTGCCGAAGACGGCGCGCCCGGTGGGGCCGCGGATCAGCGTGCAGTTCCGCCCGCGGGACGTGCGCTAACGGCCCTGACCTGGCGGAGCGTGCGCTAGCGGCGGGCGGAGGCCGCGGAGACGTCCGGGCCCTGGACCTGGCGGAGGAACTCGGCGTTCGAGGAGGTGTCGCGGGTCCGGTCGAGGAGCAGTTCCAGGCCCTGCTGGGTGTCGAGGCCGGACAGGCCGCGCCGCAGCTTGCCCACGGCGGCATACTCATCGGACGCCATCAGCAGGTCGTCGCGCCGGGTGCCGGAGCCGGCCACATCGATCGCGGGGTACAGGCGTTTTTCGGCCAGCTCGCGGCGGAGGCGGAGCTCCATGTTGCCGGTGCCCTTGAACTCCTCGAAGAACACGTCGTCCATCCGGGAGCCGGTGTCGATGAGGGCGGTGGACAGGATCGTCAGGGAGCCGCCGTTCTCGACGTTACGCGCCGCGCCCAGGAAGGTCCGCGGTGGCTGCAGCGCGGAGGTGGCGACGCCGCCGGCCAGGATGCGGCTGCTGGCGGGCGCGACGAGATTGTAGGCGCGCGCCAGGCGGGTGATCGAGTCGAGCAGCACAACGACGTCGCGGCCGAGCTCGACCAGGCGCTTGGCCCGCTCGATGGCGAGCTCGGCGACCATGATGTGGTCCTGGGCGCTGTGGTCGAAGGTGGAGTAGACGACCTCGCCGTGGACGGACCGGCGGATGTCGGTGACCTCCTCGGGCCGTTCCCCGACGAGGACCATCATCAGGTGCACCCCGGGATAGCCCTCGGCGATCGCGTTGGCGATCTCCTTGAGCAGCATGGTCTTGCCCGCCTTGGGCGGGGAGACGATGAGGCCGCGCTGGCCCCGGCCGATGGGGCTGACCAGGTCGATGATGCGCGCGGTCGCGGAGGCCGAGCCGTCCTCCAGGCGGAGCCGGTCGTCGGCGTACAGGGGGGTGAGCCCATCGAACGACGGGCGGTCGCGGGCGAGGGCGGCGGGCAGCCCGTTAATGGTGTCCACCTGGGCCAGCACGGCGTGCGGGGCGCGCGGGGCGCGGTCCTTGGACTGGCCGCTTCCGGACTGGCCGCTTCCGGACTGGCCGCTTCCGGGCTGGCCGGGCTGGCTGGACGACCCGGCGGCGCGGGAGGTTCCGCGGATCTGGTCGCCGCGGCGCAGGCCGTACTGCCTGATGAGGGAGGCGGGCACGGACACGTCGTCCGGGCTGAGCCGGAAGCCGGCTGTGCGCAGGAAGGCACTGTTGTTACCGGTGGTGTCGAAGATGCCGGAGACCGCTTGCTGGGCGGGTGTCTCCTGAGCCCGTCGCGGGGCGGATGTTTCCGGGGCGGCCGCTGGGTGACAGCCTCCGGGGACTTGCCCGGGGCGGGAACCCGGCGGGTCCGGGGCCGACGGCGCCTCCAGGACGTCGGTCTGGGTGCGAGACGTCTGCGTGACGTCGGTTTGGATAGGAATTGCCATCGTGGTTTTTCCTTTCGATGGGAATGGTTATTGGGCATGCTGAGCAGAAGGCGCGGCGATATGGATTCCGAGCGGTATTCGGCGGAATAAACAGCCGGCGCTGGGCCAGCCGGCCGGGCGTGCGGCATTTCCAGCGGGCGGGGCCGCTCAATAAGTGAGGGTCCCGCCCTCGGGCGGAAGCAAGTCCCCCCGAGGGCGGAGGGCACTCTCGCGAGCGCAAGCCCGGTAGCGGGCGGGCGCCGTTCAGCAGGCCGGTAACCAGGGAAAACGAGCCAGAAACGGATGGCTCAACGGGCGGGATCACCGAGACAGGGTGCGCTCCGATATGAATTCGCTCGACGCCGCCCAGGGCTTCTGCAGGACTGCTTTGCTGAGTTGATTTGCTGGGCTGGCGGAGCAAGAACTGAAATCCCGGCGGGCTCCGGATGCTTATCGCAGGAACTCTCGCCTTAGGACAACTATATACCCGAACACCGGCACCCCGTCAAAACATTCCCGCGAGTCCGGGCGGGCGGTGGCGGGATGGCCCCGGGTCCCGCGGCGGGCGGCACTCGGGCAGCGCAGGCCCTCCCGGCGGTGGCCCCAGACCCCGCGGCGGGCGGCACGCGGGTCACAGGTTTGGAATGGGGCCGATTATGTTGTGGTGTCAACCTCCATACTAGGAGGGCATACTGCATTTCCGATAGAGGGATGAGCATCATGCGCTTGCGGGGAAGCATCGCGATCGACCTGGGGACGAGCAACACGCTCATCTGGGTCGCCGGACAGGGACTCGTCATCGACGAGCCGTCCGCGATCGCCCTCGACGCCACCACCGGAAAGGTCGCCGCGATCGGCGAGCAGGCCGACGCGCTGGCCGGCAAGGAACCCGAAGACATCGAAATCATCTACCCGCTGCGGGACGGGGTCATCGCCGACCTGAACGCGACCGCGCTGATGCTGAACGGGTTCCTGCATCGGGCGAACCGGCACCCGGGCCCGTTGCGCCCGTCGGCCCTGGTCTGCGTGCCCAGCCGCGCGACGTGGGTGGAACGGCGGTCGGTGGCCGCGGCCCTGGAGACGCGGCGGCCACGCGCGATGGTCCGGCTGGTGGACGAGCCCGTCGCCGCCGCGGCCGGGGCAGGCGTCGACCTCGCGGCGGGCGCGGGCGCGTTCGTCGTGGACCTGGGCGGCGGCACGACCGAGATCGCGGTGGTGTCCGGCGCGCGTGTCGTCCGGGCGCAGTCGCTGCGGCTGGCCGGCAACGCCATGGACGACGCCATCATCCACGCGGCCCGGAACGAGCTCGGCCTGATCCTGGGGCGGAAGGCGGCCACCGGGCTGAAGATGGCGCTCGGCCTCACCGGCGGGGCGCTCGGCTGGGCGGAAGCCGTCGGCATCGACGCCGCGCACCGCACGCCACGGATCGAGCGCGTCCCGGGCAAGCTGGTCGCCACCGCGCTGGAAAATACCGTCGCCACCATTATCCGCTCGATCGAGGAGATCCTGTCGGACATCCCGCCGGGCATCGCCGAGGACGTGGTGCGCGGCAAGATCCGCCTCGCGGGCGGGGGCGCCCTGCTGCCGGGCCTGGCCAGCAGGATCGAGTCGTCCGCGGACATCGCCGCCGTAGTGGTGGACGATCCGCTCCGCTGCGTCATCCGCGGCGCCGCCGAACTGCTGGAACGCGGCGAGGACTTCAGCGGCGTGGGCCTGTCCCAGTAGGAATGACGGAACCCGCCTTCGACGCCGAAGGCCTCTTCGACGACCCGGGTAACCAGGAGGTCCTCGCGCAGGCCGCCCGCGCCCTCAAGCCCGGCGGCCAGCTCGTCATCGAGCTGAACAACTATCCCCGGCTGATGCGCGGCTACCTGCCGTCGGCGGTCTTCGAGCGGGACCGGAACCTGGTCGTCGATCAGCACCACCTGGACCCGCTGACCGCCGAGCACCGCCGCATGATCACTGTGGCCGGGCGCTGAATTTTTAACCTAACGGACCTAGCGGGGCCTGAGGCGTGTGCTGCGCCGTCGGCCTGGGGCGATGGGCTAGCGTGCTCAGGCGAGACCGTCCACGAGCAGCGCCCACAGGAGGCGGAACATGAAGCTCAGCGCGAGGAATCAGCTCCCGGCCCGGATCACCGCGATCCACGGCGGTCAGGCCACCGCGAACGTCGAGATGGACGCGGGCGGCGCGCGCCTGGTGGCGTCGATCACCGTCGAGGCCGTCCGCGAGCTGGAGCTAGAGGTCGGCAGCATGGTCACCGCCGTGATCAAGGCGTCGGACGTCATCGTGGCCAAGGGGGACTGACCGCCCGGGACGAGCCCGGGGCCTGGAGGGCTCCCGGCAGGCCGGGCGGCACCGTTATTCGACCGTGAGCGTATGGGACACAGCGTTACGGACGACTGCGGCCAGGTCGTTGGTGCCCTGGTAGACCCTCCGCTGCAGCGCGGCGCCGTTCCCGCGGGCCAGCAGGGCCTGCATCAGGTCGGTGGTCAGGCCACGGTGGCCCGCCTCGTCCTCCGCCTCGGTCAGCGCGTCGCCGATGTGACGCAGCAGGGCGCGCACGACAGCTTCGGCGGGGGCGGGCTTGCCGGTCACGGGGTGCACCAGGTCCTCCCCCAGGCCGGAACGGCTGGCCCGCCAGAAGGCCAGGTTGAGCGTCTCCAGCCGGACGGCCGGCGCGGGCTTTCCCAGCCGCCACTCCCGCGCCGCGGTGTCGACCAGCGCGCGGGCCAGCGAGGCGAGCAGGACCGCGTCGTTGACCCGCAGGCACACGTCGGCGACGCGCAGCTCCACCGTCGGGAAATGCCGCGACAGGCGGGCGTCGAAGTAGACCATGCCCTCGTCCAGCAGGGTGCCGGTGCGCAGCATCGCGTCCACCGTCTCGTGATACCCCTCCGGGGTCCCGAACAGCTCGGTGGGCCCGGACGACGGCCACCGGCCCCACACCTGCCGCCGGTAACTGGAATATCCGGTGTCGCGGCCCTGCCAGAACGGCGAGTTCGCGGTCAGCGCGAGCAGCGGCGGCAGCCAGGGGCGGATACGGTCCAGGACCGCGACGCCCTCCTCCTCGGAGCCGATGCTGATGTGCACGTGACAGCCGCAGGTGAGCTGCTCCTGCGCGGTCATCGCGTACATCTCGGCCATCCGCACGTACCGCTCGTCGAGGGTGACCGACGGCTTGATCGGCAACGGCGAGGTGGCCAGCGCGGCGACCTCGGCGCCGATCCGGTGCGCGGCCTGACCGGCGGCGGTACGCCGCTCGACCAGCTGGGCCACGAGATCGTCCAGTGAGGCACACGGCCTGGTGTCCGTCTCGATCTGCTCCCGCTGCAGCTCGTGCACGGGCCGGTCGTCGACGACGTCCGCGGTGCCGCCGGACGGCGCGTCTCCGGCGTCACGGACCGGCGCGTCCCGGACGCCCACGGCCACGTTCACGCTGGCCGGAGCGGCGTCCCGGTCCCCGGCCGGGGCGGCATCGCCTGATTCCGGGCGCGCGACCAGGTCGGCCAGAGCGACGGGGATGCCGGTCTCCGCGTCGACGAGCAACAGCTCTTCCTCGACCCCAAGGGTTCGCATGCGCCGCCTTCCGTCACCGCCGTGGAGGTCACGGCCTGACTGATCATTGCCCGGTAAACGGCGGGCTATGAGGGCGGGAGGCGATAGAAAAACAGGCTTCTGAGAAGGGAGCGACTGCAGAGAAGTGCGGGACGGAAATTAGCGGGTAGCGGGCCAGAGATTGGCGGCCGCATGGTGCGGAATTGGCGGCCGGGAGGCTGAGGGATTGACGGCCAGATGGACGGGTAGAGTCGAACTTGAGTTCGAGGAGGAGACATATGAGTAACGGACCGGTGGAAAAGGATCCGGAGGACTGGACGACCGGCGACGAGCCGATGACCGCGCCGCAGGAGTCTTACCTGCGCACGCTCGCGCGTGAGGCGGGCGAAGAGGTGCCTGCGGACCTGTCCAAGGCGCAGGCGTCGGAGCTCATCGACCAGCTGCAGGACCGCAGCGCACGCCTGCGGAACGAGTAGGCCGGCCCGGGTATAGCCTGACCTACCGACGTACCGATCCGGGCATGAGGAGACGGCACCCGACATGGCTGACAGCGAACCTGACGACCCCACGGGCCTCGACCAGGTAGACGATATGACCATCGGGGCGGAGAGCGACGACCCGCTCGGCGACGAGGACACGCTCGAGGACGACCCGACCGGCGATCCGCTCGACACCGGGATCATCCCGCCCGACAAGTGGTCGGCGGGCGAGGGCTACGGGACCACCGAGGCCGAGGAACGGGCGGGCGAGTCCCTGGACCAGCTGCTGGCCGAGGAAGAGCCCGACGTCGACCCGTACGCGGAAGCGGAACGGGAAGACGAGGAGGCCGACACCGAGGACGAGCTGCTCGAGGAGGGGGACGCCCCCGATCCCCGCGCGGGCCGCCTGGTGGCCGAGGATGAGGGCGCGCATCCGGACGAGGAGACGGATCTCGTCGCCAGTGACGTGGGCATCGACGCCGGGGCGGCCGGCGCCGAGGAAGCGGCCGTGCACCTGACCGACGAGGACGAGCAGAACCGGTAGCTCGCCCCGGCTCTGGCGTCTTCGGGGCTCCGCTCTTCGTGGGGTTCCGCTCTTCGTGGGGTTCCGTGGCCGGTTACGGCTGGGCGGCGTCGCGGGAGACGTCCGCGCCGTCGAGGTAGGCACGGGCCCGCGCGCTGCGGACCGCGGCCGACAGCGACTCGACGTCGTACGCGCCGTGGTGGCGCCGGCCGTTGACGAAGAACGTCGGGGTCCCGGATACCCCGGACAGATCCGCCGAGTCCACGTCCTCGGCGACATGTCCCGCCCCGGCGTGCGTGCGCATATCGGCCCTGAACCGGTCGGTGTCCAGGCCGATCTGCTCGGCGTAGCCGAGCAGATCGCGGCCGGTCAGCGCGCCCTGGTGGTCGAGCAGCAGGTCGTGCATGGGCCAGAACGCGCCCTGGGCGCCCGCCGCCTCGGACGCCTCGGCCGCGAACTGGGCGTGCGGGTGGACATCGTGCAGCGGCAGGTGCCGCCAGACGTAGCGCAGGTCGCCGAAATCGGACAGCAGTTCGCGCACGATCGGTTCCGCGCGGCCGCAGTAGGGGCACTCGAAGTCACCGTATTCGACCAGGGTGACCGGGGCCGTCTCCGGGCCGCGCAGGTGGTCGCGCTCGGGGTCGACCGGCACGACCAGATCGGTGATCGTGTCGGCCGTGCCGAGCAGGGCGCGGATCTTCAGCGGTTTCGGGAGCATCGCGGTCAGCCGGAACACGATCCAGGTCAGGGCCGAGGCGCACAGCGCGGCCGACAGCACGCCGACCTTGGCCTCCTGAAGCTCGGTCCCGCGGAAGGCGAGCGAGGCGATCAGCAGCGACACGGTGAAGCCGATGCCGGCGATAACGCCGGCCCCCGTCACCGCGGCCCACCCGATCGGCGGCCGGATGCGCCCGTGGCTGAGCCGGGTGACCAGCCAGGCGCCCCCGACCGTCCCGGCCGGCTTGCCGGCCAGGTAGCCGGCGAGAATGCCCAGCGTCACGGGCGAGGAGTAAGCCTGGGCGAGGAAGCCGCCGCTGATCACCACCCCGGCGTTGGCCAGGGCGAACAGCGGCACGATGACGTAACTGCTCCACGGGTGGAAGATCCGCTGCAGCCGGTCGTTGGGGGAGATCGCGGTCCGTACTCCCTCCTCGGCGGCCTGGGCGAGCTCGGCTGTGGGCTGCTCGCGGAACAGCCGGAACAAGTCCGTGGCCTGCTCCAGGTCGTCCCGGCTGGCCGGATTGGCGTAGGCGAGCAGGCCCATCACCAGGCCGACCACGACGGGATCCACGCCGGAGGAGTACACCGCGATCCACGCCGCCAGCCCGAGCGCGAGGTAGACCGGCCCGTACCGCACGCGCCGCAGCCGGGCCACCGCGGCGAGGGCGAGGAAGCCGGCGCTGGCCAGCAGCGGCGTCAGCCGGACGTGGCCGCTGTAGACGACGGCGATGACCAGGATGCCGGCCAGGTCGTCGACCACCGAGAAGGTGAGCAGGTAGGTGCGGACCCGGTCCGGCAGCCGCCGGCCGACCAGGGCGAGCGCGCCCAGCGCGAACGCCGTGTCGGTGGACATGGCCACGCCCCAGCCGTGCGCCGACGATTTCCCGGCGTTGAAGGCGAGGTAGATGGCGACCGGCACGATCATCCCGCCGGTCCCGGCCACCAGGGGCAGGGTGATCCGGCTCCGCTGGCGCAGCTCGCCCATGTCGAACTCGCGGCGCGCCTCCACCGCGACCACCAGGAAGAAGAACGTCATCAGCCCGGAGTTCACCCAGGTGTGCAGGTCCGCGGACAGCTCCGCCCGGCCGAGGTGGAACGACAGCACGGTCCCCCAGACCGCCTGGTACGACTGCGCGTCTACGTTCGCCCAGGCCAGGGCGGCCACGGTCGCCGCGAGCAGGACCGCGGCGCTGCCGGTCTCGGTCCGGAGGAACTGGCGCAGCGGGGTCAGGTTCCGGGCCCACGCGGTCACCCCGGACAGCAGAGGCGACGCCGGGCGGGATGACGTCATAGCAGGATTGTCTCCCGGGCGGGCACCGTTGCTGATCGGGTACCGCCAACGAGCGCGGCGGCCGCGCAAATGGTGGGGCGCATCGCGCTTAACTCCCGTCCCAGCCGGGAAGGAGGCATGAGACCGCCCGATGATCACGGTCCGCTCCACGCCCAGTGACCGTGACGGCGGGCGGCCCTCGCAAGGGGGAGGAACGAGATGATCCGCAGAGCGCTGTGGCTAGTGGTCCCGGTAGCGCTGGGCGCCGCCGTCGCCGGCGGGCGGCAGGACATAATCCGCTTCCTGAAGATGAAGCAGATGAACCTCGGGCCCGCTGGTCGCCCCGAGGTTGTGCCGGTCGATGGCGTGATCTCGTACCCGCAGGACGCGTCGCACGCAGAGCCAGACGGCACCGGTGAGTTTGACTCCGCGCGCCGCGGCGGGCCGACGAACGTGACGCCGGGGCCGACGGCACCGGGCGAGGCCCGGCGCGCGTAACGGCCCGGGGCGGGCCCGTTATCGCGGTTGCTGAGGGTCCGCGGTGCGAGGGCACGCTGTCCCCATGACGGCAAGCTGGGCTTCGATGACGGCGGGCCGGAGCGCGGCTTCCTCACGTCCCCGTGGCGCGGAACGCGGGGGCCCTGGTAGCGGACGCGCGCGGGCGTGACGCCAGCAACGGCATCTCCCGGGGAGCGACCACTGTGGACAGCAGGACCGCGCTGGTGGAGCGGGTCACCCAGGGCGAGCCGTTGAGCTGCAGCAGGGTCTGCTGAAGCTGCGCGTTCGACGCGGCCGCCACCCGGCACAGCACGTCCCCGGTCCCCGTCGTCGCGTACGCCTCGAGCACGCCCGGGATCGCCGACAGGTCGCGGTGCAGCTTGTCCAGCGAACCCTGCGCGATCTCCAGGGTCACGAACGCCTGCACGCCGTAGCCTGCGGCGGCGACGTCCAGGTCGGGGCCGTAGCCGGTGATCACCCCGGCGCGCTCCATCCGGTCCAGCCGGGACTGCACGGTCGCGCGGGCCACCTTGACCGTGCGCGACAGTTCCAGGATGCCCGCGCGCGGGCTCTGCCGCATCGCGGTCAGCAGGGCCAGGTCGAGGGCGTCGAGCACGGGTTCGTCGCTCATTCCGCCTCCGCTCAGAGCAGGTGAGCAATTTGCCTAGTTATTATGCCGTCCTACCCGGCAAGTTGACCAACATGTGCAGTCCTGGGCGGCCTGCTTGCGCAGCTAAGTCCCGGCGGGTTGTGATGGCCTCACGGCGGCCCCCCGCAACGGCGCGGGGGGCTGTGCCGCAGGCCAGCCCAGCCCGAGGAGGCAAGCCGTGAGCATCGACCAGATCCTGACCAGCCAGGAACAGCTCGCCGACCTTGACGTGGACCAGCTCCGGCAGCTCGTCGGGCTCGTCAGCTACGACGCCGCCCGGGACCCGTTCCCGGTGACCGGCTGGGACGCCGTGGTCTGGGCGGTGGGCAACGCCACCCAGGCCGCGCTGTACTACCAGCTCGCCCTGGGCATGGAGCTGGTCGCCTACTCCGGGCCGGAGACCGGCAACCGGGACCATCATGCGTACGTGCTGCGCAGCGGGGCCGTCCGGTTCGTGCTGAAGGGCGCGGTCTCCCCCGCCAGCCCGGTCGCGGACCATCACCGGCGGCACGGCGACGGCATCATCGACATCGCGCTGGAGGTGCCCGATGTCGACCGGTGCGTGGCGCACGCGCGCCGCGCGGGCGCCACGGTGCTGGAAGCGCCGCACGACGTGAGCGACGAAAACGGCACCGTGCGGCGGGCATCGATCGCGGCCTACGGCGACACCCGGCATAGCCTCATCGACCGGTCCCGCTACCACGGCCCCTACCTGCCCGGCTACGTGACGCGGCACTCGGCGGCCATCCGGCCCGTGGGCTCGGCAGGCACGCCGAAGCGGTACTTCCAGGCGCTGGATCACGTGGTCGGCAACGTGGAGCTCGGCCAGATGGACGAGTGGGTCGGCTTCTATCACCGGGTCATGGGCTTCGTGAACATGGCCGAGTTCGTGGGCGGCGACATCGCGACCGAATATTCGGCGCTGATGAGCAAGGTGGTGGCGAACGGCAACCACCGGGTGAAGTTCCCGCTCAACGAGCCGGCCGTTGGCAAGCGCAAGTCGCAGATCGACGAGTACCTGGAGTTCTACCAGGGCGCCGGCGCGCAGCACCTGGCGCTGGCCACGAACGACATCATCGCCACCGTCGACGGGCTGCGCGCCAGGAGGCATCGAGTTCCTCGACACCCCGGACTCCTACTACACCGATCCCGCCCTGCGGGCCCGGATCGGCAACGTCCGGGTCCCGGTCGGGGAACTGCAGTCCCGCGGCATCCTGGTCGACCGGGACGAGGACGGTTACCTGCTGCAGATCTTCACCAAGCCGATCGGCGACCGGCCCACGGTCTTCTTCGAGTTCATCGAGCGGCACGGGTCGCTCGGCTTCGGCAAGGGCAATTTCCAGGCGCTGTTCGAGGCGATCGAGCGCGAGCAGGAAAAGCGGGGCAACCTCTGATGGCGCACTACCGCCGTTGCGGTGACATCCCGCCCAAGCGGCACACCCAGCACCGGCGCCCGGACGGGGGGCTGTACTACGAGGAGCTGATGGGCGAGGAGGGGTTCAGCTCGGACTCCTCGCTGCTCTACCACACCGGGGTGCCGTCAGCGATCGTGGACGCGATGACGTGGGAGCCGGGTGACCTGGGCACCACCCCGAACCACCCGCTCAAGCCGCGGCACCTGAAGCTGCACGACCTGTTCCCGGCCCAGGACTGGAAGGCCGTGGACCCGGTCACCGGGCGGCGGCTGGTGCTGGGGAACGCCGAGGTGCGGATCTCCTACGTGGTGGCTGGGGAAGCCTCGCCGCTGTACCGGAACGCGGCCGGGGACGAGTGCGTATACGTCGAGGCGGGCGCGGGCACCGTGGAGACGGTGTTCGGCGCATTGGCGGTCCGGGCGGGCGACTACGTGATCCTGCCCCGGTCGACCACGCACCGCTGGCTCCCGGACGGCCCCGGTCCGCTGCGCTGCTACGTGATCGAGGCGAACTCGCACATCGCGCCGCCCAAGCGCTACCTGTCCCGGTACGGGCAGTTCCTGGAGCACGCCCCCTACTGCGAGCGGGACCTGCACGGACCGGGCGGGCCGGTACGTGAGACGGGCACCGACGTGGACGTGCTGGTCAAGCACCGGTCGCGCGGCGCGATCGTGGGGACCCGGTACGTCTACGCGACTCACCCGTTCGACGTCGTGGGCTGGGACGGCTGCCTCTACCCGTACACGTTCAACGTCGGGGACTTCGAGCCGATCACCGGCCGGGTGCACCAGCCGCCGCCCGTGCACCAGGTATTCGAGGGCGACGGCTTCGTGATCTGCAACTTCGTGCCGCGTAAGGTCGATTACCACCCGCTGTCCGTGCCGGTACCGTACTTCCACTCGAACGTGGACTCCGACGAGGTGATGTTCTACTGCGGCGGGGACTACGAGGCCCGCAAGGGCTCAGGTATCAGCCCGGGGTCGGTAAGCCTGCATCCGGGCGGGCACAGTCACGGCCCCCAGCCGAGCGCGATCGAGCGCAGCCTGGGCGCGGAGTACTTCGACGAGCTCGCGGTCATGGTGGACACGTTCCGCCCGCTGGAACTCGGCGAGGGCGGCACGGCCGCCGACGACGGCGGCTACGCCTGGACGTGGGCCGGCCGCCGCTGAGCTGATCGCGGGCCGGGCGGCCCGTGCGGGCCGGGCCGCCCGGCCCGCACGGGTTCTGCCAGCGGTCTCAGGCGACCGTGTCCCGCTCCTGGGCGGACGACAGGACATGGGTGAGCGCGGGCCGTTCGAGCTGCTCGTTGAGGTGCTCGTCCAGCCGGAGCCCGTTCTCGGTGGCGACCGCGTGCAGGTAGATATCCGGCCGAGGCAGGGCCAGCACATCCTCCGGCGCGTACGGAATCCGCTCCCGTTCGCTCACGTCCACCCGCCGGCTCAGCGCGCGCAGGACCGCGGAGCTCATCCGGGTCAGGTCCCACAGCGCCTGGTGCCGGTTCTGCCGGTACTCCAGGTCGACCTGCGCCATCGCGGGCAGGCCCGCCTCGGTGAGCACGTCGATCATCATCGCGATCTCGACCCCGTAGCCGGTCACGAACGGGATGCGGCAGAGCAGCTCGCGGTGGGCGGCGAACTCCCCCGCGAGCGGCTGCACGAACCCGGCCAGCTCCGGGTAGTAGAGGTTCAGCAGGGGCTTGGCCATCAGCTCGGTGACCCGGCCGCCGCCGTCGACGACCGACTTGCCGCCGGAGGTGAACGGGCGCCGGTACGCCGCCTTGCTGAACTGGATGCCCGGATCGGTGAGCAGCGGCCCGAGCGTGCCGTAGATGAAATGCTCCTGGAAATCGGTGGAGTCGGCGTCGGCGAACATGACGATGTTGCCACGGGCCACCGACAGGCTGCGCCACATGGCGTCGCCCTTGCCGTGGGCTCCCCCGTACTCCGGGAGCAGTTCGTTTTCCGAGTACACCTCCGCGCCATGGGCGCGGGCGATGTCCGCCGTCCCGTCGGCCGAGTCGGCGTCGACGACCACGACCTGCTCGATCAGCCCGGTGCGTTCGTTCAGCCGGGCGACCGTGTCCAGGATCGGGCCGATGGTGTCCGCCACGTTGCGGGTAGGCAGCACCAGTGTCGTAGTGAGCGGGTTCCTCGTCGCGCCGCCTTCGGCGAGATTCTGGAAGTCACGGAAGTGAAATGAGCGCTGCTCAAACCATTCCCACACAGTAATGTTCATGTACGACTTTCGTTCAGGCCCGCGGATGGGATAAGTCCAGCGGGGAGACCTCGACTAGCCTGATCTATTTAGTACGTCGTACTCGCTCCCAGCAGCCTGCCGGAGCGGATAGCAGAGCCTATGCACCGTTTATTGACGGTAGGTCACCGGGTGTTTCGATCAGGTAAACAGCAGCCGAGAATTAGCTGAGGAACGCGCGGGTCAGGGGCTTGTGGGCGGACCGGGGCGATTGGTCAACGGCCTGCCGAACAGGTCCGGACGACTGGGTTAACGTGCCCGGTCGACAGGCCGAATCAACAAGCCGGCGCCTGGCCAATCCGCGTCATTAGCTGCCACCGCGAACAAAGTCCAGTGCCTCCCGCGCGAGTGGGCACCAGGGCAGTGCGGACGCCGGGTCCAGGCTGAGCCACTCCTTCATCGGAGTGCCTTTGTTGGCGTCGAACCGAATTCCCTCCCCGGCGGCAATAAGGGCGTCCACGCGCGCCCGGGGCAGCTTCAGCACCAGCCGGCCGCGGACCAGCATGGCGAAGATCTTGTTGTCGATGCGGAGCGCGCTGCGGCCGAAGCCACGGCCGCCCTGCGGGGGTGTCACCCCGGGAACACCGAGCAGTTCGTCGATCAGGACCTCAAACCGCTCCTCCAGCGTGGCGCCCACGGCTACAGCTGCGGGAAGGGATCCGTGAACTTCCGCTCGGACAGCAGCGCGGGCGGCCCGATGATCTTTTCGTCGGGCGATCCGACCAGCTTGAAGTCCTTGCCCGGGTAATCGAACTGGGCCAGGACGTGCCGCATCGCCTCCAGCCGGGCACGCTTCTTGTCGTTGCTCTTGACCACCGTCCACGGCGCGGCCGGCTTGTCGGTGTAAAAGAACATGGCCTCCTTGGCTTCCGTATAGTCGTCCCACTTGTCGAGGGACTGGAGGTCCATCGGGCTGAGCTTCCACTGCCGGACGGGGTCGATCTGGCGGATGATGAACCGGGTCAGCTGCTCACTCTGGGACACCGAGAACCAGAACTTGGTCAGGCGGATGTCCGACCGGACGATCATGCGCTCCACGTCCGGCGCCTGCCGCATGAACTCCAGGTACTCGTCCTCCGTGCAGAAGCCCATCACGCGCTCGACCCCGGCCCGGTTGTACCAGGAGCGGTCGAACATGACCATCTCACCGGCCGCCGGGAGGTGGATCACGTACCGCTGGAAGTACCACTGGGTCCGCTCCCGCTCGCTCGGCTTCTCCAGCGCGACCACGGGCGCGCCGCGCGGGTTGAGATGCTCCTGGAAGCGCTTGATCGTGCCGCCCTTGCCGGCCGCATCCCGGCCCTCGAAGACGATGACCAGCTTCTGCCCGGTCTCCTTGATCCAGTTCTGCATCTTGACCAGCTCGATCTGGAGCAGTCGCTTGGTGTGCTCGTACTCGGGCCGGGGCAGCCGCTCGTCGTACGGGTAGTCCTCGCGCCAGGTGTCTACCGGGCGGCCGTCCGGCCAGAACAGGATGGGGTCGTCGTCATCGTCGTCGACGACCTTCATCCCGGCGAGGACGGCAAGGTCCTCGGGCTTGTCCGAGAACGGGTAGGGGAGAGCGCGCGGCTCGGGCAGGGCGTGGCTCGTCATTCCCCTAGGAGATCACATCAGCACGGCCGGGCCGAAGACCCGGAGACGGTGATATCCGCGGGTTTCACCTGTTGTTTTACCTTGCGATCGCGGGTGCGGCGCGCCCGGGCAGCGGTCCACGGGCCGCCGGAGGCCCATCGATAGACTCAGCTCTGGCACGCGGTCCCCTCGTATCCGACGATGAGTGAGATATGGCTGCGCCTGCTGGAGGCGTACGGCCTGTGACGGCAGGCCCGCCGCAGGGACAGGCGCACACGAGCGAAAGGCGCGCTTCATGCATTCGGTGGGACTGGTGCTGCATCCGCAGCGGGATTCCGCGGAGGCCGTCGGCGCGGTGCTCGACTGGGCGGAGAAGCGGGGCATCTCCGTCTACGGCATCGCGAACGAGATCGTCCGGCTGAACTGCGCGGCGCTGCCGGTCAGTGACCGGGATCTGGGCCGGCGCGTGGACCTGATCGTGAGCCTGGGCGGCGACGGGACGATGCTGCGGGCGATGCGGCTGGCCGACGGCCAGAAAACCACGGTGCTCGGGGTCAACCTGGGCAAGCTCGGCTTCCTGGCCGAGGTCGACGTGCCCGACCTGCCCGATGCCCTGTCCGCCATCGACAGCCACGAGTTCACCATCGAGCCCCGGCTCGCGATCGACGCCACGTTCAGCGGGCAGACCGTCACCGCCTTCAACGACGTCGCCGTGGTCCGGGTCCCGGGAAACCCATCGGCCGTCGTGTCCGTGAACGTAAGCGGCCAGCCGTTCGTCAGCTACGCCGCGGACGCCGTGATCGTGGCCACCCCGACCGGCTCCACGGCCTACAGTTTCTCGGCCGGCGGCCCGATCGTCCAGCCCGCCGTCGAGGCGCTCCTGGTGACGCCCGCCGCGCCGCATTCGGCGTACAACCGCGGCTTCGTGCTGTCCGTCGATGAGACGGTGGAGCTGGACATGCTGCCGACCAGCGGACGGCTGGCCATCGAGGTCGACGGCCTGGTCGAGGGGTACAGCGAGCCCGGCGACCGGGTGGCGATGCGAGCCCGGCCGGACGCCGCACGGGTCATCCGGCTCGGCCGGACCACGTTCTACCAGCGGGCGCGGCGCAAGCTCCGGCTCACCGACTCGGCCGAGATCCCGCTCACCTTCGGCGACGGCGGACCGGTGCAATTGAACACGGGGCCACTGGACCCCGGGCAACTGGACCCCGGGCAACTGGACGCCGGGCAGCTGAACAACCCGCTCACCCACCGCGACGGCGAAGGGCCCCGGCAGCTGAACCCGCCGCTGAACCCGCCGCAGTAGGGCACCTCCAGCCACAGTAGGGTGACTCGGCATGAGCAGGGCGCGGGAGGCCGGAATGCAGAACCCGAAGGTGACCGTCATCGGGGAGGCCCTCATCGACCTCGTTCCGGGGGATGCGCCGCTGGCGTACACCGCAACCCCGGGGGGAAGCCCGTTCAACGTGGCCATCGGCCTGGCCCGCCTCGGGCAGAACACGACGCTGATGGCGCGCCTGGGCGACAACGCGTTCGGCCATATCCTGCGGGATCGCGCCGTCGCCGAGGGCATCGACCTGGACGCGGCACCGCACGCGCGCGAGCCGACCACCCTGGCCGTCGTCTCCCTGGACGCCAACCGCACGGCCGCGTACGACTTCTACTTCGACGGCACGGCCGACTGGCAGTGGACGGCCGAGGAGACCAGGCACATACCCGGTAGCACTGCGGTCCTGCACTTCGGGTCGATCGCGTCGTGGACCTCCCCCGGCGCGGCCCGCGTCATCGAGCTCGCGCGCCGGATGCGTGACCGCGGCGACGTGCTGGTCAGCTACGACCCCAACATCCGGCCCAGCCTGCTGGGAGACCGTGACCAGGCCCGGCGGATGGTCGAGCGCGCGCTCCGGTTCGCGCACGTGGCCAAGGCCAGCGCGGAGGATCTCGCGTGGCTGTATCCCGGCCAGGCGCCGGAAGACGTCGCGCGGCAATGGTTCCAGCTGGGGGTGACGCTCGCGGTGATCACCGACGGCGGCAACGGCGCGGACGCCTTCATCGCCCCGGGACCGCCCGTGCACCGCCCGGCGCCGAAGGTGGAGGTCGTGGACACCGTGGGGGCCGGCGACTCGTTCACCTCCGGCCTGCTG
This sequence comes from uncultured Actinomycetes bacterium, assembly GCA_963742865.1. Taxonomy (GTDB): domain Bacteria; phylum Actinomycetota; class Actinomycetes; order Streptosporangiales; family Streptosporangiaceae; genus Bog-532. The sequence goes on from CAVUNW010000077.1 coordinate 80,082, forward strand.
GCCTCGCTCATGCGGCGGCAGTGGCACACTCCGGCCCGGCTGGCCGGGTGCACGGCCGGAGAGCTGTCGGCGGCGCTGGACGACGCGATCGCGGTGTCGGCGCTCACCTGCGGGCGGGCGGGCGCCGACCCGCCCCGGCTGGCTGAGCTCACCGGGACGAGCTGCGGCCAGAGCTGACCAGGCCGCTAGCTCGAGGCGCGGTTCGAGCTGGGGGACGCGGAGCCCTGCTCCACGGTCTGGGCGCTGGCCTGCGCTCCCGGATGGCCTGCCTGCGCGGCGGCCTCCCGTTCAACCTCGGCGTTGATCTCCCCGCCGAACAGAATCGCGATGCCCGTCAGGTACAGCCAGAACATCAGCAGGACGACCCCGGCCAGCGCGCCGTAGGTTTTGGTGTAGGAGGCGCCGCCCGTCTTCGCCACATAGAAGGAGAACCCCAGAGAGGCGGCCAGGAAGATGATCGTGCCGATGACGCCGCCCGGGCTGACCCACTGCCACTTCGGCGTCTCCCGGTTGGGGCCGAAGTAGTAGTAGCAGGAGAACAGCAGCGAGACCAGGATGATCGTGATCGCCCAGCGCACGATGTTCCAGACCACGAGGAACGCGGTGCCGTGTACCGGCAGGTGCGACTCGATCCCGGTCCCCAGCGGGCCGCCCTCGACGATGAAGATCGACGCGATCCCGCCGAACACCACCGTGCAGACCATGAGAATGAGCGCCTTGACCCGCTTCTTGGCGAACTTCGCGTTCGTCTGGACCTCGTAGGCGACGTCGAGCGCGGTCTCCAGCGCCACCATGCCGCCGGAGGCGGCCCACACCGCGACGAGAAGGCCGACGATCACGGTGACCAGGGAACCGGAGCCGTGCGTCGTCGCGGAGGTGACGGCGGTGGTGAACACCTGCGAGGCGCTGCCCGGCAGGGCCTTACTGAGGCCATTGACCAGTTTGGTCACCTGGGCCGGGTCCAGGTGGAGCAGGCTGACCAGCCCCAGCAGCGCGATCAGGGCCGGGAACAGGGCCAGGAACCAGTGGTAGGCCAGGCTGCCCGCGGCCATCGAGCAGCGGTCCTTGGAGAACTTCTTGGCCGCGCGCTTGAAGGTGTTCAGCCAGCCGGTCTTGCCGATCTCCAGCGGGCTGTCCGGGCCGCCTTCCATGTCGCGCACCGGCGGGATGGCCTCGGCCGACGGGTCGTCGGCTGCCCGGTCCTCGGCCGGCGGCGCATCGGCCTGCTGCGGGACCGTTCCGTTTCCCGGCCGCTCTTCTTCCCGCGGCGGAGACGTGTCTCGTCTCGACAGCCTCACGGCGCCCCTCCTCGCTCGTCGTCTCCGGACTACGCCGGCATCACTTACCGATTGCGTCTACCCGGCCACTGTGCTGCCTAACTACCCGGTCCCGGGAACGTTAACGAGCGACGCCGCAGGCCAGGCGGTCCTAGTACGCTCCGGCGTATGGCTTTGCGGATCTGGCGGGCGGGGTCGCTGGCCCGGGTGCGGCTATGCCGTCGACCGGCCAATGAGAAGGATCGCTCCGCGCACGGCGCCGTCGCCCGGCGACTCGTGTGTGATCTCCATCGTGCGGAACTGCCGGGGGTCGACTCCGCTTGTCATCGTGACGGTGGCCGATCCTGAACTGTCCACCACGAACGAGCCGCCGCTGGCCAGGATGGGGTGGCGCTGAGTGCTGCCGGGAGCGGCATACCAGCACTCATAGAAGTCGTTGCCAGGAAGTGGCTTGAGGCCATGCACGGTCAAGACGTAGGTCCAGCTTTCACCGGCTTGCCGGGCCGTCGCTCGTCCGGTAGCTGTTCCGACGCCGTTCACGTTGGCGGCCGTGGTGGCGTGGAGCGGGATCACGACCGCGCCCTGGGCCCCGGTGGCCGGTCCTCGGCCCAGGCCAGACACGACCAGGATGGCGGCGACGATGATGATGGCAGCAACGGCCACTGCACCTGCCAGGCGGCCTCGATGGCGGCGCCACCAGGGAAAGGCAACGACCGGGGCCGAGGCGCCGGGCTCAGTCGCCGGCGGTCTGGCAGCGGGTGGATGGAGGCCTGGCCCGCGGCTCGGGTTCCGCCTTGGGGTCCGGCTCCGGCTCGCCGTCGGTCCGGCTCTCCGTCTCAGCGGCATAGCGAACGGCGGCCAGGGTCGTGTTCAGAAGGCCAGGGGGCGGGATGTCCGCCGGTGCGGCCAGGGCGAGGCTCCGGGCTACCGGAGCGAACTCGGCCACCTGTTCCTGGCATTGCTCGCAGGACCGAAGGTGCTCCTCGAACGCAGCCACGTCGTCGGGGTCCAGGGCGGTTAGAGCCCATGCGGCGGCCTCCGGATGCTGGAGCGCGTGCCCGGCGTCATACGGCATGGAAGCCTCGCTCGATCAGAGCGGTGCGCAGGGCCCGCATTCCGTGAAAGGTCCGGGTCTTGACCGTGCCCAGCGGCAACCCGAGGCGATCGGCAATCTGTGATTGCGTGAGCCCTTCCTCCTGGGCGAGGCGGATCACATCGGCGTGCGCCCGCCCGAGTGTGTCCAGAGCTTCCCGGACAACCATGCTGTCGAGGATTCGATCAACGTTATCGGGAATGGGCGGCACGGCTGCGTCGTCGACCGGCATCAGCGGGCGGGACGACGGGCGCTTGCGGACGTCCGCGGCAACGCTCCGGGCGATGACATACAGGTAGGTGCCAACGCTGGCCTTTTCAGGGTCGAACCTGTCTGCGGTGCGCCATAGCCTCACGAACGTCTCCTGAACCATCTCCTCGGCCAGGCCCTCATTGCCGAGCTGCTGTATTCCGAAGCGATAAAGCCGTTTGCCATACCTCCGGTAGAGCTTGGCCACCGGGACTCCGACATCCCCAGCAGCGATCTGCGCGACCAGACTCGTCTCCTCGGCTGCGGGCCAGTCCGCAGCGTCGGTCACTGACACCGTCAGTCCCCCCACACACCCATACGACGTGTCTCTGCTGAACGGTTCACACAGGTCCCAGATTTTTTCTAAATCGAGACCGGCCGTGGTCAAATCAGCCACCAGCCGGCCTTTGAGTGGGGCATCCGTGGTCACCGACTTTGTCAGTATGCACAGTGATCGCGGCACGTGGGGAGGGTTCCGGTTACGCCGTCTTCCCAAGGTCCCAGCCCGTCACGGCAGCGCCGGGTTCACGCCCATCCGGCTCTTGATCCACACATTCCACGTGGCCGGAGAAAAGTATCAGGACCAGGGCGGGATATGGTACAACGTCAATCCCGAGGTCGATATCGTCACTCCCGCCACGGCGCGTATTACCTATCGGGTGGCCGCGCGCGGGCACAGCAGAGAACGGCGGCAATCCTGCTGTGAGCGGATTTTCCAAGATGGCACACGAGCCCTGGCCGGCATTCAGACCAGCGACCTCGGGGAATTCGTGAAGCTGCTCACCAGGAGGTGATGAGGCGGTCCTCGGTGACGACGGCGGTGACGAGCTCGGCGGGGGTGACGTCGAAGGCATAGTTCAGGGCCCGGGTCCCCTCCGGGGCGACCGGGACACCTCGCACGTGGGTGACCTCGTTTTCGGCGCGCTGTTCCACGGGGATCTGGCCGCCGTCGGGGGTGGCCGGGTCGATGGTCGACTCGGGCACCGCGACCAGGAACGGGATGCGGGCGTGCCGGGCGGCCAGGGCGAGGCTGTAGGTGCCGATCTTGTTGGCCACGTCGCCGTTGGCCGCGATCCGGTCGGCCCCCACCACGATCGCGTCGATCAGCCCCCGGCTGATCAGGTACGGTCCGGCGGCGTCCGGGATCAGGTAATGCTCGATGCCGAGCTGGCCGAGCTCCCAGCAGGTCAGCCGGGCCCCCTGCAGCAGCGGCCGGGTCTCGTCCACGATGACGTGCCGGACGGCCCGGTCGTCGTTCAGCGCCCTGATCACGCCGAGCGCGGTGCCCCAGCCCAGGCAGGCGAGGCTGCCGGTGTTGCAGTGCGTCCCGATCCGGAGCGGTTCCGGGCCGCACGCCTGGAGCAGGTAGCGGGCCCCGCGCTCGCTCATCCGGTGGGTCGCGGAAACGGTCGCGGCCACCGTGGCCAGCGCCGCCTCCTCCACCGCGGTCACCCCGTCGGGGATCACAGCCGCGGTCGCCTCGGCCTCGCGGCGCAGGTTCACGGCGGTCGGGCGGGCATCCCCGATGCGTTTGACCACCGCGGCGAGCTGCGCCTCGTCCCAGCCGTGCTCGGCGGCCTGCCGGACGGCCAGGGCGACCCCGAGCGCGCCCGCGGCGCCGAGCAACGGCGCGCCGCGGATGGCCAGCCGGGTGATCGCGTCCACCAGCTCGTCGACCGTGGTGAGATGAAGCAGGCGGACCTCGTGCGGGAGCGCGGTCTGGTCGATGGCGACGATGTGCCCGTCCCGCCAGCCGAGGACCTCCAGCGCTCCGCCGGGGCGAGCGGAACCGGATTGCATACGAGTGAAGCTACCCGAGGGAGGAGGGCGCGATGCTGCTCGGCGAGCTGCGCGCAGAGGTCACCGCGGTATGCGGCCAGCTCACCGCGGCCGGCCTCATCCCCGGAACGTCCGGCAACGTCAGCGCGCGCGACGGCAACCTGGTCGCGGTAACGCCGAGCGGCCTGGATTACGCGGCGCTGACGGCCGGGCTGGTCGGGGTGCACCGGCTGGACGGCTCACCGGTGGAGGCTCCGCTGCAGCCGACCAGCGAGCTGCCACTGCACCTCAGCGTGTACGTGGCGACCGGCGCCGCCGCGATCGTGCACACCCACTCCCCCGCCGCGACCGCGGTCTCCGCGCTGGTGGACGAGATACCGGCGGTGCACTACTACGTGGCTCTCTTCGGCGGCCCGGTCGCCGTCGCACCGTATGCCACCTACGGCACGGACGAGCTGGCCGCGAACGTCGTGGCCGCGCTGCGCGGGCGCACCGGCTGCCTGATGGCCAACCACGGCGCGGTCACGATCGGCCCCGACCTGGGAACGGCCTGCAGCCGCGCCGTCTACCTGGAATGGCTGTGCGACGTGTACCTGCGGGCGGCCTCGGCCGGTACGCCGCGCCTGCTGCCCCCAGACGAGATCGACCGCGTGGTGGCGAAGGTCGCGAGCTACGGCCAGCGGCCCCCGCGATGAGCGCCGCCTGGGCCAGACCTGGAGTGGTCAGCTAGGCAGCGTCCGCGGCAGGCCGAAGCGGGGGAGAACGGTGCTGTCGAACCGGGTGAGGGCGCTTATGCTGGTCCCCGCCATAGTGAGGACAAACATGCCGTTGGCGTGCGCGAGTCCGGTCTCCTGATCATGCAGATAGACGCCGAAGGCGGGCTGGCCGTTGGCCCGGGTCGCGACCAGCCGGAAGCTCCGGCCCTGCCGGATGGTGGTGAGGAACTGGGCCGCCAGCGCGCGGCCCTGGTACTCCAGCGGCATGGGTGGCATGGCCATCCACACGTCGTCGGTCATCAGGGCGACCACGCCGTCCACGTCCCCGGCCTCGAAGGCCAGGGTGAACCGTTCGACGAGTGCCCGCTCACGGGGCGAATCCGGCAGCGGGGGTGGTCCCTGCTCCGCCGGCCTCGGGAAACGGCGCTGCACGGCGGCGCGGGCCCGCTTGAGCGCGCTGTTGACCGACTCCTGGCTGACATCGAGGATCTGGGCTGTCTCGCTGGCGTGAAAGCCGAGGACGTCGCGCAAGATGAGCGCGGCGCGCTGGCGGGGCGGCAGCAACTGCAGGGCGGTGATGAAGGCCAGCGAAATCGCTTCCCTGGCTTCGTACCGGGCCTCCGGGCCGGGACTGCCGTCGACGATTCCTTCCAGGAAGACATCGGGGCAGGGCTGAAGCCAGATCACTTCGCCCAGGCGGGTGGGCTCGGGGAGGTCAAGCCCGGGCGGTGGTGAAGCCGGCCGCTGGCGCCGGCGGCCGGATCGCAGGGCGTTCAGGCAGCGGCTGGTGGCGACCCGGTACAGCCAGGTGCGGATCGAAGAACGTCCCTCGAAGGCACTGAGGCCCCGCCAGGCGGCCAGCAGAGTTTCCTGCAGCGCGTCCTCGGCATCCTGCGCGGATCCGAGAATCCGGTAACAGTGCACCTCCAGCTCGCGCCGATAGGGGTCGATGAGCTGGCCAAACGCATCACCATCCCCCGCCTGGGCGCGGGTCATCAGGTCCGCGGATACGGGCACGATTCGCTCCCCTCTTTCACCTGCGCTGCGCTCACCCTTACTGACCCCAGCCGGCGGCCGCAATGGGCGGCTCCGTCCCGCCCAATTTGCCGGGACGCGTGTGTCTGCCCCTTCGAGACGTGACACCGGCCCCCCGGGCCGGGTTGGCAGGCAAGCAATAGAGGAGCTGAACAATGAACATGCATGTGCCCGCGAGGCATTTCCGGCCCGGCTGGATCCTCGGCCTCACCTCAGCGGCGTACTTCATGGTGGTACTGGATTCGCTGGTCGTGATCACCGCGCTGCCGCGGATGCAACGTGATCTGCACGTGGGTTTGCCGACCCTGCAGTGGACGGTGAACTCCTACGGCATCGCGTTCGCGGCGGGCATCATCACCGCCGCCGCGCTCGGCGACCGGCTCGGCCGCCGCAGAATTTTCACGCTGGGCCTGGCCATGTTCACCCTGGCCTCAGCCGTCTGCGCGGTGGCCCCCAGCGCATCCACCCTGATCGCGGCGCGCGCGGTACAGGGGCTCGGCGGCGCCGCCGTCCTGCCGCTCAGCCTGACGATCCTGACGGCGGCTTTTCCCGTCCAGCGCCGCGGCGCGATCGTCGGCATCTACGGTGGCCTGGCCGGCCTCGCGGTGGCGATCGGCCCGCTGGTCGGTGGCGCGGTCACGGAGGGACTTGACTGGCACTGGATTTTCTGGATCAACGTCCCGATCGGCGTGGCCGTCGGCCTGCTTTCCCTGCGGTTCCTGCCGGAAACCCGGGGTGTCGCGGCGCGTCTCGACCTGCCGGGGGTGGCACTGATCTCGGCCGGGGTGGTCAGCCTCGTCTGGGGGCTGGTGCGTACGGGCCAGGCGGCCTGGGGCAGTGCCGAGATCGTTACCACCCTGGCTCTGGGGGCCGCCTTCCTGGGGGCCTTCTTCGCATGGGAGAACCGGGCACCCGAGCCCATGCTGCCGCTGCGGCTGCTCCGGGTCCGGGAATTCGCGGCCGGGAACGCGACCGCGTTCCTCATGTCCGGGTCGGTCTTCGCCGCCGGTTTCTTCGTCGCCCAGTACTTCCAATTCGCGCGGGGCTACTCACCGCTGGCCACCGGCGTGCGGCTACTGCCGTGGCTGGCGACTCCCATGATCATCTCCCCGGTGGCGGGGGCACTCTCGGACCGGATCGGGCGGCGTCAGGTGATCGTGGCCGGGCTGCTCCTTCAGGCGGCCGGGTTCGGCTGGGTCGCTCTTACGACGTCGGCCAGCAGCGCCACCCTTGGCTTGGTGCTCGCGCTGCTCGTGGCGGGCATCGGCATTTCGATGGCCCTGCCGACCGTGCCGACTGCGGTCCTGGGGTCTGTCGCCCCGGACGAGATGGGCAAGGCCTCAGGCATCAACAACATGATGCAGCGTTTCGGGGCGGTCTTCGCGATCGCGATCGCGAGCTCGGTCTTCGCCGCACACGGGCATCTTGGCTCACCCGTAAGCGTCACCATCGGCTTCCGGGCCGCCATGACCGTCGCGGCCATACTCTCGCTGCTCGGAGCCGTCACCGCGCTGGCTATCACGGCGCGGCATCGCGAGAGCCTCGTTGCCGCCGAACCCGTCAAGGCCACGATCGCGGCGTAGCCCGGACTCCCTTCCAGCTCCCGCCGTGCGGGAGCGTCCCGGGAAACTCCACCCGCTCATGACCGGGTGGAGTTTCCGCTGCCGCGTCGCCGGCGGGAGGCAAATGCCATTGCGATGCGTCGGCCTGCCGCGCGCTGGGGAACGATCAAGGGCGCGGGGCCGGTGGCGGCCCGGACCGGGCGGAGGCGCGGATGGCCCTGATGTTCCTGAACGGCGGCGGGATGCGAGGTGGTCCCGTGCACCGGCACATCGAGGGCGTCCCGCTGGTCGGCGAGCGCCGTACCGCGCCGCAGTACCGCTTCTACTCCATCCGCGACGAGTACCCCGGCCTCTACCCGGCGGACCGGGCCGGCGCCGGCGGCCAGCCGATCGCAGGCGAGCTGTACGACGTGCCCATGGACCTGCTCCGCTCGCTGCTGGCGAACGAACCCCCGGAGCTGGAACTCTCGATCGTCGAGCTGGAATCGGGGCAGCTCTCGTTCGGCATGATTCTGCGTGATGAAGAGCAGCGGCGCGGCGGCCATACGGACATCACCAGCTACGGCGGCTGGCGTGCCTACCGCGGCGCGCTCGGCGGGCCGGACGGCGCATGAGAATGTTCGACCTACTACTGCGCGCCCAGCGGATGGTGACGCCGGACGGTGAGGGACCGGGCTGCGTCGCGGTCAGCGGCGGGACGATCGCGGCCGTCGAGCCGTCCGCGGCCGGGCTCCCGGCGCGTGACGCCGCGCGGATCGTCGAACTGGGCGACGACGTGGTGCTGCTGCCGGGGCTGGTGGACACGCACGTGCACGTCAACGATCCGGGGCGGGCCGAATGGGAGGGCTTCGGCACGGCCACCGCCGCCGCGGCCGCGGGCGGGGTCACCACCATCGTCGACATGCCGCTGAACAGCCTGCCGCCGACGGTGAACCCGGCCGCGCTGGTTGCCAAACGCGCCGCCGCCGCCGGGCGCTGCCACGTGGACGTGGCCTTCTGGGGCGGCGCGATCCCGGGGAACGGCGGTCAGCTCGGGCCGCTGCACGACGATGGGGTGCTCGGCTTCAAGTGCTTCCTGCTGCCCTCCGGGGTCGACGAGTTCCCGCCGCTCAGCCCGGCTGAGCTCGAAGCCGACCTGGCCATCGTGGCCGCGCTCGGCTCGCAGATGATCGTGCACGCCGAGGACCCGCACGTGATCGAGCGCGCGCCGGAAGCCACCGGGCGCGGGTACGGGACGTTCCTGCGGTCCCGGCCGGGGGACGCGGAGAACCTGGCCATCGGGCTCGTGCTGGACCTGGCCCGCCGAACCGGGGCCCGGGTGCACATCCTGCACCTGTCCAGTGCGGGAGCGTTCGGGCTGATCCGGGCCGCGCGCGCGGAGGGGGTCCGGGTCACGGCCGAGACCTGCCCGCATTACCTGGTGTTCAGCGCCGAGGAGGTACCCGACGGCGCGACCCAGTTCAAGTGCTGCCCGCCGATCCGCGAGGCGGCGAACCGGGAACAGCTGTGGTCCGCGCTGGCGGACGGCACCATCGACTGCGTGGTGTCCGATCATTCGCCCTGCACACCGGACCTGAAACGGCTGGATACCGGGGACTTCGGCGCGGCGTGGGGCGGGATCGCGTCGCTCCAGCTGGGACTGCCCGCGGTGTGGTCGCAGGCGCGGTCACGGGGCTTCGGCCTGGCTCGGGTGGCCCGGTGGATGGCAGAGCGCCCGGCCGCGATCGCCGGGCTGGAGCGGAAGGGCGCCATCGAGCCGGGCCGCGACGCGGACTTCTGCGTGGTCGCACCGGAGGAGACATTTGCCGTCGATCCGGCGCGGCTGCACCATCGGAACCCGATCACCCCGTACGCCGGGCGCGAGCTGTACGGGGTGGTCAAGGAGACCTGGCTGCGCGGCCGCCCGGTGCATATCGGCGCGCCGCACGGGCAGCTCCTGGCCCGGCCGGGCGTGCCGTACCGCGAGGACGCGGCGGCTGCCGGGAGTGCGGCGGCCGGGGACACGGAAGGAGTGCGCCGGTGACCGTGACGCCGCCGCGGCCGGCGGCTTTCACCGGGTTTCCCGATCTGGCCGCCCGGACCCTGGGCGGCAGCGTGGTCTACGCCAACGACGAGCTGTACGCCGAGCGGGAGAACCTGATCACGCCGGGACCGGCGGTGTTCACGCCGGCGACGTTCGGGCCGAAGGGGCAGGTCTACGACGGCTGGGAGACCAGGCGGCGCCGGGAGCCCGGGCATGATCACGCCATCGTCCGGCTCGGAGTGCCGGGGATCATCCGCGGCGTGGTGGTCGACACGTCGTTCTTCACCGGCAACTACCCGCCCGAGGTCTCGGTGGAGGCAACCGGCGCCGAGGGCTACCCCTCCCCCGCCGAACTCGACGGGCCCGCCGGGACAGGCTGGACGACGATCGTGCCCCGTTCGGCGGCCAAGGGGGACGCGCGCAACGCGTTCGAGGTCACCGACGAGCATCGCTACACGCACGTCCGGCTGTCGATCTACCCGGACGGCGGCGTCGCCCGGCTGCGGGTGCACGGCGAGGTGGTCCCGGACCCACGGTTCCTGGCCGGCACCTTTGACCTGGCCGCGGCCGAGAACGGCGGCGTGGTCACCGGGTGCTCGGACATGTTCTACGCCTCGGCGGCGAACCTGATCGCCCCCGGCCGGGCCCGCACCATGGGCGAGGGCTGGGAGAACGCCCGGCGGCGGGACGACGGGCACGACTGGGTACGGCTCCGCCTGGCACTGCCGGGCCGCGTCCGCTACGCCGAGCTGGACACGTCCTGCTTCGTCGGCAACGCGCCCGGCTGGGCGAGCCTGTCCGGGACCGGCTTCGACGCTGGGCCGGGTCCCGTCCCGGAGGCGGGCGAGGGTCCCGGAGCCGGGGCGGGCGAATGGTTCGAGCTGCTGCCGCGGACGCGGCTCCAGCCGGACACGCGGCACCATTTCCGTATCGCTCCTGGCCCGCCGGTGGGCGCGGCCCGGCTGGACGTCTACCCCGACGGCGGCATGGCCCGGCTCCGCCTCTGGGGCGAGGCCGACCCCGCGGCGCACCGGGCCGCCGCGTCCCGGTGGCTCGACGCGCTGCCCCCGGCCCAGGCCAGCGACGTATTGAAGGCAGCCGGACTCGCGCCTGACATCGCCGGCGACATCGCTGCGACCGTTTCCGGCCGGTGGGCCCTGCTGTCCAGCAACGTTCGCCGCGGGCTCGTGTCCTGAACCCGGCGAAGCGGTTACCCCCTGTCAGCAGTTGCCGCAGCCGCGATCAATGCTGCCACGGGAATTTAGCCGCACCCCTCTCCCCTGGCGTCAGGCATTTGTGTGCGGAACTGGCTGCTCCCACCGCCACTTCTGCACGCGCGCGGTGGAGGGAGGGCTGAGGCCAGGTTGGCTGCGGCCGGGTTGAGCGAAGAGCGGGGCCGTGACGCTCAGGGCAGCGGGGGTCGCTGGCCGGCGCGCTCGTAGAGGCGGCGGGTCTGGGTGACGGCGTCGCGGGCGATCATGTCCTCGTCGGTGCTGGCCAGGTGGCCGTTGATGACGGCGGCGAGGCCGTTGACGAGCAGGAGCGTAAGCGGGGGCAGCGCGCCCAAGGCGAGCACCGCGACCGGGTTGGCGATGGTCGAGTGCAGGACGTCGTCAATGCGCCACAGCGCCAGGTCGGCGAGCTTGCCCGGCTCGATGGAGCCGATCTCGTCCGCGCGGCCGAGGCACTGGGCTCCGCCCATGGTCGCGGCGTGCAGGGCCTGGCGCGCGGTCAGCGCGGCCGGGCCGCGGCGCGCCCGCGCGAACAGCAGCGCGGCGTGCACCTCGGGTCCGAGCTGGCCGGTCTCGTTCGAGGCGGTGCCGTCCACACCGAGGCCGACCGGGGCGCCCGCGGCCAGAAGCTCCGGAACCGGGGCGATCCCGGTGCCGAGACGCGCGTTGGAGGTGGGGCAGTGCGCGACTCCGGTGCCGGTGTCACCGAGAAGCTGGATCGCGCCCTCGTCCAGGTGCACGCAGTGCGCCAGCCAGACGTCGTTCCCGGTCCAGCCGTGGGAGTGCAGGAACTCGGTCGGCGTGACGCCGAACTTCTCCGCGCAGAACTGCGCCTCCTCGACGGTCTCCGCGCCGTGCGTGTGCATCCCGACCCCGCGCCGCCGGGCCAGGTCGGCGGCGCCGCGCAGGAGTTCCTCGGTGACGGTGAACGGCGAGCACGGGGCGACGCTGACGCGGACCATCGCGTCCGGCGCCGGATCGTGGTGGGCGTCGATCGCGCGTTCGGTCTCGGCGAGCGCCGTCTCGGTCGTCTCGACCGCGAAGTCCGGGGGCAGGCCGCCCTGGCACTCACCCAGGTCCATCGACCCGCGGGCAGGCTGGAAGCGGAGGCCGAGTTCCCGCGCCGCCTGGATCTCCGCGCCGAGCAGGTCGCCGCCGTCACGCGGGAAGATATACGGGTGGTCGGCGGCGGTGCTGCAGCCGCTGGTCAGCAGGGCGGTAATGGACGCGCGCGCCGCGGCGTAGACCATCTCCTGGTCGATCCGGGCCCAGACCGGGTACAGCTCGGTAAGCCACTCGAACAGGGCTGACTGCTGCGCCCGGCCCCGGGTCAGCCACTGGTAGAAGTGGTGGTGCGCGTTGACCAGGCCTGGCGTGAGGAGATGACCGGAGCCGTCGATCCGCTGGGCCGGCACGTCGTCGTCGTAGCCGGGCAGCTGGGCCAGGGCCGGCCGCGGCGATCAGGTTGTCCTCCACGACCACGTATCCACCGGGGAACTCCCCGGCGGACGGGCTCATGGTGGCGACGTGGGCACCCTCGATGATGATCCTGCGCTGCGGCACGCTGCCGACGTTAGGGGCCACCTGCACAGGCGTCAACGCGGCCCTCCGGCGTCCCACCCATCCCGCGGTGCCGCCTGGAATGGGTGGCGCCGCGGATCGGCGCCTGATGGCCTTGGAGGCATGCGGCGTGGCGGCGTAATTTGGAGGTCCCTTTCCCGTAACGGACTGTACTTACCCGCACAACCCTGAGGAGGCGCGTGACCTCGACCAGCGCGGCAGGCCCCGGTCAGCCCCCGAGCCGGGCCACGGGCCAGCCCCCGAGCCAGCCCAAGGGCCAGCCGCCGGAAGGCATCGGGCTGGCGGCCTTCAACGCCCTGCCGGCGGAGCGGGCGCGCGACCTGCTGCTCGGCTGCTGCCACGCCGATCACTGGGCCGCGAAGGTCACCGCCGGACGGCCGTATCCGGCGCTCGCCGCGCTGCTGGACCGGGCGGGCGAGGAGCTGGCCGACGGCGACGTCACCGAGGCCCTCGCCGGGCATCCCCGGATCGGGCAGGCCCCGGCGGCCGGGCAGAACGCCTGGTCACGGCGCGAGCAGTCCAGGGTCGGGGACGCGGACGAGGCCGTGCTCGCGGAACTGGCCGCGGGCAACCGGGCCTATGAGGAGCGCTTTGGCCATATCTACCTGGTGTGCGCGAGCGGGCGCGGCGCGGGCGAACTGCTGAGCATCCTCAAAGATCGTTTGCGTAACGGACCTGATGAAGAGCGCCACGTGGTGCGGAGCGAGCTCCGCAAGATCAACGACCTCCGGCTGACCGCGCTCATCGGCCGGCGCAATGAGGAAACCCCAGTGAAGACAGCACCCGTGAAGACAGCACCCGTGAAGACAGCGCCCGTGAAGACAGCGCCGTGAGCACGCTGAGCACGCACGTGCTCGATACCGCGCGGGGACGGCCGGCGGCGGGGGTGCCGGTCCGGCTGGAACGGGCCGACGGCGGGCCGCCGCTGGCCGAGGCGGTAACCGGCGAGGACGGGCGGGTGGCGGCGCTCGGCCCGGCCGGCCTGGCGGCCGGTGCCTACCGGGTCGTCTTCGACACCGGCGCCTACTTCGCGCAGGCCGGTCAGCGGGCCTTCTACCCCGAGGTCGCGATCAGCTTCCTGGTCGAGGCCGCGGACGGCCATTACCATGTACCGCTCGTGCTGAGCCCGTTCGGCTACGCGACCTACCGAGGGAGTTAGCGATGGGGATCATTCTCGGCGCCAACCAGTACGGCAAGGCGGAGATCCGCGTGGTGACCATCGACCGGGACACGCCCCGCCACCAGATCCACGACCTCTCGGTGACCACGACCCTGCAGGGTGACTTCGCCGCCGCGCACGAGTCCGGCGACCAGTCCAACGTGCTGCCGACCGACAGCCAGAAGAACACGGTGTTCGCGTTCGCGAAGGAACGGGGCGTGGACCAGATCGAGGACTTCGCGCTCGACCTCGCGCGCCATTTCGCCGAGACGGTGCCCGCGGTGGCCAGCGCCCGGGTCACGGTCGACTCGTATGCCTGGGACCGGGTCGGCGCGGACGGCGCGGCCGGGACGCACAGCGCGGGCGAGGCGGGCGGCGCCGGTCACGACCACTCATTCGTCCGGCGCGGGCAGGACGTCCGCACGACGACGGTGACGGTCGGCGTAACCAGCCACGGCCCCGGTGCGTGGGTCGTCTCCGGGATCAAGGATCTGGTGATCCTGAAGTCCACCGGCTCGGAGTTCCGCGGCTTCTTCGCGGACCGCTACACGACGCTGGCCGAGACCGACGACCGGATCCTGGCCACCAGCCTGATCGCGCGGTGGCGTTACGGGGAGCCCGCCGCCGACTGGGCCAAGGCACACGCGGGAATCCGGGCCACGATCCTGGACGCGTTCGCGAACACGCACAGCCGCGCGCTGCAGCAGTCGCTGCAGGCCATGGGTACCGCCGTGCTTCGGGCGTACCCGGAGGTCGCGGAGATCCGGTTCGCCGCGCCGAACAAGCACCACTTCGCCGCCGACCTCACGCCGTTCGGGCTGGACAACCCGGGTGAAGTGTTCTACGCCGCGGACCGGCCCTACGGGCTCATCGAGGCCACGGTGATCCGGGAGGATGCGCCGGATCCAGGGCTGGCCTGGTCGGCCGGCCTGACGTGAGCGGCCAGTTGGGCGGCCTGCTGAACCTCCTGCCGGGCGGTCTGCCGGGCGGTCTGCCGACGAGGGGGGACGGCTGATGAAGTTCCTGCAGCCGGGGTCGCTGCCGGAGGCGGTCGAGACCGCGCAGCGCTACCCGGACGCGGTGCCGATCGCCGGCGGCACGGACGTCATGGTGGAGATGAACTTCGGCCGGCGCCGTCCCCCCGCCCTGCTCGACCTGACCCAGGTCCCCGAGCTGGCCCAATGGGAGAGCGCCGACGGACTGCTGCGGATTGGCGCCGGCGTGTCCTATGCGACGCTGATCAGCGACCTGGGCGGCCTGCTGCCGGGGCTGGCCATGGCCTCGCGCACGGTGGGCTCGCCGCAAATCCGCAACCGTGGCACCCTGGGCGGCAACCTCGGCTCGGCGTCGCCGGCCGGGGACACGCTGCCCGTGCTGCTGGCCTCCGGCGCGGTGGTGGAGACCGTCTCGGTGCACGGGGCACGCCAGATCCCGGCCGAGGAGTTCTGCACCGGGGTGAAGCGGAACGCGCTGCGGCCCGGTGAGCTGATCGCCGCCGTGCTGCTGCAGCCCGCCCCCGGACCACAGCAGTTCTGCAAGGTGGGCACGCGCAACGCGATGGTCATCGCGGTGGCCTCGTTCGCGGTCGAGCTGGATCCGGAACGGCGGCGGGTCGGCACCGGGATCGGGTCAGCGGCGCCGACCCCGCGGCGGGCGCCCGCCGCGGAGGAGTTCCTGGCCGGCGCGCTCGCCGAGCACGGGCTGTGGGAGCGCCCGGCGGAACTCGCCGACCAGGTCGTGCACCGGTTCGGCGAGCTGGCCGCGGCGGGGGCCGCGCCCATCGACGACGTGCGCGGCACCGCGGCGTACCGCACGCACGCGCTGGCGGTCATGGCCCGGCGCGCGCTGCGCTGGGCCTGGCACGAGTACATGCACGGGGACGGGAGGGCACCGGCATGCGCGTGAGCTGCACGGTCAACGGGGAACGGCTGGTTGCCGACGACGTCTGGGAGGGCGAGAGCCTGCTCTTCGTGCTGCGCGAGCGGCTCGGCCTGCCGGGCAGCAAGAACGCTTGTGAGCAGGGCGAATGCGGGTCGTGCACGGTGGTCATGGACGGCGTCACGGCGTGCGCGTGCCTGGTGGCGGCCGGGCAGGCGCAGGGCCGGGACATCCAGACGGTGGAGGGCCTGGCCACCGCGGGCGCCATCGAAGGAGCCGCCGAGGGCGGCGGGCTGCACCCGGTGCAGCAGGCGTTTGTCGAGGCCGGGGCGGTGCAGTGCGGCTTCTGCACCCCCGGGCTGATCGTGCAGGCGGTCAGCCTGCTGCGGGACGTGCCCGAGCCGACCGACGCCGAGATCCGGGAGGCGCTGGCCGGGAACCTGTGCCGCTGCACCGGGTACGAGAAGATCCTGGACGCCGGTCCGGCTGGCCGCCGCGCGCCTCGCCGGAGGAGCCGCCAGCCGGGGGCGATCATGACCGATTCTGCGGTCCGCACGACGGCGCCGCCCGTCAGCGGCGTCATCGGGGAGCTCCGGCGCGCCTGGCCGGACGGGCATCGCCAAGATCACCGGCGAGTTCGCGTACTCCTCCGACCTATGGATGGAAGGCATGCTCTGGGGCGTCACGCTGCCGCAGCCCGCACCCTTAGGCCCGGATCCACGCCGTCGACATCTCGGGCCCGCGCTGGCCATCCCCGGGGTGTACGCGGTGCTCACGTCACGAGGACGTGCCCGGCGCGAACCGGTACGGGCTGGACTCGCCGACCAGCCGGTGCTCGCCGAGGATGTGGTCCGGTACCAGGGCGAGCCGGTGGCCGTGGTCGCCGCCGACCACCCCGAGACCGCCCGGCGGGCGCGCGGCCGCGCATCGCCGTCGGCTACGAGGTGCTGGCCCCGGTCACCGGCCCGCGCGGCGATGGCCGACGGCGCCCGCCGGCTGCATCCCGGCGGCAACGTCGTGCGCCACCTGAAGCTCCGCACGGGCGACCCCGCCGCCCGCGCGGACCGTCGTCGTCGCCGGCGAGTACCAGGTCGGCATGCAGGACCAGGCGTTCCTCGGGCCCGAGTCGGGGCTGGCCGTGCCCGGCCGAGGACGGCGGGGTCGACCTGTTCGTCGCCACCCAGTGGCTGCACGCCGACCAGCGAGCAGATCGTGCCAGGCCTCGGGCCTGCCGCCGGAACTGGTGCGGCTGACGCTGGCCGGGGTGGGCGGGGCGTTCGGCGGGCGGGAGGACCTGTCCATGCAGGTCCACGCCTGCCTGCTGGCGCTGCACACCGGCAAGCCGGTCAAGATGGTCTACTCCCGCGAGGAGTCGTTCTTCGGCCACGTGCACCGGCATCCGGCCGACGCATGCGGTACGAGCACGGGGTGAGCGCCGAGCGGCAGGCTGATGTACGTGAGGCCAGGATCGTACTTCGACGGCGGCGCGTACGCGTCCAGCTCGGCGGCGGTGGTGGGGAACGGCGGCGACGATGGGCTTCGGCCCGTACGTGGTGCCGAACGCGGTCGATCGGACTGCTACGGCGTCTACACCAACAACCCGCCATGCGGCGCGATGCGCGGGTTCGGCGCGGTGCAGACGTGCTTCGCCTACGAGTCGCAGATGGACCGCTGCGCCGGACGCGCTGGGCCTGGACCCGGTCGAGTTCCGGCTGCGCAACGCCATGTCCGAGGGCGTCGCGGTGCCGACGGGCCAGGCCATCGACGGCCCGGCGCCGGTCGCGGAACTGCTGCGCACCGTGCGGGACATGCCGCTGCCGCGGACACCGGGCCGCCGTTGACCTGCGGGAACTGCCCGGCGGAGTGTCAAACACGACCGCACGGGGAGGGCGTCCGGCGCGGCGTCGGGTACGCGCGTCGGCTATCAAGAACGTCGGGTTCTCCGAGGGCTTCGACGACTACTCGACCGCGCGGGTGCCGGCTGGAGATCGCGGGCCGGCCCGCTGGTCACCGTGCACACCGCGGCCGCCGAGGTCGGCCAGGGCCTGGTCACGTCGAGGCCCAGATCGCCCGGACCGAGCTGGGCTGCGACCAGGTCGTGGTGCACCCGGCGGACACCGCCGTCGGCAGCGGCGGCTCGTCGTCGGCGTCCCGGCAGACCTACGTGACCGGCGGCGCCGTCCAGGCCGCCTGCGAGCGGTCCGCGCCCACGTGCTGGCGCTCGCGCAGCAGCGGTACGGCGCACCGACCCGGGCCTGCGCCTGGCCGGCGGCATGGTGGTCTCCGCCGCCGGGGAGGCGCTACCAGCCTGGCCGCCGTGGTGGGCGGTGAGGTGATCGAGGAGACCGTGGAGCTGGCGGCACCGGCCCACCTTCCCGCTCGACCCGGAGACCGGGCAGGGCAACGCGCACGTCCAGTACGCGTTCGCCGCGCACCGCGCCGTTGTGGACGTCGACACCGAACTCGGGCTGGTCAAGGTGGTCGAGCTGGACACCGCCCAGGACGTCGGGCAAGGCGATCAACCCGCAGGCGGTCGAGGGCCAGATCCAGGGCGGCACCGCGCAGGGCCTGGGCCTCGCGCTGATGGAAGAGATCCAGGTCGCCGAGGGGGCGGTGCGCAACCCCTCGTTCACCGACTACCTCATCCCGACGATCCTGGACATGCCGCCGATGCGGCTGGCGGTCCTGGAGTACCCCGACCCGCACGCGCCGTACGGGCTGCGCGGCGCCGGGGAGCCGCCCACGATCTCCTCGACTCCGGCCATCGTGGCCGCGATCCGCGCCGCCACCGGCCGGCCGCTGACCCGGGTCCCGGTCCGCCCCGAGGACATTACCGGCATCTATGCCAGTCGCACCCGGGATCCGCGCGTTGGGCCGTTTACCTGGGCTTTCGTGATGCGCGGGGCGGGCTGCTGACTACGCGACCCCGAGGCGGTGGCTGACGCCGAGCAGATCGAGGGCTTGCCGCTGCAGGGCGGTGGGGGTAGTGACGAGCCGGAAGCCGGGCAGCGCGGGGTCGGCGGGGGCGATGGTGTTCAGGCAGATGGTGCCCAGGTCGGCGAGCAGGTGGCGAAGCTGTGCACGGGCAGGGCAGCCGGGGTTTGCTTCGTGGCGGCCTTCGCCAGCGCGCGCGGGGAGCGGACGGCGGGGGCGACCGGGCTGGGCCGGGTGGCCTGGGCGGCTTGCTTGTCGTCGTCGGTGAACAGCAGGGGCGCGAGCCGGGCCTGCATGTGCCAGCTGATGTAGTACGACAGCATCCGCAGGAATACGTGCGCCCGGACCCGGTCCTCGGTGCGGTGCCGGATGGGCCGGATGTCCAGGCCGGTATTGAAGGCGCGGAAGGCGCGCTCCACCTGGGCCAGGGCCTTGTAGGAGGAGACGACCTGCGGGCTGTCCAGGTCGGCGGGCCCGACGCTGGTGCGCAGCACGTAGATGCCGTCGAGTTTTGCCTCCGCAGCGATGGAGTCCTGGTCGCGGTGATAGCTGAGCCGGCCGTCGCCGATGTCGACGGTGAAGTGCTTGGCGACCTTGCGCCGGTTGAGGACCCTGTCCACCCGCACGGCGATCTTGTCCTTGCCGCGCAGCGGTGCGCGGGCCCGCGCGCAGGCCGCGGCGATCTTGCCCAGGTCAGCTTCGGTGGCGGCCAGCAGCGATTCGCGCTTGCGGGCCCGCTCGGCTTCCAGGAACGGGTTCATGCAGGCGATCAGCCGCTCGCCGGGGAAGTCCGGGGAGGTGATCTCGGCCAGGTCCTGGGTATCGAACAGGGTCAGCTGCAGGTCCCCGCCGCGGACCAGCTTCTTGACCTGCGGGGCGCGCAGCGCGGTGATCCAGTCCATGCCCGCGGGGGCGGACGTCCTCGCGCAGCCGGGCGGCGGTCAGCATGCCCCGGTCCCCGACGAGCACCACCTTCGTGATCCCGAACCGGTCCTTGACCTTGGTCACCTGGGCGGCCACGGTCTCGGGATCCCCGGTGTTGCCGGCGAACACCTCGATGGCGGCCGGGATGCCGTCTTTGGAGGTCAGCAGCCCGTAGACGATCTGCAGCCGGCCCCGGACCCCGTCTTTGGGGTGGCCGATGGCGCCCAGCGGGCAGGTCCGGCCCTCGAACGCGGCGACTGGAGACGTCATACAGCACCAGGGTGCCGCCGGCCAGGTGCCGGGCGGCCAGCGCGTCCTGGATCTTGTCCTGCCGGGCCTGCAGATAGTCCATCGCCGCGTACAGGTCATCCTCATCGCAGCCGCCAGCGCCGAGGACATCGCCCAGCGAGCTGGCTGCCGTCTGGTCGCGCAGCCCGCGGGCGATGGCCAGCTTGGAGTCCGGCGCGATCACCTGCGCGACCGCCATCGCGGTCACCAGGTCTCGCTGCCGGGACGGCTCGGGGTCGATCAGCTCCTCCAGGCCCAGCTCGCGCGCCGTGCCGAGCACGGCGGCGACATGGCCGTGCGGCAGGCTGCGGGTGATCTCGAACGCCCCGTCCAGGGCCGCGGCGGCGGCGGCTGGCCCTTCAGGACCCGGGCCAGGGCGTCGACCTTGGCCTCGGGCCAGGACGACAGGTTGGCCAGGGTGCGGTTCTTCACCTTGCCGGCTTGGCGGTAGCTTTCCCGCAGCAGGATGGCGGGCGGTGACCCCCGGTTCGGCACCTTGACCACGTACATGACCACGATCATACCGGGCGCTTCCGCATCTAAGCAGTCAGACACGCTGTTATAACACTAGATATATATGAACTACATGACTACGTTTTCATCTGCGCGAGAGTCGCAGTTCACCAGGTCACGGCACAATCGACCGGTTGATCAGAGGCTGATCAGGGGGAACTTCGGTCTAGAGCCCGCTCCCGGCCGGCGTTGTGGCCGGCGAATGTGCGGCCGGGAGCCTGCAGCAGCTGTCCATACCACGTTTATCCCGCGTTCACCCCGCCGACAGAGCAGCGCCGGCCCGCATACTTATTTGTCTGCAGCTCCGGTATTCCTGCGGCCGCACCTGCTGCCATTTCCCGCGCCTCCCGCGATCGCATTTATGCATCGGGCAAGCGCTTAACCATTCCCGGCCATTGTCTGTGCCGTGACGGTGATTGTGTGCGCATGCACCAGTATGTACGGCGTGCCGCTATGCACGCCGGGCGTTTCCCCGGACATTGGAGAAGGGGGCCAGCGGCGACACTGGCCCCCTCTCGGTCATGGGCTGACGAGGGAGAAGCCTGCCACCCCATTTCCGCTGCCGGTGGCCGTGATGGTGGTCGGGTTGAGTCCTTCGTTGCTGAACAGGTACAGCGCGCGGCCACGGTAGGTCACCTGCTGGCCGAGGCCGGTCCAGCGGGTGCCGACGGCCCACGCTTGCGCACCATGCGACGTCCCGGGGCGCCCGGCCGTGAGCACGTACGGCCAGGCCCTGGCGCACGGTCCGGGCGGGCACGCGCCGGCGCGCTTGTAGACCGGGAAGTTGATCCAGCCGACACCCGTCTCCATGGGTGTCGCCAGGTAGCGATGGCGCCCGATCTTGATGGTGGTGAGGTTCGATGTCCACGGGAGCTGGTTGCCGTTGGGCTTGACCAGGTTCCATACCCCATGCCACGGCGGGATGCTGGGCTCGTCCCAGCCCTCACCGGTGACCTGTGAGGGGCCCATGTCAAACAGGTACAGCGGGTGGCCGGCGTAGGTGATCTGGCGGCCCACGCCCTTCCGGTACACGGAGCCCAGGAGTGAGGCCTTCACTCCCGGCCCGGCAATGGGAGCCCCGGTGGTGGTGATGGCCGGCCACTCCGCGTTGTGGTCATTGCTGGGACCCGTACAGACGAAGTTTGGCGGGAGACCCGGCAGCGTCACCGGTGTGGTGGTGCAGCCGTACGACGGCGGGTGGTCGGACGTGATGTCGTAGAGGGAGAAGCCCTTATAGGTCCCGCTTCCGACGACGAGTGCCTTGCCGAACGGAGTGTTCGCCACGGTGATGACCGTGCCGCCGCCCGCGGCCAGGGCTGTGCCAGCCCCGGCCACGAGACCGGCCACCCCCAATGCCGCAGACACGATCAAGACGATGAATTTGCGCATGCGATATCCCCCTCCCCTTCGGTGGGTTCGTGTGACCCACCGCGGCGCAACGGACGCTTGCCCGTTCAATGGGACGTTGAATTCGCAGGTGCGATCGCCCGTTGCTCGTCCGCAGCTTTCTCATCGGCCGATGGATGGATCGACGAGTTCCCCAAGTGCGGCGATTTAACTGTTGGATTTACCGTACAGGCACAAACTCGCAACAACAAGGGTGCTCGCGCGGCTATCACAGGACAGCACTCTAGATCAGAGTGCGCCGCATAAGAACGCGAGCGGACCGCTACATAGGGAGGCCGTGCTCACACAGATAGTAGATATGAGAATCGCCTTTAGATCTATTCTTTTTATTTGAGTATCAGCAGTAACAATGATCATTTCAGGCTCACAGGTGCGGCATCACTTCAGACG
Source organism: uncultured Actinomycetes bacterium (assembly GCA_963742865.1). Classification (GTDB taxonomy): domain Bacteria; phylum Actinomycetota; class Actinomycetes; order Streptosporangiales; family Streptosporangiaceae; genus Bog-532. Next base: position 102,122 of record CAVUNW010000077.1, read on the forward strand.
GCCTAAGACCGAAGCGCAACTGAATCGGTTGACTGGGCGGTGGTTGAGCGATCAGATCGGTGGTAGCGTCGGCGCTCTGCCACGCTTTCCGCCGGGAGGGCCACTATGGATACCGTTGCTCCTGGAGTGGACCGCACCCGGCTGACCGAACTGCTCCGGCGCGAGCGGGCCGCGTTCGCGGTCCGCTACACCCCGGTCGGCCGAAGCCTACGAGCGGGCCGGTTCCCTGTTCGGCCGGGTGCCGATGACCTGGATGAACAAGGCGGCGGGCGGCTTCCCGCTGTACCTGGCCTCGGCGCGGGGCGCCCGGGTGACCGACATCGACGGCCATTCGTTCGCGGACTTCTCCCTTGGCGACACCGCCGCCATGGCGGGGCACTCCCCGCAGTCGGTGGTGCGCGCCATCCAGCGGCGTTCGGCGGACCTGGGCGGTCTGGCGGTCATGCTGCCCACCGAGGAAGCCGCCGAGGCCGGGCAGGAACTCACCCGGCGGTTCGGCGCGGCCCGCTGGTCGTTCGCGCTGACTGCGACCGACGCGAACCGGTGGGCCATCCGGCTGGCGCGCGCCGTGACCGGGCGGGGCAAGATCGGTTTTCACAGCTACTGCTACCACGGTTCCGTCGACGAGTCGCTGATCGTGACCACGCCGGACGGTGGCGCGGCCCCGCGGGCCGGGAACGTCGGCGCTCCTTGCGACGTCACGATGACCAGCCGGGTGACCGAGTTCAACGACCTCGACGGGCTGGAACGGGAACTCGCCCATGGCGACGTCGCGGCCGTGCTGATGGAGCCGGCCCTGACCAACATCGGCATCGTGCTCCCTGAGCCCGGCTACCTGGCCGGCGTGCGCGACCTGACCCGGCAATACGGCACGCTGCTGATCAACGACGAGACCCACACGTTCTGCGCCGGGCCCGGCGGCGCGACCGCCGCCTGGGGGCTGAGCCCGGACCTGGTCACGGTGGGCAAGGCGATCGGCGGCGGCATCCCGGCGGCCGCCTTCGGCATGTCCGCCGAACTGGCCGACCGCCTGCTGGCCCGGCCCGACCTCGACCTCATCGACATGGGCGGCGTGGGCGGAACGCTCGCGGGCAGCGCGCTGTCTATCACGGCCGTGTGCGCCACGCTGGGCCGGGTGCTGACCGACGAGGCATTCGGCCAGATGATCACGCTGGCGGAACGGTTCGCCGACGGCGTGGAAGGCGTGATCTCCCGGCACGGCCTGCCCTGGTCGGTGACCCGGCTGGGCGCGCGCGCCGAATACCGGTTCGCCAGCCCGGCCCCGCGCACCGGGACCGCGGCCGCCGCGGCCGACGACCCGCAACTCGACGACTACCTGCACACGTTCATGGCCAACCGCGGCGTGCTGCTGACGCCGTTCCACAACATGGCGCTGATGTGCCCGGCCACCACCACCGCGGACGTGGACCTGCACACGGAACTGTTCGGAGCGGCTGTGCGGGAATTGTTTTAGGTAGGGGCCAGTATGACCGCCTCGCCGTAGCCCGCGGCCAGGTGACCGTCAAACCTATGTCCGTTCGGCTAGAAATCTGTCTACCGATAGATGTTCAGGTGACGGACGCCAGGCATTTCCGGACGTAACCCCACAGGTTCGCTCGTTCTGCGGACGATTGGGCGGCCGGCCTCCGCATCGGGGCCGGTCATCCCACGTTCCGGCAGAGCGGAGATCGGCTGGTGTCGTTCCGCACCGTGAAGGCGGCCGGGTTCGGCGAGGTCCTGCGGGGCGTCTCGTTCACGCCAGGCACCCGGACGGAGGGTGGGCGCTTACGGCTTGGCCGGCGCTTACGGCTTGCAGGAGGACTTCTTCCTGTCACCGCCGGCGACCGCGCCGATGGCAGGGGCCATGACAAGCCACAGGCCGATAGTCGCCACCATGGATGTGATGTAGCCGAACGGGTGGATGCCCACGTCGCTATACACGATGCCGGCGAAGATCATCAGCAGCCACGCGCTGACGAAGAACAGCGGACCAGCCGTAACCAGCCGGGTGAAGCTATTCATCACTGCCTCCCTGTTCTGCTGCGGGGCCATGGTGCCGCGCATTGCGCTGCGGGCGTAGGGGCATAGGTCATCGGGACACCGCTGGAGGGCTCTTTCCCGGTTACCTTTGATCCTCAAACGACTCTCTGGTTACGGGGACGGCAGCAGTGGATCGTGGGCGGCTCGAATCGTTCAGCGACGGCGTCTTCGCCGTGGCGATCACGCTGCTGGCCCTGAACCTGACGGTCGAGGGACCCGGGCACGGGACGACGCTGCTGCACCAGCTCGGGCACCACTGGCCGGCGTTCGTGGCCTACCTGATCAGCTTCTTCACGATCGGGATCATCTGGGTCAACCACCACGGGCTGATGGCCAACATCGCGGTCGTGAACCGCACCCTGCTCTTCCTCAACCTGCTGCTGCTCGTGGTCATCGTGGCCATGCCGTTCGTCACTGCGACGATGGCGACCTACCTGACCGCGGGCGGCGACGACGAGCACGTCGCGGCCGCCCTGTACGCGGGCACCTTCGAGCTCATGGGCCTCGCCTTCTTCGGCCTGCTGGAGTGGGCGCTGCACGATGACGGCCGCATGCTCAACCCCGTGCCGACGGCGGCCAGGGGTCCGGTCCGGCGGCGGTTCTACCTCGGTCAGATCCCCTACCTGGTGGCGGTGGGCGTGGCGTTCATCAGCGCGCCTGCTGCGGTGATCATTACCGCCCTGGTCGCCATCTACTACATCTTCGACTGGACCCCGGCGCGGGGCTAAGGGCACCTGGGCGGGCGGTTTAGGGTGAGGTGGCATGCCGTGGCTGATCGGGACGTCGGGGTGGCAGTACCGGGACTGGCGGGGCGTGCTGTATCCGCCGGGGGTTCCGCAGCGGCGATGGCTGGAGTTCTACGCGGAACAGTTCGCCACGGTGGAGAACAACAACGCGTTCTACCGGTTGCCGTCGCGGGAGACGTTCGCGGCGTGGGCGGAGCGGACTCCGCCGGATTTCGTGATGGCGGTCAAGGCGAGCCGCTACCTCACCCACATCCGGCGGCTGAAGGACCCGGCCGAGCCGGTGAGCCGGCTCCTGGGCGCGGCGGCCGGGCTCGCGGGCACGCTCGGGCCGGTGCTGCTGCAGTTGCCGCCGACGTGGAGGGGCGATCCGGGGCTGCTGGACGAGACGCTGGCTGAATTCCGCCGTATTGGGCGGGCCGGGCTGCGGGTGGCGGTCGAGATGCGGCACGAGTCCTGCTGGACGGATGAGATGCGGCAGGTCCTCACGAACCGGGGCGCGGCGCTGGCGTGGACGGACCGGGGCGAGTCGCCGATGGGGCCGCTGTGGCGCACCACGGACTGGAGGTACCTGCGGCTGCACGAGGGCGCCGCGGAGCCGTGGCCCCGGTACCGGCCCGAGGGCCTGCGGGCCTGGGTGGAGCGGCTGGCAGCCGGGTGGGCCGGTGGGGCTGGTGAGGCTGACGGAGCTCGTGGGGATGGGGGGTCTACTGGAGGTCGGGGGTCTACTGGAGGTCGGGGGTCTACTGGATGGTCGGGGGGCTACTGGAGGCGGGAGGGCCACCGGAGATAGAGGGTCTGTTGGGAGTGAAGGGGCGAATGAGGCGGATGTGTATGTGTACTTCAATAACGACCCGGGCGGGGCGGCGATCTACGACGCGGTGACGTTCGCCGCGATCGCGAGGGAGAGCGGGCACGCGGTGACCCGGACGCCGGCCGAGGTGCCCCCGGCACCGGAAGGCTGACCAGCGCGCCGGCGGGGAGACCCCTGGCGGGACGGGCCGGAGGCTAGCGGGCTCGCGGGCACGTCCGTTAGAGATTATCGAGACGGAGCGGGCCGCGCGGCTAGGCGCGGGCCGTCAGCCAGCGCTCCATGCAGGTCAGCAGCTCCTCGGTGTCGACCGGCTTGGTGACGTAATCGCTGGCACCGGCGTCGAGGCTCTTCTCGCGGTCGCCCTGCATGGCGCGCGCCGTGACCGCGATGATCGGCAGGGCCGCGAACGGGGGCATCTCCCGGATCGCGGCCATCGTCGCGTGGCCGTCCATCTCCGGCATCATCACGTCCATCAGGATGAGGTCGACATCGGCGGCGGCGCGCAGGGCCGCGATACCCTGGCGGCCGTCCGGGGCGCACAGGACGGTCATCCCCTGCTGCTCCAGCGAGCTGGTGATCGCGAAGACGTTCCGCGCGTCGTCGTCGATGACCAGGACCTTCTTGCCGCGGAGGGCCTCGTGCCGCACCGGCTGGGGCACCGGCGCACCCAGGTCGCCCACATCGTCGCTGGGCTGGGTCACCCGCTGCGCGGGCCGTGCGGCCGACAGGGACACCGTGATGCGCTCACGCAGGTCGTCCAGCGACGGCAGCAGCTCCAGCGACCGGTTGCCGAACCGCAGCCGGGCCAGCCGGGTCTGCGCGCTGTCCGGCTTCTCCCGGGTGTGCGCGAGCACGGGCAGGCCGGACAGGCCCGGCTCGTGCTGCAGTTGCTCGAGGAACGCGAACGAGGCCGCGTCGGGCAGATCGAGATCCAGGACGACGCACCGGTGCGGCGCTGACCGGAGCAGCCCGATGGCCTCGTCCGGGCGGCCGACGGTCTGCACCTGGACGGCCCCGTGCAGATCGGTCAGGTCGGACGCGGCGCTGTAGGCCAGCAGCGTCAGCAGGCTGCCCCGCGCGCCTTCCAGCACGAGCACACGGTGCTGCGCCGGGTCTCCGGCGGGCCCCGGCCTGCCGGCGTTCCCGGCCGCGAGGGCGGCACCTGCGGCGCGGACGGCCCCGGCCGGGACGCCCGCGGCCCCGGCGGGGACCACGATGCCATCCGCGGTGGCCAGCGCACCCGGCAGCGCGCGCGGCACGTGCAGGGTGAAGGTGCTGCCCCGGCCCAGCTCACTGTCGGCGGTGATGTCCCCGCCGAGCAGCGCGGCGACCTCGCGGGCGATCGACAGCCCCAGCCCGGTGCCGCCGTAACGGCGGCTAAGCGTGCCGTCTCCCTGCTGGAAGGCCCCGAAGATCGTATCCAGGTTCTCCGGGGCAATGCCGATGCCGGTGTCGGTGACGGAGAACGTGACCAGGGGGCTGCCGTCCGGCGCGGGCCCGCCCTCGCCGACCCGCAGCACGACCCGTCCGCTGGAGGTGAACTTGACCGCGTTGGACAGCAGGTTGCCGAGCACCTGGCGCAGCCGCTGCCGGTCGGTGAACATCTCCGCGGGAGCTTCGGGCGGCGCCTCGACCGCGAACGTCAGGCCCTTCTCCGCGGTCAGCGGCTGGAAGGTGGCCTGGATGTCGTCCAGCAGCGCGCGCAGGGCGAAACGTTCCGGGTGGATGTCCATCCGGCCCGCCTCGACCTTGGACAGGTCCAGGATGTCGTTGATCAGCTGGAGCAGGTCGGACCCGGCCGAATGGATGACGTTGGCGTACTCGACCTGCTTGGCGGTGAGGTTGTGCCCCGGGTTCTGCGCGAGCAGCCGGGCCAGGATGAGCAGGCTGTTCAGCGGCGTGCGCAGCTCGTGCGACATGTTCGCGAGGAACTGCGACTTGTACTTGGACGCCAGCGCGAGCTGCTGCGCGCGCTCCTCCATCTCCTGCCGGGCGTGCTCGATCTCGGCGTTCTTGGTCTCGATGTCGCTGTTCTGCCGGGCGAGCTGTTCGGCCTTTTCCTCCAGCTCGGCGTTGGACCGCTGGAGCTTGTCCTGCTGGGCCTGCAATTCGACCGAGCGGGCCTGCAGCTCGGCGGTCAGCCGCTGGGACTCGCCCAGCAGCGCGTCCGTGCGCGAGTTGGCCACGATCGTGTTCAGGTTGACGCCAAGGGTCTCGGTGAGCTGGCCGAGGAAGTCGGTCTGCACCGGGGTGAACGGGGTGAAGGAGGCCAGCTCGATGACGCCCAGCACCTGGTCCTCGAACAGGATCGGCAGCACGGCCAGGCTGGACGGCGACGCCTCGCCGAGGCCGGAAGAGATCTTGACGTACCCCTCCGGCAGGTCGGCCACGACGATGGACCGCTTGCTCTTGGCCACCTGGCCGATCAGCGACTGGCCGAGCCGGTACTGCAGCGGGGCTTCCTTGTCGGCGCGCAGCCCGTAGCCGGCGATCAGGCGCAGCCGGGTGTCGCCGTCCGCGGGCTCGGCCAGGAAGAACGTTCCGTGCTGCGCCCCGACCAGCGGCGCGAGCTCGTCCATGATCAGTTCGGCGACCACGGCCAGGTCCCGGTGGCCCTGCATCATGCCGGAGATCCGGGCCAGGTTGGACTTGAGCCAGTCCTTCTGCTGGTTGGCCCGGATGGTCTCGCGCAGCGACTGACCATCGCGTTGATGTTGTCCTTGAGCTCGGCCACCTCGCCCTGCTGCCTCGACCGAGATCGAGCGGGTCAGGTCCCCGGCGGCGACGGCGCTGGTCACCTCGGCGATCGCGCGGACCTGGCGGGTCAGGTTCCCGGCCAGCTCGTTAACGTTCTCGGTCAGCCGCTTCCAGGTGCCCGAGACGCCCTCGACCTCGGCCTGACCGCCCAGGCGGCCCTCGCTGCCGACCTCGCGCGCCACCCGGGTGACCTCGGCGGCGAAGGACGACAGCTGGTCGACCATCGTGTTGATGGTGGTCTTCAGCTCCAGGATCTCGCCGCGCGCGTCCACGTCGATCTTCTTGCTCAGGTCACCCTGGGCCACCGCCGTGGTGACCTGGGCGATGTTCCGCACCTGGCTGGTCAGGTTGTTGGCCATCGAGTTGACGCTGTCGGTGAGGTCCTTCCAGGTGCCGGCCTTGTTCGGCACGTTGGCCTGGCCGCCGAGCATTCCCTCGGTGCCGACCTCGCGGGCCACCCGGGTCACCTCCCCGGCGAAGGCGGACAGCGTGCCGACCATCGTGTTGATCGCCTGGGCCAGCGCGGCGACCTCGCCCTTGGCCTCGACCGTGATCTGCTGGCTCAGGTCACCGCGGGCCACCGCCGTGGCCACCTGCGCGATCGACCGCACCTGGGCGGTCAGGTTGGACGCCATCACGTTGACGTTGTCGGTGAGGTCCTTCCAGGTGCCGGACACGCCGCGGACGACGGCCTGGCCGCCGAGGTTGCCCTGGGTGCCGACCTCGCGGGCCACCCGGGTCACCTCGTCGGCGAATGCGGACAGCTGATCGACCATCGTGTTGATGGTCTCCTTCAGCTCCATGATCTCGCCGCGCGCGTCGACCCGGATCTTCTGCGTCAGGTCGCCCTTGGCCACCGAGGTGGTCACCGCGGCGATCGAGCGAACCTGGTCGGTCAGGTTGGCCGCCATGACGTTGACCGACTCGGTCAGGTCCTTCCAGGTCCCGGAGACACCTGGCACGTGGGCCTGCCCGCCCAGGATGCCGTCGCTGCCGACCTCGCGGGCCACCCGGGTCACCTCGTCGGCGAACCCGGACAGCTGATCGACCATCGTGTTCAGGGTGCTCTTCAGCTCGAGCATCTCGCCCTTGGCGTCGACGGTGATCTTCTGGGTCAGGTCGCCCTTGGCCACGGCCGTGGCCACCTCGGCGATGTCCCGGACCTGGCCGGTCAGGTTCCCGGCCATGGCGTTGACCGAGTCGGTCAGGTCCTTCCAGGTGCCGGAGACGCCCTTGACGTCGGCCTGGCCGCCCAGCCGGCCCTCGGTGCCGACTTCACGGGCCACCCGGGTGACTTCGGAGGTGAACAGGTCGAGCTGGTCGGCCATACCGTTGAAGACGGTGGCAATCTGGTCCATCAGCGGGTCGCCGGTCTCCGGAAGGCGGGTGCTGAAGTCACCGCCCCGGACGGCCACCAGGCCCGCCAGGAGCTGCTCCAGACCCGATTCATCCAGCTTGCGGCCTGTGGGCAAGACGTCGGTCATCGGCACTCCCCATCATGGTGACGGCGTGCGGGGCCCGGGACGGGCCAGAGATTCGGGCGGGCCCGGCGCGGCTTCCAGCGCGGACCCGGGTGCGGCTTCCGGCGGGCGCGGGCACGTGCCGCTGGTATGGGCATCCCGGGGGCGCTAACGGCGAACCTGAACGTTTGCCGCATGGCAACATTAGTGGAGCCGGGACCAGAATGATCGTGCGTTCATCGTCATTCCATGCTCGCATAGCCTGCGGAAGCGGAGAAGCCCGCGCGAGTGGGAGCCTATGTGGGCGGGAGCCTGCGCGGCGGGAGCCTGCGTGGGCGGGAGCCTGCGTGGGCGGGAGCCTGCGTGGGCGGGAGCCTATGAGCTGGGCGGAGGAATGCGGCGGTCCGCTCCGGCCAGGGTCGCGGTAAAGGCACGAGGAAGGTCGGTGAGCGGTGCCGAGCAGCGGCGAGGAGATCATGCGCCTGGCGGCGGTGATCGACCGGCAGCGCCGGGAGCTGGACCAGGTACGCTCCGGCGCGGCGGCCCGGTCGGTCTTCGACATGGCCAAGGGCGCCCTCATCGAGCGCCTGGGCTGCTCGGCCACCGAGGCCGCGAACCAGCTGACCGCGCTGGCCAGCGAGGCGGGGACGCCGGTGGCGGAGATCGCCGCCGCGATCATCGGCCACGCCCCCGCCACGCCCCTGACCCCGGCCGGCGACGGGACACTCCGCGGCCAGCTGACCGCGGCGGCCATGGATCTGGCCGCCGACGGCAGCGAGATGGCCGCCGCGATCCTGGACCACGCGCTGGCACCGCTCGGCGCGTCCGCCGTGGCGATGTGGCTGATCCGCGCGGACGGCGGTCTGGACCTGCTCGGTGAGGCCGGGCTCGGGCCGGCCGAGGCGAGCCGCTGGCGGCGCATCCCCCCGCCGATGGACTGCCCGGCGCAGCGCGTCGCGCACGGCGGTCCCGACCTGTGGTGGCCCGCTGGTCCCCCGGGCCCGGCCCCCGCGCAGCGGGCAGAGAGGTCCCCGGCCGCCCCGGCCGCGGCCGCTCCCCCGCTGATCGGGCGGTGGCCGGACGGAGCGCGGGCGGTCGCCGCCCTCCGCGACCGTGGCGGGGACCTGCTGGGCGTGATGGAGGTGTGCTGGCCGCAGCCACGGGCCGGGTTCCCGGACACAATCCGGCAGCAGGTCGGCGACCTGGCCCAGGCGTGCGCGGACCTGCTCAGCACCCGCGCCGCGAACGGCGATTTCTCCATGGTGCGCTCCCGCCCGGCGCTGCGCGGCTTGCTGGACAGCCTGCTGGAGTCGGTGATCATCGCCTCCGCCGTCCGGGACGGCGACGGGCAGATCAGTGACTTCCGCATCGACCACGCCGGGGAGAACGTCCGCGACACGGCCGGGCGGAACGCCAGCGAGCTCACCGGCCGCACCCTGCTGGAGGTCTACCCCACCGCGGCCACCGTGGGCGGTGTGCTGGAGCGCGCGGTCCGCGCCCTCACCACCGGGCAGGCCCAGCACGTTCCGGGCCCGGTGATGACGGCCCCGGCCGGTGAGGTGACCGGAGCCATCGCGGACATCCGGATCGCGCGCTTCTTCGACGGAGTCGTCCTCACCTGGCAGCCGGCCGGTGAGGTCGACCGGCTCGCGGCGCGGCTGCAGCAGATCCAGCGGCTCGGCCGGATCGGCGCCTGGGAGGAGAACCTGGTCACCGGGCAGGCGGACTGGACCGAGCCCGCGTTCGCGCTGTTCGGCCTGCCCGTCCGCGAGGGGGCCGCCATCCCCGTCGCCGACCTGCACAGCTACGTCATCGCGGCGGACGTCGCGACGGTGAAGCGATTCCGGGAGTCACTCCTGCGCGGGCATGAGCCCACCGGCGCGACGTTCCGTATCGTGCGGGCCGACGACGGGAGCGTGCGGCAGATGCGCGTGTTCGCCGAGCCAGTAGTGGGCCCGGCCGGGACGATCGAGGCCGTTCGGGGGGCGTTCCAGGACATCTCGGCCGAGTACCAGACGCAGGTCGCGCTGGCCGCTACGCGCGATCAGCTGGCCGATAGCGAACAGCGCGCCGAGGAGGAGCACCTGCTGGCCGTGCGCCTGCAGCGGGCGATCATGCCGCCGAGCGCCGAGCCGGTCGCGGCCGCTGGCATCGAGGTCGCCGTGCGTTACCGCCCGGCGGGGCCTGGGCATCTGGTCGGCGGGGACTGGTACGACACGCTGCTGCTGCCCAGCCATGAAGTCCTGCTCGTCGTCGGGGACATCGCCGGGCACGGAATCGACGCGGTGACCGGCATGGTCGCCGCGCGCAACTGCCTGCGCGGACTGGCCATCACCGGCGCGGGGCCGGCGAGCTGCTCCGCTTTCTCAACAACGCGATCTGCCATCTCATCGAGGGCGTGGTCGGCACGGTCGTCTGCGGTCTCTACGATCCCGGCCAGCGGGTCCTGCGCTGGGCGCGGGCCGGGCACCTGCCACCCGTCGTGATCCGCGACGGGACCGCGGCGGTGCTCCCGCTGCCGCACGGTGTACTGCTGGGCTCGGCTCCGGACGCGGCGTACGAGGAATTCACCACGTCACTGGCCGTCGGGGACACGATGCTGCTGCTCACCGACGGCCTGATCGAGCGGCGTGACCGCCCCATCGACGAGGGCCTGGCCGAATTCAGCCGCCGCGCGGCGATCCCGCAGCCTTCCGCGGCGGCGCTCGCCGATCACATCCTCGCGCACGCGGCCTCGGATACCGGGGACGACGCGTGCCTGGTGGCCGTCCGGATCCGCTAGCGCGAACCGGCGCCAGACCCTGGCGAGGCGGCGGCCCCTGAGGGCAGGGGGCGCCCTCTGGGCAGGGCGCCCTCTAAGGGCCGGGAGGCCCTCTGAGGGCAGGGGGAGGCTGCGGGCGCGAAGCCGCTACGGCCGTTCCATGGTGGGGGTACCGGTCGGCGGAGTGATCGCCTCGGCGCTGGCGACCGCCTCGTCCACGCTGTCGTAGAGCGGCAGCCGGTAGGCCAGGCCGGTGATCCAGAGCGCCTTGGCCGGACGGTACTGCGGGCCCGCGAGGATCAGGTTTCCCGACCCGGACAGCAGCTTTTTCCAGTGCCCGACGATGACGGCCAGACAGCCCGTGTCCATGAACGTGACCTCGGACATGTCGATGATGACCTGGCTGTTGTCGCGACGGACCCTGGTCATGAACTGATCGAACTGATCACGCGTGATGAGGTCGAGATTCCCGGCCACCTTCACGACCGTGTACGGGCCGCGCCGCTCCGACGACAGGGACAGCATGCGAGATCTACCCCCGGGAGATGACGGCAGGACAACTTCTACGATACAGCGCCGTCCATACGCATAACGGGGTCCTGGGGAGGGCCCAGGCCCGGCCCTGACCCGAGCGGGCTTACCTGAGCGCCATGCGCAGCAGGACAGCGGTCCCGGCGGACGTCGCCTTGATCTGCAGGCCGTCGCAGACCAGGCGGGCGACCTCCAGGCCCATGCCACCCTGTTCGGCCGGACGGCGCGGCAGGGGGCGGGCGCCATCGCGGCCTCCCAGTGCCCGCTGTCGCGGATCTCGGCCACGCCGGCGCTGCCGTTGACCCACAGGCGGAGCGAGGCGTTCGGTGATCCGTGCCGGACCGCATCGGTGGCTATCTCGTTGACCGCGATCACGAAGTCGTCGGCCGTCTCTGCGGACATGCCGGCCTTGGCCGCCCAGGCTACGGTGAGCCGGCGGACCTTGGGGAGATCGGCTGAGGTGAAATCCATTTCCTGTGGCTCCGGACGCGCAGGACGTCGCGCTCCGCGAGCGCGCGGCGGCGAGCCGTCTTTCACACCCCCACCTACCCTGGAACCGCTAGTGGCACTTTCATCTCGACACGAGGCTCCCTGCCCAGGTTTCCCGCAGACATCCCGTCCGGGGCCAACTGGCTGTGCGGGAAATTCGCCGGCGATGGCTAGCCAGCACACCGGCTACCCCAGAAACGGTACCGGACGCCCCGGGGAAATGGCATCCTCGTCCGGGCGCGAAGGCTACCACTGGTACGTTCCCGGCCCGCTCCGGTACGGAGCCGCAGCCGCCCGAAACGACGCAGTCCGTGCCAGCGAAGGGGGAAAATGGTACAAGAATTAGCGTGGATCAGCTGAAGGCGTCCGTCCGGGCCGAGAGCTCTTACACCCTGGTCGTGCTGGCGGGCGAGGCCGACATGAACACCCGCGAGATGCTCTCCGGTGTCCTCGGCGAAGCCATGTCCGAGGCCGCCCGGCACCTGCTCATCGACATGTCCGAGCTGGAATTTATCGATTCCATGGCCATGCACGTGCTGATGGAGACGTACGCCCGGTTCGCGGGCGAGGGCGGCCGGGTATCGATCGTCGCGCCACACCCCCTGGTCGCCCGGGTGCTGAACCTGAGCGGCGCCGATCAGATGATGCCCGTGTACCCGGACCTCGCCGCGGCCCTGGCCACGGACGGCTGAGCCTGTCGGCAACAAATCCAAATAGTGAGATGGTGGTTTCACTTAGCGAGACGGCTGGGTTAGCATCCGGCCATGGCTGCTTTGCATCAGGTACCGGGGGAACCGGGCCGTCCGCGCGAATGGGACGCTGCGTCGTACGACGCATTGCCGCTGCCGCACGAGCGCTGGGGGCAGCGACTGCTGGGCACGCTGCCGCTGCGCGGTGACGAGACCGTACTGGACGCTGGCGCCGGCACCGGGCGCGACACCGCGGCGCTGCTGGAGCGGCTGCCCGGCGGGCACGTCATCGCGGTGGACGGATCGGCGGCCATGCTGACCCGGCTCCGGGAGCGTTTGGCCGGGATAGGGCCGGACCGGCTGACCGTGCTGCGGGCGGATCTGACCGCTCCGCTGCAGCTGGACCGCCCGGCGGATGCGGTGTTCTCCGTCGCCACCCTGCACTGGCTGCCCGACCACGAGGCCGTGTTCCGGTCGCTGGCCGGCGCGCTGCGGCCAGGCGGCCTGCTGCGGGCCGAGTGGGGCGGTGCCGGCAACTGCGCCAGCGTGGAGACCGCCCTGGCCAGTCTGGGCCTACCGCCGCTCAACGCGGCCTGCCACTTCGCGACCGCGGCGGACACGGCCCGGCGGCTGACCGCGGCCGGCTTCACGGACGTCGACGTGGCCCACATGCCCGACCCGGCCCGGCTGCAGCCGGGCGCGCAGCTCGAGGACTTCCTGAGGACCGTGGTGCTCGGCTCCGTCCTGGAAACGCTGCCGTCCGCCGAACGCGCGGACGCCGTCCGCCGGGTCGCGGCGCGGCTGCCGGAACCGACGGTGGACTACGTACGGCTGCAGGCTTCGGCGCGGAAGGCGCCCTAGTTTCGAGGCCGGCGATCAGGGCCTCTTGACGCCCCTGGTGGCTCGCCCTAGCCTCGCTAGGAAAACCTATTCCTTGAGTCCGGGGGCCACTTCATCGTGCATGGTTCCCGCTCAGGAGAGCCAACGGAGTGGCCAACGTGACGTACCTGGACTCCCAACCGCTCGCGCAGGATTCCGGCTCAGGGTCAGAGGGCCGGCCGGAGACCGCTCCGGCGGGTCCCGCGATCCCGACCGCCGGCGCACTGACGGCCCATCGCCCGCTGGGCGGCCCGGGCGCCGAGCTCACCGCCGGCCTGCTGCACGAGTGGCAGCGCCGGAACCGGGAGGCGAGCCTGCCGCTCGCGCTGCGCCAGCTCGAGGTCGCGGGCAACCTCGACAACGTGCGGGCCGCGGCGGAAGTGGCACCGAGCGCGGAAACTCCCAGCCACGTCCGTTCAGCAGAAATAAACCGCGCCGCCGACTCGGTGCACCCGGCTACGGCGGCCGAGGGAGCCAGCGTGGCGGAGGCCAGCGACGCGTCCGACGTGCCGGGCACGGGCGGCCGGCCGTCCGGCCGCCGGTATCACGGCCCGGTCTTCATGGATTCGGACATCCACAAGGCGCTGGAGGCGATCGGCTGGGAGCTGGCGCGCGATCCGGGCAGTCCGGCCGGGCAGGCGCTGGCCACGTTCGCCGCGGACGCGATCGCGCTGCTGGAGCAGGCGCAGGAGCCGGACGGGTACCTCGACTCCTACATCCAGGTCAGCGGGGAGCCCCGGTACAGCCGGCTGGCCTCCAGCCACGAAATGTACTGCGCGGGGCACCTGATCCAGGCGGCCGTGGCGATGGCGCGCACCGCCGGGGATATCCCGGCGGCCGGACGGCTGATGACGGTGGCCCGGCGGCTGGCCGATCACCTGGTCGCGACGTTCCTCGACCGTGAAGCCGGGCTGGACGGGCACCCGGTGGTCGAGACGGCGCTGGCCGAGCTGTACCGGCAGACCGGGGTGCGCGACTACCTGGCCCTGGCCGCTCAGTTCGTTGACCAGCGCGGGCACGGACTGGCCGGGGACTCCGGCCGCGGGCACCGGTACCTGCAGGACCAGATCCCGATCCGGGACACGGTCACCGAGGAGGGGCACGCGGTCCGGGCCATGTACCTCGAAGCCGGCGTCGTGGACGTCGCCGTGGAGACCGGGGACGCGGAACTGCTGGCCTCCTCGATCGCCCGATGGGAGGACATGGTCGCCACCAAGACCTACCTGACCGGCGGTAACGGCTCCCGGCACTCCGACGAGTCCTTCGGCGACCGGTACGAGCTGCCCCCGGACCGCGCCTACAACGAGACCTGCGCCGCGATCGCGAGCTTCCACTGGAGCTGGCGGCTGCTGCTGGCCACCGGGCAGGCGCGCTACGCGGACCTGATGGAACGCGTCCTGTACAACGCGTTCGGCGCGTCCATCTCAACCGACGGGCGGCGGTTCTTCTACGTCAACCCGCTGCAGCGCCGCGAGGACCATTTCGAGGGCGACGACCCCGGACGCCGGCACGAATGGTTCTCCTGCGCCTGCTGCCCGCCGAACATCATGCGGCTGCTGGCCTCCCTCCAGCACTACCTGGCCACCACCGCCGGTGACACCCTCTACCTGCACCAGTTCACCGGCGCGGAGCTGTCCGTCCCGCTGGCGGGCGGCACGCTGGCCGTCGCGGTGTCGGCGGACCTGCCCTGGTCTGGTGAGGTCTCGGTGCGGGTTACCGGGGCGCCGGACGCTGCGTGCGGGCTGGCGATCCGCGTCCCGTCGTGGGCCCGGGAGCCGCACCTGCGGGTCAACGGCGAGCAGGTCGCGGCCACGCAGACCGACGATGGGTACCTCCTCGTCACGCGCACCTGGCGGGCAGGGGATGTCCTGTCGTGGACGTTCGGCATCACGCCGCGGTGGGTATTCCCGCATCCGCGCATCGACGCGGTCCGCGGGTGCGTGGCCATCGAGCGCGGCCCGCTGGTCTACTGCCTGGAGCAGATCGACCAGGACGCCGGTGCGGACCTGGCCGATCTCGCCCTGCTGAGCGGAACGCCGCTGGCCGAACGTCCGGCGATGCTGCCCGAAGTTGGCCGGACGGTGCTCGTGGATGTGGCGGCCGTACCCAGCGGGCTGGGGACGGGCGAGCTGGCGGGCTGGCCGTATCTAGGTGACTGGCCGTATCTGGGTGAGAGGCCCGATGGGCGGGGCGGTGGCGGTTCGGCCCGGGTCACGGCGACGGCGGTGCCGTACTTCCAGTGGGACAACCGGGACGGGCGGGCCATGCGGGTGTGGCTGCGCCGCTGCCGGAAGCGGGTGAGCGTGCCCGGCCGGGGCTGGCCATAATTGCCTAATGACGGTGGCGGGCTCCGGGCGGGCGGCCGGGATCGGCGTCCGCGCCGCGACGGTGGCGGACGCCGAATCGATCGCGGCGATCTACGCGCCCGTGGTCGCCGGCACGGCGATCTCCTTCGAGGAGACACCGCCCGGGCCGGACGAGATCAGCCGGCGGATGCTGGGCCACCCCCGGCTGCCCTGGCTGATCGCCGAAGACGCGGGCCTGGTCGCGGGGTACGTGTACGCGTCCGCGCACCGGCAGCGGCCGGCTTACCGCTGGTCCGCGGACTGTTCGGTCTATCTGGACCCGCGGTACCGCGGCCAGGGGCTCGGGCGGCTGCTGTACGAGCACCTGTTCCGCGAGATGCGCGACCTCGGGTACGTGTCACTGTTCGCGGGCGTCGCGCTGCCGAACGCGGACAGCGTCGGACTCCACGAGGCGATGGGATTCCGCCCGGTCGGGGTGTTCAGCGACGTCGGGTACAAGTTCGGGTCCTGGCGGGACGTCGGGTGGTGGCAGCTCCGGCTGCGGGATGGGGCCGCCGAGCCGGATGAGCCCCGTGCGTGGGAGCCAGGGCACGCTCCCAGCGAGGCTGGCGGCCATGGCCAATCGTGAGCTGGTGGTCCTGGGCACCGCGAGCCAGGCGCCGACGCGGGTGCGCAACCACAACGGTTACCTGCTGCGGTGGGAGGACGAGGGGCTGCTGTTCGACCCGGGCGAGGGGACGCAGCGGCAGATGCTGCTGGCCGGGGTGCGGGCCAGCGAGATCTCGCGGATCTGCATCACCCACTTTCACGGCGATCACTGCCTGGGGCTGCCCGGCGTCCTGCAGCGGCTCTCGCTGGACCGGGTCGCGCACCAGGTGGCGTGCTACTACCCGGCGGAGGGCGAGGAGTACTTCTGGCGGCTGCGGCACGCTGCGATCTTCCACGACCTGGCCACCATCCGGGAGCACCCGGTGGGCGGGGACCCGGCTGAGGGGAGCACGGCGGGTCCGGGAAGGGCGGAGCAGGACCCCGCTGGGCAGGACCCGGCCGGGGAGGGATGGGTGATCGGTGAGACGGCGGCGTTCCGGCTGACGGCGTGGCGGCTATCCCACCGTGTGCCCACGATCGGGTACCAGCTGGCCGAGCCGGACGGGCGCCGCATGGTGCCGGAACGGCTCGCCGCGGCGGGCATCAGCGGGCCGGATGTCGGACGGCTGGCCCAGGAGGGCTGGCTCGACGTGAACGGGCGGCGCGTCCACCTGGCCAAGGTGAGCGAACCGCGGCCCGGGCAGCGGTTCGCCTTCATCATGGACACCCGGCTGTGCGAAGCGATCTTCGCGCTCGCGGAGGGCGCCGACCTGATGGTGTGCGAGTCCACGTTCCTGGCCTCCGACGCGGCCCTCGCCCCCGAGTACGGGCACCTGACGGCCACCGAGGCGGGCCAGATCGCCGCGCAGTCCGGCGTGCGGACGCTCGTGCTGACGCACTTCTCCCAGCGTTACGCGCACGAGGACCCGCGGCGGTTCGCCGACGAGGCGGCCTCGGTGTTCGGCGGGGAGATCGTCGTGGCCGGGGACCTGGACCGGATCCCGGTGCCGCGACGACGGTGAGGGCCGGGCTGGCGGGGGCCGGTAATCCGGGCCGGACATCCAGCGGCCTCGGACGGCCGGGGCTCGAGACGCGGGGCTCGAGACGGCGGGGCTCGAGACGGCGGGGCTCGAGACGGCAGGGCGGGGCTCGAGACGGCAGGGCGGGGCTCGAGACGGCAGGGCGGCGAGGAGCCTTGCTGCGCCCTGGCTCCTCGCCGCCTGTCCCGCTCCCCACCTCGTTCAGCGCCGTCGCCGGCCGGAGCGTTACGCGTTCCGCAAAATATCTTTCCTGTGAGCGGTACCGGACTGGGAACGCCCAGCTTGGCAGAGGGCAGCGGGCGCCACATCCGCCTTTCCGGCACCACCCCCGGCAGGTCACCGCGGGACTGTCGGCGGCGCAGGTGCTGCCCGCGCTCGCGGCCGCCATCGTCGGCATACCCGGAGGTTTCGGGCTCTTCACCGTCGCGAGCCAGGGAGGGAGCGCGAGCCAGCGGCCGGCCTGGGGGCTGATCGCCGCGGTGCTCGGGGACCATGCTCGTCGTGGCGGGGCTCACCGCCATCCCCGGCCGCATTGGCGCCCGGCGCCCGGTAGCGGAGATCCTGCAGTCCGAAACCGCCTGATCCTGGCGCCGGAGAGCCTAGCTGGGCGTGAGGTGGCGGGCGGCGCGCCAGACGGCCTCGGGGGTGAGGGGCATGTCGATGTGGTCGATGTCCAGGGCGTCGCACACCGCGCTGACGACCGCCGCGGGCACGCCGATGCAGCCTGCCTCGCCGGCGCCCTTGCTGCCGAACGGGACGTTCGGGTTGGGCGTCTCGGTCTCCAGCAGCTCGATCGGGGGCATGTCGGCCGCGGTCGGCAGCAGGTAGTCCAGCAGACTGACCGCTTCCGGGGTGCCGTCCGGCGTATAGCTCGCCTCCTCGAACATGACCTGGCCCAGCCCCTGCGCGATGGAGCCGTAGCCCTGGCCGTCCACCACCATGGGGTTGACCACGACGCCGTAGTCGTCCACCGCGACCAGGCGGAGGATCCGAACGTCGCCGAGATCGGTGTCGACCTCCACCACCGCCGCGTAGCAGCCGAACGGGAAGGCCTGCGGCGGCTGGAACCGGTCGTCCACGCGCAGCGGCCCGGTCTGCCGGACGAGATCGCCCAGGGTCACGCTCTGGCCGCTGGTCCGCAGCCGGCCACCGGCGTAGCTGACCTCGGCCACGTCCACCTCGCACGCGGTCGCGAACCGCTGCCGGGCCTCGTCCAGCAGCCGCCGGGACGCCCGCCACAGGGCTCCGCCGCCGACCTGCATGGAGCGGCTGCCGAACGTCGCGAAGCCGTAGGGCACCTCGCGGGTGTCGTTCTGGACGAGCCGCACCCGGTCCAGGCTGACGTCCAGCGCCGTGGCCACCACCTGCGGGAACACGGTCGGGTGGGCCTGGCCGGTGCAGGTCGAGCCGGACCGGGCGACGACCGAGCCGTCGGCCTCGACCTCCACGCTGCCGAACTCGTCGGTATCCGGCGGACCGCCGGAGCGCTCGACGTAGCAGGCGATGCCGACGCCGAGCGGCGGCTGGCCCTCCCCGGCGTCCGGCCGGCGGCGCCGCTGGGCCGCGCGCACCTCGTCGTACCGGATGGCGGCCACGGCCCGGTCCAGGGCCGCCTCGTAGTTGCCGGAGTCGTACGTCCGCCCGGTGGGCGTGAGGTAGGGGAACTCGCGGATGAAGTTGCGGCGGCGCAGCTCGACCGGGTCCATCCCGAGGCGGCGGGCGAGCTGGTCGATGGACCGCTCGATCGCGAAGGCCGCCTCCGGCAGGCCCGCGCCGCGGTAGGCGGACGTCGGGGGGGTGCTGGTCAGGACGGTGCGGACCCGCGAGTACACGCGGGGGGTCCGGTAGGAGCCGGTCGCCATCGCGCCGGTGGAGCCCGGGATCGCGGTGCCGGTGTGCGGGTAGGCGCCGATATCGGCGTGCACCAGCAGCTCGTAGGCGAGCAGCTCACCGTCCCGCGTGGCGGCCAGCCGCGCCTGCTGCTGCTGACCGCGGCCGCGCGTCGAGGTGGCCAGCGCCTCGGCGCGGTCCTCCGCCCAGCGCACCGGCCGGCCGAGCAGCCGGGCCAGGTGACAGGTGAGCACGTACTCCGGATAGGACGCGCTCTTGGCCCCGAACGCGCCGCCGGACATCGGCACCACCACCCGCACCTGGTCGGCCTCCAGCCCGAACGCCGCGGCCAGGCCGTCCCGGAGCCGATGCTGGGCCTGGTGCGACACCCAGACGGTGAACCCGCCGTCGTCGTCGGCGCGGGCCAGGACGGCGCGGGCCTCCAGGGACGTGGCGATCAGGAACTGCTGCCGGTAGCGGGCCTCGACCACGACCGGGGCGGTAGCGAACACGTCGTCGACCGGCGTCCCGAACTCCCGGTCGGATACGACGTTGGACCGGCCAGGGAACAACGGCGACGCCCCCGGCCCGGCAGCTTCTTCCGCGCCGAGCAGTGGTGGCCGCGGCTCCAGCACCACGATGACGTGCTCGGCGCCGTCCTCGGCGAGCGCCCGTGACTCCGCGGCCACCACGGCGACCGGCTCCCCCGCGAACCGCACGACGTCGCGCACCAGCGGGAAACGATCCGGGCCGTCGAACGGCGCACCGGGCGGGGCGGGCGCCGGCGGCAGCTCGGGCAGATCCGCGGCCGACCAGGCCCCGACGACGCCGGGCAGGTCGCGGGCGGGCGCGGCGTCGGCTGACACCAGACGGGCGTGGGCGGCCGCACTGCGGGCGAAGGCGAGCTCTACCGTGCCCGGCAGCCGCATGTCGGCGACCGTCTGCGCGGCCCCGGTGAGCAGGGCCGGGTCCTCGCGGCGGGGGATTCGCACGCCGATGTAGGAATTGTTTGCGCCCTCACCACTGTGGTATTCCACGACTTATGGGGATACCCCTCCGGCTAGTCTTCAAGCGGTGAAGTCGCCGCCGTTCAGCTATCGCGCCGCCACGTCCACCGCCGAGGCCACCGAGGTGCTGGCTGAATTCGGCGCCGCGGCCGCGGTCCTGGCCGGTGGTCAGAGCCTACTCATCGACCTGCACTTCCGCCGGGCGCATCCGGCCGTTGTGCTGGACATCAATCCGGCAGGGACCGATCTATCCGGCACTGGCGCTGCGAGCGAGCTCGGCCGGCTGCGGGTGACCGACGGGTGGGTGCAGATCGGCGCGCTGGTCCGGCACCGCCGATTCGAGCAGGGCACCGCCGGGCAGCTCGAGCAGGGCGCCCCCGGGCAGCTCGGGCAGGGCACCGCCGGGCAGCTCGGGCAGGGCGCCCCCGGGCAGGGCACCCCCGGGCAGGGCACCCCCGGGCAGGGCACCCCCGGGCAGGGCACCCCCGGGCAGGGCGCCTTCGACGACCCGCTCGCGCGGCTGTGTGCGCTGGCCGCGCGGCACATCGCCCATCCACCGGTGCGGGTCCGCGGCACGTTCGCGGGCAGCATCGCCTGGGCTCACCCCTCCTCCGAATGGTGCGCGCTGGCCGCGGCCATGGACGCGGAGATTGTCCTGGCCAGCACGCACGGAACGCGCACCGTGCCGGCCAGCCAATGGTTCACCGGGCGGCACCAGACCGGGCGGCGGCCCGACGAACTGGTCACCGCGGTGCGGCTGCCGCTGCTGGGTGCCGGGACCGGCGTGGGCTTCGCCGAGCACCGCCGCACGCACGCCAGCTTCGCCATGGCCGCCGCGCTGACCGCGGTGAGCGTGACCGAGGGCCGGGTGAACTGGGCCCGGATCGGGATGGCCGGCGCCGCGGACGTCCCCGTCCGGGCCCGCGCCGCCGAGTCCGTGCTGGCGGGCCAGCCGGTCTCCGAGCAGCTGGTGGCCGAGGCGGCCGACGCCGCGGCCGCGGCCGCGGAACCGGTCCCCGAACCGCACTGCTCCCCCGCCTACCGCAGGCAGGCGCTGCGCGTGATGGTGCGGCGCAGCCTGCGCCAGGCGGTGTTCGGCCAGGCAGCGCTCGGCCAGGCAGCGCTCGGCCAGGCGGAGGAGCCCGCGTACCCGGGACACCCCTGGGCACCGAGGGACCCCGGGGCAGAGCAGCACGCCGACGGCGCCCGCACCAACGGGCACCGGCCACGCGGGCGGCCAGCGGGCCAGGAACCCGCGGACGGGCCTCGGGAAGGGCCCTCGGACAGGCCGGACGGCCCCGGGGACGAGCCAGGCAGCCAGGACGAGCCAGGGAGCTGGGCATGAAGGTCGCGTTCCGGGTCAACGGGACCGCCCATGAGGTGGACGTGGAGGCGAGGACGACGCTCGCCGACGCGCTGCGCGACGAACTGGGGCTGACGGGCACCCGGCTCGGATGCGAGCACGGCGTCTGCGGCTCCTGCACCATCCTGCTGAACGGCGCCGCGGCGAGGTCGTGCCTCCTGCTCACGGCGCAGTGCGCCGGGGCCGATATCGGGACCGTCGAGGGCCTCGCGAACGGCACAGCGGAGGAGCCCCGGCTGCATCCCCTCCAGGAGGCCTTCGCCGAAGAGCACGCGTTGCAGTGCGGCTTCTGCACGCCCGGGTTCCTGATGCTGCTGGCGGGAGAACTGGCCGCTAACCCGGACCTCGATCAGGACGAGGAGCAGCTCAACGCGGTTCTGGCGTCCAACCTCTGCCGCTGTACGGGTTATGTGGGCATCCGCCGCGCCGCCGTCGCCGCCGCGCGGCGGATGCGGGCCCAGGCGGCGCAGGCCTAAGTGGCGCGGGCGCCAGCGCATCCTCGCGTCCAGGCCATTGATTTTCCCGGACGGACGTGATCGATCCTGTGTCCGAAGAATGTCGGTGCCTCATGGGATGATTCGGTTATGTGTTCCCCTGGAGTGACCGCGCGGGAGGAGGTGCTGGCCGGCCTGGCCGCCCTCGGCCCCGGCACGGATGCGGTGTCGCTGCTCGGCCAGGTGCGTGACCTGGCCGGGTTCATCGACCGGGCCCAGGGGCAGCTGGCCCGGCTGGCCGCCGCGGTCGATGCGGTGGACGGCGCATCGGAGGCCGGGTATTCCTCCACGGCCGCGTTCTTGCGACATGGCTGCGGCCGGGCCGCCGGGCGGGCCGGGGAACTGGTCGCCACCGGCCGGGCCCTGCGGTCCCTGGCGGCCACCGAAAAGGCCCTCATGGCCGGCCAGATCTCCTTCGACGCCGCGCACGTGATCTGCCGCACCGCCGCGCAGATCCCGGACCCGGGGACGGCGCAGATCGCCGAGGAGCAGATGCTGGCGTTCGCCCGCAAACCCCTCCCGGACCCGGCGGGCCCAGGCGCCCCGGCAGACGCAGACGCCGGAGCGGACGGCGGCGGCCAGCCGGACGCAGACGCCCAGCCGGGCCCAGACACCGGAGCGGACGGCCCGGAGCCAGACCCGGACGGCGGCGATCCCGCCCCGGACGGGGCCGCCCATCCAGGTCCCGCCGCGTGGACCTCCCCGGCGCTGGACCCCGGCCAGCTGCGCCACCTGGGCGAGGAACTTCTCTACCGCGCCGACCCCGACGGCGTCGAGGAACGCGAACGCAAACGGTTCGAGCGGCGGCACCTGTCGTTCGGGTTCACCCTCGATGCGATCCGGGACGATCACCGGCGCGACCGGCGATGCCCTGTCCGCCGAAATCATCAAGACCGCGGTGCACGCGTTCGGGCCGCCGCTCGGCAAAGAAGACACCCGGACCGCGGCGCAGCGGCGAATGGACGGGCTGACCGCCGCCTGCGCCGCCCTGGACTCCGGGTCCGCCAGGACCCGGCACGGCGCCGCGGCCCACCTGAGCATCCTGGTCGACGAGCACACCCTCGCCGGCACCCCCGACACACCCCGGCCAGGCGACCCTGCCGGGACCCCCGGCACCACCGGGACAGGAGCGGGCGGGACCGGCACGGGTGCGGGCACGCCCGGGACCGGTCAGGCCGGCTCCCCGGGTGACACGCCCGCCACGGGCGGCCCCGGTAACGCACCCGCGGGCGCGGCGGCCGGTTCCGGCGGCACGGACGCACCCGCGGGTGCAGCGGGCCTGCCCGGGCCGCCGCCCGCGCGGACCGGGTACGGGGCTATGCTCACCGCCCGCCAGGTGCTCGCCCTGGCCTGCCGCGCCGACCTATCGGTCATCCGCTGGCGCGAGGGCATCCCCCTCGATGTCGGCCGCCGCTACCGCACCGAAACCCCTGGGATCCGCCGCGCGCTGGAAGCCAGAGACCAGGGCTGCCGTGGCCCAGGCTGCGGCATGCCCGCGGTCTGGTCCACCGCCCACCACCTCAAACCCTGGAGTGAAGGCGGCACCACCAGCCTGAACGACACCGCCTTGTTTTGTTTCGTCCACCATTACGTCCACATCCACCTGCTGGGCTGGAAAGTCACCGGCAACCCCAACGGCACCCTCTACTTCACCCACCCCAACGGAACACTCACCCTGGAAAGCCCCCTCCCCAGCCAGACCCAACCCCGCGCCCCCTGACCTCAGGCCGGCCGCGCCCGGCGTGGGAGGGGCTACCCCCTTCAGGAAGAAGCAGAACGGGCGCCGCTGGTCACGGAACGGGGCCAGGCCGTACGCTCGGGGACGTGGCCCAGACCGCGGTGCGACGTCCGGTGACGGCGAGCCTGCTCCCCCACCTGCGGCGGGCGCACGACCACATCGACCGGCACTACGCCACGGCGCTTGACCTGGACCAGCTCGCGAGCGTGGCCGGCATCTCCAAGTACCACTTCGTGCGCAGCTTCGAGGCGGCCTACGGGATCACCCCGGCCCGGTACCTGACCCGCCGCCGGATCGAGCGGGCCCAGGACCTGCTGCGAGGGGCGAACCTGACCGTCACCGAGATCTGCGTCCTGGTCGGCTTCACCAGCCTGGGCTCGTTCTCGTCGCGCTTCACCGGGCTCGTCGGGGAGACGCCGACCGCCTACCGTGACCGGTGGGCCGCGCGGGGCGGCGCGCACGTGCCCGGCTGCTTCCTGTTCATGCGCGGCGCACTGGACCTCGGCGGAACCGCGCAATCTCGGAGAAGCGCGCGCTGACCAGGCGGTCCTAGGGTCGGACCATGATTTCCAACATCTCGCTGATCACGGTCTACTGCCTGGACCAGGACAAGGCACGCGACTTCTACGTCAACATCCTGGGCTTCGAGGTCCGCACGGACATCACCATGGGCGAGGGCTTCCGCTGGGTCACCGTCGGCCACCCCAGCCAGCCCGAGCTCGAGGTCACGCTGATGACGCCCGGGCCGCCGCTGGACGCCGACGCCGCCGAATTCATCCGCCGTCAGCTGGAAAAGGGCCAGATGGGCGGGCTCGGCCTGCGGGTGGACGACTGCCGCAAGACGTACGAGGAGCTGAAGGGCAAGGGCGTGACGTTCCTCCAGGAGCCTTCGGAACGGCCCTACGGCGTCGAGGCGGTCATGCGCGACAACACCGGCAACTGGCTCGTGCTGGTCGAGCCCCGGGCGTTCACGCCCGCCGACTTCAGCTGACAACAGATCCGCCGCACGGGGCCCGGGCTGGGAGGCCGCCGCGCGGCGGATGGGGTGCCCGCGAGACGGCGGACGTGAGTGGGCCGCTACTCCAGCGGGTAGGTGCCCGGCGCCGGGCCGAGGGGCGGGTACTTCCGGTTGCCGAGCCCGATGCGCGCCTTCTTCTCCTCGCCGGAGCGGGCCAGGATCGAGTCCAGCCACTGCGGCCACCAGGAGCCGCCGTGCCATTCGGCGGCGGCCTGCCAGGCGTCCGGGTCGGGGCCGCCCGCCGCGGCCTCCCAGTAGCCGTACTTCGCCGTCTTGGCCGGGTTGACGAACGACTGGATGTGCCCCGACTTCACGAGGGCCACTTCCTTGTCCCCGCCGAGTAGCTGGGTGAGGTTGTAGCAGTTCCGCCAGGGCACGATGTGGTCGGTGAACCCGGCGACGTGGAAGCTGTCACAGGTGACCTTGGCCAGGTCGATGGGCGTGCCCAGCGAGGTGATCCCGCCCGGGACGGCCGCGCCGCCGCTCATCGCGATCCGGGTGGTGTCCGCCGAGAACCGCGCGGGCACCGCGGTCGCGTCGTCGTTCCAGGCCAGCACGTCGAAGGCGGGCGGGTCTTCACCGAGCAGCCAGCCGCTGACCGCGTAGTTGAACACGAGGTCGTTGGGCCGCAGCCACGCGAACGTCGTCTTCATCGTCGAGCCCGGGATGATCTTGTCCGCCGCGACCGCTTGCTCCAGCATCTTCTGCGAGTCCTCGGTGCTCAGCATGCCGACCACGTTGGGGGACGCGTTCGTCATCATCGTGACCATGAACGTCGCCGCGTTGACCGACGAGTCCCCCTTGGCGGCCAGTACGCCGAGGGCGAGCGTGTTCGTCATGCCGCCGGCGCACAGGCCGAGCATGTTGATGGTCTCGCTGTGGGTGATGTCCTTGACGATGTTGACCGCGCGGAGTGCCGCGGCCACGTAGTCGTCGAACCCCCAGCGCCCGTGCCCGAGCTCCTCACGCGGGTTGCGCCAGCTCACCATGAAGACGGTGAGGCCATTCTCGACGGCGTACTCGACCATGCTGCGCCCCGGCGAGAGGTCGAGCACGTAGTACCGGTTGATCTCCGGCGGCACCATCAGCAGCGGCCGGGCCGCGCACCGTCGGCGTCTTCGGCGCGTACTCGATCAGCTCGAACATGTCGTCGCGGTAGACAACCGAGCCGGGGGTGCAGGCCAGTTGCTCGCCGACCTTCATCGCGTCCCGGTCGACCATCTTCGGCATGCCGCCGCTGGCCAGGTCGCGCAGCATGTTCTGCGCGCCGCTGAACAGCGAGAGCCCGCCGGTCTCGAACGCGCGCTTGAGCGCGGCCGGGTTGGTCGGCAGGAAGTTGGTCGGAGCCAGGGACGCGGTCATGATGTTGGCCAGGTAGGTGGCCCGCGCCTGCCGCTCCCAGGACGTCTCCACGGCACCGGCCATCCGGCCCGCCCACTCCTCGAACAGCCGGTACGTCAGCCCAAGCCCCCGGAAGGCCGGGTTGGCCGTCCAGGCGGGGTCCTTGAACCGGGCGTCCTTCGGGCCGTATTCGAGGTCGGACTGGCCCATGGCGATCTTCGTCAGTTCGCCGACCAGCCACGGCAGCTGCTTGGCGGCCTCAGCGGGACTGAGCAGGTCGATGGCCGACTGGAGCATCCCAGCCGCGTCGGGCGCGGGGCCGGCCGGAAGGCCGCCTGCGAGCGGCAGGTCCGGGTCGATGTCCGGCGCCGGCGTGCCGGGGGCGCCAGCCGATGTGGACGGTGTGCTGTCGCCGGCTGGGGAGGGCGCGTCGTTGTGGCCCATCGTCCCTCCTCTAGGTATGGGGATCCATGTCTTCAAGCTCGCACCGGGGGGCGAGAAGTACAAGATAACGCCAACGGTTAATGCGGTAACTGCGGCCTTCCGTCACCAGGGACAGGGACCAATGGCAGGTTTCGGCGCGCCCCTGGCTGGCTTAGTTTCGGAGCAGCCGAGCCCGGTGGTCGCCGCCCATCCTTTCCCCGAAGTAGCCGACTTTCTCTCGGAACCTGGCCACGGGCCTGCCCGGACAGAGTCCCGACCGCGATGGGAGCCAACTGCATGAGTGCCACCGAGGACGTCGCGCCGGAACCGCTGGCGCATATCCGGGACCGGGTCGCGCTGGTGACCGGCGGAACGGCCGGCATCGGCGCGGCCATCTGCCGCTTGCTCGCGGAGGAAGGAGCGTCGATCGCCGCCGGGTATTCGCGGGACACGCCGCGGGCGGAAAGCTACCTCAAGGCCATGAACGAGGCGTATCCGGGCCGCCGGGCCACCATCCACCAGGGCAACATCGGCCTGGCCGACGACTGCCGGCGGGTCGCGCAGGAGGTCATCGATCAGCACGGGCGGCTCGACATCCTCGTCAACAACGCCGGGATCACCATCGACCGGACCGTGAACAAGATGACCGACCGCGATTGGCAGCATGTCCTGGACATCAACCTGTCCGGCGCCTTCTTCATGGCCCAGGCGGCCCTGGACCACATGCTGGAGCGCGGCACCGGCCGGATCATCAACGTCTCGTCGGTCATCGGCGAGATCGGCAACATCGGGCAGGCCAACTACGCGGCGTCCAAATCCGGGCTCTTCGGGCTGACCAAGACCCTGGCCCGGGAGACGCTCTTCCACCTGAACAAGGCCGAGATGCCGCCCGGTGACGGCATCGGGCTGACCGTCAACGCGGTCACGCCCGGGTTCATCGCCACCGACATGCTGGCCACCATCCCCGAGCGCGTGCTGGACCGGATCCGCAGCACGATCCCGGTCGGCCGGCTGGGCAAGCCCGAGGAGATCGCACGAGTCGTCTGCTTCCTGGCCTCGGACGACTCGTCCTACATCACCGGGCAGATCTGGGCCGTCAACGGCGGCCTGGACATGTGACAGCGGCCTCCCCCGGGCCCGCACTGGGCGACCGCCGGCCCCCTGCTTGGCAAACTGCCCAACTGCTTGATATAGTTAGCACATAGATCCCGAGGAGGACAGTAATTATGACCGAGACCCACACCACCCAGCGCGACGTACAGGGCGAGATCATCAAGACCGTCAACCAGAGCCAGGACGCGGTCATCGAGGCCATCCGAGACTGGGCCGACGCCGTGCAGGCCCTCACGCCGAAGCTGCCGGCGATGAACGTGCCGTTCGCGGGCAAGCTCCCCCAGCCCGAGCAGCTTGTGTCCAGCGCCTACGACTTCGCCGAGCAGCTGCTCGCCAGCCAGCGCCGGTTCGCCGAGGAGCTGGTGCGGGCGACCAGCCCGCTGCTGCCGATCAAGGAAGAGGGCAAGGCAACCGCCAAGGGCGGGGCCAAGTAACCAGACCAGGCAAACAGCGTGCGTACCGTCCCGGAGCGGGCGGGCACACCAGCGAGCAGGCGGCGGGCCGGGCGAACCGGCCCGCCGCCGCATCGTGTGCGTACTATCTCTAGCAGGACATCAGACACACCGCAGGGGCCGATCGTGACGAATCCATGGCAGGCGCAGCAGGAGGCGCTCGGCGCGTTCATTCGCAGCCAGCGCAAGCTGGCCAACCTGTCGCTGCGTCAGTTGGCCGACCTGACGAGCCTCTCCAACCCGTACCTGAGCCAGGTCGAGCGGGGGCTGCACCAGCCGTCGGTGCGGGCGCTGAAGGCGATCGCCGACGCGCTCAACGTGTCGGCCGAGACCCTGCTGACCGAGGCGGGCCTGGTGGACGCGCTGGCCCGGAAACAGGACGAGGGATCGCAGGACCTGCCGCCGGAGACCGAGGCGGCCATCCAGGCGGACGAGCGGCTCAGCGAGGCGCAGCGCACCGCGCTGATCGCGGTCTACCGCAGCATGCTGGACCGGGAATGACCGGAGGGAATGAGGCCGGGAATGACCGGACCGCCAGTGAACGGCGGGTGGGTCTGCGCGACGTGCGGCAACCACTATCCGGCCAGCCCGGCGCCGCCCGCGTCCTGCGTGATCTGCACCGACGAACGTCAGTGGGTCCCCCCGTCCGGGCAGCGGTGGACCACCATGGCCGACCTGGCCACGGACGGCCGGCGATGTGACATCTGGGCAGAGGAGCCAGGCCTGCTCGGCGTCGGCGTGAACCCGCCGGTGGGCATCGGGCAGCGCGGCCTCATCGTCGTCACCCCGGCAGGGAACCTGCTCTGGGATCCGCCCGGTTTCGTGGACGAGGGCGCCATCGACCGGGTCCGGGAGGCCCGGCGGCCTGCGCGCGGTGACCGCGAGCCATCCGCATTTCTACGGGGCGATGGCCGAATGGAGCCACGCCTTCGGCGCCGACATCCTGATACCGGAGGCGGACGCGTCGTGGGTCACGGCGCCCGATCCCGCCATCCGGACGTGGGCCTCGCGCGAGGCGGTGCTGCCCGGAGTCACGCTCGTGCAGTGCGGAGGGCACTTTCCCGGCAGCGCGGTCGTGCACTGGGCCGGCGGCGCGGACCGCGCCGGGGTACTGCTGACCGGGGACACGATCTTCGTCACGCCGGGGGAGGACCGGATCACGTTCGTCTGGAGCGCACCGAACCGGCTGCCGCTGCCAGAGGCTGCCGTCCGGGGGATCGTCGGCGCGGTGCGCCCGTTCCCGTTCGACCGGATCTACGGCGGCTGGGCCCCGACCATCCGCCAGGACGCGCGCCAGGTGCTGGAAGACTCGGCGCGCCGCTACATCCAGTTCCTTCGCGGCGACGCCGCCGTTCAGCAGGCCCCGGGGCCGGATGACCCCGGGGCCGGGTGACGGCTGGGATGCGATGCGCCCCGCTCACCGGCAGAACATCAATACTTAACGGACGTAGATCGGGCCTAGCGGGTGCGGTCTACCTCCGACCGCGCGTGCCGGGCACCGTTGCCGTTGCGGGGGCCGCCGGACCGGATTTCGGCGCGGCGCCGGCGGAAGAAGACCCAGAGCGCGACGAGCACGGCCAGCACGACGACGGCCGCGATGACGTAGGTGACACCGTGGAAGCCGTTGACGATCTCCTGCCAGTTGGCCCCGACCGCGTAACCGGCCCAGGCCAGGCCCGCCGTCCACGGGATGCAGCCGATGGTGGTGTAGATGCCGAACCGCAGTGGGGGCATCTCGGCGAAACCGGCGGGCAGCGAGATGAAGGTCCGCACGACGGGCAGGACGCGGCCGATCAGGACGGCCTTCTGGCCGTGCCGGGCGAACCACACCTCGGCGCGGTCGATGTCGTGCTCGCGCAGCCAGATCCGCCTGCCCCAGCGGCGCAGCGCAGCCTGGCCGGCGTACCGGCCAACGGCCCAGGCGATGTAGCTGCCCACGACGTTGCCCGCCACCCCGGCCACGATCACCAGGAACAGGTTGAGATGAACGCCGGGGACCGCCCCGGCGGCGATCGCGCCGGCGAACGTCATGATCAGCTCGGACGGGATCGGGATGCACGCCGATTCGGCCGCCATGAGCACGAATACGGCCAGATAGCCGTAGGTAACGATGAGGTGCTGCATTCTCTCGCTTTCTGAAATGGAAGCCGTCAGACTTGCTGGCCGCAGTGGCAGCCGCGCATGAACATGAACAGGCGGCGGGCGCTCAGGCGCACGAGCAGGACCGTGGCCACGAGGGCTGCGGCGGCGAGCTCATAGGTGCCGTACCGGGTGATTATCGGGTAAATCGTGCCGGTGTGACGCCCGGCCACGTCATCAGCGGTCGTCCAGACCCCTACCCACAGGGCCGCGTCCACCTCGGCGAGGAGCAGGAATTTCGGCCAGGGCATCCCGGTCATGCCCACGATGATGCCGTTCGCCTGGCCCAGGCCGGTCATCCCCCCGCCCCCAGGTCCAAGGGCGGGAGGATTCCGGCGTAAGCGTTACCGGTAGACGGCCATGGCATGGCAGAATTTCCTCTTGGATAGCTTCTACTGCCCCGTAGAAGTTCTACATGGTTGTAGATTACAGCATGCTACCCGGAAGATGGACGCGGATTCATTGATGAGCACATACGACGGCGGAGCCGACGGAGGCTCCCGCCGGGCGGCCGGCGAGCTGGAAAACGCGGTACTCGGCGTCCTGCACTCCGCGGGCGCGCCCCTGTCGCCCGGCATCGTCCGGGAGCGCCTCGGCGGTGACCTGGCCTATACGACGGTGGTCACGATCCTGTCCCGGCTGCACGCCAAGGGCGTCCTGGAGCGGGCCCGCGCGGGACGCGCGTACCTGTACGCGCCGGTGGCGGACGAGCCCGGGCTCGCGGCCCGCCGGATGGCGACCGTGCTGGCCGCCGAACCCGACCGCCAGGCCGTCCTCGCCCGGTTTGTCTCTGGTCTCTCGGAGTCGGACGAGCAGATGCTGCGCCGTATGCTCGGCGCTGAGGAGACCGGGAGCGACTGAGGAGCTTCGCCGTGCAATGGGCTATCTACCTGCCGCTCGTGGTCCCGCTATGCGCGGCCGCGGGCGCGCGCACCATCGCCAGCCGGCTGCCCCCGCAGGTCGCGACCTGGCTGCTGACCCTGGCGGCGGTCGCGCTGGCCGTCCTCAGCACGGCCGTCCTGGCGCTGCTCGCCTCCTCCGCGTTCCTCCGCATCCCGCTGGTCGCCACCCTCGGCCACATGTCAGTGCAGGTCATCTGGCATAAAGACCCAGCCTCCCTGTCTGCCGCCGTCGGGGGGACGCTGCTGCTCGCCCTGGCTGTCCTCGCGGCCGGCCGGGCCGGCTGGCGGCGGGCCCGGGCCCTGGTCTCCGCGGCCCGGCACGCCCGCTGCCTGCCCGGCTCCAGCCAGGTCGTGGTGGTACCGGACGGCTCCGCGGACGCGTACGCCGTGCCCGGCTGGCCGGGCCGGATCGTGGTCACCGAGGGCATGCTGGACGCGCTCAACCCGGACGAGCGCCGCGTCCTGCTCGCGCACGAGCGCGCGCACGCCACCAGCCATCATTACCTGTTCACGGCGCTCACCTACCTGGCGGCAGCGGCCAACCCGCTGCTGCGCCCGGTAGCGGCGGCGGTGACCTACACCGTGGAGCGGTGGGCCGACGAGACCGCCGCGCGGGACTGCGGTGACCGCCGCCTGGCTGCCCGGGCCATCGGCAAGGCGGCCCTCGCCTCGGCGGAACGGACCGCACCCGGGACGGCTCGGCGCGGGGCGATGGCGATGGGCATCGCCGGGCCCTTCCGCGTCCGGAGCGCGACCCGGCTGCGCGGCCTGGCCAGGTTCGGCCCGGTGAACAGGCTCGGCGACGTGCTCGGGGTCGGCGGCGCGGGCCCGGTGCCGCGCCGGGTGGCCGCGCTGCTCGCGCCGCCGCCGAGGATCCGCCCGCTGCTGGTCGTCGCGGTCGCGAGCGTGGTGCTCGTGTCCAGCGTCGCCGCCCTGGACGCGGCGCGCGATCTGCACGCGATCGTCGAACTGGCGCAGGCGCACGTCTTCAACGGCCGCACCTAAGAAAGCGCGCGGCCCGCGGGACTGCTGGGGCTGGCGGGCCCGTGGGCCTGCAGGAACGCCAGGTCGGACCGGGGGACACTGGCCAGCGCGGTCAGCTTGGACAGGGCCACGGCGGGGGTCACCGACTGCGCCCGGGCGATCTCGCCGACCGCCTTGGCCGCGGGTCCGGGGGCGCCGTCCACGGTTGTCGTCATTGTCTCCCCTGGGAAATGCCCGTTTTCCAAAAGTACGTCTACGTACTTCAGATTTTTGCCGGATACTCTAGGGCGCGTGGCCGACACCAGGCAAGGGGGAACGCTCGCCGACACGCACGAGGGCAAGCCGGGCCTGCCCCGCGGGCGTAGCCGGCTGCCGGTCGTGGCCGTGCAGGCGTCACAGCGGGAACGGCTGATGCGCGCGGTCGTGGCGGCGGTGGCGCAATCGGGCTACCCGGCGGTGACGGTGGCCGACATCGTGCGGCGGGCGAGAGTGTCGCGGGCCGCCTTCTACACGCACTTCGCCGACAAAGAGGACTGCTTCCTGTCCGCCTCGCAGGAAGGCGGGAAGCTGATGGTCAGCCGGATCATCACCACGACGCGCACGCTCGGCCCGGGCACGCCGGACGAAGAAGTGCTCCGGGCGGCGTGCCGCGCCTTCCTGGCGTTCGTGGCCGGCGAGCCGGAGTTCGCGAAGATTTTCTACGTCGACATGCCCGCGGCCGGCCCGCGCGCCTGGGTGCGGCTGGACGCGGCGCAGCACCGGTACGCGGTGCTGAACCAGACCTGGCACGAGCGCGCGCGGCACCGCCACCCGGAGTGGCCCGCCGTCCCCTACGAGGCCTACCTGGCGCTGGCCGGGGCCACGGCCGAACTCGTCCGCGCGCGGGTCCGGCGGGGCGAGCCGGACGCCATCCGCGGACTGGAGGACACCATCGTCTCGCTGCACCTGGCGGTGATGGCCGGCCGCCGGTGGGAAGTGCCGGTCACGGCCGCCACGTGACGAGCGCGTCCAGCGCCTCCACCTGCGTTCCGCGCACCAGGAGCGGGTTCACCTCCAGGGCTTCCAGCCGGTCGCCCAGCCCGACGGCGACCTCGCTGATCCGCGCGACCACCTGAGCTACCCGGTCCAGGTCGGGCGGCGCCGTCCCGCGGGCACCGCGCAGGATCGCCGCGCCGCGAAGTTCACCCAGCGCGCGGCGCACCTCGGCCGGGCCGACGGGCCCGTCCAGCAGCACCCGGAGCGCGGCGTCCCGCAGCACCTCCACCCAGATGCCGCCCAGGCCCACTGCCAGGACCAGCCCCCAGGCCGGGTCGCGGACCACCCCGGTGATCAGCTCGAGGCCACCGGTCCGGTACGGCTGCACGATCACCCGGGCGCCGTCGCCCGCACCCGCCGCCCGCGCGGCGGCCCGGACGGCCCGGTAGCCGTCCCGGACGGCCGCCTCATCGGCCAGCGCCAGCCGTACGGCGCCGGCGTCGCTCTTGTGCGCGATCGCATCGGAGATGGCCTTGACCACCACGGGGTAGCCCATGGCGGCCGCGGCCGCGAGGGCGGCCTCCTCGCTGGCGGCCGGCTGGCTCGGCACGACGGGAACGCCATGCGCGGCGAGCAGGGCCGCGGCGCGGTCTTCGGCCCAGACGCTCGCGGATGGGAATGTCCGCAGGGCGGGAGGAGTCGCGGGCATGTCCGTTAGGGATTCTGCTGGACTCCCAGACGGGGCTGTCCGCAGGGCGGGAGGAGTCGCGGGCATGTCCGTTCGGCGGAATGATTCCCTGGCCGCCGCGGCGGCGTCGCGATATGCACGGGACCAGCGCACCGCGGCGCCGATCGCCGCCACGCCGTGTTCCATGCCGCCGGCGACCGGCGGGTATCCGGTGCTGGCCTGGTAGGCCCGCCCCACCGCAGTGATGTCGGTGAGCGCGTTGCTGACCACGACCACCGGCCGGGGGGCGGCTGCGACGCGGCGGGCGTTCGCCGCGAGCAGGGCGCGGGCAAGGGCCGGGTCGGCGGGCTCGTCACGGGGCAGTTCCGCCAGCAGCAGCACCACGTCGATGCCGGGGTCCCCGACCACGATCTCCAGCGCCCGGCCCAGCAGGGTCCGGTCGACGACGACGTACCCCGTCACGTCGAGCGGGTTGGCCACCGTGGCAAAGCGAGGCAGCATCGCGGTCAGCGCCGCGACCGTCTCCGGCGCGAACGCCGGCAGCTCCAGTTCCTCGTCCTGGGCGCGGTCGGCGATGATCTCGGATGCGCCGCCGGACGGGGTGACGACCCCCAGCCGGGGGCCGGGCAGCGGGCCGCGCGCGAGCAGCCCCGCCGTGATGATCAGGTCCTCCAGCGACCGGACGCGGATCACGCCCAGCTGGCGGAACACCGCGTCCACGACGTTGTCGTCGCCGGCCAGCGCGCCCGTGTGCGCCTGGGCCGTGTGCCGGGCGGTGTCGCTGCGGCCCACCTTGAGGGCCACGATCGGCTTGCCCGCGGCGAGGGCCTGGCGGGCGACGGCCGCGAATTCGGCGGGCTGGCGGATCGACTCCAGGAACAGCGCGATCACCTTCGTGTCCGGGTCGTCCACCAGGTGACGCACGACGTCGGCCACCGACAGCATCGACTCGTTCCCCATCGAGACCAGCAGGCTGATCCCGATGTTCCGGGACTGGGCGAAGCTCAGCACCGAGCTGGCCAGGCCACCGCTCTGCAGCACCACGCCGACCGGGCCGCACAGCAGCGGCGGCGGGATCGGCAGGCCGTACGGGGTGATCCCGGCGGCGGCGTTGATGAAGCCGTTGCCGTTGGGCCCGAGCACCGTCAGCCCGCGTGCCCGGGCGAACGCGATGATCTCCTCCTCGCGCCGCGCCCCCTCGCCGCCCGTCTCGCCGAACCCGGCGGTCAGGATCACGTACGCGCCGATCCCCAGGCCGGCGCCCTCACGCAGCACGGGCAGCACCGCGTCGGTGGGGACCATCACGTAGGCCAGGTCGACCGGTTCGGGCACCTCGGTGAGGGAGCGGTAGGCCTTCTCGCCGTGCACCTGCTCGGCCCGGTGGTTGACCAGGTGCACGCGGCCGGTGAAGCCGTGGCCGCGGAGGTTGCTGAACGTGCCCAGCGACCAGCCGGAATTGTCCGACGCGCCGATCAGCGCGATCGACTGGGGATGGAACAGCGCGCGGAGGGGGGTGGCGTCGCGGCCGTTGCCGGGGCCGGAGCCGTTGCCGAGGCCGGGGCCGTTGCCGAGGCCGGGGCCGTTGCCGGGGCTGGTCACTGTTGTGGCTCCGGCGCTTCCTGTGTCTCCTGGGTTTGCTGGGTCTGTTGGGGTGGCTGGGCCTGTTGGGATGACTGTGGCTGCTGGGGTGACTGTGGTTCCTGGGTGGGGCGGAAGCAGGGCAGGTCCGCGTCGCCGATCTGCTCGACGGTCATCTGGACGGGCATGCCGATGGCGACGCTATCCGGGCCGGTCCCGACGATCCGGGTCAGCATGCGCACGCCCTCGTCCAGGTCGACGAGCGCCACGATGAACGGCGTCTGGTCCTCGAACTCGCCGAACGCGCGGTGCGCCACCGTGTAGGAGTAGACCCGGCCGGTCCCGGCGGCGGTGAACCAGCGCAGCGGGCCGCCGAAACAGTGCGGGCAGACCGCGCGGGGGTAGAAGACCGCCGCGCCGCACGCTTCGCACCGCTGCAGCCGCAGTTCACCGTCCGCGATGCCATCCCAGTAGGGCTTGGTGTCGGCGTCGGGAACCGGCTTCATCGACCGCTCCTTCCAGGGTTTCCGGCCTTCCCGGGGGTTGGCTCGCGGCTATGGGCTCAGACGGTTCCGAGGATCACGGTGGCGGCCGAGGACAGCACACCGCCGGTACCGTGCACCAGGGCCAGCTCGGCGTCCGGCACCTGGCGGGGCCAGGCGAAGTCGCCCCGCAACTGCCGGACGGCCTCGATAAGCAGGAAGATCCCGTACATGCCGGGATGGGTGTAGGACAGGCCCCCGCCGTTGGTGTTCAGCGGGAATTCGCCGCCCGGGGCGATGCGGCCCCCCGCGATGAAGTCCCTGGCCTCACCCGGTTTGCAGAAGCCCAGCGACTCCAGGGTCAGCAGGACTGTGATCGTGAACGAGTCGTAGATCTCCGCCACATCGATGTCGTCGAGGGTGACGTCGGCCATCCGCAGCGCGGCCGGGCCGGTCCGCGCCGCACCGGTCACGGTGAGGTCCGGCATGCTGGCGATCGTGTCGTGCGTGTGCGTCTCACCGTGGCCGAGGATCTTCACCGGCTGGGTGGCCACATCCGGCCAGCGGTCTTCGGCCGCGATGACCACCGCGCCGCCGCCGTCGGTGACCAGACAGCAGTCGAGCTTGTGCAGCGGCTCGCAGATCATCGGCGAAGCCAGGACGTCCTCGACCGTGATCGGATCCCGGTCGTAGGCACGGGGATTGAGCCGCGCCCACTGCCGCGCGGCCACCGCGACCTGCGCCAGGTCCTCGCTGGTCGTGCCGTAGTCGTGCATGTGCCGCAGGGCTGCCATCGCGTACCCGCCAACCGGCAGCGGCACCCCGTACGGCCGCTCGAACTGCGCGGTGAGCGTGGCCGGGCGCGGGGCGTTCCGGCTGCGGCTGGTCCGCTGCGTGCTGCCGTAGGTAATCAGGGCCACGTCGATCAGGCCGGCTTCGATCGCGGCGGCGGCGTGACCGGCGTGGGCCTCGAACGACGAGCCGCCGATGTTCGTGCTGTCGGTATAGCTGGGCTGGATACCGAGATATTCGGCCAGGGTCATGGTCGGGGCCCAGCTCCACGCCCCCGCGGTGAACAGCGCGTCGACGCTTTCCCTGGTCAGCCCAGCCTCAGCGAGCGCCGCCCGGGCGGCCAGCGCCTGCTGAGACAGGACCGTCAGGTGCGGCGTCTTGCCCACGTCGGATTCGGCCACCCCGACGATCGCCGCGCGGCGGCGTTTCATGCGCCGGCTTTCACGTGCTGACCTGGGTGGCGTCACCGTTCATGGAGGAGCTGCTCCTTACTGGCCTTACTCGACTGGCCTTACTCGCCGATTCCGCCTAGCTTGACGTGACCCCTGAGCAGGTTGCGGGCGATCGTGAGGCGCTGGATCTCGTCGGTGCCCTCGTAAATGCGCAGCAGCCGCAGCTCGCGGTACCAGCGCTCGACCGGGAGCTCCTTGGTGTAGCCCATGCCACCGTGAATCTGCATCACCTGGTCGACGACCTCGTTGGCCATCACCGCACCGTTAAGCTTGGCGATCGAGGAGGCGTGCCGGGCGTCCAGCCCGGCCTGCACCCGCCAGGCGGCGTAAAGCGTGAGCCACTTGGCGCCTTCGATTCCGACCTGGGAGTCGGCGATCTTCCACTGGATGGCCTGGTAGTCGGCGATGGGGTGGCCCATCGACTGGCGGATCTTGGCGTAGTCGATCGCCATCTGCAGCAGCCGTTCCGCCGAGCCGATCGCGCGGGCCGGGATCAGGTAGCGGCCCTGGCGGATCCACTGCATGGCCAGCTCGAAGCCCTTGCCGGCCTCACCGAGGATGCTGCTCGCGGGCACCCGGACGTCCTCGAAGACCAGCGCCGCCGGGCCCCACTCCCCCATGGTGGGGATCGGCTCTGACTTCCAGCCCATGTCGCGGTCGATGAGGAAACATGTGATCCCCTTGTCCGGCACGACCGCGAACACCATCACGAAGTCGGCGTCGTTGCCCCGGGTGATGAACGTCTTCTCGCCGTTGATGATGTAGTCGCCGCCGTCCTGTCTGGCCGAGGTACGGATGCTGCGCGCGTCGGAGCCCGCGCCGGGCTCGGTGATCGCGAAGCAGGAGATCCGCTCGCCCTCGATCGTGGGGATCAGGTAGCGCTCTTTCTGCTCCTCGTTGGCGGCGTACAGGATGTTGTCCGCGTACCCGCCGAACGCGAACGGCACGAACGAGCGGCCACACTCCATGGCGATGATGGCCGACATCACCGCGCCGAGGTCCATGCCGCCGTACTCCCCGGGGGTGTTCACGCCCCAGAAGCCGCTCCGCCGGGCCTTGTTCTGCAGGTCGCGGAGCGTGCTGCGCTCGAGTCCCGGGCGCCCGGCGCGCTCATTGCGCAGCACCTCGGGCTCCAGGGGCATGACCTCTTTCTCGATGAACGACCGCACCGTGTCGCGAATCTGCCGTTCCTCGTCGCTGAGCGAGAAGTCCACCATCTGCGGACGCCTTTCCTCTGGTCCGGCCGCCACCAGTTATTTGCCTGGTTGGCACCAGAACAAACTTTTCGATCAACTTTCTAGAATCATGCTCTAGTACTACCCTGAGGCTGACTGCCGGCGGCCTCGTTGTCAAAACGTCTGACCGGGGCTGGCAGCAAGTCTTCTCCAGGTTTCAGCGGGTTCACCGGGTAGCCCCGGTTCTCGGAGTTCTCTGACGGATGGGCGGATGGGACCAAAGCCGACGAGCAGCACCTGCGGATGGGCCGGCGGGCCGACGCGCCGGAAGCCGCCCGGCAACGACCGCGGACAGGCCGATGGGACGTAAACCGGCGAGCAACGCCTGGCAATGGAGCCGGTCCGCGGAGACCCGGCGCATCCTGCTCGAGGCTGCGCGCGAGGTGTTCGCCGCGCACGGGTACGACGGCGCCAGCATCGCCAACGTCGTCGAGCGCGCGGGCTCCAGTGTCGGCAGCCTCTACCACCACTTCGGCGGCAAGGCGGAACTGTTCGTCGCGCTGTGGCAGGACCACCAGGACGCCCAGGAGCAGCGTGTGGTCAGCGCCGTGGCCAAGACGCGCGCGGAGGGCGAGGAAGACCTGCTTACGCTGTTCATCTCCGGCGCGCGAGCGTACTTCGACGGCTCCTGGGATCAGCGCGACGTGGCCCGCCTGTTCATGACCGGCGATGGGCCGCCGGGGTTCGAGATGATGAAACGGGCCCGCAGCCACGAATGGGTCCGGCAGAACGCGGTCTTGCTCGGGGCCGGCACCGACCCCGTGGACCGGATGACGGTCGCGATGCTGACCACGATCATCGGCGAGACGGCCCGGGAGATCGCGGCCAGTTCCTCTCGCCAGGAGGCCGGTGCGCTGGCCGACGCCGCGATCACCTTCATCCGCCGCCTGGACCCGCTGAGCCCTCCGGGCCCGTCCCCTTCTTAGCGTCCGCACCGGCCCATGCCGGAAGGCAGGCGGTGACATCCGTCATGCCGAGATCAGGATCTGCCGCACTGGGCCAGGCGCTGCCGCATGCATAGCGTTGCGGACATGACGAAGAGCGATCAGCACATGGTCCCGGTCCGGGACCGCAACCGGCTGTGGTCGGCACTCCGCGGGGCCGGGACTTCGAGGGCCTGTGGCGCTATCCCGGATTCCGCCATGCCTTCCGGCTCTTCACCCTGGTCTGGGGAGTGGCGTACCTGGCCGAAGCGGCGGCCAGGGTCGTCATCGTCGAGATGACCACCACGGCGACCGCGCTGACCGTTTCTAAGGTGATGCCCTACGCTGTCGCCGCCGGTCTCGCCGGCTGGATGACCGCCTACAGCCGCCGGGCCAAGCGCGAAGGCGAACGCCTCGCCGCCGCGGCACAGGCCGGCGCCGCCAGCGAGCCGCCCGGCCCAGGCGGCGAGCCATCCGACGTCAGGAACGAGCCGCCCAGCGCCGGCGGCGTGCCCGCGCTGTACCCGCAGTTCGCGTGACCATCCGGTTGGGGCATAAGGGGCGAGCGGGCCTCGTGAGGGCTGGAAGGTGATTGGGCCGCTGGGCGGAGGGGGCAGCGGGATGAGTCCTCACGTGGAGGGACCGGCCGGGAACGAGACGGCTCCGCCGTGGAGAGTGCCCTAGCGCGGGCGGCGATAGTCCCCGGTCGGGCCGTCGTCCGGCCGCGGGCGGCGATAGTCCCTGGTGGCGTCGTCGGGCCGCGGGCGGCGGTAGTCCACGGTGCGGTCATCGGGGCGCGGGCGGGGGGCGTCGGGGCGGGGGTAGTCCGCTGGCGGGCGGTCCCGGCGCGGGTACCCGTCGGTGGAGGCGCCCGGGTTGGGGCGCTCGTACCCCGCTTCCCAGGAGCC
Organism: uncultured Actinomycetes bacterium; assembly: GCA_963742865.1. Taxonomy (GTDB): domain Bacteria; phylum Actinomycetota; class Actinomycetes; order Streptosporangiales; family Streptosporangiaceae; genus Bog-532. The sequence continues at coordinate 142,056 of CAVUNW010000077.1, forward strand.
TGGGTAGCGGCGCTCGTACCCTGCGGGGGTGCCGCGGTCCGTCCGCGAGGGGCCGTCCATCGCGGGAACATGAGCACCGGCGGGGCGCACGCCGGGCCGGTGGGCGCCGTGGGCGGCAGCACCCTGTACGTCGCGACGGGTGGTGGCGAGGTAAGCGACCAGGCAGATGATCGCCAGCGCCAGGACGAAGACCACGGGGCCGTCGCCGAGACCGAGGCCGCCGACGCTCTTGGGCTTACCGAAGTAGTCGGCCAACGAGGCACCGAGCGGACGAGTGGCTACGTAGGCGAACCAGAACGAGAAGATGGCGTTCCAGCCCAGCAGCCAGTAGCCGATCGCGGGGATGGCGATCACCACGGCGAACACCAGGGCCGAGGTGAGGTAACCGAGGTGGAGGGTGAACGCGCTGAAGTCACCGAGCGCGGTGCCCATCGCGAACGTGGCCACGACGGCCAGCCAGTAGAAGATCTCCCGGCGCGGCGTGTCGATGCTGTGGATCGACAGCGTCCGCTCGGTCGCGGACCAGGTGACGAACACGGCCGCCAGGACCACGGCGTAGACGATGCTGGAGACGGTGTACGGGACGCCGAACCCGACGTGCAGCACGTCCGCGGCCATCGTGCCGAAGACGCCGACCATGACCACGGCCAGCCAGTACGTCCATGCGATATAGCGGCGCACGGAGAACTGCAGGACCAGCGCGCCGACGAAGAACACGAAGCCCAGGCCGACGGCGACCACGGGATTCATGACGTGCACGAGGTAGTCGGACGTCGATTCGCCCAGGGCCGTGGACAGGGCCTTGATCACCCAGAAAAGGGCGGTGATCTCGGGGACGCGGAGCGCGCCTGGGGTCGTGAGCCGGCTGATCAGGCGGCGGTCGTTAACCACCCGGCCAGTGTAGAAGCGCTGTAGAAGGTCGGCGACCGCGTCCCGGGAAACATCGGGTCGTGGACCGGTCAAAGCACGGCAAAGAGGGTGGGCCGAGGGGCAGGCGCCTCAGGACAGGCGTCAGGGCGGGCGGACCCACCAGAAGCAGCCCGAGGCCAGCAGGATGGTGGCGGTCAGGAAGATGCCCAGCTCCAGCCACTGGAACGTCCAGTAGCGGCTGGCGGGCTGGTAGATGACCACCTGCTGCAGGTGCATCTGCGCGATCGCGCTGGCGCACGCATCGAAACCCTGCGTAGACCGGCACGTCGGCGGCGCCTCGCCGAGGAAGGGCGATCCGGCCGCGGTGACGACCGGATTGGAGTAGATCCAGGCGCCGGGCAGGGCGGGTGGCCCGGCCGTCACGCTGAGCTGGCTGCCAGGCTGGTTGATCCCGAGCCCTTGAATGGCGGAGGCGGTGAACGCCACCGTGCTGCGCTCTGGCGTGATGAGGTGGGGGCGGATCCACAGCGACATGGCGATCTGAAGCACGGCGAAGATCGTCAGGGTGATGGCCATGGCGGGCAGCGTGCGGCGGACAATCACGCCGACGAACACCCCGAGCGTGAACGCGAACGCGGCATACCCGATCGGGGTGATGCCCCGGACGTCGAACATCACCGGGTTGAACCGGCTGAAAGCGAAGGTCCCGCCGCCCGCGAGCAGGCTCGCGTGCTCGATGGGCGCGGCCCACCAGCCGATCATCAGGCTGAGCAGGCCGGCGGCGGTCATGGCGGCCAGCGCGAGAACGCCGAGCTTGACGGTCAGCCAGCGGTCGCGGGTCACGCTCTGGTTCCAGGCCAGCCGGTACGTCCCGCTCTCCAGCTCATGGGCGATCAGCGGCGCCCCCCAGAAGATGCCGATGATGGCCGGGACGATCAGCAGCAGGCCCGCGGTCAGGATGTACAGCGTGCGGTAGATGGTGTTGGCGATGGAGTGCAGGAACGCGGTCGCCACGCGGCCGCAGTCGCCGTGGGCCGCACAGGCCGCGATTCCGCTGGCGTGGTAGCGGCTGGCCAGGGACAGGCCGGTGGCCAGCAGCACGGCGGCCAATATGGCCAGCAGAGCCGAGATCACCAGCGCCTGCACGCGGAACTGACGCCAGGTCATCCAGATCATCGCTGCACCTCCAGGGCAGGCCGGATGCTCCGGCTGACGGCCGGCGGCCTGGCTCATGTACGCCAGGACCAGGTCTTCGAGGCTGAGCTGCTCGACGGTCCAGGCCGGGTCGAGCACGGGCTGGCCGGTGCGCACGATCAGCGTGCTCTGCCGGTCGGTGTGGCTGGCCTGGATGACCTCCTGGTCACCCGGCAGCGAGGCCGGATCGCGGCGGGGGCCGATGAGCCGGTGGTGGCTGGCCAGCAGCGCGTCGACGTCATCCGCGATCTGCACCCGTGAGGCCGCGAGCACGATGAGGTAGTCGCAGACCCGTTCCAGGTCGGCCACCAGGTGCGAGGAGAGGATGACGCTCAGCCCCTGCTCGGCCACGGCCTCCATCAGGTCCTGGAGGAACTCGCGGCGGGCCAGCGGGTCGAGGCTGGCGACCGGCTCGTCCAGGATGAGCAGCCGGGGCCGTTTGGCGATGGCCAGGGTCAGGGCGAGCTGGGCGCGCTGTCCCCCGGACAGCTTGCCCGCCCGCTGCGCGGGGTCGAGGCCGAGCCGGCCGACCCGGTGCTGCGCGTAGGCCGCATCCCAGCCCGGGTTGAGGTGCGCTCCCATCCGCAGGTGGTCGGCAACGCTCAGGCCCGCGTACACGGGGGTGTCCTGCGCGACGAAACCGACCTTGGCCAGCTGGGCCGGGCCGCTGGCGGGTTCGCCATCCAGGACGGTGATCGTGCCCGTGGTCGGGGCGAGCAGCCCGACGGCCAGGTGCAGCAGGGTCGTCTTGCCGGCCCCGTTGGGGCCGACCAGCCCGGCCACCCGTCCCTCGGGGATCTGGAGCGTGCAGTCGCTGAGCGCCCACCGGCGCCGGTAGCGCTTGCCCAGCCCACTGGCGTTCAGGGCGGTCATGCTATGTCCTCCTCGGTAGCGGACCGAAAGGTGCTCAGGAACAGGGCCTCGATGCTTTCCTCGTCCATCCCAGCCCGGCGCGCCTTGCCCAGCCAGCGCCGCAGCTCCCGGCGCAGCGGCTCGTGAACGGCCAGGGAACTCCCGCTCAGCGTCCCGGTGACGAACGTCCCCACTCCCGGCCGGGCGCCCACCAGGCCCTGGTATTCCAGCTCGCGGTAGGCCTTGAGCACGGTGTTGGGGTTGATGGCCAGGCCCGCGGCCACGTCCTTGACCGTGGGGAGCTGGTCCCCCGGATCCAGCAGGCCCAGCCGCAGCGCGTGCCGCACCTGATGAATCAGCTGCATGTATGGCGCCACGCCCGAGCGGGAGTCGAGGTGGAACTCGATCACGAAGGCTCCTATTTATCTAGGCTCCTAGCACAATAGAATCCTGACAGAGCAAGCGTCAAGGGAGCGGAGCCGGGTCGCGGGCGGCGGAGGCTGCGCGAAGGCGGCAGGGTGAGATGCGGGCTGCGGAAAGGGCACGGGGCCGGACGGCAGTTAGGATTCCGGTACAGAAGAACCGAGTTTCACGGACCGGGCAGGCCGCCACGAACGTCTCCAGGAGCGCCGTGCGCTTCTTGGCGGCCGCCGTGGCCGTGCTCACCGCCATGCTCGTTACCGGGGCCGGGGTCCGCCAGGCGGTGCACGCGGACCGCACGCCCGCGCTGCTGACGGAGGGCATCGCCGCCAGCCCGTGCGCACCGCAGCGCGTGATCATCGTCCCGCCGCACCGCGACGCCCGCTACGACGGCGACGCCAGCGTGCTGCTCACCGGATCCGGGTCCCTAGCAGGCGGCAGCGGCGGGGCCTCCCCGGCGAGCGCGTGCACGTCCGCCGGTATGGCCGCGAGCCGGTCATGGCTCGCGGCCGGGATCGTTCCGGGAAACATTCCCGCGTTGCGGTCGATGGCGCAGCGGGCGCTGCTGGACCTTTACCTGTCCACCCGGCCGGACGGCGCGGTCGTCGCGGGCTGGTACTCCGGCTGGGACTACGCCTGGCCGCGCGACTCAAGCTGGGTGGCGGCCGCGCTCGCGGTCACCGGCCACGACGCGGACGCCGTACGCGTGCTGACGTTCCTGCAGCGGCAGCAGAGCCGGGACGGTACCTGGGCGGCGCGGTACCAGCCCGACGGCAGCGGCCCGGTCCGCGACGGCCGGCCGGCCGAACTGGACGCCGTTGGCTGGGTCCCCTGGGCGGTCTGGTCCTGGTATCAGGTCACGCATCAGGCCATCGCGCATCAGGTCTCGGCGCGCCGGAGGCTGAGCGCCTTGTGGCCGATGGTCAGCGCGGCGGCCGGCGCAGCCGAGCGGTCACTGAGCCCGGGTGGCCTGCCCGGCGCCGCCACCGATTACTGGGAGCACGGCCCGCAGGTGACGCTGGGCACGGCCGCGCCCCTGCTCACGGGCCTGCGGGCCGCCGCCGCCATCGCGGGCGCCCTCGGCCGGGCGCAGGCCGCGCAGCGCTGGGCGGACGACTCGGCCCGCCTGGCCAGCGCGATCCGGGCATCGTTCGGCTGTTATGGCTATAACCGGCTGCCGGATGACTCCTCCGGCCCGGATGCGTCGGTCACCTTTCTGGGGCCGCCGTTCGGCCCGGGAACCGTGCCCCTGGACCGCGCGGAGCACGCCGCCGAGCGCGGCCTGACGCTGCCGGGCGGCGGGATGCTGCCCGGCGCCGACTGGCCGGGTGACACCACGATGGCCTGGACGGCGGAAACCGCCTTCTTCGCGCTGTTCGACGTCTCGATCGGCGAAAACGCCCGGGCCGGCACCCTGCTGTCCTGGCTGGCGGCGCACCGGACGCCGCTGGGGGCACTGCCCGAGCAGGTCACCGCCACCGGTCAGCCCGCCTCGGTGGCCCCGCTGGCCTGGACCGACGCCGCGGTCCTGCTGGCGCTGTCCGCGCAGGCGCATCCGCTGCCGGTGACTCCGGTGCCACCCGGGGGCCAGCCCGCCACCGCGGGCGGCTGCCTGCTGCCGCCGCTGAGTGTGGTCGGCCGCTGAGCGCGGGGAGCCGCACCACTGAGCTGCACCATCGAGCTGGGCCACTGACCTGGGCGCGCCGCCGGCCGCCGGGCTAGTAACGGTAGTGGCGCCGGTGGTGCTCGTCGCCGCTGCTGGTACTGGTCGTGGGTGCCGTAGTGGGCGTGACCATGGGTGCGGGCGCCGCGCTCGCAGAGGAGGCGGGCGCCGCGCCGGCCGCGGTGCCGTTGCTGTCCCAGGTGATGGAGAAGCTGTCACCGTTGGCGAGCGCTGAGGGCGTGGCCTCGGTGACCCCGGCGGCGGAGACCATGGTCAGTGCTACCGGAGTCTGGGCTACCGGAGTCTGGGTCAGTCTGGGCTACCGGAGTCTGGGCTACCGGAGTGGGGCTACCGGAGTCTGGGCTACCGGAGTCTGGGCACCGGAGTCTGGGCACCGGAGTCTGGGCTACCGGAGTCTGGGCTACCGGAGTCTGGGCCCGGACCGGGTCTGCGGGGCGCTGCCCAGCGCCGTGTTGCCGACGAGCGCGGCGGTGAAGTTCACGGTGCCGAAACTGGACAGCGGCAGCACGCCGGCGGCGTCGCTCGGCGCCTCGGCGATGATCTCCGCGGAGCCGAGCTGGGCGGTCGCCGACGTCTGGTGCGCGGTCTGGGTCCAGCCCTGCGTCTGGTCGCTGAGCGTCAGCGTGAACGCGCCGCTGCCGTTGGCGACGACCGAGGCGCTCATCGCATCGCCCGCGGCGACGGGGTTGTTGTAGAAGACCGGCGCGCTGGGGAACATCTCGAACCAGCCCTGGTAGCTGGCCTTGCCGTTGTTGCAGTCCGCTTCGGTCCCGGTCTGCTCCACCGTCTGCGTGCCGTCACCGTCGAGGCCCGCCCAGAAACTGGAGAACGTCTGCCGGGCGGTGCACATCACGGCGGGCTGCGTCCAGGAGGAGGACACGCTGGTGAACGTGCCGGGTGGGCCCGACGCGGCGTAGCCGGCCCAGTTGTGGCTGGTCGCGGCGGTCGGGTACGCGGGGTCGCGCTCACCTGCCGGCCGCCCGATCCGCTCCATGGGCCCCAGCCACCCGATCCACTGGCATCAGAGCCTGAGCTGCCCGCAGGCCGATCCGCCGAAAGGGGAGCACCCGGAGCCAGGTCCCAGAGCCGCTGCTCCGCCACTGGTGGGCGCGGAACCGCCCGTCATCGGGCCTCCGGGGCCGCCCGGCCAGCTGCCCGACGCGGCGACGGGGTACGTCACACCGGTCTCGCTGGCGGCCCGGACGGTGCGCCCGGGGCTGGACGGCCTGGTCGTGGCGGCGACCACCGCGAACGCAACGCAGCCAGCCGCGGCCAGGAGCCATAGGCAGTTCCTGGCCTGCCGCCGCCGGGCGGCGGCCTCGCGGCGGCCAGGCTGCCGCCTGGCGGCCTGGCCACCGCGCCGGCCTCTCTGGTGCTTCACGGCCCCGAAAGCTCCCTTCTCCGCCTTCTCGCGGGTATGCCCATGGCTATGGTGCTTCCGTGGCCCTGTCACACGCCAGAGATCTGGGGGGCCAGCGGGGCCACCGTTAGGTTTCCTTAAGATCTGCCGTACTCCCTGCTGCGAGATCCGCCGCGAAACGCCGCGTGATGTTTGGCTACACGGGCTTAATCTCGCCGGGTTAGGGTTCCGGCATGCTGATTTCGCCGCATGAGCAGGAACGGCTCCTGATTCACGTGGCCGCCGGGCTGGCCCGCGAGCGCCGCGCCCGGGGACTGCTGCTCAACTACCCCGAGGCGGTCGCGATCATCACGTCGTTCCTCCTGGAGGGTGCGCGCGACGGGCAGAGCGTCGCGGAACTCATGCAGTCCGGGCGCAAGGTCCTCGGCCGGGCCGACGTCATGGAAGGCGTGCCGGAGATGCTGACGGAAGTTCAGGTCGAGGCGACCTTCCCGGACGGCACGAAGCTGGTCACGGTGCACGGGCCGATCTCATGATCCCCGGCGAGATCATCCCCGGCGACGGGCCAGTGATCCTCAACCCCGGGCGGCCGGCGATCACTCTGGTGGTCGCCAATACCGGCGACCACCCGGTCCAGGTGGGCTCGCATTACCACTTCGCGCAGGCCAACCCGGCTCTGTCGTTCGACCGGGACGCCGCGTGGGGGCACCGGCTCAACATCGCCGCCTGGACCGCGGTCCGCTTCGAGCCGGGCATCGAGCGTGAGGTCAGCCTGGTGCCGCTGGCCGGGGCGCGGGTGGTCCCGGGCCTGCGGCTGGACGGGCGCCGGCTGGAAGGCGAGGCCGCGGCGGCGGCCAGCCCAGTGGGAGACAGCCCAGTGGGCGACAGCGCGATCCTGGACGAGCCAGCAGCAAGGAGGAGCTCGATGACTGAGCTCAGCCGGTCCCGGTACGCGCTGCTGTACGGGCCGACCGCGGGCGACCGGGTACGGCTCGCCGACACCGACCTGTTCATCGAGGTCGAGCAGGACCTCTGCGCGGGCGGGGACGAGGCGGTGTTCGGCGGCGGGAAGGTCATCCGCGAGTCGATGGGCCAGTCCCGCGCGACCCGCGCCGACGGGGCTCCCGACCTGGTGATCACCGGTGCCGTGGTACTGGACCACTGGGGCATCATCAAGGCCGACGTCGGTATCAGGGACGGCCGCATCGTGGCCCTCGGCAAGGCCGGGCAACCCCGACATCATGGACGGGGTGCACCCCGACCTCGTCATCGGGCCGTCCACCGAGATCATGGCCGGGAACGGGCTGATCCTCACGGCCGGCGGCATCGACTGTCACGTGCACCTCATCTGCCCCCAGCTGATGCCCGAGGCGATCGGCTCCGGCGTCACCACCGTCATCGGCGGCGGAACGGGTCCCGCCGAGGGCACCAAGGCCACCACGGTCACCCCGGGCGCGTGGCATCTGGCCCGCATGCTGGAGGCCACCGATGGCTGGCCGCTCAACGTGGTGCTGCTCGGCAAGGGCAACACCGTGTCGGAGGAAGCGCTGTGGGAGCAGCTGCGGGCCGGGGCGTCCGGGTTCAAGCTGCACGAGGACTGGGGCTCGACCCCAGCCGCGATCGACGCCTGCCTGCGGGTCTGCCAGGAGGCCGGGGTACAGGCGGCGCTGCACACCGACACCCTGAATGAGGCCGGGTTCGTGGAGGACACGCTGGCGGCGATCGCCGGGCGGCCCATCCACGCCTACCACACCGAGGGCGGGGGCAAGGCCGACATGGTCAACAACGACGCGCTGCCCGACATCCGGGTCGAACCGGACACGTTCACGGTGCGGATCGACGGTGAGGTCATCGAGGAGGCTCCCGCGGCCGAGCTGCTGATGGCCCAGCGCTACTTCTTGTTCTGATGCCGCCTCTCCCTGTCCCGGACGGCACCCCGGTGCCGGTCCCGGCCGATGCGACGGCCGCCGGTGCCGCGGCCGGGAACGCGGGGAAGGACCGGGAACCGGGCCGGGAGAAACGCAGCGACACTGGTAAGAGCCCGGACACTGGTAAGAGCCCGGACACTGGTAAGAGCCCGGACACTGGTAAGAGCCCGGACGCGGGGAAGAGGCCGGATACCGGGCGGGGGCCCGAGGTGGGGAAGGGCCCCGAAACCGGCAGGCGGCCGGACTCGGCCCCGCGCCCGGACACCGGCAAGCGCCCGGACACCGGCAAGCGCCCGGACACCGGCAAGCGCCCGGACACCGGCAAGAGCCCGGAGGTAGGTAAGCGTCCCGAGACAGGTAAAGGCCCCGAGACAGGTAAGGGTCCCGACGTCGGGAAACGGCCCGACACGGGGAAGGGCCCTGACGTCGGGAAACGCCCGGACACGGGGAAGGGGCCCCGCACGGGCCGGGACGCACGCGACGGGCTGAGCCTGGCGGGCGCGGCGGTGCTGGTCGCGGCGTACCTCACGGTGACCGGGCCGGCCAGCGCGGCGGTCCGCTCCTGGCGCTCGACCCGATCGAAGTCAGCGCGGTCATCGCCCGCCTGTCCGCAGGCGGGGGCGGTCACCGAATGGGTCCTCGCCGCCCTGGCCGGGCAGCCCATCGCGGCGGCCGGGGGCTCCTGACCCGTGCGGGCGTCAGCCGAACTCGTTGCCGAACGGGGCGCCGGCAGTTCGACCCGGCTGCCCGTCCTGCGTTCGCAGGCCCCGCTCATCCTGCGCTGGACCGCCGACGCCGTGTACCTGGTCGGGGGGGCGGCCGGGCGCCTGCCGGACGCGGCTGCGCGCCGATCTGGCCGGGGTTCCGCTGCTCCGGCACGAGGTGGACGTGAGCGGAACCGATGAGGTGAGCCTCGGCCCGGCCGTGCTGGCGGGGCAGCGCACGGCCGGGTCGCTGCTCTGTGTGGATCCAGATTGGGTGAATCCAGCTTGGGTTGATCCCGATCGGGTGGAACCGGATGGGGCGGGGACAGCGACGGGGATTCCGTCCGGCTATGCCCCGGGGGTCGCGGTGATGCCACTGGAGGGCCCCGCGGTCCTGGTCACCGCGCTGGCGGATGACGCGCTGACCTTGCGCCGGCGCCTATGCCTCCCCGCTCTGGCGCCGGCCCCGGCCCACGTCCGTCCGGAGCCATGGCTAGTGGGTGATCGTCCCGAACGTCACGTCGGACGACCAGATGGTCTGCCAGACGATGCCCTCACCCGCGTTGGCCGCCGAGATCATTTGGTTACTGCCCTCGTAAATGCCGACGTGATACACGTAGCTACTGGGGCTTGAATTCACGTGGAAGAAAACGAGGTCCCCGCCCCACGCCTGGCTGCGGCTCTCAGGGTGGAAATACCGGAACTGCGCGTCGGCGGTGCGGGGGATCGACCTGCCGTAGTAGCGGTAGACGTACGACGTCATGCCGCTGCAGTCGAAGCCTGTACTGGGCGAACTGCCACCGTAACGGAATGGAACCCGTCCGATAAACGTCGCCGCATAGGCCGATGTTTTCTGGTTGAACGACATTGTTCTGGCATTGGCGACCGAGTTAGCCATTCCAGGCAGCACGGCTGCGAGTACTGCCATCGATCCGGCGATGGTGCCTACTTTATGTCGGATTGTCACGGTTTGCTCCTCCGTTAGGCGTCCGGAGCAGCATGACCAGGTTGTGGCCGTAAAGTCTGGCAAATCGGTAAATTTGCCGCCATTTTGCCGATCACTGTTAGATAAATCACAATTTAAAAAGGGCATTTGAACCACGAGATTTCAAAGGCAGACACATTTCACCCAGGTCACACGGGCATCACGGGTTGGTTTCGGGGCGGCGTTACCGGGTGCCGGGGCAGGCCCGCGAGGACCACGTTTGGGCAGGTCAGAGCGAAATTGGCGGGCTGAGCGAGGAAGTGGCCGCCCCGGGGCAGGCCAGCGGACGGCAGCCCGGCAGCAGGAACCGCCCGCGCGGGTGGCTATCCGTTAGAAGGAACGGCCCTCGGCGGGGACGGGCCAGCGGGTGGTCAGCTCACGGGTGAGGGCGGGCCAGGCCACCGGGTCGTGGCCGGGGATCACCTGGTAGCCCCGTTCGGCGGCGAGACGCTTGAGCCTGCGGATCTGGGCCACGGTCTGCTCGGGCTCCACGTCGATGAAGCCGCCGACCGGAAGCTCGTCGTCGATGTTCTGGGTGAGATCGGCGGCGTCGAAGGCGAAGACCATCCCCCCGCCGCCGACCGAGGCGTCCAGGTCGACCACGAAGCTCTGGTGGCCCGGCGTGTGACCGGCGGTCAGTACGGCCGTCACACCGGGCGCGATCTCGGCGTCGCCGTCCGCCTGCCGCCAGTCGATCCTCGGGTCGTCGTAGTCGACGCGGAAGATCCCGTGCTGTTCCGGCGCCGGGGTGCCGCTCATCCCGTAGGACAGCTCAGCGCGCTGGACGTGCACGGGGACCCGGCCGGCGAACAGCTTCAGGCCGCCCGCGTGGTCGTTATGGAGATGGCTGACCGCCACCGCGTGGACGTCGTCCAGGCCGATCCCGGCCCCGGCGAGCGCCTCCTCGATGGGCTCGCCGGGCCCGGGCAGGACCGGCTGGATGAGCGGATCGCCGTGGTAGCGGCGGCGGAGGGCCGGATCGGTGATCAGGGCGGTGTTGAAGCCGGTGTCGAGGAGCAGCCAGCCGCCGTCGCACAGCAGCAGCACCCCTGGCACCGGCTCGCGGAGCATGTCAGTGCCGGACGCGCCGTGGATCGACACGCTCAGCGGCAGGTCCTCCCAGCCCAGCGTCAGCGGAACGATCCGGCGCACCCCGCCCATCGGCGTTCTCCTTCCGGTCACCATCCCGGCCCTCCGGTCACCATCCCGGGCGCCCGGCGGGAGCCCGCCAGATGTCCTCCGGCGGGCTCCCGCCGGTCGGCGTCAGCCTGCGTACAGGGCGGCCAGGCTGAGCGAATTCGGGTTCGTGACCACGTGGGCCGCCGCGACACCCTTCAGCCACGGCTGCGCCACCATGAAGTCGTTCTGGTTTACCAGGTTGTACCAGCAGCCGGTCTTTGCGGCCAGCGTCGTTGAGACCGGTGGGGCTCAGCTCCGCGGACAGCAGGTTGGCCACGAGCTGGTTGTCCGGTGCCGACGAGTCATACCCGATGGTCAGCGTCCGCTGGCTGGCCGGGAGCGTCTTCACCAGGCTGGTCAGGGCCGAGGTGCTGTACGGGATCTTCTGCACCGCCGATCCGGCCGGCATCATGTGCGCGGGGTAAGCCTGGCTGGCGATGGTGGCCCGCCCGGTGAAGACCTCCTTGTAGTTCTCGTTCACGTTCATCGCGTCGAGCAGGGCCATCCGGTGCGCCGCGGTGGTCAGGAAGGCGCGATCGGCCATCCTCGCTGGTAAATGCACGGAGTACGAGCGCCGGGGGTGGAAGATGGGCACATGGATCTACCGGTGAACCCGCCGATCTCGCCGATGCTGGCCAAGGCCGTCGGCGAGATACCAGACGGGCCTTTCAGCTTCGAGCCCAAATGGGACGGCTTCCGCGCGGTCGTTTTCCGCGACGGGGACGAGGTGGAGATCGGCAGCCGGAACGAGCGGCCGATGACCCGTTACTTCCCGGAACTGGTGGCCGCCATCAAGGCTGAACTGCCACCACGGGCGGTCGTCGACGGCGAGATCGTGATCCCGGACAGCACGGGGCAGCGGCTGGACTTCGAGGCCCTGCTGCAGCGCATCCACCCCGCGGAGTCCCGGATCAACCTGCTAGCCGAGCAGACGCCGGCCCATTTCGTCGCCTTCGACCTGCTGGCCCTGGGGGACGAAAACCTGACCGAGCAGCCGTTCGCCTCGCGCCGCGCCGCGCTGGAGGAGGCGCTGGCCGGGGCGGGCACCTCGGTGCACCTGACCCCGGCCACCACCGACCGGCCCACCGCCACCGAATGGTTCCGCAAGTTCGAGGGGGCCGGGCTGGACGGCCTGGTCGCCAAGCCGCTGGAGGGCCCGTACGTCGAGGACAAGCGGGTCATGTTCAAGGTGAAGCACGAGCGCACCGCGGACTGCGTGCTGGCCGGCTACCGGGTCCACAAGAGCGGCCCGGACGCCGTGGGCTCGCTGCTGCTCGGCTTGCACACCCCCGAGGGCAGCCTGGCCAGCGTCGGCGTGGTCGGCTCGTTCCCGATGGCCGTGCGCCGGGAACTGATGGAGGAACTGCAGCCGCTGGTCACGAGCTTCGAGAACCATCCGTGGAACTGGGCCCGGCAGGAAGAGGGCAACCGGACCCCGCGCAAGGCGGAGACTAGCCGGTGGAACGCGGGCAAGGACCTGTCCTTCGTCCCGCTGCGCCCGGAGCGGGTGGTCGAGGTCCGTTACGACCACATGGAGGGACCCCGGTTCCGGCACACCACCCAGTTCGTCCGGTGGCGCCCGGACCGGGACCCCACGTCGTGCACATACGCCCAGCTGGAGGAGCCGGTCAACTTCGACCTGGCCGAGATCCTTGCCGCCAAGGGGCCCTGAGCGGGCGGCGTCTTCCATGATCGGCGGTTTGCCGCACACACTGCGGAAACCGGCGCCCGAAACAGGTGCGCGGCCCGGTGCATGCCGGTGCGCAGCTTCCTGAACGGACCTTCCCGGGCAGGGCCCTGCCGCGCGAGATTGACGATGTACATACACTGAGGACAGGGCCAATGCGACATGTCCGTCCCAAAATTACGCTTTGGGTAATTAGGAAGAAGGAAGCGCCTCATGGCCAAAAACGGCAGGCTGGACGCCCGCGATCGCGGCGCCGTCCTGGATCGTCTGGCCGGCAGGGAGTTCGACGTCCTGGTCATCGGGGGCGGCGTGACCGGTGCGGGCGCCGCGCTGGACGCCGCGTCGCGCGGCCTCCGGGTCGCGCTGGTCGAGGCGCGCGACCTGGCCTCGGGTACCTCCAGCCGTTCCAGCAAGCTCATCCACGGCGGCCTGCGCTACCTGGAGCAATTCGACTTCAAGCTCGTCTGGGAAGCGCTCCGGGAGCGCGACCTGCTCGTCTCCAAGCTGGCACCGCACCTGGTCAAGCCGGTCTCGTTCCTCTACCCGCTGCATCGCAAGGTGGTCGAGCGCCCGTACGTCGGGGCCGGCCTCGTGCTCTACGACGCCCTCGAGGGCACCAAGCGGCCGGTCCCCCACCACAGGCACCTGACCGTGCGCGGGGCCCTGCGGCTCGCGCCCGCACTGAAGCCGGCCGGCCTGGCCGGCGGCCTGCTGTACTACGACGCCCAGACGGACGACGCACGGTACACGCTCACCGTTGCGCGGACGGCGGCCGCGCACGGCGCCCTGATCGCCACCCAGGTCAGCGCGCGTGAGGTGCTGCGCAGCCCGGACGGGAGCAGGGTGACGGGCGCGCGCGTGCACGACGAGGAGTCCGGGCGCGACATCGACGTCTCGGCCAAGCGGGTCGTCGTATGCGCCGGCGTGTGGACCGATCTGGTGCACGAGCTCAGCGGCATCCGGGCCGGCTACAAGGTGCGGATGTCCAAGGGCGTGCACGTGGTCGTGCCCTATGCGGCGATCCGGTCCGACACCGGGATCATCGTGCGGACCGAGAAGAGTGTCCTGTTCATCATCCCGTGGGGCCAGCGCTGGATCGTCGGGACCACCGACACCGACTGGACCGGCGACCGGGCCGAGCCCGCCGCGACCGGCGAGGACATCGACTACATCCTGGAGCACGCCAACCGCGTCCTGGAACGTCCGCTGACCCGTTCAGATGTGATCGGCGTCTACGCGGGGCTGCGGCCGCTGATCGCGGCCGACGACAGCACACCTACCACCAAGCTGTCCCGCGAGCACGTGGTCGACAGCCCAGTGCCCGGTCTGACCAGCATCGCCGGCGGCAAGTTCACGACGTACCGGGTGATGGCACGCGACGTGGTGGACGCGGCGGTGGCCGACTTCGACCGCTGGGTGCCGGCCTCGGTCACCGACCAGCTGCCGCTCCTGGGCGCGGACGGGCTCGCCGCCGCCGCAGCGGAGGCGGAGCGGCTCGCCGAGGACTACGGGCTGCCCCGGCAGGCGATCGAGCACCTCCTGGACCGGTACGGAACGCTCACCGAGGAGGTCCTCGAGCTGACCCGGGACGATCCCGCGCTGGCCCAGCCATTGGCCGCCGGGCATCCCTACCTGGGTGCGGAGGTGGCCCATGCGGTCACCCACGAAGGCGCCCTGCACGTCGAAGATGTCCTGGTCAGGCGCATTCGGCTGTTCATCGAGGCGGGGACCGGGGGGGCCGAGGCGGTGGGCCCAGTGGCCGATATCATGGGCGATCTGCTCGGCTGGGACGCCCGTCGGCGGGCCGCGGAGACCGACCGGTACCTGGAGCTGCTCCAGGCCGACACGCGCGCGCTCAATGAGCTGGCCGCCGTGTCCGGCCCGGCACGCGAAACAACCGGGTAACCGGCCGCCTACGGCGGAGTGAATTCTGCCCATAAAATAGGGAGTGCCCGGCCAGGGAAGGGGTGCGGGGTCATGGGTACCGAGACGTCCAGCCGGTCCCGGCGGCTGCTGACGTTCCGCCTCGACGGCGACCTCCGGCAGCGCCTGAAGACCAGGCTGACCGGCGAGGGCCGGACCATGTCCGAGGTCGTCATCCTCGGCCTTCAGCTGTACGTGCAGCGGAGTGCGTGGCTGTCCGGGCCGGGCGCGCCGGACCTGGATCAGCGGCCCGACGTGCCGCCCGTACTGACCGGTCTTATCGAACTGCCTGAGTCCGCTGAGGTCCGTGAGACCGCTGAGGTCCGCGCGAAAATTGAGGCTGCGGCCGGGGCGGGGATCCGGAAGGGCGCCGGGGTGCGGCGCGGGCGGAGGTTCCGCGGGCCGGGACGAGGTTCCGCGGGCCGGGACGGAGGTTCCGCGGGCCGGGACGGAGGTTCCGCGGGCCGGGACGGAGGTTCCGCGGGCCGGGACGGACGGCCGGGACGGAGGTTCCGCGGGCCGGGACGGAGGTTCCGCGGGCCGGGACGGAGGTTCCGCGGGCCGGGGCTATTACGGTGGCCGGGACCACGGTGGTGGCGAGCGCAGGCGATCTGGTGCTCCCCGACCACATCGCCGACTCCCTGCGCACGCTGCGCGAATCCGGGGACAGCGACCTGCTGTCCGCCACGCTGGCGCAACTGCACGACGCCGGGTGGCCACTGCGGCCCCTGGCCGACGCGCTGGGGATCAGCCGCCAGGCGGTGCAGGCGCGGATCCGCCAGCCGGTTCCGGCGGCGCTGCGCTCGCAGGTGCTGGACGTTCCGCCACCGTCGGCCTTCCCCCGGCGGCGGCAGGCCCTCGCGAGCGGCCGCCGCAAGCACCTCACGATCAAGATCGATCACGCCCTCCGCTCGGCCGCGCACAGCAAGGCGGTCCGGGAGGGCAGCTCACTGAGCCAGGTGATCGAGAAGATCCTGGATCACTACCTGCGGCACGGCATGCCGTCCGGCGAGATCCAGCTCGGAGACACCACCCCGACGCGCCCAGCACGCTCAGCGCGCCGCCGGACCCGGCACGCGTAGGACGCGGGCCCGGCTTCCGGCCGCGCCAGCCGGATCGGCGGGGGTGGGCTCGCGCTACGTCCGCTCGGCCTGTGGCCACGACGCTCGGTGATCGGGCAGGAGCCCCGCTACGTCCGTTAAATATCATCACGGCCATCCGGGGACGCGGCCGGTCAGCCGTCGAGCATGGCCATCAGCTTGGTCACGGTGGCCCAGTTACGGGCGGTGCCGGTCTTCATCGAGTTCGTCCGGGAGAGCTGGGCGGCGAGTTCGCTGCGCCCGATCCCGTCCGGGGCATGGAGGAACAGCGTCCGCCCAACGACGGCGACCTCATCGCGGCAGCCCTTGCCGGCGGCCCGCTGCCGGGCCGTCTCGACGCGGTCGAGATCGTCGGCGGTCAGGTCCGACTTGCGGAACACCGCGTGCAGGGCCTTGGGGCTGGACTCGTCCGGGTACGGGTTGTCCGCGATCACCTGGGCCAGCTCATCGCGGGAGACCACCACGACGTGGCCCGGCACGCCGAAACGCCCGGCGATGGCCTCGTCCAGCACGGCGGCCAGCTTGGCCGTGTCGGCGTCTTCGCTGCTGAACACGACGTTGCCGCTCTGGATGTAGGTCTGCACGTCGGTGTGCCCGAGTGAGGTCATCAGTTCGCGCAGGTCGGCCATCGGGACCTTGTTGCTGCCGCCGACGTTGATGCCGCGCAGCAGGGCGACGTGAGTAGGCACGCCTGCATTCTCTCAGACTCTTCGCCGCCCTTGTCGGCCGTGCACCGGTTCCGGGGCCGCTGACCAGGGGCGACGAACCGCGGCTGGCTCACGTACAGTGGCCCCATGCCGGGGGCGAAAACGGTGGTGGAGGTAGCGGGCCGGGAAGTGACCGTCAGCAACCCCGACAAGGTCTACTTCCCGAAAGCCGGCTACACCAAGATGGATCTGGTCCGTTACTACCTCGCGGTGGCGGACGGCGCGGTACGCGGCGTCGACGGGCGGCCGATGGCGCTGAAGCGGTTCGTGAACGGCGCCGAGGGCGAGCCCTTCTTCCAGAAGCGGGCCCCGGAGAGCCGCCCGGACTGGATCGAGACGGTCGAACTGCGCTTCCCGTCCGGCCGGACCGCCAGCGAGGTTGTGGTCCGGGACGCAGCCCAGCTCATCTGGGTGGTGAACCTGGGCTGTATCGATCTCAACCCGCACCCGGTGCGCGCCCAGGATCTCGATCACCCCGACGAACTCCGCGTCGACCTCGACCCCGTGCCCGGCGTCGAATGGCCGCAGATCATGGACGTGGCGATGGTGGCCAGGTCGGTGCTGGAGGATTTCGGCCTTACGGCATGGCCCAAGACGTCGGGGTCGCGCGGCTTCCACATCTACGCCCGGATCGAGCCGCGCTGGCCGTTCACCGACGTCCGCCGCGCGGCGGTGGCGCTCGCCCGGGAGGTCGAGCGCCGCGCCCCCGATATCGCGACCAGCAAATGGTGGAAAGAGGAACGGCACGGCGTCTTCGTCGACTACAACCAGAACGCCAAGGACCGGACGGTTGCGTCGGCGTACTCGATCCGCCCGCTGCCGGACGCCCGGGTGTCCACGCCGCTGCGCTGGGATGAGGTCCCGGGGTGTGATCCGGCCGCGTTCACCATCGAGACCGTGCCGGCGCGGTACGCCGAGCTCGGTGACCCGTGGGCGGAGATCGATGCGGCGGTGGGGTCCCTCGAGGGCCTGCTCGGCCTGGCCGAGCGGGACGAGGCCTCGGGGCTGCCAGACGCGCCGTGGCCGCCGCATTTCGTTCGGCAGGCGGGCGAGGAGCCCCGGGTTCAGCCGTCCAAGCGGCGCGCGGGCGGCACGGGGGGAAGGGCCCCGGCGAAGGGCCCGGGCCGGGGCCGGCGGCCCGGGGTTCAGCGGCACGGGGTTCGGCGGGTAAGGGTGCTGAGGCTGAGGCCGCTGGGGGCGAAGACGGCGGGAGTGCCCCATCCGGCGCGCCCGGCAACGGGGCGCGAGGACGGCGGAAGGCGGCCGGCGGCACGGCTCAGCCCGAAGAAGCGGCTGAGGCAGCTGAGGCAGCGCCGGATCAGGCGGGCAGTGACGCGCGCCGGCCATCCGCTGGCCCGACCGGCCGGCGCCAGTCCAAGATGCCGCTGATCGAGGTCGCCCGCGCGGCGACCAAGGCCGAGGCCATGGAGGGCCTCGAGCGCTGGAAGGAGCGGCACGCGGACGTCTGGCCGCACCTGGCCCCGGCGGACGTGCTCGTGGACTCGATGCGGGGGCGCAGCTACAGCTGGACGCGGATCCGGCTGAACCTTCAGCACGTCCCGGAAGGCGAGCGCCCGTCCCAGGAGCCACTCGAAGTCGATTACGACCCCTGGGGCCCCGGCGGCCGCTGAGGGGAACGGCGACGTAAGCGCTGGCTCGCTTGTCCGGCAGGCCGACCGGCGCTGCGCTTATCCGCACTGCCCGAGCCGCCCGGCGCAGAGATAACTGACTGTCAGGGCATGCCGGCCGATCGCAGGAACGGGCAGCTGCCTGCAGGGGCCAGCTCATCACGAGTCCCCGAATGTCGTGGCGACGCGAGGTCAGTCCACCACTCTTCAGCAAGGAGGCTGCCGTGTCTGCCACCCAGCCTGAACCCGGGCCTCGCCGCCTCGGCCTCGCCCTCGCTGTCATCGCCACCGCCCAGCTCATGGTCGGCCTGGGCCTGCTGTTCATGCCCGCCACTCTTGTCGCCCTGTCGAAGGTCGAGGATCGCGATGCCGGCCTGGCCTCCAGCCTGGTCAATACCGGCCAGCAGGTCGGCGGTGCGATCGGGCTCGCCGTGCTCGGCACCGTCGCCTGGACAGTCGTAGCCAACACCGCACGCAGCTCGGCGGCCGCCGCAAAGACCGCCGCGGTTGCTGCCGCTAAGGCCGGCCACCCGGTGCACGGGAATGCCGCGCAAGCGAAGGCCGCAATCTACGATCACGCGCTGGCGGTCGGATTCTCCCGCGGGTTCGAGGTATCGGCCGCGATCATGCTGCTGGCACTGATCGTGACGGTCGCCATGATCCGGGTCAAGCGCCAGGACCTGGCCAGGCATCCAGCCAGTGCCCGCAGCACGACCGGAAGGCGCAGCGACCGCGGCAGCAGGCAGCTGATCCACCGTCGCGCGGTGTCATCCAGAGGCGGTGTAAGGCAGCGGATTCCCAGAGGCCACCCAGCACGCCCGCAACGGCTGACTTCGTCAGTTGCCGTACTGCCTGGTCCCGGGGCGCTCGAGCATGAGGGCGGGCGCGGGGGACGCGGCAACGCGGCGGGCGCGGTAAGCGGCGACGTGCTGGCGATTGCCGCAGTTCCCCGTGTCGCAGTAGCGGCGGGACCGGTTGCGGGACAGGTCAATCAGGACCGCGTCACAGTCGGGAGCGTCACAGGTCCGCAGCCGGTCAGTCTCCCCCAGCCGGACCAGATCAGCAAACGCGAACCCGGCCTGGGCGCCGATCCGGTCCGCGAGCGGCGCGCTGGGCTCGGTGACGTGCAGGTGCCAGCCCCACCCACCGCCATGGTCGACCAGCCAGGGTCGCGCGCCGGAGTCGCGGAGCAGGCCGTTGACGATAGGGGCGAGCTCGTCCGGGCCGGCGGCCTGCCATACGGCGTGAAGCTGCGGGCGGAGCGCCTTGACGGCGGCGACATCGGCGGGTGCGGCCGGGCGGCGCGGGGTGAGGTGCCGCTCATCCAGGAACGCGTCGAGCGCGGGGACGCCGGTGAGCGCGTCTTCGCCGCGCGCGGAGTTGACCAGATCGGTGGCCAGCGTCAGCGCCGCCGTCGTGTCATGAGCAAAAAGCACTTTGACTCCTGAACCTGGGCGGTCTAGCGTCAGTACCAACAATAGCGGTTGGTCCTGACGGGAGCGCGCATGAAGCAGCCGATGGCATTCGGCGTCGCCGGGGCCGTCTGTATCGCGAGTTCCGCGGTGCTGATGCGGCTCGCCGGGGCTTCGGCCAGCACCACCGCCCTGTGCCGTTGCGCCTTCGCCCTGCCGGCGCTCGGGGTGCTCGCCATCGTGGAACGGCGGCGGGGTACGGCGCCGCTGACCGCGCGGAGCCGCTGGCTGGCGCGGCTGTCCGGCGTCTTCCTGACCGGCGACCTTATCTTGTGGAGCCATTCGATAACCGCGATCGGCGCGGGACTGGCCACCGTCGTGCCCAACCTCCAGGTGCTCATCGTCGCCGTGCTGGCCTGGTGGCTGCTGGGCGAACGCCCGCGACGGTCGCTGCTGTTCGCCGCGCCGGTGATGCTGGCCGGCCTGGTGCTGATCGCGGGGCTGACCGGATCGCCCGCCTACGGCTCAGATCCGGGGCTCGGCGTTGGCTACGGCGTGGCCGCCGCGCTCCTTTACGCCGTCTTCCTGCTGATGCTGCGGCACTGCACCATGACGGCGGACGGCACGCCCGGCGCGGTGGCGGGCTCGCTGTTTGAATCGACGCTGGGCGCGGCGGTGGCGGCCGTGGTCTCCGGCTTTGCCCTACACGATTTCCGGCTCGGGCCCGCCTGGCCGGCGCTGGGCTGGCTGCTCATGCTCGCGCTGACCTCGCAGGTCCTGGGGTGGATGCTGATCACGGTGTCGATGCCGAGGCTGCCCGCGTGGCTGGTCAGCGTGCTGCTGCTGGTTCAGCCCGCCGGGACGATGGCGCTCGGCGCCGCGATACTCGGCGAGCGGCCGTCCCCGGAGCAACTGGGCGGGGTGGCGCTGATCCTGGCGGGCGTGCTGATCGCCGTGTCGGGGCGGCGAGGGAGCCGGGTGACTAGCGCGGGTTTCCGCACCGGTACTTCGGCCCTTGGGTCAGGCGAATTCGAAGTGGAGCTGGCGTCCGCCCCACCAGGGGACGGTGGTGTCACCGGGCAGGGTGGCGTGGCGGAGGACGGGTGAGTAGGCGCGGCGGTTGATCTTGACGGTGATCCCGGTGCTGTCGCTGATGATTTCGCCGGGGGTGTCCAGGAAGCGGCGCTGGAGGGTGTCGGGGGTGGCGTGGGCGTAGTTGCCGGGCAGGCGGAGCCGGAAGGCGGCGGTGAGGGCCTGGGCCAGAACGCATAGCACGACGTCGAGGTCGACGTTGAGGTTGACGGCGCTGGAGAGGGCGTCGGCGCAGAACGCCTGGATGATCTCGGCGAGCCGCTGCTCGATGGTCATCCTGCGGGCGTAGTGCCCGATCAGCGCTTTGGTCTTGATCTGGGTGTCGTTGGTGATGATGACGGTGGGCGCGTCGCGGCCCAGGCCGGTGACGATGAGCTGGCGGACCGTTCCGGGATAGCTGGTGAGTTTCACGGCTGCGTCCTCGTGCACGCGGGGCCGGTTGTGGGGTCCGGGCCGGTTCAGGGTGACGGTCTTGTAGTCGCTTGCGGCCAGGCTGCTGATGCGTTTGAGGAGGCTGGGCGAGCGCATCCGCAAGGTGGCGAACTTGACGCCGCGGGCGTCGAGTTCGCCGAGGATGGGCTGGGTGGTGACTTTCTGGTCCATGATCAGCATCGCCGGGTCGGCTCCCGATACGTGCTTCCAGTGGTCGCAGAAGGCGATGACCTCGCGGTTCTGGGTTGCCTTGGTGAGGTCGGCGTTGGCGTAGACGAGATTGTGGGTGCCGGTGTCCTGGGCGAAGAAGGTCAGCACCGAGCGGGCGCGCTGGGACCGCGTGGGGACGTAGTGCTTCTCCAGCGCGGGGTCGTGGCCCCAGTGCATGATGGCGTGGAAGTCCAGGTCGAAGATCGCCTCGTCCGCGGTGGCCAGGCCGGAGCCGATCATCTGCTTGTCCAGGGCGGCCAGGAACCGCAGCTGGTGGTCATGCGATAGCCGGTAGGAGTAGTCAGTCAGCGCGGTCTTCTTAGGCAGGACCGCCAGCCCGGCCAGCAGCGCGGGAGCGGGGTCGGCGAGCAGGTCATCGACATGAGACACGCGCCGGGTGGCGGTGAGCTTGAGGGCGAGCAGGGACAGCAGCCAGGACACGGCCGGGATGACGCGGGTGCCGGGGTAGCCGGCCTCGTCAGCCAGGCCAGGCAGGTCCAGGGCGACCAGGTCCGGGACTGTCAGCAGCAGCCCGGCCATGGCGGTATGGGCGCGCGGGGGAACAGAGCCGAAGTCGATGACCGAGGCGGCAGGCAGCCGGGTGTCGCGGCCGGAGGTGGACGGGCTGGTGCTGGCCTCAGGCGCCGCGCCGCGGACCAGCCGGCCGAATCCTTCCTCGCGCAGTATGTCGCTGACCGCGCTGCGGCCCAGCGGGGTCCCCTCCCGGGTGACCCGCATGCTGATCTCATAGACCGACAAGCCCTCGCGGCGCAGCTCGATGACCCGGCCGCGGGCCGCGTCCTTTTTCGGGGCGCCCTTGCGGCCCGGGACGCCCGGTGGCGCGAACACGGTCACCTTCCCGGCCCGCAGGTCGCGGACCAGGGACGCCAGCGCGCTGCGGGTGTAGCCGGCGGCATCGGCGGCCAGCTGCAGCGACAGGCCCTCATACAGGTAGGCGCGCAGCGCCTCATACCGCCGCTGGTTCACCTGGCCGGCCAGCAGCTCCCATCCCGGCCGTGGGGCCGATACCGCGGTCATGCCGTGTGATCTATCACAGGGCCGTGGTCACCCGTCCCGCCGGCATCTCGCCCGGTAGCTTCCTTCCCGTGCCTGTTTCCCGCCGTATGGGTGATCCTGAACCGGGCATTTCACCCGCAAGCGTGCCATGTCTCGTATAGATAACGATCTTCACCCGTGCAATATAACCGCTATTAATACCTTCGTCAGAACCCGGATGTTCCGGCCCGCCCCCCGGAACACTAAGGAGGCGGTGCGCGGAACTTCGGCGAGGGCGGCCAGGCGCTTGGGGGCGATCATCCGGTAGCTGTCCACGAGCAGCTCGGCGATCTCGTCCCAGTCGTGGCCGACGTCCAGCCGCGCGCCCACCCAGCCCTTCGACCCGACGTACGGCGGCACGTAGAACCGTTCCGGGTCGTCGCCGACCAGCGCCTCCTGCACCCCGGCGGCGCCCTTGAACGTCATCGCGGTGCGATCCTCGCTGATCATGACGAACATCTTGTCGCGGACCCGGAACGCCGGGGACGTGTGACCGCCGAACGACTTCTCGGCCACCTCAGGCAGCGCAAGGCAGATCTCCCGCACCCGGCCCACCGCATCAGGCTCGCTCACCTGAGAAACACTAGCCGCCCCGGATGACGGTGGCGGGCCGTAGGATCGCGGGCGTGGCAGCAGTCGCGGAGACCGGGGCGGACGGCGCAGGGGCGGATGACCGGCCGCTAGAGATCTTGCGGCGGGTGTTCGGGTACGGGTCGTTCCGCGGGCGGCAGCGGGAGATCATCGACCACGTGGCCGGCGGGGGCGACGCGCTCGTGCTCATGCCGACGGGCGGCGGAAAGTCGCTGTGCTACCAGATTCCCGCGCTGGTGCGCGCCGGGACCGGGGTGGTCATCTCACCGCTGATCGCGCTGATGCAGGACCAGGTGGACGCGCTGACCGCGCTGGGGGTGCGGGCCGGGTTCCTCAACTCCACCCAGGACCCCGAGCAGCGGCGCCGGGTCGAGACCGCCTTTCTGGCCGGGGAACTCGACCTGCTGTACCTGGCGCCGGAGCGGCTGCGCGCCGAGTCGGCCATGCGGCTGCTCGACCGCGGGACGATCTCCCTGTTCGCGATCGACGAGGCGCACTGCGTGGCGCAGTGGGGGCACGACTTCCGGCCGGACTACTTGGAGCTGTCCGCGCTGCACGAGCGCTGGCCGGACGTGCCGCGAATCGCGCTGACCGCCACGGCCACGCAGGCCACCCGGGCCGAGATCGCGACCCGGCTGAACCTGGGCGACGCGCGCCACTTCGTGTCCAGCTTCGACCGGCCGAACATCTCCTACCGGATCGTGCTCAAGAACGAGCCGCGCAAGCAGTTGCTGGACCTGCTGCGCACCGAGCACCCGGGCGAGGCCGGCATCGTGTACTGCCTGTCCCGGGCGTCGGTGGACAAGACCGCGGAGTTCCTGACCGCCCAGGGCATCCCGGCGCTGCCGTACCACGCGGGACTGGACGCGGGCGCGCGCGCCGCGCACCAGGCGCGCTTCCTGCGCGAAGACGGGCTGGTCATGGTGGCGACGATCGCGTTCGGCATGGGAATCGACAAGCCGGACGTGCGCTTCGTGGCCCACCTGGATATGCCGCGTTCCGTCGAGGGCTACTACCAGGAGACCGGCCGGGCGGGGCGCGACGGCATGCCGTCGATCGCATGGCTGGCCTACGGGCTCTCCGACGTCGTGCAGCAGCGCCGGATGATCGACACCTCCCCCGGCGACGACGTTCACCGCCGCCAGCTCGCCGGCCACCTGGACGCGATGCTGGCGCTGTGCGAAACGGCCGCGTGCCGCCGGGCGCAGATGCTGGCCTACTTCGGCGAGCAGGCTCCCGCCTGCGACAACTGCGATACCTGCACGGCCCCGCCGGAGGTATGGGACGGCACGGTCGCGGCGCAGAAGTTCCTGTCGGCGGTGTACCGGCTGGCCCGGGAGCGCGGCCAGAAGTTCGGCGCGGGCCACATCATCGACATCCTGACCGGCAAGAAGACACCGAAGGTGGCCGAGTGGGGCCACGACCAGCTGAGCGTCTTCGGGGTGGGCAGCGACCTGCGCGAGCTCGAGTGGCGCGGTGTCGCGCGGCAGTTGCTGGCGCAGGGGCTGCTCGGCGTCGAGGGCGACTTCGGCGTGCTGACGCTGACCGAGGCCAGCGCGGCCGTGCTGCGCAAGGAACGCGAGATCATGCTGCGGCGCGAGCCCGAGCGGGTCCGGCCGTCCCGGTCCAGCCGGTCGCGGGCCGGGACAGGCGGCTCCGGCGGCGCGGCCGCGGGGGCCGGGGCCGCGGCGGACCTGACCCCGGAGGCGGCTAAGGTCTTCGAGCGGCTGCGCGAATGGCGGGCGGCCACGGCCCGGGAGCAGAACGTCCCGGCCTATGTGATCTTCCACGATGCGACGCTGCGCCAGATCGCGGCGGAGAAACCGTCGACGCTCACGGGGCTATCCGGTGTCAATGGTGTCGGAGAGGCCAAACTGGCAAAGTACGGGCAGCAGGTCCTCGACGTTCTCAGCGCCTAGGAGCGGCCCCGCGGCCGGAAGCGCCGCCGAGGCGGAGGTGCTGGTCACCGCGCGGCGCTGATCCTCGAGCCGAACGGCCCGGCCGGGGAGGACGTTCGCCAGCTGTTGCTGATCCCGCGGGTGCGGACACCCTGGAAAGAAAAGCCCGGACGCCGCACGGCGCCGGGGCCGCACCCCCGGGAGATCGTTATGCTAGGCCATTCGCTTGATCACGCAGGGCTCGAAACGCTCCCCTTCGCGCTGTGCCTGCGGCTGCTGGCGTCGGTGCCGGTCGGCCGGGTCGGCTTTGTCGCCGACGGCGAGGTGCAGGTCCTGCCGGTGAATCACATCCTCGACGGGCAGGACGTGGTCTTCCGCACGGCCCACGGGTCGAAGCTGTCCGCGGCGGACGGCGAGAAGCCGATCACCTTCGAGGTGGACGACTACGACGAGCGGACCCACTCCGGATGGAGCGTTGTCGTGACCGGCCGGTCCGAACCGGTGGACGAGGACGCAGAGGTGGATCGGCTCGACCAGGCCGGCCTCCGGGCGTGGGCGAGCACGGTGGAACGCCCGTTCTGGATCCGGATTCGCCCCACCTCGGTGACCGGGCGGCGGACCCCGCAGGCTCTGTAGGCTTCGTCGGGCCCGGCAGGTGCCATCACCCGGCGTCAGCCGGGCGTTTCGTCGAGCGTGCGCAGGGTGGGCAGGAGGGCGGCCAGTTCCCCGACCCGGGCGGGGCTGCCCTGGTACGGCATGAGGATGAGGTCGGAGAAGCCGGCTTCCGCGTACCGTTCGGCGGCCCGGACGATCTCGTCGCCACGGTCCGGCACGCGGAACCGAACCGCGCGCCGGATCGTGGCGGGATCCCGGCCGATGTCCGCGCAGTGCTCGTCCAGCTCGGCGGGAGAGCCTGGTCAGCTCGCCGAGGTCCTCCGGCGTCAGGCTCGCGTTCAGCCCGCTGGGAGCTAGCGGAGCCTGGGTCAGGAGCGCCGGGCGCGGGCGCGGCGCTTGCCCTCGTGCATGGCCTGCACCCGGGCGATGGGGATGGCGTGACCCTCCTGCACCAGCTCGGCGCTGAGCGGCTGCGGCGCCGGCATCAGGCTGGCCCACAGGTCGCCCGCGCCGAGCAGCGGGACCGCGGTATGCACGGTGAAATCGCTGGGCACGACGCGATCCAGATCCTCCCAGGGGACCGGGAACGACACCGGCGTACCCGGCCGCAGGCGCGGACTGTACGCGGCCACGACGGTGGCCCCGCCGGCCCGGGTCGAGTCGATGAACACCTTGCCCTCGCGGTCATCCCGGATGAAGGCCGTGGTCGCGAGCTCCGGATCGAGGCGCTCCGCCCGGGCGCCGATCGCCCGGGTGGCGGCCGCCGCGTCGAAGGCCGTCACCTCGCCATCCAGCGGGACGAAGACGTGCACGCCCTTGGCGCCACTGGTCTTGACCGCGCCCGCCAGGCCCACGTCGGCCAGCGCCTGGCGGATCAGATGGGCCGCGCGGACGGCCAGGCCGAACGCGTCCCCGGACGGGGGGTCG
The DNA here is from genome assembly GCA_963742865.1 of uncultured Actinomycetes bacterium. Taxonomy (GTDB): domain Bacteria; phylum Actinomycetota; class Actinomycetes; order Streptosporangiales; family Streptosporangiaceae; genus Bog-532. The sequence goes on from CAVUNW010000077.1 coordinate 168,510, forward strand.
ATGTCGAGGATGAGGTGGGTCGGGTGGTCCCATTGACCCGCCAGCACCAGGCCCGGGTGGTATTCGACGGCGCGCTGGTTGGCGAACCACAGCAGCGTCTGGCGGTCGCTGCAGAGCGCGTAGGATACTTCGCGCTTGGAGGCCTCGGCCCAGACCGTCACCGTCTGCACCCAGTCCGGGGTGTACTTGGGCACGTTCTTCTGCATGAACGGTGCCTGGCCGCGCAGCACCCGGATGACGGACAGCGGCCGGCCTGCCAGCACCGGGAGGATCCGGTCGCTCACCGCGTCCAGGTAATCCACCAGGTCACGCTTGGTGGCCCCCGCCCCATCGAAGAGCGGCTGGTCAAGGTGGGTGAGCTTGACGCCGTCCCGTTCTTCGTCCCCGCTCATCCGCCCAGCTTGGCATGTGTTCCGTTCCGCGGCCAGCGCCGCGCGCGCGATCCGCGCGTGCCCGCGCCGTGGAGCTCGCCGTCCGGCCCCGCCCGCGCCGCCAGGCCGGGCGGGAACGTGCTCGGTGGCGCCATTGAGCACGTTAAGGAGCGCGCGGTCGCCAGGTGAACGGCGTCCGCGGGCAGAAAGCCCATCGCGACGGGGATCCGACACGTGTGACTGGATCGGCCGCGTTCCGCTTAACGGTCCGCCCCGGCGGGATACGCCGGGCCCGTGGCCGCCAGACAAGACGACGCCGCATGGCCATTCGAACCCTGGACGGCGCCGATGCGGGCCCAGGATTCCAGTCCGAACGGACGTGGGCAGGGGGCCCGCGGCAGGCACCGGGCGCCGCCGGAACAAGGTCAGCGGGCGGCACGGCGCTACGGCACCTAGCGCGGGAGAAACCGGCGCGAACTGGTGCGCCGGGAGGCATCAAGGCAAGATAGGGACCATGCGACTCACTCCGCAGGGAAAGTTAGCGCATGGTCTTCACGAGAGGGTTCCGCGGACGCCGGCCTCGTGACCCGCGGCTGCCACCGGGCCAGTACGACGTGGGCGCGGACTGGCCCGTGCTCACCGCCGAAGCCACCCCGAACCTGTCCACCACCACCTGGTCCTTCAACATCGAGGGACTGGTCGAGCAGCCAGTCAAATGGACCTGGGACGAGATCAGGGCCCTCCCGGGCTCGGACTATGCGGGCGACATCCACTGCGTCACGACATGGTCGAAGCTGGGCGTCTCGTTCCACGGCGTCTCCGTCGACACCTTGCTGGCCGCCGCCCGGCCGATGCCGTCGGCCAGCTACGTGCTGGCCACGTCGCACACCGGTTACACCACCAACCTGCCGCTGGCCGACGTGACCGACGGGAAGGCCTGGGTGGTATGGGACTTCGAGGGCCAGCCGCTGGCCAGGGAGCACGGCGGCCCAGCCCGGCTGCTCGTGCCGCACCTGTACTTCTGGAAGAGCGCCAAATGGGTCTCGGGCCTCCGTCTGCTCGACCACGACGAGCCCGGCTTCTGGGAGCGCAACGGTTACCACGACCGCGGCGATCCCTGGCTCGAGCAGCGTTACCAGGGGGACTGAGCGCCGTGACCGAGCAGCTCAGCGAGGCCGGGCCACCCGGCTCATTCCCCCCGCCCGGCAAGTGGCAGCAGGCCCGGGTCACCGAGATCCACCAGGAGACGCCGACGGCCAAGACGTTCCGGCTGGCGCTGAGTGAGCCCAGGCCCTACCTGGCGGGCCAGCATTTCCTCATCCGGCTGACCGCGCCCGACGGGTACCGGGCGCAGCGCTCCTACTCGGTCGCCTCCGCGCCCGACGATTCGGGGGAGATCGAACTGACCGTGGAGCACCTGCCGGACGGCGAGGTCTCCTCGTTCCTGCACGAGGTCGTCATGGTCGGGGACGAGCTCCAGCTGCGCGGGCCGATCGGCGGCTGGTTCGTCTGGCGGGGCGACACTCCCGCCGTGCTGATCGGCGGCGGCTCGGGGGTCGTCCCGCTGATGGCGATGCTGCGGCTCGCCCGGCGGAACGGGCGCGAGGACCTGCTGAACCTCGTCGTCTCGGTCCGCCGGCCGGGCGAGCTCTACTACGCCGGGGAACTGCCGGGACCGCAGTCGACGATCATTTACACCCGTTCCACGCCGCCGTCGTGGCCACGCCCGGCCGGGCGGCTGTCCCCCGCGGACCTGCCGAGACCGCTGAACCCGGAGGCTACCGGGTACGTCTGCGGCTCGTCCGGCTTCGCCGACGCCGCGACGGCCGTGCTCCTCGGCGCCGGGATGCCGGTCGAGCGCATCCGGGTCGAGCGGTTCGGCCCGACCGGTTAGCGGCCGAGCAGGGACGTGGCCGGCCGAGGGTGGCCTCGCTAAAGCCGAGCAGGGCCGGGACCGGCCAAGGGCTAACCGGCTAAAGGCCGAGCAGGGCCGGGAGACCGGCGACCGTGTCCAGGATGTGCGTCGCACCGGCCTGGGTGAATGCGTCGCGGCTGGTGGCGCCGGTCAGTACCCCGGCCGCTATCCCCGCGCCCGCTCGCAGGCCGGACTCGATGTCGCTGGGCGTGTCCCCGATGGTGGCCAGCTCGCTCACCGCGCCGCCGCCGAGCCGCAGCAGGGCGGTGAGCGGGAGGTCCGGCCAGGGACGGCCGCGTCCCGCGTCGGCGGGCGAGAGGGCCAGGTCGATGAGCGGGCGCCAGTCCAGCGCGTCGAGGAGAGCGTCGCGGGTGGCCGGGGAGAACCCGGTGAGCAGGCAGACCTTCACGCCCGCAGCGCGCAGCGTGGCCATGACCTGGACCGCCCCGGGCAGCGCGGCCACCTCGCCGGCGCGCACCGCGGCCGCGTAATGCTGCTCAAAGGCCTGGTTCGCGTCCCACGCGGTCCCCTCGTCGCCGAGGACCCGGCGGAAGACCTCGATCTTGGACTGGCCCATGCTGGCGCGGACGTCCTTGATGGCCTGGTCGTATTCGGCCGGGGACAGGCCCCGGCCGGCGATAGCGGACCCGAAGGCGTCCATGACGATGCCATCGTCGCGGACCGTGGTACCGGCCATGTCCAGGCAGGCGATCGTGATCGGCGCGCTCATGAAAATGTCTCCTGGTAGGCGGCCAGGTGCGGCCCCGCAATCCCGGTGTACGCGGCTCCGGAGCAGAGCACGACCAGATCACCGCGATGCCACTCGCCGGTATGGTCGCGGACCCCGTACGGCTCGGTCGCGGTGGCCTCGCGGCCGGGCAGCCAGCGGTAACCGCCCGCGGCCAGCAGGTACGCGCGCAGCGCCGACGGCACGGCGCGCGGCTCGACGATCGCGTCGTGGGTGCAGAGCAGCGCCCCGGCGAACTCGCCGCGCAGCGCCGGGTTGACGGCCCGGGCGGCGGCGGGGTCCAGCACCTCGTAACCGCGGCGGGGCGCGTCCGGCCGCGCCGAGGCCTCCTTGATCAGGGTCATTTCGGCGTCGTCGGCAGCCAGGGTCAGCGAGCCGTGCGGGCGGAACCCCACGCCCGGGATGTCGGCGGCGATCTCGGCCCAGCGCTCACGAGCACGGAGGGCCAGGCCCAGCTCGGGGCCGGGCGCCCGGCCGCTCACCCATACGAGCCCGAAGTTACGGACGCTCGCGCCGCGCGCATCCGGCTCGCGCTCCAGATGGACCACCTCGAAACCGCGCCAGCGCGCCGCGACGGCGTGCATCGTGCCCAGCACCCCGCCGCCGACCACGATCACCCGGCCCGTCTCGCGAGCTGAATTCATCTGCGCGTCCTTCCCTGGTCAACCGCCAGCCGTCCACCGGCCAGCGGTACGGGAGACACATAGAGAAGCCGCTGGCAGACCGCCTGTTTCGGCGCAATCTAGTGTAATCACGTGTAAACTTGTATAGCCAATTTAAGATAAGGTGCGCGGGGTTCAGGAGGGTGGCGAGAGCTGTGGTGACGGCGCGGGCGGCCGGGGGTAGGGCCCGGGTGACGGCGCGGGGTGAGCCGTGGTGACGGCGCGGGGTGAGCCGTGGTGACGGCGCGGGGTGAGCCGTGGTGACGGCGCGGGGTGAGCCGTGGTGACGGCGCGGGGTGAGCCGTGGTGACGGCGCGGGGTGAGCCGTGGTGACGGCGCGGGGTGAGCCGTGGTGACGGCCCGGGCGGCGGGGGAGACCGGGAGCTACGGCGGCCGTACCCGGAGGTGGTCGCGTTCTGCGCCGCGTACCGGCGCTGGGCCGGGCTGCTGGCTCAGCCGGAACGAGCGCTGACCATGCGGCTGCGCCCCGGCGACTGCCTGATCTTCGACAACACCCGGATCCTGCACGGGCGGACCGCGTTCACCAGCGCGGGCGGCCGTCACCTGCAGGGCTGCTACGCGGACCTGGATGCGCTGGCCAGCTCGCTGGCCGTGCTGGACCGTCAGGAGGTGGCGGCGTGAGCGCCGTCGACATCATCGCCCGGCTGTTCTCGGGCGAGGGAGCCCGGGACTACCTGGGCGAAGAGGTGAGCGTGGCGGTGCATATGCGCCAGGCCGGGGGGCTGGCCGAGGCCGCGGGCGCGCCGGACGCCCAGGTGGCGGCGGCGCTGCTGCACGACGTCGGGCACATCTGCGGAGCGGACGGCAGCGGGCAGCAGCTGATGGCGGGCACCGACAACCGGCACGGGGAGACCGGCGCGGCGTGGCTGGCGCAGTGGTTCGACGAGGACGTGACCGAGCCGGTCCGGCTGCACGTGGCGGCCAAGCGCTACCTGTGCGCCGTGGTGCCCAATTACTACGGGAGGCTGTCCGCGGCGTCGGTGTACACGCTGGCCGTCCAGGGCGGCCCGATGACCGCCGAGGAGGCCGCTGAGTTCGAGACCCTGGCGTACGCGAGCGCGGCGGTCGCGGTGCGGCGCTGGGACGAGGCGGCCAAGAACCCGGTCAGCGACGGCCCCGACTTTGACCATTTCCGGCCGCTGCTGCAGAGCCTGCTGCGGCGGCACTTAGCGCCGGCCGGGCCCGTCCGGCGCCTGGTGCCTTTAGGCTCCGGCCGCCTCCGGCTGGGTCACGGTGCCGGATCGGCGGTCAGCCGGGACAGCGCGCTGACCGCGACCGAGTTATGCACGGTGAAGGCGACCGCGCTGCCCAGGTAGCGGTCCTCGGACCACTCCAGCGGCACGCCGGCCGGGTCGGTGGTCCGGCGCCGCTCGCGCAGCAGCGGGACCCGGGGACGGCAGCCGAGCAGCCGCGCGTCGTCGGCCGAGGCCGGCACAGAGTCGATGATGTGCTCCGCGTCGGCGAACGCCACCCCGAGCTCCTCCAGGCGCTCGTAGATCGACCCGCGGTCCGCGTCGATCCCCGCCACCAGCGCGCCCACCCGGTCCGGGAAGGCCGTGCGCTCGATCATCACCGGCTGCCCGGACAGCATCCGCACCCGGGTCAGGTGGTAGATGACCGCGCCGGGCGGTAGCCCGAGCTGCTCGGCTTCGGACGGCTTGGCTTCGCGCCGGATCATGTCCACCACCCGGCCGGACGGCCGTTCGCCGATGGCCTTGGCCCAGCGGGAAAAGCTCAGCAGCTCCCCGAAACTCTGCAGCTGGGGACCGCCGAGGACGATGCGGCGCGCACCGCGGCGGGAGGCGATCACCCCGTCGGCCCGGAGCGCGGCGAACGCCTGGCGGACGGTGCCACGGGACACGGAGTAGCGTTCGGCCAGGTCACTCTCGGACGGGAGACGCGTCCCGGGAGGGTAGGTGCCCGCCGCGATGGCCGCCCGGAGATCATCCGCGACCTTGCGGTACAGCGACGTCGTGGCGGGGGTTTCTCCCACAGTTGATCAGGTTATCCGGCGGGCATCCTGCGGTATGGCGCCGGCCTCGCCGCGGAGGCGGTCCAGCAGCGGGCCCGTTCCCCCGGGCGCCTGGGCCTGTCCGGCGTCGTCGGCGGGCCCGGCCGGCACGGCCGGCGCGTCCGGCACCGGGACGCTCCCGGTGATGGCGTCGGGGCCGAACCGGTTCTGCAGCAGCCGGGCGAAGCGGTGCCCGACGCGCTGCATCGGGGACTCGATGAAGTAGTAGGTGAGCGCGGAGAAGACCAGCACGACCGCCAGGATGCCCGCGGCCAGCCCGACCTGGATCGGGAACGGATGCGGCCGGCGGAAGACGTGGAAGGATCGGTAGGCGTTCAGCACGATCGGGTGCAGCATGTAGACCGAGTAACTGACCAGGCCGAGCCACGCCAGCACGCGCGGGACCGTCCGGTGCCGCAGTGCCATGCCCACCGCGAACGTCCCGCCGGCCAGCACCAGGCAGCTAATCCACTGCAGGTCGAACTGAAGCTGGTCGTGGCCGTTCATGTGCCACATCATGCTGTGCCAGACCCCGGCCACGATGGCCAGGGCGAACACGATGACCGCGATCACCACCGCCTTGACGCGGCTGAACTCGCCGCGCTCGGCGCGGTAGAGCATGGTGCCGGTGAACATCAGGGCGAGGATCGTCAGCCCGCTCCAGTTGTACGGGTAGCTCGTGTTGAACAGCAGCAGCGTCAGGCCGGTCGCGGCGGCCAGCGCGCTGCCGGCCGCGCGCGGATCCGTCGCCCGCTGACCACGAGCGCGAGACCGATGAACAGCAGGACGAGGGAGGCGACGGCGACCCGGCGATTGCCGAACTCGTGGCTCAGCCCGTGCATCGGCAGGATGCCGCCGAGCGCGACGGCCCCGATGACCGCGGCCAGCGCGTACCCGGCGCTGTGCCGGTGCACCCGGAAGGTGAACAGCGCCGACAGCAGGAGATAGAAGACCATCTCGAACAACAGGGTCCAGATGACGTTCGGCACGTTAGCGCCGTCGATCATGTTGGACATCATGAACGGCAGTGAGTACACCCAGGTCTTGAGCTGGGTGTCCGCGCCGTGGATGGGGCCGAAGCCCGTCTTCCACGCCAGCAGCGACACCGCGATCCCGAAGATGTACAGCGGGTACAGCCGGAACGCCCGGCTGACCCAGAAACCCCTGACACTGCCCTTGCGCTCGAGTGACGCCGGGATGATATACCCACTAACCAGGAAGAACACGAACACGCCGTACTGGCCGGTGTCAACGACCGAGAACACGATGTTGTGCGCATGCTGCAGCACCATGGTTCCCATGTGGTCGAACACCACGGCTAGGGCGGCGAAACCGCGCAGCGCATCAAGCCACGCCAGCCGCCGGCCCTTGGCGGGCGCGGGCACTGGCTCAGAAGGGGTTGGCTCAGTCACCAATTGCGCGGGGGCACTCGACACGGCAAATGACGTTACCCGAACCCGGGTCGCAAATAGCGCTAAAACGCCCTCTCCGGAGCGTCGCATCGCAGTGATGTGGGGACAGTGGACCGTGGCGCGCGGGTCAGGGCGGGCTCAGCCAAGTCCGTGGGCGGGGCGAGGAGTCCGTGGGCGGGGCGAGGCGAGGCGCGCCCGGTGGCTCAGCTAAGTCGGCGGGCGGGGCGGGGGCGGCGCGGCGGGCGCGTCGGGTGCGCTTGGCCTGGGCGGCGGCGTAGGTCCGCTCCAGCGCGGCCTGCGTCGACGACAGATCGCGCTGGGCCAGCACGACGAAGAGGCAGTCGACCACGGTGAGCTGCGCGATCCGGCTCGTCATGGCCCCAGACCGGAACGCCGTCTCGCGCGCCGCTGTGAGCAGGACGAAGTCCGCGACCTCAGTGATCGGCGACCAGGGAAAGTTCGTGACCGCGACCGTCTTGGCCCCGTTCCGTCGCGCCTCGCGCAGGGCGTCGATCGTGTCCACGGTCGTCCCGGTGTGCGAGAGGCCCACGGCCACGTCGTCAGGCTCGCGCAGCGCCGCGGACGTGACGGCCATGTGCGGATCGGGCCATGCGAACGCCGGGCGGCCAATGCGCTGGAGCTTCTGCTGCAGGTCGAGCGCGACGAATCCGCTGGCGCCCACGCCGTAGATGTCGATACGGTTCGCGGTGGCCAGCTCGTTGACAACGTTAACGAGGATGCCGACGTCGAGATGGTTGGCGGTCTCGGTAACGGCCATGGCGTCGGCGTGGGCGATCTTCTTGGCGATCAGGGCGGCGTCGTCCCCCGGGCTGATGTCGTGGGACGCGGCCGCGACCGACTGCGCGTCGCCGTGCGCGACGGCCGCGGCGAGGGCCAGCCGCAGCTCCGGATAGCCGCGGAGCCCGACCGCCCGGCAGAACCGGACCACGGTCGTGGCGGAGGTTCCGCAGGAGCGGGAAAGTTCCGAGATGGACCGGCGCGCAGCGCCGCCGGGATCGTCGAGGACGGCCTGCGCAACCCGCCGCTCGACGGGCGCGAGATTCGGCAGCAGCGAGCGGATGGTAACCAGAATGCCGATGTCCATGGGGGGCTCGTCGGCATCCCCCGGAGGACGGCTTGGCCCGGTGTGGGGGGGCCCCGGTGGCGGCGCGCTGGGATGCGGGGCATCTTCACCGGCGCGGGCGGCTTCGCCGGCGCGGGCGGCGCCCGGGTGCGTGGCTCGGGAGTGCGAGTTGCTGGCGTCGTCAGCTTCTGGCTGTGTCATCAGCATCTCCACATGCAGCTGCCGACACCAGCGGCGGCGTTGCTCACGTTACCGCTGGCCCCCGTCGGCCTAGTTTGTTGAAACTTCACGCGCAAATGCTCCGTGCAAATGCAATTGCATTATGACCTATTGCGGCCGTCGGGGTGTGAACGGTGAGGTAATTGATGAAGGAGTGGTTAAGTGGGCGCCGTGTGGTGAGTCCTAGGTGGCGGGTGCGGGGTCGAGGGCCCGTGCGGCGGGGCCCTGTGGGCCCGAGCCCGAGGCTGCGACAGGGATTCGGCGTCGGAAACCGACGCCGATCATCAAGAGCCCGCGCCACGATGTGCCAGATCCGCGGCGCGCGAGGGCGCTGGGCCGGGAGGGACCTGAGGGGCGCTAAGGCGCGGAGGGCGTTAGCGGCCGGAAGTCGCAGAGAGGCGTCGGGCCGGTGGCCGGGACCGCTGGCGGGCAGTCCCGGCCACCGGGGACTAGCCGTGGCCCCATACGGGCGGGTATGGCCACGGCCTTTCCTTCTCGGGACAGCCGACTGGATATGTACGAGCCGTCCTGAGGAGGTCAGGTGGCGGTAACGGGTGTTACGCCTTTCTTACTCATACGGACCGGACGCCCTGGCCGGACGGGTCGCAGCGGCCACGTAAGACTTCGGTAAGAACTTCACGGGCAGGGGGCGCGTTTACAACTTTGCTGCGCGCGGGGGCGGACAAGCCACACTAGGGCAGGCCCTCGGCGAGCGGGCCGAGGGAAAGCGCCGGCAGGAAGGTAAGGAAGACCAGGACGAGCGCGACCCCCAGAGCCAGCGACACGAACATGGGGCCGTCCGTCCGCAGGGAGCCCGCGGTGACCGCCACCGGCCGCTGCCGGGCGAGGCTCCCCGCCAGGCCCAGGACGAACACCATCGGGACGTACCGGCCCAGCAGCATGACGAGAGCCAGCAGCACGTTATAGAAGGTCGTATTGCCCGACAGGCCCCCGAACGCGGAGCCGTTGCTGTTCGCCGCGCTGGTGAAGGCGTACACGACCTCGGAGAGCCCGTGCGGGCCCGGGTTCCCGATGGAGGCCCGGCCCGCAGGCACCGCGATGGCCAGCGCGGCGGCGGCCAGCAGCGGAATCGGCGTCGCCAGGTAGTACAGGGCGACCATTTTCATCTCCTGAGGCCGGATCCGTTTTCGCAGGTACTCTGGGGTCCGGCTGACCATCAGGCCGCCCAGGAACACGGCGATGAGCGCCACCATGAGCAGTCCGTACAGGCCGCTGCCCACCCCACCCGGGCTGATCTCGCCCAGCATCATGGCGGCCATCAGCATGCCGCCGCCCAGGGCGGTGAAGCTGTCGTAGCTGGCGTTGGCGGCCCCGTCGGCGGTCGAGGTGGCCGTGGCGCCGAACAGCGCGCTGCCCGGCACGCCGAACGCCGTCTCCTTGCCCTCCAGCGCCGAGCCCGTCGCCACGGGTACCGTCCCGGTCCGCGTCATCTCGGCGCTGGTGGTGAGGCCGATCCACGCCGTGAGCAGCACGCCCGTGATGGCCAGCAGCGCCCATCCCTGACGGCGGCTGCCGACCATCCGGCCGTACATCCGGATGACCGCTACGGGGATGAGCAGCATGAGGCCGATCTCGATGGCGTTAGTGAGCGGACCCGGGTTCTCGAATGGGTGCGCGCTATTAGCGTTGAAGAAGCCGCCGCCGTCACCCGACATGAGCTTGATCGGCTCCCACGACGCGACCAGGCCGCCCGGAACCAGCGGGCGGGTGCCGGCGAGCGTGCTGAAGACGCTCCCGCTGGACAGGTTCTGCACGACGCCCAGAGCGGCCAGCACGATGGCGAAGACGACGGCCAGCGGCAGCAGGACGCGGATCACCGCACGCACCAGGTCCACCCAGAAGTTCCCGACCATGTCGGTGTTCCGCCGGATCAGGCCGCGGATCAGGGCCAGCGCCACGCACAAGCCGACGGCCGCGCTCAGGAAGGCCTCGGTACCGAGCCCGGCCGCCTGGGCCACCGCCCCCAGCGACGCCTCACCCGCGTAGTTCTGCCAGCTGGTGTTGGTGGTGAAGCTGACGGCGGTGTTGAAGGCGAGGGCCGGGTTCATGCCCGGATGCCCGAACGAGAACGGCAGTCCGGCCTGCGCCCGCAGCAGCAGATAGAGCAGCAGAATGCCAGCCCCGGAGGTGGCCAGCACCGAAGCAGCGTAGTGCGGCCACCGCTGGTCGTTATCGGGGTTGATCCCGCAGGCCCGGTAGATCAACGTCTCGGCCCGCCAGTGCCGCGGCGCGGTAAAGGCGCGGGCCATGTAGTCACCCAGCGGCACGTGCAGCACGCCGACGAGCCCGATCACCACTATCGCCTGCAGCCAGCCCGCCATGACCGCACCTCCAGCCTCGGATACCACCGCTGCCTTCCGAGACCATCACCGATATGGGCCAGCCCGGCCCGGCGCTAACACCATCCAGGCAGGCGGGGCGCCGATCCTGACAGCATGCGTACGGCGGGCGGACGCGGCCGGGCCAATCGGCGGAGAGGGCCGGAGCCCGGCGGACGTGCCCTGGGAGGCGCTGAGCTTAGCAGGCGCTGGGCTTAGGAGGCGCTGGCCTCGGGACGGCCAACCGGGCGCGTGAAGTGGTGGCCGTTCAGGGTGGGGTAGCCGTTGGGCATGGTCGCGGGCGCCATGGCCGGCCGAGAGGCGAGGACCGGTTCGGGGGCCCAGGCAACCTCGGCCCAGACGGTGCGGCCACGCGCGTCGCCCCGGAAACCGCAGCTCTCCGACAGGGCGCGGACGATGATCAGCCCGCGGCCGCAGTCGCTCATGGGGTCATCGGTGATCTCAGGGCCGGTCGCGGCGCCCTCGTCGGTCACATCGATCCGCGCTACCGCACCGCGCCGGGTCACCTCGACCGTGAACCAGCCGCCCTGCCCGCTGGAGGTGTGCTGAATCGCGTTCGTCCCCAGCTCCACCGCTACCGAGATGAGGTCGTCGCGGGCGGGCCGGTCCGGCAGCAGGGCGATCAGCCAGCGCCGCAGTTGGCGCAGTTCGCTTTCCTGGCCGCGAAACAACCGCTGCCACCGCCCACAAGTGTCCGGACGTGGCGTTCCGTCGGCCGATGTGTCCCGATGGGCGGAGCCGCGTGCGTGAACCATTCGTCACCCCTTACGGCAAAGGCCCGCGTTGACCGGAGGCAGAACTAACTGCGCCTTTAGGCAGTTCGTGATCACCTATGTCCCTAGTATGGATTCGTATACATAGTGCTGCAAGTGCTTCCCGCGCACTTGCGTAAAAATCCGCACTTGCGGGGTGGATTTGCCAGGCATACGGCTTATGCCCAGAACTGCCCGGTACCCTGGCTAAATCACCGGTTCGGGCGGCCCGGGAGGCGCAACGTCTCCCAGTATCAGCGGGCAGATGTCCAGACGCAAGTGTCTTCCGTGTAATTGCACGGCGGTACTGCGTCCGAAATGACCGGTCTGGGGAGCAAACGGCGGGACCGGTTCAGCCCCTCAGGCGTGCCGGGCGGGACCGGCGGCGGCCGGGACGACCAGGATCGCGATGGGCCTGCGGCAGTGCGGGCAGGCCTCCATGGTGACCGGTGAGCCGGCTGGGTCGCGGCCACCGTCGCCGGCCGGGCCGGGTGCCGGGTGGACCGCCTGGAGCCGGGCCGAGGCGTGCTGGTCGCGGGCCAGCTGAGCCGTGCTCCGGGTGCGCTGGCGGACGACGGCGGCGGCCGTCTCGATCCGGTCGTACGACGCCACCAGCCGGCCATCCGCATGGAGCAGTCCATCGCAGCGCAGCCAGAACTCACGCCGGAGCCGGTGACGGCCCAGCTCGGCATCCGACAGCGTGCTGCGCGAGTATCCGGTCAGGGGAGCCAGCTCCCACTGGCTCAGCCCGGCCCGGTTGCGCATGGCGGCCAGCTGGCGGCCCAGCGCCCGGCGCATCTGCACGACCGTCTCGGCATCGCCCGGGGCGTCCGGTCCGGCAAGTTCGGCGCGCGGGGCGGGCAGGCCCGGCGGACGGCGGACGGCAGGCTCACCTGCGGCCCTCACCGGATCGCCGCCTTGCCGCGGCCATGGCCGGTGCCATCATCTTCCGGCGCGGCCGGCGCGCGATGGCGTACGCCATCGCGACCTGGCGGACCAGGCCGCCGTCGGGCTCGCGCATCCTGTCCAGCAGGGCGAACGCCGCGCAGGCGGACCGGATGGTGACCGCACCGGCGCCGCACCCGATGTCGAGCACCTGATCGCCGGGCCGCAGGCCGGCCAGGTCCACCAGGCGGTCGGCGATCGGCCCAGCGAGCTGAGCACCTGAACTGTCGTAGCGCGGGGCGGCCGCCTCGAACGTGGCCACCGCGGCCAGGTTCGGGCTGATTGCGATACTGGCGTTCGCTGGCCCGGGCATGTCAGCTCCCTACCGGATTAGTCATGACGGTGATGTTGAATCGCTGCTTGAGCTGGCCGAAGCTCTGCATCAGGTCGGGGACCCGCTGCAGGTGGACCGCGTTGACCCGGGTCGGGAAATTCCCGAGGGCCATGATCGCGGCGATCTGCTTATCGATCGTCGTGTATTTGTGCAGCACGCTCTCCACCTCGGGCCGGTTCGTATCGGCGATCGCCTGACCGCGGTCAATGGCCGCAGCGACCGCAGCGGCCGTCTTCGGGTAGCGCTGGCACCAGCGGACGGTGGCGACGTAGCCATCGATGGGGAAGTTCTGCGTGGCGCCCCCGTTGACGTCGATCAGCGCCTCGCCGCCGATCTGCACCTCGGCCTGGCTCAGGTACGGCTCGGCCAGGTACGCCGCATCAATGTGGTGCGCCTTGAGCGCGGCCGGCATGGCCGGGAAAGGTATCGCGACCAGGCGCACCTGCGAGGGCGGTACACCCTGCGACTCGAGGGTGGACGACACCAGCAGCGCAGCGACGCTGTTGAGCGCGTTCACGGCGATGGTCCGGCCGCTCAGCTGCTCCGCCGTGGTGATCCCCGACCCGGGCAGCACCACGATCTGGTCGACACTGGGCGCGCTGGCGTATCCGTCCGCCAGGATGTGGAACTTTCCGGCTCCGTGCATCTCGGCCTGGATGAACCCGGCGTAGGCACCGTTGAGGATGTCGATACTGCCGTTGAGCAGATTCGCGGTGACGCCGGCGCCGGATCCGACGTTGACAATCTTTACGTTCAGCCCGGCTTGCCGGAAAAAGCCGTCACGCTGCGCGATATAAAGCCCGGCCGAGGAGGCAGTGGGCACGGTGGCAATGGTCAGGCTCTGCTTTTCGAGCGACAGTGATGCTGTCGTCGCGGCATGGGATCCGCATCCCGCGCTCATGACAGCAGCCAGGACAGTGATCGATACGGCCGCATGATGGTATCCAGGCCGCTTCATCAGCATCCGCGACAACGTAGGCATGGGAGAAACAATCAGCTGCCGACATTCATGTCGGAAACCGCCGGCACGAAGTTCGGCAGAAGAATTCGCCGTTAAGTCGCCGGCGACATTGCAAATGCACAGGGAGCACGTTTACCAGCGCGTCAGGGACGCATTACTGCCTCTCCTGTGATTGATGTTACTCGTGCTCCTGGACAGATATGTCATGCTTTTACCGGGCAAACATGCCCAGATTGCTCGCTGACCGACGAGCTCATCACGGTGCCGCCGTGCACAGGATCTGACGGGTGACGCTGGCCGCGGTGAACCAGCCGGGCGCGTCGGGGTGCAGGTTGATACTGTGCCCCGCGTCTTCCTTGATCACCGCGGCGCTGGCGGGCGTGTGGTCGCTCCGAGCGATCCGGCGGGCGGTGGCTGTGCGGGTAAGGCCAGTGCCCCCGACGGCGGTCGCGCTGGTGGCACGGGCAGTACCGTACATGACCTGACGTTAGCGCTATAGGCGCAGAGGCCATGTAGCCCACCGGGCAACAGCTTGTTGCCGGAGGCGAGACGGCGGTATAGCGAAAACTCGCGTGTCTGGGAAGGCGAATTTGGGCAGCTCGCCTGCCATCGCACCGGGTCGTCTCACGGTGAGACATTCTGGTGCACGGCCGGGTAATTGCATTCACAAATCCCGATAACACTCTTTGGGAATCGACAGGGCTAATGTCTTGCACGCCCATAAGCTCTTCGAGAGGGCGGAAAGACGATCGGCCCGAGCGCCGGCCGTCCCGTCGATAAGCAGCTGGCCGGCATCCTGCGCCAAAGGATTGAGTCCGGTTCCTGTCTCGAAGGCGAGATGCTGCCCCCGGCGGTGGCAATGGCGCGAACCTTTGTGGCCAGGCCGGACATGGTGCGCCGGGCCCTGAGACCGGCGACAGCACCGAGATCCTGCCGGCGGACCGCGCCGTCATCGGGATCAGCGCGGGACAAGACGAACGACGGACGTGCTCGCCGCGGACTACCAGTGGCCGGCGGGCCGGACTACCAGTGGCCGGGGGCGGGGCCGCCACGATGATCACGGTGACCGGCTGGTGGCAGTGGGGGCACTGCTCCATCGCGGTCAGCGGAACGGAACCGGCGGGAGCGCATCCGTCTCGAGCGGCACCGTCCGGAGCGCCACCTTCCGGGGCAATCCGCGAAGCGGATGGGACAGCCGCGGCGGCGCCAGCTACGGCCGGAGCCATACCGGGCGGCCCAGCCGGCCAGGTCAATTCCCACGTGATGCCGTTCGTCGCCGCGCCTCCTGGCGCAGGCCGACCCGGCACAGGCCGACCCGGCACAGGCCGATCCGGCGAACCGTCACCAGCACCCAGGCCCTCAGCACTAGGAGCGGGCAGCAGTGCCTGGAGCCGCCGCGATGCCTGTTCCTCCCGCGCGGCCTGGGCCTGGCTGCGCGCGGTCCGGCGCACGGCCACGGCCAGCGCCTCAATGCGGTCATAGGCCGCGGTCAGCACGCCGTCCGACACCAGCGCTTCGTCGCAGCGCTGCCAGAACTCCCGCCGCAGCCGGTGCCGGCCAAGCTCCGCGTCCGACAGAGTGCTGCGCGAGTATCCCGTGAGCGGGGCGAACTCCCACTGGCTGAAACCTGACCGGCTCCGCAGCGAGGCAAGCCGCCGGCCCAGGGCGCGGCGCTGTTCCCAGATCCGTTCGGTATGAGGCCGTCCGGGGTCGGTATTCATGCTGGATCGTCCCTCCGTCTTGCGCCAGGAATCGGGCTGCGCAGCATGGGGGACATGTGATGGTCTGCCTTCGAGGGCCTGCGAGCGCGGCAAGGTCATAGTGCCTCCGTCTAGATGTGCGCGACGCAAGTGCCAAGCCCCAAATGTGGCATATGAGTGATCAGTACGTCACTCCCCGTCTGGGGAATTTTCTGCTCTCCAGGCCGTTTCGTGGGTCCCCGATACGCCGCGACCAGGCCCAAAAGGCAGCGATGGCTCGTGTCACTTGCAGGAAAAGTCTCATGCAAGTTGCAGAGCAAGACATCCGTCAGCTGACCGATTTCTGCACCCGGGCCAAAACGGTTATTCCGCCCCGTGCACGAACTGGCCGCCGGCCAGGGTCGAGATCGACCTGGGTGCGGCCGATCTCGCCGGGCGGGATGGTCAGGATGTCCCGGTCGAGCACCGCGATATCGGCCAGGTGGCCGGGCCGGAGCGACCCGAGGTCCGCCTCGCGGTGGTTGACGTAGGCGACGCCCGCGGTGAACGCGGTGAGGGCGCGCGCGACGCTGACCGCCTCGTCCGGCAGGAACGGCCGGTCTGTCTCGGCCGTGCCCGGCTGGCCGAGACGGCCGGACAGCCGCCGGTTGACCGCGACGTGGATCTCCTGCAGCGGGTCGGCACTCGACACCGGCCAGTCGCTGCCGAACGCGATCTTGGTGCCGCGGCGGGCGAGCGTGCCGATCCGGTACTGCCAGGTGGCGCGTTCCGGGCCCACGACGGGCAGCGTCAGGTCGTCCATCTGCGGATCGTGGCAGGCCCACAGCGGCTGGAAGTTGGCCACCGCCCCCAGGTCCCGGAACCGGTCCAGGTCACCCGGGCGGATGAACTGCAGATGGGCCAGGTGATGCCTCAGGTCTGCGGGCCGGCCGCCCGCGTGGGCGAGCGCGTCGAGGGCCACGTGCACGGCGCGGTCACCGAGGGCGTGGAAGTGAACCTGGAACCGCTCCCGGCTGAGCAGGTGAACGGCCTCCGCGACCTCATCCGCCGGCACGAACAGATTGCCGCGGTGCTCATGCCCGTGCTGAGTCCCGGGCGGCCGGCTGTCGTAGGGCTCGGTCATCGCCGCGGTCAGCGTCTCGCACACCCCGTCCATCATGATCTTGACCGAGGCGGCGCGGAACCGGCCCGACGCCGCGTGCTCACGCCGGCCGAGCAGGCCGGCGATCTGGCCGGCATCACGGGTCCGGTCCCACCACAGGGCCCCGTTGACGTGCGCGGTCAGCCAGCCTTCGGCCGCCGCGGCGCGGTAGGTGCCGTAGGCGTCGGGGATGCCGATGTCCGGGGCCTCGCCGACGATGGCGTCCTGCCAGTGCGTGATGCCCAGCGCATGCAGGTGCGCCTGGCCGGCGCGGAGCCCTGCGGCCAGGTCGGCGGCCGACGGCGGCGGGACAATGCGCGAGACCAGGCGCATGGCCCCGTCGTGCAGCGCGCCGGAGGGCTCACCGTGTTCGTCGCGCTCGATCCGGCCGTCACCGGGGTCGGGCGTGTCCCGGGTGATCCCGGCGCGGGCGAGGGCGGCCGGGCTGACCCAGGCGCTGTGATGGTCACGGTTCGGCAGGAAGACGGGCCGGCCGCCGGCCACCGCCTCCAGATCGGCCGCGGACGGGACACCGCCGGGGAACGCCTCCAGGGACCAGCCGCCGCCAAGCACCCAGTCGTCCGGGCCGAGAGCACGGGCGTATTCGGCGATGATGGCGAGATAGCCGGGGCGGCTGCGCATGCCGACAAGGTTGCAGCGAAGGCTCTCCAGGCCACCGCCGACGGGATGGACGTGCGCGTCGCCGAACGCCGGGATGGCCAGCCGTCCCTTCAGGTCGATCACGTGCGCCGTGGGCCCGGCCAGCTCACGTGCCTCGGCGGAGCGGGTCAGCGCCGAGATCCGCCCGTCGGCCACGACGATCGCGTCGCAGCCGGCTCCGGCACCGTCCGGTGACCACACCCGCCCGTTCATCAGTACCAGCGATCCCGCCATCCGCGCCTCCCTCGCCGGGTCCCCGGGACCCGGAATGTGCAGGATAAGCTGGCGCGGAATCTAGCGGAAGGGGACGGCATGGGCCCGCGCGCGGTCGTCGCCCACACGGCTGCCGGGCCGGCGTGAGCAGGCTTCTCGGTCTCGACATCGGCGGGACGTCGAGCCGGGCGCGGGTGTGCGTTGACGGTGAGATCGTCGCCGAGGCCAAGGCCTCCAGCGCCAGCCTCACCGCGGCGGGCGCGGACGGCGCCGCGGCCGCCCTCGCCGACCTGCTGGCGCAACTGCCCATCGACCCCGGGCATCCCTTCGACGCGGCCTGCGCCGGGTCGGCCGGCAGCAACGTGCCCGGGGCCCGGGAGTTCCTGGCCGACCGGCTGGCCCCGCTGACCAGGTCCGGGATCGTGGTGATCGTCAACGACGCCATGCTGGTGCTGCCCGCGGCCGGGCTGGACGCGGGCGTGGGCGTGATCTGCGGGACCGGCTCGATAGCGGTCGGCGCGTGGGCCGGGCGGGAGGCGCGGGCCGGCGGCTTCGGCTATCTGCTGGGCGACGAGGGCAGCGGATACTGGATCGTGCGGGCTGCGGTGCGGGCACTGCTGGACCGGCGGGACCGGGGAGTACCCCTCGGGGAGCTGGGCGGCCAGTTGCTCGCGGCCACCGGCGCCAGCGACGCCGACACGCTGCACCGGATGTTCTACGACTTCCCGCATCCGCGACGGTGGGCCCGGCACGCGCCGCTGGTGCTGAACAGCGGCGATCCGGCGGTACCGCTCATCACCGCCGAAGCGGCCCGCGCGCTGGCTAACCTCGCGGCGTCCGCCGCGCGGCGGCTGGAGGCACCGCCCGGCCTGTCCGTCGTGCTGGGCGGCGGCCTGATGGCCCACCCGGCCCTGCGGGCGGCCGCCACCCGCGCGGTCGGCGAGGCCATGCCGGGCAGCGACGTGCGGGCGCTGACCGACCCGCCGGTCGCGGGCGCCGTCCGGCTCGCCGGCGCAGCCGCCCGCGGCGCGCCCATCCCGCCGTAAGCGCGTCCACCCGTCCGTCGCGGGCTTGTCATCGAGTGGACGGCCCAGCGCTGCGGCAACGCGGCCAGCGCGGCCAGCGTGACCGGCTGCGCTAGCCGAGAAGGCAGGCAGCAAGACCAGGAACTCCCCCGGACGCTAGCCTGACCTTGTTGAGCCTGCTGCCCCTGGCTGCCCCCGGCCGGTTCGCCGCCGGGTAGGGCATCGTGTGCGGATCGCGCCGCCGGGATGCCGCGGGCTGAGAGGGCGCAGAGAGGATCGCATGGGTAAGGTGGGCGTGCCGGCGGATCGGCGGGCCAGGCGCTTGCTCTGGATCGGTAGCCTGTCCGTGACCGTCGTGGCCGTGGTCGCGGTCTTTGCGGTGGTCTTCCGGCCGCAAGCGGACACGGGCCATGCTGCGCCGGGCCGGGCACCTCACCCGGCGGCGGCACCCACCTGGCGCGCCCGCCCGGCACCGCATCCGGTTGCGACCTGGCAGGTCGCGGGCCCGGTGCCGGACCTGTCGATGCCGCTGGCGGGGATGCCGCCGGTGGCGGACCCGGCGAACATCTACGCTGACGCCGGTCCGAACATGCTCAGCCCGGCAGTGAGCGGGGTGCCGTACCGGATCTACGTACCGAACAGCGGCGGTTCCACGGTGACCGTCATCAACCCGGCCACCTACCGGGTGATCGGAAGCTACCAGACCGGGCTCAACCCTCAGCACGTCGTGCCCGCCTACGACCTGCGCACGCTTTACGTGACCAACGACTTGGCCAACAGCCTGACCCCGATCAATCCCCGCACCGGCCTGCCCGCCGGCCGGAACATCGCGGTGGACGACCCGTACAACATGTACTTCACCCCCGACGGGCGCTACGCCATCGTCGTGGCGGAGGCCCGTCAGGACCTGGACTTCCGCAACCCGCACACCTTCGCGCTCGAACACCGGATCGGGGTCAATTGCGCGGGCGTGGACCACATCGACTTCGCGGCCAACGGGGCCTACCTGATCGCCACCTGCGAGTACTCCGGCCGCCTGGTTCGAGTCGACCTGCACACCCTGAAGGTGGCCGGCTACCTCAACCTGCCGGGCTCCGCGCCGCAGGACATCAAGCTGGATCCCGCCGGACGCACCTTTTATGTCGCCGACAAGAACCATGCCGGGGTGTGGCTGATCGACGCCACGACCTTCCGGCCGGAAAGCTTCATCCCCACCGGCCCAGACGCGCACGGCCTGTACCCAAGCCGCGACGCCCGCTACCTGTACGTGACCAACCGCGGCAACGGCTCGATCACCATCATCAGCTTCGCGACCATGAAGATCGTCACCACCTGGCGGATCCCGGGCGGGGGCAGCCCGGACATGGGCGGCCTGTCTCCGGACGGGAAGGTGTTCTGGGTGTCCGGGCGCTACAATTCCGTCGTTTACGCCATCTCCACCGTTACTGGCCACCTGCTGGCTAAGATCCCGGTGGGGTCGCAGCCGCATGGGCTGTGCGTGTGGCCCCAGCCGGGCCGCTACTCCCTGGGCCACACCGGGGTCACCCGATGAGCAGGCCAGGTTCCCGGCCCGAAGATCCCGGTCGGCGTGCCCGCCGCGCAGGATGGATGCTGGCCGGGCTGGCCCTCCTACTGGCCGGACTGGCGGGCTCGGCCCCAGCCTCCGGAGCCGGTGAGGTGATCGCCCGGCTGGGAGATATCACGGTCAGCGCCACTCCCTTGCGACCCGGGCCTGCAGGGACGCTGGCGACCAGCGTGCGCATCACCACCAGCGGGCAACCCTCCGATCAGCTCGACGCGGCGATAGCCGCAGGCACCGCAGTGGCGGTCTATCACCAGCGGGTCAGCGTGGGAGAGATCCCGGATTTGGCCGGCTGCAGCGGTGACATCCCCCCGCCCGGCGTGGTGGACCACTGGCTCCACTATGGGCCGCTGCTGGTCCCCGGACGCTCCGGCGGCCCGTCCCCGCCCGCGGACGCGACCTTGACGGTGCAGCCGGCTGGCGCCCGGACGACCGGCCGGATCCTGGCGATCACTTTGTACTTCGCGCACGCCGGCTCGGTCACCCTCCACCTGCCTGTCGGCCAGCCGTGACCCCGGCTGTTCAGGCCATCGGCACCGCTGCCGCGGGCGCACGCTACCTTCGTGCACCGGCAGGCTCAGCGGGCGGGCAGCCGGATCGGCCGCCCGGTCAGCCAGGCAATCGGGCTGACCGCTTCGGCCGCCGTCCAGGTGCTCGCGTCGGGATGGCTGAGGTCCGCGCGCCCCTGGGCGCTGAGGAAGCGGCGCAACGCAGGCGCGATCGGGGCCCCAGTGGCGTTCGGGGAGCCCACGACAAGGAAGCGTTCCCGCCCCGCCGCGTCGAGGTAGATCACCGCGTCCTGGTGGGAGATGTCGTAGCTCAGCGGCCTGCCGGTCAGCCAGTCGGTCCCAGGCGGGCTGTCCTCAGCGACCCGCTGATACCACACCCTGAAATACCGCCAGATCCGCCCGATCACGGCCGGGCTGCCGGTGAGCAGCGACCAGTTCGCCGGGACCGCGGCCAGCCTCCGATAGGCGCGCAGCCGCCACGGCGTATCCCGGCCCGGGTCGACGGTCAGCTCCACAAAGCGCACCCGGCCGGCCATCCCGGCCGCGTCGACAGCGCGATCCATCCTCAGCAGGTTCCCCGTCGTCAGCGGGCAGGTCTCCTGGCACAAGGTGAGGAAATCGGCCAGCACCACCACCTGGCCGTGGAGCGCGGCCAGGCTTGTCGCCCGGCCCGTGTCCGCTGTAAGCGGCAGATCCGCGACCGAGGACGGCACCGGCATGTCCAGCACGGTACCGAGATAGGCTGACGGCGCACCCGGGGCGCGCGGGGCGCCCTGGCCACCGCCGCACGCGCTTACGGCAAGCGCCGAGGCCGCCAGCGCGCCCGCAAGACGACCACCCCAGCCTCGCACCATGGCTTTCATTCTCGGGCGCTCCAACTTCTCCTGCCAGACCTCCACCCCGAGGCGGCACCCGCCGGAAACAAAGCACAGCCACCCATGACCGGCGAGCAAGCTGGCCGCCGGAGTTAATGCCACCGTAGTGCTCGCCGAGCACAAGCCGTCACCGGACCCCATGACCCGTTGCCACCGGCCAGGCCTGCGCGGCAGATCAGCCAGTGTGGCGCGGCGTGACTGGCCGAGGGTTGAGTAGTCTTCTGGGCGTGTCTATGGAGCGACGGGGATTCTTGCTCCTTGGCGGGGCGGTCGCCACCGGGGTCGCCCTGGCCGGGTGCACCCAGGGCAGTGCGTCCCCCAGCGTCGGTCGGCCGGGATCAGCACCTGCTACACCATCGTCCGCAGTGAGCCCGCCTGCCAGCGCAGGGGGGCACCTCGGCCCGCAGATCGTACACGGGCCACGTGACCGGGCTCAGGTGGCGCTCACCTTCCATGGTCAAGGCCCCGCATCGATGGCCAGCGGACTGCTCGCCGAGGCAGAGCGAGCGGGCGCGCAGGTCACGGTGCTCGCCGTCGGGAACTGGCTCGGGCAATACCCGCACATGGCGCGACGCATCCTGGGCGGCGGCCACGAACTCGGCAATCACACGATGCATCACCTGGACATCGCGGCCCTGGACGCCTCAGGCGCCTACGCCGAGATCGAGGGCTGCGCGCTGCGGCTGCGCGCCCTGACCGGGTCGATCGGCCGCTGGTTCCGGCCGTCGCAAACGCGCTACGCGACGGCGCTGATCGAGCAAACGGCCCGCAAGGCCGGCTACCAGACATGCGTGTCCTATGACGTGGACTCGCTCGACTACACCGATCCTGGACCGGACGCGGTCGTGGCCACCGTCCTCGGCTCGGTGCAGCGGGGATCGATCGTAAGCCTGCATCTCGGGCACCCCGGCACCGTGACCGCCCTCCCCGCGATCCTGCACGGCCTGGCCGCGCGGGGACTCCGCCCAGTCACATTGACCGGGCTCTTGTCCCCATGACGGCACCCGGGCGCTGAGCTGCGGCGAGATAACCGGGGGCGGAGGCGCAGGAGGAGGAGATCCGTACCGGAAATACAGGGCCCCTCCGCGGGTGATCTGTCCCAGTCGCAGGAACCTCCCGCAAACGGATGAACGCCCCTGTGCGGGCGCGTTCAGCTGCCCGGGGAGGGGTCGGTGAGGGCGCGGACCGCCGTGCGGACCACGCCGCCCGCCCGGGCCAGCTCGGTGCGGGACGTGGTGGAATCCGCGCCGGACAGCAAGGCGACGAGCGCGACCCGGAGCTCCCCGGCCGCGTCATCGAGTGCGGCGGCGCACTGGGCGGCGGGAAACCCCGTGGCCTGCGCGAGGAGGCGCACCTGCCGGGCACGCAGCTTGGCGTTGACCGGCGCGACGTGCACCATCAGGTTGGAGTAGGTCCGGCCGCGGCGCACCATGAGCGCGGTGGAGAAGCCGTTGAGCAGCATCTTCTGCGCGGTACCGGCCTTGAGCCGGGTCGAGCCGGTGATCGCTTCCGGACCGGTGTCGGCACACACGAACACGTCGGCCACGGTGCGCAGCGGCGCACCCGGGTTGGAGGTCATCAGGGCCGTGAACGCGCCGGACCGCCGGGCCTGGCCGAGCGCCGCGCCGACGTAGGGCGTGGTCCCGGACGCGCTGAGGCCGATGGCCACGTCGGCGGCGTGGACCCCGGCCGCGTCGGCGGATCCGGCGGCCTGGTCGTCCTCGGCGCCCTCGACGGCCCGCAGGATCGCCGGGTCGCCGCCGGCCAGGTGGGCGCTGACCGTACCGGGCGGAAGGCCGAACGTCGGGGGCAGCTCGGCGGCGTCGAGGACCGCCAGCCGGCCGGATGTGCCGCTGCCGAAGTAGTGCACCCGTCCCCCGGCCGCCATCCGGCGCGCGGCCTCCTCGACCAGCACGGCCAGCCCAGGCAGCGCCCCCCGCACGGCCCCCGCGACGCGCGCGTCCTCGGCATTCAGGCGATTCAGGATGGACAGCGCGGGGAGCGTGTCCATGTCGAGAGTTCGCGGGTTGCGTTCCTCGGTGGGTGAGCCCGCGCGCTCGGTCGAGGCCGGGCTGGCGACTGCGGACACGCGGGCCTCGTCTCCAGATCGTCGCTGACGGTGTGATGTCCGATTGGTTCGTTAATAATTTACCGAACGGAACTTTTCAGGCAAGTATTGAACAACGAAGTGCAGCTCAACCGGGGGCGGGGCTTAGTGCGGCGCGGAATCGGCGCGCTGCGGAGCGGTGCGGCGGATGGGAGCCGGGCCGGACGGGGGGAACGGTCAGCGGACGGGGGGGGGACGGTCAGCGGACGGCGCGGATGCGGAGGACGGACGCGCCGCCGGCCAGCGTGGCCAGGGCGGACAGGGCAAACAGCGCCGGGTAACTGTGCATGATGCTGAGCACGATCCCGGCGATCAGGGGCGCCACGACCAGCGGCAGGGCGGTCGCGATGTTGATGACGCCCAGGTCCTTGGCGCGGTTGGAGGCGGCGGGCAGGACTTCGGTGAGCACCGCGGGCGCGGCGGCCCAGTAGGTGCCGAACCCGACGCCGAGCAAGGGCGCGGCGGCCAGGGCGGCGGTCCACGTCGGGGAGATGACGAGCAGCAGCGCGGCCACCGCCATGACCACGGCGGCGCCGACGGCGAAGCGCTTGCGGTACCCGGAACGGTCCGACGCGGCGCCGCACACCAGGCCGGCGATGGCCAGCGAGACGCCGTAGATGGCCATCAGGATCAGCAGGCCGGTCTGCGGGTCCCGGTAGTGCGCGGCGTCGGACAGGAAGTACAGCAGGTACAGGGTGCCGAGGGCGTTGCCCAGGTTGACCATGAAGTGCATGGCCCAGGCCCAGCCGAAGTCCGGGAACTGGCGCGGCGACACCCATAGGCGGCGCAGGGTGGCCGGGACACCGCCGCGCGGGACCAGCCCGGGCGGCAGCACGTCATCGCGGGTGCGGAGGGTGAAGGCCAGCGCGCCCAGCACGACCAGCGCCCCGCACGCGAGGTAGCCGTCCGCGAGCCCGGTGACCAGCACGGTCACCAGGAGCGCGCCGAGCACGGTGCCGAGCATCTGGCTGATCCCGATCAGGCCGCCCAGGGCGCCCCGCTGGGCAACCGGGACCCGGTCGGGCAGGGCGGCGGTGAGGGTGGCGAGCATGCCGCCGAGCCCGGCCTGGGCCAGGAACCAGCCGAGCATCATGACGGCCAGGTCGGGGGCGAGGGCAAGGACGGCCAGGCCGATGGCGCCGGTCACGGCGCCGATCACGGTCCAGGGGTGACGCCGCCCCCAGCGGGAGGTCGTCCGGTCCGACAGCGCGCCGACGATCGGGTTGGCGATGAGCGCGGCCACCGCGCCGGCACCCATCACGATCGACAGCACGACCGTTTTGTGCGCCTTGTCGAGGTGCTGGGCCTGTTCCGGCAGCAGGATCTGGATCGGCGCGTAGACGGCCAGCCACAGGCCGATGTTGGCCGTGAAGAGGAGCGTGATCCAGCCGGGCCGGACCGGCGTCACCGGCTCGGCCAGCGCGGCGGGTCCCCCCGCGGCCTGCGCGGCACCGGCGTGTGTGGCGCCCACCTGCGTAGCGCTGGCCTGCGCGGGGCCGGGCGGATCGGCTACGTCGCTCATGGTGTGGCCCCGGTCAGCCGAAGCACTGGCCCTCCCCGCGGTAGGTCGGTACCGCACGCGCCGGGGAACCGTCCTCGACCAGGTGGTACTCGGCGAAGCGCTCCGCGAGCTCACCGGCCTTGGCGTGGCGCAGCCAGACGCGATCACCGACGCGCAGGCCGGCCGCCGCCGCGCCGAGCACCGGGGTCTGGACTTCACCGGCGCCTTCGGTGGCGGACAGCTTGAGCCCGGAGGGCAGGTACGGGGCCGGCAGGCGATCCGGCCGGCCAGGCCGGAGGCCGCGTAACCGCCGGAGAACAGGGTCGCGACGCGGGCGTGCGGGCCGCCGGGACACCGGACGACCGGCAGCGCGAACAGCAGCGCCGGATGCGGTGAGAAACGGCGGTAGGCGTCGAACAGGGTCGGCCCCATCAGCCCCGAGCCGGCCGCGACCTCGGTCACCGACGGGTCGGCGGCGGTAGTCTCCAGGCTGCCGGTGCCCCCGCCGTTGACGAACTCCAGCGGGGTCAGGGCCCGGATCTGGCGGATCGCTTCCCCGCGCCGCTCGCGCAGTTCGGCGGCGGAGAACCGCTGGATCAGGCGCAGCGCGGCGGCGCGTACCGGCCGGCCGGGCGGGGCGTCGCCGAGCCCGGCGATCTGCGCCTCGTACGCCATGACACCGGCCAGCCGGAAGCCGGGCCGGGCCAGTACCGTTCGGGCGAACGCGACCGCCTGCTCCGGGGTGTGCAGCGGGGAGCGCCGGGCGCCGATATGCACGGCGGACCGGCCCGCGAGCGGCCGCCAGGAGGCGTCCAGCTCCAGGCACAGCCGGATCTCCGGATGCCCGGCCCCGGCGGCCTGGTCGATCAGGTCGAGCTGCTCCGGCGAGTCCACCATCAGCGTGATACCGCGCCGGGCGGCCGGGTCCGCGGCCAGCGCGCCGATCGCACCGCGGTCGGCGGTCGGGTACCCCACGACCAGGTCGTCGCTGGTGCCGCGGGCGCAGAGGAACAAGGCCTCCGGCAGCGAGTAGCACAGCACGCCGGCGTAGCCCGGCCGGGCGAGCACCTGGTCCAGCAGGAAGCGGCAGCGGACCGATTTGCTGGCCACCCGGATCGGCCGGCCGGAGGCCCGGCGAACGAGGTCGGCGGCGTTGTGGTCGAACGCGGCCAGGTCCACGATGGCCAGCGGCGGGTCGAGGCCGGCGGTGGCCTGATCGTAGACGGCCTGCTGGGACGTGGCTCCGGTAGCAGCGGAGGCGGCCAGGGGCTTGGTGGCCTGGTCAGATGCGGGCCCCGCCGGATTGCCGGACATGGTTGAACCGTAGGGCACAACGGCCGCGAGGTGAAGCCCTAAGTTACCGATCAGTTCGGGCGGGCTGGCGCTTATCGCACTGCGCTTATCGCACTGCGCTTATCACACTGGCGGGCGCCCCGCGCACATGACAGGATCCGTTACTCCGGGCAGGAGGAGGATCAGGTGGCAGTGAGCGGGCGCCAGGCCGGCACCTGGCGCAACTGGGCAGGCAACGTCACCGTCACCCCGGCCCGCTGGTACCGGCCGGACAGCGCGGACGGCATCGCGGAGGCCATCGCCGGCGCGGAGCGGGATGGGCTGACCGTGCGCGCGGTCGGCAGCGGCCACTCCTTCACCCCGATCGCGGCCGCGCCGGGCGCCGCGCTCGACCTGTCCGGCTGGACTGGCATCGTGGCGGCCGATACCCGCAGCGGGCTGGTCACGGTGCGGTCCGGCACCCGGCTGCGAGAGCTGAACGAAGACCTGCACCGGCTGGGCCTGGCGCTGGCCAACCTGGGTGACATCGATGCGCAGACCGTGGCCGGCGCGCTGTCCACCGGAACGCACGGCACCGGTGCGGCCCTGGGCGGCCTCGCCACCCAGGTCGAGGCGCTGGAGCTGATCCTGGCGGACGGCACCGTGGTGAGCTGTTCGGCTGAGGAACGGCCTGACCTGTTCGCCGCCGCGCGGGTGGGGCTGGGCGCGCTCGGGATCCTCACCGAGGTGACGCTGCGCTGCGTCCCGGCGTTCGCGCTGGCCGCCGAGGAGGGGCCGGAGCCGGTCGCCGACGTGATCGAACGGTTCGGCGAGCTGGCCGGAGGCCACGACCACTTCGAGTTCTACTGGATCCCGTACGGCCGCAACGCCCTGGTCAAGCGGAACAACCGGCTGCCCGCGGGGCGGGCGCCGTCGCCGCTGCCACGCGCCCGCCGGTTCTACGAGTACGAGGTCATGGAGAACGCCGGCTTCGGCCTGCTGTGCCGGACCGGGCGGGCCATGCCCCAGCTCATCCCCCGGCTGAACCGGGTCACGTCGGCGGCGCTGTCCCGCCGGTCGTATTCGGACCGGTCCTACCGGGTCTTCACCACGCCGCGGCGGGTCCGGTTCGTCGAATCCGAGTACGCCGTCCCCGTCGCCGAGGCTCCCGCCGTGCTGGCCGAACTGCGCCGCGAGGTGCCCAAGCTGGCCGACCCGGTGATGTTCCCGGTCGAGGTGCGGGTGGCCGCGGCGGACGACATCTGGCTGTCCACGGCGAACGGCCGGCCATCCGCCTATATCGCGATCCACCAGTACGCCGGGCTGCCGTACGAGGCGTATTTCGCGCTGTTCGAGTCGATCGTGGCCGCGGTGGGCGGGCGCCCGCACTGGGGAAAGCTGCACACCCTGGACGCGGGCCGGCTGCGCGCGCTGTACCCCCATTTCGGGGACTTCCTGAAGATCCGGGACGAGGCCGATCCGGCGGGCCGGTTCGCCAATCCGTACCTGGAGCGGGTTCTGGGCCCGGCTCCGGCGGCCGGTTTGCCGACGACGGGGCCCGGGTAGCGCCAGAGGAGTACGGGGCTCCAGAGAAGGAGGCGACCGCAGGTGAAGCTGACGTTCCTTCGCTCGCTGTACGCGAACCCGGCCAGCTTCGCGTCCGTCTACCTGGACACGTCCGGTACGGGCCGCGGGCCGGAGCTGAAGGCGGTGGAAATCCGCTGGCGGGACCTGCGTGAGGAGCTGGCGCAGTCCGGAGTGGACTCCGGGACCCTGGACGCGCTGGGTGAGGCGCTCACCGGCCCGGGGCTGACCGCTCCGGGGACCGCGGCGTTCGGGCAGAACGGCACCGTGCCGCTGGTGGTGCGGCTGCCCGCGGCGCCGCTCCGTGAGATGGCCCGGTGGGCCCGGCTGCCGGACGTGCTGCCGCTGCTCATCCAGTCCCCGCCGCGCCCGCCGCACCTGCTGGTCAGCGCGAGCCGGGCGGGCGGCGAGGTACTCGAGGTCCGCACCGCCGAGGACGTGACCCGCGAAAGGGTCCAGGGCACCGGCTGGCCGGTGCACAAGGTGAAGTCGGGCGGCTGGGCGCAGCTGGAGCATCAGCGCTCCGCCGAGGAAGCCTGGGAGACCAACGCCAAGGAACTCGCCAACGCCGTGGTTTCGCGCCGGGTCGCCGGGGTCCGGGTCGCCGCGGGCGAGGTGCCCGAGGCGATCATCGTGGCCGGCGACGTGCGCGCCCGGGCCATGCTGGTCGACAAGCTGCCCGCCAATCTGGCCAGCAAGACCGTCATCGTGGATCGCGAACTGCCGGTGGACTCACCCGAGCTGACGGCGGCGGCCGAGCAGGTGCTGCACCAGCTCGAGGACGCCGACTGCCGGCGGCGGCTGGAGACGTTCCACAACCAGCTGGGGACCGGCGACGCGACCGAGGGGCTGGCGGAGACGGTGGCCGCGCTGCGTGACGGGCAGGTCTCCGAGCTGTTCCTCGGCGGCGACTACCTGGCCGACGACCCGGACGCGCCCGGGCCGGCCTGGTCCTCCGCGCCCGCCTGGATCGGCCCGGGGCTGGCCGACGTCGGCCTCTCCGAGGAGGAACTGCGCGAACGCGGCCTGACCGACGTGGCCCGGGACCTGGCCGACGCGGCGATCGTGCGCGCCGCGACCGGGACCGACGCGGAGCTGTTCATGGTCCCGGCCGGGGAGACCCCGCTGCGAGACGACATCGGCGCGCTGCTCCGCTATCCGGTACCGGGCGCCTGACGGTCTCCTCCCGGACAGGACAACCCGGCGCGGGACAACCCGGCACGGGAACCTCCGGCGGCGCTACCTCTCCCGGCGCAGGACGATGATCATGCGCCAGGCGTCGGTGTCGGACAGGGATACCCCGTCCGCGAAGTCGCCGTAGCACCCCACCACCGTGAAGCCGCCCGCGAGCCGGACGGCCGCGGTGATCTCGGTGCCGGTCCAGAACCGGTTCGGCACCACGTCGGCCAGCGTCCGGGAGCCCGCCGCGTCGCGCACCGTCACCAGCACGTGCTCCCTGGTCACCTGGGTCACCGGGTCGATCGCGTCGTCGGCGCCGCCCCAGCGCACGTGCACCTGGCGGGCCCCCAGATCGCTGTCCCACTCCGAACTGGTCCGCGGCACCATCGTCAGGAAGTCGGCCGGGTGCGCGAGCTCCATGATGTACAGCCCCCCGGGCGCGGTGTGCGCGGCCGCCGCCCGCAGGTGCGCCACCAGGTCATCGAGGTCCATCAGGTGGCACAGGGAGTTCAGCATCGTGATGAGCAGCCCGAACTGGCGGCCCAGGCCGAAGTCGCGCATGTCGGCCTGCACGACCTCCAGCCCGAGGCCCTCGCGCTGCGCCTTGTCCCGGGCGCGGGCGCACATCGCCGGGCTCAGGTCCAGCGCGACCACGCTGACGCCGCGCCGGGCCAGCTCGAGAGAATGCTCGGCGGGACCGGCCGCGAGCTCCAGCACCAACCTGGGATCCTGGCCTTCCGCTCCGCCGCCCGGGTCCTCCGGGTCCCCGGCGGAGAGCGTGGCATGCCGCGCGAACCAGCGTTCCAGGGCGTCCACCTCACCGCGCACGTCGCGGTACGCGCAGGCGAGCTCGTACATCTCCGGCTCGTCGTAGATTCCGGTCACCCGGTCATTGTGCCGGAAGCCGGCCACCTGACTGGAATCCCCTCTACTGGGATCCGCCTGTCTACTGAAACCGCCTGTCTACTGAAACCGTTTGTCTACTGAAACCGTTTGTCTACTGAAACCGTTTGTCTACTGAAACACTGTCTAGCCGCCCGGGGTGTTCCTGCGGCAAACTGGCCGCATGATGACCGAGGCCCAGGCCCTCAACGCACTGGCAAGAGAGGACCCGGAGGCGGCGGACGAGGCGAAGGCCGCGCTCAGCTGGCTGACCAACGGCGCTGGGCTCGAAACGGTTTCCCAGCTGAAGCTGCAGGAGTTCGTCTGGTACGCGCTTCCCGTCAAATGGCCGATGACCACCGGTGAGCTCATCGCGGTGACCCGTGCCCTCGGCCGGCTTTTCTCCATGCTCGGCATGGAGCGCTACGCCGACGTCTGCATGTCCCCGGAGACCGAGCGGATTCTCACCGCCTACGGCGACGGCCACGAGGCGGGCATCGCCGCCTACGCGGAAGCCGTGGAGAACTCGAGCACCGCGCCGGCCGATACCGGCCTGCTGGCCTGGGGATCGGTGATGGGCCCAGACGAGCGGGCCGCCTACGACGCGTGCGCCGCCGCCATCGAGCTCGCGATCGCCTCCAGCGAGCTGCCGGCCGGGAGCCGGGGCTGGCGGGCCAAGCGCAACGCGCTCATCGACCGCTGGCTCACGGCGCCTCCTGCGGCCCGGGACGGCCAGACGGGCTGGAACGACCCAACGTGCGGGCACCCCGCGGGCAGGCCGCCCGGTGAGGGCCGCAGCCAGCCCGGACGGCACCGGGCGGGCGCCCATCACGCGCCCGGGGTCAGCGGCACCTGGCTGGCCCGGATCCATACCGAACGGATGGATGCGTGGGCCAACAGCCGCCCGGGCGAGCGGTCCCGGCTCGCGGCCGCGGTACTGCCCCGGCTGCTGGAGGAAGCGGGCGCGCCGGACGACGCGCTGCCGACCCTGAGCTGGCTGCTCGGGCACGCGGACGTGGGGCTGCGGCTGACCGCCCGGCATTACATCCCGCCCGCGCTGGTCACCGAGGCCGTGGACATGTTCGGCTGGCGCGAGCAGCTGGCCGGTGCGCTGAAACAGGAACTCGACGTGTTCCCGCTGCACACCCTGCGCGGGCTGGCCCAGGGCGAGATGGGCGCGATCCGGCGCACCGGCACCAGCCTGGTGCTGACCCGGACGGGACGGCTGATGACCGAGGACCGGGATACCCGGTGGCGGATCGGCACCGCCGCCCTGGTCGGCGCGGACGACGGCACCCGGCCGGACTTCGCGGTGGCGGTCCGCGAGGCCGGGCTGCTCTTCCTGCTCGTCAGCGGGCCAGCGGGTTACGAGGAGCTGACCCGGCACCTGACCCGGATCCACGCC
This sequence comes from uncultured Actinomycetes bacterium, assembly GCA_963742865.1. Taxonomy (GTDB): domain Bacteria; phylum Actinomycetota; class Actinomycetes; order Streptosporangiales; family Streptosporangiaceae; genus Bog-532. The sequence continues at coordinate 199,940 of CAVUNW010000077.1, forward strand.
GAGGAAGGCTGGACCGCCCGCGGCGGCCTCAGCGACGCCGTGCGCCGCGAGATCCACGGGCTCCGGCACCGGCTGTGGGCCCTGCACCTGCTCTACACCGGGCGCGCCTCGCGCGATCCGCTCACGCTCACCGAGACCGGCGTGCAGGCGGCGCTGTCCGCGCTGCGGTCCCGGGCCCGCGGGCCCCGGCACCACGTCGGCCTCGGATTACCCGCTCAGGACAGAAGACCGCCGCGCAGCGGCGGGTACCCGCAGTAGTTCTCGGCCAGCGTCGTGGCCGCGGCCCGCGACGTGGTGACGTAGCGCAGCTGGGAGAGCTGGAGCTGCGCTTCCATTTCGTCCCCGCCGGGCGTCACGTGCAGCATCGAGGTCATCCACCAGGAGAAGTGCGTGGCCCGCCACACCCGCTGCTGGCTGGTCGCGGAGTAGGCGTCCGCGAGCTCGCCGCGGCCGTCCCGGACCAGCGCGATCAGCGCGTCGGCCAGCACGGTCACATCGGCCAGGGCCAGGTTGAGGCCCTTGGCCCCGGTAGGCGGCACGATGTGCGCCGCGTCGCCGGCCAGGAACAGCCGCCCGGAGCGCATCGGCGCCGCGACGAAGCTGCGCATCGGCGTGACCGACTTCTCCAGGATCGGGCCCTCCTTGAGCTCCCACCCTGGCACCTCGAACCGGTGCCGCAGCTCGGCCCAGATCCGCTCGTCGGGCCAGCCCTCGATGTCCTCATCCGGAGGCACCTGCAGGTACAGCCGGCTGACCTCGGAGCTCCGCATCGAATGCAGCGCGAAGCCGCGGGCGTGCCGGCAGTAGATCAGCTCATCGGTCGAGGGCGGCACGTCGGCGAGGATGCCGAGCCAGGCGTACGGATACGCCCGTTCGGCCACGGTGAGCAGGCCGTCCGGCATCGTGGGCCGGGAGGTGCCGTGGAAGCCGTCGCAGCCGGCGATCACGTCGCAGACGACCTGGTGCCGCTGCCCGTTGGCGTCGGTGTAGCGGAGCACCGGCCGCTCGGTGTCCAGGCCCGTGACTTCGGTGCCGGACACGTCAAAGTGCAGGGCGGCTCCTGCCGACGTCCGTTCAGAAATCAGATCTTTAACGATCTCGGTCTGGGCGTAGATGGTCACGGTCCGGCCGGCCAGGTCACGGAAGTCCAGGTGGTGGCGTTCCCCGGCGAACTGGAGGTAGATGCCGCCGTGCTCGAGGCCCTCGCGGTCCAGACGGCTGGCCAGCCCGGCGGCGCGCAGCAGCCGGACGGTGCCGTCCTCGAGCAGCCCGGCGCGCTGGCGGGCCTCGCAGTAGGCGCGGCTGCGCGACTCCACCAGCACCGAATCGACGCCGGCCAGCGTGAGCAGGTGGGACAGCAGCAGCCCGGCCGGCCCGGCGCCGACGATGCCGACCTGAGTCCGTTCACTGCTCATCGGCGGCCTCCCTAGAACGGGTACGGGGTGATGTCGCCGCGGACCGTCACCCACCGGGTCTCGGTGAAGGCATCGATGTTCGCGGTACCGCCGAAGCGGGCCCCGGTGCCCGAAGCCAGCAGGCCGCCGAAGGGGATGTTGGGCTCGTCGTCGACGGTCTGGTCGTTGATGTGCACGATCCCGGTGGGAATGCGGCGGGCCAGGTCCAGGCCGCGCATCACGTCGCTGGTGAGGATGCCGAGCGAGAGGCCGTACTCGCTGTCGGCGGCGAGCTTGGCCGCCTCGTCCGGCGTGGCGAACGGCACGACCGGCGCGACCGGGCCGAACACCTCGCTGGCGTAGGCCGGCATCTGCGGCGCGACGTCGGCCAGCACGGTCGGCCGGTAGAACAGCCCCTCGAAGGTGCCGCCGGCGGCCAGCGTGGCGCCCGCTTTGACGCTGGCGGTAACGAGGTCGTGCACCTTGTCGCGCTGGCGCTCGTCGATGATGGGCCCGAGCGCGACCTGCTCGGTGGCGGGGTTGCCGACGGGGAGATGGCGGGCCTTGCCGGCCAGCCGGCTGACGTAGTCTTCGTAGACGTCCTGCTGCACCAGGTGCCGCCCGGTGGTCATGCAGATCTGTCCCTGGTGCAGGAACGAGCCCCAGGCCCCCGCCGAGGCCGCCCGGTCCAGGTCCGCGTCGGCCAGCACCACGAGCGCGGAGTTGCCGCCCAGTTCCAGGTGGACGCGCTTGAGGTGCCGGGCCGCCAGTTCGCCGACCCGCCGTCCCGCGGCCGTGGATCCGGTGAAGGAGATGATCCTGATCAGCGGTTCGGTGACGATCGCCTCGCCGACGTCGGCGCCGCCGGGCAGCACGTGCAGCAGCCCGTCCGGCAGGCCGGCGTCGGCGAAGACGCGGGCCAGCACGACCCCGCCGGACACGGCGGTCCGCGGGTCCGGCTTGAGGATGACCGCGTTGCCCAGCGCCAGCGCGGGCGCCACCGAGCGGATGGACAGGATCTGCGGGAAGTTGAACGGCGCGATCACGCCGACCACTCCGGCCGGGACGCGTTCGGCGAAGCTGAGCCGCGGCTGCTCGCTGGGCAGCAGCTCACCGTACGGGCGTGAGGGCAGGGTGGCCGCCTCGTAGATCTCCTGGGTGGCCACGTGCGTCTCGAACTGCATGGCGGGCGGGATCTTGCCGTTCTCCCGGATCCCCCACGGCTCGATCTCGGCCGCGCTGGCCAGCCACAGGTCGGCGGCCTTGCGGAGGATGGCGGAGCGCTCGGTGTGCGGCCGCGCGGCCCACCCGGCCTGGGCGGCCGCGGCGACCTGCGCCGCCCGGGCGACGTCGGCCGGGGACGCCATGCCGATCCGGCCGATCTCCTGGCCGGTGGCGGGCTCGATGACCGGCGCCTCACCGCCCGTCGCCGGCGGTCCAGCCGCCCAGGAAGATCTTGCCCTGCCACGCTGACTCGTCCATGAGTGCCATGACTGCTCCGTAAGCTGACGGCCGGGTGCTCCTGTGCGTTCTACGCACGAGGGTTCTGTTGGCGAACATAGGGGGAAGGGGTGGCCCTGTCAAAGGACGGCCGCGAGATTTCCCTCGCCAGGCCGCCGGCGCGTATGTTCGTTCTGCGCACACCACGCGCAGAGGGCGTTCTCCACGGTCAGGAGTCACGTTGAGCGAGGACAGCGTTCGCGACGCCGACTTCATTCAGTCGCTGGAGCGAGGCCTGTCGGTGATCCGTGCCTTCGACGCGGACCACCCCAAGCTCAGCCTGAGCGAGGTGGCGGTCCGGACCGGCCTGAGCCGCGCCGCCGCCCGGCGCTTCCTGCACACCCTGGTGAACCTGGGGTATATGCGCGCGGAGGGCAGCCAGTTCTCGCTGCGGCCGAAGATCCTCGAGCTCGGCTACGCCTACCTGTCCAGCCTGTCCCTGCCGGAGGTGGCGATGCCGCACCTGGAGCAGCTGGTGGAGCAGGTCCGCGAGTCATCGTCGGTGTCCCAGCTCGACGGGGACGACGTGGTCTACATCGCGCGCGTCCCGACCCGGCGCATCATGACCGTCGCCATCAGCGTTGGCACCCGCTTCCCCGCCTACGCGACCTCGATGGGCCGGGTGCTGCTGGCCGACAAGTCACCCGAATGGCTGGACACGTACCTGACCTCGGTCACGCTGGCGCCGCTGACCGCGCATACGATCGCGGACCCGGCGGCGCTGCGGGCCGAGCTGGACCGGATCCGCGCGCAGGGCTGGGCGGTGGTGGACCAGGAACTCGAGGAGGGACTCCGCTCCGTCGCGGCGCCGATCCGTGACGGGGAGGGCCGGGCAATCGCGGCGGTCAACGTCTCCACGCACGCGGGGCGGCGCAGCGTGCCGGACGTGATCGACGACCTGCTCGAACCGCTGCTGCAGACGGCGCGCGAGATCGAGGCCGACCTGCGCCAGTCGGCGGCTCCGTCGGGGGCACGCCGGACGCTGTGAGCTCCCCGGCGGTGCCGCTTCCAGGGGGCACGCCGGACGGTGTGAGCCTGCCTGGCGGTGTCCAGGGGGCACCGGGCCTGCCACACTTGAGCCGTGCAGACTCTGGTTATTGATCACCCGCTGGTCACTCACAAGCTCACGGCGCTGCGGGACGCCGGCACCGAGACCGCGACCTTCCGGCGGCTCACCGACGAGCTCGTCACCCTGCTCGCCTACGAGGCGACCCGGGAGATCCGCGTCCAGCCGGTCACCGTGCGGACCCCGCTCGGCGACGCGGCCGGGGTCAGGCTGGGCAGCCCGCCCCCGCTCATCGTGCCCGTCCTGCGGGCCAGCATCGGCATGCTCGACGGCATGATCCGGCTGCTGCCGATGGCCAACGTCGGCTTCGTGGGACTGGTCCGCGACGAGGAGTCGCTGGTCGCATCCACCTACGCGGACCGGCTGCCCGCCGACCTCACCGGCCGCGAGGCGTTCGTGCTGGACCCCATGCTCGCCACCGGGGGGACGCTGCAGACGGTGATCGCCATGCTGGTCGAGCGGGGGGTCACCTCGGTCACGGCGGTAACCCTGCTGGCGGCGCCGGAAGGGCTGAAGCGCCTGGAAGAAGCCTTCTCCGGGCAGAACCGGGCGGGCCAGCCGGTAGTCCGCGTGGTCACCGCCGCGGTGGACGACCGGCTGGACGAGAACGGGTACATCTACCCGGGCCTGGGCGACGCCGGCGACCGCCTCTTCGGCGAAGTGTAGGGGGACCGCAGCGAGCGGCTTTACGGCGAGGCGCTCATACCGGCCTAGCGAACCGGGCCTTGTGCCCGGTGAGTGGCCGGTGTGTCGGCGAGTTACCGCAGCGGGGCGCGAAGCGCAGCGGGGGGCTCCGGGGGGTCGTCCCCCCGGGCCAGCACAGCTTCCAGGCCTACGGTGAGGCCGGGGGGGAGGGAGCTGATCTGGCGGACGGCGAGCAGCACGCCGGGCATGAACGAGGCGCGGTCCAGGGAGTCGTGCCGGATGGTGAGCGTCTCGCCGTGCCCGCCGAGCAGTACCTCCTGGTGGGCGACCAGGCCGGCCACCCGAACCGAATGCACGTGGACGTCGTCCACGACCGCGCCGCGCGCACCCGGCAGCTCGGAGACGGTCGCGTCGGGCGGTCGCGCCGAGGCCGGCGGCGGACCGGGCCTCGCTGATCATGGCGGCGGTCCGCAGCGCGGTGCCCGACGGCGCGTCGGCCTTGCCCGCGTGGTGCAGCTCGATGACCTCGGCGGAGTCGAAGAAGCGCGCGGCCTGGGCGGCGAAGCGCATCATCAGGACGGCGCCGACGGAGAAGTTCGGCGCGATGAGCACCCGCGCGCCCGGGGCCTTGTCGAGCCAGCCGCGTACCTGCTCCAGGCGTTCCTCGCCGAAGCCGGACGTGCCGACCACGGTGTCGATCCCATGCTCGACGCACCAGCGCAGGTTGTCCATGACCACGCCGGGGTGGGTGAAGTCCACGACCACGTCGCAGCGGGTGAGCACGTCGAGCGCGTCGTCCTCGTCCACTTCCGCGGCGACCGCGAGATCTTCGGTCCCGGCCACGGCCCGGCCGACCTCGCTGCCCATCCGGCCGCGTGCGCCGAGCACACCCACCCTGATCATGACGCTCACTTTCTCCGGCGGGCGGCGGGCCCGGTCTTGCGTTACGGGTTAGCGGAGGGCGCTGGTGAAACTGTCGCCGTCATCGAAGGGGCCGACCACGGCGAGCGCCTTGGGCCGGGCCAGGATCTCGGCCGCGACGGCCCGCACGTCGTCGTGGCTGACGGCCTCGATGGCCGCGAGCGTCTCCTCGACCGGCTCCAGCTGCGGGTAGACCAGCTCGGACTTGCCGAGCCGGCTCATCCGGGAGGACGGATCCTCCAGGCCGAGCACGATCGAGCCGCGCATCTGGCCCTTGCCGCGGTCCAGCTCGGCGTCGGTCAGCCCGCCGGAAACGAGCTTGTCCACCTCGCTGATGCAGATGGCCAGCACCTCGTCCGCCTTGGACGGCAGGCAGCCGACGTATATGCCCCACATGCCGGTGTCGGCGTTCTGCGACGCGAAGCTGTAGACCGAGTAGGCCAGGCCCCGCTTCTCCCGGATCTCCTGGAAGAGCCGGGAGGACATCCCGCCGCCGAGGGCCGCGTTCAGCACGCCGAGAGCGTACCGGCGGTCATCGTTACGGGGCAGCCCCTGGCAGCCGAACACCAGGTTGGCCTGCTCGATCCCGCGGGGAACCAGCCGCAGCCCGGTGCCGGGGGTATACCCCGGCAGCACGTACTCGCCGGTGAGCCGGGGCGGCGCGGGCTCGACGTCGCCCTGCAGGGCGGCACCGAAGCTCTGCCGGACCTGCTCCACGAGATCGTCGTGGTCCAGGCTGCCCGCCGCGGCCACGACCAGATGCTCCGGGCTGTACTTGGCCCGGTAGTGCTCGTTGATGTGGTCCCGGGTGATCGCGTTGATCGATTCCACCGTGCCGAGCACCGGACGGCCCAGCGGGGTGTCGCCGAACAGGTGCGCGGCGAACGCCTCGTGCACCGTGTCCGTGGGATCGTCGTCGTTCATGGCGATCTCTTCGAGCACGACGTTCCGCTCGGCGTCCACGTCCTGCGGGGCGATCAGCGAGTTGGTCACCATGTCCGACAGGATGTCGGCGGCCAGCGGCAGGTCGGCGTCGAGCACCCGCGCGTAGTAGCAGGTGTACTCCTTCGTGGTGAAGGCGTTCATCTCGCCGCCGGCCGCGTCCATCTCGGAGGAGATCTCCAGCGCCGTGCGCCGCTTGGTGCCCTTGAACAGCAGGTGCTCCAGGTAGTGCGTGGCGCCCGCGTGCTGGAGGTCCTCATCCCGGGACCCGACGCCGACCCAGATGCCGAGCGCGACGGACCGCACCGCAGGCAGGGACTCGGTGATAACCCGGAGCCCGCCTGGCAGTACGGTCCGGCGCACGGGCACGCCGTCAGCGGGGATGCTGCTCCCCATGCCGGTCCCGCCTACGGGGGCGCTCACTGGTCGCGATGCCCTCGGCTGCGCTGCCGGGTCCGATGCGAACCGTCGCGGTCGCCGCCCCGGTCACCCCGGTCACCGCGGTCACCGCGGTCGCCGCCCCGGTCGCCGCGGTCCCGGGGGGCCCGGTCACCGTCGCCGCCGGCGTGCCCGGAGAGGTCCTCGCCCGCCGCCTCACGCTCGACGACCTCGACCGGGACCAGCGACAGTTTGCCGCGGTCGTCGATCTCGCGGATCTCGACCTGGATCTTGTCGCCGACCTTGATGACGTCATCGATGTTCTCGATCCGCCGGCCGCCGTGCAGCTTGCGGATCTGCGTGATGTGCAGCAGGCCGTCCTTGCCGGGCAGCAGCGAGACGAAGGCCCCGAACGTGGTGGTCTTCACCACCGTGCCGAGGAACCGCTCGCCGATCTCGGGCATGTGCGGGTTGGCGATCGCATTGATCGCAGCCCGCGCCGCCTCCGCGGACGGCCCGTCGGTCGCGCCGACGTAGATCGTGCCGTCGTCCTCGATCGTGATCTCGGCGCCGGTGTCGTCCTGGATCGAGTTGATCATCTTGCCCTTCGGCCCGATGACCTCGCCGATCTTGTCCACCGGGACCTTGATCGTGATGATCCGCGGCGCGTACGGGCTCATCTCGGCCGGGGCCGAGATCGCACCGCGCATCACGTCGAGGATGGTCAGCCGGGCCGCGCGGGCCTGGGTGAGGGCCGAGCCCAGCACCGAGGCGGGGAGGCCGTCCAGCTTCGTGTCCAGCTGCAGCGCGGTGATCAGGTCCTGCGTCCCGGCGACCTTGAAGTCCATGTCGCCGAACGCGTCCTCCGCGCCGAGGATGTCGGTGAGCGTGACGTACTCGCCGCCCTCGTGGATCAGGCCCATCGCGATACCGGCCACCATGTCCTTCAGCGGCACACCCGCGTCCAGCAGCGCCATCGTGGAGGCGCAGACCGAGCCCATCGAGGTGGAGCCGTTGGAGCCGATGGCCTCCGACACCTGCCGGATGGCGTACGGGAACTCCTCCCGCGGCGGCAGCACGGGCAGCAGGGCTCGTTCGGCTAGGGCACCGTGACCGATCTCGCGGCGCTTGGGCGAGCCGACCCGGCCGGTCTCGCCGGTCGAGTAGGGCGGCATGTTGTAGTTGTGCATGTAGCGCTTGGTGCGCTCCGGGTTCAGCGTGTCGATCATCTGCTCCATGCGGAGCATGTTCAGCGTCGTGACGCCGAGCACCTGGGTCTCACCGCGCTCGAACAGCGCGGAACCGTGCACCCGGGGCAGCACGTGCGCCTCGGCGGACAGCTGGCGGATGTCGCGCAGCCCTCGGCCGTCGATGCGGACGCCGTCGCGGATGATCCGCTCCCGGACCAGCTTCTTGGTCAGCGCGCGGAACGCCCCGCTGATCTCCTTCTCCCGGCCCTCGAACCGGACGCCGAGCCGCTCGATGGCGAGGGTCTTGACCCGGTCGGTCTCGGACTCGCGCTCCTGCTTGCCCGCGATCGTCAGCACCTTGGCCAGCTCGTCGGAGAACTCGCTGGCGAGCGCCTCGTAGACGTCCTCGGTGTAGTCCAGGAAGACCGGGAACTCCTGGGTCGGCTTGGCCGCCTGCCCGGCGACCTGCTGCTGTGCCTCACAGAGGATCTTGATGAACGGCTTGGCCGCCTCCAGGCCCTGGGCCACGATGTCCTCGGTCGGCGCGACGGCGCCGCTGTCCTCGGTGGCGAGCAGGCCCAGCGTGCGCGGCGTGGACTCCGCCTCGACCATCATGATCGCGACGTCGCCGCTCTCGACGACGCGGCCCGCGACCACCATGTCGAAGGTGGCGTCCTCCAGCTGGGTGTGCGTGGGGAAACCGACCCACTGGCCCTTGATCAGGGCCACCCGGACACCGCCGATCGGGCCGGAGAACGGCAGCCCGGAGATCTGCGTCGACAGCGAGGCGGCGTTGATCGCCACCACGTCGTACAGGTGATCCGGGTTCAGGGCCATGATCGTCTCGACGACCTGGACCTCGTTGCGCAGGCCCTTCACGAACGACGGGCGCAGTGGCCGGTCGATGAGGCGGCAGGTGAGGATCGCGTCCTCGGACGGCCGTCCCTCGCGGCGGAAGAACGAGCCGGGAATCCGGCCCACCGCGTACATCCGCTCCTCCACGTCCACGGTGAGCGGGAAGAAATCGTAGCCCTCACGGGGCTGCTTGCCCGCGGTCGTCGCGGACAGGACCATTGTCTCGTCGTCCAGGTACACGACGGCTGATCCGGCCGCCAGGCGGGCCAGCTTGCCCGTCTCGAACCTGAGCTTATGAATGCCAAACGAACCGTTGTCGATAACGGCCTCGGCGCTATGCACACCCTCCACGGGTGAGACCTCCTTGCGGTGAATCCCGCACGCCCGTTCCCGTTTTGGCTGGCTGTACCGGCTGGGAGGCGCTTCCTCCCGGGGCTCCCTGCGAAGGGCGCGGCCGGGGCGGATTACCGCCCAGAACTCCATAACGGGCATCGCCCGCCTGGGCCAGCGGCCGGTCTTCGATCGAAGCCCGCGGGTCAGTCCGCAAGGGGCGGACCCGAGGACCACTACCGAGGACCGGCCCATCGCTCGGAACCGGGCCGCGGGATGTCTCTCTATTTCGTCTATTCAGTTGTGCGGGCGCCGGGCGGGAATGCTCCCCGCCCGGCTCATGGCGCCTCTAGCGGCGAAGGCCCAGGCGCTCGATAAGCGCACGGTAGCGGGTGATGTCCTTCTTCGCCAGGTACTTCAGCAGCCGCCTGCGGCGCCCCACGAGGAGCAGCAGGCCACGGCGGCTGTGATGGTCATGCTTGTGCACCTTGAGGTGCTCGGTGAGGTCGTTGATCCGGCGGGTCAGCAGTGCGACCTGGACTTCCGGCGAACCGGTGTCACCCTCAGCGGTCGCGTGTTCTGCGACGATCTCCCTCGTGACGGCGGTGTCGAGCGGCACGTGGCTCCTTAGACGATCAAGTTGTCGGTACGGCCCGTCCCGGCGCCGTCCGCTGTCGCGGCAGGACGCCGTTCGGGGTGTTTCGGTGCTGGGGCCGCCGTTTCACGAAGGCCCCCGCGGCCATCGGCCGCCTGAGATCTCCGGGCCAGGCTGGTCCCCTGGGCCGCCGCATGAGGGTGCAGCAAACCCTGCCGGCGCAAGCCAGCAACGTTTAAAGGTATCACGGGGTGAGTAGTCCCCGGGCTTCGTCGACGTCGTGGTGCATCTGGTCGACGAGGGCGTCTACGGAGTCGAAGCGGACGGTGCCGCGGAGGCGGGCGGTGAAGTCGATGGCCACGTGCGCGCCGTAGAGGTCCAGATCGTCCCGGTCCAGGGCGTAGGCCTCGACCGTTCGCTCGGCTTCGCCGAAGGTCGCGTTCGGCCCCACGGAAATCGCGGCCGGCCAGCGGTCGGCTTCCTCGCCGTCGGCGCTGAGGAGGAACAGCCAGCCCGCGTAGATGCCATCCCCGGGGATCGCGGTATGCGGCGGGCATTCCAGGTTGGCGGTCGGGAAGCCCAGCGCGCGCCCGCGCATGTGCCCGCGGACGACCACGCCCTCCACCCGGTGCGGGCGGCCGAGCGCGGCGGCTGCGACCTTGACCTCGCCGGCCTCGAGCCGCTCGCGGATGTAGGTGGAGGAGATCGTGACCCCGTCCGACACGAGTAGCGGCACGCCCTCGGCGGTGTAGTCGTACTTTTCGCCCAGCTTGGCCAGCAGCGGCACGTCGCCGGCGGCGCGGTGGCCGAAGCGGAAGTTCTCCCCCACCACGACGGCCACCGCGTGCAGCCCGTCCACGAGCACGGTCCGCACGAACTCGTCCGGGCCGAGCTGAGAGAACTCGTAGGTGAAGGGCAGCATGCAAACGGCGTCCACGCCGAGGCCGGCCAGCAGTTCGGCGCGGCGGCGCGCGGTGGACAGGAACGGCGGGTGCGAGCCCGGCCGGACCACCTCGTCCGGGTGCGGGTCAAAGGTCACCACGACGACCGGGAGCCGGATCCCCCCGGCGCCCGCCCGCTCGGCGGCCAGCTCGACGGCGCGGCCGACGATGCGCTGATGGCCGCGGTGCACGCCGTCGAACACGCCGATGGTGACGACGGACGCACCCCAGTCTTCCGGCACTTCATCCAGGCCGTGCCAGCGGTGCACGCTCCGCTCCTTCCGGCGATCATTGGTGGTGTGTCCGGGCGAGACCGCCCTCGGTCCAAGCCTGCCATGCGAACGGCGCTGACCGCGCCATCGGGCACCCCCCGGCGGAAGTCCGGACGGGCGGATCAGGGCACGAACACGGCCAGCGGCCGCGCTTGCCCCTCCTCCTCGCGCATGAGGGCGATCAGCGTGCCATCCGGGCCGAACACGGCCGCCGGGCCCGTGCCCAGGCCGGCGGCGGGGAGACGGGCGCCGTGGGCCACCTTGCGGGCCTGCTCCTCGGTCAGGTCCAGCCGGGGGAACGCGGCCGCGGCCGCGTCGGCCAGTGGCGTCACCGTGAAGTGCTCCGCCAGCTCGTCCAGGGTCGGCGCGGTCTCGATCCGGTACGGCCCGGAGCGGGTCCGGCGCAGCGCGGTCAGGTGGCCGCCCACGCCCAGTGCGGCCCCGAGATCGCGGGCCAGGGCGCGGATGTAGGTCCCGCTGGAGCAGGTGACGGCCACGTCCACGTCGAGCAGGTCGCCGTGCCGGCGGACCTCGCTCATCTCGAACGAGGCGACGGTGACGGGCCGGGCCTTCAGCTCGGGCGCCGCTCCCTCGCGGGTGAGCCGGTACGCCCGCTGGCCGCCGACCTTGATCGCACTGATCCCCGGCGGGACCTGCTCGATCTCACCGGTCAGCGGCACGATCGCGGCGCGCACGGCGCCGGCCGCGATACCGGCGGCGCTGGCGCTCGCGATGACGCTGCCCTCGGCGTCGTCGGTGTCGGTGGCCTGCCCGAGGCGGATCGTGGCCAGGTAGTCCTTGTCGGCCAGGGTCAGGTGCCCGAGCAGCCGGGTGGCCTTCTCCACGCCGATGACCAGCACACCGGTCGCCATCGGGTCGAGCGTGCCGGCGTGCCCCACCCGGCGGGTCTTCGCGAGACGGCGGATCCGCGCGACGACGTCGTGCGACGTCATCCCGGCGGGCTTATCCACGATGACGAGCCCACTGGGCGTGGTCATTCGTCCTCGTCGCCGGGCGGCTTGCGGTACGGGTCCGGGTCACCGGCGGGGACCGCGCCCTCCCGGATCCGGGCCAGGTCCTCGTCGGCGTGCCGGGCCGCCTCGACCAGCTCCTCGATGTGCCGCACGTTGTCCGGCACCGCGTCGGCGACGAACGTCACCGACGGAGTGTGCCGCAGGCCAGTCTGCCGGCCGATCTCGGAACGGATCAGGCCGGTGGCGCTCTCCAGCGCCGCGGCCGTGTCGGCCTGCTGCTCGGGCGAGCCGTAGACGGTGTAGAACACGGTCGCCTCACGCAGATCATTGGTCAGCCGGGCTTCGGTGACGGTGATGAAACCCAGCCGCGGGTCCTTGATCCGCATCTCCAGCATTTCGGCCACGATCTGGCTGATCCGGTCGCCTAGCCGGCGTGCCCGGGCAGCATCCATGGTCCGTCACTCCTCTTCACTGAACAACCGCTGCCGGGCCGACAGCAGCTCGATTTCGGGGCGTCCCGCCACTACCCGCTCGCACCCGGCCAGCACCTCGGCCGCGTGCGCGGCGGTGGCCGAGGCCACGGCCACGCCGATCTCGGCCCGCCGGTGCAGGTCGAGGTGCCCGGTCTCGGCGACGGAGGCGCCAGGATAGCGCCGCCGCAGCTCGGCGACGAGCGGCTTGACCACGGAGCGTTTCTGCTTCAGCGAGCGCACATCGCCGAGCAGCACGTCCAGGGTCAGCGCGGCCACATACATGCAGGTCCTCCGGCCGGCGGCCGGCCGGGGACGCTGCCGGATGGGCAGCGTCCCCGGTCCCTGGCCCCGGCGCCAGCGGCATCAGGCGCGGGGCTTCTCCCGCATCTCGTACGTCTCGATGACGTCCTCGACCTTGATGTCGTTGTAGCCGACGCCGATACCGCACTCGTAGCCTTCGCGCACCTCGGTGGCATCGTCCTTGAAGCGGCGGAGCGATTCCACGCTGAGGTTGTCCGACACGACCACGCCGTCCCGGACCAGGCGTGCCTTGCTGCCGCGGTGGATCGTGCCCGACCGCACCAGACAGCCGGCCACGTTGCCGACCCGCGGCACCCGGAACACCTCACGGACCTCCGCGGTGCCGAGCTGGGCCTCCTCGAACTCGGGCTTGAGCATGCCCTTGAGCGCGGCTTCCACTTCGTCGATCGCCTGGTAGATGACCGAGTAGTAGCGGATTTCCACACCCTCGCGCTGAGCCAGCTCGCCTGCCCGGCCCGCAGGCCGGACGTTAAAGCCGATGATCACCGCGTCGGAGGCGATGGCCAGGTTGACGTCGTCCTGGGTGATCGCGCCGACACCGCGGCCGATCACGCGCAGGCCGACCTCTTCACCGACGTCGATCTTGAGCAGCGCATCTTCCAGGGCCTCCACCGAACCGGAGACGTCACCCTTGATGATGAGCAGCAGTTCTTCGCGCTCGCCGGCCTTGAGCGCCGACTCGAGGTCCTCGAGCGTGACGCGCCGCCGCCGCTGGGCGAACTGGGCGCTGCGCTCGCGGGCTTCGCGGCGTTCGGCGATCTGGCGGGCCATCCGGTCGTCGGAGACCACCAGGAAGTTGTCGCCCGCGCCCGGGACGGCGGTCAGGCCAAGGACCTGCACCGGCCGGGACGGGGGCGCCTCGTTCACCGGGTCGCCGTTCTCGTCCAGCATGGCGCGTACGCGGCCGTAGGCCTCACCGCAGACGATGGAGTCGCCGACGTGCAGCGTGCCGCGCTGAACCAGCACGGTCGCCACCGGGCCACGGCCCTTGTCCAGGTGCGCCTCGATCGCGACGCCCTGCCCGTCCTGCTCCGGGTTGGCCCGCAGGTCCAGTGAGGCGTCGGCGGTCAGGATGATCGCCTCGAGCAGCTCGTTGAGGCCGATCTGCTTGGTCGCCGACACGTCGACGAACTGGGTGTCGCCGCCGAACTCCTCGGCCACGAGGCCGTACTCGGTGAGCTGGGCCCGGACCCGCGACGGGTCGGCGCCCTCCTTGTCCACCTTGTTCACGGCCACCACGATGGGCACGCCCGCCGCCTGCGCGTGGTTCAGCGCCTCCGTGGTCTGCGGCTTCACGCCGTCATCCGCCGCCACGACGAGGACCACCAGGTCGGTGGTCTCGGCGCCACGGGCCCGCATGGCGGTGAACGCCTCGTGGCCCGGGGTGTCGATGAAGGTGATCTTCCGCTCGGCGCTGTCGACCTCGGTGGTCACCTGATAGGCGCCGATGTGCTGGGTGATGCCACCCGCCTCGCGCGCCACCAGGTTGGTGTGCCTGATCGCGTCGAGCAGCTTGGTCTTGCCGTGGTCGACGTGACCCATGATGGTCACCACCGGCGGCCGGGCCACCAGGGCGGAGTCGCCGCCCTCGTCCTCACCGAACTCGATGTCGAACGACTCCAGCAGCTCCCGGTCTTCTTCCTCCGGGGAGACCACCTGCACGTTGTAGTTGAGCTCGGCTCCGAGCAGCTGCAGCGTCTCGTCGTTGACCGACTGGGTCGCGGTCACCATCTCACCGAGGTGGAACATGACCTGCACCAGCGAGGCCGGGTTGGCCCCGATCTTGTCGGCGAAGTCGCTCAGCGACGCACCCCGCGACAGCCGGATGACCTGCCCGTTGCCGCGCGGAACCTGCACGCCGCCGATCGACGGCGCCTGCATGTTGTCGAACTCCTGGCGCCGCTGCTTCTTCGACTTGCGGCCGCGGGAAGGACGGCCACCCGGACGCCCGAAGGCCCCCTGGGTGCCGCTGCGGCCACGGCCACCGCCACCGGGACGGGCCGGAGCGCCCACACCGGGACGCGCACCGCCACCGGCGCCGGCGCCGGCGCCACCGCCACCGCCGGGACGGCCCGCACCACCGGGACGGCCGCCACCACCGGGACGGGCACCTGCTCCCGCACCAGGGCCACCACGGCCACCGCCCGCAGGCGCGCCGCGGCCACCCGGGCCACCGCGGCCCGGGCCGGACGCGGCCGGCCGGGACGGCATGTTCATCGGGCTCGGCCGGGGACCACCCGGACGGGGACCACCGTCACCGGGAGCGCCCGGGCCGCCAGGACGGCCCTGGCCACGCGCGGGACCACCCGGACGCGGGCCGCCAGCGGGGGCACCTGGCCGTCCGGCCGGGGCGCCCGGGCCGTGACCCTGCTGGCCTGCGGGCGCAGGACCGCTACGGGCGCGGCGGCGTCGAGCCCATGCCGGTCGGCGTGGAGCTGAACGGGTTGTTGCCCGGCCGGGGGCCGGGACGCTGGGGACCGCGGCCCGGCGGCGCCGGGCGCGGGCTGCCACCCGGGCGAGTCCCGCCGTGCTGGCCTCCCTGCTGACCACCGGCCTGCTGGCCACCGGGCTGGCCGCCACCGCGACCGCCCTGCGGAACCTGGGGCACGGAGGGCCGGGGTGCCGCCGGGCGCGGCGCACTGGTGCCACCAGTGCCACCGATGCCGCCCTGGGGCGCCGCGGTCTGGCCGGCCCACCCGGGCCAGCCTGATCGGAACGGAACGACCCTGGTGCCTGCGGGACCGGCCGCGGTGCGGCCGGGGCAGGCCCGGGGGCCGGGGCCACACGCGGGGAGTCGGCCGGGGTCCCGGCCACGGCACCGCCGGCAGACGGCGCGGATGGCGCGGGCGCCACGGGCCCCGTCGCCGCCGGGGCAGCGGGGGCCGCCGCAGACGGCTGCGGAGCACCCGGGCGGCTGCCGCCCCGGTTTCCCTGCCCATTACCGGACGGCCCATTACCGGATGATGGTGCGCCCGGACGGCCCGCACGGGGTGCGGCTGAACCGCCCCCGGCGCGCACGGCGCCCTGTCCCTGCTTGCCCCCTTCGGGGCCAAAAGCTTCTTTGAGCCTGCGCACGACCGGCGCCTCGATCGTCGAGGACGCCGAACGTACGAACTCGCCCATTTCCTGGAGCTTGACCATCACGGTCTTGCTCTCAACACCGAACTCTTTCGCGAGTTCGTAAACCCGGACCTTCGCCACTACGCTCCTCTACCCGGCCCGGACTTCCGGGCCATTTACCTCGGACTATCGCGCCAGTCCGGGGCAGAGCGTGCTCCGGGCCGACGTCAGCCTGTGGTGTTCATCGCCTTGTGCTCATCGAGCGCTCATCGCTGTCTCGACCTGCTTTCCCGACAGGTTGCCGTTCTTGCCATTCACTTTGCCCGGTTCGCCGGGCTACGTCGAACCGGAAGACGTGACGCTCCCCGGGGGGAACGTCCAGAACCAGTGCGGCTCTGGCCACCCGCCCTTATGCTATGCCCAGCGAGGGCGGGCCTCCAGGGTGCCGCTTTACCGATTCTTGAGATTCTCGTCGGCCGGGGTCCGCGACGTGCTCGCGGGCTGGCTCCCGAGATACTCGGTGACCTCCGCCGCGCCGAATGGTCCCCGCGCGCGCAAGGCACGCGTGAACGCCCGCCCGCGCTGCGCAAGCTCCAAACATTCCTGGCTGATGTGCAGGTATGCACCCCGGCCAGGCAACCGCGCCCCCGGGTCGGGAACCAGAAGATCCCCGGACGCCACGAGGCGGAGCAAGCTGGACTTGGCCGCACGCTCCCGGCACCCCACGCACGTACGCACCGGAGGCGCGCCGCGCGCAGGCCGCCCAGAAGGTACGGCCTTTCCGCCTGTCACTCTACCGCGCCGGAGCGTCGGCAGCGCCGGGCTCCCCGACCGGGCCACGGCCCCCGGCCGCACCGGTCTCGCCGGACACACGGGTCTCGCCGGACACGCCGGCGTCACCGGATGCGTTCGGGCCGCCAGACCCGTGGGGCTGGGCATCAGACCTGATGTCAATGCGCCAGCCGGTGAGGCGGGCGGCGAGCCGGGCATTCTGGCCTTCCTTCCCGATGGCCAGCGAAAGCTGGTAATCAGGGACGATGACCTGCGCGACGCGGGCGTCGGGGTCGATCACGTGCACCGTCGTCACCCGGGCGGGTGACAGGGCATTAGCTACAAAACAAGCTGGGTCGTCCGAATAATCCACGATGTCAATTTTCTCGCCGTGCAGCTCGGCCATGACATTGCGGACGCGGCTGCCCATCGGGCCGATACACGCGCCCTTGGCGTTGACCCCGGACTGGTTGGACCGCACCGCGATCTTGGTGCGGTGACCGGCCTCGCGCGCGATCGCGACGATCTCCACGGCGCCGCTGGCGATCTCCGGGACCTCGAGCGCGAACAGCTTCTTGACCAGGTTCCGGTGGGTGCGCGACAGCGTGACCGAGGGCCCTCGGTGGCCCTTGCGCACGTGCAGCACGTAGCACCGGATTCGCTCGCCGTGCAGGTACTGCTCGCCGGGAACCTGCTCGGCGGGAGGCAGCACGGCCTCGATCTTGCCCAGGTCCACCAGGACCGAACGCGGATCCTTACCCTGCTGGATGACCCCGGCGACGATGTCCCCTTCGCGGCCCGCATACTCCCCGAAGGTCATCTCGTCCTCGACGTCGCGGAGACGCTGCAAGATCACCTGGCGGGCGGTGGTGGCGGCGATCCGGCCGAATCCGTCCGGAGTGTCGTCGTACTCCCGGGCGGCCCCTCCGTCCGGGACCGCCCCGGTGGCCCACACGGTCACGTGCCCGGTCTTCCGGTCCACCTGGACCCGCGCCGCCTGAGCGGCGCCCTCGGTGCGGTGGTAGGCGACGAGCAATGCGTCCTCGATGGCCTTCACCGAGGTGTCCATCGAAATGTCTTTCTCGCTCTCCAGCATCCGGAGGGCGCTGAGGTCAATGTCCATCGGGCTCTGCTCCCGGTCCCCGTGATTCCGGTCCCCGGTCTTCCGGCGACGTCCCCGTGTCCGGCTGTTCCTCCGGCCGGTCGAATTCGATCTGAACCGCGCCGGCGCCCAGGGCCGCGTAGCCGAACCGGCGGTGCTCTCCGTCGATGTCCAGGGTGACTTCGGACGCGTCAGCGGCCACAACCCGGCCCTGAACGGCACCCCCCGCCGCGGGCGCGGACTTGCCGTGACCGGGCTTGCCGGCGCTCTTGCCCGGCACGGGCGCCGATCTGGCCTGGGCGGCGGCCGGTGTCACCGGGACGCGGACCAGGCGGCCCACTGCCCGCTGCCAGTGGCGCGGCTGGGTGAGCGGACGGTCCACTCCCGGGGAGGAAACCTCCAGGGTGTAGGGCATGTCGCCCATGACATCCGAGGCGTCAAGCTTGGCCGAGAGCTCCCGGCTGGCCAGCGCGGCGTCGTCCAGGCTCACCCCGCCGTCGCTGTCCACCACCAGCCGGAGCAGCCGACGGCGCCCGGCCGATGTCACCTTGACCGACTCGAGGTCCATCCCGAGCGCGTGCACCACGGGCTCAACGACCCGGATGATCTTGTCGGTGTCGGGTGTGCTGGCCGGTGCCGCGGGACGCCCGGCGGCTGCGGCGGCACCGGAAGCGCCGGCCGCGGTCGCGTCGCCGCGCCCGGCAGGGGTCTTGCCCGGCTTACGGGCCGAAGAACGTCCGGCCGCGCGCCCGGGACGCGCCGGAACGTGACGGGACCCACCTCGCATCACGGCCTCCTTCACGTCCATGACCTGCACTCTTCCGTTGTCCGATCTAGCCTATCCGCAGCCGGCCAGATCGGCTGCCATTCGTTGCCCCGGTGGTCCGCACTGGTCGCCGCGCCATGGCATCCTTATGCGCGCAAGGTGAGACATGAGCGGGCGGCTGGGCGCGGCCAGGCAGACGGGCCGGACGGCCGGAGAGGGACCGGGCAGTGACGGAACGGCGGGCGGCCGGGCAGGCGTTTTCCCGGCGTCGCTTGCTGACTGTGTCCGCGACGATGCTGCCAGTCGCGGCCACCGCGGCCTGCGGCGCGCCCGATCTGCTCGCACCGCCGCCGGGGCCGTCGCCCAGTGTGCGCACCCTGCGGGCCTCGATCACCGCCGAGCAGTCGCTGGTGGACGTGTATCACCGGGTGCTGGCCGCGTACCCGGGGCTGACGGCCATGCTGCGCCCGTTCCTCAGCCAGCACGACGAGCACCTGGCCCAGCTGAAGAGCCGGCTGATCATCCCGCCACACGTCAAGGCGACCCCGCTGCCCACGCCGTCGGCCCCGGCGAGCCCGCCCTCGTCCACGCGCGCGGCCGTCAGCATGCTGGGCGAGGCTGAGCGCGCCGCGGCCGCGGCACAACTGGGACGGCTCGCGACGGCTACTCCCTCGCTGGCCCAGTTGCTGGCGAGCATCGCGGCGTCGGAGGCGACGCACGCCGTGGCGCTGTCGGCGCTGAATCCGGCGGCCGGCTGATGGCGCGGGGAGCGCGGGGCGGGCCGGGCGCGACGGGCCGGGGGGACGCGGCCGGTTCCGCGGCCATCACGGCGCTGCAGTCGGTGCTGGCGGCGGAGAACGCGGCCATCTACGGCTATGGCCTGGCCGGGGCCCAGCTCAGCGGCAGCCGGCTCCGGGCCGTGCAGCAGGACTGGACCGTGCACCGGATGGCCCGCGCGACAATATCGGCGATGATCACCGAGCGCGGGGGGACGCCGGGAGCCGCGGCGGCCGCTTACCACCCGCCGTTCCCGGTGAACAGCGCGGGCGCGGCCGGGTCGCTGGCGGCGGTCCTGGAGGACGGCGTGGTCCGGGCCTATCTGGGCCTGGTAGCCCTGGACGATCAGGGCCTGCGGACGTTCGGCGCGCAGGGGATGCAGGCGGCGGCCATCCGCGCCGCGTCCTGGCGGGGCAGCACGACCGCGTTCCCCGGCCTGCCCGCCAGCGCCCTATAGGGAACTCAGGCGGACGGGTGGCTGGCCAGGACGCGCACGATCGCGGTCGCCGCGTCGGGCAGGTCCTCGGTCGCGGAGATGCGCTCGGCCCACGACCACCAGAACCACCAGGTGCCGTCGCTGCCACAGCCGGCGTAGATGTGCTCTTCGAGCGCGCGCGCCTCGGGGTTTACCACGTACAAGCTGGGAACCCGCCCGGGTGGCAGCACCATCCGGACCTGCATGCCGCGCCGCGTGAGTTCCTCGCCCAGTTTCTCGAGGTATTCAAGCTGGACTTCGCTTGCCTCGCGCATCTGCTGAGCTTCGACCGTCATCACTCCGTCACTCCCGGTGTACATGTTGCTGCTGAGCGTGTCAGCGCCTTCCAGAATGCCGTCGACACGTAGCGGCCGCAACGCAGATAGGAAAATTAGCGGAACTTCCCGCCAGCCAGCAGAATCCGGCCGCGGTGCGCGCTACCGCGGGTGGCTGGTTCCTTACTCTGACCAACGGGGCGAGCGCGGCGGTGGTTCAGCGGCGACCAGGTGGCCGGTGCGAGGCGGGCCCAGCGGACGGGGCGGGCCCGAGGCGGGCAGGGCGGGGCGGGTCAGCGGAGCAGGTCGGGCAGGGGCTCGGCGTGCAGGATGGTCAGCCGGGACACGGCCCGGGTGAGTGCCACGTAGAGCCGCTGCAGGCCCCGTGCCTCCGCCCGGGCGATGGCCGCGGGTTCCACGACGATCACATGGTCGAACTCGAGGCCCTTGGCCAGCGTGACGGGAACCAGCGTGAGGCGCTCCGCCGCGTCCGCCCCGTCCAGGACGCTGTGCGGCACAGCCTGCCCGGTGAGCAGCCGCGACAGCTCGGGCACCTGCTGGTCGGCGGCGATGACGGCCACCGAGCCGGCCAGGGCGGTCGCGTCCGCGCACGCCGCGGCGAGCCGGCCGCCCATCCGCGCGGCGGGCACGCCGATGATGTCCAGGGCCCCGGGGTCCTCACGCAGGGAGGCCGCGGGCGACAGTTCGGGCGCGATGCGGTGCAGCAGCCGGCTGGCGTAGTCGAGGATCTGCCGGGGTACCCGGTAGCCGGTGCGCAGGACCCGGAGCTCGGCTGCGGGCTTGCCGAGGTGACCGAGCAGATCGGCCCAGGTGGAAGTGGCCCACGGCGTCGTGCCCTGGGCGAGGTCACCGAGGACGGTCGCGGCCCCGGTGGAGCACCGGCGGCCGATGGCCCGGCACTCCATGGGGGACAGATCCTGCGCCTCGTCGATCACCACGTGGCTCAGGCTCGGGGTGCGCTCGATCAGGTCCCGGGCCTCGTCGATGAGCACGGCGTCGGCGGGCGACCAATGGGCGGATCCGGGACCGCGGGGCGGTTTTTCCCATACGATGGCGCGCTGCTCGGCTTCGTCCAGGATGCCACCGGCGGCCGCGGCGAGCGCTTCCGGGCTGGACAGCAGGCCGAACACCAGGCGCACCGGGTCCACCTTGGGCCAGATGGCGTCCACCGCGGCGCGGACCACGCGGGTGCGCCGGACGGCGTCGTGGGTGCGGTCGTCGCAGGACTCCCCCGCGGCCTCCATCTGGGTCAGGATGACGTGCGCGATCCGGTGCGCCAGCAGTTCACGGCCGGCCCCGTAGCGGACGCCGCGTTCCCGCAGCTCGTCGGCCAGGCCGGCCAGGTCGTGAGCGGACACCCGCCACCGCCGCGACCCGCGCGGGAGCACGAGCGCCCCACCCGGTTGCGCCAGGTGGGACCAGAGCGCGCGGCGCAGCAGAACGGCCATCCGGGCGTCGCCCTTGACCCGCGCGGGCAGGACCCCGTTGTGACCGCGGACCGGCACGGAAGCGGCCAGTTCGGTGACCGTCATCTGGCTGACGTCGATCTCGCCCAGGGCCGGCAGCACGTTGCGGATGTAGGCCAGGAAGGCACGGTTGGGCCCGATCACGAGCACGCCACGGCGGGCGACGCGCTCCTTGTACGCGTAGAGCAGGTAGGCGACGCGGTGCAGGCCGACAGCGGTCTTGCCCGTGCCCGGGGCACCCTGCACGCAGACGGTCTGGCCGACATCGGCGCGGACGATGTTGTCCTGCTCGGGCTGGATGGTCGCCACGATGTCGCGCATCGGGCCCGACCGGGGCCGTTCGATCTCCTCGATCAGCAGCCGGCTGACCGGCTCGGTACCGGTGACGGTGGTAGCGGCCGCCGGGATCTCCCCCGGACGGCCGCCTGGGAACTGCTCGTCCTCGAAGGCGGTCAGTTCACCGCCGGAGAACCCGAACCGCCGGCGCAGCTCGAGGCCCATCGGCTGGGCCCGGCTGGCCCGGTAGAACGGCCGCGACACCGGAGCGCGCCAGTCAATGACCACGGGATGACCGCCCGGGTCGTGGACGTGACGCCGGCCGATGTGGAAGGTCTCGCCGCTGATCTGGTCGCCGCTGGCCTGGTCGCCGGTGCCGATCGGATCGTCGCGGTAGTCGAGCCGGCCGAAGAACAGCGGAGTACCGGGCAGGTCCTTGAGGGCCTCGGCCCGGTGGTACAGCTCCGCCTTGAGGTACTCCTCGGAGATGGGATCGCCGCCCAGGGCCTTGAGCGACAGCACGTCCTCGCGCATGAGGTGGAGGAACTCGCGGGACTTCAGCAGGTAGGCGCGTTCGGTGGTGAGAACGTCGGCACCTGGGGCGTGGCCGGTATCGGGGGGCTCCCCCTCCGCCTGGCTGACCGCGGACATGACGGAACTCCTTCGGGTCCAGAGCGAGCGCAGGGAGCGAGAACTTACCAGCATCGTCCGGGCGAGTCACCTGATTTTCCGGGCCACCTCGATCACTGTTAGCCACGATGCGTTACGCAGAGTTGACAGCATGACCACATCCAGCGCCCTAAGATGCTCTCGACAATCATACGGTCACAATGAGTGATAAGTCGGCCAGGGGGCAGCGGGCCGGGCAGCCTGTTCATCGACTTCGCGGACCAGTGCGGCGGAAGCCCGGCCCAGCAGTGGCAGTTCAGCGCCGTTCGCGGGACGCTGACGAGCGCCCGGACCGGGCGCTGCGCGGTCGCTTCCCCGGCCACGGGTGTGGCGGTGGACGCTGACGAGCGCCCGGACCGGGCGCTGCGCGGTCGCTTCCCCGGCCACGGGTGTGGCGGGACAGGGCGGAACGGCCAGCCATGGAGTGCTCGCTGGCGGTCTCGTAGCGGGCGTCCTGCTCCTCGGCGGCGGGTTGCTGGTCGCGGCCATCCGGCCGGAGCGGCCTGGTCGATCGGGCCGGCTGACCGCGAGCGGCCGGCGCTCGCTCGCCGCGCGAGATGGTTGCGCTCGCGCACCGCACTTGCGGCCCGCGCTCGCTGGCGGTGTTCGCCTACCGTGCTAGCTGGCGGTGCTCGTCCACGGGGACCGCCGGCCACGCCAGCAGGCCGCGCGGGGTCAGGAAGGCGTCGAAGACGAGTTCCGCCGCGCCGGTCAGCACGCCCAGGTCGCCGAGCCGCGAGGGAATCAGCGGCGGTGGCGCGTCCCGGCGGAACCGCATCAGCGTGGAGACGTACCCGGCGCGGACCGCGTCCGGCGCGGCCTGGTAGATGTCGCGGCCCAGGCCGGAAAGGCCGATGGCCTCGGGGTCGTGCGCGTTGACCAGGGAACCCATGCCGCGGCCCAGCGCGCCCGCCACGTCGGCGAGCGCGCGGGCCCACGTGGGCTGACGGGGGGCGTCCCTGATCACGCCGAGAGCGAGCTCCACCCGGTCCCCGTGCTCGGGACGCCCGGCCCGGCGGAGCAGGCCGTGACTGCCCGCATCCAGTTCCCAGCAGCCGACGCCGCCGCAGCGGCACGATTCGGTGCCGCCGGTGAGCGGCAGGTGGCCGAACTCTCCCGCGGCCCCGTGCGCCCCGGTCAGCGGCACCCCGCCGGACAGCAGCACGCCGCCGACGCCGGTGGCCAGGTGCAGGTGCAGCGCGACAGACAGGTCACGCAGCCCACCGCGCCGCGCCTCGGCCAGGCCGGCCAGCCGCGCGTCGTTGCCGGCCAGCACCGGAATGGGACCGACGGCCAGGACCTCCGACACGTCCACCCCGTCCCAGGCGGCCAGCCCGGGCTGGACCATGCGGCCCTGGCTCACCGGGGACGGCACGGCCACGCCGATCCCGATCAGCCGCGGGCCCAGGACGCCGCGGTGCGCGACGAGCCGCTGGCGGAGGCTGTTCAGCAGGTCCGTACCCGAGGCGGACCGGCGCTCCTGCCGCTCCAGCATGTTCCCGCGCCCGGTGAGCTCGAAGGACGCGATGGAGAAGGAGTCGTCACGCAGATCGACGGCCAGGGCGACCGGGCCGTTCGGGTGCGGGGACGGCACGCCGGTCGGCCGGCCGCGGGAGCGGTGCACGGCCTCATCGGCCCGGGCCTGAAGTTCCTCGATGAGGTTGCGGTCGGCCAGGTCGCGCACGAGCACAGTCGCCGTCCCCCGGGCCAGGCTGAGCTGGCGGGTGAGCTCGGCGCGGGTCCGCGCGCCGCCGCCGTCGTGGACCGCCCGGAGCAGCCGCGCCAGATTGTGCGCGCGCAGGTCGGCGCTGGTCGTCGCCTCTTCGATGTCGAGTCGCACCCTCTGATCGTGCCACGCCCGCGCGGAAGTTATCGGCCGCCATCCCGGCCCGGGGTGTTCGCGTCTCCCGGCAGCACCGGACCGCCCGGCCGGAAATACTTGAAGGTTCATGCAAGTTGTAGAGGCCACAGAACGAAACACGATGGATGCACCCAGAAGGGATCCCGCGATGACGGTGACCTTGACCGAACCAGAGGACGGCCTCACGCTCAGCGCCGAGGCTCAGGATCTGCTTTTCCGCGAGGCCCGGACGGCGAACACCTTTACCGACGAGGCGGTCAGCGACGAGCAGATGCGCGCC
Source organism: uncultured Actinomycetes bacterium (assembly GCA_963742865.1). Lineage (GTDB taxonomy): Bacteria > Actinomycetota > Actinomycetes > Streptosporangiales > Streptosporangiaceae > Bog-532. The sequence continues at coordinate 224,536 of CAVUNW010000077.1, forward strand.
GTGTACGACCTGGTGAAGTACGCGCCGACCTCGATGAACACCCAGCCGCTGCGGATCGTCCTGGCGCGCTCGCCAGAGGCGCGCGAGCGCCTGGTCAAGCACATGGCGCCCGGCAACCAGCCGAAGACCGCGACCGCGCCGCTGGTCGCGATCCTCGCCGCGGACCTGGACTTTCACGAGCACCTGCCCAAGCTGGTCCCGCACCGGCCGAACGCGAAGGACGCCTTCGCCGACGAGGCCAGGCGCATCGCCTTCGCGCGGTTCAACGCGACGCTCCAGATGGGATACTTCATCCTCGGGTCCGCGCGGCCGGGCTGGCCGCGGGCCCGATGACGGGCTTCGACGCCGACGGCATCAACGCCGAGTTCTTCGGTGACGGGCGCCTGACCGTGCTCGCGGTCGTCAACATCGGCAAGCCCGGCGAGGGCGCCTGGTTCGGCCGGTCCCCCCGGCTGGACTACGAGGATGCGGTCAGCTCAGTGTGAGGGAGCGGGATGATCTGCTGGCCACGCGGGGTAAGTTTCCCGTTATGGGGACGCTGGAGAAGGAAACGGACGCCAGCGGCGTGAATGGCGGCCCCGGGGCACCGGCCCCCGGGGCGCCCCGCTGGCTGACGCCGGAGGAGCAGGCAGCCTGGCGCGCGCACCTGGCCACCAGCAAGCTGCTGACCCGGCAACTGGACCGGGATCTGCACCCGTTCGGGCTGAGCATCAACGACTACGAGATCCTGGTCGTGCTGTCCGAGTCTCCCGAGCACCGGCTGCGGATGACCGACCTGGCCGACGCGACGGCTCAGTCCCGGAGCCGGCTGTCCCACCAGATCACCCGGATGGAGGCGAGCGGGCTCGTCCGCCGCGACTCCTGCCCGGGTGACAAGCGCGGGCTGTTCGCGGTGCTGACCGACGCGGGCATGGCCACGATCGAGCGGGTGGCCCCGCACCACGTGGAAAGCGTCCGCCGTCACTTCATCAGCCTGCTGGACGACGGCCAGCTCGCGGCGCTGCGGGAGGGTTACGCCGGGGTCATCGAGCACCTGCGGACGATCCGCGAGCGCGACTGAACCAGGCCCGGATTACGGGGAGAGGCGGAGCGAAGCTCCGACCGCCCTACGACCCGGGCCTTCGGCCCGGTGAGTGGCCGATGATATCGCCGGGAACCGTGGCGGGGTTACGGCGAGGCGCTCGTGACCGGCCCAGCGAGTCCGGGCCTTGTGCCCGGGCGAGTGGCCGGTGTCTCGGCGAAGTACCACCGCGGGGCGCGAAGCGCAGCGTGGGGGCTCCGGGGTGTCATCCCCCGGGTTGGAGAACGGCTAGAACAGCACCGACATGAACGTACCGACCTGCGCGAATCCCGCCCGGCGGTACGCGGCGCGGGCGGGGGTGTTGAAGTCGTTGACGTACAGCGACACCACCGGGGCGATGCTCCGCTGGGCTTCCCGCACGACGGCCGCCATCCCGGCCGCGGCCAGGCCCTCGCCGCGGCGCTCGGGATCGACCCACACGCCCTGCACCTGGCACGCGTGCGGGGTGACCGAGCCGATCTCCGCCTTGAAGATGACCCGGCCGTTCTCGATCCGGGCGAAGGCGCGCCGGGCCCGGATGAGCTCTGACACGCGGGCCCGGTAGGTCGCGCCGCCGTCACCGGCGATCGGCGAGACGCCTACCTCCTCGGTGAACATGGCGACGCAGGCGGGCATCAGCACGTTCAGCTCGTCCGGCCGCACCCGGCGGACCAGCGGATCCGCGGCGCACGCGGGCGGCCCGGACATGGCCAGCACCGGCTGCACGGCGCGGACGTCCCTCGGCGGCCCCCAGTGCGGCCCCAGCAGCCGCCACAGGGCGGACACGTCGCGCTCCGGGCCGACCAGTGACGAGCAGCGGCGTCCCTGCAGCCTGGCGCGCTCGGCGAACGCGGTGATGGCCTCGGGGGTCGCAGCGACCGGAACCAGGTTGGCCCCCGCGTAGCACAGTGAGGTCAGCCGGCTGCCGGCATAGTGACCCCAGATCTGCGCGCCGAGGCGGGCCGGGTTCAGGCCCACGGCGTGTACCCGGGCGCCAACGAAGACGTTCGTAACCGGCTCTTGGTCGCAGATGCTGAGCACCTCGCCGCGATCGCGATCATCGAGGATGCGCAGCGGCCCGGGCCGTGCCGGTTTCACGCGGAGCACTGGTCCAGCCTAGCTGGGCGGGGCCGCGCCATGTCAGCCGAGGAGCCCACTACGTGATCACGGACCGGCTACGCCGCCGCGCGGAGTTCAGCCGGCCGGGTTCGGGTCCGGGACGGGCACGCAGGTGGCGTTCACCGCTCCCGGCTGGGTGGGCAGGGCCCCGTTCGCCAGATAGCGGTTGAGGTAGCCCTGGACGCAGCCGTCCGCGGGGCTCTCCAGCGACTGCCCATGGTTACCGCCGCCCTGGACCACGACCATCCGCGCGGTCGGCAGCGCCGTGTGCGCCGCCTGGGCGCCGGCGTACGGCGTGGCCGCGTCCAGCGTGCCCTGCAGCATGAGGATGCCCGGCAGCCCGCTGGCGCCGATCTTCATCGGCTGCGCGGGCCCCTTCACCGGCCAGAACGCGCACGCGGCGTTGAACCAGGCGTTGTCCCAGGCCTGGAACGGGGCCGCCGAGTAGACCTTCCGCGTGTCGCTGTCCCACTTTGCCCAGCTGCGCGGCCAGTTCACGTCGGAGCACTGCACGGCGTTGTAGATGGCGAACTCGTTCTCGACCTGCACGCCGTTCTGCTGGTACTGGGCCACCATCGGGCTGGCCGTGTTCTGTACCAGGTAGGCGGACAGGGCCTGGGCCAGGCCGGGCCAGAGCGTGTTGTTGTACCCGCCCTGCAGGAACGTGTCGTCGAACTCGTCGGCGCCGATGAGCGGGCCGTTCGGGCTGGTAATCGGCTGTGCGGCCAGCCGCGTCCGGGCCGTGTACCACGCCTGCTGGACCTGCGCCGCGGTCGAGCCCAGGCGGTACGAGCTGTCGTACCGGGCCACCCAGCCGAAGAACGCCTCCATCCGGGCCTGGAAGGCGTAATCCTGGTCGATGTTGTCGGCGTACCAGACGCCCTGCGGGTCGACGGTGCTGTCCAGCACCATGCGGCGCACCCGGTTCGGGAACAGCGTCGCGTACACCTCGCCGAGGTAGGTGCCGTAGGAGAAGGCGTAGTAGTTGATCTTCGGCTGGTTCAGCGCCACCCGGATGGAATCGAGGTCCCGGGCCGCGTCCTGCGTGGTCAGGTACGGCAGCAGCCGGCCGAACCGCTGCTCGCAGCCGGCCGCGTACGCCTTGGCCCGGTTGATCAGGACCTGCTCGGCGGCCGCGCTGGCGGGGATGTAGTTGGGCCTGACCCCGGCGAAGAAGTTCGGGTCACAGTGCAGCGCGGGCACCGAGGCGCCCACACCGCGCGGGTCGAAGCCGATGATGTTGTACTCGGCGGCCACGTTCGGGTCCAGGCCCTGGGCCACGGCCGCGGCCAGCGTCCGGCCCGGGCCGCCGGGACCGCCGGGGTTGACCAGCAGATCGCCCTGCTGCTGACTGGCCGGGGCTGTCGCCGGGACCTCCGACAGCGCGATCGTGATCTTCCGCCCGGACGGGTGCCGGTAATCGAGCGGAACCTGCAGGTTCGCGCACTTCATGGGGATGCCCGCGGCGCCGTTGAGGGAGCAGGAACTCCACTGCAGCGAGGCCGCCTGACCACTGTTGGGCGCCGCTGAGCTGGCTGAGCTGCCGCCGGAGGAGCCCGACAAGGTCGAGGTGCAGCCGGCGAGGGCGACGGCAGCAGCGGCCGACAGGGCGACGGTCAGCGTGACGGCGGGACAGCCGCGACGGGCGGGGACGGCGCGATGGGCGGGGCGGGCGCGACGGGCCCAGCGAATCCGGTGGCGCAACGGCATGTCAGCCATCTTGCCCGAAGGGGCTTGATGCGGACGCCAGCACCGCCAGACGCGTTACGTCCCGGAAAGCACCGTCGCCGGGTGGGAGCACAGGGCCCCCGCCGGGCGGGACCGTCACGATGGGATGTGCGGGTGCTCGCCGAGCCGCTGACGCTCCTCGAGTGCCTTGCGGTACTCGGCGACGACCATCTCGGTCAGCTCCGTCACCGAGGTCTCGGCACTGCGCTTGTCGTAGGTGATCTCGCCGTGCTGGATGAGGTTCACCCGGTCGCACACCTCCAGCACCTGGCCGTAGTTGTGCGCGATGATGATGATCGAGACGTCGCCCTGCTCCTTCAGCTCGCGGACCAGGTCGAGGATGATGGCGCCTTCCTTGACGCCCATCGCCGCCAGCGGCTCGTCCAGGAGCAGGATCTTGGGGCTGGAGTAGACCGAACGAGCCACGGCGATGGCCTGGCGCTGCCCACCGGACAGCTTGGCCACCTCGACGTTGACCGACGCGATCTTGATGCCCATCTCGTCCAGGTGGTGGCGGGCCAGCTTGCGCATGGACCGGTTGTTCAGGATCGGGCCGTTGACCTGTTCCCGGTTCAGGAACATGTTGTGGAAGACGCTGAGCTGGTTGACCAGCGCGAGGTCCTGGTAAACGGCGTCGATGCCCCGCGCCCGGGCGTCATCGACGCTCTTGAACACAACTTCCTGGCCTTCGAGCAGAATCCGCCCGGTGGTGGGCGGCTGGAAGCCGCAGAGGATCTTGAGCAGGGTCGACTTGCCCGCGCCGTTGTCGCCGAGCAGGCCGAGCACCTCGCCCCGGCCCAGGTGCATGCTCACGTCGGTCAGCGCGGTCACCGCTCCGTACCGCTTGGAGATGTGCTCGACGCGCAGGATGTCGTCGCCCGCCGCCGCGCTCGCCGCGGCGCCCTCGGGGGTGGTGGTGGTCATTAGCTTCGTCCCGCTTCCCGCAGCTTGGCCAGCTGCACGTTCGCGATCATGGCGATGAGGATCGCGCCACCGAAGATGATGTCCAGCGGGTTGGCGCTGATGCCGATGATGCTGAACCCGTCGGTCAGGGTGGCCAGCACGATCGCGCCCAGGAAGGCGCCCAGGATCGTGCCCACCCCGCCGAGCATGGCCGTGCCGCCGATGACCGCGGCGGTCACCGCGTAGAACATGGGGGTGTACCCGCCCGATGTCGGGTCGATCGTGTTCGTCTGGAACGCGACCTGCAGGCCGACGAACGCGCCGAGCAGGCCGGTGATCATGAAGTTGCCGTACTTGATCCGCTTGACCTTGATGCCGGCCTCCTGCGCGCCGAGCAGGTTACCGCCGACCGCGACGGTGTGCAGGCCCCATCGGGTCCGGGTCAGGATGATGTGGAAGAGGATCACCAGGGCCACCGCCCAGCTGAACTCGGCCCAGCCGAAGCTGCCGATCCAGTGCCCGATGCCCTCCACGGCGGGTGGGATCGGCGACGGCTGCGCGTGCGAGGTGGTGTTGACCAGGCCCAGCAGCACGAATCCGGTGCCCAGTGTGGTGATGAACGACGGCAACCCGACCGTGACGGTCAGGAAGGCGTTGATCCAGCCCACCGTCAGCCCCATGAGCAGGGAAATCAGGATCGCGAGGAGACCCGGGAAATGGTAGAAGTCGATCAGGTAGTGCATGAGGAACGCCGAGAACGTGTAGATGAACCCGACGGACAGGTCGATCTCGCCGCAGATCAGCAGCAGCACTTCGCCGATCGCGATGATGATGATGGGCGCCGCGTCTTGCGACAGCCAGGTGGTCAGGTTCGACTTGCCGAGGAAGTTGGAGGAAGCGAGCGCGAAGTAGATGATGAGCGCGATCGTGACCACCAGCACGGTCGCCTCGCGCTGGCGCAGGAACGCCGCGCCGCTCATTCTGACGAAGCTGAAGGCCCCAGGTCCCGGCGCAGCGCCCCCTGGGTCGCCGCCCGGACGGTCAGTCCTGTTCTCTACGGCTTCGCTCACTTTCCTCTTCCGTTCTCTACATCGGTCCTACGCGGTCCCGGCCGTCGCGCGCGTGAGCCTGGGAAGCCCGCGAAGCCGCTGGGTCCGGTGGGGCCAGGCGCGCCGGCGGGCCACGCCAACCAGTCTTACACCCATCATCAACCCGGACGGTGAGGTGGGCCAGGCACCGACGGCAGGCGGCTCACCCTCGTCGGATGGGGGGCGCGCCTGCCGCCGGTGCGGGCGTCACGTGCTCGTAGTGGCCGGCAGCGAGGTGATGGCGCCGGACGGGCGCGGGATGTACTTCTGCGCCGTGGTGGAGCCCTGGAACCGGCTGGCCTTCGCGTACTGGGCCGCGTTGTCCTTGGTGATGATCGTCAGGCCGGTGTCGGTGTCTGGCGGGGTCAGGGTGCCACCCGACAGGTTGTACAGGTACATGTAGAGCACCGGCAGGAAGCCCTGCAGGTACGGGTCCTGGTAGATGGTGAAGTCCATCAGGCCGCTCTGGATGTTCGACAGCGTGTTACCCAGGGTGTCGAACCCGCCGGACGGGATCTTCAGGCCAGCACTCTGCAGCGAGGTGCCGAGGAGCTCGGTCGAGCCCGCGTCCACCGCGAAGGCGCCCTTGAGGCTCTTGTGGCCGAGCAGGTACGCCTTCTCCGCCGGCTGTTCCTGCGCCGTCTCCGCGCCGGTGGCCACCTCGGCGATGGTGAAGCCCTTGGGCTTCAGCACCGAGGCGGCGCCGTCGTACCGCGGCTGGATGTTGCCCGTGCCGGGGGTGGCGATGAAGATGACGATGTCGCCGCCACCCGGGATGAGCTTGGCGATCTCATTGCCCATCTGCTGGCCCGAGATGTAGAGCGCCTGGCCGACGTAGGCCAGACGGTTGGACCCGATCTTGGGCTGGCCGTTCACGAAGGTGCCGTCCGCGTTGTAGGAAAGCACCGGGATTCCCTGCTGCAGGGCATTCGCGATCGGCGAGGTGAACGCGTTCGCGTCGATGACCGCCACGGCAATGCCGTCTGCCTTCGCGGAAATGGCGGTGCTCATGTAGTTCGTCATCTGCGAGACGGTCGAGGTTTCCGAGCCGCCCCACTTTGGCGTGGGCAGGCCGAGCAGCGCTGCGGCATCCTGCAGGCCGTACTGCGTGGGGGTAAAGAACGGGTTTGTCGTGACGTGGTTAACGAACCAGAACTGCCACTTCGGCGTGCTGGGGAAGTTTCCCACCGTGCTTTTGGTGGTGCCCGCAGTGCTGCTCGACGAGGAGGTACAGGCCGAAATTAGCGCCGAAGCCGCCGCCGTCGCGCTGAACAGTCCCGCGCCCTTCAGCAGTTTGCGGCGCGCAGGCCCGTCCTTCATGTCGAGGGTCTCTATCGCCTCGTCGACTATAGGGTCGACTTTTTCTTTCATCTGGACCTCCATGGAATTGTCTCGGGACACTCACTGTCCCGAGGCGGACCCACTGCGTTGACAGCATTTTCCGACGAAGTCGTGGCGCGGGCGGAAAACGCTTCCGCTGTCCGGCCCTGCGCATTTGTGCGGCACGGCGTATCGCTGATTCGTGGCCGGCATCGGGATAGGCCCAAGTCCGACGGAACGCCGTAGACGCTAAAGCTGCTCATGATCGCATGTCAAGACACCACGCAAACCCTGGGCAGCCGGGATTCGGCCGTCACCGGGATCCGATCTGGACCCGATCCTGGCGGTGCTCCGGTCTGGCTTTCCCGGCTCTGGCGCTCCCGCCGCCCCGGGGGCAGACTGTGCGGGAACACATCGCGCGAGACGTCACCGGGGACAAGCAGGACCTCCGTCCGTCGTGGCGGTACCGGCCGGACGCTGATGCCGGTGACCCGGACATGGGCGGCCCGGACGCGGGCGGTCCAGGCGACGTCGGCCCGGGCGCCGGACCATCCGGCGCTCACGCCGGAGCGCCCCAGGAGGCGGCCGCCCGCCGCTGGCCTCGGGTATTGCTCCCGGAGTGCCGGTTGGCGCAGGCTGACTGGGCACAACCCCTTCAGGGTGTGCATGAGGCCCAGACAGCTCAACGTAACCACAAAGCAATCTCTGCCTCACTTATAACAGAGTTAAACATCATGAGGATGTTAGCGCTAACAAGTAACTGTTTGGCAACGAACGCGAAACACAATCGCCACGCTGAGCAGCGATGCTGGCAGCCCTCCGAAGTGACCGCTGAGCGGCCTGAGGACGTTTTGATCATGCACTCTGTTAGTTCAGAGGTTCTTCAGAGACAATGTGACTAGATTCGAACTGTTGTCAGAAGATAATCGTTTAACTTCGCACAGTAACCCTATCGCCGGGAGGGGGGTTCCGGCGGTGAATGGCACAGGAACCATCGCCGCCGCTAGACGTTATCCTCAGAAGAGGACATTTTCGGTCGTGGGGGTTCACAATGAGTTCGGCGACGGCTAGTCGTGTTTGCTCACAGTCAACCACGTCGTCACTCTGTGCATCCGACAGCCGCAACCGGAACCGAACAGTGAATATGAACGTCTCAGAAGAGACGGATGGCGGACTTGGGCGCCACCCGGGCACGGGCCCGGCGGCGCCTCCGCATGAAAGAGGAGGCTACGGATGCTTGCCCGGCATCGGCAGTCGCTGATCCTCCAGGCTGTCCGCAGCGACGGCAGCGCAAGAGTCAGCGATCTTACCCAGCAACTCGGAGTCTCGGACATGACCGTCCGCCGGGACCTGGAGGCCCTCGCAAGAGACGGCCTGATCGAGAAGGTTCACGGCGGAGCAGTTCTGCCCGGAACACCAACCAGCAGTCACGAGCCCGGCTTTGAGGCCAAGCTCGTACTCGAGCAGCCGGAAAAGGCAGCGATCGGGAGGGCAGCGGCCAGTTTGGTCAAGCCCGGCACCGCAATCGCCCTGTCCGCCGGCACCACGACGTTCGCGCTGGCCCAGTGCCTCCTCGACGTCCCCGGACTGACGATTGTGACCAACTCGCTGCGCGTGATGAACCTGTTCAGCAGCGCACGGCCCACCAACGGGTCACACACGTCAGTCATCCTGACCGGAGGCATCCGCACTCCGTCGGACGCGCTGGTCGGTCCTGTTGCCGACCTGACCGTCCGGTCACTCCACTTCGACACGTTGTTCCTCGGCTGCCACGGGATCGACCCGGACGCCGGGCTCACCACTCCTAACCTGGCCGAATCCGAGACGAACCGCACGTTCATCAAGCTGGCCCGCCGCGTGGTCGTGGTTGCTGACCACACCAAGTGGGGACTGGTCAGCCTGAGCTCGTTCGCGAACCTCAACGAGGTCGACGTGCTGGTTACCGACGACGAGCTCCCGTCCGGGATCCGCGAAGCGGCCTCCGAGAAGGTCAGCGAGATCATCGTGGCCGAGGGCATGCCCGCAGCTCGGGTGGCCCGCGGCTAACTGGCTGGTCCGGCAAGACGCCGGTGCCGGTCAGCACCGGGGATGGGGACAGCCCGGGCGGGCGCGGGAACGACGCGCAGGGCTCGGGCCATTGGGGAGCGGGGTCACGCTGAGCGTGGCCCCGCTACTTCGTACTGCTGCGTGCCACTTTGCGCTTCTGCCTGCGCCCGTCTGCTGGATTGCCGCATGCCGCACATGAGGGCCCTCGAGTTGAGTCCCTGCTTCCTCGGCAACCAGGTGCTCGCGCCGGACTGCCGCCCGCACAAGCTGCCCCTCGGAGCGCGCGGAGAGGGCGGGAGCCGACGCGGGGGATCAGGAGACGGTGACGGAGGGGGAACCGGCTTCGCCGGTGGGGAGGTCCTCTTCCTCGGCGAGGCGCATGGCCTCCTCGATGAGGGTCTCCACGATCTTGGACTCGGGCACGGTCGCGATGACCTTGCCGCGGACGAAGATCTGGCCCTTGCCGTTGCCGGACGCCACGCCGAGGTCGGCCTCGCGCGCCTCGCCGGGGCCGTTGACGACGCAGCCCATGACGGCCACGCGCAGCGGAACCTCCAGCCCCTCGAGGCCCGCGGTCACCTCGTCGGCCAGCTTGTAGACGTCGACCTGGGCGCGCCCGCAGGACGGGCAGGAAACGATCTCCAGGCCGCGCTGGCGCAGGCCCATGGACTCCAGGATGCCGATCCCGACCTTGACCTCTTCCACCGGCGGGGCCGACAGCGAGACGCGGATGGTGTCGCCGATGCCCTCGGCCAGCAGCGCACCGAACGCCACCGCCGACTTGATCGTGCCCTGGAAGGCGGGACCGGCCTCGGTCACGCCGAGGTGCAGCGGGTAGTCGCACTTCTGCGCGAGCAGGCGATAGGCGTTGATCATGACCACCGGGTCGTGGTGCTTGACCGAGATCTTGATGTCGCGGAAGTCGTGCTCCTCGAACAGGGAGCACTCCCATAGCGCGGACTCGACCAGGGCCTCGGGCGTCGCCTTGCCGTACTTGGCCATCAGGCGCTTGTCCAGTGATCCGGCGTTGACGCCGATCCGGATGGGGATGCCCGCGTCCTTGGCGGCGCGCGCGATCTCGCCAACCTTGTCGTCGAAGGCCTTGATGTTGCCCGGGTTGACGCGGACCGCGGCGCAGCCGGCGCCGATGGCGGCGAACACGTACTTCGGCTGGAAGTGGATGTCCGCGATCACGGGGATCTGGGACTTCCTGGCGATCGCGGGAAGCGCGTCCGCGTCGTCCTGCGAGGGAACGGCCACCCGGACGATCTGGCAGCCGGAGGCCGTGAGCTCGGCAATCTGCTGGAGCGTGGAGTTCACATCGGCGGTCAGCGTCGTCGCCATCGACTGAACCGAGACGGGCGCGCCACCGCCCACCGGCACGGACCCCACCATGACCTGCCGCGAGACCCTGCGCTCGGCGAGCGGCCTGGGCGGCGTGTCCGGCAGACCGAGGTCAATGCTCATCTTCCCCATCCGATCGATTAGTCGGTATCCCTGCGGTAGTGTCGCTGGCCGGGCCGACGGCCAGGCTGGCGCTCCCCGCGGAGCCCGGCACCGTCTCCGGTCCATCTACCAGTCTCCCAGGACCAGCCTGCCACCACGTACGGCACACCGGCCTTGACTGACGCTTGCGTCACGGAGCCTTCCCGCGGTGTTCGCGCGCCGTCCACCCGTGCCGTCTACCGCGCTGGCATCGAGCCCACGCCACGGCGGCTGACCCGCGGGGCCCAGCCTACCCAGCCACGCTAGGTGAGGCGGATGGGGTTGACCAGGTCGGCGAGGATCAGGATGACGCCGAAGAATACGAGGATGGCGAACACGCCCACGCTGACCGGGACGAGCTTCGTCATGTCCACCAGGCCCGGGTCGGACCGGCCGCGAAGGCGCGCGAACCAGGCCCGGAGGCGCTCGAAGATCACGACGGCGATGTGGCCGCCGTCCAGCGGCAGCAGCGGCACCAGGTTGAACGCGCCGACGAAGATGTTCAGCGAGGCCATGATCAGCAGGACGTAGTCGACCTTGACCTGCCAGCCAACGTTCGCCGACACGACGGAGCCGGTGATCTCGCCCGCGCCCACCACGCTGGTGACCTGGCCCGCCGACGTGCTCGCGCGGTTCTTGGCGAACAGGTGCGGGATGGCCGACGGGAGGTTGCCGATCTCCTTGGCCGAACCGGTCAGCACCTGGCCGAACATCGATCCCGCGTAGGTGACCGAACGGACCGGGCTGTAGCGCTGGAAGACGTTGGAATCCTGGATTCCGAGGTAGGACCCGGACCTCCCGCTCACGGAGGCCAGCGTGACGTGGAGCGTGTGCTGATGTCCGTTCCGGATCACAACGACCGGTACGGTCCGATGCGCCGGCGTGTCGCGGATGTCGTTGCCGAGCGCGGTCCAGGTGCTCACCGGCTTGCCGTCGAACGAGACGACCTTGTCGCCCGCACGCAGGCCGGCCGCCTTCGCGGGAGACGGGCTGTCGCCGGGGGCGCACGTCCCGGTGCTGAAGGCCTTGGCGTTCGCGGGGACGCACGAGCTGACCGGGCCGAGCTGGGTGGTGTTGTTGTTGTCCAGCCCGATCATGGCGGCCAGCAGGAACAACAGCACGAAGGCCAGCACGAAATGCATGAACGACCCGGCGAACAGCACGATCAGGCGCTGCCAGGCCGGATGCCGGCGGAACGAGCGCGGCTCATCGGCCGGGTCGACCTCGTCCATCGAGGTCATGCCGGTGATCTTGACGAATCCGCCGAGGGGCAGCGCCTTGATCCCGTACTCGGTCTCGCCCCGCTTCGTCGACCACAGCGTCGTGCCGAAGCCGACGAAGTACTGGGTGACCTTCATGCCGAACTTCTTGGCCGTGGCGAAGTGGCCGAACTCGTGCAGCATGACGGAAAAGAGCAAGGCGGCAATGAAGATAACCCAGCCGAGCAGGCTCACAGTTGCTCCTGCCTCATGAAGCTGTCTCTCCCTCGCTGTTTAGCTCCCGCGCCCGCCGCCGCGCCCACGCATCGACCGCGAGCACGTCCTCCAGGGTGGCAACGCCCACCCGGGACACGTCGTGCTCCGAGATTACCCGGGCCACCGTGTCGACGATCCCGGTAAATGGGATCTTCCCGGCCATAAAGGCATCGAGGCACTCCTCGTTGGCCGCGTTATAGACGGCCGGCGCGGTGCCGCCCGCGGCGGCCGCCTCGCGGGCGAGCCGGACGGCGGGGAACGCCTCCTCATCGAGCGGCTCGAACGTCCAGGTGGCCGCCTTGGTCCAGTCCAGCCCGGGCGCCGCATCCGGGACCCGGTCGGGCCAGGCCATGGCCAGCGCGATGGGCAGCCGCATGTCCGGCGGGCTGGCCATCGCGATCGTGGCCCCGTCGGTGTACTCGACCATGGAGTGCACGATCGACTGGGGATGGACGACGACAGCGATGCGGTCCAGGTCCACGCCGAACAGCAGGTACGCCTCGATCAGTTCCAGGCCCTTGTTGACCAGGGTGGCGCTGTTCAGCGTGTTCGACGGCCCCATGTTCCAGGTGGGGTGGGACAGGGCCTGCTCGGGCGTGACCGTGGCCAGCCGGTCCCGGCTCCAGCCGCGGAACGGCCCGCCGCTCGCGGTGAGCACGAGCCGGCGCACCTCGTCCGGGGCACCCCCGCGCAGGCACTGCGCGATCGTGGAGTGCTCGGAGTCGACCGGGACAATCTGCCCGGGAGCGGCCCGCTGGGTGACCAGTGAGCCGCCGGTGATGAGCGACTCCTTGTTGGCGAGAGCGAGGGTGCGCCCGGCGTCCAGCGCGGAGATCGTCGCAGCCAGGCCGACCGCGCCGGTCACGCCGTTCAGCACGACGTCACAGGGCCACGCGGCGGCGGCGGTGACGGCCTCGGGGCCCGCGAGCACCTCGGGGATCCGGATTGCCGCCCGCCCGCGCGCGGCCTGGGGCGCCTGCGGAGTCACAGTCGCCCAGCCGCTCTGTGCGGACCGGGCCCCCGCGGACAGTCGCGCCGCGGAAAGTCCCTCCGCGGTCAGGCCCTCCCCGGTCAGGGCGTCCGGGTTCAGTGCCTCCGCGGACAGGGCGGCGAGCACGTCAGCCCGCGCGCTCGGCTGGGCCACGGCGACCGACGGCACGCCGAACTCGATGGCCTGCTGGGCGAGCAGGGCGGGATTGCCGCCCCCGGCCGCGAGCCCGGCCACCCGGAACCGGTCCGGGTTCCGCCGGATCACGTCCAGCGCCTGGGTACCGATCAACCCGGTCGAGCCGAGGATGACGACATCCCGCGGCCGGGCACCGTGGGCGGCCGAGCCGCCTGCGGAAGCTTCCACGGACCCATTCTGGCCTCTCGGTGGCCCGGACCGCGAACCCGCCGGCGCCCATAATTTTCCCTAACGGACGTGGGTATCCGTTACCCCTGGTAACGGAGCCCTCCGCGGACCGGGTCACGGACCACGCCTAGCGGACGAGTGCCCGCTGCGAGCGGGCCGGGCGCGGCTATCCCGCGCTGCTGGCCGGGGCCGGGCTCGCCGGTGACGCGCTGCCAGGCCGTCTGCCACTGGAAGTAGTCCGTGCAGCCGGTTTGCCCGTTCCCGCAGTCGCCGACTGGGAGGTGCTCGAAGACCAGGTTCCGCGCGGTGTCCAGGCTCGCTTCGTGGTACTCGGTGCAGTTGGCGGCGGCGGGGCCCCGGCAGGCGGCCGGATTCGCGGGCGCGGTGCTGGTCCACGCGGAGACGCGTTCCTGCACGTAGGCCGAGGCCGACCAGGAAAGCCACTGGTACATGCATGGGCTGTTCGAGGCCTGAGACGTCATCATCCACGACAGCACGTTCACGACCGCCGAACCGGACCCGGCCGCCGTGGTGGGGACCGGCACGCCCGCGGTGGGCAGGCCCGCCCGGGACATCTGCACGATCTGATGGCTGAGAACGGCGCCGAGCAGATCCTGCCCGTCGCCGAGCTGCCCGATCACCGAGCTGTCCTGCGACCAGAAGGTGTCCACGTGGTGCCGGACCGCGCTCACCGCCTGCTGGGCCGCGGCGAACTGGGGCTTGGTGAGCTCGAAGGGGTCCGAAATGCCCAGCGACGGCTGAGCCGACTTCAGGTAGAGCGCCGCGAGCGCCAGCGTCACCGGGGAGTCCGGCATTGTGATCTTCCCGGAGTAGCGCGCGGCCGAGGCCGGGGCGAACAGCGACGTCCAGCTCTGCGGGGCGGGCTTCACCTTGCCCGTGTCGTAGCCCGTCACGTAGGAGTCCCAGCTGTACGGCAGCCCGTAGACCTGGCCGCCGGACAGCTCGCTGGGCGCGTTACGGAGCCGGGAGCTGAGCTGGGAGTACCCCGTGACGCGCTGGACGTTCAGCGGCTGGAGGGCCTTCACCTTGACGAGCTGCCCGAGCACTTCCGGGGAACCGAGAACTCCGCTGTAGTAGGACCGGCCGACGCCGCGGTTGATGTAGTTGATGGCCTGGGCGTCGGTGCTGGCGTTCTTCAGCTCGACCTGGCAGCCGGTGCGCTGCTCGAACGGCGTCACCCAGTCGTACCGGGGGTCGACGTTGCCGTTCTGAACGGGGCCGGGAATGACCACCAGCCGGATGAGGCCCCGGCTGGCGGCGGCCGAAGCCCCGCCGGTGCCGGACGCAGTGGCCGCGGGGGACGCACTGGCCGCGGGGGACGCACTGGCCGCGGGGGACGACCCGGTACTGGTCCCAGTGCACCCGGCCAGCACCACCAGCAACCCGGCCAGCGCAGGCAGCACGACGGATAGCCGCCGACGGCGGGTCGCGTACCCTCCCCGTTCCCGGCCCCGGTTCCCGCGCTCAGCCTCCTGGCGCGATCGCGCGTCCAGCGCTTGTCCGCTCACGGATTCATGAGCTTATCCGGCCGCGGCCGGCCCCGGCTCGCGGACCCACGCATCCCGGGCAAATCATCCGCGCTCCCCGGCGCGGACGCGGTGCTGGCCGTTAGACCAGGCTGGAGATGCGCCGGGCCATGCCGAAATCGGCCGCGGTCAGGCCGCCCGCCGAGTGCGTCGACAGGGTCAGCGTCACCTTGTTCCACTGGACCAGGATGTCAGGGTGGTGGTTGGCCTGCTCGGCCAGGCAGGCCACGCCGCCGACAAAAATGATCGCCTCCTTGAAGTCCTTTTTCTGGACCGTCCGGGTGATCTCCCCGTCCTTCAGGGTCCAGCCCGACGACTCAGCCAGTTCGGCCGTGATCTGATCATCTGTGAGAAGCTCCATGCGACCGGCATACCATTCGGTCGTGACTGGATCATCACCGAACCCCCAAACAAGCCCACCGCGGCCGACGCCCCTGCGCGCGGTGCACGAGCAGCTCGGGGCGACGCTGACCGGTTTCGCCGGCTGGCTGATGCCGCTGCGGTACGGCAGCGAGACCGCGGAGCACCTGGCCGTGCGCCGGGCGGCCGGCCTGTTCGACCTGTCGCACATGGGCGAGATCATCGTGAACGGCCCGGACGCGGCCGCCGCGCTCGATCACGCCCTCACCGGGCAGCTGTCCGCGGTGGCCCCGGGACGCGCCCGCTACACGATGATGTGCGCGGAGGACGGCGGGGTACTCGACGACCTCGTGGTCTACCGCCTCGCCGACGAGGAGTTCCTGGTCGTCGCGAACGCCGCGAACACCGCCACGGTCGATGGCGAGCTGCGCCGCCGGTCGGCGGGGTTCGACGCCCGGATCACCGACCAGACCGCCGGCTACGCGCTGATCGCGATCCAGGGCCCGGCGGCCGCGGGCATCCTGGCCCCGCTCACCGACGCGGCGCTGGGCGACCTCAAGTACTACGCTGGCATGCGGGCCACCGTCGCCGGGCGCCCGGTCTGGCTGGCCCGCACCGGCTACACGGGCGAAGACGGCTTCGAGGTCTTTTCCGCGCCCGACGATGCCGAGCCGATCTGGAACACGCTGGCCGGCGCGGGCGCGCCGGCCGGCCTGGTACCAGCCGGCCTATCCGCGCGCGATACGCTCCGGCTCGAGGCCGGCATGCCGCTGTACGGCAACGAGCTCGGCCCAGACGTGACGCCGTATGACGCTGGACTGGGACGAGTGGTCAAATTGGAGAAGCCGGACGGCTTCGTGGGGTCCGGGGCGCTGGCCGAGCGGGCCACGTCCGGGCCGCGCAAGGTCCTCGCCGGCCTCACCCTCGCCTCCCGCCGGGTCCCCCGGCATGGGTACGCGGTCCTGGCCGACGGCCAGCCCTGCGGAACCGTGACCAGCGGCGCGCCGTCGCCGACCCTGGGCACGCCGATCGCGATGGCGTACCTGGAGCCGGACGTCACCCGTGACCCCAAGCCGGCACTGGCGGTGGACATCAGGGGCCGGGCGGAATCAGCTGACCTAACTGACCTGCCTTTTTATAGGAGATCGCGAGCATGAGCGTTCCTGCCGAGCTGCACTACACCACAGAGCATGAATGGGTGTCCGTTGACGGGACCACCGCCACGGTCGGCATCACCGACTTCGCGGCGCGGTCGCTGGGCGACGTGGTCTACGTGTCGCTGCCCGCTGAGGGCGCGAGCGTCACCGCCGAGGAGCCGTGCGGGGAGGTCGAGTCGACCAAGTCCGTCAGCGACCTGTACTCGCCCGTGGATGGCGAGGTCACCGACATCAACGGCGACCTGGAAGACGACCCCGGCATCGTCAACGCCGATCCGTACGGGGCGGGCTGGATGTTCAAGGTGCGGCTGGCCGCCGGCTCCGGCAGCGAGGGCCTGCCGCCGGGCCTGCTGAGCGCCGCCGAATACGAAGAGCTGACCAAGGACAGCGAGTAGGCCGCCAGCGGCGGCTCAGCGGCGGCGGCGCCAGACCAGGAACGCGACCACGCCCACCACGACGATCGCGCCCGCGCCGACCAGCCTGGGATCCACGGATTGCGTGCGCTGCCGGAGCTTGTCCGCGGCACCCCGGGCGACGTTGGCCGGGCGGACCTTGTCGGCGATGGCGTCAATCGTGCGGGCCAGGTCATCCCGGGCCTGTTCGATTTCGCTGATGGTCGTCTCCTGCGCGACCGCCTTGGGCGCCTGGTCCTGACCGGCCATCACGAGCTCCCTTTCCGCCATGCCTGGTGAGAAATCAGCGTGCTTTAGAAGAATGTGCCCAAGAAGAAAAGATAGTGCTAAAGAAATCGCTCTGTTCACCCTGGTCCCGTCAGTCTCTCAGGCTGACGGTCACTTTTGTGTCATCCGGCGCCCCGCTCCGCGCGTCCCGGGTGGCCGGGCGGAGCGCTCGTCGCTTTTCGGTTCCCCGAAGATAGCGTTGATCCCCCGGCGCCGGGCGCCGGGGGATCAACAGTCCCGAGCAGGTTAGAAACCGGTCTTGTCCGCGGCGGCCAGGTCCGACGCGGTGACCTGCGACGGGGAGAGGCCGCTGCTGTAGATGTTGGCGATGTCCTTCAGGGCCGCGGGCTGCTTGGCGGCCAGCGCGGTCTGCCCGGACCCGACGGCCTGGAGGAACTGCCGCAGGTCGGCCGCGTGGGATTCGACGTAATTTTCCGAAGCGGCGAGGACGTCGTACTGGAGAGCGGACAGCGCCGGTCAGGTGGGCGCCGGTCAGGTGAAGGACCATCCGGTCCAGGTGGCGACGGTGACGGCGATGACCGGGCCGTCGGGCGGATCGGCCCGGTACTGCGGATAGCGCGCAGCCAGCAGGGCCAGCGGGGCGCTCATCTCGCCCGGGCCGGTGAGGATGGCGGCGCGGCCGTCGGCGCGGGCCCACCACAGGGTGGCCCAGTCATCGCAATAGTGGTCGGCGAGCAGGCTGACCTTCGGATTCTCGGCGATGTTGCGGAGCCGCCGCAGGTTGGCGGTCGTCTTCGGCTTGTGGTCGACCGCCGTGTAGATGACGTCACCGTCGACGGCGAAGGTGATGGCGACGATGTGCGGCTGCCCGTCAGCGGAAGCGGTGGCCAGGCGGGCCACGCGGGAACCGGCCAGGCGGTGGCGCGCCTCCGGACCGGAAAGCCTCATGCGCTCATGGTTCCACGCGCACATTCCGGGCTGGGCGTATGCGACCCGTTAGGGTGGGGCGAGGGGTGCCGGGAAGTCTGGTCGGCGTGATTCCGCCCTGGACGGAGGACGCCGGTGACGGATATCGAGCCGTTCGGTCTGGTCATCCTGGTGATCGGCCTGGTCGGCACGGCGGCGGTCCTGTCCAACCGGCTGAGCGAGCGGCTGCGGGTGCCTGCCCCCGCCTTCTTCCTGGTCTGCGCGGCCGGGGCGTCGGACCTGTTCCCGAGCCTGGCGCGGCTTTCCGGCAGCACCGTCCAGCGCGTGGTCACGGTGGCGCTCGCCTTCATCCTGTTCGACGGGGGCATGCACATCGGGTGGCGGCGGTTCCGGAGCGTGGCCTGGGCCAGTGTCTGGATCGGGGTCGCGGGGACGGTGGTGACGGCCGGGGCCGCGGCCATCGCGGCGCACTTCCTGTTCGGGATCGGGTGGCGGCTCGCACTGCTGCTGGGGACGGCGCTGGCCCCGACCGACCCGGCGGTGGTGTTCTCGGTGCTGGGGCGGCGTGAGGTCGGCGGGCGCACCGGCGTCATGCTGGAGGGCGAATCCGGGGCCAACGACCCGGTCGGCATCGCGCTGCTGGTGGCGCTGATCGGGGCGACCGGCTCCCCGGCCGCGGCGGCCGGGCACATCGCGGTGACCTTTGTGCTGCAGATGGCGGTCGGCGCCGGGATCGGCATCGCCGGGGGCCGGCTGCTGCTCGAGTTCATGCGCCGGGTCCCGCTGCCGAACGAGGGCCTGTACTCGCTCCGCGTGCTGGCCGGGGTGCTGGCGATCTTCGGGCTCGCGACGGTGGCGCGCGGGTCCGGGTTCCTGGCCGTGTTCGTGGCCGGCATCCTGATCGGCGACGAGCGCGCCCCGTACAAACGGGAGATCGAGCGATTCCACTCGTCGCTGGCCAGCCTGGCCGAGATCGTCGCGTTCATCATGCTGGGCCTGACCGTCAGCCTGCGGCAGCTGCCCGCCGGCCACGCCTGGAGCATCGGGCTGGCGCTCGGGGCGCTGCTCGCCTTCGTGATCCGGCCGGTCTTCGTCGGCCTGATCACGCTGCCGATCCAGCTGAGACGCGGGGAACGGCTGTTCCTGCTGTGGACCGGGCTGAAGGGTGCCGTCCCCGTGCTGCTCGGTACGTACATCGTCGGCTCGGGAATCGGCGGGGCCAGCCGGGCCTACGAGATCATCTTCGTGGTGGTGGCCTTCTCCGTCGTGGTCCAGGGCAGCCTCGTACCCACGTTCGCGCACCGGCTGAACGTCCCGCTGCGCACCATCGACCCCGAACCGTGGAGCCTGGGCGTGCGCTTCCGGGAGGAGCCGGAGGGCCTGCACCGCTTCCGGGTATCCCGCGGGGCACCGGCCGTGGGCGCGTCGATCGAGGACCTGCCGTTCGGCGAGGACGCCTGGGTGATCTTCATCATCCGGCACGGGCGGCTCGTCCCGGCGCGCTCCGACACCCGGGTCGCGGCCGGCGACGAGGTGCTGGTGCTGGCCGACCCGGCCGAGGTCCCGGCGCTGAAGAAACTGTTCACCGCGCACCGTTCCGGGCACCGGCATACCGAACGGCGCCCGGCGAGAGCCTCCGCCCGGCCGGAGCCGAGGACGGACAGCGATCACACTGGAACCTGAGGGGGCACCCAGCCACACTGGGATGATGACGGAGCGGGTACGGACGGCCGTCCGGGTGGAGGGGATCGTCCAGGGCGTCGGTTTCCGCCCGTTCGTGTACGCGCTAGCGTCCGGGCTGGGCCTGGGCGGCCTCGTCGGCAACGACGCCGACGGGGTTTTCGCGGAGGTCGAGGGGCCATCTGCGGTGATCGGCGAGTTCCTGCGCCGGCTCGAGCACGACGCCCCGCCGCTGGCCCGGGTCGACCGGGTGCGGACGCGGGCCCTGGAGCCGGCCGGCGGCACCGGGTTCTCGATCGTCGCGAGCGAGCCGAACGGGCCAGGCGCGGCCCGCCAGGCGCTGGTGTCGGCGGACATGGCGACGTGCGCGGACTGCCTGCACGAGCTGGCCGACCCGGTGGACCGGCGGTTCGGCTACCCGTTCATCAACTGCACCAACTGCGGGCCCCGGTTCACGATCGTCCGGGACGTTCCCTACGACCGGGCCCGCACCACGATGGCCACCTTCACGATGTGCGCCGCGTGCGCGGCGGAGTACGCGGACCCGGGAAACCGGCGGTTCCACGCCGAGCCCACGTGCTGCCCGGCGTGCGGCCCGGCGCTGGCACTGGTCAGCCCGGCCGGTGATGTGATGGATACACCGGCGGACGGGGGCGTGATCGCCGCGACGGCGGCGCTGCTGCGGGAGGGCCAGGTCCTGGCGATCAAGGGACTGGGCGGGTACCACCTGGCGGTCGACGCGACGTCGGAGAAGGCCGCGGCCGCGCTGCGGGAGCGCAAGCACCGCGAGGACAAGCCGTTCGCGGTGATGGTGCCGGACCTGACCGCGGCCCGGCAGCTATGCGAGGTGGACGAAACGGCGGCACGCGTGCTGAGCAGCGCGCGGCGGCCGATCGTGCTGCTGCCGCGCCAGGCCGGGACGGCCGTGGCGGAGGCGGTGGCGCCGGGGAACCGGCAGCTGGGGCTCATGTTGCCGTACACCCCGCTGCACCACCTGCTGCTCGATGCCGTCGCCGGGCCCATCGTCCTGACCAGCGGAAACGTCTCCGACGAGCCGATCGCGTACCGGGACGAGGACGCCTGTCAGCGGCTGGCCGGGATCGCGGACGCGTTCCTGACTCATGACCGGGCAATCCACATCCGGACGGACGACTCCGTGGCCCGCCCGTTCGGTGGCCGGGAAATGGTGCTGCGGCGGTCACGCGGGTACGTGCCCGAGCCGGTGCGGGTCGCCGCGCGGTTCCGGCGCCCGGTGCTGGCGTGCGGAGCCGAGCTGAAGAACACGTTCTGCCTGGCCAAAGGCGATCGCGCGTTCATCTCACAGCACATCGGGGACCTGGAGAACGCCGAGACGCTGCGCTCGTTCACCGAGGGCATCGAGCATTTCCGGCGGCTGTTCGGCATCGAGGCCGAGGTGGTGGCGTACGACCTGCACCCGGACTACCTCTCCACCAAGTACGCGCTCGACCTGGACGGCGTCGACCTGGTGGGGGTCCAGCACCACCACGCGCACATCGCCTCGTGCCTGGCGGACAACGGCGCGGAAGGTCCCGTCATCGGGGTCGCCTTCGACGGGACCGGCTACGGCACCGACGGGACCATCTGGGGCGGGGAGTTCCTGATCGCGGATCTCGCCGAGTTCCGCCGGGTGGGGCACCTGGCGCCGGTCCCGATGCCCGGCGGCGCGGCCGCCGTCCGGCAGCCGTGGCGGATGGCCGCGGCGTATCTGGACGCCGCGTTCCCAGACGGCCTGCTTGGTGATCCGGGTGGCCGCGGTGCGGCTGGCGGGAACGCGGTGACTGGCGGGAACGCGGTGACTGGCGGGAACGCGGTGACTGGTGAGACCAGTGGGCTCGCAGTGGCCAGGCGGCACCAGGATCGCTGGGACAGCGTGCTTACGCTCGCGCGCAAGGGGATCAACGCCCCGCTCACCTCCAGCGCGGGACGGCTCTTCGACGCGGTGTCCGCGCTGCTGGGGGTGCGCGACACGATCAACTACGAAGGCCAGGCCGCGATCGAGCTGGAACAGCTCGCCGACCTGGCTGAGATGGGCGGCTACCGGGCGGGCATCGGGCCGGGTGAGCCGTTGCGGGTCATGGGCGCGGACCTGATCCGGCAGGCGGCGCGGGACCTGGCTCGCGGCACGTCACCGGCCAGGATCGCGGCGCGCTTCCAGCAAGGGGTCGCGTCGTTGATCGAAGACGGGTGCGCAACCATCCGGGACCGGCACGGACTGGAGACGGTGGCGCTGTCGGGCGGGGTGTTCCAGAACCTGACCGTGCTCGGGGCGGCGGTGGCCCGGCTGGAGGCGCGGGGCTTCCGGGTTCTGGTGCACGCCCGGGTGCCGTGCAACGACGGGGGGATCAGCCTCGGGCAGGCCGTGGTGGCGGCGGCCCGGGACCGTCAGTGAGCAGGATCGGGCCATCAGTGGCAGATACCTAGTACGGGCGCGGGGGTCATGCTGGTCAGCCAGCCGGACCAGGACTCCATGCCGGCGCCGGTCACGGCGGAGAGGTTGATCATCATGGCCCGCGGGCTGACCTGGCCGACGTACTCGCCGAACCGGGCCACGTCGAAGTTCACGTAGGGTCCCAGATCGGTCTTGGTGATGACGACCAGGTCCGCGCGGCGGAACATCTGCGGGTACTTGAGCGGCTTGTCGGTGCCCTCCGTGACGGAGGCGAGCACGACGCGGGCGCTCTCGCCCAGGTCGAACAGGGCGGGGCAGACCAGGTTGCCGACGTTCTCGATCACCACCGCCGACCCGGCGGGCGGGTCCAGGGTCTGCAGCGCGCGGGCGACCATGGCCGCGTCCAGGTGGCAGCCCGCCCCGGTGTTGATCTGGACGACCTCGCACCCGGCGATGCGGATCCGCATCGCATCCAGGTCGGTCTCCTGGTCGCCCTCGATGACGGACAGAGCCAGCTTCCCGGCGAGGTCCCGGCTGGTCCGTTCGAGCAATGTGGTCTTGCCGGAGCCGGGTGAGCTCATCAGGTTGATGGCCAGGATGCCGCGCTCCCGCAGCCACTCGCGGTTGCGCTGCGCCAGGTCGTCGTTCTTGGCCAGGATCTTCTGCTGGAGCGTCACCGTGCGGCCGTCGTCATGCTCGTGGCCGTGCTCGTGGCCGTGGCCGTGCTCGTGGCCGTGGTCGTGGCCGGACAGTCCCAGCTCGCCCAGGTCACCGGGCTCGTCAAAATCCACGGTGCAGCCGCAGGTCGCGCACATGTTCAGGCCACCTTTACCGAAGTGATGGTGAGTTGCTGGCCGGACAGGACCGCGACGTCGGCGCTGCCGCACGGGCAGAGCAGGATCGGCGCGCCGCGGGCGCCGGAGCCGCCGGGAGCGTCCGGCGCGAAGGTCTCCCCGCAGCTGCGGCATTCGCACTCCGTCCCGGGCTCGGTGATCTGCAGGATGGCGCCCTCGAGCGTGGTGCCCTCGGTGGCCAGGTCGAAGCAGAACCGCAGGGCGTCGGGGACCACCCCGGACAGCGCACCGATCTCCAGGCGCACCTCGGAGATCTTCGTGCCCGGCAGCCGTTCGGTCACCGCGTCCACCAGGCCCTCGGCGACCGCGAGCTCATGCATGCCACATCAGCAGATCCGCGGCAGGGGATCACCAACCAGCAGATCGACGATCCTCGTGCCGCCGAAGGCCGTCTTCAGGTGGACGATGCCGGGCGGCCCGTCGGTGACGTGACCGATGAGCGACGCCTGCGCGCCCAGCGGGTGGGTACGCAGTGCGGCCAGCGCCTGGTCCGCCTGGTCCCCGGCGACGACCGCGACCAGGCGGCCCTCGCAGGCCACGTACATCGGGTCGATGCCGAGCAGTTCCGCGGCGCCGCGGACCTCGGCCCGGACGGGGATGTCGTCCTCGTTGACCAGGACGCCAACGTCCGCGGCCTTGGCGATCTCGTTGAGGATCGTGGCCACGCCGCCGCGGGTCGCGTCGCGCATGGCGCGGACCCCGGGAACCGCGTCGAGCAGCCCGGCCACCAGGCCGTTCAGCGGGGCGGTGTCGGACTGGACGTCGGCCTCGATGTCCAGCTCGCCGCGGGCCAGCATGATCGTGACGCCGTGGTCGCCGATCGGCCCGGAGACGATGATGGCGTCCCCCGGCTGGGCGTGGGCGACGCCGAGCGGGACGTCGCGGTCCAGCACGCCGACCCCCGCGGTGTTGATGTAGCAGCCGTCGGCCTTGCCGCGCTGGACGACCTTGGTGTCGCCGGTCACCACCTGGATGCCGGCGGCGACCGCGGCCGCGCGCATGGACTCGGCGATCCGGGTCAGGTCGGCGACCGGGAAGCCCTCCTCCAGGATGAAGCCGGCCGACAGGTAGAGCGGGGTGGCGCCGCTCACGGCCAGGTCGTTGACCGTGCCGTTGATGGCGAGCTCGCCGATGTCCCCGCCGGGGAAAAACAGCGGGGAGACCACGTAGGAGTCGGTGGTGAGGGCGACCCGGGCGCTGCCGACCGACAGCGACGCCGCGTCCTCCAGCGGCTCCAGCAGCGGGTTGCGGAACGCGTCCAGGAAGACGGCCTCGATCAGCGTCGCCGTCGCCTTGCCGCCCGCTCCGTGCGACATCGTGATGCGCTCTTCGCGGACCCGGGGGCGGCGCCGGCGGGCGCGGTCGATGCGGTCGAGCACCTGCTGCTCACGCTGCTCGCGGTCGGCCGCCTGGCCGCGGCCCGCTCCCGTGTCGTGCGCGTGGTGCTCGTCGTGCTCACGCAGGGCCTGCTCGACCCAGCCGGCCCGCGGGGCGCCCTGGCCGCCGGTGTCCTGGGCCGCGTCGACGCCGGCAGGCACGCCGGGCCCGCCGGAGCCGTTGCCGGTCACGGCCTCCCCACCTCGATGGTCACGGCTTCCTTCACGCGATGCCGGTTCATCCGGCCGAAGTTGTAGTACGCCGCGCAGGCGCCCTCGGGCGAGACCATGCAGGTGCCGATCGGCGTCTCCGGCGTGCAGGCGGTGCCGAAGACCTTGCACTCCCACGGCTTGAGGACGCCCTTGAGGACCTCACCGCACTGGCACGCCTTCGGGTCGGCGACCCGGACCCCGGGCACGTCGAAGAGCAGCTCGGCGTCGAACTGGGCGTACTTCTCGCGGACGCTCAGCGCGGAATGGGAGATGAAGCCGAGGCCCCGCCACTCGAAGTAGGGGCGCAGCTCCATCGTCTCGCCGATGACCTTCAGCGCCGTCGGGTTCCCGTCCCACGGGACCACGCGGGAGTACTGGTTCTCCACCTCCGAGCGGCCCTCGGACAGCTGCAGCATCAGCATGTAGATCGACTGCAGGATGTCCAGCGGCTCGAACCCGGCGGTGACGACGGGCTTGCCGTACTCGCGGGCGATGAACTCGTACGGCCGGCAGCCGATGACCGTGGACACGTGCCCCGGGCCGATGAAGCCGTCCAGCCGCAGGTCCGGCGAGTCCAGGATCGCCTTGATGGCCGGGATGATCGTGACGTGGTTGCAGAACACCGAGAAGTTCGCCAGGTTCTCGGCCGCCGCGCGCATGATCGTCATGGCCGTGGACGGGGCCGTGGTCTCGAAGCCGATGGCCATGAACACGACCCGCTTGCCGGGGTTGTTCCGCGCGATCTTCAGCGAGTCGAGCGGGGAGTAGACCATGCGGATGTCGGTGCCGGCCGCCTTGGCGTCGAAGAACGAGCCCTTGCTGCCGGGCACGCGCATCATGTCGCCGAACGACGTCATGATCACATCCGGCTCGGCGGCCAGGGCCATGGCGTCGTCCACCCGGCCCATCGGGATCACGCAGACCGGGCAGCCGGGCCCGTGGACCAGGGTGATCGACTCGGGCAGGTAGTCCTCGAGGCCATGCTTGTAGATCGTGTGCGTGTGGCCGCCGCACACCTCCATCAGCTTGTACTGGCGGCCCGGCTCACAGAGCGCGGCGATCTTCGCCGCGAGGGCGTGCGCCTTGTCCGCGTCGCGGAACTCGTCAACGAACTTCATGACCGCCCCCTACTCAATTCGCGAATCGGCAAGCGCTTCGAGCTCGTCCGCGTAGGCCTGGCCGATGCCCTCCAGGAACTGCAGCGCCGCGGCGGCCTCCGCCTCGTCGATCTTCGACAGCGCGAAGCCGACGTGGATCAGCACCCACTCACCGGGCGCGGGCAGGTCATCGGCGAGCAGGCCGATGTTGATCACCCGCCGGACACCGCTCACGTCGACCCGGGCCAGATCCGGCTGGTCCGGGAGGAGCTCGATCACCTCACCCGGTATGCCGAGGCACATAGGATCATCCCCTCATTAATCTCATCGATCAAGGCTCCTGCGGAATGCCCGCGGCGTGCTCGGCGGCCAGCGCGGTGACCACGCGGATGGCTTCGTCCACGGCGGCGGCGACGGGCTCGCTGAGCCCGATGCCCTCCTCCAGGCTGGCGGGCTGGCAGCCGACCACCAGAATGCGCCCGGCCTTGGCCCCGAGCATCTCCAGCACGCCGAACACCACGTCGGGCTGCATGCCGTGCGCGTTGAACATCTGGCTGCCCGGCAGCGAGTCATCGGCGGCGACCAGATTGGGCCGGTCCTCCGGCCCCACTTCGAGCACCGTGATGGTGCCCGGCGGGCCGCCGCGCGGGGCGGCGTCCACGAGGATCGTCGTGTCGCGGGAGCCGGCCAGGTCGTATGCCAGGTGCATGCCGCTGGTCCCGTAGTCGGCGACCCGCACACCGTCCGGCAGCTCGGTGAACGCCAGCCGCCGGGCCACCTCCACGCCGAAACCGTCGTCACTGAGAAAGATGTTGCCCACCCCGGCGACGAGCACGCGGCCGCTCACGACGTCACCGCAGTGCCGGCGGAGCCCGGCCGTGGCAGGGCCGGCGGAACCGGCGGGATGGCGGAGGGCGGCGACGGTCAGCTCCCACAGCACGTGGTAGATGGTCGTCTGCGCCTCCTGGATCCGGTGCACCGAGGAAGACGGCGCGACGAACAGGTAGTCGATGCTGTCGAGCTCGGCCATCTTGCCGCCGTCGTATCCCGCCAGGCCGATGGTCAGCATGCCGCGCCGGCTGGCCTCGTCGAACGCCCGCACCAGGTTCGCGGAGTTCCCGCTGGTGGACAGGCCCACGGCGATGTCGTTCCGGCCGCCGAACGCGGCGAGCTGGCGGGCGAACACGACCTCCACGCCGATGTCGTTGCATAGCGCGGTGACCACGGAGGTGTCGTTGGCCAGGCCGAAGGCGGGAAGCGGCCGGGCATCGCCGCCGGGATTGAGGAACAAGGTGGCGAGCTGCTGGGCGTCGGTGGCGCTGCCGCCGTTACCGAAGGCGAACAGGCGCCCCCCGGCGGCGAACCGCTCCGCGGCCCCGGCGGCGCACTGGGCCAGCCGC
This sequence comes from uncultured Actinomycetes bacterium, assembly GCA_963742865.1. GTDB lineage: Bacteria > Actinomycetota > Actinomycetes > Streptosporangiales > Streptosporangiaceae > Bog-532. The sequence continues at coordinate 251,776 of CAVUNW010000077.1, forward strand.
GTCCCGTCCCGCGTGCCGACCGTCTGCCTCAGCTCGGTGATCTCGGCGATCTTGGCCAGGGTGGAGGCCCGGACCTGGTCCAGCACGGCGGAGGTGTCCGTCGTGCCCGCATAGAGGAACGGGTAGAGCGACTCGACGCCGCCCGGCTCGCTCGCCTGACCGGCCGGGCGGGCGTGGTCCTGGCTGTCCTGCCGCGTCACCGGGTCATCTCCCCACGACGGCGATGGCTTCCTTGGCGTGCACGAGAATCGTGTCGCCGGGCTCGGCTTGCACCAGCGCGACGCTGACTTCTTCCTCGCCCTGCCCAGTATCGACCACGGCGAGGCCATCGGCCAGCAAGCGGACGATGGTGACTTCGACCGCGGTGTCGGAGCAGGTGATGCAGACGTCGCCGTAGCACTCGGGCACGGCGGCCGCGACGGGCGGGGTGCCGGGTGACGGCTGGGCGGGCGCGGTCATGCGACCACCCCGGGATCGAGCACGCCGGGCTGCTCGAAGAACACGTGCACCAGCTCCCACAGCACGTGGTAGAGGGTCACCTGCAGCTCCTTGACGATCCGCGGATCGTCGGACGGGGCGATCAGCAGATGGTCGATGGCCGGATGACCGGTCATCGCGCCGCCGCCCCCGCCGGCCAGGGCGATCGTCAGCAGGCCGTGCTCCCGGGCCGTCCGCAGGCCGGCCAGCACGCTCGCGCAGTGGCCGTCGGCGGAGATCCCGAGCGCGATGTCCTCGGGCGCCGCCAGGTAACGGATCTGGTGGGCGAAGATCTCCGCGATGCCGTCCCGGGCCGCGATGCCGGTCACCGTGGCCACGTCGGTGGTCAGCGCGATCGCGGGCAGCGCGCGCTTGCCGACGATCACGGGGTGCACGAACTCCACCGCCACGTGCTGGGCGTCGGCACTGGCCCCGCCGGTACCGAAGACCACCAGCTTGCCGCCCCGGTGGAAACGGACCGCCATCGCGTGGCAGGCGCCGGCGACCGCATTAGCCTGCCCGGCCAGGCTCCCGGTGGGCACGACCCGCCGCTCGAACAGGACCGTGGCCGCACCCGCGCCCGTCACGGCTGGGTCAGTCATGACTGGCCGCCGAGAGGTCGATGTCGACCTCGACGTCCACGGCGTCGCGCAGTTTGAGCGCACCGAACATACCCGAGTACGGCTTGATCCCGAAGTCGGACTGGACGATGGTCGCGGCGGCCTGGTAGTGGCCGTCACCGTTCTTGCTGACGGTCAGTGTGAGCGGCCGGGACTGCCCGTGCAGGGTCAGCGTGCCGCTGATCGTGCCGCCGCCGCGACCGTCCGGCGCGAACTGCGACGCGGTGAACGTCGCCGCCGGGTACCGGTCGGCCTGGAGCTGCTTGAGGGCCGTCAGGGCGATCTCGCGGCGGTCGCGGTCGCTCAGTGCCTTGACGCCGCCGGTTCCCTCCCGGACAACCAGGGAATTGAGCTCGATCTGCGCCTCGAGGCGGTCCGGGGCGCCATCGTCACCGTCCAGTTCGCCCGACCATCGGGTCATCTCGATGGTCAGGTCGTGCCCAGCCTGAGCCGCCAGCCCGCTGCGGTATGTACGCAGAGTGATCCGGCCACCGCTTGGGCCGAGCCGGTGGCGCCCTTCATTAGCCGCCATGCATGCACCGTAGGACACATGTGAGGGCAACGTCCAGTAGCCATTCAAGACAGTTCTGACTGAAAACGGGCACGCGAAAATATGTCCGGAGCCCGGAGAATTTTTTTTTTTCCGGGCCGACGGATATGACGGTGAAAACGGACATCCAGCGCCGGGCGGCCCGCCCGGGCTACTGCAACGGGATCTCGCCGAAGACTTCCTGGATGCGGCGCAGGTCCCGGAGCCGTGGCTCGGTGGCGCCGCCGACCCACCGGCTCACCGTCTTGACCGATACGCCCAGCAGGCGCGCGGCCGCCTCCTGGGTCAGTCCCTCCCGCCGCAGCGCGACGGACATCCAGTCGGCAAAGTTGGAGGGCTGCCCGTCCTCGCCGAGCCGCACAAAAGACGAGCCGGGCGCTGATATCTGGGGGCTGCCATTCCCGGCACCGGCGGCCGCCGGCCCGGCGTCATTTGTGTCCGTACCGGGCACGGCCCTCCGCGCCGCCCCGGCCCGAGGGCGCCTGCAGCTCCGAGTGCAGGACGTCCACCTCGACGTGCTCGGGAAAGATGCGGAACGCGACCTGGATGGACCCGGACGGCCCGGCGGCGTCGAGCAGCGCGCGGAAGACGGTCTCCCCCACCTCGCGGTTGCCCTCCTCCGTCAGCGGCGACTCGGCCAGGCACCGCCGGACGAAATCGCGGATGTCCGGTATCGACGAGGGTCGCGCGGGAAATACCTGGAAGAGAACGACGACCGGCATGACCTCGATCGGGTCCCCACTGGGACCGTGAACGGGCTCAGCCACCGGATCTCTCCTCAAAGCCGTACGCAGCGCGCCAGGGCGCATGTTTGGGCTGAGCCAAGGCTATTCGATCCGGGCCGCAGCAGAAAGCCGTAACGGTGGCTGTGCACGCACGAACGCCTCCAGCGTGTAGGCGAACCCGGGCGGGGAATCCGGAGCTGGCGGCGGATGGACGGACACTTCTGTCCGGTCGGTTGGCGTGTATGTCTTGTGGCGTAGGTTACACCGGGTCTACCATTGCGATGTCTGCGCACCACAATGGTGTCTGCGCACCAGAAGGCGGGTATACGCCATGTTCACCTGCTCGGATGTGACGGCACGCCCTGTGGCGCGCGATGCCGCCGGTCTCTTCCGGGCGATGCGCACGGGCCGGCACGAGTTAATCCCGGCCGATCAGATGTCCGGTGGCCAGACGCAGCGCCGGCCCGCATCGCGGGCCGGGGGGAGCGGGCGCAGATGCGACCCGAAGGCCAGCAATCCAGCGAGGAGGTGGCCTCGGCATGGCCACAGACATTCAGGCTAATGGCGCTGCCCCGGCCGAAAAGACCGAGCCGGTCCTGCACATTCTCTGGATGAACGCCGGGCTCAGCTGTGACGGGGACTCAGTGGCCCTGACCGCAGCCACGCAGCCCAGCATCGAGGAAATCGTGCTCGGCGCCCTGCCGGGCCTGCCCCAGGTGGCGGTGCACTGGCCGCTGATCGACTTCGAGTGCGGCCCGGAGCAGGGCGCGGACAACTTCATCGAGTGGTGGCACAAGGCCGACCGGGGCGAACTCGACCCGTTCGTGCTGGTCGTCGAGGGCTCGATCCCGAACGAGGCGATCAAGAGCGAAGGCTACTGGTGCGGCTTCGGCAACAACCCCGAGACCGGCCAGCCGATGACCACCAGCGAATGGCTGGACCGCCTGGCGCCCAAGGCGACGGGGATCCTCGCCGTCGGGACCTGCGCGACCTATGGCGGCATCCACGCCATGGCCGGAAACCCGACCGGCGCGATGGGCGTCCCGGACTACCTCGGCTGGGACTGGCGGTCCAAGGCCGGCCTGCCGATCGTCTGCGTGCCGGGCTGCCCGATCCACCCGGACAACCTGTCCGAGACCATTCTTTACCTGCTGTACCAGGTGGCCGGCCAGGCGCCGATGATCCCGCTGGACGAGGCGCTCCGCCCGGCGTGGCTGTTCGGGGCCACCGTGCACGAGGGCTGTGACCGGGCCGGTTACTACGAGCAGGGCGACTTCGCCGCCGAGTACGGATCGGCCAAGTGCCTGGTCAAACTCGGCTGCTGGGGACCGGTGGTCAAGTGCAACGTGCCCAAGCGCGGATGGATCAACGGCGTCGGCGGCTGCCCGAACGTGGGCGGCATCTGCATCGCCTGCACGATGCCGGGCTTCCCGGACAAGTTCATGCCCTTCATGGACGAGCCGCCGGGATCGAGGGTCTCCACCACCGCAAGCAGCATGTACGGCACGGTGATCCGCGCGCTGCGCGGTTTCACGGCCAAGACCGCGGACGAGGAGCCGAAGTGGCGCAAGAAGAGCGCCGAGCTCCTGACCGGCTACAAGCAGACCTGGTGACCGACATGGTGATGCCGTCCGGCCGTACGCCGGCCGCCGCGCCCATTTTGAGGGGAAGGGATCAGCGATGACCACGGCGCAGGAGTCCGACATTAGAGAGATGTCCTGGGACCCGATCACCAGGATCGTGGGCAGTCTTGGCATCTACACCAAGGTCGACTTCAAGCAGAAGCGGGTCGTCGAGTGCCACAGCACCTCGTCGATCTTCCGCGGCTACAGCATCTTCATGAAGGGCAAGGACCCGCGCGACGCGCACTTCATCACCAGCCGCATCTGCGGGATCTGCGGTGACAACCACGCCACGTGCTCGGTCTACAACCAGAACATGGCCTATGGGGTCCGGCCGCCGCGCCTGGGCGAGTGGATCATCAACCTGGGCGAGTCCGCCGAGTACATGTTCGACCACAACATCTTCCAGGAGAACCTGGTCGGGGTCGACTTCTGCGAAAAGATGGTCGGCGAGACCAACCCGGGCGTGCTGGAGATGGCCAACAGCACCGAGGCGCCGCACGCCGCCCAGCACGGGTACCGCACCATCGGCGACATCATGCGGTCGCTCAACCCGCTGGAGGGTGAGTTCTACCGCGAGGCGCTCCAGGTCAGCCGGTCCACGCGGGAGATGTTCTGCCTGATGGAGGGGCGCCACGTGCACCCCTCGACGCTGTACCCGGGCGGCGTGGGCACGACCGCGACGGTGCAGCTGTTCACCGACTACCTGACCCGGCTGATGCGCTACGTCGAGTTCATGAAGCGGGTCGTGCCCATGCACGACGACCTGTTCGACTTCTTCTACGAGGCCCTGCCGGGCTATGAGGAGGTCGGCCGGCGCCGCGCCAACATGGTCTGCTGGGGCAGCCTGAACGACCCCGAATTCTGCGACTTCCGGTACGAGAACATGACCAACTGGGGCCGGAAGATGTTCGTCAGCCCCGGTGTCATCCGGGACGGGCAGCTGCTCACCGACGACCTGGTCGAGATCAACCTGGGCATCCGCATCCTGCTCGGCAGCTCGTACTACGAGGACTGGGAAGACCAGGAAATGTTCGTCACCCGGGACCCGCTCGGGAACCCGGTGGACCGCAGGCACCCGTGGAACCAGCACACGATCCCGCGGCCGGCCAAGCGTGACTTCGGCGGCAAGTACAGCTGGGTCATGTCGCCCCGCTGGTTCGACGGCACGAACTACCTCGCGGCCGACACCGGCGGCGGCCCGATCGCCCGGCTGTGGGCCACGGCCCAGGGCAACCTGGTCGACTTCGGCTACGTCAAGTCCACCGGCAGCAGTGTACTGATCAACCTGCCGCGGACGGCGACCAAGCCCGAGGTCACCTTCGAGTGGAAGGTGCCCTACGACAAGAGCGGGGCGCCGCTGTCCAACGCGATCGAGCGCGACCGGGCCCGGACCTACTTCCAGGCGTACGCCGCCGCCTGCGCGCTGTACTTCACCGAGAAGGCCCTGGCCGAGATCCGGGCCGGCCGGACCAAGACGTGGGAGCCGTTCACCGTGCCGGACGAGGCCAACAGCTGCGGCTTCACCGAGGCCGTGCGCGGGGTGCTGTCCCACCACATGGTGATCAGGGGCGGCAAGATCGCCAACTACCACCCCTACCCGCCGACCCCGTGGAACGCCAGCGTCCGGGACAGCTACGGGACCCCCGGGCCGTACGAGGACGCCGTGCAGAACACGCCGATCTTCGAAGAGAACCCGCCGGATAACTTCAAGGGCATCGACATCATGCGGGCGGTCCGCAGCTTCGACCCGTGCCTGCCGTGCGGGGTGCACATGTACCTGGGCGGCGGCAAGAAGGTGGACACGGTGCACTCCCCGATGGGAGTCACCCTCGCCACCTGATCGCGGACGGAATGTGGTCATGTCCCTGGCGGCGGCCCCGCCGCCGGGGACATGATGCCGTCAGGACGACGGGGCCAGCACCGGTACGGTACCGACCGCCCCGGCGGCGATGACGGGCACAGCGACACACGGAGGGGATCCGAATGACCCGCGTGCAACAGGTCGGTGACCAGATCGAAGAACTGCTGGGCGTGCTGACCAGGCACGGTCAGGGGGCCGCGGCCGAGGAACTCGTGCGGCTGCTCGTCGGCCTGTACGGGGACGGCCTGACCCACATCATGAGCGCGCTGCAGGAAGACGGCGATCCTGCCGTGGCGGACCGGCTGACCGGTGACCCGCTGGTGGAGAGCCTGCTCCTGCTGCACGGGCTGCACCCGGTCGACGTCGATACGCGGATCCAGCGGGCGCTGGACCGGGTCCGGCCCTACCTGGGCTCGCACGCCGGCGGGGTGCACTACACCGGGGTCACCGACGGCATCGCCCGGCTGACGCTGGAGGGCAACTGCAACGGCTGCCCCTCCTCGGCGGTCACCGTGCAGCTGGCCATCGAGGGCGCGGTCAAGGACGCGGCGCCCGAGGTGACGGAGGTCGTGGTCGAGGGCATGACGGCGGAGCCCGCCGCGCCCGCGCCAGTCCTGCTGCAGATCGGGACCCGGCCGGACACGGCGCCCGCGGCGGAACCCGTCGCGACAGACGGTCACGGCAGCTGGGTCACGCTGGCCGAGATGGGGCCGCCCAGCGCCCGGCCAGTCTGCGTGAACGCCGGCGACGTGCCCATCCTCGTCTGCTCGGTACGCGGGACGCTGTACGCGTACCAGGACAGGTGCGCGACGTGCGGGCAGAGCATGGGCGGCGGGCACCTGGCGCGCGAGGTGCTCACCTGTGAGTGCGGCGCGTCCTATGACGTGAGCCGGGCGGGGCGCGGTCTCACCGACCCCACCCTGCACCTGGACCCGCTGCCACTGGTCACCGACAGCCAGGGGGTGCGGGTCGCGGTCCCGGCGGCGGTCCGCTCATGACCCGGGGCCCGTCCGGCCTGGGCCGCTTCGTGCCAGGAGCAGAACAGCAGGCGCCAGCAACAGCAGAGCAGCAGACTACGGCGAGTGGCAGAACAGGGCAGCAGGCTACGGCGAGTGGCGGAGCGAAGGTCCGACCGCCCAGCGAACCGGGGCCTGGCGGCCCGGTGAGCGGCGGTGCTACGGCGGGAACCGCAGCGGGGGCGCGAAGCGCGCGGGGGGGTCCAGGGGGGTCGTCCCCCCAGGAAGAGCACTGCGAGATGTGCGCGGAGCGGATCCCGGCGGAGCATTCACACGTGGCCGACCTGAAGAACTCGTCGCTGCTGTGTGCCTGCCGCGCCTGCTACCTGCTCTTCACCCAGCCTCAGGCGGGCCTCACGAACGTCCAGGCGGGGCGGGGGCGGTACCGCGCGGTCCCGGACCGGTACCTGCACGACCCCGTGCACCCGATGACGCCGCGGGAGTGGGAGGAACTCGAGATCCCGGTCGGGCTGGCGTTCTTCCTGCGCAGCTCGGAGCGGGACGAGGTCGGGGCGTTCTACCCGAGCCCGGCGGGCGCCACCGAGTGCCGCCTCGACCTCACGGCCTGGGCGCGGCTGTCGGAGGACCATCCGCTGCTGGCGGCCATGGAAGACGATGTCGAGGCGACGCTGATCTCCCGGACGGACGATACCGTCGAGCACTTCCTGGTGCCGATCGACGCCTGCTACGAACTGGCCGGGCGGATGCGGCTGTACTGGCGCGGCTTCGACGGCGGCGCCGAGGCCCGGCAGAGCATCGCCGAGTTCCTGGATTCGGTGCGTTCCCGGGCGCGGTTCCTGCCGCTGCCCGCGCCGGCTGAGCGAGGACCGGAGCGCTGAGATGGCGGACCTGACCTTCGACTGCATCGCCGCTCAGGCCGAGCGGTACGCGGTGATGCCGACGATCACGCTGACGCTGCGGATCAGCGAGACCAGCGGGCAGCGGATCGACACGATCGCGCTGCGCACGCAGATCCGGATCGAGCCGTCCCGGCGCCGCTACACGACCACCGAGGAAGAGCGGCTGCACGACGTCTTCGGCGACACGGCGCGCTGGGCCGACACGCTGAAGCCCATGCAGTTCACCAACGTCTCGACCATGGTGACCAGCTTCACCGGGAGCACCGAGGTGCAGATCCCGATCAACTTCAGTTACGACCTCGAGGTCGGCTACGGCCGCTACTTCGCCAGCCTGGAGTCCGGGGAGATCCCGCTGCTGCTGCTGTTCAGCGGGACCATCTTCTCGGTCGCCGACGGACGGCTCCAGGTGCAGCAGGTGCCGTGGCACAAGGAAGCGGTCTACCGGCTCCCGGTGAACGTCTGGCGGGAAGCGGTCGACGTGCACTTCCCGAACAGCGCCTGGATCACGATCAACAGGCAGACGTTCGACGAACTGCAGCGGTTCAAGACCCGGCGGGCGCTGCCGACCTGGGATTCGACGGTGACCGCGCTGCTGGCCGAGGCGCCGGACACGACGGGCGCGGACGACGCGGCGGGCGTGACCGACGCGACGGAGCAGACGTCATGAGCGCGTCAGCGGACCACCTCGCGCACGCCCGCGCCGTGGCCGACGCGATCCTGTACGAGGGCTACCTGCTGTACCCCTACCGGCAGTCCTCGCGGAAGAACCAGGCCCGGTTCCAGTTCGGCGTGCTGATGCCGCCCGCGTACGCGGACGTGGACGCCAACGAGCCGTCCGCGTCGCAGACCGAGATCCTGGCGGAATGCGTCGCCGGGGCGCGCGTGGAGATCCAGCTGCGGTTCCTGCACGTCCAGCAGCGCCTGGTGCAGGAAGCGGCCGGGCCAGCCCCATCCGGACGGGCACAGTGGCGGGACGTTCCCGCGCTGACCGTGGGCGGCACCGAGTTCACGCAGTTCACCGAGGCCGCCGAGCGCGAGGAACGCGCGGACCTGGCCGTCGCCGACCTGGCGGGGGCAGGCGCCGAACTGCCCTTCCATATAGATGCCGGCCAGACCACCGAGGACCTGACCGACGCCGGGGGCGCGGTCGCCGGGCGGCTGATCCACCGGTGGGACGCCCTGGACGGCGTGCTGCGCGTGCAGGGCGAACGGGTCGGCCGGCCCGTACCAGGCGCTCCGGCTGCGGGTCCGGGTCGAGAACCGGACCGAGCCGGGCCCCGCGCAGGGCCCGCTGGCGACGCGGGAGGACGGCCTGCGCTACGCCCTGGTCGCGGCGCACACGCTGATCCGTATCCCGGGCGGGACCTTCATCTCCATGACCGACCATCCGGAGTGGGCGTCCGGCGAGGTCGCCGCCTGCACGAACATCGGCACCTGGCCCGTGCTGGGCGGCCCCGAGGACTGCCGCGACCTGGTGCTGTCCTCCCCCGTCATCCTGTACGACCACCCGGAGATCGCACCGGAAAGTGCGGGCGACCTGTTCGACGCGACGGAGATCGACGAGATCCTCACGCTGCGGACGCTGGCGCTGACGGACGAGGAGAAGCGCGAGGCCCGCGCGACCGACCCGCGCGCCGCCGACCTGATCGACCGGCTGGACGGGCTGCCGCCGGAGATGATGGAGAAGCTGCACGGCGCCATCCGGTACCTGGAGCCCGGCGCGGGCCCGGCCACCCGGGACCCGCTTACCCGGGGCGCCTGGCCGACCGGGCGCCAGTCCCCAGAGCGCTGGCCTCCCGGGCACTGGCCCCCAGAATTCGGGCGGCCCAGAGCCGATGGGGCCGTTTACCGCCGGGCCGTTTCCCGGGGCTCCGGCCGCGGACGACGTGCCGGTGTTCCAGACGCCCGATGCGCCCTGGTGGGATCCCGGCGCGGACACGTCCGTCTCGCCGGAGACCAACCACGTCGTCATCGAGGGCGTGACCGTCGCCCGCGGCAGCAGGGTCCGGATGCGCCCCGGCGCCCGGCGCGCGGACGCCCAGGACCTGTTCCTCATCGGCCGGGAGGCGGAGGTGGAAGCGGTCCTGCACGACGTGGACGGGAAGGTGCACGTGGCGGTGAGGCCGACCGCCGATCCCGTGGCCGAAATGCAGGCCAGCCACGGACGATTTCTCTACTTCGCCCCGGACGAACTCGAGCCGATCGGCGCAGGGTCACCGGCGGGCGAACGTGATCACCGGGACGGGTAGGTCCCGGACCCGGTTAGAAGGAGGAAAAAGGCATGATCAGCAGGCTCATCACAGCGGCCGTGATCGCAGTGGTACTGGCGGCGCTCGTCCAGTCGCTGCCGGACGTCAAACGCTATATCTAGAACTCCGCGAGATGTAAGCGCGGGCCGAACAGGCGAGGCGGAAACATGGAAACAGTCATTGGTTTCATCGTCGGCTATCTCGTCGGCAGCCGCGAGGGCAAGGACGGTCTCGTTCGGCTGCGCAAATCGGCCGACGCGATCATGCACTCACCGGAAGTCCGCAGGCTCACGGCCCAGGCCATAACGATCGCGGAGTCGGCCACGAAGGAGGCCTCCAGCCGCGGTCTCGGCAGCATCGGCGCGACCATGGCCCGGAATCTCCTGGACCGCGCTCCCATCGACACCCAGCGGGACAATCCGCACGCCGCCTGACGGCGCCGCAGCCCGTGCGCCAGGAGCGGCCCATGGCCGCTCCTGAGCGTTTGCGCCCCTGGCTGGGTGCGGGCGGGGGGATTCGAACCCCCACGGTGTCTCCACCAACAGGACCTAAACCTGCCGCGTATGCCATTTCGCCACGCCCGCCCGTCCCGGCTGGAACGTGACCTTACCCCGCGATCAGGTCCCGGAGGAGCCGATCGACGTGACCGGTGGCCTTGACGCCGTAGAGCGCCTGGGCCACCTTCCCGTCGGGGTCGATCACGAACGTGGACCGGATGACGCCCACGCTCTTCTTCCCGTACATCATCTTCTCGCCGTAGGCCCCGTAGGCCTGCTGTACCGCGTGGTCGGGATCGGACAGCAGCGGGAACGTCAGCCCTTCCTTGTCGCGGAACCTGGCCAGCTTCGCCGGCTTGTCCGGCGAGATGCCCAGGACCGCGGTGCCGGAGCTGGACAGGTCGCCCATGCGGTCGCGGAAGTCGCAGGCCTCCTTGGTGCAGCCCGGGGTCATCGCGGCCGGGTAGAAGTAGACGATCACCCGCCGGCCGCGGTATGAGGACAGGCTCACGGAGTTACCGTCCGCATCCAGCAGGGTGAAATCCGGCGCCGCATCACCTGGCGCCAGCCGCTGCTCGGTCACTGTGAACCTCCAGGGTCCTTTCGGCGCAGTCTCATCGGCGCAGTCTCATCGGCGCGGTCGTATAGGCGCGGTCTCATCGGCGGCCTACTGCTCCCACGTTATCGCCCCGCCGGGTGCGCCACGCCGGGCCAGTCAGGAACATGCGGCCGAACGAGCCCTTCCGGGAGGCATCGTTTGATATAGGCCCAGCAACTGCAGGCGATGGGCCTGCAGACGGAGAACTTCCAGATCTGGCTCGACCACAGCCAGCAGGTGCGCAAGGTCATCACCTCGGCCCAGGGCAGCAAGGAGCAGGTGACGTCCACCATCGGTGTCACCGCGGTGAACGAGCCGGTCAGCGTGGCGATCCCGCCCGCCTCGCAGACCGCCACCGTGCCCGGGAGCGAACTCGGGGCCAGCGGTCAGGCCAGGCCGGGAACCAGCTGACGAGGCCCCAGGCGGCGAGCGGGGCCGAGCGCCAGGCCGGGACTACGCCGTAAGGTCGGCGATAGCCGGGACCAGGGCGCGGAACGCGCGGCCGCGGTGGCTGATCGCGTCCTTGGCGTCGGGGCTCATCTCGGCCGTCGTCAGCCCGGCGAGCCTGTCGGGCACCTCCGCCTCGCCCGGCACGAAGATCGGGTCGTAGCCGAACCCGCCGGTGCCGCGGGGGCTCGTGGTCAGCCTGCCGTCCAGGCGGCCCGCGACGACCTGCCCCCGCCCATCCGGCAGCGCCAGCGCGGCGGCGCAGGCAAAATGGGCGCCCCGGTGCGGGTCGGCGATGTCCGACAATTGCGCCAGGACCAGGGCCACGTTGGCGGCGTCGTCACCGTGCCGGCCGGACCAGCGCGCGGAGAAGATGCCCGGCATGCCGCCCAGCACGTCAACGCACAGGCCGGAGTCGTCGGCGATCGACGGCAGCCCGGTGAACGCCGCGATGGCCCGCGCCTTCAGCAGCGCGTTGTCGGCGAACGTCAGCCCAGTCTCGGCCACGTCCGGCGCGCCGGGAAACTCGTTCAGCCCGGTCAGGCCGACGGGAAGCCCCGCCGCGACGAGAATGCGCCGCAGTTCGACCACCTTATGGGCATTCTGGGTGGCCAGCACGAGCCGGAGGGTGCCAGGGTCCCCCATGTCCGTTAAGTTAAATCTGGCCGGAGAGGGCATCGTCCTGCAGTCTGGTCAGCTCACCGCAACCGGCTACGGCGAGATCGAGCAGCCGGCTGAGCATGTCGCGGCTGAACGGCTCGCGCTCGGCTGTGCCCTGGATCTCAACGAAGTCGCCGTCGCCGGTGCAGACCACGTTCATGTCGGTCTCGGCGGCGGAGTCTTCCTGGTAGCAGAGGTCGAGGCGCGGCTGGCCGTCGATGATGCCGACGCTGACCGCCGCCACCGACGTCGGCAGCGGGTCGCCGTGGCAGCGGTTGCGGCCCTGCAGCCAGGCCACCGCGTCCGCCAGAGCGACGTAGCCGCCGGTGATCGCGGCCGTGCGGGTACCGCCGTCCGCCTGCAGCACGTCGCAGTCGACGACGATCGTGTTCTCGCCCAGCGCCTTGAAGTCCACGCAGGCCCGCAGGGCCCGGCCGACCAGGCGGGAGATCTCGTGCGTGCGCCCGCCGACGCGGCCCTTGACCGACTCGCGGTCGTTGCGGGTATTCGTGGCGCGCGGCAGCATCGCGTACTCGGCGGTCACCCAGCCCAGCCCGCTGCCCCGCCGCCACCGCGGCACGTCCTCCTGGACGCTGGCGGCGCAGAGCACCCGGGTGGCGCCGAACTCCACGAGCACGGAGCCCTCGGCGTGATCGAGCCAGTGCCGGGTCATCGTCACCGGGCGCAGCTCATTGTCGGAACGTCCGTCAGGTCGGGCCATGCCAGCCAGACTATCGGCGGTGCGGCCCGCAGCCTCACATCGGGAGCGCCCCGGACGGGTGCGCCTCACATCGGAAGCGGCCCGGAGGGGGCGAGGTCGAACTCCTGACCCGGAAAAGCCAGCGAGATGGGCCCGGTGAACGTGTCGCTCGCCTCCGCGAACGAGCGCTCCTTTTCGTTCCACGGAACCAGGTGCGTCAGCACGAGATGCCGCACGCCGGCGCGTTCCGCGTGCTCGCCGGCCTGGCGCCCGGTCAGGTGAAGGTTGCCGGGCAGGTCCGGGCCCTCCAGGAAGGACGCCTCGCACAGCAGCAGGTCAGCCCGGCGGGCCAGGTCCACCAGCGCCTCACTCGGGCCCGTGTCGGCGGAGTAGGCCACCACCCGGCCGCCGTGCTCCACCCGGAAGCCGTACGTCTCGACCGGATGGTTCATCAGCCGCGTGGTGATCAGGAACGGCCCGATCCGGCGGTTCCCCGGCGTCAGCGTGGTGAAGGTGAAGGCATCGGTCATGCCGGAACCCGGATCGGGATCCAGGCCGTAGGCGAGGGACATCCGCTCGGCGGCGCGTTCGGGGGCGTAGACGGCGATCGGCGGCTGCGGGCCCCCGGGGGCGTACCGGCGGGCCACCCAGTAGGAGGTCAGGTCGAGGCAGTGATCCGCGTGCAGGTGGCTGAGGCAGATGGCGTCGATGTCGAACAGCCCGACGTGCCGCTGCATCACCCCCAGCGCGCCGTTGCCGAGGTCGATGAGCAGCCGGAAGCCCTCCGCCTCCAGCAGGTAGCTGGAGGCGGGACTATCGGGTCCGGGGAAACTGCCGGAACACCCGATGATGGTCAGCCGCACCCTCAAACAATAGGGCCGCGCGGGGCGGGCGTGCGGGTCAGGCCCAGAGCTGGCCCTCGAGCTTTTCCTCGGCTTCGTCCAGCGTGCCGCCGTAGGCGCCGGTGGACAGGTACTTCCAGCCGCCGTCGGCCACGATGAGCGCGATGTCGGCACGCTCCCCCGCCTCGACGGCCTTGGCGCCCAGCGCCATCGCCGCGTGCAGCGCGCAGCCCGCCGAGATCCCGGCGAAGATGCCCTCGGTGTTCAGCAGCTCGCGGGTCGCGGCCAGCGCATCGGCGGAGGAAACCGAGAACCGCGTCGTCAGCACGGACTCGTCGTACAGCTCCGGGACGAAGCCCTCGTCGACGTTCCGCAGCCCGTAGACCAGCTCCCCGTACCGGGGCTCCGCAGCGATGATCTTCACCCCGGGTACGTGCTCGCGCAGGTAGCGGCCGGTCCCCATCAACGTGCCGGTCGTGCCCAGGCCGGCCACGAAGTGCGTGATCTCCGGCAGGTCGGCCAGCAGCTCCGGGCCCGTGGTCTCGTAGTGAGCCCGCGCGTTCGCCTCGTTGCCGTACTGGTACAGCATGACCCAGTCCGGGTTCTCCGCGGAGAGCCGCTTGGCCACCCGGACGGCCTCGTTGGAACCGCCCGCCGCGGGCGAGTAGATGATCGTCGCGCCGTACATCTCGAGCAGCTGACGGCGCTCGGCCGAGGTGTTCTCCGGCATGACGACGATCAGCTTGTAACCGCGGAGCTTGGCCACCATGGCCAGGGATATGCCGGTATTGCCGGATGTCGGCTCGAGGATCGTCGCCCCCGGCTGGAGCAGCCCTTCCTTCTCGGCGTGGGCGACCATGTAGAACGCCGCACGGTCCTTCACCGAACCGGTCGGGTTACGGTCCTCCAGCTTGGCCCACAGGCGCACCTCGGGCGATGGCGACAGCCGCGGCAGGCCCACCAGCGGGGTGCGGCCTACCGAGTCGAGCAGCGAGTCATAGCGCATACCAGCTCCGGACGTCCAATCAGGCGGCGCCCCCGGCAACCGCCGGGAGCACCGTCACGGTGTCGCCGTCCTTGACCGGGGTCTCCAGTCCACCGAGGAAGCGCACGTCTTCGTCGTTGAGGTACACGTTGACGAAGCGGCGCAGGCCGCCGTCGGCGACCAGACGGTCACGCAGACCGCTGTGCCGTCCGTCGATGTCCTCGATCAGCTCGCCCAGCGTGGAGCCTGCGCCCTCCACCTGCTTGGCGCCGCCCGTGTACGTGCGCAGGATCGTCGGGATACGAACCTCGATGGCCATCAAAACACTCCATAGTGTGCGGATATAGCGGTAGCGGCGGAAGTAGCGGTCGCAGCGGACCGGCACGAGCGGACGGCTGCGTTCCAGGTCCTTAGCGGTCCAACTCGGCGGTCCCCGGGATCATTCCACCGATCGTCGAGATGATCGCAGCGGCCGCCGTGATCATTTCACTGAACGGAAGCGGCCTGGTCAATACTCTCAGGTGATCGCGACCGGCTCCTCCGTGACCACACCGTCGACGATCCGGTAGGAGCGGAATTCCGTCTCGTCCCCGGCGCGGGTGGACACGAGGACGTAGTGCGCACCCGGCTCGCCCGCGTAGGAGATATCCGTCCGGGACGGGTGGGCCTCGGTCGCGGTGTGTGAGTGGTAGATGACGACGGGCTCCTCGTCCCGCTCGTCCATCTCCTTCCAGACCTGGAATTGCTCGGTCGAGTCGAACTCGTAGAAGGTCGGGGACCGCGCGGCGTTCAGCATCGGGATGAACCGCTCCGGGCGGTCGCGGCCGGCCGGGCCGGCGATCACGCCGCAGGCCTCGTCCGGGTGGTCAGCGCGGGCGTGCGCAACGATCTTGTCGTGGAGCTCGCGGCGGATCGAGAGCATAACGCGAGGGTACCCGGCGCCGCGGGTCTGGTTACGTGAGGGCCGGGGCGGGTGGGGAGCCTGGCTAGGTCAGGGCCTGGACGAGTGATTCCTGGACGCCGCCGAGCCAGGCGTACACCTCGAACGCGGCCGACCGGGGGTCTACCGGGTCAAGCTCCTGCCACTGCTCCTCGAACTCTTCGGTGACGCCGAGCCGGACGCCGAGCGCAAGCCGGACGTCGTTGAGCGCCCGGAGCCACGACTGCGCCTGCTCGCCCGACAGCCTGACCTGCCCGCCATCGGCCGGCAGCGTCTCCAGCACGATCCGCGCGCTCTCCTGCTTCGCGCTGCGCAGGCTCTGCTCGGTGAACCGGCGGAACTCCCCGGCCGCGTCGGGATCGTCGCGGTAGGCGTCGGGCAGCAGCCGGGCCAGCGCCGGATCCTGTGGCGCCTGGGCGGAATGGCCCATGCCGAGCATGGCCTCCAGCTCCGCCGGGGTAGGTACTCCCGGCGTGCCCGGATCCAGGGCTTCCCCGGGCGGTTCGGACAGGGTGCCGGGCGCACCGGCCGCGCCGGACATGCCGGGGGCGCCGGGCTCGCCCGGCAGGCCGGCGTCCGGATCGGTGAGCAGGTCCACGACCTGCTCGATCAGGCTGCGCAGGAGGACCGCTTCCGGGGCGTCGAACCTGGCACGCACGCCGCGGTGGCTGGTCCGGCGGAAAGCATCCATCAGGAAGACGCTACCAGTGCGAATCTCGTCCGGCCCGGGGTCAGCAGCCAGCGTCTCACGAGAGCTTCACGAGCGCTTACGAGTCGGAGGAGACCGTCGCCCACAGGCCGTACCCGTGCAGTACCTCGACGTTGTGCTCCATCGACTCGCGCGCCCCGGCGGCCACCACCGCCTTACCCTTGTGGTGCACGTCCAGCATGAGCTTCGTCGCCTTCGACTTGGGGTAACCGAAGACGGTCTGGAACACGTACGTCACGTAGTCCATCAGGTTGATCGGGTCGTTCCAGACGATGGTCAGCCACGGCTTGTCCGGCGTGGTCCGCTCGCCGGACTCCGGCAGCTCCACCTCAGAGGGTGCCACGCTCACGGCTGCTTACCTCCAGGTCCGTAGTCTTCCACTCGTGACGAATTCGGCGGACAGTATGTCTCTTCCACCCGAGAGCCGTCCCATACCCGGGCCCGGCACCGCGTTGCTCACCGATCACTACGAGCTGACCATGCTCCAGGGTGCCCTGCACAGCGGGGCGGCCGAGCGCCGCACGATATTTGAGGTGTTCGCCCGGCACCTGCCGCACGGTCGAAGGTACGGCGTCGTCGCAGGTACGGGGAGACTGCTCGACGCCTATGAGCGATTCAGGTTTGACGCAGCTGATCTTGACTTCCTCCGGGCCTCCGACATCGTGGACGACGTCACGCTCCGGTATCTCGAATCATACCGTTTTACCGGAAACATCTGGGGTTATGGCGAAGGCGACTGCTACTTTCCCGGCTCACCCATCCTCGTGGTCGAGGGTACGTTCGCCGAGGCGGTCATCCTCGAGACGATCACCCTGTCGGTCCTGAATCACGACTGCGCGATCGCGTCCGCCGGGTCCCGGATGGTGACCGCGGCGCACGGCCGGCCGCTCATCGAGATGGGATCGCGGCGCGCGCACGAGTCGGCCGCCGTGGCCAGCGCCCGCGCGGCTTACCTGGTCGGTTTCTCCTCCACGTCCAACCTGGAGGCGAACCGCCGGTACGGCGTCCCGTCGGCCGGGACGAGCGCGCACGCCTTCATCCTGGTGCACGACAGCGAGCGGCACGCGTTCCGCACCCAGCTCGACTCCCTGGGCAAGAGCACCACCCTGCTGGTGGACACGTTCGACGTGGACCGCGCGGTGCGGACCGCGGTCGAGCTGGCGGGTCCTGATCTCGGCGCGGTGCGGATCGACAGCGGCGACCTGCTGGTGGTGGCGCATCACGTCCGCGCGCTGCTCGACGAGCTCGGCGCGACCCACACCCGGATCGTGCTCACCGGCGACCTGGACGAGTACTCGATCGCGGCGCTGGCCTCCGCCCCGGTCGACGGCTACGGCGTGGGCACGTCGCTGGTGACCGGCTCCGGGGCGCCCACGGCCGCGCTGGTGTACAAGCTCGTGGCGCGATCCGATCGCCCGGGCCGCGATAGCCCGCTCCGCCCGATGGCCAAGCGCTCGGTGGGCAAGCCCGGGCGCGGCGGCCGGAAGTGGGCGCTGCGGCACCGGGACGAGAGGGGGATGGCGCTGGCGGAGGAGGTCCGGCTGTCCCCGCCCGACCCGGGGCCGTGCGACCGCCTGCTGCTCACCCCGCTCGTCCGCGACGGGGAGATCGTCGGCCGCGAACCGCTGGCGACGGCGCAGGAACGGCACCGCCAGGCGCTGGCCGAGCTGCCGCCGCAGGCGTTGCAGCTGTCCCGCGGTGACCCGGCCATCCCCACGATCTTTGAGAACCGCACCGGGTGACTCACGGAGATGGTGGCCGCCCGCGGATGGCAGGGTGACCGGGTGACCAGTTGCGGCCTTCATGGCGGTTCTCCTGGCTGCCTTCACCGGATATGCGGCCCTGGTCGTCACCTTGCCGCGGATGCTCGAGTCATGGCATCAGTAGCGTCGCCCAGGGGGTGCAGAAATGGGGTGCCCGGGCTGCGGGTGAGCCGCTAGCGTGCTGGGCATGGGCGTCAACGTGGGGAATTTCGCGCGCGTGCTCCGGGATCTGGGGGTGACCGGGGAGGTCCGCGAGCTGCCCGAGTCGGCGGCGACGGCCGCGACCGCGGCGGCTCAGCTCGGCTGCGACGTGGGCGCGATCGCCAACAGCCTGATCTTCAGCGCGGACGGCGGCCCGCTGCTGGTCATGACGAGCGGCGCGCACCGGGTCGACACGGCCAGGGTGGCGGACCTGCTCGGCTTCGCCGTGGTGACCCGGGCGGACGCCCGTTCGGTGCGGGAATGGACCGGCCAGGCGATCGGCGGGGTCGGCCCGGTGGGGCACCCGCAGCCGATCCGCACCGTGGTCGACACCTGGCTGGAGAAGTACGAGATCATCTGGGCCGCGGCCGGGCATCCGCACACCGTCTTCCCCACGACCTACGCCGAACTGCTGCGCATCACCCACGGCATCCCCGCCGACGTCGGCGCCTAACCAGGCGCGCGCCGCGCGCGTTCCCCTCCCGCTGCGCCGCCGCCCGCTCCGCCGCCTCCGCTTTGACGGTGATGGCGCCTCTGCGTGTATCGGGGTGTCTGTGTTCGCGATGGCACCTCTGCGGGTAAAACCGCGGCGCGGCTAGCGTCGCCGGGCCTGCCTTGCGCGCCTGGGGTGTCGTCGCGGAGGATCGGCGACCGCAAAGGTCCCTTCGTGGTCCTCTAGCGACCGCAATGGTCCCTTCGTGGCACCTGAAACGTGCTCGATGGTGCCAACGAGCACATCCAGGGCCGGTAACGGCGGGGCAGGTAAGGAAAGCTTGCGCCAGAGGAGGGAGTAGCGGAACAGGAGGTGGCGGCGATACTGGGCCCCGGGGAGCAGGCGGAGGGCGGCGACGCGGACCTCGTCCCAGGTCATGGTGGGTGCCTTGATGGGCTGCCCGGGGCCAGGAGCCTCCCGGTGGGCCGCTCGCAGCGCACCATGCACCAGGCCGTAGGCCACGTTGGCCGGCATCCCGGCCGCGTCGTACATCCAGTCCGCGGGCTTCGCGCTGCGGGCCAGCCCGACGATGGCCAGCTGGCCGCCCGGCCGCAGCAGGCGGCTCATGGCCATCAGGGCGGCCTCGAAGTTCATGTGGTGGATCGCGGTGTCCGAGGCGATGAAGTCGAAGCTCTCGTCGTCGAACGGGAAGGCCGGGAACTCCGCGTCGATGAAGGCCACGTTGTGCAGGTTCTGGCCGCGCCAGCGGGCCAGCTGGATCATGTGGCGGTCGCGGTCCACACCGGTCACGTCCCGGCAGTGCGCCGCGAGCCGGCAGGCGAGCAGTCCGTCGCCACAGCCGACGTCGAGCGCGCTGCCGCAACCGGGGGGCACCACCGCCAGGATGAGCGACTGGTAGTGCACGTTGTGGTTCCAGTAATCCATGGTCTCCTCGCCGATGCGGGTGCCGGCGAGGACGCCTCTGACCTCGCCGGCAGCGCTTCCGGCACGATACCGTGGCCGGGTGCGCGCACTCATCGTTGTGGATGTCCAGAACGACTTTTGCGAGGGCGGCTCACTGGCCGTGCCGGGCGGCGCCTACGTGGCCCGTTCGATCAGCGGGCGGCTCACCGCCAACGGCAGCGAGTACGCGCACATCGTCGCCACCCAGGACCATCACATCGACCCGGGTGACCACTTTTCCGACCACCCGGACTACGTGCGCACCTGGCCGCCGCACTGCGTCGCGGGGACGCCGGGCGCGGAGTTCCACCCGGATCTGGACACGACCCGGGTGGAGGCGATCTTCCGCAAGGGGGCGCACGCCGCTGCCTACAGCGGGTTCGAAGGCGCCGACGACACGGGCACGCCGCTCGGTGACTGGCTGCGCGAGCGGGGCGTCACCGAACTGGACGTCGTGGGGATCGCCACCGATCATTGCGTCCGCGCGACGGCCGCGGACGGCGCGCGCGAGGGGTTCAGCACCCGCGTGCTGCTGGGCCTCACGGCAGGCGTTGCCTCCGACAGCACCGCCCGCGCCCTCACCGAACTGCGCGACGCGGGCGTCGAGCTGGACGGCACGCCCGTTCTGCTGTCCTAACGGCGGCGTTCTGCCGGGCCAGCGCGGCGCTCCTCACCTCCCAGCGCCGGGTCCGCTCCCCACGGCGGACCTGCGGTCCTGGTGGCGGCCCCGCGACCTTAGTCGACGCAGGGGATGCCCTTCTGGGCGCCGACGGCACCGCCCTGGGGGCCGCTGGTGGGAATGATCGACGACGGCGAAGACGACCGCGAGCCGGACGCGCTGGACCCGGTCGATGGGGCGGCGCTGACGGTCGGAGCGGTGGTCGTGCCCGCGCCGATCAGGACCTCGACATGGTTCGCGGCCACCGACGCGCTGGCCGCGGCCGTGACGCCGAACGCCGAGGCAATGCGGCCGGCGTTGGCCGCCTCACCGGTCCCGTAGAGGACCTCGGTCGTGGCCCGGGCGGTCGCGTTCCCGATCTGCCCGGCCTTGAAGCCGGCCTGGACCATGGCCTGGGAGACGCGCAGGGCCAGCCCGGGCGTGCCGCCGCCGTTGAGCACGTCCACCGTCGTGGCCGCGGCCGCGATGCCGGGCTGCTGCGGCTGGGGCCCGGCCGTCGTGGGCGTGATCGGCTTCGGATAGAACGTGGACTGGACGATGTTCTTGATCGTGGCGGGGTTGATCACGTTGGCGGCCTGGCCGGCGATCGTGGTGTAACCCTGGATCGGCAGCGTGTGGAAGACCAGGTTCCCGCTGGTCAGGGTCTGCATCTGGGTGGCGAAGTCGAGCAGGTTCCAGTCCGCGTCGGTGATGACGTACTGCTTGGCCACCGAGAGCAGCGCCTGGATCTTGGTCAGGTCGCCGATCACTCCCTCGGTCCGCAACTGCTGCATGACCGCGTCGAGGAAGGCCTGCTGACGGTGCGTCCGGTCCAGGTCGCCGTTGGGCAGGCCGTCACGCTGGCGGACGAACGCCAGCGCCTGCGCGCCGTTCAGGTGCTGGTATCCGGCCGGGAAGTTCGCGCCGGAGTTGGCGTCCTTGACCGCGTGGTTGAGGCAGACCTCCACCCCGCCGAGCACGTTGGCCAGCTCGTAGAACCCGTCCAGGTTGACCTCGGCGAAGTGATCGATGTGCACGCCGGTCAGCTGCTCCACCGTGTCGACCGCGGCCTTGCGCCCGGCTTCGTTGCCCTGGAAGGCGAGCTGGTTCTGGCTGATAGTAGGGTTCTGCGTCTTGAGCTGCTGCTGCTGGTAGTACATGCTGACGCCGTAGGCTTGATCGATCTTGCCCTGCTGCTGGGAGCCCAGGGTGCCGGCGAAGTTGACCCAGTCGTCGCGCGGGATGGAGAAGCCAATGGCCTTCTTCCCGCCCGCCGGGATGTGCAGCAGGATCAGCGTGTTGGTGGCGTTGCCGCCGACGCCGTTGGCCACGCCCTGGACGCTCCCGGCGTGCAGGTGGTTCAGGATCCTGGCCGGCAGGATGTTGCCGTTCCAGTCACGGCGGCTCTCCAGGCCCATCAGGAGGATGTTCTGCGGGCCGTTGGACGGGCCGCCGGTGATGGCGTGCGAAGCGCCGATGCTGCTGACGTCGCGCACGACGAAGTAGGAAAAACCACTGACAACGAGGACAAGGGCGGAAAAAACGCAGGTCAGCGCGTATCCCGCGGTGTGCACATAGCGGCGGGACGAGGTACCTGCAGGCACTCTAGCCACCGGCCGCCCCAGAACCCGGCTCACCATCCATGCGGCGAAGACTACCGGGACGGGCTTGTTATTGATCGGCAACGGCTAACATCTGAGACCAGATGTCCGAGCCAAGATGGCACGATATGGATCCGCGGTCCCCTTATGGTGGCGGCCCCGGGTCCAGTCCCCGGCTGACCCGATCCGCCCGCGGAAGCGGCGCGGATCGACGGGATCCCGCATCCCCGCGGCCGGATGCCCCGCAGACCTTCGGCCGGGATCCCAGGTCATCGCGTCCCCGTGACGGTGGCCGCTCCCGGCCCGACCCCGAGCTTTACATGCCCGACCCGTACCGGCCGGACGAGGACCCTGCGTTCTACCCGGACGAGACGGGCCGGCGGGCGCGCCGCCGGGATCAGAGTCGCCGCGATGCGGAGCGCCGTGACCCCGGGCGGGGTTATCCCGAACAGAGCGACCCCGGACGCCGGGTGGCTGGCCGCCGGGACCCGGAACCGCCCGACGGGGCGCCGCGCGACCCGGGCAGCCGCGATCGCGCCCGGCGAGACGCCGCGCCCCCCGACCGGGCCCTGCCCGCCTCCGGCCCTCGCGACCTGACCCCGCGCGACCCCGACCCCCGTGAACGGCCGCTGCGTGACCCGGCGTCCCGCGATCGAGCCCTGCGCGACCCCGACACTCGCGAACGTCTCCCGCATGACCCGGCGTCCCGCGACCGGGCCCTGCGCGACGCGGCCCCGCGTGACCGGGCTCTGCGTGAGGCGGCCCCGCGTGACCGGGCCCGCGGAGGCGGCCCCGCTGAGGCGGCCCCGCGTGACCGGGCCCCGCGTGAGGCGGCTATCCCGGAACTCCCGGTTGTGCCGGATCCCGGCCCGCTGACCGATCCTCGCTCGCGTGACTGGGGCCAGCTCAAGCCGGGGCAGATCGAGCCACGGCGACGAGGGCCACGGCAGGGCGCACCGGGCCAGAACGGACGCGGCCCCAGCGACCCGGGGCGAGGCCGGGCCGGCCGCCGGCGGCAGTCCTCCCCGGACGCGCCCTCGTGGCGGTGGGGCGAACTATCGGGCGGCCGTGCGACGCTGATCGTGCTGGCCACGGCGATCATCGGCACGGGCGTGACCGTGGCGATGCACCGCGCTCCCGGCCCCCTGCTCGGCGGCGCCATCATCGCCGGGACGCTGGCCGCGGTTCTGGGCGTCCGGCGGGGGGCCGTCTACCAGCTCATCCCCGTCCCGGCGCTGGCCTATATGGTGGGCGCGCTCGTCGCGGGCCTGTTTCAGCAGCAGAGTGCGGGGCCGTCCCGTACCGGGCTCGCCGTCAATGCCACGCAGTGGATCGCGGGCGGGTTCGTGACGATGGCCATCGCCACCGGGCTGGCCGTAGCCGTTACCGTCATCCGCTGGCTGATGAGCCGGCGCGCGGGCAGTCCCAGACCGTCGCGGGAGCGCGAACCGGAACCGCTGGTCTCGGACAGGCCGACGTCACGGACCGTGTTCCCGTCGGCCCCGGATACGGGTTCATGGCGGGCGCGCCCCTCGCCGCCCCGGCCGGACCCCAGCGCCGAGCCGCCGTCCTGGCCGTGGCCCGAGGAGCCGGTGCCGCGGAGCAAGCGGGCCGCACGGCGTGACCCGGCCCCGCCGACGGAGCCATTTTTCCGGCCTAACAAGTCATCGTCACGGGCGCTCCCTCCGGCGCAGCCCGGGTCGCCGTCACCGGGCCGGTCACCGCTGCCGGAGCCTCCGTCACGGCCCGGGCCGCCGTCGTTCGGCACCCCGCGCGACTTAGCCACGCTCGGGCGTTCCCCCGCCCGCGCTGCGCCCGTGCCCTCCTGAACCCCGCCCCGCGCTGACCACGGTCAGCGGCGGGCCGCGGCCCAGGTACGGATCATGTCGATGCGCGCGCGGATCTGGCCCGCGGTCGCCTGCGGCAGCGGCGGGCCGCCGCACGCCCGGCGCAGATCGGCGTGGATGACGCCGTGCGGCTGCCCGGTCCGGTGATTCCAGGCGCCCACCAGGCCGTTCAGTTCCTTGCGGAGCGCGGCCAACGTCTCACGGCTGACGGGGGGTACCTCACCGGCGGGCGCACCCGGCCCGGGAACCCCAGAGGCCGGCCCGCGGACGGCAGCACCCGCCCCGGACATCGCCGGACCCGATCCGCGGACGGCAGCACCCGCTCCGGACATCGCCGGACCCGGCCCGGGGACGACGGGGCCCGCACCCGGAGGCACCGGCCCCGGCCCGGGCATCACGGCCGTACTACCCAGCGCGCCGTCCCGGTGGCCGGCCGCCCGTGAGCGCGTCTTGAGCTGCTCCGCCTGGCGCTTGCGCAGCAAGTGGGCCACCTGCTCCGGTTCGAGCAGCCCGGGCAGGCCGAGGAAGTCTTCTTCCTCGGGAGAACCCGGCGCGGTGGCCGTACCGAACTCGCCCCCGTCGTAGAGCACCCGGTCGAAGTGCGCCGAGGCGTGCAGCACCTCGATCGGCGGGGTCAGCAGGTCATCGGGAGTGTCCCGCTGCCGCTGGGCCTCGGCCAGCTCGCGATCCTCCGGTGCCTCACCCGGACGGCTGAGCACATGGTCCCGTTCGGCTTCAAGTTCGGCGGCGTAGGCAAGCAGGACCGGTACCGAGGGCACAAACACCGACGCCGTCTCGCCGCGGCGGCGGGCGCGGACGAAGCGGCCGACGGCCTGCGCGAAGAACAGCGCGGTGCTGACGCTCGTCGCGTAGACCCCGACCGCCAGCCGGGGGATGTCGACGCCTTCGGACACCATCCGGACCGCGACCATCCAGCGGTCGTCGGAGGCGGCGAACGCCCCGATCTTGCGGCTCGCCGACGGGTCGTCGGACAGCACGACCACCGGGCGCTTCCCGGTGATCCGGCGCAGCAGCGCCGCGTAGGCGCGGGCGTCCTCATGATCGCCCGCGATCACCAGCCCGGCCGCGTCGGCCATACCGCGGCGGACCTCGGTGAGCCGCTTGTCGGCCGCCTCCAGGACCCGGACCACCCACTCGCCCGCCGGGTCCAGGGCGGTCCGCCATGCCTGCGCGATCTGCTCCTTGGTCATCGGGGTGCCGAGGATGGCGGTGATCTCGTCGCCGGCCCGGGTCCGCCAGCTCATCTCGCCCGAATAGGCGAGGAAGATCACCGGCCGGACAACCCCGTCCTCCAGGGCGTCCGCGTACCCGTAGACGTAATCGGAGGAGCTCCGGCGGGACCCGTCCGGCTGCTCGTCGTAGCTGACGAACGGGATCGGGTTGGTGTCGCTGCGGAACGGGGTGCCGGTCAGCCCGAGCCGGCGCCGCGCCGGGTCGAACGCCTCCCGGACGGCGTCACCCCACGACAGGGCGTCCCCGGCGTGGTGGATCTCGTCGAAGATGACCAGCGTGCGGCGGCCCTCCGTGCGCTGCCGGTGCAGCATGGGATGCGCGGCCACCTGTGCGTAGGTGACGGCCACGCCCGCGAAGTCGGCGGACGCCCGGCCCTGGGAGTTGCGGTACGAGGAGTCCAGCGCGATGCCGAACCGGAGCGCGGCCGCCGCCCACTGGTGCTTGAGGTGCTCGGTGGGCGTGACCACCGTGATGGCGGCGACCTCGCGGCGGGCAAGCAGTTCGGCCGCGACGGTCAGGGCGTAGGCGGTCTTCCCGGCCCCCGGGGTCGCGTTGAGCAGGAAATCCCGCCGGGGAATCCGGAAGTACTCGCCGCAGGCCTCGCGCTGCCACACGCGCAGCGACCCGAGCAGATCCTGCCGAACGAGGACATGGTGGCCCTCGCTACCGGATGGCAGCGTTAGTTCGGGGCCACTCACCGTGTCTTAGGGAAGGCTCGGCGGTGATGGGGACATCCAGCCGTGCCGCGCAGGCAGCGGCTCACTCGCCGCCCTCGGGGAGCGACTCGTAGATCTCCTTGCACTCCGGGCAGACCGGGAAACGCTTCGGGTCCCGGCTCGGCACCCAGACCTTGCCGCACAGCGCGACCACCGGATCCCCGGTCACCGCGCTCTCGACAATCTTGCTCTTGTCGACGTAGTGGGCGAACCGCTCGTGGTCCCCGTCGCCGTGGGAAAGATCCGGCCGGACATCGGTCTCGACGCGGGTGCGGGTGCCGCTGTCGGGAAGAACCTCGGTCTCGGTGCTCATGTATCCGAGTTTAGGGCCGGTCCGGGGCCGCGAGCCTCAATTCAGGTCCGGGTCGTCGGGGAACGTGGCCGTGAACGCCATCTCGCCGCCCTGCCGGCGCAGCACCGCGGACCACAGGCCCTCGGGCTCGACCGCGAACGCGTCCGACGGCTCGGCGGAGATCACGTACCAGGCGCCCTCGTCGATCTCGGCTTTGAGCTGGCCGGGCGCCCAGCCCGCGTAGCCGGCGTACACCCGGAGCCGGTTGATCGCCGGAGCGAGCAGGTCCGGCGGCGCGTCCAGATCGACGAGCCCGAGCCGGGAGATGGCCGCGGCGCCGGTGAGCGAGTGCCAGCCGAGCGGTTCGGCGTCGCCGGGCACCAGGGCGATCGCGAGCGCGCTGTTGGGGGCCACCGGACCGCCCTTGAACACCACCGAAGGCCCCGTCACCAGGTCCGACCATGGCTCGAGCACGCGGTCCACGGGCACATCGGTCGGCCGGTTGAGGACGACGCCCAGGGTTCCCTCGCCTGGCTCGTGCTCCACGATGAGGACCACCGTGCGACGAAAGTTCGGATCGGCGAGCACCGGCGTGGCGACGAGCAGGCGGCCAGTCAGGCTCTCTGTGGCCATTTCGTCCATGTGCCCATCATCATCCCTAGCTAACGGTTTCGTACGGGCCGGACGGATTTGGGCCGGGCGGGTGCGCGCTGTAAGAGTGCAGGCTGGACGAGTGCGGTCCCGGCGAATGCGCGCCGGATGCGGCCTCGCGGACGGCGGCGGCCACCGCCGAGGCCACGTCCGGGTGGAAGACCGACGGGATGATGTAGTTCGGCCCGAGCTCGTCGGCGGTCACCACGTCGGCCAGCGCGCGCGCCGCGGCCACGAGCATGCCGTCGGTGATCGTCCGGCTCTGCGCGTCCAGCAGGCCACGGAAGACACCCGGGAAGGCGAGCACGTTGTTGATCTGATTGGGGTAGTCGCTGCGCCCGGTCGCGATCACCGCCGCGTGCTCCCGGGCCTCGTCCGGGTCGACCTCGGGCTCGGGGTTGGCCAGCGCGAAGACGATGGCGTCGCTCTTCATGGTGGCCACGTCCCCGCCGGGAGGATGCCCGGCGCGGAGACACCGATGAACACGTCCGCGTCGGCGATGGCCCCGGCCAGATCGCCCGCGTAGCAGGGGGAGTTGGTGTTGTCGGCGATCCAGCGGAGGTTCTCGTTCGCGTCCAGATCGGCCCGGCCGCGGTGCACCGAGCCCTTGTCGTCGCAGACGCAGACGTCCTTGGCGCCCGGCCGCCATCAGCAGCCGCAGCACGGCGGTCCCGGCGGCGCCGGCTCCGGCCATCGCGATGCGGACCGCCCCGAGGTCCTTGCCCACCACGCGCAGCGCATTGGTCAGCGCGGCCATGACCACGATGGCCGTGCCGTGCTGGTCGTCGTGGAAGACCGGGATGTCCAGCAGGCCGCGCAGCCGGCGCTCGACCTCGAAGCAGCGCGGCGCGCCGATGTCCTCCAGGTTGATGCCGCCGAAACCCGGTGCGATGGCCTGCACCGCGGCGACGATCTCGTCGGTGTCCTGGGTGTCCAGGCAGATCGGCCAGGCGTCGATGCCGGCGAACCGCTTGAACAGCGCGGCCTTGCCCTCCATCACGGGCAGCGCGGCGTAGGGACCGATGTTGCCGAGCCCGAGCACGGCGGAGCCGTCGGTGACGACCGCGACACTGTTGCGCTTGATGGTGAGGCGGCGGACGTCGTCGGGGTTATTGGCGATGGCCATCGACACCCGCGCCACCCCGGGCGTGTAGGCCATGGACAGCTCGTCCCGGGTGCGCAGCGGCACCTTCGAGCGCATCTCGATCTTGCCCCCGAGGTGCAGCAGGAACGTACGGTCGCTGACCTTGTGCACCGCGACATCGGGGAGCGCCGACAGTTCGGCGACGATGGTCTCCGCGTGCGCGGTGTCGCGGGCGGCACACGTCACGTCCACGCGGAGGCGCTCATGCCCGGCGGCATTGACGTCCAGGGCGGTGACGACGCCGCCCGCATGCTCCACGGCGCGGGTGATCTCGCTGACGGCGCGCCCACGCGAGCCGACCTCCAGACGCACTGTCATGGAATACGAGACGCTCGGCGCCATGGCCATGATGCTTCCGCCTTCCCTGGCACAACCGGGGTTCGCTGCCGCCGTCGGCCGCTCACGCGGCCTGGGGAGGGCACGCGTCCGCTCGCTGGTTCGCTGAGGCTCACCGATTCTGACTACACAGACCCTAGCTGCGCCTTCGCACGCTGCGTGGCCGATCGCACCCGCCGGGATCAAGGGTACGACGGCGGCTGAGCCCAGATGGCCCCCCTGATCAGTGCCTGCCGGCAGGTGCAAGCGCGTACTCTGCAAGAATGGCGCGGGAAACTGCGGTGAGCGACGCGATGAAGCAGCCACCGAGGGCACACGCCGGCCACCTTCTGGCCGAGGCGGGCATGGTTAATTCAGTGGACGGCGTTGATTCAGGCAGTGTCGACCCAGGCGACGTCGATGAAGGCAGCGTCCGCGCCGAGGCAGGCAGCCCGGCGGACGGCAGGCCCCCGACGATCGACGCGACGCGCCTGCGGGTCGCCATCGCGCGGCTCTCCCGGCGGCTCCGCCGCCACGAGCTGGCCGGGCTGACCCCGACCCAGCTGTCCGCACTGGCCACCGTCGAGCAGCAGGGCCCGCTGCGGCTAGGCGACGTCGCCGCCGCGGAGGGGATCGCGCCCTCCACGCTGACCCGGATCGTGACCGCGCTGGAGGAGTACGCCTACGTCAAACGGTGCGCGGTGCCGGGCGACGCGCGGGCCAGCACGCTGGCCATCACCCCGCGGGGCCACGAGGTGCTGGAGCGAATCCGGCACGAGAGCACGGCGATGCTCGCCGAGAGCCTGACCATGCTGCGGCCCGAGCAGATCGACGCGCTGGCGCAGGCCCTGCCGGCGCTTGAGCAGCTGGCCGAGGTCGACCCGCGCGAGAACCGCTCCCGCTAGCCGGAGTTTCTGAGGTAAGTTGATCTTGATCTGCTGAGGCGTCGGGTTCCGGCGGGCTTGCCTGGGCAATCAGCATGTTGGTGGTGGCCTGTGCACACTTGATGGTGTATTACCCATATATGGCATCGATCGTCGGTAAGAAGCGCGGCGAAGCCACCTACTACTACCTGGTGGAGTCCGCTCGCGTCGGCGGCAGGCCCCGGATCGTGTCCCAGGAATACCTGGGTACTGCCGAGGAGCTGACCGCGGCGATGCGCGGTGGCGGGCTGGGGCTGCCCGACCGCATCCAGCACAAGGACTTCGGTGCGGTCGCTGCAGCCTGGGGTGTGCTGGAAGACCTTGGCGTGGCGGCGATCATCGATGAGGCGGCCGGTGCGCGGCGGTCTGATGCGGGTGCCAGCGCGGGCACCTACCTGGTGCTGGCGACGCTGAACCGGCTGGCCGACCCGTGCTCCAAGCGGAAGTTCGCCGACTGGTGGGCCAGGACGGCGGCGCCCCGGTTCACCAGGATCCCTGCCAGCGTGTGCGATCACCGGCGATTCTGGGACGCGATGCATGCGGTGCCGCTGGAGGCCCTGGAGGAAATCAGCCAGGCCATCGCGGTGGCGATCGTGGCGGCGTCCGGGCTGGACTGCTCGTCGGTTGCCCTGGACATGACCAACTTTGCCACCTTCATCGACACCGGGAATGAGAAGGCGCCGATCGCGCAGCGGGGCAAGGCCAAACAGAAGCGGACTGACTTGCGGCTAGTCGGCCTGGGCCTGGTTGTCACCCGCGACGGGGGGATCCCGCTGGCCTGGCGCGCCTACCCCGGCGACAAGCCCGACGTCACCCAGTTCCCCGCCCTGATCGGGGCGCTGCGCGCCCGGCATGAGGCGATCTGCGCTGCCAGCGGGCAGCAGCCCACGACGGAGATGACCGTCGTGTTTGACGCCGGGCAGAACTCCGGGGACAACTTCGCCTACCTCGCCGGCGCCGCCTGCATTACATCGGTTCGGTGCCCGCCTCCGGCTGCCCGGATCTGACCAGCCTGCCCGCCAGCGTGCGAGCCGTCGTGGACGAGGACCGGTTCGGCGCGCTGACTGCCTGCGACACCCGCCGCGAGGTTTACGGCGCCGATCGCCGGGCGATCCTGACCCACTCACCTGAGCTGCACCAGGCCCAGGCCCGCGGGTTCGATGGCACCACCATGGCCAAGGCCGGCCGGAAGCTGGACGAGCTGGCCGCCACCCTCGCCCGCGGCAAGGCCCGCCGGGCCAGGGACAAGGTCGAAGCCGAGATCACCGCGATCACCCGCAAGCCCTGGGTACGCCGGGTAACCGCCTGGCAGCTTGACGGCGAGCAGCCCCGCGACCTGCGGCTTTCCTGGCACGTCGACCCGGGCGCCCGCGCCGCCCTGGAAGAAGAACTCTTCGGCAAGCACGTGCTCATCACCAGCCACGACGACTGGCCCGCCGCCGAGGTGATCGCCGGGTACCGGTCCCAGTCCGAGGCCGAGTTCTCCTTCCGGCAGATGAAAGACCCGCACATGGTGTCGTTCTCCCCGATGCACCACTGGACCGAGCACAACATCCGCGTCCACGTCTTCACCTGCGTGCTCGCTCTCCAGGCCGCCCACCTCATGCGGTTGCGAGCCCGCCGGGCCAGCCTGGACCTGTCCGTGCGCGAGCTGCTCAGCGAACTCGCCGGGATCAGCGAGACCGTCCTGCTCTACCAGGGTGACCGGGGCCGCCCCAGGGCCCACCGCATGCTCACCGAGACCACCCCCGTCCAGGACAAGCTCCGCGACATCTTCGGCCTCGCCCGCTATGCTCCCAGCCGCTGACATGGGTAATACACCAAACCAGCCCCAGCACCCCCACTGAACAGCGGAAACAAGAGCAAGATCAACTTATCCCGGAAACTCCGGCTAGGGCGGCTGGCCGGTCGCTGCGGCGAGAAGCCGCCTGCTCGCGATGCTCCTAGGAACGTCCGTTCAGAACAAAAGGCTGGAGAGGGCGGCGCGGGCCTTGCTCACGCGCGGGTCCCGGGGCGGGAAGACCTCAAAGAGACCGACGAGGCGCGCCCGCGCCTGGTCCCGCTCCTCCCCCGACGTTCGCCGGACCACCCCGAGCAGCCGGTCGAAGGCGTCCTCGACCTTGCCCGCCGCCAGCTCGAGGTCGGCCACGCGGGCCTGGGCGTCCACGTCGTCAGGGTGCTCGGCGGCGGCGCGCCGCGTGGCGCCCTCGTCGTAGGAGTCCAGGCGCTGGAAGAGCTCGACGCGGGCCAGGCCGACCTTGGCCACCGGGTCCGCGGGAGAGTTCGCGAGGACCTTGCGGAAGGCGTCGGCCGCGGCGTCCATATCGCCACGTTCCATCGCCTGCTGAGCCTCGGCGTAGGCCGGATTCGACGTTTCCGGGCCCATGGGGCCACCGGGTCCTCCGGGGCCGCCGGGACCTCCCGGGCGGCCGGGACCTCCCGGGCGGCCGGGACCACCGGCACCAGGCGGCCCGCCGGGCGCGGGCGCGTCCGCCGCCTGCGGGCTACCGGGATCGGCGCCCTCGTCGCCGGGGGCGCCGCCGGGCCCGGCGCCGAGCTGCTCGGCCGCCGCCATGACCTGGCCGATCCACTGGCGGACCTGAGCCTCCGGCAGAGCGCCCAGGAAGCCGTCCACCAGCTGGCCGCCGATGACCGCGACGACCATGGGGATGCTCTGCACCTGAAGCGCCTGGCTGAGGCGCGGATTGGCGTCGACGTCGATCTTGGCCAGGATCCACTGTCCGGCCGCCTCACCAGCCAGCTTCTCCAGCACCGGGCTGAGCTGCTTGCACGGGCCGCACCACTCGGCCCACAGGTCGATGATGACCGGTGTGGTCCGTGACCGCTCGACGACCAGGCTGTTGAACGTCTCCTCGGTGACGTCGATGACGGCGGTCCCTGCGCCGCCTGATGTCCCGCCCGGCGTCCCGCCCGATGTCCCGGCCTTGGCCGCCTGCTGCTGGCGCTGAGCGGCGGCCTGGCGTGCGCCAAGGTCGACGGCCCCGTGAATCGAAAAATCCCGCGACTGCATGCTTCCATCCTGCCGTATGCCCGCAGCATCTGAACCAGCGCCATAGGGGCCCTTTTCCCGTGCCGCTTCCCATGCCGTTTCCCTGGGTTGCGGCTTGAACTGTAGCACGTGATGTGCTACGTTTCCGTTATGGGTGATACAGTCGCTCCGCAGCCGTCCGCTCCGCCCGGCGCTGGCAATAGCACTGGCGCCGGTAAGGGCGTCCGCACTGGCGCTGGCGCCGCCATGCCAGCGCGCCGTATCGGGGTTCGCGAACTGCGGCAGCACGCCAGCGTCTACATCGACCTGGTGGAAAGGGGATACACGGTGGACATTACGAACCGGGGGCGCCTCGTGGCCCAGCTCGTGCCGGTCAGGGAACTGGAGAGCCCGCTGGAGCGCCTGATCGCCGCCGGGGTCATCGAGCCTGCCGAGGACGCCGGCGACCTGCTGGATATCGAGCCAGGACCCCCGGCACCGCCGGGCCAGCCGACCGCATCGGAGATTCTCCGGCAGCTGCGGGAGGAGGAGCGGTATTGATCTACCTGGATTCTTCCGCCCTGATCAAGCTGGCCATCACCGAGCCGGAAACACCCGCGCTGACCGAATGGCTCGGTCACAGCGCTAACGCCGTGCGGGTGTCCAGTCCCATCGTCAGGGTCGAGGTCCCGCGGGCGGTCTGGCGCGCGGACCCGGGCTCGCTGCCCCAGGCCTACACGGTCGTGCGGCGGGTGCGGGACATCCGCATCACGGCCAGCGTGCTCACCCGGGCGGCGGGAGCCCGCCCCGTGGCGCTGCGCGCGCTCGACGCCATTCACCTGGCGTCCGCACTCGCGGTCCGGCAGGACCTTACCGCCTTCGTCTGCTACGACAAGCGCTTGCTGGCGGCGGCCCAGGAAGCCGGCCTGCCCACTGCCAGCCCGGCTTAGCACCGCGGCGTCCGGCGTCCCGCGTCCCGCGTCCGGCGTCCCGCGTCCCGCGTCCGGCGTCCGGCGTCCGGCGTCCGGGAGCATGTTTCTCCCTAACGGGCGGCCGTGCACCTTGTCGCCGGTGCGGAGCCGTTCGCCCCGGAGCTTCGGGCGCCTGAGCACAGGCCGAGCGGGGCGCTATCGAATATGTCAGAAAAACCCCGAAGTTCGCCCAACCATCGTTGTCTATCGCGCGTCTCAAGTGATGACCCGGGCGTGTATGGGGGTGCGCCCGGGTCCCACGGTTCCGCGCTGTATGGGCGATTGTGTGGTACACCATTGGAATCTCTGACGCATGAGGTCGGGTATCCGTGCCGGGGGCCGGATGCCGCAACCGTGACGCTGGGATCGGTCGCGGTTCGGCCCAGAACGGCGGCCAGCGAGGGGACTTCGGTGCGCAGCTTCGGCAAGACGGACGGGGCGGCGGCCGAGGCATTGTTCACCAGCACGTATCCCCGGCTGGCCGGGTGGATCCGGCGCCTGGTCGACGACGACGAGACGGCGCACGAGATCGCGTCCGAGGCCTTCACGCGCCTGCTGGCCCGCTGGTCGGGCCTCGACAACCCGCAGAGCTACCTCTACATGATTGCGACCAACCTGATTCGTGACCACTGGCGCCGGACCGAGCGGGAGCGGCGGGCGATCCGCACGGTGACGGCCACGGCCCCGCGGGATCCGGTCTCGCAGCCCGCCGAGGACGTCGACGTCCGCGACCTCATCCAGGACCTCCCGCAGCGGATGCGCAATGCCTTCCTGCTGCACTACTACGCCGGCTTCGGGGTGCGCGAGGTAGCGACCCTGCTCGGCCGGCCGGAGGGGACGATCAAGGCGGACCTGTTCCAGGCGCGGGCCCGCCTGAAGGCCACCATGGGGGACTCCGATGGATGACCGCCGAGACGACCTCGACCGCTGGCTGCAGGCCCGGATCGACCCGCTGCCGCCACCGCCCGGGACGTTCGAAATGATCAAGCGGCGCGCGCGGCGCCGCCGGTACCGTCAGGTGGCCGTGTCCGCGGCCGCCGCCGCGGCGGTGGCCGCCGCGGTCCTCGTGGTCCCGCACGTGACGTCTGTGCTCCGCGTCAGCCCGAACCCGACCAGCGAGAACGCGGCCGCCGGATCGTCATCTCACCCCGCAAATGGCGGGCGCGGCACCGTGAACGCGTCCGGCACTCCGGCGCCGTCCACCGCTTCTTCCACTACGGCCCCCAGCGCGCCCTTTCGGCCAGCCCCGGTTCCGGCTGACTTCGCCGCGACCTCCGCGACGTTCGTCAGCCTGAAGACGGGGTGGGTCATCGGCCAGGGTGGCGTGCCCGGCCAGAAGTGCGCGACGGTGTACTGCACGTCCATGGCGCGCACCGACGACGCGGGACAGAGCTGGTATGGCGTCCAAGCGCCGGTGACTGGCGCACCCGATGGTGCATCCGGGGTCAGCCAGATCCGGTTCCTCGACACCACGAACGGCTGGGCGTTCGGCCCGCAACTGTGGGCAACCCACGACGGCGGCCAGCACTGGACGCAGGTCCCGACCGGCGGCCAGCGCGTGACCAGCCTGGAAACCGTGGGCAACCGGGCCTTTGCGATCTTCGCCACGTGCAGCGGGACGGGCTCGGCCTTTGCCGCCCAGTGCACGAGCTTCACCCTGTACTCGACCCCGGCGAGTGCAGACGCCTGGACGCCGGTGCCGGCCGTAACCGGTCTCGGAAACAGCGGGCAGGCCGCGTCGGCGTCGCTGGCTCTCACCGCCACCCGCGGTTACCTGCTCGCCCCGGACGGCACGCTTTACGCCGGCCCGGTTTCCGGTACCGGCTCCTGGCAGCAGGTGGCCTCCGGCGCGGCGGGCGCCGCGTCCTGCAGCACCGGCCCGGCGCAGAGCAGCGGCCAGCCCTCGGGCGTGCTGCTGGCCGCCGCGTCCGTGTCCAGCCTCGCGCTCGCGTGCTCCGCCGCGGCAGCGCCGGGCGGCGGCGCTCAGGTGTTCACGTCCGGCGACGGCGGCGCGACGTGGCAGGCGTCCGGTTCCGTGACCGGGGTGACGGTCACGTCCCTGGCGGCCCAGCCCGGCGGCGGGATCGTGCTG
This sequence comes from uncultured Actinomycetes bacterium, assembly GCA_963742865.1. GTDB lineage: Bacteria > Actinomycetota > Actinomycetes > Streptosporangiales > Streptosporangiaceae > Bog-532. The sequence goes on from CAVUNW010000077.1 coordinate 286,950, forward strand.
GCCACGACCGACGGCCTCGATGTCTCGGCGAACGGCGGCGCGAGCTGGCAGCTGGTCGAGGCCGGGACCACGGGGCCTGCGGGCGGCTTCAGCTACGTCGGCATGACCAACCCCCACCAGGGCATCGCGGTGCCTGCGGACGCGACCGAGCACGCGATCTGGTTCACGTTCAGCGCTGGCCGCGCGTGGCAGCGCTCCCCGATCGCGGGGAGCTAGCCGGGGGCTTCACGATCGGCGCGCTGCGTTCCATGATCGGCGTCGGTGAGGGCGTCGAGAAGTTCGTCCGCGGCGGCGTAGGGATCGATCTGGCCGCCCGCGACCCGGTCGGCGAGTGGCCCGAGAGCACTGTCACCCGGCAGGCGGCTCATCTTGCTGCGCAGGGCGCCCAGGGCCAGCGCCGTCACCTCCTCGCGCGCGCGGGCGGCTCTGCGGCGGTCCCGTTCGCCGGAGCTATCCAGCCAGGACCAGTGCGCGTCGAGCTTGCCGACCAGCTCGTCGATCCCGTCGCCGCTGGTCGCGATGGTGGTGACGATCGGCGGTTTCCAGTCCTCCGGGGCCCGTTCGGCCAGGGCGATCATGTTGCGCAGGTCCCGGATCGTCTCCTGCGCCTGCGGGCGGTCGGCCTTGTTGACCACGAAGACGTCGGCGATCTCCAGGATGCCGGCCTTCGCGGCCTGCACGGAGTCACCCATGCCCGGAACGACGAGCACCGCGACCGAGTCGGCCATCGAGGCGACCTCCACCTCGACCTGCCCCACGCCCACCGTCTCGATCAGGATCACATCGAAACGGGCCGCGTCGAGGGCCCGGATCACCTGCGGCGTCGATGCGGCTAGGCCGCCGAGGTGCCCGCGGCTGGCCATCGACCGGATGAAGACGCCGGGATCGGTGGCGTGATCCTGCATCCGGATGCGGTCACCGAGCAGCGCCCCGCCGGTGAAGGGTGACGTGGGGTCGATGGCCAGCACGCCCACCCGCAGGCCCTGGTCGCGGTAGGCGCGGACGAGCGCGCTGGTGACGGTTGACTTCCCGGCGCCGGGCGCGCCGGTGAGGCCGATCACCCGCGCGCGGCCCGCCAGGGGGCTGAGTTCCTTCATGACCGAACGGAGCCCCGGGGACCCGTCCTCGATCAGCGAGACCAGCCGCGCCAGGGCACGGGGATCGCCGTCGTGTGCCCGGGCGACCAGTTCCGGGGCGTCGCTCGCTGACGTGGCCACGCGGCTCAACCTACACGGCTGGCATTACCCGGCTGGCGTTACACGCCTGGCGCGGGAACGCGGATGATCAGCGCCTCGCCCTGGCCGCCGCCGCCGCACAGCCCGGCGGCCCCGAGCCCGCCGCCGCGCCGCTGCAGTTCGTGCACCAGGTGCAGCGCGATCCGGGCCCCGGACGCGCCGATCGGATGGCCGAGCGCGATCGCGCCGCCGTTGACGTTGACCCGGTCCGGCCCGATACCGAGGTCGCGCATGGACTGAATGCCAACCGCGGCGAAGGCCTCGTTGATCTCGACCAGGTCGAGGTCCGCCACCGTCAGACCGTCCTTGCCCAGCGCCTTGCGGATCGCGTTGGACGGCTGCGAGTGGAGGGAGTTGTCCGGGCCGGCGACCGACCCGGCGGCCCCGATCTCGGCCATGACCGGCAGGCCAAGGACGTCCGCGGTCTCGCGCTGCCATCACGACCACGGCGCACGCGCCGTCGGAGATCTGCGACGCCGACCCGGCGGTAATCGTCCCGTCAGGGCTGAAGGCCGGGCGCAGCCGACTGAGCGATTCGGCGGTGGTGTCGGGGCGGACGCCTTCGTCCTCGTCGAAGACCAGCGGTTCTGCGCCCCGGCGCTGGATCTCGACGCCGACGATCTCCTCGGCGAACAGGCCGTTCTTGATCGCGGTGGCGGCCCGCTGGTGGGACAGCGCCGCGAACTCGTCCTGCTCCTCCCGGGTGATGCCGAGCCTGGTGCCGTGCTGCTCGGTGGACTCGCCCATGGACACGTGGTCGAAAGCATCGGTCAGGCCGTCGATGGCCATCGAGTCGAGCAGCTCGACCGGGCCGTACTTGTAGCCGCGGCGCGACTTCGGCAGGAGGTGCGGCGCCTGGGTCATCGATTCCATGCCGCCGGCCACCACGGCGTCGCACTCACCCAGCCGGACCAGCTGGGACGCGAGCGCGATGGCGTCCAGGCCGGAAAGGCAGACCTTGTTGACCGTGAGCGCCGGAACCGTCATCGGGATGCCCGCGGCGACCGCCGCCTGGCGCGCCGGAATCTGGCCTGCCCCGGCCTGGAGCACCTGGCCCATGATCACGTAGTCGACCTGGCCGCCGGGCAGACCCGCGCGCTCCAGGGCCGCCTCGATCACGATGCCGCCGAGCTCCGCGCCGGAGAAGCCGGCGAGCGAGCCGAGGAGGCGGCCGATCGCGGTCCGGGCCCCGCCGACGATGACGGGCGTGCGCCCGGCGGGAATTCTGTCGGGGATTTCTGTGCTGCTGGCGAGCGCCTCGCTCATGCCGATACCTCCCGTCGCCGTGTCCTCCGGCCAGCGCGGACACGGTTCCTGTGTCACGATACCCAGCAGCCGGGCCCGGCATCCGCCCGCGCGGGGCGTGAGCTAAGTCTCGCTCGCCGCGGACGGCCACGGCTGGCGAAAGGCACGCGGTATCTGCTGTTATCGCAGCAGGACCGCACGGACGCACTCGCCGGGCCCAGGCTGCCCGCGGCGGAGCGGGCGCGGCGGAAACGCGAAGGCGAAGGTGGACCATGCTGACCCAGATCGATCACGTCGGGATCGCCTGCCGCAACCTGGAGGAGAAGATCGAGCTCTACTGCTCCACGTTCGGCCTGACGGTGGCGTCCCGGGAAGTCAACGAGGAACAGGGGGTCCGCGAGGCCATGCTGCTGGTCGCGACGGCCGGCCCGGAGACGGGTGGCGCGCCGGATCTGCGGGCCGCCGCCGGAGCGGGAGCGGCACCGCCGGCCACGGACCTGCGGGCCGCCGCCGGAGCGGGAGCGGCACCGCCGGCCACCGGCGTGGGCGCCGCGGCCGGGTGGACGGGAACCGGGGCATGGCCGGCGATCGCCTCCTACATCCAGCTGCTGGAGCCGCTGCGGCCGGACTCGCCGGTCGGGAAGTTCCTGGAGCGGCGCGGCGAGGGGATCCACCATGTGGGGTACGGCGTCACCGACGTACGGGCCGCGCTCGCGGAGATCAGGGCGACCGGCATCCGGCTGGTGGACGAGCGCCCCCGACATGGCTCCATGGGCGCCTCGATCGCCTTCCTCCATCCGGCGGATCTCGGCGGGGTGCTGACCGAACTGGTCGAGCATCCGCTAGACGATTTCAGGGCGGGTTCGGGGTGATGACGGTCCGGCGGCGGCCCGGACCGAAATAGCACTGACCGAAACGCCGCCCGGCGGAGCCGGGCCGTGCGGCTGCGCCGTGCGGCTGCATCTCCCGCGGCCCGGCGCCCGGGCCGCGGGAGACCCGTCCAGCCATCAGCACCTGTACCCCATGCGTACCAATGGAATACCTCGCGCGGCCATCGGCGATAGCCCGAAAGTGCCCTCTATGCAGGGCCGATATACGGTCAATGTCCGTTATGATGCTGATCGACCGGAAGCAGGGCGCTGAGTCCAGAGAATCCATCGCTGGGAAGTCCGAAGGAACCGACAACGTCCCGAAGGCAGAGTAGTCTGCCTGCTACCAGGTGAGAAAATCGCAGAAGTCCGTAACGACCGGGCGAGGTAGCCGCTGCGCCGGCTGTGCCTGCCGATCGGGCGGCGAGGTGATCACCTGTCTCCCCGCCTACCGTTCCGTCCAACAGGGTTAGGCCACATGCAATCCGACATTGACGCACAGCTCACCAATTTCTTTGAAGACAGTCAGCCGCGCGAATTCGCCAAGGTGATGCGCGGCTATGACCCGCAGCAGGTCAACGAGCATCTCGCCCAGCTAGAGACGGACTTGCGCCAGCACAAGGATCAAGTCCAGGCGATGCACCGGGAGCTGAGCGAGGCCCATCGGCAGCTCCAGGAGCAGGAACGACCCACCTACTCCGGGCTGGGCGCACGGATTGAGCAGCTGCTCAGGCTCGCCGAGGAACAGGCCACCGAGCTTGTCCAGGCGGCCCGGTCCGAGGCCAACGAGATCAAGGCCGCGTCGAAGGTGGACGCCGCCGAGGTGCGCGCCTCTGCTGAGAACGAGGCGGCGGAACTGCGGGCGATCGCCAAGCGCGAGACCGATGACCTGCGTGGCGCGGCGGAGCGTGAGGCCGACTCCATCAGGACGGGCGCACGGCGTGAGTCCGATGAGCTCACCTCGACCACCGAGCGTGAGGTCGCCAAGCTTCGCGCGACGGCGGACCACGAGATCGCCGAGAAGCGGGCGGCGGTGGAACGCGACATCGCCAAGCTGCGGACCACCACCGAGCGCGAAGTGGCCCAGCTCAAGGCGTCCGCGAAGCGGGAACGCGACGAAATCCTCACCACGTCCAAGCGCCAGGCCGACGAGATGCGCAGCCAGGCCCAGCGGATCCTCGAGGAGAGCGAAGCGCAGCGGGCTCAGGCCGAGGCCGAGTTCGAGATCCAGCTGGCGGCACGGCGCGAAGAGGCCGAGCGGCAGGAGGCCGAGCGGCTGTCCGCCGCGCAGGCCGCGACGCAGAAGCTCGTCTCCGAGGCAGAGCAGCGCGCTTCCACGGCCGAGCAGCGGGCCGCGAAGGCCAGTGCGCAGGCCGAGCAGACCCGGCGCGACGCGGACCAGCACGCCAAGCAGCTGGTCAGCAACGCCAAGAAGAACGCCGACCAGATCGTCAGCCAGGCCAAGAGCCAGGCCGACCACCTGCTGGCGGAAACGAAGTCCGAAGCCGAGCGGGCTCGCGCCCAGGCCCAGCGCCAGGTCGACGACCTCACCCGGCAGAAGGACAGCATCAGCAGCCACCTCGCCCAGCTGCGCCAGCTGCTCGGCGGCGGGGTCCCGGGAATGGACGAATCGGCCGTGCAGGCGGCCCCGTCACGTCCGGCCATCGGTGCGGAACCGCCGCGGCCCCCGGCTCCCGTGCAGGAGGCGCCCAAGCCCGCGGCGACGGTGCAGGCCCCGGCGCAGCGCCCGGCTCCGGCTCCGGCCGCGCAGGCGGCCCGCAGCGGTGCCCCCAACGGCGCCAAGCAGCCCGCCAACGGCAAGGCGCCGGACGACGAGGACTGGTGGACCGAGTAAGAACCCGGTAGTAGCGCGGCGAGCGCTGCGGTCGCAGTCTCGCCGCCGGTTGGTGAAAGGGCCAGGCCCCGGAGCGGGGACCTGGCCCTTTCACCGTCGTCAGATGACGGTCTGGCCGCCGTCGACGATCAGCACCTGGCCGGTCATGTAGGAGGACGCCTCGCTGGCCAGGAAGACGGCCGGGCCTGCCATCTCCTCCGCGCGGCCCCAGCGGCCCATCGGAACGCCGGCGATCGTGGCCCGGCTCGCCTCCTCGTTCCCCCACAGGTTGCGGTTGAGGTCGGTCGCGGTCCAGCCGGGGCACAGCGCGTTGGCCCGGACACCGCGGGACGCCCACTCCACGGCGAGCGACTTCGTGAGCGAGACGACGGCCGCCTTGGCCGCGCCATAGTGCGACAGGAGCGGGGCGCCGCCCAGGCCGCCCACGGACGCGACGTTGATCACCGAGCCGGTCCCCCGCTCCACGAGATGCGGGCCGGCCGCGTGGCAGACGTACACCGCGGAGTCCAGGTTGAGCCGCATGATCTTGTGCCAGCCGTCCAGCCGCATGTCCAGGAAGCTGGCCATGAAATCGCTGCCGCCGGCGTTGTTCACCACGATGTCCAGCTGGCCGAGGCGGCTGATCGCTTCATCGACCGCGGCGGACACCGCCTCCTCCCGGGTCACGTCCGCCGGGATGACCACCGCGGTGCGGCCGCGGCCGGTCACCTGGCGAGCGGTCTCGCTGAGTCCCTCCTCGCTGCGCGCGACGAGCGCGACGTCGGCACCAGCCTCGGCGAACGCGGCCGCGATGACCCGGCCTATGCCGCGCGAGGCCCCGGTCACGAACGCCTTCTTGCCCGTCAGGTCGAAGAGCGGCACGGTCGTTCCTCCCATGTGGCGTTTCGTTCGCCGGAGTCAGCCACGCCGGGCCGAGCCCGGCCGCCGGCTCAGCCGCCGGTCCCAGCAGGTCCGGTGCCAGTGCCGCCGCAGGTCGGCGCCCGGCGCCTCGGCCGGCCAGGCCACGACGTGCGCCGTGCCGGGCGGTATCTCCTGGTCACAGCCGGGACAGCGGTAGGCCTTGGTCGCGGCGGCGCCGGGAATCTGGCGGACGATCCAGTCCCCGTCCGGCCAGGATTCGGCGCGCTCGGGACCCAGCGGCCAGGGCGCGTCGGGTCGCGGGCGGCGGGATCTGCGCGGGCTCACGGTCGATACTTTATGTGTCAATCGCCGGGCTGGCGCCGCACCGGGACCGGCCGGGCTACAGTGGCGTTCCGTGCGGCTCGTCATCGCGCGGTGCAGCGTCGACTACGTCGGCCGGCTCACCGCTCATCTCCCCCCGGCCCTCCGGCTGCTCATCGTCAAGGCGGACGGTTCGGTTCTTGTCCATTCCGACGGCGGCTCCTACAAGCCGTTGAACTGGATGTCACCGCCGTGCCGGCTGACCGAGGAGCGGGGGCGCTGGACGGTGACGAACAAGGCGGGCGAGACCCTGGCGATCACGATCGAGGAGACCCTGAGCGACTACTCGGCCGATCTGGGGGCCGACCCGGGGCTGGTCAAGGACGGAGTGGAGTCGCACCTCCAGGAGCTGCTCGCGGCGCAGGTGCAGCTGCTCGGGGACGGCTGGCGGCTGATCCGGCGTGAGTATCCGACGCCGATCGGGCCGGTCGACCTGATGTGCAAGGATGCCGACGGCACGAGCGTCGCGGTCGAGATCAAGCGCCGCGGCGAGATCGACGGGGCCAATTTTACCGCTCCGGGGGAGGGGCCTATGTGGCGGTGGAGATCAAGCGCCACGCTGGTATCGACGCGGTCGAACAGCTGACCAGGTACCTGGAGCTGCTGAACCGGGACCCGCTCCTAGCGCCGGTTAAGGGTGTGCTTGCTGCGCAGACTATAAAGCCGCAGGCACGCACGTTGGCAGAGGACCGAGGTATCCGGTGCGTAGTCTTGGACTACGACGCCATGCGCGGCACCGAGGACGACTCGCTCCGCCTGTTCTGATGCGTGTCCGCCGGCATGTTTCGCCGGAGAATGTCGGTGGGAGCGGCTAGCGTCGGTTGCGTGCACGGTGACGTGGTGCCTGATGTCGATCCCGCCAGCCTCGCGGAGGCGGTCGACCCGGGTGCCTTCGAGCGGGGCGTTCAGTACGTACGCCAGCGTGCGGTCGTGCGCGCACTATGGAAACTGTCGGCGGGCGCCCTGGCCGGAACGGTGCGCGGCTCGTACGGCAACGTCTACACGACGACGGCGCGTTTCTCGTGCCCGGACGGGCTGACGTACCGGTTCGAGCGAGGCGAATGCAGCTGCCCGGTCCGGTCCAACTGCAAGCACGTCGTGGCGCTGGTGCTCAGTGCGGCCGGCGAGATATGCCCCGACGACACCGTGCTCCCGGGCGGCATGGAGTACGCGGAGGACGGGGAGGCCGCGGACGACGGCTTCGCGATGTGGGAGCGGTCGCTGGCCTCGCTCGTGAGTTCCGGGACGGCCGGACCAGAGGGGGCGCTGGGGCTGCCGGGAACGGCCAGTACCCCGCTGGCGATCGAGCTCTCGCTGGCCCCAGACACGTACGCGGCCGCGAGCGACCCGGGCAGAGCCGAACCGCCGCTGAAACTGAATGCCCGGCTGGTGCGGCCGGGCCGGAACGGCTGGGTGGCCGCCGGCCTGAGCTGGTCCCAGGTGAGCCAGCTGCACTACGCCAACGAATACCGCCTCGGGCATGTGCGGTGGCTGAGAGAGCTCTACGGTCTCTACAAATCGGGCGTCCGGTTCTACGCATCTGCCCGTTACCCAGAGGAAAAGGTAATCGTCCTGTCCGCGTTCGAGTCCACCCGGCTCTGGCCGCTGCTGGACGAGGCCGGAGCGATCGGCCTGCAGCTGGTACACGCGCGGAAACGGCTCGGCCCCCTCGAATCGTATGCGCACGCCGAGCTGTGCCTGGACGTCACCCGCGATGCCGGCACGCTGTCCATCACCCCGGTTGTCATCATCGACGGGACACCCAGCGCCGCCGTGCCCCTCGCGTTTATCGGGCCGGACGGCCACGGGCTGGTGTACACCGGCCGCGACGACGTGGCTCGTGAGGGCAACCGGGATGACTGGCCGCTGCGGCTGGCCAAGCTCGCCAGTCCCGTCCCGCCGTCGCTGCAGCGCCTGGCGCGGCAAGGACAGCCGCTCCGGATTCCCGCCGCGGACCGCGCCCGGTTCTGCGAGGAGTACTACCCCAGGCTGCGGCAGCTGGCCACGGTGATGTCTTCCGACGGCTCGTTCATCCCGCCGGCGATCGCGGACCCCACCCTGGTCCTGCACGCGGCCTACGGCACCGGCCACGAGCTGGACCTGCGCTGGGAATGGGTGTACGAGATCGGTGAGTCCCGGCGGCGGGCGCCGCTGTCCCCGGACGACGATCCCGGGTACCGGGACCTGACGGCCGAGCAGGCCATCGTGGCGGGTCTGGACGTGGGGCTGGAGGCGTTCGGCCTGCGCAACATGAAGGCCAGCCGGCCCTCGTGCCGGGCGCGACCCTCCGCGGGATCCGGACCATGCGGTTCAGCACGGAGGTCCTGCCGCTGCTGGACGGGCACCCGGGCGTGGCCGTCGAGATCACCGGTGAGCCCGCCGAGTACCGCGAAGCTGGCGACTCGCTGCAGATACACGTGTCCGCGGGCGACGTGGCCGGCGAGACCGACTGGTTCGACCTCGGCGTCATCGTCACCGTCGAGGGACATGAGGTCCCGTTCATGGACCTCTTCGTCGCGCTGAACCGGAAGCAGTCGCACCTGCTGCTGCCCGACGGCGCGTACTTCTCCCTGGAGAAGCCCGAACTACTCGCGCTCCAGCGGCTGATCGACGAGGCCCGCGCGCTCCAGGACACGCCCAGCGACACCTTGCGGATCAGCCGGTTCCAGGCCGGGCTATGGGAAGAATTCGCCAACCTCGGCGTCATCGAGGCCCAGGCCAAGGCGTGGGAGCGCCAGGTCGGCGGCCTCCTGGCGCTCAGCTCCGTCGAGCCGAAGCCCCCGCCCGCGGCGCTGCGCGCCACCTTGCGGCCGTATCAGGCCGACGGGTTCGGGTGGCTGGCGTTCCTGTGGGAGCACCAGCTCGGCGGCATCCTCGCCGACGACATGGGCCTGGGTAAGACCCTGCAGTCGCTGGCACTGATCTGCCACGCCAAACAGGCTCAGCCCGGGCTCGCACCGTTTCTCATCGTCGCGCCGACGAGTGTGACGGCGAACTGGATCACCGAGGCCGCCCGGTTCGCCCCCGGCCTGACCGTGGCGGGGATATCCGGCACCCTGCGCAAACGCGGCCAGAGCTTGGACAGCATCATCGCGGGCGCCGACGTGGTGGTGACCTCCTACACGCTGCTCCGGCTCGACTTCGACGCCTACGCGGCGGCGAACTGGTCGGGCCTGCTGCTGGACGAGGCCCAGTTCGTCAAGAACCACCAGTCGAAGGCGTACCAGTGCGCCCGGAAACTGCCCGCGCCGTTCAAGCTCGCGATCACCGGTACCCCGATGGAGAACAACCTGATGGAGCTGTGGTCGCTGTTGTCGGTCACCGCACCCGGACTGTTCCCGCGGCCGGGCCAGTTCCGCGACTTCTACGCCCGCCCGATCGAGAACGGCCGCGAACCGGGGCTGCTCGCCCAGCTGCGCCGCCGGATCCGGCCGCTGGTCCTGCGGCGAACGAAGGAGCGGGTCGCCGCTGACCTGCCGGCCAAGCAGGAGCAGGTGCTCGAGGTGGACCTGCATCCGCGGCACCGCACGGTCTATCAGCGGCATCTGCAGCGGGAGCGGCAGAAGATCCTCGGCCTGGTCGACGACCTGGACCGCAACCGGTTCACCATCCTGCGCTCGCTCACCCGGCTGCGCCAGCTGAGCCTGGACGCGGGCCTGGTCGACGAGGAGCACCCCAACCTGCCGAGCGCGAAGATCGACGCCCTAGTCGAGCAGCTGCGGAACGTCATCGGCGGCGGCCACCGGGCCCTGGTCTTCAGCCAGTTCACCGGCTTCCTCAGGATCGTGCGGGAGCGGCTCGACATCGACGGCATCGGTTACTGCTACCTGGACGGCAAGACGACGGACCGGGCCGCGGTGATCAGCGAGTTCAAGGACGGGGACGTTCCGGTGTTCCTGATCAGCCTGAAGGCAGGCGGGTTCGGCCTGAACCTGACCGAGGCCGACTACTGCTTCCTGCTCGACCCGTGGTGGAATCCGGCCACCGAGGAGCAGGCCGTCGACCGGACCCACCGCATCGGGCAGACCAAGAACGTCATGGTGTACCGGCTCATCGCGAGGGACACCATCGAGGAGAAGGTCATGGCGCTCAAGGCGCGAAAGGCCGAACTCTTCTCCAGCGTCATGGACGACGGGGACGCCTTCGGCGCCACCCTGGACGCCGACGACATCCGCGGCCTGTTCACCTAGCCTCCGCGCCGCTGGCAGTGGGCGCGGCTACTCCTCGCGAGCGGCCGGCTGGCGGGTGATCCGGCCGTCCATCTGGTCTCCACCTTCGCCAGCCGCCAGTAGCCGACGGCGACGACCCACACGACAACGAACAGCCCGGCGATCGCGAACCCGGCCTTGTTGATGTCGAAGTTCGCCATGAAGTCCCAGAACCCGCCGTGGATATCCAGCTCACCGGACAGCAGCCCGAAGATCTCAATGGTGCCGATGAGAAACGCCACCGCGATGGACAAACCGGTAATGACCAGGTTGTAGTACACCTTCCGGACCGGGCGGGCGAACGCCCACCCGTAGGCGAAGTTCATGAAACAACCGTCAGCGGTGTCGAACAGGGTCATCCCCCCAGCGAACAGCAGCGGCAGCGACAGCACCGCATACCACGGCAGGCCCCGGGTCGCGGCGGCGGCAGTGGCGGCGAGGAGGAGCACCTCGGTGGCGGTGTCGAAGCCGAGGCCGAAGACGAACCCGACGAAATACATGTGCCAGGTCTTGGTGATCGAGCGCATGAACCGGCCGAAGAACCGCCACATCAGCCCCGCGGGCCTGCAGCTGGCGTTCAAGTTCGTCCTCGTCGTACAGGCCGTGCCGCATGCCGCGGAAGACCTTGAGGATGCCGGCCAGGACGACGAGATTGAGCGCGGCGATCAGGTACAGGAAGGTCGCGGCCAGCGACGTGCCAATGACCCCGCCGACCGTCTCGTAGCCGGAGTTCGGGTCGACCATGGCACCGAAGACCGCGCGGGCGGCGATGGCCAGCCCGGCGCCGGCGGCCACGATAAGGGAGGAATGACCGAGGGCGAAGAAGAACCCGGTGCCCAGCGGGCGGCGGCCATCAGCCATCAGCTTGCGGGTGGTGTTGTCAATGGCCGAGATGTGGTCGGCGTCAAACGCGTGCCGCGCGCCCAGCGTCCAGGCGGTCAGCGCCACACCCAGGCCCAGGCCAAGCCCGGTGAACTGGAAATGGTGCGGGGCGACCGCGAACGCGAAAATGCCCCAGCCCCCGACATTGAGCGCGGCGACCACCAGGCCCATGACACCGAGCCGCCCCCGCTCACTCCTGGTCAGCCGGTTGCGAGTCGTCTCTGCGTGCGCGGTCCCGGCGGCCAACGGTGCCTCCTGCGGGCGGGAAGGAGGGGCGGCCCCGGCAGCACCGGCGAACCGCCCTTCCTCCGAGGGCTGGTCACGTCGGCGCACAGCCAGGCGACCGGGCTCGTCCCCCCGAAGGGGCTTTACCGTTGCGGGACAGCGCCGGGCTTTCACCGGACTTCGCTGCACTGAGCGCCGCCCCGGGACTCCCCCGGGGCACAACGGAACGTACTGCAGGCTGTACATAACAGTCAAGGCTGATCAGCTAATCAGATATATAGCCACCTTCTGGCAGACTGTCCGCATGCACCTGGTTCCCGCGGAACAAGCCGGCCGCCGGATCATCGACCCGGAAAAAGTCTGCGAAGCCATCGGAAGCCTCGGCGACCCCGCACGGGTCACCGCCTGGGCCCAGCGGTTCGCCCTCCTCGCCGATCCCACCCGGCTGCGCCTCCTGCTCGCCATCAGCGCGGCCGGCCCGATCAGCGTCTCCGACCTGGCCGTCGCCGCCAGCCTCAGCGACGTGACCACCTCCCAGACCCTGCGCTACCTGCGCGCCAGCGGGACCGTCACCACCCAGCGCGACGGCAGGATCATCCGCTATCAGCTCCACGACCCGGCCATCGGCGAACTTCTCAACCAGGTCGCCCCGCCCCACTAGACCGTCAGCCCGGCCAGCGGGTCCCCGGGGCGGAGCGGGCGCGGGCGGCCCGGGCGGAAGCGGGCGGCCCCGGCTCGCCCGCCGCCCCGGGCAGAAGCGGGCGGGGCGCCGGATGCCACTATGACCTCATGCGCGCACTGATCACCAACGACGACGGAATCGACAGCGCCGGGCTGCGGACGCTGGCGCAGGTCGCCGTCGCGGCCGGGCTGAAGGTGACCGTCGCGGCGCCGGACGGGGAACGCAGCGGCACCGGCGCCGCGATGTCCGGCCTGGCCGAGGATGGCCGCCTGCTGGTCACGGAACGGACGCTCGATGGCCTGGACGACGTGCCCGCGGTCGCCGTGCAGGCCTCGCCGGCGATGATCGTTTTTCGGGAACGCACGGTGCGTTCGGGCCATCCCCGGACATCGTGCTGGCGGGCATCAACCGCGGGCCGAACATCGGGCGGGCCATCCTGCACTCCGGGACGGTCGGTGCCGCGCTGACCGGCGCGTCGGCGGGCCTGCCGGCCATGGCGGTGTCGCTGGCGTCGGAGCGGGCCGGGCACTGGGAGACCGCCGGGGCGGCCACGACCCGGGCCCTGGAGTGGTTCCTGCCCCGGGCCGAGGTCCCCGTGGTCGTGAACCTGAACGTGCCGGACCGCCCGGCCGATCAGCTCCGCGGGCTGCACGCCGCGCGGCTGGCGTCCTACGGGGTGGCCCGGGCGATCATCGGCGAGCCGGGCGAGGGCTTCATCCCCGTCACGTTCTCCCATCTGGACGCGCAGCCCGGAGAGGACACCGACCTTGCGCTGGTCCGCCAGGGCTGGGCGACGGTGACCGTGCTGGAGGGGCTCAGCGAGTCCAGCGCCCTCGACCTGTCCACCTTGGGCTGAGCACGGGGCCAGACGGCCCGGGTGCGGCGGAGACCGGCGCGGCGGCAGACGCTGACGCGAGCAGACGGTGGGCGGGGCGGCCGTTTCCGGCCGCCCCGCCCACCGCCCGGTTTTCCGGGCCGCATCGGGCTAGAGCGGCGCGGCCACCTCCTCCGGGGTGATGACGCCCTCGGCGGGGCTGGCGCCGGCGGCCGGGCGCGAACCGGCGCAGGGCCAGATAGCTCACCAGCACGCCGGCCAGGGCGAGCCCGATCGTGACGAACAGCCCGGCGTGGAAGCCGTCGATGTACGCGGGCGCGGCGTGCACGCCGTCGCGCAGCGCCGCCCCCTGGCGGGTCCGGAGCACGGCCCCGATGACCGTGATGCCGAGCAGGCCGGCCACCTCACGCGAGGCGTTGAGCAGCGCGGAGGCGATCCCCGAGCGCTCGGCCGGCATGGCCGGCCAGGATGGCGTTGGTCAGCGGTACGTTCATCAGGCCAGCCCCGGCGCCGAACAGCAGGAACCCGGGCATCAGGTCGGCGAACATCGCGCTGCGGCCGAGCATCGTGAACAGGAACAGGCCGACCGCCATGATGCAGCATGCCGCCCGCCACCGTCCGGGCCGTGCCCAGACGCGGGCCGCTACCGGCCCGGCCAGCCCGGAGAACAGCGCCACGCCAGGGCCATCGGGACGAACGCCAGCCCGGCCTTGGTCGGCGAGAAGCCGAGGACGTTCTGCAGGTAGATCGCGGTGAAGAAGTAGATCCCGAAGACCCCGAAGGCCCACAGCATCATCGTGACCGTGCCGCCGCTGAACACCCGGGACCGGAACATCGACAGGGCGACCATCGGCTGGCGGCCCGGCTCTCGACGAACAGGAACACCGCCAGCGAGGCCACGGCGACCGCGAACGCGCCCAGGATGAGCGGTGACGTCCAGCCCCGGTCCTGCCCCTCGATCAGCGCGTAGACCAGGGCGAAGAGCATCAGCGCGGAGATGGCCAGGCCGGGCACGTCCAGCCGGCCCGGCGGCCGCGCCGGCACGCGCTCGCCGCGGGACTCGCGCATGGCCGCACCGCGATGACGAAGGTGATCACGCCGACCGGCACGTTGATGAAGAAGATCCAGCCCCAGTGCAGGTGCTGGCTGATGAAGCCGCCGATCAGCGGGCCGAAGGCCAGGGCCATGGCGCCGATCGCGTTCCAGATGCCGATGGCCGCGGTGCGCTCCCGCGGGTCGTTGAAGGTGGCCATGACGATCGCCAGCGTGGTCGGCACGAGCAGCGGCCGCGCCGAGGCCCTGCACCGCGCGGCTGGCGATGAGCACGGCGCCGTTGCCGGCCAGCCCGGCGGCCAGCGACGCCGATGTGAAGATCGCCAGGCCGAGCAGGAACAGCCGCCGCCGGCCGTAGTGGTCGGCCAGCCGGCCGCCGGCCAGCAGCAGCCCGGCGAAGACCAGCAGGTAGCTGCTGACCACCCACTCCAGCCCGGACACCGACAGGTGCAGGCTGCGCTGGATGGTCGGGATGGCCACGTTGGTGACGTTGTTGTCCAGATAGGTCATGAAGGTGGCCAGGCTGACCGCCACCAGCGTCCACCAGCGCCGTGACATTCGGCACCGCCTCTTCCTCACCGTCTGCCTGGCTCCGGAGCCTGCTGCCCGGTTCATCGGGCTGCCTGGCCGAGGGCCATCTGTACGTCATCTCATGCGCTGTACATGTACGTCGTATATGTACGAGGTACAGGTTGCCTTGTACGGTGTATAGTTGTCAAGTGATGGCAGCAACACCGGCAGACAGAAGGAGACGCGACCGGCCCCGGCTCAGCAAACCCGCGGTGGTCGAGCCGGGCGCTCGAGCTGGCCGACCGGGGCGGGGTGGACGCCCTGACCATCCGGCGGCTGGCGAACGAACTGGGTGTCACGCCGATGGCGCTGTACTGGCACTTCCGCAGCAAAGAAGAGATGCTGGCGCGCGCTGGCCGAGCCACATCTGGAGCGAGGTCGGCGGCCGTCGATCAGTCGGCGCCGTGGCCGGACCAGCTCCGGGCCATCATGGAGTCACTGGTCGGCATGCTGCGCGCGCATCCGTCCGGGGCGCAGCTGCGTGCCTCCCACGAAAAGGAGAGCGAGGCTCGATGCAGGCGGCCGAGATCGCGCTCGGGCTGCTGCGCGGCGCGGGCTTCGACCCGAGCAGGCCAGCGAGATCACCCGAGCGGTATGTGGACCGCGATGACGCTGGTGATGAGCGAGCCGGGCTTCGAGCCCGACGTCAAGGCGGGTCTGGACGACGGCCGAGCGGGCCGAGCTGCAGCGCCGCAAGCAGGTCGCAGATGGCCATGCTGCCGGCGCGAAAGTACCCGCATCTGGTCGAGTGTGCCGCCGCGATCACGAGGTGGACTCCGATCTTCACTACCGGTTCGGATCGACCTCTTCATCGCGGGGGTCAAGGCGATGGCCGGCGGATCTCTGGCGCCAGCGGAAGGTTATGGCCTCGCAGCCGCCTAGCGCGGGCACAGCTGCAGCGGCGATGGCCCCGGCGCGGAGCCGCCGTGAGCGCCGGGCAACGGGCCTGATTACCCATCTGCAACATCGCCGGCTAGCCTTGATGCCTCTGCCGGACGAGAAGTGAAAGGTGACCACGCATGCTGGTCCTGACCGAGGCGGCCGCCGAGGTCGTCAAGTCCGTCACCTCAACCCCGCAGACCCCCGACCAGACGGGGCCTGCGGATCGTATCCTCCGTATCGGAACCGGAAGACCCTGGCGCGCTGCAGATCACAGCCACGGCTGGTCCAGGTGAGAACGACCAGGTCATCGAGGCAGCCGGAGCACGTGTGTTCCTTGAGCCGCAGGCCGCTGCCTACCTTGATGACAAGGTGCTCGACGCGCAGCTCGATGAGCAGGGCAACGCCCGCTTCACCCTGGGCACGCAGGACGCCGGCCAGCTCTAAGGTGAGTTAAGGAACTCGCGGCGGAGTCATTCGTTGCTGGTCACCAGCAACGAATGACCACCGCTCCCACCAGCCACCTACTAAATACGCCCGAGCGCCGCATCGTCCTAGCGGGCCAGCAGGCGCGCGTTGACGGCGGTCGCGGCCGCGGCCAGCCCGGGGATCTCGATGACCGTGATGCCCGCGGCGCGTAGCTGCTCGGCGCCGCGGCCTTCGGTGAAGATGGGCGGCTCCCGCCAGGCGAAGACCACCCGCGGGATGCCCGCCGCGAGGATGTGCTGCACGCACGTGACCGGGCGGGAGGCCCGCTCGCCGCACGGCATCAGGGAGCTGTAGATCGTCGCACTGCCCAGACGCCGGTCGTCCGGCTCCACCTTGTGCAGGGCGGCCTCCTCCGCGTGATCGTGCGGGTCCTGCTCGCGGGAGAAGCCGGTGGCCATGATCTCCCCGTCCGCGGCCACGATGATGGCGCCCACCGAAAAGGCCGTGTCCGAGGGCGGGCAGCGCCGGGACAGCTCGATCGCCGCGCGGAGGAACCGCTCGTCCTCCCCGCCCGGGCCGAGCAGGTAGCGCAGCGCGACGACGCCGCCGAGCCCGCCGGACGCCGGCCAGCGTCATAGGGTGCTCGCGGTCCGCCGGATAGGGCCCGGGCAGCGCGAACGGCGGCGCGGCCGCCTCCCCCACGAAGAACGGCGCCACGCCAGGTGCAGCTCGTCGGCCAGGCCGTGCGCCAGGACATCGCGCAGCAGCGCCGCCCCGCCTTCGACGAGAACCCGCGGGCCGCCGCCCGTTCGGCCAGATCCGAGAACATGTAGCGGACCAACGGGGAGTCACCGGCGTCGATGATATCGGCGCGGTCCCGCAGCCGCGCCACGTGGCCGGGACCGCGGGGCTGGCGCAGTAGACGAGCGGGCGCGCGGCGGCCCGGGCGGGGTGCGGCCGGCGGCGGGCTCCGCGGGGGCGAAGAAGCGCGCGGCCGGGTCGAGGTCGCCGGTCGTGGTCAGCGTCACCCGCAGCGGCTGCTCGGAGCGCCCGGCCGCCATCCGTTCGGCGCGGAGCCGGGGTGAGCGGACGAGCAGGCGCGGGTTGTCCCGGCGCACGGTATTCGCGCCCACCACGATCGCGTCCACGCTGGCCCGCAGCTCATCCACGCGGGCCAGATCCTCCGGGCCGGACAGCATGAGGCGCTCGGGGCCGGTGTCGTCGATCCGGCCGTCCACGGACATGGCACAGCTGATCAGCACGTAGGGACGAGTCGGCAACGGTCTGGCTCCAGGGTCGGCGCGGATCGCGGCGGGCGGGTGAGCGGGTCGGCGGGGAAGGCGGCTCGGCGGGAAGGCGGCTCGGCGGATCTCGCTACTGGACGGTAGTTTCGCGGCCGGGTCCATTGATTTACTTGACACTTCAGTGTGCGCGTGCAGCCAGCAGGCGAGGATGGCGGTAGCCATGACAGCATCCCAGGCCCAGGCAGCCAGCGCGGGTGTCGCCCGCAAGACGTTCGAGACGCTGAACCCGGCCACCGGGCAGCTCATCGCCGCGTTCCCGGTCGCCGGACGGGAGGAGGCCGCGGCCGCGGTCAGCCGGGCCCGGGAGGCGGCCCGCTGGTGGGCGGGCTGGGCTGGCGGGACGGCGCAACCGCCTGCTGGACTGGAAGTCCTCAGGTGACCCGGCAGCTGGACGAGCTGGCCATCCTGGTGCACGAGGAGACCGGCAAGCCCGCCGACGACGCCCGGCTCGAGATCATCCTGGCCATCTTGCACATCGACTGGGCCGCCCGGCACGCCCAGCGGGTGCTGGGGCCGCACCGGGTGTTCAGCGGCGATCGCCGCGCTCAATCTCAGTCGCGACCGTCGAGTACCAGCCGCTCGGCGTGATCGGGATCATCGGGCCGTGGAACTACCCGGTGCTGACGCCGATGGGCTCGATCGCCTACGCGCTGGCTGCGGGGAACGCGGTCGTGTTCAAGCCGAGCGAGTTCACCCCGGCGGTGGGTGAGTGGCTGGTCCGGTCGTTCGCCCAGACCGCGGGGCGGGGCGCCCCGCAGCCGGTGCTGCAGCTGCTCACCGGCGACGGGCGGACCGGGGGTGCGCTGGTGACGGCCGGGGTGGACAAGGTCGCGTTCACCGGCTCGGCCGCCACCGCGCGCAAGGTCATGGCGGCCGCCGCGGCCAGCCTGACCCCGGTCATCGCCGAGTGCGGCGGCAAGGACGCGCTGATCGTGGACGCCGACGCCGACCTGAACGCGGCGGCCGACGCCGCAGCCTGGGGCGGGCTGTCGAACGCCGGCCAGACCTGCATCGGCATCGAGCGCGTGTACGTGGCCGACCCGGTGTACGAGACGTTCCTGGCCAAGCTGACCGAGCGGGTGTCGCGGCCCTGCGGCCGGGCAGCGACGAGGGCGCGTCCTACGGCCCGATGACCATGCCCGCGCAGATCGACGTGATCAGGCGGCATCTGGCCGACGCGGTGGCCCGGGGCGGCCGGGCGCAGCCCGGCCGGGCGGAGGAGGCCATCGACGGCGCGTTACGTCCGGCCGGTCATTCTCACCGACGTGCCCGAGGACGCGGCCGCGGTGACCGGAGGAGACGTTCGGGCCCACGATCACCGTCCGCCGGGTAGCCAGCCTGGAGGAAGGGATCCAGCTGGCCAACGCCAGCCGCTACGGGCTCGGGGCGTCGATCTTCGCCGGGAGCCGGCGCCGGGCACTGGCGGCCGCGCGGGCCACTGCGCACCGGGGCTGACTTCGATCAACTCGGTGGTCGCTTCGTCTGGTGCCGGCCCTGCCGTTCGGCGGGGTGGGGGAGTCCGGGTTCGGGCGCATCCATGGCGCGGACGGGCTGCGGGAGTTCGCCCGGGCCAAGGCCGATCACGAGCCAGTGGATGAAGCCGCCCGCCAACGTGACGACGTTCACCCGGACGGACGCGGACCGAAGCGGACGCTGGGGCTGGTCACGTTGCTGCACGGCCGGCGGGGAGGCGGGCGACGCGAGCACTCCTGGAGTTCGGCACGGCTCCGGAGCGGGCTTGGCTCCGGAGCGAGGCTGGCTCCGGAGCGAGGCTTGGCTCCGGAGCGAGGGTGGCTCCGAGGAACGGCGGCTCCGAGAGCGGTTACCGGCCCGCGGGCAGCGGACGCCGGACGGTGACCGTGCGGGCGGGGTGGCCCGGCGGGTCACCTTAGGGTGGGGGCATGCCACCGAACCGCAGGGACGAACCCGTCGTGCTGTCCCGCATCTACACCCGGACCGGCGACGACGGCAGACCGCGCTGGCGGACGGCTCGCGGGCGCCGAAGACCGATCAGCCGGCTGGCCGCCTACGCCGACGTGGAGGAGGCCAACTGCGCGATCGGCGTGGCCATCGCCCTGGGCCAGCCCGGGCCGGAGCTGACCACGCTGCTGCCCCGCATCCAGAACGAGCTGTTCGACGTGGGCGCGGACCTGGCCAACCCGATCACCGACCGACCCGCCCTACCCGCCGCTGCGGATCAACGCGAGCTACATCGAGCGCGCTGGAGGAGGCTGCGACCGGTACAACGACGATCTGCCCGTGCTGCGCAGCTTCGTGCTGCCCGGGGGGACACCCGGCCGCGGCGCTGCTGCACACGGCGCGGACCGTGACGCGGCGGGCGGAGCGGAGCGCGTGGGCGGCGGGCACGAGCACGGGGAGACGGTGAACCCGCTGGCCGCGCGGTACCTGAACCGGCTGTCGGACCTGCTGTTCATCCTGGGGCGGCAGGCCAACGCCGAGCACGGCGACGTGCTGTGGAAGCCGGGAGGGACGAGACGTGGGCGTGGAACGCCCTGCGCGTCCCGGTCAACCCGCGCCGGGAGCCCTGGGTCCTGGGCAGGTCCCGCCTCGGGCGGAGGGCGATCCCGCCTCGCTGAGCCCGGGCCGAGGTCGTAAGCGCTCAGGACGTCCGTTAAGCGATTTGGTCCATATAGGAACCGGGCGGAGCGGCTTCCAGCCAGGACAGGAAGCCGGTGAGGGCGGCGTCCGACATCGCCAGCTCGACCGTGCCGCCGTGGCCGACCTTGCACTCCACCACGACCACCCGGCGCCCAGGCTCGCGCTCTCGGCCGCGACGCCAGCCGGCGGGAGGCGACGATCAGCGTGCGGCGCTGCAGTTTCAGCCGCGGCCGCAGCAGGATCCTGAACTGGTGGTACCAGTACAGCTGGTCGTCCTGGTAGGAGGCGACACCGGCCGCCAGGAGCCCGTAGCCGGCGACCCGGCGCAGGCCGCAGTCAACGGTACCGCCGCCACGTTCGAGCAGGAAGCGGCGGGCGGCGATACCGCTGGCGAGCAGGCACCAGGAGGAGCAGGAACGCGGCGAACAGCCAGGCGGCATCGAAAGCCAGCGCGCCTCCCACCCCTGGCCCTCGTCAGGCCTGTTCGCCTGCGGCTCGCAGCTGCGCCCGGGCGTACTTGGCCTCGCTCGGCTCCTCGCCAGGCGGCGAGCCCGCTCGCTCAGCGCGGATCCAGCTCGGAGCGGGCTGCGCTGGCTTGTCCACTTCGGCGCCGAGCTGGGCATCGACGGCGAGGATGGAGATCTGATCATCGGCGACCGAGAGGAAGCCGCCGCTGACCGCGGCGGTCACCTCCCCCGGCCGCGGCCACGGCGGCGTCGGCGGCGTCACCCGCCGGGTCGAGGATGCGGACGATGCTGCCTTCGGCCAGGATCCCGAGCACCGGCGGATGGCCGGTCAGGAGCCCGATGTCGCCTTCGAGGGTCTTCGCGATGACCATGTTGGCCTCGCCGGCCCACAGCTCGCGGTCGGCGATGACGACCTCGACGTGCAAGGTCACTTTTCCATCTCCCTGGCCTTCTTCTCCGCGTCCTCGATCCCGCCGACCATGTAGAACGCCTGCTCCGGCAGGCTGTCGAACTTGCCGTCGACGATCGCCTTGAACGAGGAGATCGTCTCCTCCAGCGGGGTGAAGACCCCCTCCTGCCCGGTGAACTGCTCGGCGACGAACATCGGCTGGGACAGGAACCGCTCGATGCGCCGCGCCCGGCGCACCACGACCTGGTCTTCTTCGCCCAGTTCGTCGATACCCAGGATGGCGATGATGTCCTGCAGCTCGTTGTAGCGCTGCAGGATCTGCTGCACCGAACGGGCCACGTCGTAGTGCTCCTGGCCGACATACCGGGGGTCCAGGATCCGTGACGTGGAGTCTAGCGGGTCAACCGCCGGGTAAATGCCCTTCTCGGTGATCGCCCGGGACAGCGTGGTGGTCGCGTCGAGGTGGGCGAACACGGTGTGCGGGGCGGGGTCGGTGATGTCGTCCGCGGGCACGTAGATCGCCTGCATGGAGGTGATCGAGTGACCACGGGTGGAGGTGATCCGCTCCTGCAGCTGGCCCATCTCGTCGGCCAGCGTGGGCTGGTAGCCCACCGCCGACGGCATCCGGCCGAGCAGCGTGGACACCTCGGATCCGGCCTGGGTGAACCGGAAGATGTTGTCGATGAACAGCAGGACGTCCTGCTTCTCCACGTCGCGGAAGTACTCGGCCATGGTGAGCGCGGACAGGCCGACCCGCAGCCGGGTGCCGGGCGGCTCGTCCATCTGGCCGAAGACCAGCGCGGTGTCGTTGATGACGCCGGATTCGGTCATCTCCACCCAGAGGTCATTGCCCTCGCGGGTGCGCTCGCCGACGCCGGCGAAGACCGAGACGCCGGAGAAGTTCTGCGCGACGCGGCGGATCATTTCCTGGATGAGCACGGTCTTGCCCACGCCGGCGCCGCCGAACAGGCCGATCTTGCCGCCGCGGACGTACGGGGTGAGCAGGTCGATGACCTTGATGCCGGTCACGAACAGCTCGGTGCGCGGCTCGAGCTGGTCCAGCGGCGGCGGGTCCCGGTGGATCGGCCAGCGCTCGGTGATATCGAGCTCCGAGGTCGGCACGTCGAGGGTCTCGCCGAGGGCGTTGAACACGTGGCCCTTGGTCACCTCGCCCACCGGCACCTCGATCGGGGCGCCGGTGTCGATGACCTCGGCCCCGCGGACCATGCCGTCGGTCGGCTCCATCGAGATCGCCCGGACCACATCGTCGCCGATGTGCTGCTCGACCTCGAGGGTCAGCTGCCTGGTGTCGTCGCCGAGCATGACGTCGACGTGCAGTGCGTTGTAGATCTCGGGCATCTGAGTCGGCGGAGAACTCAACGTCGACGACGGGGCCGATGACCCGCGCCACCCGGCCGGTGGCCGTGGTGCCGGCGTCACTTCCCGCGGGGTTTTCTACGGTCGCGGTCATAGTGTCTCACTCACTTCCTGCAGAGGCGTCGGCCATCGCGTTGGCGCCGCCCACGATCTCACTGATTTCCTGGGTGATCTCGGCCTGCCGTGCGTTGTTGGCCTCGCGGGTCAGCCGCTCCGCCAGGTCGTTCGCGTTGTCGGTCGCGGCCTTCATGGCGCGGCGGCGCGAGGCGAGCTCGGACGCCGCCGACTCCAGCATCGCGTAGAAGATCCGGCCCTCGACGTACTGCGGCAGCAGCCGGTCCAGCACCGTCTCGGTGGACGGCTCGAATTCATATTGCGGCAGCGGGCCGCCCGCCGGCTCCTCGGTGCTCTCCTCGATCTCCAGCGGCAGCAGCCGGGCCACCATCGGGTTCTGGGTCAGCATCGAGACGAACTGGGTGCGGACGATGTAGATCTCGTCCACGCCGCCGTCCTCGGCCTTCTTGTCAAACGCCTCGAGCAGGCCCTTCGTCACCTCGGTCGCGTCGCGGACGGAGGGCCGCGCCGAGAACCCGCTCCACTGCTGGGCCATCTCGATGTTGCGGGCCCGGTGCCAGCCGATGCCCTTGCGCCCCGCCACGAACGGGACCGCCTCGACGTTCCGCTCGGTGAGCGTGCGGACCAGCCGCTGCTCCTCGCGCAGGACGTTCTTGTTGAACGCCCCGCAGAAGCCGGAGTCGCTGGTCAGCACGAGCACGGCGGCCCGGGACACGGACTCCGGCTCGGTCACCAGCGGATGGTCGATGGTGGACGACCGGCTGACGACCGCCTCGACCGCCCGGGTGAGCTCCCGCGCGTACGGGGCGGCCTCGCGCATGCGCTGCTGCGCGCGGATGATCCGGGATGAGGCGATCAGCTCCTGGGCACGGGTGATCTTGCCGATGGACTGGACCGCCCGGATCCGCTGCCGGACGGCGCGAAGGCTTGCTGCCATGCTTAGCTGTTCTCTCCGCTCTTCTCTCCGGATGGGCTGTTGGCGTCGGCCGGCTGGTCGACTGGCGCCCGACCCGGAGCTGCCGCCGCCCGAGCTCCCGTCGGAGGCGGCGCCGCCGTCGGAGGCGGCCGCGGGCTGTGGACGTGTCCGGCCGGGCCCTCGCTGGGCTGCCGGGAGGTACGCCGCGTCACCTTCTCCTGGCCGACCTCTCCTCGCACAGTGCCTCGGGCGTCTGGTCGTCGGTGACCAGCAGCTCGCCGTTGCTCTTCTCGAACGTCCGGCGGAACTGCTGGATGGCGTCCTTGAGCGCGGCCACGGTGTCATCGGAGAGGTCCTTGGTCTCCCGGATCGCGTCGAGGATACCGGGGTTGTTGCGCTTGAGGCTGTCCAGGAATTCCGACTCGAACCGGGAGACGTCCTCGATCGGAACGTCGTCGAGGTAGCCGTTGGTGCCCGCCCAGATCGACACCACCTCCTCCTCCACCGGGAAGGGGTCGTACTGCGGCTGCTTCAGCAGCTCGACCAGCCGGGCGCCGCGGTCCAGCTGGGCGCGGGATGCGGCGTCCAGGTCGGAGGCGAAGGCCGCGAACGACTCCAGGTCGCGGTACTGGGACAGCGCCAGCCGCAGCGTGCCCGCGACCTTCCGCAGGGCCCGGACCTGGGCGGCACCGCCGACGCGGGACACCGACCGGCCGACGTTGATGGCGGGGCGGACACCGGCGTTGAACAGGTCGGTCTCGAGGAAGATCTGGCCGTCGGTGATCGAGATGACGTTCGTCGGGATGTAGGCCGAGATGTCGTTAGCCTTGGTCTCGACGATCGGCAGTCCGCTCAGCGAGCCGCCGCCGAGGTCGTCGGACAGCTTGGCGCAGCGCTCCAGCAGCCGCGAGTGCAGATAGAACACGTCGCCGGGGTAGGCCTCGCGGCCCGGCGGGCGGCGCAGCAGGAGCGAGATCGCGCGGTAGGCCTCGGCCTGCTTGGTCAGGTCGTCGAAAACGATCAGGGCGTGCTTGCCCTGATACATCCAGTGCTGGCCGATCGCGGAGCCGGTGTAGGCCGCGATGTACTTGAAGCCCGCCGGGTCCGACGCCGGCGAGGCCACGATGGTGGTGTACTCCATCGCGCCCGCCTCCTCCAGCGACTGCCGGATCGAGGCGATGGTCGAGCCCTTCTGGCCGATGGCGACGTAGATGCACCGGACCTGGAGCTCGGGGTCGCCGGACTCCCAGTTCGACCGCTGGTTGATGATCGTGTCGATGGCGATGGCCGTCTTACCGGTCTGCCGGTCACCGATGATCAGCTGCCGCTGGCCACGGCCGATCGCGGTCATGGCGTCGATGGCCTTGATACCGGTCTGCAGCGGCTCCTTGACCGACTGGCGCTGAACGACCGACGGCGCCTGCGTCTCCAGCGGGCGCAGCTCGGTGTCGGTGATCTCGCCCTTGCCGTCCAGGGGCAGACCCAGCGGGTCGACGACCCGGCCGAGGAAGCTGTCCCCGACCGGCACCGAGAGGATCTCGCCGGTCCGGCGGACCTGCTGGCCCTCCTCGATCTTGCTGAAGTCGCCCAGGATGACGACGCCGATCTCGCGGATGTCCAGGTTCAGCGCGAGGCCGCGGGTGCCGTCCTCGAACTCCAGCAGCTCGTTGGCCATGGCCGAGGGCAGTCCCTCGACCCGTGCGATACCGTCGCCGCATTCGGTGACCGTGCCCACCTCCTCCAGGGAGGCGGATTCCGGTTCGTACTGCTCAACGAACTGCGCCAGGGCGTCCCGGATTTCTTCCGGCCGGATTGTCAGCTCCGCCATCTTCCTCGTGTCTTTCCTGTGAGTCGGGTATCGGTTGGCCGGGATGCGCGGCGCCGGGTGCGGGCGGTACGGGCCGGGCCCAGCTGAGCCAGCCAGCTCAGCCGGCCAGCTTGCGGCGCACCGCCACCAGGCGGCTCACCACGCTCGCGTCGATCAGCTCATCGCCGACCTGGATGGTCATGCCGCCGATGACCGCCGGGTCGATGACGACGTTGATGTACACCTCATGACCGTAGATGGCGGCGAGCGCATCGGCCAGTCTGCGGCGCTGCTGCGCCGTCGGCTCGACGGCCGCGCGGACCACCGCGATCAGGCGCTGACGGCGCTCGGCGGCGATGCGGGTGCACGTCTCCAGGCTCGTCACCAGCGACCGGCCCCGCGGGTGCAGGGACATCTCGGTGATCAGCCGCAGCGCCACCGGCGTCACTTTCCCGCCGAGCAGCGCGTCAAGCAGGCCATGCTTGCCCTCCGGCGGCGCCGACTCGCGTCAGCGCGGCGCGCAGCTCGGGCTCGCGGGCGACCACCCGGCTGAACCGGAAGAGCTCGTCCTCGAGGTCATCGAGCTGCCCGGCCTCCTCGGCGGCGAAGGCGAACGCCTCCACCGCGAGCTGCTCCAGCGCGTCGGTCATGTCGCCGGGGCTGGCCCAGTGCGCCCGGACCGTGGCCGCGACGAGTTCCTCGGTCGCCGGCGTGACCTTGCCGTGCAGCAGCTCGACCACGATCGCGCCCTTCTCGTCCGCGGGCTTGGATGGGTCGGCCAGCGCGCGCCGCAGGGAGTGCTCGCGGTCCAGCAGATTCAGCACGGAGAACAGCTCGTCGCCGACCGTCGCCGCCGGGCTTTCCGTCCCGGAGCCCGCCGTGCGGCCGCCGCCGCCCGGCCGCGGGCCCTCGTGCCGGAGGCGGCCTGCGCCGGAGGCTGCGCGCGTGCCTGGGCGTGCGGCGGCGCCGGCCGGCGGCCGGCAGGCGTGCCGGAGGCGGCTGCGCCGGAGGTGCCCGTACGGCCGCGGCCGGCCGGAGGGCGGGTGGTCTGAGCCGGGCCAGGCCGGGCCCGGCTGGCCTCGGCGAGGGCCTCCGGCAGCAGGTCCCTGACCTCCGCAAAGGAGGTCCGGCTCACACCGCGCATCAGAATTCCTCCCACGCTTGCCGTACCCGGACTGGGGAGATCCTCACCGGGTCGCCCTCGCCCCTATCCCGCCGCGCTGCTCAAGGTCATCAAGGAACCTGTCAACCACGCGGCTCTGCCGGGCCTCATCCTGGAGCGATTCGCCCACGATGCGGCTGGCCAGGTCGGTGGCCAGCGCCCCGACCTCAGTCCGCAGCGAGGTCAGCGCCTGCTGGCGCTCGGCCTCGATCTGCGCTTGCGCCGCCTCGGTGAGACGCCTCGCCTCGGCCTGGGCCTCCTGGCGCATCTCGGCGATGATCTGGGCGCCCTGCTCCTTCGCCTCCTCACGCAGACGCGCCGCCTCGTGGCGGGCCTCGGCGAGCTGCTGGCGGTACTGCTCGAGCACCCGGTTCGCCTCGGCCTGGGCCTCCTCGGCACGTTCCAGACCGCCCTCGATCTGGTCGGTGCGTTCCCGGCAGCGTCTGCTGGATGCGCGGCAGCGCGAGCCTGCCGAGGAATCCGAAGACAATGAGGAACGCGATCGTCCCGATGATGAGCTCGGTGAGCGTGGGGATCAGCGGGTTTTGCGAACTGCTCGCCGCCAGCAGGTCCGTCATCGCGCGACCGCCCTTCCTGTCATGCCAGTCACGACAGCTGTCTACTTGCCGAAGATAAACGGCACGATGAGACCGATGAGCGCGAGCGCCTCGGTCAGGGAGAAGCCGATCCACATGTACTGGGTGATCCGGCCGGAAGCTTCCGGCTGGCGGGCCATGGCCTCGATGGCGTGACCGAAGATCAGGCCGATGCCGACACCGGGCCCGATGGCGGCGAGGCCGTACGCGACCGCGCCCAGGCTGCCGTGTACGCCGGTTCGCGGCGAGGACGTTTGTGGTGGTAGCAACGTCAAGCATTTCTCTGTCCGTTTCCTTTGCGTCAGGACCGGCGAAATCCTTTCGCCGGACGGGTGGGAGGTGAGGCGTCAGTGGCCCGACTCCAGCGAGTCCGCGATGTAGACCGCGGTCAGGGTGGTGAAGATGAAGGCCTGCAGCAGCTGGATCAGGGCCTCGAGCGCGATGACGGCGATCACCATCACGGCCGAGGTGGCGGCGAACACCAGCCCGATGCTGAGGCTGGCCAGGTACCAGGTCGCCAGCGTGAAGATCAGCAGCAGCAGGTGACCGGCGAACATGTTCGCGAACAGCCGGACGCCGAGGGTGAACGGCTGGACGATGAAGTACCGGGCGAACTCGATCGGCACCAGGATCACGAGCACCCATTTGGGCACGTCGCCGGGAACCATCTTCCTGAAGTAGCCGGCGACGCCCTGGTGCTTGAAGCCGAGGTAGAGGTAGGTCCCGTAGACCATGAGGACCAGGGACCAGGGGAAGCCGCTGCGCGACATCGCCGGGAACTGGAAGAACGGGATGATCTCCATCAGGTTCATCAGCCAGATGAAGAAGAACAGCGACATCAGGAACGGCAGGAAGTTGTCCCCCCGCTTACCGAGCGACGGCCGCAGGATCTGGTCGCGCACGGCGAACAGGCCCAGCTCGCCGAGGTTCTGCACGCCGCGCGGAACGAGCTTCGGCTTCCAGAAGGCCGCCCCGAAGAAGGCGACAACGGCCGCCGCGCAGACGAACGCGATCAGGTCCGGCTTGGTGAAGTGGAAGGCGCCGATGCTGAAGATCGGCCGGAAGTCGAAGTCGGAGAGACTGGGTGCCGGGTAGCCGCAGCCGGAGAAGATATGGCATCCGCCGCTGCCCGCGGCGGCCACCTGGACGTTACCGATCACCGGGCGGCTCCTCTCGCAGCGTTTCCTGGGCGTGCTCGTTCTGTGTGGATCGATGACCTGCCGTAGCGATAGATGACCAAGCCGAGTGATATCCCGAGCCCGAACAGCATGCCGACCGGGAAGATGACCGTCTGGTGCACAGCCCGGCTGATCAGCCAGCCGATCCCGCCGTAGGCGATCATCCCGGCGACCAGGTAGCTGAGCATTGTCCAGCCCGCGCCCCGGGCCGGCAAGGGCGCAGCCTGCCCGGCCTCGTACCTGGCCGCCCACGTGTCCGGGTTCTGGCCCGCGATTCCGCTGGCGGCTGGCCGCCGGCCACGGAACGTCGGCACCCGGCGCATCCCGGTGAGGGGCCGTTCCGGCGGCTCGGGCAGCAGGGCCCGCTCCTCCGGCTCGGCGGGCTCGGCGGGCTGGCCGGCTCGGCCGGGTGCGGGTTGCCGGTTGGCTCGGCCAGGTGAGGTCGCTGGCGAGACCCGGCCGGGTCGGGATTCCCGGTTGGCTCAGCCAGGTGAGGCCGCTCGCGCGGCTGGTACGCCTCGTGGGGCTCGTACCGCTCGTGCGCCTCGGGACGCTCGCGCGGCTCGGGCAGAAGGGGTTGCGCCACAGTTCACCGCTCCCCGTCCGGTTCCACGTACAGCGCCTTGAACTTGATGGACATGATGACCTGGCTGGCACACCAGGCCAGGATGCAGATGATGGCGGTGAAGCCGAAGAGCTTGGCGTTGAAGAAGGTCGTCCCCTGCAGTTCCTTCACGGCCACCGCGAGAACGATGATCTTGAACACGTAAAGGATGATCCCGGCGAGCATGATCGCCTGCGGGCTGATCCGCGCCACGCGGCCAATAACCACGACGTCGATCCCGAAGAAGATCGTGACGAGCGCGATCCCGAGGAGGGCGCCGATCAGACCTTGCGAACCGCCCACGCCCGCGCTGACCGCGACCATGATCGCCGCGACGCTGGCCGTCAGCGCAGCCGACCATCGCGTGATCCGGGCGAAGTTTGCCAGCACTTAGACGTCTCCGGGGAGATCAGTATGGAAGCTCTTTACCTGACGCTGTCCATGGAGGAGTCCTCCGGGAGCCAGACAGCGATCCCGCCGCTCACCGCAGGTGCCATGTGACGGTCGCCACTGGTCAACGAAAGGTATCACGGGCCTCTCATTCACTTTCAAGGGGTCGCTCGTGAAAGCTATCACAAAGTTCTTTGCTTTGTCTTTACCCAAACGAGAACTTTCTCAGACCTACGCTTTGCGGTCTTTGTCCTACCGGACAGTAACAAAACAATGTGGGCCGTACGTGGGGCGGGAGACGCCGACGACGGTACAGACGAGGCGGACGGGGAACGCGAGCACGGCAGCCGACCAGGCGGACGGGGCAGACGGAACAGATCAGGCGGCCGAAGTGGGGCGACCGGGCGTAGCCCATGATCGGCGGCGGATTTCGGCAGCATGACGCGGAAAGGCCGCTGCGGCGGCAGGCGTCCGGTCTCTGCAGTCCCAGGAGTCCCGCCCGTGCACCCAACGGGGTGCTCCGCGGTTTTGTGGTTGCGTTCTCAGGGCTATGCGCTGAGAACGCAACCATAACGCTGAAGCCCGCGCAGCCGACGGGGTGGCGGCGGTCAGCTTTGGGGGCGCGGTCAGCTTTGGGGGCGCGGTCAGCTTTGGGGGGCGGCCGGGGTGCGTTCGCGCGGGGGGAACGGGGGGCCCGGTGGTGGGAACGGATGACCCGGGTGTGCGCTGGCGGGACCGGGTCCAGTGGCTGGGCGAGCGGGCTGGGCGGCGAGGGGGCCGGTGGCCGGGCGAGCGGGCTGAGGGGCTGCCGGGCCGGCGGCGGTTGCGGGCTGCGAGGGCCGGACGGGACGAGGGCCGGTTCCCGCGGGGGCTACGGCGGGCATCTCGGCGTGGCTGCCGGTACTGCGGAGGCGCCGTCCGCCGTTGCGGAGCCGGCCCGGGCGCAGCCGGGGCATGGTGACGAGGAGCAAGACGAGCAGGGCCACCAGCGTCAGCCCGACGAGGACGATCAGATTCGTGCGGACGATGGAGAGGGACACCACGCTGCCGGTGAACAGGGCCGCCCACAGGTACATGATCAGAACGCTCTGGCGGTGGGAGTGGCCGATGTTCAGCAAGCGGTGATGCAGGTGCTTCTTGTCCGCGGCAAACGGCGACATGCCCGCCCGGGTCCGGCGGACGACTGCCAGCAGCAGGTCGGCGTACGGGATGACCAGGATCGCCGCGGGCAGCAGGATCGGGAGCACGGTCGGGTACCGGTTGACCGTGTGGCTGTAGCGGAGCAGCACGTTGGGATCGAGCATCGCCGTGCTGGACAGCGGGACGTAGGCCAGCAGCAGCCCGATGAGCATGGCGCCGGTGTCGCCCATGAAGATCCGCGCCGGGTAGAAGTTGTGCGGCAGGAAACCGATGCACATGCCGGCCAGCAGCGCGGCCACCAGCGCCGGTACCGACTGGGAGTGGATGCCGACCACGCGGGCGAGCGTGTAGGAGTAGACAAGGCCCGAGCAGGCCGCGATGGCGACGATCCCGGCCGCCAGCCCGTCCAGCCCGTCGATGAAGTTGACCGCGTTGATCGTGATCACGACGAGCAGGATGGTCAGGGTCAGGCCCAGCTGCGGCGGGAGAATGGCCACGCCGCCGCTCGGCTCGGGGACCCAGGAGAGCACGACCTGGCTCCAGACCAGGATGGCGCCCGCGGCCACCTGGGCGGCGAGCTTGCTGATCGCGCCCATCCCCCAGCGGTCGTCGATGATGCCCGTGATCACCAGCACCCCGCCGGCCATCAGCAGCCCCGGGACGGTCCGCGGAGACGGGAACGCCTCCCGCAGGTAAGTGAGCTGATTGGCGACGAGGAGGCCGGCCGCCAGGCCGCCGTACATGGCCAGGCCGCCGAGCAGGGGCGTGGGCACCACGTGCACGTCGCGGGTGCGGGCCGCGTGCATCGCATTGGTCGCGATGGCACCGCGCCGGACCAGCGGCGTCAGGAGATAGGTGGCCGCGGCAGCGATCAGCAGCGCGAGAACGTACTCCCGCACGCTCGGTCAGCCAGCCGCAGCAGAGTTGGCGGACATCATCAGCCACTTTAGCTTGCGACGCAAGGGGCCGACCGTGTCTGATGTGCCGGCGGGGCGCCTATTTGCCGGCTTTGTCCTTCGCGTCGGCGGACGGCTGGGAGCCTCCGATGGGGTTCCGCCGGGGGCCGCGGAGGGCGCCGGCGCAGGTCCGTTAGGAAGATCGGGGACATCGGCCGGGTCGGCGGCGGACGTCCGCGCGGGACCGTCCGGCAGGTCAGCGGCATCGGCCGGGGTAGGAGCGGAGACGGGCGCGGAACGCTCCGCCGGGTCACCGGCGCCGGCCGGGGCCGGCGCGAGACCCTCTGGCGGGTCAGGCCTATCGATGCGGACGGGGATGGGGGCCGGCGGGAGATCGTCCGGCAGATCGGCCGCGGGCGCCTGCGCCGAGCCGTCCGCCTCGCTGGCCACACCAGCCTCGCTGGCCACGCCGGGTCTCGCTGGCCACACCAGGCCTCGCTGGCGCGTCGGCCTGGGACGTCGGACGGGCTGTCTGTCGGGCTCGCTGGCCACGTTGGGGATGCCGACGGCGGCCGTTGCATGAGAGCCGAGGCGGAGGCAGAGGCGGGCACTTCCTCGCCGGTAACCAGCGCCGCGACCTCGCGGAGGCGGTCCATCGGGATGGCCCCGGCGCGGAGCAGTCGCGGCACCGAGCCGGTCAGGTCGATGATGGTGGACGCCACGCCGCCGGGGCACGGGCCGCCGTCCAGGTAGACGGCCACCGAATCGCCGAGCTGATCGAACGCCTCGTCGGCGGTCGTCGCGGCCGGGCTGACCGGTCCGGTTCGCGCTGCTCACGGCCATCGGCCCGGTCTTCTTCAGCAGATCCAGGGCGACCGCGTGCAGCGGCATCCGGACGGCGACAGTGCCGCGGGTGTCGCCCAGGTCCCAGGCCAGAGTCGGGCTGGACCGGCAGACGATGGTGAGGCCACCGGGCCAGAACTGGTCGATCAGATCCTGGCCGAATGCTCCCATGTCGTCGACCAGCGCGTTCGCGGCGCGCACGGTGCCGACGAGGACGGGCGGCGGCATATCCCGGCCGCGGCCCTTGGCCGCGAGGAGCCGGCTGACCGCCCACGGGGTGAACGCGTCCGCGCCGATGCCGTAGACCGTGTCGGTCGGCAGCACGACCAGTTCGCCCTTCTGCACGGCCGCTACCGCCGCGGCGATCCCGGCCTCCCGCTGCTCCGGGTCGGAGCAGTCGAAACGTTCGCTCATTGCCGCTTATCCCGTCATCCATCGGCTCGCTCGCCCGGCCACGTCGCGGTGACGAAACGGTCCCGGCGGGCCAGGTCCTTATGGTTGCGCGTGTCACGCCAGCCGGCTTCCTCGCAGAACACCCAGTACACGGCGGCACCCTGCGGCGCGCCGTGCTCCACGGCGACGATCCCGCCTGGGCGCAGCAGCCGCCGGGCAGTGCGCTCGACGGCGCGGATCGCGTCGAGGCCGTCTTCGCCGCCCCACAGCGCGGCCGGCGGGTCGTATTCTCCCACCTCCGGCGGTACCGACGCGCCGAGCGGGATGTAGGGCGGGTTGCTGATCACGAGATCAGCTCTGCCGTCCAGCTCAGGGAGCACGCCGGCACGACGAGCCCCGGTCCCGGTCCCGGGACCGGCCGCGGTGAAGTCCGCGCCGTGCAGGCTCACCCGGCCCTTGGTGTAGGGCGCGGCGGCCGCGCAGCGCTCGAGGTTGCGCTCGGTCCAGTCGCGGGCGATCGGGTCGGCCTCCACGGCGTGCACGCGGGCGCGGGGGACCTCCTGGGCGATCGCGAGCGCGATCGCGCCGGAGCCGGTCCCCAGGTCAACGACGACCGGTTCGGCCACGTCCATCTCCCGCAGCCGGTCGATGGCCCAGCCCGTCATGACCTCGGTCTCGGGCCGGGGCACGAACACACCGGGGCCGACCTCAAGCTCCAGGTATCGGAAGTACGCCCGGCCGGTGATGTGCTGCAGCGGCTCGCGGGCCGCGCGGCGGCCGACGCCCTCCCAGAAGCGGGCGTCGAACGCCGCGTCGGGCACGTCGTGCAGTTCGGTCCGGCGGACGCCGTGCACGTGCGCCGCGATCAGCTCCGCCTCGGCCCGGGGCGATTCCACCCCGGCCTCGGCGAGCCGGGCCGCGGCGAGCGCGATCTCATCCAGCAACAGGCTCACCCGGATGGCTCCCGCTGCTCACGCGCCGGCGTTCCCCTCGTCGCCACCAAGCTTCTCGGCCATCTCGGCGTCGGCGAGGGAGGTGATCACCGCGTCCAGATCGCCGTCGATGACCTGATCCAGGTTGTAGGCCTTGTAGCCCACGCGGTGATCGGAGATGCGGTTCTCGGGGAAGTTGTAGGTGCGGACCCGTTCGGACCGGTCGACGGTCCGGACCTGGCTGCGGCGCTCGGCGGCGGCCTTCTCGTCCGCCTCGTGCTGAGCCTGAGCCAGCAGGCGGGCGCGCAGGATCCGCATGGCCTGCTCCTTGTTCTGCAGCTGGCTCTTCTCGTTCTGGCAGGAGACCACGATGCCGGTCGGGATGTGGGTGAGGCGCACGGCCGAGTCGGTGGTGTTGACGCTCTGGCCGCCGGGGCCGGAGGAGCGGAACACGTCCACGCGCACGTCGTTCGGATCGATGTCGACCTCGACCTGCTCGGCTTCCGGCATGACAAGGACGCCCGCGGCCGAGGTGTGGATGCGGCCCTGCGACTCGGTGACCGGGACCCGCTGGACCCGGTGCACGCCGCCCTCGTACTTCAGCCGGGCCCAGGCACCCTGGCCGGGGCCGCTGGCCCTCTTGCCCGCCTTCACCGCCAGGGTCGCGGCCTTGACGCCGCCGAGGCCGGTGATGGTGGAGTCGAGGACCTCGGTCGCCCAGTGGTGGCGCTCGGCGTAACGCTGGTACATGCGCAGCAGGTCGCCCGCGAACAGGGCCGACTCGTCACCGCCCTCGCCCGCCTTGATCTCCAGGATGACGTCGCGGCCGTCGTTGGGGTCGCGCGGGACGAGCATCCGGCGCAGCTGCTGCTCAAGCTCCGCCCTGCGCGTCTTGAGCTGGTCGGCCTCGGCGGCGAAGGACGGGTCCTCGGGCGCGAGCTCGCGCGCCGTCGCCTCGTCGGCCTCGGTCTGCCGCCACTCGTTGTAGGCGTTCACGATCGGGGTCAGCTCGGCGTATCGCCGGCCGAAGTCGCGGGCCTGGTCCTGGTCGGCGTGCACGCCGGGATCGGCCAGGGCACGCTCCAGCTCCGCATGCTCCGACGCCAGCTCGGCGAGCCGGTCGAACACAGTAATTCCTCCTACGTAAGCGCCGCCGGGCGCCCGGGTCCTGCGCCCTGGTGGCGCGGGCGGGCCGGGGGCCAGCAACGCATTCGGGTTGAGTTTTCCGCAGCATGCGCGGAAAACTCAACCCGATCATGATGAGCTTGTGAGCCTGGCGCGCTGGTCCGCGCGCCAGGGACTTCGGCTGGGCTTACTTGCTGTCGCCCGTAGCCTTCTTGCCGAAGCGCCGCTCGAACCGCGCGACACGGCCACCGGTGTCCAGGATCTTCTGCTTGCCCGTGTAGAACGGGTGGCAGGCCGAGCAGACGTCGGTGTGGATCACGCCGTTGGCGGCGGTGCTGTGCGTGGTGAAGGTGTTCCCACAGGTACAGGTCACCGTGGTGGGAACGTACTTCGGGTGAATGTCAGGCTTCACGTTAACTCCTGCCTCGTGCGGTCGCCGGGTCGCCACTAGCCGGGCTCCATGTTGGGGCTGGCCATCGTGGCGTGAACCGGTACCGCGTGGTCGCGGCTTCCTAGTGTGCCAGACCGTGTAACGTTCCGTGGCCACGGTTGATTCCCGGCTGAGCCCCGTGAGCCCACAGCCCCCGCCCCCTTCCGCACGCTGGCCTAAAGCGGTCACAGAACCTCATTAAAACGCCTATTGACATCGTTATCTACGACGTGGTTCGGTGACTTCGTGTTTGGTTTGGCAATTTTCTCTGCCTAACCGCACATGACTGACCTCTCCCGCACACGCGGCTCACCGGAAGGGCGCCTCGTCATGACACGTGGTCGTACCAGGCGCATCGCATATGCACTGGTCACGGCGGCTACGGCGCTGGGGACAACGGTCGCCGCCGCGGGCACGAGCTCCGCGGCCACCTCCGCTGCCGGCGCTTCCGCCAAGCTGGTCACCAGCCCTGCCTCCCTCGTCAACCCGCTCATCGGCACCTCAGGCTCGGTGGATACCTTCCCCGGCCCGGACATGCCGTTCGGGATGCTGCAGTGGAGCCCGGACACCTCGCCGGACCGCCCCTCAGGCGGAGGCTACGAGTACAACGACTCCCAGCTGATGGGCTACAGCCTCACTCACATCAGCGGCCCCGGATGTAGCGCGTACGGCGACGTCCCGATCCTGCCCACGGTGGGCGCGGTCCCCTCCGCCCCGAGTAACGCCACGGACTCCTTCACCCATGCCAGCGAGACCGCGCAGGCGGGCTACTACGCCGACACCCTCGGGAACGGGGTCAGCGTCAAGCTCACCGCCGCGACGCGGGCCGGCATCGGGTCCTTCAACTTCCCGGCGACCAGCCAGGCCAACCTGCTGATCAAGCTGAGCAGCAGCGCCGACCAGGTGGACGGGACCAGCGCCCGGGTGGTCGGCAGCAACGAGGTGACCGGATCGGTGACCGGCGGCCACTTCTGCGGCGCGCCCACCAGCTGGGAGCACGACTACACGCTGCACTTCAACATCGTCTTCAACCATCCCTTCACCGCGAACGGCACCTGGGGCGGCACCAGCTCGTCGTCCTCGGTGACCAAGAACGCCAAGCAGGTCACGCAGAACAACGTCACGCACAAGACCGCGCCCACCCCGAAGGCCACTCCCCCGGCCACCAAGGTCTTCGCCGGCCCGCAGCCCGGCCTGCATCCGCGGCCGAGCGCGCAGCCCACCGTGCACGGCACGAAGGCCGCGGCGCCGCAGACCACGGTCACGGGCTTCGTGCCTGCCGGCCGGCTGATGGAGCGGCCGCTGCTGCCTGGCAGCGCCGTCACTGGCGGGCGTCCGTGGATTCCTAACGGACATAGTCAGATTCCTAACGGACATAGTCAGAGGCGGCCGTCCAACCGGGAGACCATCCATCACGGCGCCGAAATCGCCCTGCTCCGCGACCTTTACCTCCGCCAGGCACGCTAGACCGCGATAGGCGGCTGCTGATGCGGAGATGGGGGACGTCGGCTCGCCTGGCGACCACGGTGACGGGTTGCGCGCGGTGACCCCATTCCCGGGGAGGCGCCGTTCGTTATTCCCGGGGAGGCGCCGTTCGTTTTCAATGTCAATGAAAGAGCAAGGAAACCGTAAAGGTCGCGGAATTATAACGGAGTCCAGGGCGTGATCACCGGTGAACGAATGAACCAACCCCAGCTTCTTTTCGTGGTCACGAGCAGGGGACGCGACATCAGGCCCGGGAGGACAACGGATGCGACACCCGAAGAATCCCTTCTCCTCCGACGGACCGGCTGAGGACGACGCCGCCGAGTGGCCACGTGATCGCCGCGACCTGGCGACGGAGGGAGCGCCGGGGCGTGGGCGCGGTACCCCTCCGCCGTTGCCCCGCCGCGCGGGGGATTCGGGTTTCCGGCCGCACGGAGGTCAGGCGGCCGGGTCGCGGGAATTCTGGCCGTTGACTGATCCGGAGGATTCCTGGCCGCTGGCTCCCCGGCCCGAGGCTGCGCCCGCGGGCTTCTGGTCCCCGGGCGGCCCGGGCGAAGCCCGGGCCGCCGCTGACCCGCGACGCGGCGGCCGGAGGGACGAATGGGTGCACGGCGGCCCGGAGGAGCCCGGGATGGCTCAGGCTCCGCAGCCGGCTGACCCGAGGGACGAATGGGCCCAGGGCGGCCGGAGGGACGAATGGGTGCACGGCGGCCCGGAGGAGCCCGGGATGGCTCGGGCTCCGCAGCCGACTGACCCGAGAGACGAATGGGCCCAGGGCGACCCCAGGGACCAATGGGTGCAGGCCGGCCCGGCGGAGCCGTGGGCGACCCGGTCCCCGCAGCGGGGTGACCCCCGCGATGAGTGGGTCCACGGTAACGCCGGAACGCCATGGCAGGCCCCGGCTCCGCAGCAGGAAGACTCCCGGGACGAATGGGCTGAGGCGGGCCCGCAGGATTACTGGGATGCTCCGGCCTCGCCGGACACGGACTCCCGGGAGGGGTGGGGGCAGGGCGGCCCGGAAGAGCCCTGGGCTCCATGGCCCCCGGCCCGGGTCCGGGAAGACCTCCAGGCCGGCGACTTCCGTGCCGAACCCGGTGCCGGCGAGACCCGGTGCCGGCGAACTCCGCGGTGCCGGCGAATTCCGGGACGAAGGCCCGCGAGCGGACCAGCCTCATCAAGAGGCCGGCCCGGCTCCCGCCTCGATGGGTTTCCAGGACCTGTGGGAGTCGTGGGAGCCGCCCTACGACCCTATCGGCGCGATCTCCGAGCCGGTCCTGCACCCGACGGCCCCCTATCCGGAACTCGTCCGTGACGCGGAGTACGAAGAAGAGCTGGGCCTGTGGGAGGCCCCCGGCTCGGGCGGCCCCGGCGGCGGCGAGCCGTATGGCGGGGAGCCGTCCTATCCGGAGCCGCGCCGCCGGGCCCAGCACGCACGGGACGCCGAGCGGCCGCGGATGAACGGCGCGTTTCTGGTGCTCGCGGCGGCGCTGGCCATCGCGGGGGCGATACCGCTCGGCATCCTGGGGGTCCGCACGCTCGGCCACCACGGGAACACCGCGCTGCGGACGGCTCCGCTGTCGGAGAGCCACGCCGCCGCCTCCGCCCCGGGGGCGAATGGCGCCGCCACCTTCACCGCGCTCGCCGGGCCGGGCTGCCCGGCCGCAGCGGGCGCGGGCGCCTTCCCGTACCAGGCGCCGAATGGGGACGGCTGGCACCCGGCGACGGGCGCCGGCGGCGGGCCGTGCGGGAGCTCGTTCGTCTTCAGCTATCTGGCCATGGTCCCGGGCAACCCGGGTGAGTGGCATGACCACTACGCGTGGGTCTTCCGCACCGGGATGGACAATCCCTCGTGCACGTTCAGCTTCTACATCCCGGCGGCGCCGCAGGCGAACTCGACTGACTACTACTGGTTCAGCGCCGGCGACAGCAACGCAGTCAACCGGATCGCCGACTTCACCATCGATCAGGCCGTCCACCAGGGCCAGTGGGTCACGAAGGGCCCGTTCACGTTCCCGGGCGGGACCGTCCTGATCGAGGCGACCGACCGGGGCGAGGGAGCGCCGACGGCCTCGGTCGCGGTCGGCCCGGTCCGTCTCAGCTGCTGACCCGCAGCATGCCGGCTCCTGACCCGCAGCGTGATCGTGGGCCTGGCCGGCCGCTCCTCCTGACCTGGGAGGCTCGCAAACGACGGCTCAGGCCGACGGGGCCGGAATGGCGAGGTCGGCGCCCGCCGCGTGGAAGGCCGCGGCGATTTCCTCCCGGCTGGAACCGCCGGCCAGTTGCAGGTGGAGCAGCAGCCGCGCCTTGAGCGGATCGAGGAACCCGGCGCCGATCAGGCCGCGGCCGCGCAGGTCGCGCTCGGACCCGGGGTAGGCGTAGGTGTGCGCCAGCACCATGCCGGCGCCGGCCCGGGACGCGATGACCACCGGTATCCGCTCCGCCAGCGCGCCCAGGTCCGCGGCGAGGGCGCCCGGGACGTGACCAGCGCCGAATCCGGCGATCACCAGCCCGTCGAACCGGCCCGCGGCGCCCCGGAGCAGTTCGCCGTCGTCGCCGAGAACCATCGTGACCAGCCCGGTCCGCACGGTCCGGAACGACGTCGGGGCCGCTCCATCCGCCCTGTTCACCCCATCCGTCCCCGCAGGCCGGAGCGGCGGCCGGGCGGGCAGCCGCGCCAGCAGCACGACGTGTCCCTCGGCGATCAGGCCGAGTGGCCCGCACGACGGTGAGGTGAACGCGGCGGCGCTCGTGGTGTGAGATTTCCGCACGTAGCGCGCGGCGTGGATCTCGTCGCCGAACACCACCACGCAGCCCAGCCCGTGGGCGGCGGGACTGGCCGCCACCAGGACGGCGGACAGCACGTTCGCCGGGCCGTCGGCTCCGGCCAGCGTCGGGTTGCGCATGGCGCCCGTGACCACGACCGGCGCATCGCCGTCCGCGAGCAGGTCGAGCAGGAAGGCGGTCTCCTCGATCGTGTCGGTGCCCTGGGTGACGACCGCGCCGGCCGCGCCCGCGGCGATCTGCTGGCGGATGGCGCCGGCCAGCGCGATGACGTCGGGGATGGTGACGGACGCGCCCGGCACCTGGAGGAAGTCGTGCACGTCGAGCTCGATGCCCAGGGCGTCCAGGCCGGGAACGGCGGCCAGCAGGTCGGCTCCGTTGAGGCTCGGCGCCACGCCGGGCGGCCTCCCGACCGGCGCGCCGATGTCATGCGCCGGAGCGGGGTCGTGCGTGCTGGCGATCGTCCCGCCCAGCGTGAACAGCGCCACTCTCATGATCACCATTGTCGCTGCTGCCGGCCATTGACGGCCGCCGACGGCACGGATTCCCGCGCCCGGCGGGCCCCGCCGCCCGTGGAGGGGACACAAGCGGCGGGGTGCCCTCATGGTTCTGGCGGGTGTAACGGAGCCACGCGCATGAACCTGCCTACCCCCGGGGGCACGCTGGTGACACTCCCATCATGACGTGCCGCCCGGGCCCGGCGCGCGCCAGCCCCCGGGAACGGCCGCCGTACCGGTACGTGGCCTCCGGCCAGGCCACGGCCACGGCCACGGCCACGGCCCGCGGAAGCGCCCTCCTGGAGAGACCGTCTCCGTTAAAATATTGGGTTGTCATCGCTTTTGACAGTCACTATTATTTCATATGAACCGCCGAAAGGATGTGACTGTCATGGGGAACGCCGGAGCCCGCCGGTGGTGGGCACTGATCGCGGTGGCCTCGAGCATGCTGGTCGTCGGGCTCGACCTGACCGTGCTGAACCTGGCCCTGCCGACCATCGCGAACACGCTGCACGCGTCGACGAGCGACCTGCAGTGGTTCAACGACGCGTACAGCCTGGTGCTGGCGGCGGCCGTGCTGCCCGCGGGCCTGCTCGGCGACCGTTACGGGCGCAAGAAAGTTCTGCTGACCGCGCTGGCCGTGTTCGGCGCGAGCTCGGCCGCCTGCGCGTACGCGGCGTCCTCGGCTGAGCTGATCGCCGCGCGGGCCGTCCTCGGGCTCGGCGCGGCCGCCATCATGCCACTGGCCCTGGCCATCATCCCGGTGCTGTTCTCCCCGGCGGAACAGCAGAAGGCCACCGCCGTCATGGCCGCTACGATCTTCCTCAGCTTCCCGATCGGCCCGCTCGCCGGCGGCGCCCTGCTGGACCACTTCTGGTGGGGGTCGGTCTTCCTGATCAACGTGCCGGTCGTCGTGCTGGCGCTGATCGCGGTGGCGTTCCTGATGCCAGAGTCGCGCAGCCCGCAGCGTCCCCGGGTGGACTTCGCGGGGGTCGCGATCTCCAGCGCGGGCCTGATCGCGCTGACGTACGGCTTCATCAGGGCCGGTCAGGACGGCTGGAGCGACCCACTCACGATCGCGAGCATCGCCGCCGGCCTTGTGCTGCTGATCGGGTTCGTCGCGTGGGAGCGCATGCTGACCCAGCGCGGCGAACGGGAGGCCACCGAGGCGGGGGCACCGGAGCCGGAGCGGGCGGTCCGGCCGCTGATCGAGCTCGGGCTCTTCCGGTCGGCCGGGTTCACCTGGGGGACGATTCTGGCCACGCTGGTGTCGTTCGCGATGTTCGGCATCTTGTTCGTCATGCCGCAGTACTTCCAGGAGGTGCGCGGGCTCAACGCGCTGGGCAGCGGGCTGCGGATGCTGCCGCTGGTCGGCGGGATGCTGGCCGGCATGATCGGCGGGACCCGGCTGCAGAGCCCGCGCCGGAACGCGGCGGGCCTGCCCGGCGAGCCGCTCGCCGGGGCCAGGTCCATGGTCGCCGCCGGGTTTGCGGTGATGGCGGCGGGCCTGGCGATGGGCGCCTCCACCACCGTCGGCAGCGGCACCGGCTTCGCCGCGGCGTGGTTCGCGCTGAGCGGCCTCGGCCTGGGCGTGGCCATGCCCTCGGCCATGAACGCGGCCCTGGGGGCGCTGTCGGCGGACCGGAGCGGCGCGGGCTCCGCCCTGATCACGATGATGCGGCAGGTGGGAGCGACAATCGGGGTCGCGGTCCTGGGCACGATCCTCAGCAACGCCTACCAGGCGCGGCTCGCGTCGGCGGCGCTGCCCGCGCCGGTGGCCGCCGCCGCCAGGAGCAGCGTCACCGCCGGCGTAGCGGTCGCGCACCGGCTCGGTTCGCCGTCATTGCTGGACGCGGTCCGGGTCGCGTTCGTGCACGGGATGAACATCATGCTCTGGGTGTGCGGCGGGATCGCGCTGGCGAGCGCGCTGCTGGCGCTGGCATTCCTGCCGCGCCGGATCCGCCCGGCGGCCGGACCAGCGGAATCGGTCACCCCCGGTACCGGTCAAACCGGCCCGCAGCGGGCAGAATTGGGACTATGACAGAGACACTCGGCACCGCCGCCGGTCAGCCGGGTGGCCTGCGGGAACGGAAGAAGGCCCGGACCCGGGCATCGATCCGGGAGCATGCGCTGCGGCTGTTCCGCGAGCAGGGCTATCAGGCCACCACCGTCGAGCAGATCGCCGCGGCGGCGGAGGTCTCGCCGAGCACGTTCTTCCGGTACTTCCCGACCAAGGAGGACGTCGTCCTGCAGGACGACATGGACACGATGATGCTGGAGGCCTTCGAGCGGCAGCCGCCGGGCCTCAGCCCGGTGGCCGCGGTCCGCGCGGCCATCCGGGAAGCGCTGGATTCCATGCGTCCCGAGATGTGGGAGCAGATCCGCCAGACGACGAGGCTGACGATGACGGTCCCGGAGGTCCGGGCCCGCGCGATGGACGAGTTCTCCCGGACGATCGGGGTCATGGCCGAGGCGATGGGCAAGCGCGCCGGCCGCAGCCCGGACGACCTGGCCGTACGCGCGCTCGCCGGCGCCGTCATCGGTGTCATCATGTCGGTCACGATGCCGTGGCACTGGGCCGACGGCGAGGTCAGCCGGGACACGTTCGAGGAAATCGACGCCGGCCTGGCCCTGCTGGAGGCAGGACTGCCACTGTGACACCCGCGGTGCGGCCCGGTCAGCCCGTCGCCCCGGCGACGGGAATGTTGAGATTTCAAGTATCGTTATGCGTGCCATCGGAGCTTGCAGCACCGGGGCGGGTTGGCCGCCCGCAGCGGGCCCGGTAAGGAGGAGATATGCCAGCCGTTACCGTCGAGGACACCCTCGTACTGCCGCGCGTGGCGGAGCCGGACCCAGCGACCTCGGCCGAACGCCCCGTGCGCACCATCACCACCGCCCCCAAGGGTTACGAGGGGGAGGGCTTCCCGGTCCGCCGTGCGTTCGCCGGCGTCGACCTGCGGCAGCTCGACCCCTTCATCCACATGGACCAGATGGGCGAAGTGGACTACGCCCCGGGTGAGCCCAAGGGCACACCGTGGCATCCGCACCGCGGCTTCGAGACCGTGACCTACATGATCGACGGGATCTTCCGTCACCAGGACTCCAACGGCGGCGGCGGCCTGATCACCAACGGGGACACCCAGTGGATGACGGCCGGCGGCGGGATCCTGCACATCGAGGAGCCGCCCGAGGAGGTCGTCATGAAGGGCGGCCTGTTCCACGGCTTCCAGCTCTGGGTCAATCTGCCCGCCGCGATGAAGATGACCACCCCCCGGTACCAGGACATCCGGGCCGGCCAGGTGAAGCTGCTCAGCTCGCCGGACGGCGGCGCGCTGCTGCGGGTCATCGCGGGTGAGGTCGGCGGGTACGAGGGACCCGGCGTCACGCACACGCCGATCACGATCGTGCACGCGACCCTGTCCCCCGGCGCGCAGCTCCGGCTGCCGTGGCGCACCGACTTCAACGCGCTCGCCTACGTGCTGGCCGGTTCCGGCACCGTGGGCCATGACCGCCGGCCGATCCGGATGGGCCAGCTGGCCGCGTTCGGTCCGGGCGAGGTCATCACCGTGGCCGCGGGCAACCGCCAGGACGGCCCCAGCTCCCAGCTCGACATCCTGCTTCTCGGCGGGCAGCCGATCCGCGAGCCGGTCGCGGCGTACGGCCCGTTCGTCATGAACACCCGCGAGGAGCTGGTGCAGGCGTTCGAGGACTTCCAGGCCGGACGGCTCGGGAGCATCCCGGCGGAGCCCACCACGGTTCCGGCGGAGCCGCACCCCGGTCACGACGTGCTCTGACGCTTCCGCTCCCGGACGGCGACGGCCGGGCCGGCAGGTTCGATCCTGCCCGGCCCGGCCGTTTTTCGTGTGCTGTCCCGGGGGCTTGCGGGGTGCGGGCCCCGGTGGCCCTGCGGTGGGTCAGGCCCTGCGGCCGAGCTGAAGCGCGAGGACCGGGCACCCGTTCACCGCGCGCCGCGCCTGGCGCTCCAGCCCCGCTGGCACCGGCCGCGGGTCAATCAGCGGGTAGCCCCATTCGTCGAGGCTGATCATTTCGGGCAGCAGCTCGGCGCACGCGCCGTGGCCGGAGCACTCGATGGGGTTGACGCGCAGTTGCTTGTCCATGTCAGCTCCAGTCCTCATCACTGACCACCGTTTCCGGCGGCAACGGCAGGAACGGCTGGCGGGCCGTGCCCGAGCAGATGCCCCGCTCGTGGTGGCGCAGCTCGGCGGCGAACACGGTCAGGGCGCTGCGCACGAAGCGGACGGTGCCATCCGGGTGGCTGCACGCGCCGCGCCCGGTGACCAGGCCCGCCCAGCGCTCGACGTCCGCGCGGACCCGCGGGTCCGGCCGCCGCCCGGCGAGCGTGGCCAGTCCGGCCGCGATGCGGGGCAGCCCGTTGAGGCACGGGCCGCACTGGCCGGCCGATTCGAGCGCGAGATAGCGGACCACCCGGGCCGTTTCGGCGAGGCCGCAGCGGTCGGCCGGCAGGGCCGCCAGCACGCCCGCGCCGACGCTGGCACCGGCCGGCTTGAGCGCCGGCGTTGTCGAGCGTCAGCCCGGCCGCGGCCGGCGCCGGGATCCAGGCGCCGTGATAGCCGCCGGCCAGCACGGCCTGAGCCGGGGCGCCGGTCCCGTCGGTGCCGAGATCGGCCGCGAGGAGACTGCGCAGGGGGGTGCCGACGGCCGCCTCGACGATGCGGACCGAGCCGTCCGCGTGATTGATCGTGCTGAGCATGCTGCCCGGCTCGGCCTGCGTGCCGACCTGCCGGAACCAGCCCGCGCCGTACCGCGCGATCAGCGCGATGTGCGCGAGCGTCTCGACGTTCTGAACGAGCGTGGGCGCTCCGCCGATCCCGCGCTCGAAGACCCGGGGCGGGGCGAACGTCGGCAGCGCCAGGCCGCCGTTGAGCAGGTTGACCATGGCCGTTTCCTGCCCGGCGAGGAACCGCGGCGGCGCGCCCGCGAGCTGGACGGGCACCCGGTCGATGCGCGCGGACCAGCGCTCGCTCAGCGCGCGCTGCAGCGCCGTCGCGAGCTGGGCGCCCTGGGTGTCGTGGACGTACAGGAAGGCTTCCTGCGCG
The DNA here is from genome assembly GCA_963742865.1 of uncultured Actinomycetes bacterium. Lineage (GTDB taxonomy): Bacteria > Actinomycetota > Actinomycetes > Streptosporangiales > Streptosporangiaceae > Bog-532. Next base: position 331,642 of record CAVUNW010000077.1, read on the forward strand.
CCGACGGCCTCCGCGGCCAGCTGGAGCCCGTCGAGCACGTGGTGCGGCGCCAGCCACAGCAGGGACGCGTCCTTGCTGCGACGCCGGCTCGCTCTCCGCCCCGTTGGCGACGACGACCGGCCGGCCACCCGCACCGGCGACCGCTTCCAGCTTGCGGTGCACGGGGAAGGACGCACCGCCGCGCCCGGTCAGCCCGGCCGCCCGCAGGTCGGCGGCCAGGTGCAGGCGGCCGTTCCGGTAGGGGACGAAGCCGTGGCGGGCGAGGTGCTCGCGCATGCCAGCCGGCACCGTGCTGCCGGCAGGCAGCAGCCGCGGGAGTCCCTCGGGGCGGGACCGGGTGTTGGTGGATTCGCCGTACCGCAGGGGCATGGTGGGCGCGCTCATTCGGGATCTGCTTTCGGGAGTCGGCGGTCAGGGGTCCGTGGGGTCCGGAGACGGGCCGGCTTCGGCGGCGGCCAGCAGACGGTGGTCTAGGTCCGCAGAGTTCAGGAAACGGCGGTCGGCTTCCGCGGGGCCGCGGCACGATCGGTCATCGGGCGGCGGCCAGGTCCATCCGGCTGGCCGTCTCTGCTCGGTCCATCCGGCTGGCCGGGTCCATCCGGCTGGCCGGGTCCGGTCAGCAGGGTCCGGGCCATGACGGTGCTGACGCGCTGCGCCCGCGGCACTTCACGGGCGACCGCGGTCACCCGCCAGGCCAGCGCGCCCGCGACCAGGGCGGCACAGGCGATGGCCAGGTCAAGCAGCACTCCGTGCTGAAGGTCGGTGCTGGAGCCGATGCTGTGCGCGAAGGCGATCGGCCAGCTGGCGTAGGCCAGCCAGTGCACGGCCCGCCACACCTTCCGGTTGAGGTGCCCCCGGATCAGGCTCGTGGCGATCAGCGCCAGCATGATGTCCAGGGAGATCGCGCCCAGGCCCAGCCAGAAGCCCTCGTAGCCGGAGGTGAAGGGGACCACCGCGGAGATCAGCGGGATGCTCACGAAACTGTCCATGACGGCGGTCACGATGTGGATGACGAGGAAGACCACCGCCAGCAGGGACAGGTTCCGGTGCAGGTTCGTGACCGCGAACCGGGGCAGCCCGGCAGCCAGGCCCTGCCGGTTGACGAGGATGCCCAGCACCATGACGGCGGTGAGCAGGAGCAGGGACACTACGCCGGTGGCCCGGCTGATGTACCACGGGGCGGTGCTCGCGGTGATTCCGTTCATATCGTCAACCCTCGCCGGCTGGTCGTCGCTGGAGCTGAAAGATTCCTCTGTGCTTGTTCTGAGCAGTGGTCGGGCTCAGAAGATGCAGCGGGCGGGCCCAGAAGATAGGGGCCAGGGTCAGGAGCCGCCGGACGTCGATTGGGCCGTGCCCGAACTCGACGACGGTGCGGACGACCCGCTGCTGAGGCCCGAGCTGGAGGAGCTCGAACTGGACGAGCCGGTGCTCGAGCCCGAGCCCGAGCTCGACGAGCCGGAACCGACCTTGGTCGAGCCGGAGCTCTGGGTGCCCGACGACGAGCCGGTGGACCCGGTAGTACCCGAGGTTGAGCTCTGCGACGAGGACGTCCCGCTGCTGGAGCCGGGCAGCGTCAGAGCGATGGCCCCGGCCGTCACCACGCTGGCCAGCCCGACCGTGGCGGTGGTGGTCTTGATCCGGCTGCGCCCGCGGGTCCGCGCCGCGGCGGCGCGAAGGACGTTGTCTCGTTTCGGGGTGTTCATGACAGGCAGTCTGCCCTCCTCCGCTGGGGAAGCTCTCTGAGCTAGTTCTCAGCCGTCTATGAGCCGGCGGGCGCGCGCTGTTTGGCCAGGCCGGCCCCGGTCGGCGGCCAAACGCTCCCCGGTTGATGCCCCGTGCCCGCGACCGCAATGGTCCCTTCGTGGCCCTGTAACGACCGCAATGGTCCCTTCGTGGCCCGGTGACGACCGCGATGCTGCCGGTGTAGACACCGGGAGGTCATGGGAGGCGGTTGAACGGGGCCGCATAGGCGAACGGGCCGCGCAGGGTGGGCGCGTAGGCGGTGAGGGGGCGGGCCTGGAAATGGGGACGCCAGGTGGGATCGGGCGGGGTGATCTGGTACTCGGCGGCGAGCCGGAAGCCGAACCGGTGGTAGTAGGCGGGGTCGCCGAGCAGGACCACGAGCGGCTCACCGAGCGCTTCGGCCGCCCCGAGCACCGCGTGCATGAGGGCACTGCCCACGCCGCGCCGCTGCTGGTCGGGCCGGACGGTGAGCGGGCCGAGGGCCAGCACGGGGTCCGGGCCGACGTGCGCGCGCGTGCCGAGGACGTGCCCGATGACATCGCCGCCGGGGGTAGTGGCCACCAGCGACAGGGCCGGGAGCCAGGCCGGGCCGCCACGCAGTTCATCGACCAGCCAGGCCTCGGCCGTGATGTACCCCAGGGCGGCGGCCTGGGCAGACGGTGCCGACGGGGCGAACGCGGCCTCCGTGATCGCGCGGATGACCGGCGCGTCGGCCGGTGACTCACGCCGTATCAGCACCGGCTCACCTTGGACTGCCCCGGGTGGCGGCGCAACTGGATTTACCCGGCCCACGGAACGGGCATGGGAAGAGTCACCCTGGCCAGGGGGACGAAGGGGCGATTTACTGCCAACATGACTGGCATGACAGAAAGCCGCAAGGACGCGGCCAGCTTCCGGGCCGCGCGCGATTTCCTGCTCCGCCACCGCGATGACTACGACGCCGCCCGGGGCGGCTTCTCCTGGCCCGAACTGGACGAGTTCAACTGGGCGCTGGACTGGTTCGACGTGATCGCGGCCGAGCATCCGGACCGGACCGCCCTGCGCATCGTCACCCCGCCGGGACCGGAGCCCGGCGGGCAGGCCGACGGAGGGCCGCCGGGGGCGGGCGGCGGCGAAGCGGAGCACGGAACGCGGATCAGCTACGCGGAGATGGCCGCGCGCTCGAACCAGGTAGCCAACTGGCTGCGCGACGTGGGCGTCCAGCGCGGCGACCGGCTGCTGCTCATGCTCGGCAACATCGCGCCGCTGTGGGAGACCATCCTGGCCGCGATGAAGCTCGGCGCGGTGATCATCCCCACGTCGACCCTGCTCGGGCCGCCCGACCTGGCCGACCGGATCGTCCGCGGGCAGGTCCGGCATGTGATCACCGAATCCGTGCACGTGCCGAAGTTCCGTGAGGTGCCCGGCGACTGGACCCGGATCGCGGTGGCCCCGACCATCGGCGGGGACACGGCCCCCGCCCCGGCGGGCCCGGCGGCCGGGACCCCTGCCGGGCTGACCGGGCCGCCCGCGCCCGGGACCTGGCTCGCCTACGAGGACTCGTGCACGGCGAGCAGGCAGTTCGCACCCGAAGGCAGCACCCGGGCCACCGACCCGCTGCTGCTCTACTTCACCTCGGGGACAACCGCCCAGCCCAAGCTGGTGCAGCACACGCACGCCTCCTATCCGGCTGGGCACCTGTCCACGATGTACTGGATCGGGCTGCAGCCCGGCGACGTGCATCTGAACATCTCCTCGCCCGGCTGGGCCAAGCACGCCTGGAGCAACGTGTACGCGCCGTGGAACGCGGGGGCGACGGCGCTGATCTTCGGCTACGACCGGTTCTCGGCCGGCACCCTGCTGCAGGTGCTCGCCGAGGAGCAGGTGACCACGTTCTGCGCGCCGCCGACCGTCTGGCGGATGCTGATCCAGTCCGACCTGTCCGCCACCGACGTGAGCGCGCTGCGGGAGTGCCTGGGCGCCGGCGAGCCGCTCAACCCGGAGGTCATCGAGCAGGTCCGCAACGCCTGGGGGATCACCGTCCGGGACGGCTACGGGCAGACCGAGACGACCGCGCAGGCCGGCAACACCCCGGGCCAGGCCGTCCGGCCCGGATCGATGGGCCGCCCGCTGCCCGGGTACGAGATCACCCTCATCGACCCGGTCAGCGGGAAGCCCGCCGACGAGGGCGAGATCTGCCTGGACCTGAGCCAGCGCCCGCTCGGCCTGATGACCGGCTACCTCGGCGACGCGGCCCAGGAGGCCGAGGCCATGCGGGACGGTTACTACCACACGGGCGACGTCGCGGGCCGGGACGCTGACGGTTACATCACGTACGTGGGACGCACCGACGACGTGTTCAAGGCGTCGGACTACCGGATCTCACCGTTCGAGCTGGAAAGCGTGCTGATCGAGCACGAGGCGGTGGCCGAGGCGGCCGTGGTGCCCGCGCCCGACCCGGTGCGGCTGGCGGTGCCGAAGGCGTACGTCAGCCTCGCGCCCGGGCTCGAGCCCTCGGCTGAGGTGGCCCGGTCGATCCTGGCCTTCGCCCGGGAACGGCTCGCGCCCTACAAGCGTGTCCGGCGGCTCGAGTTCGCCGAGCTGCCGAAGACCATCTCGGGCAAGATCCGCCGGGTGGAGCTGCGCGGCCAGGAGAACGAGCGCGCCGGGAACGGAACGGCCGCCGCGCGTGACCCGGACGGCGTCGGCGGCCCTTTCAGCCCGGAGCCGTCCCCGCGCGGGACGACCGAGTTCTGGGAGGAAGACTTCAGCTGGTGACGTCGGCGGTGGTGAACCGGGCCCACGCGAACGAGCCGAAGATCACTAGGTAGACCGCGAACGACAGCAGTCCCTTCAGCAGCGTGCTGGAGTCGATCGGCGTCCGCAGCAGCGAGTCGAACGAGTTCCACCAGTGCGTGGGCAGGTACGGCTGGATGACCGCGAACTGCGGGACCTGATCGGCGACCTCGCTGGCGACAACGAAGATCGCCAGCGCGGCGATGGCGCCGATCGCGTGCTCGGTCAGGGTGGAAATCGCCAGGCCGATCGCGCCGAGGGCGGCCATCGCCGCCGCCACGTACAGGCTGACGAACACCAGACGCAGGATGCCGTCGGCCAGCGACACCGTGGTGCCGGACAGCAGCGTCACCGGGCCGATCGGGAACAGCGCGGCGCCGGCAGCCAGGGCCACGCCGGTCACCACGAACGTGACCGCGAGCGCGAACACCACGATCACGCCGTACTTGACCGCGAGCAGCCGGGTCCGCCCGGCGGGCACGGCCAGCAGGTAGCGCAGCGTCCCGTACCCGGCCTCGCCGGCGATCGAGTCACCGGCGATCACGGCCACGACCACCGGCATCACCAGGGTGAGCAGGATGGTCAGGGCGATGAAGCTGAGGAAGATCCCGTTCCCGGTGAGCTCGGTGACGAACGACAGGCCGCCCCCGCCCCCGCCGCCGCCGCGCGGGTGCGATGCGAGCCGCAGGCCGACGCCGATGAGGATGGGGAAGAGCGCGACCACGCCCAGCAGCAGCAGGTTCCGGCGGCGGAGGAAGACCTGCCGCAGCTCAGAGCGGAAGAAGCGCAGCCACGCCCGGGCGTGCCCGACCGGGACCCGGCCGGCGGCCGGACCGGGCCCCGCCGCCGGGGATTCAATCGCGGTCGCCTCAGCCATCGACGTCGTACCCCTCTCCGGTCAGCCCGACGAACAGCTCCTCGAGGCTGGGCGCCACCACCGCCAGGCCGCGGACACCGATACCGGCGTGGACAAGATCCGCGCAGATCCGTTCGGGGGCAAATTCGCCGAGCGGCGCGGTCACCTCGTCACCGGCGATCTGCGGATCCGGCAGCCCGATCTTCTGCAGGACGCCCGCGGCGGCGGCCGGGTCGGCGGTCTCGATCCGGATCCGGGCGGCCCCCGTCCGGCGCAGCTCGTCCAGCGAGCCCTGGAAGACCAGCCGCCCGGTGCGCATCACGCCCACGTGCGAGCAGACCTGCTCGACCTCGGCCAGCAGGTGGGAGGAGACGAATACGGTGATCCCGTCGGCGGCGATCTCCCGGATCAGCGCGCGCACCTCGCGGGTGCCCTGCGGGTCCAGCCCGTTGGTGGGCTCGTCCAGGATGATCATCTGGCGCGGGGTCAGCAGGCCGGCCGCGATGGCGAGCCGCTGCTTCATGCCGAGGGAGTAGTTCCGGTAGCGCTTGCCCGCCGCGGCCAGCAGGCCGACCCGGTCCAGGGCGGTGCTGATCCGGTCCGAGGCCGTCCGCGGGTCCGCCATGCGGTCGGCCGCGTCGTACCGGGCCAGGTTGTCCCGGCCGTTCAGGAACGGGTAGAACGCCGGCCCCTCGATGAGCGACCCGACGTGCGGCAGGACCCGCCCCGCGCCCTCGGGCATCGGCACACCGAGCAGTTCCGCGCGGCCGCTCGTGGGGTAGGCCAGGCCGAGCAGCATCCGGATGGTGGTCGTCTTGCCGGAGCCGTTCGGGCCGAGGAAGCCGTATACCGAGCCGCGCGGGACGGCCAGGTCGATGTGGTCGACGGCCACCTGGCCGCCGCGGAACCGTTTGGTCAGGCCAGTCGTGGAGACGGCCAGCGCGTGGCCGCTCCCCGCCGCGCCTGATTCAGTCGCCGCGCCGGGCACCCTCGCGTGGCCCGGCGAAGCGGCGCGGACATCGGTCACTTGGTGGGGGCCGCAGACGTGGGCGAGGGGGCCGGCTGCCCGGCGGCGTCGTACAGGACCTGCGGGGTGACCGCCCCGACCAGGACACGGCCGTTGCTGGTCATCAGCATCGACAGGAGGCTGGTCTGGACCAGGCGGCCCTTACCCCAGGAGCCACTGACCGGGGTCGCCGACTTGAGCAGCGCGCTGATGATCGAGCTGGTGTCCCCGCTCAGGCCGCTGCCCGAACTCGGGGTGGCCTGGCTGCCGGTCATGGAGGACAGCACCGACTGGGGCAGGTCCGCGACGGACAGCCAGTCCTTGCCGACCACATAGGCGCTGTTCGCCGGGCTGGCGCTGGCCGGCTTCTTGCCGCTGCTGCCGAGCGACTGCTGTTGCACCTTCGCCCCGGCGGGCGGGGTGAACGCGAAGTTGGCGGCGGCCGGCTTGACGAACAAGATCGAGGTGAAGCCGATCTGGCCGGCCGCGGTCTTCGCGCCCTTGGCGAAGATCTGCACGCGCAGCGGGATGTCGTTGGCACCGTCGATCGCGATGCGGATCTGGCCTACCAGGGATTGCGAGCTCTTCGGCGCGAGCACGAGCTGATAGGCCGCCTGCCTGGCGACGGTCACGTTGGTGTCGGAGCTGACCGTGGTGGTGGGACCGACCGTGGCCAGAATCTGGTTGGCAGCCTGCTGCGGGGTCATCGGCGGGGCCGAGGACGCCTTCTGGGCTGTCTTCTTGGGCGAGGCGGCCGGGATGGCCATGTGCGTCACCGTGTTCTTGGTGCTCTCCCAGAGCCAGGCGTTACTGCCGTTACGGATGAGGTCGGTCTCGCTCATGTTCTGCGGGACCGCGACCCGGAAGTGGTTCTTGTCGGAGTACCAGAGCCGGATCGTGTGCGAGCCGGTCAGCAGCGAGGACAGCGACGTGGGGTCGCTCGTCCCGGGCAGCGACGGCAGCCCCAGCGAGGAGGTCTCCACAATCGTTCCGCTCATCGGCGGGGTCGACGTCTTCCCGGCCACCGAGGCCAGTAGCTGAGCCGGCGTGCGCTGCGGGAGCGATGGCGCGGCCGAGGCCACGGTGATCATCGACCCGGCCAGTGCGCCTCCGACGACGACTACGGCCCCGGCGGGGACCGCCCACCGGGCTCGGCGGGACAGATTGACCAGCTGCTTCATTGCGACTCGCTCGTCCTCTTCCGGTGTCGTCCGGTGTCGTCCGGTGTCCGCTCCGCCCGTTTTGCGGGCCTTGCGGGACCTGTGTACGCCTTACGTTGCCTTATCCGCGCTGTGATGACCCTGAGAGGTCCCTCTTCCGGCCAGGCTGGGGGTATTTGTTTTGGAGCGGTCGGGTCCACGGGGCCACACTAGGACCGTGCGTGTCCTGGTTGTAGAAGACGAACGGCGTCTCGCGGGCGCGGTGCAGCGCGGGCTGCAGGCCGAGGGGTTCGCCGTCGATCTTGCCTTCGACGGCGACGATGGGCTCCATCTCGCACGGGAAGGCGCGTACGACGCGGTGGTCCTCGACCTCATGCTGCCCGGCCTGTCCGGTTACCGGGTCTGCGAGCGGCTCCGGGCCGAGGAGAACTGGGTCCCGGTACTCATCCTGTCGGCCAAGGACGGCGAATACGATCAGGCCGACGGTCTGGACCTGGGCGCCGATGATTACCTGACCAAGCCGTTCTCGTACGTGGTGCTGGCCGCCCGGCTGCGGGCGCTGCTGCGCCGTGGCGCCGCGCCGAGGCCAGCGGTGCTCCGCGCCGGGGACCTGTCGCTCGACCCGGGCAGCCGGATCGTCCGCCGGGGCGAGACCGCCATCGACCTCACCGCGCGGGAGTTCTCGATGCTCGAGTACCTCATCCGGCGGGCCGGTCAGGTCGTGCCGAAGTCCGAACTGCTGGACCACGTCTGGGACACCTCCGACACCGCGGACCTCAACGTCGTCGAGGTCTACGCCGGCTACCTGCGGCGCAAGGTCGACGTGCCGTTCGGGCGGGCCGCGCTGCAGACGCTGCGCGGTGCCGGGTACCGGCTCGCCGCGGACGGCGGCTGAGGCCGCGATGAGCCGCCGGCCGCCCGGGCTGCCCGTCTGGTGGCGGCGGCGCAGCCTGCGCGCCCGGCTGACGCTGACGGCCGCGGCCGGGCTCGCGGTGGCGCTGGCGGGCGTGGCCATTCTGCTGGTGGGCACGCTCGGGGTGGCACTGGCCCGGGGCCTGGACAATTCGGCGCGGCAGACGGCGCGGGAGGTAGCCGCGCTGGTGGACGCGAACCGGCTGCCCAACCCGGTGCCGGTGGCGGCCGGGACCGCGGTCGTCCAGGTCATCGACGCCAACGGGCGCATCGTGGCCGCGTCGGCGGGCGCCGACCGGCTGGTGCCGCTGCTGCCGGCGGCGCGGGCGGCCACGGTGGCGCGGACCCAGGCCGGGACCCTGGTCGACGGGCGGCCCTACGGGCTGCCGGAATTCCTGCGGGTCGTCGCGGTCCCGGGTGAGCGCGGCGAAACCGTCATCGCGGCCGTCTCCTTCAACGCGGTCCGCGACACGCTGACCACGGTGGCCCACGCGCTGCTGATCGGCACGCCGGCCCTGCTGCTGCTGATGGTCTGGGTGAGCTGGCTGATCACCGGGTCCACGCTACGGCCCATCACGGCGCTGCGGCGGGGCGCGGAACAGGTCACGGCGACCGGAGTGCCCCGCGGGCTGCCCGTTCCGGAGGCCCGGGACGAAGTGCACAGCCTCGCGGTGACGCTGAACGACATGCTGTCGCGGCTGGAAGGAGCGCAGCAGCGGCAACGGCAGTTCGTCTCCGACACGGCACACGAGCTGCGCAGCCCGATCGCGAGCATCCGGGCTCAGCTGGAGGTGGCGCTGGACCACCCCGGCAGCCAGGAGTGGGAGCAGACGGCGCGGGACGTGCTCGCCGACACGATGCGACTGGCCCGGATGGCCGAGGACCTGCTCGTGCTCGCGCGGCTGGAGGAACGGGCCGGACTGGCCCAAAGCGATGGCAGCAGACGCGCTGGCACCAGGCGTGCGGGCAGTCCCGAGCTCACCGGGACGGGGACGGTCGACATGGCCGGGCTGGTCACCGCGACCACCGGCCGCTACCCGCAGGCCCGGGTCCCGGTGTCCGCGTCCGTGCCGGAATCGTGCTTCGTGGCGGGTGACGCCGACGCGCTGGGCCGGATGCTGGTCAACCTGATCGACAACGCGGTCCGGTACGCGCGCAGCCGGGTCACGGTGGCGGTGACCTGCGCAGACGGGTCGGTACTGGTGACCGTGACCGACGACGGGCCGGGCATCGCCACGGGGGAGGCGGAGCGGGCGTTCGAGCGGTTCACGACGCTGGACGGCGCGCGGGCGCGCCGTGACGGTGACGTCAGTGGTGCCGGTCTTGGCCTGGCCATTGTCCGGGCGACAGCGCTCGCGCACGGGGGCACCGCGTGGCTGGAAGACGCCCGGCCCGGGCTGCGGGCCCTGGTACGGCTGCCGCGCGCCGCCGTCGCCCGCGTCGCCCGTGCCGCCGGCGCCGGCCCAGCGACCGGCCGCAGGGCCAGTGCCAGGGCCAGCGACGGGCCCAGCGACGGGGTCGCCGGCCGTCACGCCCGCGGAGCGGTTAGCCTGATCTGCGGTCGGCCCGGGCGAAGCCCTGGCCGGCTTCCGGTCGAGATCGAGGGGCGCGGACATGCCAGCACGAGTGCGGGAGACGGTGGCCCGCATCTACCGCGCGGCCCTGGCGCACAAGGTTACGGCGGCCGTGTTCGGCGCCGGCCTGGCCGCCATCGTGGCGCTGGGGGCCGTGGCGGCGACGTCCGGGACCGCGACGTCAGGGAGCGGCACGCCGGGGACCGGCGCACCCGGGGCCAGCAGCAGCCCGTCGCACCCGGCCACCAACCAGCAGGCACCGGCCTTCTCGCTGGCCGCGCTCGGCGGCGCGGCCGGGAAGGTATCCCTCGCCGCGTACGCGGGGCGACCGGTCATCGTCAACTTTTTCGCGTCCTGGTGCGGGCCGTGCCGGAAGGAGACGCCGCTGCTGGCCCACTACTACCGCGCCACGCACGGCAGCGTCGCCGTGGTGGGAATCGACAGCAACGACAGCCAGGCCGCCGCGGTCACCTTCACCCGGACGGAGGGCGTCAGCTATCCGCTGGCCTACGATCCGGTGGCCAGTACGGCCGGCGCGTTCGGGGTGGCGGAGATCCCGCAGACGTTCTTCCTCAACGCGCAGCATCACATCGTGGACCGGGTGTTCGGCGCGGTGACCGCCGCCGATCTGGCCAAAGGGGTAGCGCTGATGGGCAAGCCCGTGCGGCCCTCGTAGCGGCTGACCAGGGCGGGCCGGGCCGGGGCAGGCCGGTCAGGGCGGATCCGTGCCGGGCCGCGGGCCCGCGAGATCCAGTTCGGCCAGGGAAGAAGAGAACGCGGCCGCCCAGTCACCGGCGCCGTAGGCGGGCTTCATCTCGTCCCCGGCCGTCAGCGCGGCGAGGGCGCTGGCGACGATGTCCCGGGGGCGGCCCGAGGTCACAGCGGCGCTCCCCAGTTCCAGCTCGTGCTGGAGGTTGTCCCGGCCATGGCCCGGGCGGACGTCGAGGAGCAGCAGCGGGCGCCCCGCCACCCGGGCCTCGGCGCAGGTGCCGCCCGAACTGGTGATGACCAGATCCGCCGCCGCCATCAGTTCCGGGACCCGGTCGGTGAAGCCGAACGCCCGGACCCTCGGCTGCCGCGCCGCGACCGCGCGCAGCGTGGCTTCGAGCCGCGCGTTGTGCCCGGCGACAGCGAGCACGTGAACCCCCGCATCGCCCAGCGCCGCCGCCGCCTTCGCCACGGGGCCCAGCCCCCAGCCGCCGGACATCAGCAGGACGCACGGCGCCTGCTCCGGGATCCCCAGCGTGTCCCTCGCCCCGGCGCGGGCCGGCGGCGTGTAGAACGCCGCCTGGACCGGGGGCGGCACGATGCGCACCCTCGCCCGCGGCTGGAACCTGCGGACGGCACGCTCGGCCGCCTGCGATGTCACCAGGTACAGGTCCACGTTCGGGTGTACCCACAGCCGGTGCGGGGTGACGTCCCAGCACAGCACCACATGCGTCATGGCCGGATACCGGTCCGCGAGGGCGCTGATGGCCGAGGCGCCGGTGGCGAATACGGAAATCGCCAGGTCGGCGGGGTAGCGGTCGAGGTGCTCGGCCAGCCGGGGAATCAGCTGACGGCGGGCGCCGGCGTCGGCGAGCAGGGCGAGCCGGGTTCCCGGCCGCAGCGCGGCGAAATGGAACGCGTCGTACAGGCCGGGCACGGCGATCATCGAGCGGAACACCCACTCCCCCGCGCCACCCGCCCGCCGGCCCAGCAGCCGCATCGCGTCCACGGTCCGCACCGACCAGCCCTGGGCGGCCAGCACATCCGCGCAGGCCTGCGCGGTCACAGCGTGCCCCATCCCCAGCGCGCCCGACACCAGCAGGGCGCGCGGGTGCCGGGCGCGCGGCTGATCCGGCGGTTCCACCGAGGTGCCCCCTCCGACGGTGACGATTGATGCGTGCCGTGACATGTTAGGACCACGATGAGGCAGTCGGGGATGGGAGGAGCCGATCAGCGGAGCCACCGGCATGGCGCACCGGTTCCCCGGCCGGGCCGCATGCGGTCTGGCGCTGGCCCTGGCGGTCGCGCAGGGCGGTCCCGGCCTCACCGCTATCGGGCCGGTCCGCCGTCACCTGTTCGGCCGGCTCGCGGGTTACGGCGACGCCGGGCACGTCGCGCTGACCTTCGACGACGGCCCGGACCCCCGGTCGACGCCGGGCTTTCTCGATCTGCTCGCGCGGCGGGGAGTCAGGGCCACGTTCTTCATGCTGGGGTCGATGACCGCGGCCGCCCCGGGCCTGGCCGCCGAGGTCGCCGCGGCCGGGCACGACATCGGCGTGCACGGCTGGGATCACCGCTACCTGACGGCCCGCGGCCCGCGGGAGACGTTCCGGGACCTGGCGCAGGCGCGGGACACGATCGCCGCGGCGACCGGGCGGCTGCCGTCGTACTTCCGTCCGCCGTACGGGGTGCTGAGCGGCAGCGCCCTGCTCGCGGTGCGGCGGCTCGGGCTGCGGCCGCTGCTGTGGACCTGCTGGGGCCGGGAATGGGCGCCGGGCGCGACCGCCGGGACGGTGGCGAGCACGCTGCGGAAGAACCTGACCGGCGGCGGGACCGTGCTGCTGCACGACTCGGACTCCACCGCGCCGACCGGGGCCTGCCGCCGGGCACTGGACGTGCTGCCGTGGCTGCTGGACGAGTGCGCCGGGCGCGGCCTGGCCATCGGTCCGGCCGCCGAGCACGGCCTCCGGTGACGCAGACGGTGCGTGCGGCTCAGACGGTGCGGCGGCGGGAACGCGCCAGCGTGCCGACCGCGCCGGTCGCACCGAACGCCAGCGCGCCGTGCCAGAGGCCGGTGAGGATCCCGCCGAAGACGCCGCCGCCCAGGACGATCGAGAGGACGAAGACGATGGCGGCGCAGGCCACCCCGGGGAGCAGGGCGAAGCGCCACGGGTTGGCGCGGGCCCACCGGATGGCCCGGCTCGACCGCTCGCGCCACAGTGCCCCGGACGCGGCGGCGACGAAGAACGCGACCACGCCGAGCGACAGCGCGTCGCTCAGGCCGCCGAGCCCGAAGTTGCCGCCGATCACGTGCCAGCCGAAGTCGCCCAGGGCGACGATCCCGCCGGTGACGGCAGCCCCGGTCCACGGGGCCTGCGACAGCGCCGCTCCCGAGACCGACATCTCCTCGCGCGGGGACAGACCAGGTTCGTTCATCTGCGTTGGTGCGGACATTTCAGCTCCTTCAGCGGGCCGCAGCCTTGTCCGAACTCACGTTATATCGCGTTTTTGCGTAGCCTACCATGATGGCGTGCCTGCTTTTCGATATGCGCTTTCCCCCCGCGGGCCGCGCACGGCCGGGCCCGTAACGTGATCCTCGGCGGCGGAGCCGAGGTCTTCCTGTGAGAACCCTTAGGAAGTGTGGAGAGCGAACCCGCCAACGGGGAAGGAAGAGGGAAGAACGCGGCGGCGGCCGTACCAGTCCCGGTAGCCGGACACAGCACCCGTAGCGACCGCAGGCGCTACGACGGCAAAGGCGATGAGGATGCAGGACGACGAGACCGGCACCGAGCCACATGGGGGAACCGGATGGCCGGCGGCGGTACACGGGGAAACGGCCGGAGCAGGGGAAACGGCCGGCGGGCTGGGTGAGACGGCCGGGGCGCCGGGTGAGAACGGCGGAGCCGGTGAAACCCCCACCTCAGGTGAGAACGCCAGCTCAGGTGAGACCGGCGGGATGGGGCCGGGCGGACCCGGGGCCGGGGATGGCGGCGCTGCGGAACCGCCGCGTAGGCGCCGGCGCGGCCGCCGGGTCGCGGTCTACGCGATCGTGGCCATTCTCGCGGCCGGGCTGGGCGCGGCGGCCACGGTCGGCCTGAACGGCGGCCAGGTCCCCTCGACGACAGGTGTCTCACGCCAGGTTCCCGGCCCGCAGAACGACGCCGGAAACACCAAGGGCTCGCTGAACAAGTCCTACGTCGCGGCGCGGGTCGAGCCCGGCGTCGTCGACATCGACGCGGCCCTCCAGTACTCGGGCGGTACATCATCCGAGGGAACCGGGATGGTCATCAGCACCGACGGCCTGGTGCTGACGAACAACCACGTGATCAACGGGGCAAAGACGATCAAGGTAACGCTGGCGACCACCGGCCGGGTCTTCCAGGCCACGGTGGTCGGCTACGACGCCACCCACGACGTGGCACTGCTCAAACTCAACGGCGCGGCCCGGCTCAAGGCGGTCGCGGTCGGCAATTCCGCGCAGGTCACCGTGGGCACGCCGGTGCTGGCGCTCGGCAACGCCCAGGGGCAGGGCGGCCTGCCGGCCCTGGCCGCGGGCATCATCAACAGCCTGAACAAGACCATCAGCCCGACCGACGAGAGCACCGGCACGACCGAGACCCTGCACGGCATGCTGCAGACCAGCGCCAAGATCGTGTCCGGCGACTCCGGCGGCCCGCTGGCCAACTCGGCGGGCCAGGTGATCGGCATGGATACCGCGAACGCCTCGGGTTCGCAGGGCGCCTCGTCCATTCTCGGCTACGCCATCCCGATCAACACAGCACTTTCGGTGGCGCACCAGATAGCGGCCGGGCAGGCCAGTGCGGCGGTGCAGATCGGCCTGCCGGGCTTCCTCGGCGTCCTGGTCCCGCAGAGCAACAGCACAAGCCCGGCACAGCAGGCCCAGCAGCAACGGCAGCAGATCCAGCAGCAACAGGGAGCAGGGCCACCCGGCAGCAACAACGGATCAGGAAACGGGCCGCCCCCGCAGGGCACGTCCTGCACCAACACCCAGGCGGACACGTCGGTGCCGTCGTCCATCGCGCCGGCCAATTCGGGCGCCCTCGTCGACGGCGTGCTCTGCGGCACCGCCGCCGCGGCCGCCGGGCTGGTCAGCGGAGATGTGATCACTGCGGTCAACGGCCAGCCGGTGACCACGACCGGTTCGCTCACCACGATGATGTCCGGGTTCCGCCCCGGCACCAAGGTAAAGCTCAGCTGGGAGACCGTCAGCGGCCAGAACAAGACGGAAACGCTCGCGCTGGGCGCCGCTCCCGCGAGGTAGGAGGCACGTGAGCCACTCCGGTGATTTAGGTCACAGGCGGTCCGGACGTCCAGGCCTGCGCGCCGGTTAGTGTGCAGTTCGTGACGTTTTCCGGACGCTGGCCCGTCGCCCCCGGGCGGGTCGCGATAGTGAAGAGCCTGATGGGGCAGGGTGATCCTGAGCGATGCGGTGAGCCACGCCATTGTTCCCTTCATAACCTGAAGGCGGTATTCAGGTAACACTCAGGGATGAATGGCTAACTGGGGATCGAGGCGGCGGGTGGCGACCAGGCGCTCGCTGGAACGGCCGAACTGGGCGAGATCTCCTCGCCCGGTCTCTACGCGAGGGCGATATTGATGCAGGAAGACCAGCGAGGTAGCGAGAACGGGCCGGGTGGGGCACAGCCGCCTGAGAACGTCGGCCCTCAGGTCTCGACGCCCGGTGGCGGAACCACGCCCTGGAAGAGCGCGGACGACACCACGGCCTTCGGCGACGCCCAGCGCGGCGACACCCTCTCTTTCGGCCGCCCGGACGAGCCGGCGGCGGGCGCGGCCGGCGCGCAGCAGTCCGGCGCCCCCGGGACGCTGCCGGCCGGCAACTACGGCCAGGCCGGCTACGGGCGCCCCTCCGGGTCCGGCGCCCCTGGCGGTCAGGGCGGCGGATATGGCCAGCCGGGCGCCCCCGGCGGCTATGGCCAGCCGGGCGGCGGTTACGGCCAGCCTGGCCCCGGATACGGCCAGGGTGCAGGGTACGGCCAGCCGCAAGGCGGATACGGTCAGGCTGGGAACTACGGGCAGCCCGGCAACTACGGTCAGCCCGGTGACTACGGTCAGGCCGGGAACTACGGTAGTCAGGCCGGGAACTACGGGCAGCCCGGCAACTACGGTAGTCAGGCTGGGAACTACGGGCAGCCCGGGAACTACGGCGCACCTGGTGACTACGGCCAGGCTGGCGGGTACGGGCAGCCGGGCGGATACGGGTCCGGCGGGTACGAGTCCCCGGGCGGCGGGTACGGCGGCTGGGGCAGCCCGGCCGGCGGTTACGGCGAGCCGCCGCCGCCGCGCAAGCGCCGCGGCCTGGCGGTCCTCGTAGTGGTCGCGGTGCTGGCCGCGGCGGCCGGAGCCGGGACCGCGGTGGCGCTGAACGGCAGCGGTAACGGCGGCTCGCCGGGCGTGTCGTCCAACGACGTGCCGGCGCCGCAGAGCAACGGGAACAGCAACGGCAAAACCGGTTCCGGCTCCAGCCTGAACACGGCGGCCGTCGCGGCCGCGGTGGAGCCGGGGGTTGTCGACATCACGTCCACGCTCAACTACCAGAGCGAGACGGCCGAAGGCACCGGGATGGTGCTCAACTCCAACGGCCTGGTACTCACGAACAACCACGTCATCAACGGCGCCACGGGGATCAAGGCCACCCTGGTCACCACGGGTAAGACCTACACGGCGCGGGTCGTCGGATACGACGCCACCGACGACGTGGCGCTGCTTCAGCTGCAGAGCGCCTCGGGCCTGAAGACGGTCTCGGTGGGCAACTCCTCGCAGGTCTCGCTGGGCACCCAGGTCCTGGCCATCGGTAACGCGGGCGGCCAGGGCGGCAGCCCGACCGTCGCGCCGGGCATCGTCAACGCCGTCAACCGGACGATCACGGCCGGGGACCAGGGCAGCGGGACGACCGAGACGCTGCACGGCATGCTGCAGACCAGCGCGGCGATCCAGCCGGGTGACTCCGGTGGCCCGCTGGCTAACGCCGCGGGCAAGGTGATCGGCATGAACACGGCCGCCAGCAGTTCGAGCGCACAGTCGTCCAGCACCTCGACCATGGGTTACGCCATCCCCATCAACACCGCTCTGTCCATCGCCCGCCAGATCGCGGCCGGGCAGGGCAGCGCGACGATCCAGATCGGCCTGCCCGGCTTCCTGGGCGTGCTGGTGCCGCAGAGTAACAGCTCGAACCCGCAGCAGCAGGCTCAGGGGCAGCAGAACCAGGGCAACGGCTTCGGTGGCCTCGGCGGGGGCGGGACCGGGACCGGCGGCGGCAGCCAGAGCTGTGTCAACAGCGCGACCAACAACACGGTGCCGACCACGATCGCGCCGGCCAGTTCGGGAGCGCTGATCGACAACGTGCTGTGCGGCAGCGCGGCCGCCTCGGCCGGGCTCAGGTCGGGCGACGTCATCACCGCGGTGAACGGGCAGGCGGTCACGACCCCCAGCTCGCTGACGACGATCATGTCCAAGTTCCACGGCGGCGACAAGGTGAGCGTCAATTACGTGACCACGAGCGGCGCCAGGCAGACCGCATCGCTGACGCTGGGCACGAGCCCGGCGAAGTAGACCGCGAAGGGACCTCCCAGGTGATCGGCCCGCCGGCGATAACCGGCGGGCCGATCGCCGTACGGGGAGGCTGGGCGTCACCGCAGCCGTGGGCGCCGGTCCGGGAAGGGGAACGCCGCGACGGTCAGGGACGGGTGAGCCAGCTGCGCATGCGGTCTTCGCAGTCGAAGATCTTCGGCACCTCGACGTACTCGTCCGGGGTGTGCGCAATCTCCGAGATGCCCGGCCCGTAGTTGACGGCCGGGATGCCAAGCTCCGCGAACCGGGCCACGTCGGTCCAGCCGAGCTTGGCCCGCGGTGCCCCGCCCACGGCCGCGGTGAACGACGCCGCCGGCCCCTGGTCCAGCCCTGGCCGGGCCCCGGGGGCAACGTCCACAATCGCCACGTCCCAGCCGCTGAACACCTCGCGGAGGTGGCGTTCGGCGGCGGCGACGTCCCGGTCCGGCGCGAACCGGTAGTTCACGGTGACCACGCACCGGTCGGGTATCACGTTGCCGGCCACGCCGCCGGTGATCCCGACCGCGTTCAGTCCCTCGTGGTAGACGAGGCCGTCCACCTCGGGCTGCCTCGGCTCGTAGCGGCGCAGGACATCGAGGATGCCGCCCGCCTCGTGGATGGCGTTGCGGCCCATCCAGGACCGGGCACTGTGCGCGCGGCGGCCGGCCGCGGTGACCTCGGCCCGCATCGTGCCCTGGCAGCCGCCCTCGATCTCGCATCCGCTCGGCTCCATCAGGACCGCGAAGTCGCCGCCGAGCAGTTCGGGGCGGCTCCGGCTGAGCCGGCCCAGCCCGTTGCGCGCCGCCTCGATCTCCTCGCAGTCGTAGAACACGTAGGTGACGTCGCGTACCGGGTCCGGCACGCCGGCGGCCAGCCGCAACTGCACCGCGACCCCGGCCTTCATGTCGGTGGTGCCGCAGCCGTAGAGCCGTTCCTGCCCCGACGGTGCGTCGGGCTCACGGCGGGACGGGAGGTTGTCAGCCACCGGCACCGTGTCGATGTGCCCGGCCAGGACGACGCGTTGCGCGCGGCCCAGGTCCGTGCGGGCGACGATGGAGTTGCCGTCGCGCAGCACGGTCAGATGAGGCAGCGCGTGCAGCGCGGATTCGATCGCATCGGCGAGATCGCCTTCCTCGCCGCTCACAGAGGGGACGTCGACGAGGCTTGCGGTGAGCGCGGCCGCGTCGGCGGACAGGTCCAGTTCCACCCGGGCAGCCTAACGCCAGGGCCGCGGCCAGCCGTCCGGACCAGTCGTCGCGAGCGTTACGTCCGCTTCGCCCGAACGGACCTGCCGCAGGCCCACCTCCCCCGCGGCCTGGCGCAGCAGCAGGGTGAGGTCGGGGTGCGCCCGCAGCCGGTGCCTCAGAGATCTGCGCTTGTGCTAATGCTTGAAACCGGTAAGACTTGGAAAATGTGATGTAGCGGTCACCGTGGGACGCAGAGGCAGCGTCGCCGCCCAAGACGGCTGACCTCCGGCACTTCCCGCAGCGAGGAGCTCTTCCTCATGACGTCTACCGTCATGCCCGCCATCCTCCCGTCCTCGATAGGCCCGGCCGCGATCGCGGTCTCCCCCACCCTGGCCGCCAACGAGCTGATGGCCGCGCGCCAGCGCCGGGGCGAACCAGTACTGCCGCTCGCCTTCGGTGAGGCGGGACTGCCCGCCCATCCGTCGCTGCGGCGCGCGCTGGCCGGGGCCACCGGCCAGACCGGCTACGGACCGGTCGCCGGCCAGGCCGCGCTGCGCGAGGCGGCGGCCGGTTACTGGGAACGGCGCGGGCTGCGCACCGATCCGGACGCGATCGTGTGCGGCCCTGGCAGCAAGGCCCTGCTGTTCGGGCTGATGCTGGCCATCGGCGGGGACGTGGCCGTGCCCCGGCCCAGCTGGGTCAGTTACGCGGCGCAGGCCAGCCTGATCGGCGCGCGCCCCTGGTTCGTGGACATCCGGCCCGGCGAAGGCGGCGTGCCGGACCCCGCCCGGCTCGGGGTCGCGGTCCGCGCGGCACGGGCCGGAGGGCGTGAGATCCGTTCGGTGATCCTGACCCTGCCGGACAACCCCACCGGCACCCTGGCCAGCGCCGCGACGATACGCGACCTGTGCCAGGTGGCGGAGGAACACAACCTGATCATCATCTCCGACGAGATCTACCGGGACCTGGTGCATGACCTCCCGGGACCGGCTGGGGCGGCGGCGCTGTTCACCAGCCCGGCGGCCATCGCTCCTGGCCGGACGATTGTGACCACCGCACTGAGCAAGAGCCTGGCCCTGGGCGGCTGGCGCATCGGGGTTACCCGGCTGCCCGGGGACGACGCCGCCCGGTCCCAGGGCCAGTCACTGCGCCAGCGCCTGCGCGCGCGCCTGCTGGGCATCGGCAGCGAGATCTGGTCCGCGCCGGCGGCGCCGATCCAGCAGGCGGCCGCGTTCGCGTTCAGCGACCCGCCCGAGCTCACCGAGCGCATCGCGCTCAGCCGCCGGCTGCACCGGGAGGTCGCCCGGGCCGTCGCGGGCCTGTTCACCGCCGCCGGGGCTCGCGTGCCCGCGCCGCAGGCCGCCTTCTACGTCTACCCCGACTTCGGCCCGGCGCGGGACCTGCTGTGCACCCGGCACGACGTGACCACGAGCGACGAACTCGCCGATCTGCTGCTGCGCCGGCGCGGGATGGGCGTGCTGCCGGGCAGCGCGTTCGGCGAGGATCCGTACGAACTGCGGCTGCGCGTCGCCACCGGACTGCTCTACGGCGACACCGACGAGCAGCGCGAGGCCGCACTCTATGCGCCGTCGGCGAGGGAGGTTCCGTGGATCGCGGCGTCGCTGGCCCGGATCGGCGAGGTCCTGGACGACGTCACCGGCTGAGCTCCCAGCGGGACGGCTTCGCACGCGGGCCGGGGCCGGGGCGGCCCGGGGCCAGGACCGTCCGTCCGGGAGGCACGGCTCCGCACCTGAGAGAGCGCGGGGTACGTCCGTTAAGGAGAAATATTGAACTTACGCGGACTCGGAGGCCTCCGGGCCACCGAACCGGCCCAGCGCATCCAGCGGCAGCAACTCTGGGCGCTTCGGCGGCACCCCGTCACCCGAGGACCGGCCCCGCAGCCGGCGCCGCACCCAGGGCACCGCGTACTCGACCGCCCAGTGGGTGTCCTGGCCGCGCGCGTTCATCCAGGCCAGACTGCGCTCGGAGGCATCGCGGGCGCCCTGCAGCCGGGTGCGCAGCCGGGTCACGGCCACGCCGACCGCGGAGGCTTCGGCGGCGGCGACGGCGGCCGCACCCGCGACCGGGCGGGGGATCTGCCCGGGGCGGGGCACGTCGGGCAGCGGGTCCCGCCAGTTCCCGGCGACCGGCACCCCGGCTATCTCTCCGGCGAACAGCGCGACCCGCTGGTGCCCCTCCGCGTTGAGGTGCAGCCGGTCGGAACTCCAGACCCGCCGGTCGCACAGGATTCGCATGGACCACAGGTCCACCAGGTCACAGTCGCGGGCGGCCGCGATCGTCCGCAGGTGCATGTTGTACGCGGCGACCTTCCCGCGCAGCATCCGGATCACCGGGAACGCGGACGGGTCGAACCCGGTGAACAGCAGCACCCGGCAGCCCGCCACACGCAGGCTGGCCACGCAGTCGTCGAACACCTCGGCCAGCGCGTCCGGATCGGTGCCCGGCCGCAGGATGTCGTTGCCGCCCACGGCGATGCTTACCAGGCCGGGGGCCATCTGGATGGCCTTCGGGACCTGCTCGGCCGCCACTTCCCCCAGCAGCTTGCCCCGCACGGCGAGGTTCGCGTACCGCAGGGCCGGCTGTTCGGCCGCCAGCATGTCCGCAAACCGGTCGGCCCAGCCGCGGAAGCCGTCCCCGGCCAGCCGGTCGTTCAGCCCTTCAGTGAAGCTGTCGCCCAGTGCGACGAATGAGCCGATTGTCTCGGCCGCAGCACGTCCGTCCATATCTTCCCATGATGCAGTCCGGTTTGCTGCTGGGCCAAACCCGGAGAGGCGTACGTGGGCGGCGAAGGCAGAGAGCGGGCTGGGATGGGGGACTAGGGTGAGGGCGATGACGCGCCAGGCGATGTCCCGATTGACCGCGGCGGCCGCCCTGATCGCCGGGCTGGCCGCGTGCAGTTCGGCCGGAACCAGCGGGCAGTCCACCGGCCCGACCCCCTCGACCCGGACCGTCCCCGCCAGCTCGGCCGCCTCCGGCCAGACCGGTGGCCCGGACGGCGGCGCGGCGTTCCCCGCGGCGGCGTGGGGCCAGTTCGGCGGCGACAAGGCCAAGAGCGGCGTGGCCACGGGCCTGCCCGCGGCCGGTCAGCTGTCGGTCGCGTGGCGCGCCGCCCTGGACGGCGCCGTGTACGGGCAGCCCCTGATCGTCGGCCAGCTCGTGATCGCCGCGACCGAGAACGACTCGCTCTACGGCCTGGATAGGGCCACGGGCCACGTCGCGTGGCACACCCACCTGGGCTCTCCCGTACCGCTGTCCGACCTGCCGTGCGGCAACATCGACCCGCTCGGCATCACCGGCACGCCCGCCTACGACCGGGACAACGGGCTGGTCTACGCGCTCGCGGAGATGGCCGGGTACCGGCACGTGCTGTTCGGCCTGTCGGTGACCGACGGCGCGGTCAAGGTCGAGCGGGACATCCCCGCGCCGGATGGCCAGCCGCGGTACGACCAGCAGCGGCCGGCCCTGACGATCGAGGACGGCCGGGTGTACATGACGTTCGGCGGCCTGGAAGGCGACTGCGGGCCGTACGTGGGGTCCGTGGTCGGAGTCCCGCTCACCGGTTCGGGCGCGCTGGTCTCCTACAAGGTGCCCACGGCCAAGGGGGGCGCCATCTGGGGCACCGCCGGCCCGGTGGCGGGCCCGGGCGGCACGCTCTACGTCAGCACGGGCAACGGCGCCGCGGACGGCGGCACGTTCGACGGCAGCGATTCGGTGACGGCGCTGTCCCCCGACCTGAAGCAGACCGGGATCTTCGCACCGGTGGTGTGGGGGCAGGACAACGCCAATGACCTCGACCTGGGGTCCACGCAGCCCGCGCTGCTGCCGAACGGCACGCTGCTATCGGTCGGCAAGCGCGGGACCGGTTACCTGCTGCGGGCCTCCCACCTGGGGGGCGTCGGCGGCCAGATCACGTCCGGCTACGTATGCAAGGCGTTCGGCGCGGCCGCGGTCAGCGGGACGACCGTCTACGAGCCGTGCGAGAGCAGCGGGATGAAGGCCGTGAGCACCGCCGGGAACCAGATCCATGTGCTGTGGACCGGCCCCTCGGGCGCGTCCGGCTCGCCGGTGCTCGGCGGAGGCGCGGTCTGGGTGAACAACTGGGACACGGGAACGCTGTACGAGCTGAACCCGGCGAACGGGGCCGTGCGGGCCTCGGTCAGCCTGGGGGCGAGCCTGCCGCACTTCGCGTCGGTGTCGCTGGCCGGGTCGCTGGCCTTCGTCGGCACGAACGAGGGTGTTACCGCCGTGCGGGGGGCCTGACCCGGGAGGCCTGACCCGGGAGGCCAGATGGCGGGACAGCCCGAGGGTGGGCAGACTGGTCGCATGACCTCATCGGTGCCGTATACCGAATCACCCGCACCGTCCTTTCTCTTCGATCTGGACGGCACGCTGATCGACAGCGTGTACCAGCACGTCATCGCCTGGCGAGCGGCGCTCGCCGGGATGGGGATCGATCTGTCCGTATGGCGCATTCACCGGCGCATCGGGATGAGCGGCGGCCTGTTCGTTTCGGCGCTGCTGCGCGAGACCGGGCTGTCGCTGTCCCGGGAGGACATCGAGCGCCTGCAGCGCGCGCACGCCGATGAGTACCGCGCCCAGATGGATTCGGTGGCGCCGCTGCCGGGCGCGACGGATCTGCTGAACAACCTGACCGAACGCGGCGTCAAATGGGCCATCGCGACCAGCGGGAACGCCGTGACGGCCCGCCCGGCCCTCAAGCTGCTCGGCCTGCCGGAAAACACGCCGATGGTCACGCGCGACCTGGTACGGCACGCCAAGCCCGATCCGGACCTGTTCCTCGCGGCCGCCGCGCTGCTGGACGTGGACCCGCATCAGGCGATGGTGGTGGGCGACAGCGTGTGGGACCTGCTGGCGGCGCGGCGTGCCGGGGCGCTCGGGGTCGGCCTGCTGTCCGGCGGCTACGGCCGGGAGGAACTCGAGCGGTCCGGCGCCTTCCGCGTGTACAGCGACCCGGCTGACCTGCTGTTCCGCCTCGACGAGCTCGGCGTGCGGGGCTTTGTGGACTGACGATCGTGGGCCGTTCCGGCTGCGGGGCGACCGTCGTCTCGTGTCCGTAATGCCTGCCGCGTGAGGAGACCGTTAGAGCGTTACCCACGCACTCCCGGCGCGAGGTTAGATGAAGCAGGTCCTCGGTAACGAATAGGAGGCGATGTTGCCGTGTCCGGGGTGCGGCGAGTCTTCGCTGGTGTACACGGTTCCCTCGGCAGCCTGCAGGCGCTGCGCTATGCGGCGGAGCAGGCGCGCGAGCGGGACGCGCGGCTGCTGCCGGTTATCGCCTGGGTCCCGCCGGGCGGCGATCTGGCTGAACGGCGCCAGCCCAACCCTTACCTCCGGAAGATCTGGCGGGACGCGGCCCAGGCGCGGCTCTGGGACGCCTTCGATATGGGACTCGGCGGCCTGCCCGAGGATCTGAGCATCGAGGCGCTCGTGGTCCGCGGACCGACCGGCCCCGTCCTGGTCGACTGCGCCGACGACCCGGACGACCTCCTCGTGATCGGGACCGGGCGGCGTGGCCTGCGCCGGATGGCCGGGCGTTCGGTGAGCCGCTACTGCGTCGCCCACGCGCGCTGTCCCGTGGTCGCCGTGCCACCGTCGGCCCTGATGGAGGAGGCGAACCACGGCCTGCACCTCTGGCCGCGGAAACAGCGCCTGCCGGCCCTTGATCACCCCGAGGCGTGGCTTCGCTGAACGCCCGCACTGGTGAGGCTTCAGGGAACCGGTAACCGGGGAACACAGCGCGCAAGGAGCCCTGCATGGGTTTCGTTAGGAAGCGGAATAGCGCCGCATAGGTCCCGTTTAGACCGGCCTCAGCCGCTGCTGCGCGCGGTTTTATTGCTTTGGCCAGGCGCAGAGAGGGCTCTGAAAACCATCTGAGGCCGCGGGCCGGGCACACGCCCAGCCCACTCCTCCTGGCCCGCAGTCCAGCGTGCTCGCCCGCAATCCAGCGTGCTGGCCCGCGTCCAGTGGTTTCCACCCCAGGAGTGGCCGTGAATGACCTTCTTTACGTGGCCGTGACGATCGTTGTCTTCGCCGTACTCTTCCTGCTCGTCAAGGGGGTCGAGTGGCTTGAGCGCTGAGAACTGGGTCGGCCTGATCGCGGCCGTCATCCTCACCATTTACCTCGTCTACGCCCTCGTCCGACCGGAGAAATTCTGATGAGCAGTTCCCTCGCGGGCGTCCTGCAGATCGTGCTGCTGGTCGCCGCGCTGGCGGTCTGCTACAAGCCGCTGGGCGACTACATCGCGGGCATCTTCACGAGCGAGAAGCATCTGCGGCCCGAGCGGGCCGTCTACCGCATGATGGGCATCGACCCGTCGGCGGACCAGCGCTGGGGCACCTACGCCCGCAGCATGCTGGCGTTTTCCGCGGTCAGCGTGTTGTTCCTGTACCTGATCGAGCGTGTACAGCACTGGCTGCCGTACTCAAACGGGAACGTGAACGTCCCTCCCGCTCTCGCCTGGAACACGGCGGCCTCATTCACCACCAACACGAACTGGCAGAACTACAGCGGCGAGTCCACGATGGGCTACGTCACCCAGATGGCGGGCCTCGCGGTGCAGAACTTCGTGTCGGCCGCCGTGGGCATCGTGGTCGTTATCGCGCTGATCCGCGGGTTCATGCGGAAAAAGACCGACCGGCTCGGCAACTTCTGGGTCGACCTGACCCGGGTTGTGGTGCGGCTGCTGCTGCCGTTCTCGGTGATCGGCGCGATCATCCTGATGGCGACCGGCGTGATCGACAACTTCACCACCACGCACCTCATCCACTCGCTGGCGGGTTCCCAGCAGACCATGGTCGGTGGCCCGGTGGCTTCGCAGGAAGTCATCAAGGAGATGGGCAACAACGGCGGCGGCTTCTTCAACGCCAACTCCGCGCACCCCTTCGAGAACCCGAACCCGTTCAGCAACTGGTTCGAGATCTTCCTGCTGCTGGTCATCCCGTTCGCGCTGCCGCGCACGTTCGGCAAGATGGTCGGCGACAACCGCCAGGGCTACCTGCTCGTCCTCGTCATGGCCGTGCTGTGGCTGGCCGCCGTCGGCGGCATCAGCTACTTCGAATGGCAGCACGCCGGCACGGCATTGCAGGCCGCGCACGGCGCGATGGAAGGCAAGGAAGTCAGGTTCGGCATACCAGGCTCGTCCCTGTTCGCCGGGTCCACCACGGTCACCTCGACCGGTGCGGTGAACTCCTTCCACGACTCGTTTACCGCGTTCGGCGGCGGCATCGCCCTGTTCGACATGATGCTGGGCGAGGTCGTCCCCGGCGGCGTCGGCGCCGGCCTGTACGGCATGCTCATGCTCGCGGTGCTGACCGTGTTCCTCGGCGGCCTGATGGTCGGCCGGACGCCGGAGTACATCGGCAAGAAGATCCGGCCCACCGAGATGAAGTGGGCCGCCGCCTACATCCTGGCGACACCATTCTCGGCGCTCATCGGCGCCGCGATGTCGCTGGGCTTCAAAGTCGCCACGTGCCTCGATCCTCAACCCGGGCCCGCACGGCCTGACCGAGATCGTCTACGCGTTCACGTCGATGGCGAACAACAACGGCTCGGCGTTCGCCGGTCTTACGACCGCGACCACCTGGTACAACACGGCCGGCGGCGTCGTCATGCTGATCGCCCGGTTCGCGCCCATGGTGTTTGTTCTCGCGCTCGGCGGCTCGCTGGCCAGGCAGCAGCCGGTACCCGCAAGCGCCGGAACCCTGGAGACCCACAAGCCGCTGTTCGCCGGCCTGCTCATCGGCGTGATCATCATCCTGGTCGGCCTGACCTATTTCCCGGCGCTCGCGCTGGGGCCGTTCGCTGAAGGGCTGCACTGATGTCCCTCAACCCCATCATCAACAAGCCAGACGCCCCATCAGGGAGCGATGACCGCGGTGCACGTGCCCGGGCCGCGGCGGCCCAGCCGCGCCGGGTGAGCGGCGGCCTGCTCGACCCGAAGATGCTGTGGAAGTCGACCCCGGAGGCGTTCCGCAAGCTGGACCCACGGGTGCAGATCCATAACCCGGTCATGTTCGTGGTCGAGATCGGGGCGGCGCTGACCACGTACTCGGCGATCATCCACAGCTCCATCTTTGCCTGGACGATCATGGCCTGGCTGTGGCTGACCGTCCTGTTCGCCAACCTGGCCGAGGCGGTGGCCGAGGGCCGGGGCAAGGCGCAGGCCGAGACACTCCGGCGGACCAAGCAGGAGACCGTCGCCCGGCGCCTGGTCGGCTGGGAGCCGGGGCAGGCCGACCCCCGGGAAGAAGAGGTCCCGGGGACTCAGCTCACCCTGGGCGACGTCGTGGTCGTCGAGGCGGGCCAGGTCATCCCCGGCGACGGCGACGTGGTCGAGGGCGTGGCCTCGGTGGACGAATCGGCCATCACCGGTGAGTCCGCTCCAGTGATCCGGGAGTCCGGCGGCGACCGTTCGGCGGTCACGGGCGGCACCCGGGTGCTGTCCGACCGGATCGTCGTCAAGATCACCTCGAAGCCGGGTGAGACGTTCATCGACCGGATGATCGGCCTCGTCGAGGGCGCGTCGCGGCAGAAGACCCCGAACGAGGTCGCGCTGAACGTGCTGCTCGCCTCGCTGACGCTGATCTTCGTGATGGCCGTGGTGACGCTGCAGCCGATGGCCTACTACTCAGGAGCGCCGCAGACCCTGGTCATCCTGGTGGCGCTGATCGTGGCGCTGATCCCGACGACCATCGGCGCGCTGCTGTCCGCGATCGGCATCGCCGGCATGGACCGGCTGGTCCAGCGCAACGTGCTGGCCATGTCGGGCCGGGCGGTCGAGGCCGCCGGCGACGTGAACACCCTGCTGCTCGACAAGACCGGCACGATCACCATCGGCAACCGGGAAGCAACTGACTTCTTCCCGGTCGACGGAGTGCCTGTCAAGCAACTCGCCGACGCCGCCCAGCTGTCCAGCCTCTCGGACGAGACGCCCGAGGGCCGCTCGATCGTCGTCCTGGCCAAGCGGGAATTCGGCCTGCGGGAACGCACCCCCGGCGAGCTGCAGGGCGCGGAATTCGTCCCGTTCTCCGCACAGACCAGGATGAGCGGAGTGGACCTGGCCGACGGCCGTGAGGTCCGCAAGGGCGCGTCCAGCTCGGTGCGCGAATGGATTCGGGACAACGGCGGAACGCCGTCACATGAGCTCGGCGAGATCGTTGACGGAATTTCCGCGGCCGGTGGCACCCCGCTCGTGGTGGCCGAGCGGGCCAACGGCACCGCGCGTGCTCTCGGCGTCATCCAGCTCAAGGACATCGTCAAAGAGGGCATCGCCGAGCGGTTCGCCGAGATGCGCGCCATGGGCATCCGCACGGTCATGATCACGGGCGACAACCCGCTCACGGCCAAGGCCATCGCCGACGAGTCCGGGGTGGACGACTTCCTCGCCGAGGCCACGCCGGAAGACAAGATGGCCCTGATCAGGAAGGAGCAGGCGGGCGGCAAGCTCGTCGCGATGACCGGGGACGGTACCAACGACGCCCCCGCGCTCGCGCAGGCCGACGTCGGGGTGGCCATGAACAGCGGCACCTCGGCCGCCAAGGAAGCCGGCAACATGGTCGACCTCGATTCGAACCCGACCAAGCTCATCGAGGTCGTCGAGATCGGCAAGCAGATGCTGATCACCCGGGGCTCGCTGACCACGTTCTCCATCGCCAACGACGTCGCGAAGTACTTCGCGATCATCCCGGCCATGTTCGCGGGCGTGCTCCCCGGGCTGGAAAAGCTCAACATCATGAAGCTGCACAGCCCGCAGTCCGCGATCGCGTCGGCGATCATCTTCAACGCGCTGATCATCGTGGCGCTGATCCCGCTGGCGCTGCGCGGTGTCCGGTACCGGCCGTCGTCCGCGGCGGCCATGCTGCGCCGCAACCTGTGGATCTACGGCGTCGGCGGCCTGATCGTCCCGTTCGTCTTCATCAAGCTCATCGACCTCATCATCATGAACATCCCTGGATTCAGGTGATCGGTGTGAACCGTCTCCCCGCACTCGTGCGCCAGCACATCGCCGCGTTCCGCGCGCTGCTGGTCTTTACGGTGCTGTGCGGCATCGTGTACCCCGTCGTCATGTTCGGCGTCGCCCAGGTGGCCTTCCACAATCAGGCCAACGGCTCGCTGGTCAGTTACAACGGCCAGGTCGTCGGGTCCAGCCTGCTGTGCCAGGAGTTCGTGGACGCCAAGGGGAACCCGCTGCCGCAGTACTTCCAGCCCCGGCCGTCCAACGCGGTGAACCCGGCGTCCAAGACCGACTATGGCTGCGACGCCGGATTCTCCAGCGCCTCCAACCTCGGGCCGAACAGCCAGACGCTGCTCAAGCTCGTCGAGCAGCGGCGCGCCGCGGTCGCGCAGTTCAACGGGGTCAGCCCGGCCAGCGTGCCGCCGGACGCGGTGACCGCCTCCGGATCGGGCCTCGACCCCGACATCTCCCCGCAGTACGCCTACCTGCAGGTCAACCGGGTCGCCAAGGCGCGGCACCTGAGCCCCTCGGCCGTACACGCCCTAGTCGCCGCCAACGTCCAGGGCCGGAACATCGGGTTCCTCGGTGAGCCGAGGGTGGACGTGCTCACGCTGAACATCGCGCTCGACAAGATGTCAAACCGGTGAACGGGAGGCCAGGATGACCACGGCGCGCGGCCGGACCGGAGATCCCGGACCGGCCGCGCGCCCGTCACCGCCCCCGGCGAGCTGGTCAGCGGCGGCTCCGGCGCGGGCCACAGCGCCGGGGCCCCGGGTTCTGCTGGTGGAGGATGAGCCGGGCCTGCTCCGGGCGCTCTTCATCAATCTGCGGGCCCGCCGGTACGACGTCTTCACCGCGAGCACCGGTCACGAGGCGCTGGAGACGGCGGCTAACCAGCCACCGGACGCGGTGATCCTCGACCTCGGCCTGCCTGATATTGACGGAACGGATGTCATCGTCGAGCTACGCCGCTGGTCGCGGGCACCGATCATCGTGCTGTCGGGCCGGGCGAGCCCGGGTGACAAGATCGGGGCCCTGGACGTGGGCGCCGACGACTACGTCACCAAGCCGTTCTCCATGGCCGAACTGCTGGCCCGGCTGCGCGCCGTGCTGCGGCGCGACGACCCTGGGCCAACCGGAGTGACGGAGGCCGTCGTCGGGCACTGCGTCATCGACCTGACCTCCCACACCGTGACCCGCCGTCCTGATCGGGAGGCGGAGGCCGGGGCCCAGGGAAAGGCCGAAGCCAGCGCCGGGCTAGAGGGCGGGGAAACGGTCCGGCTCACCCCGACCGAATGGCGGATCCTGGAGACTCTGGTCCACCACCCGGGCCAGCTGGTTGGCTCGCGGCAGTTGCTTACCGACATCTGGGGACCCGGCTACGGATCCCGGACCAACTACCTCCGGTTCCATATGGCCCGGCTGCGCCGCAAGCTGGAAGACGACCCGGCGCGGCCTCGTCACCTGCTCACCGAACCGGGCATGGGCTACCGGTACCGGCCGTGAGAGCCGCCCGCGGCGGGAGATCGCCGGGGCAGGCGGCCGAGGTTCACGCCTCCTGACGTGCGGGAGCGTCGGACCGGGTGCGGAAGCCCCGGGCCGCAAGCGCGGTTCAATAGGAACAGAGAACGGTGCTGAGGACGGGGCGTCAGCGGCGCCGGACAGAAGAGAGGGCAGGCCCCGCACATGGCCACCCAGCAAACGGATATCCCGGAACGGAATAGCCAGCGGCCTGACCGCGGGTATCTCCGGATCTACCTCGGCGCGGCCGCGGGGGTCGGCAAGACCTTCGCCATGCTCGGCGAGGGCCATCGCCGGGCCGAACGCGGCGCCGACGTGGTGGTCGCCTACGCGGAGACGCACGGGCGCCCGCACACCCAGGCGCTGCTCGACGGCCTGGAGGTCATCCCGCGCAAACGGATGACATACCGCGGGGCGGACTTCGAGGAGATGGACCTCGACGCCGTGCTGGCCCGCCACCCGCAGATCGCCCTGGTCGACGAGCTGGCGCACACCAACGTGCCCGGGTCGCGCAACGAGAAGCGGTGGCAGGACGTCGAGGAAATGCTCGACGCCGGCATCGACGTGATCTCCACCGTCAACGTCCAGCACCTCGCGTCCCTCAACGACGTGGTGGAGAAGGTCACCGGCGTGCCGCAGCGGGAAACGATCCCGGACGCCGTGGTGCGGGCCGCGGACCAGGTCGAGCTGGTCGATATGACGCCCGAGGCGCTGCGCCGCCGGATGGCGCACGGGAACATCTACCCGGCGGAGAAGATCGACGCGGCGCTGACCAACTACTTCCGCACCGGGAACCTGACCGCGCTGCGCGAGCTGGCCCTGCTGTGGCTGGCCGACAAGGTGGACGAGGGCCTGCTGGCCTACCGGGCGGCACACGGTATCCAGGGCACCTGGGAGGCCCGGGAGCGGGTCGTCGTCGCACTCACCGGTGGTCCCGAGGGTGACACCCTCATCCGGCGGGCCGCGCGGATCGCCGCCCGGTCCGCCGGCGGTGACCTGCTGGCCGTGCACGTCACCCGGTCCGACGGCCTGACCGGCGCGAGCCCGGCCGCGCTGGCCGGGCAGCGTCGGCTGGTGGAGTCGCTCGGCGGTACCTACCACCAGGTGATCGGGGACAACATCCCGGATGCCCTGCTCACCTTCGCCCGCGCGGAGAACGCCACCCAGCTCGTGCTGGGCGCGAGCCGCCGCTCATGGCTGTCGGCGCTGCTCACCGGCCCCGGCATTGGATCCCGGACCATCCGTGATTCGGGCGACATTGACGTGCACATCGTCACGCACCAGCAGATGGGCCGCGGGCGGGGACTGCTTCCCCGGGCCGGCGGCAGCCTCACCCGGCGCCGCCAGGTGGCCGGGTACGTGCTGGCGGCCGTGCTGGCCCCGGTGATTACGATCGCGCTGGCGAACCTGCGCGGCAGCGTCAACCTCACCAGCGACGTGCTCACCTTCCTCGTCGCCGTCATAGTCGTCGCCCTGGTGGGCGGCCTGATCCCGGCCCTGCTCGAGGCCCTGGCCGGGTCGCTGCTGCTCAACTACTACTTCACGCCGCCCATCCACCAGTTCACGATCGCCGACGCCAACAACGCGTGGGCCATCGGCGTCTTCGTCCTCGTGGCCATCCTGGTCAGCACGGTGGTGGACATCGCGGCGCGGCGCACTAAGCAGGCGGCCCGGGCCAGTGCCGAATCCGAACTGCTCGTCACCACGGCGGGCAGCGTGCTGCGCGGCCAGCAGGCGCTGCCCGCACTGCTGGAGCGCGTGCGCGAATCGTTCGGCATGCGGTCGGTCAGCCTGCTGGAGTGCGCGACCGGCGACTGCGTCGACGGCAGCGAGCCGACCCGGGCCGCGTCGTCCGCGGCGAGCCGGCTTCGGGGGGCGGGGAACGGGTGGACCGCGGTCGCGACAGCCGGTTCCGAGCCGGTGACCTCCCCCGAGGACGCGGACGTCGAGGTACCGATCACCGACACGCTGTCGCTGGCCCTGCGCGGCCGGCCGCTGCCGGCCGCCGACCGGCGGGTGCTCGGTGCGTTCGCGGCCTATGCGGCGGCCGCCCTGGAGCAGCTGCGGCTGGCCGCCGAGGCCGAGGCGGCCAAGCCGATCGCCGAAGCCGACCGGATGCGGACCGCACTGCTCGCGGCGGTCAGCCACGACCTGCGCAGTCCGCTGGCCTCGGCCAAGGCGGCCGTCACCAGCCTGCGCTCCCCCGAGGTGCGATGGAACGCCGCCGACCGCGACGAACTGCTGGCCACGGCGGACGAATCGCTGGACCGGCTGGCGCGCCTCGTCGATAACTTGCTGGACATGAGCAGGCTCCAGGCCGGGGCGCTGTCACTGTTCCCGCGGCCGGTCGGCGTGGACGAGATCGTCGCGCGATCTCTCGACGACCTGGGGCCGCGCAGCCGTCACGTGGTCGTGGACATACCGGAGTCGCTGCCGGAGGTACGCGTCGACCCGGCCATCCTGGAACGGGTCCTCGTCAACGTGACCGAGAACGCGCTGCGCTACTCGCCGCCGGGCCTGCCGCCCCTGCTCACCGCGAGCGCCCTGGGCGACCGGGTTGAGCTGCGCGTCATCGACCGCGGGCCCGGCATCCCGGCGAGGGAGCGGGACCGGGTGTTCGTGCCGTTCCAGCGGCTGGGTGACACGGACAACACCACCGGGGTCGGTCTCGGTCTCGCGCTGTCCCGCGGCTTCGCCGAGGCCATGGGCGGGACGCTGACCGCGGAGGACACCCCCGGCGGGGGCCTGACGATGGCGCTGTCGCTGCCGACGGTGGCGCCCGCGCCCGGACCCGGGCCCGGTGAGGCGGAGCCGGGGCACCGGGAACGGGACGCCGATCAGGTAAGGGATCAGACCGACGCGGACTGGATGACGGATGGGACTAGTGGGGCTCGAGCCGCAGATGAGGCGGGCAAAGCTCGAGTGACAGACGAGGTGGACGGGGCCCGGGTGACAGACGAGGCCAACGGGGCACGGGTGACGAGGGGAACCGGCGCGGGCCCGGGCAGCGGCGCGGATACCGGCCCGGCCGACCAGGCGGCCCTGTGACCCGCGTCCTCGTCGTCGACGACGAACCGCAGATCCTCCGCGCGCTGCGGATCAATCTGCGGGTCCGCCAGTACGAGGTTTTCACCGCCGCCTCCGGGGCCGAGGCGCTGGCGGTCGCCAGCCACCACCCACCGGACCTGGTGATCCTCGATCTGGGGCTGCCGGACCTGAGCGGCATCGACGTGATCCAGGGGCTGCGCGGCTGGACGACCGCGCCCATCGTCGTGCTGTCGGGACGGGCCGACAGCTCCGACAAGGTGGAGGCACTGGACGCCGGCGCCGACGACTACGTCACGAAGCCGTTCTCGATGGATGAGCTGCTCGCCCGGATGCGGGCCGCGGTACGGCGGGCCGGTGCGCCGGACGAACAGCCGCGGATCCGGCTCGGCGACCTGGTCGTCGATCTGGCCGCCAAGCGGGTCGAGCACGCGGCCCCGGCGGCACTCAGCCGAACGGGACCGGATGCGGGCACCGCCGACGCCGCGGGCGCCCCGGAGGGGGACATCCGGCTCACCCCGACCGAGTGGCACCTGCTCGAAGTCCTGCTCCGGCATCCCGGCAAGCTGCTGAGCCAGCAGCAGTTGCTGACCGAGGTCTGGGGACCCGGGTACGCCAGTGCCACCGGGAACCTCCGCCTGTATATGGCCCAGCTGCGCCGGAAACTGGAGCCGGATCCCGGCCCGGCCGCGCTGGCTGATCACCGAGCCCGGCATGGGATACCGTTATCAGCCCGACCCCGGGGATGACCCTGACGGGGGCGGCTAGCGTCAGTATCGAGCGGTGCGGGCGGACGTAGTCTCCGACCAGACGGTGGGGCGGAAGCGGATGCGGCAGATGACCACGTTCGCGGTGCCGTTCCGGATGGCGAGGTCCAGGACCAGGCCGCGCTGGTTGTGCAGGATCCACTGCCAGGGCCGCATCGGCTCCAGTTCCGCGATGAGCACGACGAGCCGGCGGTGGGTGTCCGCTTCCTCCAGGGTGCGCAGGTACTCCACGACCGGCGGCCCCAGTGCCCGGTGCCGTGAGTGCAGGGTGACGAGCGGGACGTCCACTCCCCACTCCGACCATTGCCGCCGGAACCGGTCCTCGGCGTCCGGGTCGTCCGGGTCGTCGTAGACGATGCTCAGCGCGATGACGTCGTCGCCGAGCGACAGCGCGGCGGAGATCGCCTCCCCGGTCAGCCTCGACAGCCCCAGCACCGGCACCACGATCAGCGACGGTTCCCGGCGCGGGGGCGGCGGTATCTGCCCGATCCCCAGCAGCTCACCGATCCGGTCGTAGGCGCGGTGGACGCCAGTGAACAGTGCGACCAGCAACGGGATGACCAGGACGATGACCCACGCGCCCTCGGTGAACTTGCTGACCAGCTCGATGATGATGACCAGGAAGGTGAGCACCGCGCCGAGCCCGTTGATGGCGGCCCGGTACTCCCAGCCCGGCCCCCGCTGTTCACGCCAGTGCCGGACCATGCCGGTCTGGGACAGGGTGAAGCCGACGAACACGCCGATGGCGAACAGCGGGATCAGGGCCTGGGTGTCGCCGCGCGACACGACGAGCAGCACCGCGGCGAAGATGGCCAGCACGATCACGCCGTAGCGGTATACCTGCCGCTCGCCCTTGAGGTGGAAGATGTGCGGCAGGTAGTTGTCCGCGGCGACCAGGCTGGCGAGCACCGGCAGGCCGCCGAACGAGGTGTTCGCGGCCAGCACCAGCAGGACCAGGGTGATCATCTGGATCAGGTAGAACAGCACGCCGCTGCCCACGGCGGCCTTCGTCAGCTGGGCCAGCACCGTGATGTGCGGAGCCGGGGTCACGTCGAACTTGCGGATCAGGGCGGCCAGGCCGAGCAGCATCGCACCCAGGATGATGCCGAGCCACATCTCGGTGTGCTGGGCACGGCGCACACGTGGCCGGCGGAATTCGGGTACCGCGTTGGCGATCGCCTCCACCCCGGTCAGCGCCGAGCAGCCGGACGCGAACGCCTTCAGCAGAAGCAGCAGGCCGACCGTCTCGGTCGCCCCGGGCAGGTTGTGGGCCAGCGGGACGGCCGGATGGGAACGGACCAGCCCGCCCACGATCACCACCGCCATGGCCGCGATGAACGCGACGGTGGGCGCGATGAACAGCCGGGCGGATTCGGCCACGCCCCACAGGTTGGCCGCGGTGATCAGGCCCAGGGCGGCCAGGCACAGCCAGACGCGGCTGCCGTAGAGACTGGGGAACGCTGAGGTGAAGGCCTCGATCCCGGCCGAGACGCCGACCGCCGCGTTGAGGACGTAGTCGACGATGAGCGAGGCGGCCGCGACCAGGCTGGCCCGGGTACCGAGATGCCGTTTGGACACGGCGTAGGCACCGCCGCCGCCCGGGAACGCGGCGATGACCTGGCGGTAGGAGATCACCAGCACGGCAAGCAGGACGACGATCGCGATCGTGATGGGCAGCGCGTAGCGCAGGCCCGCCACCCCCGCTGCGACCAGGACAATGAGAATGGCCTCGGGCCCGTAGGCCACCGACGACAGCGCGTCCAGCGACAGCGCAGCGAGCCCCTCCAGGGCGGTCAGCCGGTGCCGCTCTTCCTCGTCGTCCGTAGCGGGGTGAGCCGCCGTGGCGTCGGTCGTCATCACGCACATACAAGCACGCGCCCCCGACTGCCCCGCGCCCGGGCCGACCCGTCCGTCGCGGCGGGCTCCCGGTACGTCCGTTAGGGACGAATCATCACGGTCAGCACGCGGAAAACAGCACGCAATGAGGCTTACCCGCGCAAAGGGCGATTTTCTGAAAACAAGGGCGCAGACAACTGCGGCTATCTCGGCGGGACACCATATTCCCGCTAAAAAGACAATGTCGTATTAGCGGGGAAGCCCCGTTTTGTAGCACACTTAGCGATGGGGGGAACCGCAGCCCCGGGCATGACCGCCAAAAGGCGGGCCCGGAGCAGACAGGCGGCCAGCCCAGCGTTCCCGCATTGCGACGAGAGGAACATGGGAAGCAGCCATGGTCAGCGATCTTGACAGCCGTCTCCGCGACCGCGCGCCGGAAATACCGGCCCAGCCAGGCGAGCCTTCCACCCTCGGCGGTCCCGGGGCCAACGGCGCCGGCGGCGGTCCCGCCGAGGCCGCCGCCCTGACGGGGCCGACCGGGTTCGCCGGGCATGCCGAGGCGAAGGGGGGAGCCATGGCGGGAGAGCCCATCATGCGGAACGGCCGCGGCGGGCCGACCATGAAGGACGTGGCCACCCGGGCGGGGGTGGCGCTCAAAACCGTGTCCCGGGTGGTCAACGACGAGCCGGGGGTGACCCCGGAGACAGCCAACCGCGTCCGCAACGCCATCAACGAGCTTGGCTTCCGGCGCAACGACAGCGCTCGCCTGCTGCGGAAGGGGCAGACCGCCTCGATCGGGCTCATCATGGAGGACATTGGGGACCCCTTCTACTCCGCGCTTTCGCGCGCCGTGGAAGATGTGGCGCACTGGAACGGCTCGCTGCTTTTCACCGGCTCGAGTGATCGAGGATCCGCAGCGTGAGCAGGAACTGGTCCTCGCCTTGTGCGCGCGGCGCGTGGACGGGCTGATCGTCATTCCCGCCTCCGGCGACCATCGGTATCTGCTACCGGAAATCGCCGCCGGGGTCGCGTCGGTGTTCGTGGACCGCCCGGCCGGGATGATCGACGCCAACGCGGTCCTCGCGGACAACGTGGGCGGCACGCGCGCGGGCGTGACCCACATGATCCGGCACGGGCACCGCAGGATCGGGTTCATCGGGGACGACCCGCACATCTACACGGCCGCCCAGCGCCATCAGGGCTACCGGGAGGCGATGGCCGAAGCCGGCCTGGACACCAGCCCATCGTGGGTGTCCATGGCCAAGCCCACGTCCGGAGGAATCCGGGACGCGCTCGGCCGGATGCTGGCCGGTCCCTCGCCGGTGACGGCCCTGTTCTGCGGCAACAACCGGGTCACAGTCCTGGCACTGCGGGAAATCGCCGCCCTGGACGCGCGGCTCGCGCTGGTCGGCTTCGATGACTTCGAGCTCGCGGACCTGGTGAAACCCGGCGTGACGGTGGTGGCGCAGAACCCGGCCGAGATGGGCCGCCGGGCCGCGGAACTGCTGTTCGGGCGGCTGGCGGGGACACGCGGGCCTGCCCAGTACGTCGAGCTCGGGACCAAGCTGATCGTGCGCGGTTCGGGTGAGATCTCCGCGGACTGAACGAGCGAGCCCCGGACGGGGTGAGCGACTCACGGCCTGAGTGAGCGGCTCCAGGCGCTGTGAGCGGCTCCGGACGGTGCCGACCCCGCTGGGCTCGAGCGTTACGGTGCAGACCCCGGCTGGGCTAGAGCGTCGCGGCCAGGACGCCGATCACGATCAGGACGCACACGGCGATGGCGACCATGATGATCGTCCGGTTGGACGACGTACCCCGTCCCCGGGACACGTCCTCGTCGGAGCGCTGCGCGAAGGCGCGGAAACTGGCCGTACTCGCGCTCGGGTCATTGTCTGTCTCCGGCATGCGCGTCACTCTAGCTGGTCAGGGACTTGCCGCAGGCGGGGAAGACGTCAATTGACGGCAACTTTCGCAATCACGCCGCGCCGGGGACGCCGGGCGGTAAGCCCGCAGACCGGCGGGACAGCAGTGAACTGAGCACGCTTATGCCTTTATGCGTACATACGTGACGATCTGACTGCTACGCTCTGTCCCGCGACGGCGGTCCCGCGTGAGCAAGCAACACCTCTGCCGGGCACCGCTCCGCCCACGACGACCGCGCCGCCCGCATCGCGCCCGGGGGCCGGGGATGGGGCCAGCAACGCGACGGGCCGGTTCAACGTCGCCGCCGCGCACTGGCCCGAATTGCTGCGCCTGCTGGCAGGGGCGGGTGCCGCGGGTGCGATGGGTACGGCGGCGAAGAGCGCGCCGTCTGGGGAGGAGGCCCGGCAGCCGGCGAAGGCGGGGCTGGCGCCGAGCACGACAATCCTCAGCACGACGGCTGGCTCGGCCCTAACCGGGCGGTCTCACCCTCGGCAGACGGGACGGGACCGCCGGTCCGGTCGACCAGCCGGGACATGACGATCACGCTCCTGGTCCGGGTGGTGAAAGGCTCAGCCCTGATCCGCTCGACGACCTGCTCGAAGTGACCCACGTCCGCGGCCTGGATGTGCAGCAGGGCGTCCGCCTCGCCGGTGACCGTGCACGCCCCCACGACCTCGGGGTACCGCCGGACCGCGGCCCGGATATCGGCCGGGGAGGTGAGCGCGCGGCAGAACAGCTCGACGTAGGCCTCCGTCGTCCAGCCGAGCGCCGCCGGGTCGACCCGGGCCGAGAATCCCCTGATCGCGCCGGACTCCTGCAGACGATCAACGCGGCGCTTGACCGCGGGCGCGGACAGCCCCACGAGGGCGCCGATCGTCGCGTAGCTGGCCCGCGCGTCCTCAATCAGGGCCGCCACGATCCGTTCGTCAATCTTGTCCAGGCTCATGGACGATTACTATGCTCCCCGGACATACAAACGAGCCCGCAACAGCCGCTTTCGCGGCCGTTGCGGGCCCGTGCCCCGCTCAGGGCTCCGGCCATTCCGGCTGGGAATTCCCGCCGGTGAGCCGGTCGTAGGAGAGGCCCGACGTCCCGCTTTCGCCGGGCCTCGTAAGTGTGACGCGGCCCTTCCGCAGGTGGTTTACGCGTCGGCGGACTAACTTTCCCCCGCCGGCCGAAAAAGTTGTTATCCAGCGCATTTCGCCAGGTCATCGAAGGGCAGGCGGCCGGGTGCAGCGGGCCGCCCGCCGTGCGGGAGGAGGAGGCGAGGACTTGGAGGACGGGGGCAAGGCCAGCCGGGGGGCGGCCACGACGGGGCCGCCGGCATCGCGAGCGGCCACCACGGGGCGACGGCCGGGCGACCGCCGGCATCGCGAGCAGCCACGACCGGGCGACCGCCGGCATCGCGAGCGAGAAGCGGCGGCCCGCACCTGGTGCTCCCTGCGGCCGGGGCAAGCCGTGGGCGGCCGGACAGAGGCGGATCAGGCCGGACGGTGATGAGCGGGGGCGGCCCTGTCTTTAAGGCCTCTGCGCTTTTCCGGAGTGGCCGTTAATTTTTCATGTGCGCGTGCAGTTCTCCGTTACAACGCGGCCTTTCCGCGCACAATCCTGGAAATGGCTTGAGAGTGGCGGGAAACGGGCTGGAGAAGCCCCGATGCCGACCCCACATGGTCAGCGGGTGGCACCGAAGACGTCACGGATGAGGGGGGCGGCCTCGGCGGGGGCACGAACCTCCAGCTGCAGGGCACCGCCGGCCAGGTGGAGCGTGAAATCGAAGAACGTACAGCACTGCTGCTCGGCGGCGGCGAGCTAGCGGACCGTCCCCCGCACGGGCGATCAGAAGTACGTCTGGATCGCTTCGGTGACGGTGTAGTCGTCGTCGACCAGGTACAGGGTGCGCCACTTGTCGAACGTCGTGCACGGGTGCGACGGGCCCAGGGCGACCAGGTCGCCGACCGCCGCGCCATGGGCCGACGGGACGGCCATGTGCGCGTGCTGGTCGCTGACGGCCGCCATCCGCCAGCCCGCCTCCCGCAGCGAGCGGCGCTCCGAAGAACCGCGGCGGACGTGCGCCAGTGCCACCGGGTTCCCGGAGTCCTGGCCGAAATCGCGCCGCCCGGCCGACAGGATGAGCAGTTCGGGCTCCGGGACCGAGAGCACCTGGGCCCACACCTCGATCGCGGGCTCCAGGTCCGGCGCGCCCGATCCGGTGCGCGCGTGCACGTCGGCCAGCGCCCGCCCGTACGAGCCCCAGTCCTCGGTCAGGTAGCAGCCGCTGCGCAGCACGACCCGGGTTGGGCGGCGGAGCCGGGCCGCGGTCAGCTCCGCCACGACCAGGTTGAAGAAGACGCTGCCGCCCGCGGTGAGCAGCACCTCGCCCGTGTCGAACAGGTCCCGCTCGTCCAGCTCCCCGGCGATGCCGGTCAGGAACCGGAGGAACTCCCGCACCACGGACTCGCGGCCGCCGTCGTCCCGGGGCCGCGCCAGCCCTTCGAAGCCTTCCACGCCCACCAGCGCCAGGTGCGCGCCCGCGGCGCGGACGGCCTCGGCCACGCGGATAGCCGTGGGCAGATCACGGACGCCGCACCGGCCGCCCGCCAGGCCGGCCTCGACGAGCACGTTGACGCGGCGGCCCGGCTGGGCCGCCGCGACCCGGCCGGCGAGCAGTTCCACGCCGGCCACCGAGTCGACCAGGCAGTAGAACTCGAAGCGGGGGTCGTGGCGCAGTTCGCCGCACACGTAGCGGATGTCGGCGGCCCCGGTGAGCTGGTTGGCGTAGAAGATCCGGGACACGCCGTGCTGGCGCGCCACCCGCACCTGGGGCCCGGTCGCGAAGGTCAGGCCCCACGCCCCGGTGGCCAGCTGGCGGCCGAACAGCGCCGGGCTCATCGACGTCTTGGCGTGCGGGCAGAGCAGCACGCCGGCCTCCTCGCTGAACCGCTGGAACCGGGCCAGGTTCCGCTCGAGCGCCGCCGCGCGCAGGACGCACACCGGCAGCGGGAGGTCCTCCCGCAGCACGTTCGAGCCGACCGGGTCCGGGGGCGCGGCCAGCGTCGTCTCCCAGTAGCCCAGGGTCCGTGAGTTAGGTGCCTCGTGCTCCACGAACGCGAACGCTACTCCTGGTGGAGTACACCAGCGGGCGTGGACCGCCCCGCCAACTGCCTCCCGGTGCCGGACGACGGTGCGCGCCCGCGATCGGGAGTATCGGTGGTGACCTTTCCGGCCGCCTTAGGAGAAGTGAGATGCGGCACACACCCACCCCTTACCGCCCGGGCGTGCTCGGTGCCGTCGGGCGAACCTGCTACCGCCACCGCTGGCTCACCCTCGCCGCGTGGATCGTCGGCACCGCGTGCCTCGTCACGCTGTGGATGCAGTTCGGCGCGCCGGCCAACAACAACTTCGCGGGCCGCGACAACGGCCAGACCATCCTCAACCAGCACTTCCCCCGGCAGTCCGGGGACACGCTCACGCTGGCGATCCGGTCAGCGGAGCCGATCACCTCGGCCGGCGTGAAGGCCCGGGTCACAGGGGCACTCGGGCCTTTCCGCGCCGCCCCGCACGTGACCTCGGTGTCCGACCCGTACACCACGCCGGGCCACATCTCCACCGATGGCCACATCGCGTTCGCCTCGGTGCAGTTCAACGTCACGCAGACGAGCATCCCCGCCAGCGAGGCCAAAGCCCTGATGAGCGATGCACGGGCCGCGTCCGGGCACGGCATGTCGTTCTACCTGGGCGGCGACGTGGTGGACCAGGCGGAGACGCCCTACGGGGGCTCCTCGGACGGGATCGGCATCGGCGCCGCCGCGATCGTGCTGCTGATCGCGTTCGGGTCGCTGCTGGCCATGGGGCTGCCGATCGTGACCGCAGTCTTCGGCATCGGCTGCGGGCTGGCGCTGATCGCGCTGCTCGGGCACCTGTTCCCCGCGCCGGGGTTCGCCCCGATCATCGCGTCCATGATCGGCCTCGGGGTCGGCGTCGACTACGCGCTGTTCATCGTGACCCGGTTCCGTGAGTCGCTGCACGCCGGGATGGAGCCGGAAGCCGCCGCCGTGCACGCGATGCGGACCGCGGGGCGTTCCGTGCTGGTGGCCGGCATCACCGTGGTCATCGGCATGATGGGGCTGCTGGTACTGCGCCAGTCGCTGATGAACGGAGTCGCGGTGGCCGCCGCCGCGACCGTCGCGATGACCGTGCTCGGCTCGCTGACCCTGCTGCCGGCGCTGCTCGGTTTCAGCGGGACCCGCCTGGCCAAGCCGTCCCGGTTCGGGCTCCCGCGGCGGAGGAGCCGCGCGCAGGCGAGTGCGTCCAGCCACGTCCGTTCAGGAGAATCAGCACCGTCCGCGGCGGAACGCTGGGCTGCGGTTGTCTGCCGGCGCCCGGTCGTGTCGGCCGTGCTGGCCACGGCCGTCATCCTGATCCTCGCCGTCCCCGTCCTGAGCATGAACCTGAGCATGCCGGACGAGTCGGCGCAGGCGTCCGGGACCATGGGCCGGGCCAGCTACCTGACGATGGCCGAAGGCTTCGGGCCCGGGTTCGACGCACCGCTGATCGTCGCGGCCACGCTGCCCGGCACCGGGGACAGTGCGGGCACCACCCGGCTGGCCAGCGCGATCGGCGGGACGCCCGGGATCGCGCGGGTCTCCCCGCCGATCACCAGCCCGGATGGGAAGGCCGTCATGCTGATCGCCTACCCCACCACGGGAGAGCAGGACCCGGCCACCAACGCCCTGGTCAACCGGATCAATAACACCGTGCTGCCGCATGCGACCACCGGCACCGGCGTGCACGCCTACCTCACCGGTCCCAACGCGGGCAACGTCGCCTTCGCCAACATGGTCTCCCAGCGGCTGCCGTGGCTGATCGCGGTCGTCATCGTGGCGTCGATGCTGCTGCTCACGGTGGTGTTCCGGTCGGTGGTCGTCGCGGTGAAGGCGGCCGTGATGAACCTGCTGTCCATCACCGCCGCGTACGGCGTGCTCGTGGCCGTCAGCCAGTGGGGCTGGCTGCACCAGCTGTTCGGGTTCCCGGAGAAGGTGCCGGTCACGACCTGGGTGCCGATGTTCCTCTTCGTGATCCTGTTCGGCCTGTCGATGGACTACGAGGTGTTCCTGCTGTCGCGGATCCGTGAGGAGTACGACCGGACCGGGGACAACACCGCCGCCGTGGCGCGCGGGCTGGCCCGGACCGCGCGGGTCATCTCCGCCGCCGCCACGATCATGGTGGCTGTGTTCCTCTCGTTCGTGCTCGGCGCGGACGTCTCGGTCAAGCAGATCGGCCTCGGCCTGGCCGTGGCCGTGCTGATCGACGCCACGGTCGTCCGGCTCGTGCTGGTGCCTGCGGTGATGGAACTGCTCGGCCGGGCCAACTGGTGGCTGCCGCGGCCACTGGCGCGCATCCTACCGTCGGCGGCGCCGGTGGAGGACGCTCCGGTGGTGCCGGTCAATGAGCCCGTGGTGTCGGGGCACTAAGCACCACGGCTGTCCGCTCCCCCGCCCGGGCCGCCCGGCCGGGGAGCGGACGCGTCCGGGGGTCTGCGAGGGGGGCGGCATAGGCTCCATATGGCTCTCATGCCAAACAAATTCGTCTCATCTATAGTCGTTAACATGCTGGACGTCACCAGGCTGCGGGTCCTGGTGGCGGTGGCCAGGCACGGATCCGTGACCGCCGCCGCCCGGGAGCTGAACTACGCACAGCCGTCGGTGAGCCATCACCTGGCCCGGCTGGAAGCCGAGACCGGCGTCCGGCTGATCCAGCGGGCCGGCCGGGGCATCCGGCTCACCGAGGCCGGGCGGCTGCTCGCCGACCGGGCGGCCGAGGTGCTGGGCCGTCTGGACGCCGCCGAAAACGAGCTGGCCGCGCACGCGGGGCTGAGCGCGGGGCGGGTCCGGCTCGCCGCGTTCCCGTCGGCCCTCGGCACGATCGTCCCGGCGGCGGCCGCGATGCTGCGGGCGGAGTACCCGGGCATGGACGTGCGGCTGACCGAAGCGGAGCCGCCGGAGGCGCTGCGCATGCTGCGGGCCGGCTACGTCGACGTCGCCCTGGTCTTCCGGCACGTGCAGGGGGCTGTCCCCGAGGGCCCGGAGGAGAACGGGATGCGGGGGCGGCTCGTGCTGGACGAGCCCGTTCACCTCGTGACCCGCGCCCGTCCCGCCGCCACCGACGGGGACCATGCCGACGGACAGCGGGACGAGCAGCGCGACGGGCAGGGCGACAGGCCTGGCGCCGGGGGTGCCAGCGGTGGACCGCCCAGGGAGCAGGAGTGCGCTGACCTGGCCCGGTACGCGGGACGCCGGTGGATCGCAGGCTGCGACCGGTGCCGCGTGCACCTGATCACGCAGTGCTCGCTGGCCGGCTTCAGCCCGAAGATCGCCTTCACCACCGACGACTACGTGGCCGTGCAGGCGCTCGTCGCGGCCGGGCTCGGGGTGGCCACGCTCCCGGACCTGGCGCTGCGGGCGGCCCGGCACCCCGCGATCCGCACCGCCGAACTGCCCGGCGCGCGGCGGCATGTGTTCGCCCTGCAGTACGGCGAGCCGCCCGACTCCCCGGCCTCGATCCGGCTTATCGACGCGCTCTGCGCCGCGGCGGGCACGCTGGCCACGGGCACGCTGACGGGGGCCTCATCCCGGCCTGCCGCGACGGCCGTCCCGGTTCCGGGTGCGGCCCTGGGCGTGACACCGAGTGCGGCACCGGGTGTGGCACCCGGGGTGGCGCGGGTCCCGCGCACGCCGGAGGTGGCCAGGCCCTGACGGCAGATGCGCGGGCGCGGCACCTCGGCTACAGTCACGCCCGTGACACCGGGCGCCGTACCGCCGCCGCGAGGGCAGGCCGCGCTGCCCGGCCTGACGCCCGGTCCGGATTCCGCGGACGGGCAGCGGCTGCTGCCCGGGATGGCCGGCCTGGCCGGGGCCCAGCACGCGGCGCCCGGCGTGATCACCGCCGCGGGGCGCGCGGCCCCGGGCAACGGCACCGACGCCGAGCTCGCTCGCGTCGCGGCCGAACTGCTGGCCACCGACCCGGACGGCTCGCGGATCGGCGCCGCCGTGCGCACCGCGCTC
Source organism: uncultured Actinomycetes bacterium (assembly GCA_963742865.1). GTDB lineage: Bacteria > Actinomycetota > Actinomycetes > Streptosporangiales > Streptosporangiaceae > Bog-532. Next base: position 376,299 of record CAVUNW010000077.1, read on the forward strand.
GACATGCTGCTGGATGGCCAGCACACGGGGCGTTACCGCTGGGAGCAGCTCTGCAAGACCGAGAAGACGCACGCCGGGACGCTGGTCGAAATCGGCATCCAGCGGCGGCTGGCCCTCGCCGACGGCGACGCGCTGGATTACTCGATCGCGGGCGCCGACGTGGACTGCAAGTTCTCGCACCGGATGGGCCGCTGGATGATCCCGCCGGAGGCCGTCGGCAAGCTGGTGCTGCTCGTCCAGGCCAGCGACGCTGACGGCACGTGGTCGGCCGGCCTGCTACGGGCGGACGCCGGCGCGCTCCGCGACGCGAGCAACCGCGACCTCAAGCGATCCCTCAGCGAGCGCGGCCGGGCCGCCGTCACCTGGCTGTTCTCCCGGTCGCCGCTGCAGGAGAACGCGCTGGTCCGGATGGCCGAACGGGACGTGGCCGCGGTGTTCGCCCCGCGCTCGGGCCAGCAGCGGGTCAACGAGCTCTTCCGCCGCGCCCAGGGCAGGCGGGTGAGCCGGACCGTGGTCGCCACCGTCGCCATGCAGGACGACTACATGAAGCGAGTCCGGGCCGGCGGCGGCGCCCGGGACCAGTTGCGCGACGAGGGCATCGTCATCTTCGGGGACTACGGGGGCGACCAGGCCCTGGCGGGCGCGCTCGGGCTGCCGCGGCCCGGCCCGGGGGAGTTCGTCAGCGCGCGGCTCACGTGCTGCGGGACCCGGGCGGCCGGCACCTGGCCAGCTCCGGACGGGGCCACTCCGGACGGGGCCACTCCGGACGGGGCCGCTCCCGGCGGGGCCGCTCCCGGCGGGTCCGCTCCCGGCGGGTCCGCTCCCGGCGGGTCCGCTCCCGGCGGGTCCGCTCCCGGCGGGTCCGCTCCCGGCGGGTCCGCTCCCGGCGGGTCCGCTCCCGGCGGGTCCGCTCCCGGCGGGTCCGCTCCCGGCGGGTCCGCTCCCGGCGGGTCCGCTCCCGGCGGACGGCGGACGGTCCGCCTGGATGGCGCCGACTGGGCCCTCGCCGGGCTAGCCGATCCGCCGTTGCCTGCCCCGCACCTGCCCCGCGGGCGGCGGGCGGACTGAGCTTCCCGGCAGATTTCTCCCTAACGGACGTACCGGAAGGCAGCCGCGGGATCAGGGGATCAGCTGGTCTCCGGGACGGTCGGGGCGCCATTCCACCATGACGATGGTCGCGTCGTCGGACAGCCGTCCCTGCTGGTAGTCGACGATCGCGCGGTTCAGCTGGCGCAGCGTCTCCGGCGCGGGTATCCGGGCGTCGTCGTACCGGACGAAGAACTCGGTCAGCCGCTCCACGCCAAACGGCTGGTCATCGGCGGACCGGCCCTCGATGATGCCGTCCGTGTACAGCAGCAGGCGGTCACCGGGCTCGAGCTGCTCGGTATACACCGGGATCCCTTCGGCGGCCTCCGGTTCCTGGGCACGGGAACGGATCATGCGGTCGAGCCCGGCCAGGCCGAGCGGCAGCCGGGGACGGCGGGCCAGCTCCCTGATCACCCGGCCGTCCCGAATCAGCAGCGGCGGCGGGTGGCCGCACGGAATCCAGCTGAACTGGCCCGTCGCGACGTTCAGATCGCAGACCAGGGCGGTAACGAACCGGCTATCGCCGAACTCACTCGCGATCGCGTTGTCGGCTCCGGTCACGATCTCCGGGAGCGAACCGCCGGCCCGCCGGGTGCTCCGGCAGGAGGCGATGCTCACGCTGGCCAGCAGCCCGGCGGCCAGGTCGTGGCCCACGGCGTCGAAGATCGACACGTGCAGGTGGTCAGCGAACATCGCATAGTCGAACGCATCCCCGCCGACCTCGTAGGCCGGCTCCAGGGTGGCGGCCACCAGGACCTGGTCGGTCGCGAACGTCCGGGGGGCCAGGAACGCCCACACCATCTCGCCCTGCAGCGCCATCTCGCGGCTGCGCCGGATGCGGGCGTAGCGGTCACCGTAGCTGGACTTGCTCACGATCATGAGCCCGGCCAGCGAGGCCAGGGCGCGGTAGCAGTCCAGCATGTCCGGCCCGTCGTCGCGGACAGAGAGCTCCAGGACGCCGATGCGCTCGGTCCCGTCGATCACCGGAATCCACAGATGATGCGCGCCTTCGCCGGCGGCCGGATCGTGCTGAATAGTGACCGTCCGGAAGGCCAGGCCGGCCGTGGTGGAGTCGATCGGCAGGACGTCGGGAGATGCGCTGGCGCCGCCGGGCGCCCCCTTCAGGTCACGCACCTGGATGTCGGCCAGGTAGATCCGGGCCGCGGACACGCCCAGCGGCTCGGCCCTCCGCGCGAGCGTCCCCGCCACCTCATCCGGCGCCAGCAGATGCGAACTGGCCAGCAGATCGGCCACCACCTGGCCGAGGATGGCATTCACATCGCGCATGTGCGGATGTTATGGGATCGGTGCGCATGCTCCACCTACCCTGGCCGCCACCATACGTGTCCGTCCGCCGGGGCCAAAGTAGACGGCCCGGGTAGACAGACGGCCGCCATGATCTGGTCAGATGGGCGTATGGCGCAGACCACGCGGCACGCGGGACGGTGGACCCCCGAAGATCGGTTCGCCTCGCCGTGGCACTACCTGCCGGTCGAGGTACCGGCGGGTGCCCGGGCCATCCGGGTGCAGCTCAGCTACGACCGGGCGGCCGGGGTGCTGGATCTCGGCTGCCTCGGGCCAGGCGGCTTCCGCGGCTGGTCCGGAGGGGCGCGGGACGGCTACGTCATCGCCGCCGACGAGGCCACGCCCGGCTACCTTCCCGGTGAGCTGGAGCCCGGAAGGTGGCAGGTGATCGTCGGCCTCTACCGCGTTCCGCCCGGCGGCCTCCCCTTCGAGCTGACGGCGGACGTCATCGCGAGCACGCGCCCACTGCCCGGGCTGGCGGAGCCGCCTACGGCGCCCCCGCCGCTCCCGGCGGCGGACCGGCCGCCGCGCCGGGACCTCCCGGCCGGGGACGGACGGCGCTGGCTCGCCGGGGACCTGCACACGCACACGGTGCATTCCGACGGCGCGCTGACCGTGGACGAGCTGGCCCGTTTCGCGGCGGAAAGCGGGCTGGACTTCATCGCCGTCACCGATCACAACACGGTCAGCCACCACCGGGAGCTGTCCCCGGCGGGGCGGCGCTACGGCGTCACCCTGATCCCGGGCCAGGAGGTGACCACGAGCGAGGGGCACGCCGGGGCGCTGGGCGACATCGGGTGGGTCGACTTCCGCCGGCCGGCGCCCGAGTGGCTGAAGGCCACCCAGGACCGCGGCGGCCTGCTGTCGGTCAACCACCCGATCGCGGGCCCGGTGAGCTGGATGCACGCGATGCCGGAACGGCCACCGCTGGTGGAGGTGTGGCACTGGAGCTGGCTCGACCTGAGCTGGACGACGCCGCTGTCCTGGTGGCAGGCGTGGGACCCGAGCGCCATCCCGGTCGGCGGCAGTGACTGGCACCGGACTGGATCAGACGCGCCGCCGGGAACGCCGACCACCTGGGTGGAATCCGACGCCGACGACCCGGCCGGCATCCTGGCGAGCATCGGGGCCGGGCGCGTCGCGATCTCGGCGCACCGGAACGGCCCCGTGCTGCTGCGCACCGGCGGTGAGATCGTCGCGGTGGACGCCGACGGGACCACACTGGCCGGGCCGGAGGGCCCCTGTGCACGGGTGCGCGGTGATCTCGCGCGGTTCCCCGGCACAGCGGGATGCCACCGGCTGCTGAGCGAGACCGGCGCCACCGTCGCGCTGGCCCCTTGACGCTGGCCCCTCGATGCTGGGCTTCCCCGACGCGGGCCTCCCCCGATGCGGGCCTTCCCCGACGCGGAAGGGTCCCGCGCCTCGGGTTCAGGCGCCGGACCCCTTTCGTACTGCGGCGGGAATGCTCAGGAACCGGCGGCCGAGGAGCCGGTACCGGAGGTCGTGCCGGACAGGCCGCCCAGAGCCGGGATCACGCTGGTGGCCGTCCCGAGCGCGCCGGACGCCGTGCTGCCCAGATCCGAAACGTTAGTGACTCTTTGGAGTTACCCGAGCTCAGTGCGCTGCCGCCGCGGACGCCGCAATGCGGGGCGCGTGCCTGAGGAGCGGCGGGCCGAGGGGCGCTCGTTTAGCTGAGCGTCTCCGCCGTTAGCCGGCGCTCTCCACCGTCACGCGGTCGACCAGGCGCTCGTAGACCGCGAGATTCACATCGCCGGAGGGGTCCGCGGCGGCGGCCACCGCGACCGCGTGCTGGAGCAGATCGGGCCACGACCAGCCGAGCAGGAGGCCGGGTACGAGGCCGGCAACGAGCGCGCCCCGCGAGCCCGGTACCGAGCCGTCCAGGCCGCCAGGCCCCAGGCTGGCCAGGCCGTCAGTCCCCGAGCCGTCCGTCCCCGGGCTGGCCAGGGAGGCAATCCACCGCCCGGCCTTGGTGACAACGCCGACCAGCCGGCCCGACGGAATCGCCACCGCCGCCGCCCCGAGCCGCAGCAGCGCGTCACCGCTGGCGAGGGCGCCGTCCGGGCGGTTCAGTTCCGCACCCTCGGTGCCGTCATCTTCATGGCTGTCAGGCACCACCAGGTCGGGGCGGCGCGAGGCAGCATAACCGAGCGCGCTGCCACCCGCATTGAGGATCACCGGGACGCCGGCCTCGGCCGCCCAGGTGGCCAGCGACCCGTAGATCTCCGGCGGCAGTCCCGCGGGCAGCGTGCCGCACAGCACGACGGCCGTCGCGTCGGCCAGCAGTCGCCGGTAGTCGGCGGCGAAGCGGCCAAGCTCCTCGGTCGTCACGTAGGGCCCGGGCTCCCGGAGCCGCATCGTCTGCCGGGAGGCGGTGTCGGTGACTTCCAGGACCCGACGCGACTCCCGGCCGATCTCGGTGAACGCGACCGGAATGCCTGACCGGCCGAGATCCTCGCGGAGCAGTTCTCCCGTCGCGCCGCCGGCCAGTCCCGCGGCCAGCACCTCGTGGCCAAACGTATGCAGCACCCGGGCCACCGCCACGCCACGGCCGCCCGCGCGATGCCGGACCCGGGAGACATCGCGCGTCGACTGCCACGACAGCCCGTCCGCCTCGTAACTGACGTCGAGTGCGGCGTTCAGAGTGACGGTAACGATCACAAATGGTCCTCACGGTCTGGCGCAGGCCAGGAGCAGCCTTCCGGTCGTAAAACGTGGTTCACGTGCCGTTCGGCATCATATGCGGCAGCGCAGACCGGACCCGGCGGCGTCGCCGGCCGCCGCTCCCGGCGGCGTCGCCGGCCGCTCCCCGTCGTGCTGTCTCCGTGCACCGTCCGGTCCTGGCCCGCGCGCTCTCTCGCACGCGATGTCCGGTGTAGCCGCGCGAAGAGATTTGTGTGACTATGCAGAAATCTGGCTTCGCGGCCATTTCTGGCCAGGTGATCGAGCCGATTCGGTGGCAGCACTTGTGGCAGCAGGGAGGGATCCCCATGAAAAGCTTCGGGTTGCTCATTACCCAAACGAAACTGAACAGACGGCTCCGATGGCCGGGGGATCGTCAATCGCGCAGGCGGGAAAGGCCGTCGGCTGGTGCTCGCCGGCGCATGCGCGCTGCTCGCGACGCCGCTCATCACGGCGGCGACGACGGCCAGCGGCATGGCTGGCTCAGCCGGGGCTGCTGGCGCCGGTTCAGCCGCGGCCATGGGTGCGTCGGCGCCCACCGTGAACTGGGCCCTGTCCGGCCAGGCCACGGCCACGTCTGCCGAGTCGGGCGACCCGGCGGCGTAACGCCGTGGACGGGGACGCTGGAACCAACTGGTGCCCGAATTCCTGGACCGGCAGCCTCACGGTCGATCTCGGCCAGGTACGCGCCCTGACCGACCTGGGTATCACGCTGGACGGCGCCAGCCCGTCCGCCGACGCCACGATCGAGGTGGCGAGCCAGCCTGGTGACTGGCAGACCGTACCGGCCGCTCGGAACATCGCACTGGATCCCGGCCAGCCGATGTACGTCCGCTCCCCCGCGGCAGCCACTTCCGGCTCGCCCGGCTGACCGTCTACAGCGGGACCGGGCGTCGGTCTGCGTAGGCGAATTCCGGATGTTCGGGCCGGACCCGGCCGCGGCGGGCATGGACCGCGGCGCGGATCTGTCCTTCACCCCGCAGGAAATCGCGGCCGGAGCACAGTTCACCGACCACGGACGGCCGGGCAGCCCGGTCGAGCATCATGCGGGACAACGGGCGCGAACTACGTCCGCATGCGGCTGTGGGTGGACCCGCCGCCCGGCTACAGCAACCTGGCCAGTGACCTGAAGCTGGCCCGCAGGTGCGGGCGGCCGGGATGAAGATCTACCTGGACATCATGTACTCGGACTTCTGGGCCGACCCGCAGCACCAGGACATCCCCGCGGCCTGGCAGGGCCAGGACCTCGCCCAGCTCACCCAGACCGTCCAGACGTACACCCAGCAGGTGATGTCCGCCTTCGCCGGGCAGGGCACGCCGGTCGACATGGTGGCCATCGGCAACGAGATCCGGAACGGGATCGTGGCCGATCGGCCAGGTCGACCCCAGCACCGGCGCGGGCTACGACGCGCTGGCGCCCTGCTCAAGGCGGGCATGGCCGGCGCGCGGCGGCGAACCCGCCCGGGCACAAGCTGCTCATCATGATGCACTACGACCAGGGCGGCAATAACCAGCTCAGCCAGGCCTTCTACCAGAACCTGGTCTCGCGGGGCGTGCCGTTCGACGTGATCGGACTGTCCTACTACCCGTTCTTCCACGGCACGATCTCGCAGATGCGGGCGAACGTGGATGCCCTCGCGACCCAGTTCCACAAGCCGATCGTCATCGCCGAGACGCAGTACGCCTGGACGCTGGCAAACGGCAACAGCGTGGCCGGCGACAGCACCGGGGACTTCGTCTGGGAACCCAGCCTGCTGTCGGCGGGTTACCCCGCCACCCCGGGCGGCCAGCTGTCCTTCGTCACGGACGAGCTGTCCATCCTGGCCCAGGTGCCGGACGGTCTCGGCGCCGGGCTGTTCTACTGGGCGCCGGACTGGATCCGGGCGTGGGCTGGGAGCCGGGCACCGGTGTGGGCTCACCGAACGTCAACCTCACCCTGTTCGACTTCCAGGGCCGGGCACTGCCGTCGATCGGCATCTTCAAGAACCCGGCCGCCGTGTGCGAGAGCTACAACCCCGACAACGTCCCCTGCACCATCGGCTCCTGATTACCGCCCACCGCGCGGGGCCTGTACATCCCGGTCCGTGTGCGGGAGTGGCTGTGGGAGCAGCCACTCCCGCACACGTTCGGTCGCGCTGGCGTCACCCGGCGCAGAATGAACGCTGGGATTGGGCCGTCGCGAGCGTCAGAGGAGGGCAGTGCGGCGGAAGCAGTCGGCCAGGTGGTCGTTGACGATGCCGCAGGCCTGCATGGTCGCGTAGGCGGTCACCGGGCCGGTAAACGTGAAGCCGTTCCGGCGGAGCTCAGCGGACAGCGCCTTCGACGCGGGCGTCTGGGCCGGGATGTCGGCCGTCGTCCGCGGCGCCGGGGCCGGCTCGACGGCGTACTTCCAGACCAGGTCGCTCAGGCCGCCCGGTAGGTCGAGGGCGGCGCGTGCGTTGACGATGGCGGCGTTGATCTTCGCGCGGTTCCGGATGATGCCGGCGTCGGCGAGCAGCCGCTGGACGTCCTCGTCGCCGAAGCCGGCCACCGCGGCCAGGTCGAACCGGGCGAACGCGGCGCGGAAGTTCTCGCGCTTCCGCAGAATCGTCAGCCAGGACAGCCCCGACTGGAACGCCTCGAGGCAGAGCCGCTCGAAGATCGCCTGATCGCCGCGCAGCGGGCGGCCCCATTCGTCGTCGTGATAGGCGACGTACTCGGGAGCACTGAGCCCCCACGGGCAGCGCAGCCGGCCATCCGGGCCGGGCGCCGCTCCGTTACTCACGGTCTTGTTCCGCCTGGGCCGGCCGCCACGCGTCGTCATAGTGCGCGGGGGCGGTGACTTCCGCCCAGTGACCGGCGGAGGAAGGGCCGGCCGGGTACAGGCCGTCGGTGTCCTGGGCGGGGGCGTCCCCGGCGCGGGGGTCTTCAGCCTGGGTGTCCTCGGCCTCGATGTCCTCGGCGGAATGTCCTCGGCGGAAGTGTCCTCGGCGTCGTCGGCCTGATGCTGCTCCTGGAGGCGGCTGGCCTTGGCCTGCTGGTGAGCGACGCCCCAGACCAGCGTCTGGTGGGGCTCCTCCCAGGAGGCCTGGTCATCGGGGTCGTGCCAGGCCGGGTGCTGTTCGGCGCCGGGACCGGGCGCGCCGTCGGAGGACTCCTCGTAGGAGGAGCCCTCGTAGGGCCGCTCATCGTAGGAGGACTCCCCGTTTGGCCGCTCGTCGTAAGCGGAGTCCTCGCCGGGCGGGTCATCGTAGGCGGGCGCCGTATGGGGGGAGTTCTCGGGTGGCCCGGCGCTCGGGGGCGCAATCGGCTGGGGCGCCGTGATCTCTCTTCCCGTCGGCTGCGCCGGGGAACCGCCCTGCTCCGGCTGAGCCCACGGGGGCCACGGCGCCTTGGTGCCCGGGGCGTCGTCTTCGGCCCGGCCTTCTTCGCCGAACGGCCAGGCCGGCTGGTCCGACCCGGGGCCTTCTCCCGGTCTTTCCTCTTCCGGGGCCCGCTGGTCCCCGGTGGCCGCTCCCGGCGGGGCGGAGCCGCGGGTCCAGTCCTGGGCGAGGTCCGCCCGCAGGTCGGCGACCTCCTGCTGCAGGGCCGCGATCTTGATGTCCCGTTCGGTCACCGCCTGCGCGATGGTCTCCAGGGCATCATCGGTAACGCGCATGTTGTAGCCCCACGCGGCGGACGGTGGCCGCAGCAGCGCAACGTCGGCGGCGGAAACCGGGCCGAGGTCAATGGGCGGGTAGTCGGGGTACTCCGGCGACATTTCGCCGCCGCGGCCGGACGCCACCACGACCACGCCGGCCAGGATGACGAGCGCGGCCACCAGCATGAGTACGGGCACGATATGAATCGTGCCATGCCCGGTACGGGGAGTGGCAACCAAGGGACGTTTCGCCGCGCGCCGGCGGCCGTCTCCGCTGACCGCGCTGGAGGGCTCAGCCGCAGGTCAGACGTCGTTGTCGCGGGCGATGCCCTGGTGATTGTGCGCGTCAGTAATGATCTTGACGACCTCGGCCGCGTCGTCGGCCACGTGCAGCAGGTCCAGGTCGACGGGCGAGACGTTCCCCGCGGCGCTCATCGTGGACTTGAGCCAGGACAACAGCCCTGACCAGTAAGAACTCCCGACGAGCACGATCGGGAACTTGGTGATCTTGCCCGTCTGAACCAGGGTGAGCGCCTCGAACAGCTCATCCATCGTGCCGAAGCCACCGGGCAGCACCACGAACGCCTGTGAGTACTTCACGAACACCGTCTTGCGGACGAAGAAGTAGCGGAACTCCAGGCCGATGTCGACGTATTGATTGAGACCGAGCTCAAGCGGCAGCTCGATGCCGAGCCCGACGGACACTCCGCCGGCCTCGGCCGCGCCCTTGTTGGCGGCCTCCATGATCCCCGGGCCGCCCCCGGTGATGATCGCGTAGCCGGACTTGACCAGGCCCGCCGCGATGTTCTCGGCCAGCTTGTACTCGGGGCTGGTGCGCGGCGACCGCGCCGAGCCGAAGATCGACACCGCGAGCCCCAGCTCCGCGAGCAGGCCAAACCCCTCGACAAACTCGGCCTGGATGCGCATGACGCGCCAGGGGTCGGTGTGCACCCAGTCGGCCCGCCCGCGCCGGTCAAGCAACCGCTGATCCGTCGTGGTCGCGGGTATCTGCTTGCCGCGCAGAGTGGCGGGCCCCTGGCGCCGCTCCCGGCGGCTGGAATCGGAATTCACGCTCATCGTCCCCCCACGGTAATAGCGCCGGCATAGTGTTTTACGCCGCTCCCCGCGCCATGCCGCCCTAACGTTCCGGCCGTTCCCGGCCAGACCTCAGGCGTTTACGCCGTGGTCGCGGAGGATTTCGTTCAGTGTGGCCTTGTCGTGGCGGTCGCCTTCCTCCAGCCGCCTCAGTACCAGGACACACGGCATGCCGAAGTCCCCGCCGGGGAAACTCCGGGTCCGGGTCCCGCTCACGCAGACCGACCAATCGGGCACTTCGCCGCGGGGCAGCTCGTCGCCCGTCTGCGCGTCGATCACGTGCGTGCTCGCGGTCAGGATGGTGCCCGCACCCAGGACGGCCCCCCGGCCCACCCGGGCTCCGTCCACCACCATGCTGCGCGACCCGATGAAGGCGTCGTCCCCGACCATCACGGGCACCGCGTTCGGCGGCTCGAGCACGCCGCCGATGCCCACGCCCCCGGACAGGTGTACGTTCTTGCCGATCTGGGCGCATGACCCGACGGTGGCCCAGGTGTCGACCATGGTGCCCTCGTCGACGTAGGCGCCGATGTTGACGAACGACGGCATCAGCACCACACCGGGCGCGATGTAGGCGCCCCAGCGGGCGATCGCGCCCGGCACCACCCGCACCCCGTCCAGGCGCGACTTGAGCGGCACCCGGTCCTGATAGCGGAACTCCCCTACCTGGGAACGGGTCATCGGCAGCAGGCGGAACGCGAGCAGGATGGCGCGCTTGGCCCGCTCGTCGACCACCACCTGGCCGGTGCCGGGGCCGGTCCACGCCACCCTGGCCGCCCCGGCGTCAAGCTGATCGATCGCGGCCATTACCTCGGCGCGGGCCGACGAATCGTCCGGGGTGAGCCGGGAACGGTACTCCCACAGCTCATCGATGCGGAACGACAGCGGCGAGGTGAGCTCGGCCGCGCCCGCGGCGGCACCGGAAGCAGTGCCCCCCGATGCGGGGGCCCCGGAAGATGACTCGTCCATGGCGACGGAGCTTAGCCGCATCCCGGCACCGTGGCTCATCCCACACGCCCGCGGGACACCTGCCACACCGCCCACAGGATGCCGCGTCCGCCGGTACGGTCTGATGGTGTGGCGAGAAGACGAGCGCGGCGGAAGGGCGCCGCCATCTTCACCGTCTGCGCCGTCGCCCTGCTGGCGGTCGCGGGTTATTTCGCGTACTCCGCGTACCAGCACGTCACGCCCTTCCTGGCCCCGGCGGGCTGCCAGGCCGGCCACGGCACCAGTGCCGTCTCCCTCGACCCGCAGCAGGCCAGCATCGCCGCCACCATCGCCGGCGTCGCCGCCAGCGAACAGCTTCCCGCGCACGCCGTCACGATCGCCTACGCGACGGCCATGCAGGAGTCGCACATGCACAACCTGAGCTACGGCGACCTCAACTCGGTCGGCGTCTTCCAGCAGCGACCGTCGGAAGGCTGGGGCACAACCAGCCAGCTGGAGAATCCGGTGTACGCCACCGCCAAGTTCTTCGGTGCGCTGACCAAGGTGCGCGGGTACCTGGACATGCCGGTTGACCAGGCCGCCCAGGCCGTTCAGCACAGCGCCGACGGCTCTGCCTACTCCCAGTACGACCTGATGGCGAACTCGCTGACTAGCGCGTTCACCGGCCAGTCGCCGCGCGCCGTGTGGTGCTGGCCCGGTCCCGGATCGCAGCCCCAGCCGAACCTCAGCGCCGTGGGACCGGGCCTGGCCGCGGTATTCGGGCCCCCGGCGGCAGGCAGGCCAGTGACAAGCCTCAGTATGTTCCGGTCAGCTAAATCCACCACCGTGGCCGTGCGGGTGCAACCGGCGGAAGCGTGGGCAGTAGCCTCTTGGCTGGTGTCGGAGGCGGCTGCTTACGGCATCAGGGATGTGCACTACGGCGGCTATCAGTGGACGGCGCAGGGCGGCACCAAGGGCTGGCAGCCGGAGACGGGCACCGCGAGCGCGGACAGTGCTACCAGCGGAAGTATCCTGCTCCACTAAGGCAAACCTTGCCCAGAACCGCCATACTGATCGCGAACGGTAAAGCCCGGGCCGCAGCCTGCCGAGTCCGGACGACAGAGGAGTTCCCACGTGACCTACGTCATCGCGCAGACCTGCGTCGATGTGCTTGACAAGGCGTGCATCGAAGAGTGCCCGGTGGACTGCATCTACGAGGGCGAGCGCATGCTCTACATCCACCCGGACGAGTGCGTGGACTGCGGGGCGTGCGAGCCGGTGTGCCCGGTCGAGGCCATCTACTACGAAGACGACGTCCCTGACCAGTGGAAGGAGTACTACAAGGTCAACGTCGACTTCTTCGAGGACCTGGGCTCCCCCGGCGGCGCGTCGAAGACCGGCAAGATCGGCAAGGACCACCCGCTGGTGGCGGCGCTGCCCCCGCAGGGTGAAGAAAGCTGACCCTCGCCGCACGGCTGCCGGCCTTCACCTGGGACCGGGTTGCGCGTTACCGCAAGGAGGCGGAGCGCCATCCGGGGGGCATCGTCGACCTCTCGATCGGCGCGCCCGTCGACCCGGTGCCGGACACGGTGCGCGCCGCGCTCACGGCGGCCGCCAACGCTCCCGGTTACCCGCTGACGCGGGGCACGCCGGCCGTGCGTGACGCGGCGGCCCGCTGGCTGGCGCGCCGGCACGGTGTGACGGTGGCCCCGGAGGCGATCCTCCCGGTGGTCGGCACCAAGGAGTTCATTGCCTGGCTGCCCACCATGCTCGGCTGCGGCGCCGGGGACACGGTGGTGTACCCCGGGCTGGCCTACCCGACGTACGACGCCGGCGTCCGGCTCGCGGGTGCCACCGGGCTGCCCACCGACGCTACCCTCGCGGTCGGCCCGCAGCGGGTCCGGCTGGCGTGGCTGAACTCGCCCTCCAACCCGACCGGGCGGGTACTCCCGCCGGAGCATCTGGCCAAGACGGTGAGCTGGGCCCGGGAGCGCGGGACGGTCCTGGCCTCCGACGAGTGCTACATCGAGCAGGGCTGGGACGCCTCGCCGGTTTCGGTGCTGCACCCGGACGTGAGTGGCGGCACGCACGACGGCCTGCTCGCCGTCCACTCCATGTCCAAGCGCTCCAACATGGCCGGTTACCGCGCGGGCTTCGTCACCGGCGACCCGGGCCTGATCGCTGAGCTGCACGAGATCCGCCGGCACGCCGGGATGATCATGCCCGCGCCGGTCCAGGCCGCCATGGCCGCGGCCCTGGACGACGACGCGCACGCCGACGAGCAGCGGGAACGGTACCGCTCCCGGCGCACCGTGCTGCGGGCTGCCCTGGAGGCGGCGGGCTGGGTCATCGAGAATTCCGAGGCTGGGCTATACCTGTGGGCGGCGCGGGCTGGGTCGGACGGATGGGATTCGGCCCGGATACTCGCCGAGGCCGGGATCCTGGTCTCGCCGGGTGAGCTCTACGGTGCCGCCGGAGTACGGCACATCCGGGTCGCACTGACCGCCACCGACGAGCGCGTCGCCGCGGCGGCGGCCCGTCTGAGCACCCTCGCCTAAGCCTTTCCTGTCCCTGCCCACCGCGCCCGTGACGGGCTGGCAGGCGCGTGGGCGGGGGTCCGGTGGCGCGTGGGGCTGGAGGAACGCGGTCAGGAGGCGCGGAAGATGGGCCAGGCGATCTCGGTTCGCCACTGGGCTTCGTCGGGGGTGTCGTGCGCGTCGACGAGGTAGTACTCACGGAGCGGGCCGTCGACGCTGATCTCGTGCGTGGTGACGTACGAGCCGAGCTGGCCGTAGGTGACGTCGATATCGCGGAGTGAGCCCGGGTGCGTCGCGACCGCGAGCTCGGCGGCCGGGATCACCAGCGGGACGACGCGGCCCACCGCGCGCTGGGGCGCGTCGCCGGTAGGGTGGCCGGCGTCGACGGGGAGGAAAACGGTGGCTTCGCCGCGGTCGCGGGTGAACAGCTCGCTCGCGTACAGGCCGCCGCCCGGGCCAGCCGGCCGCACGTGCTGCGCCCGCGCCGTGGCGTGCAGTTCCCCCAGCGCCCCCTGCCACCAGGCCAGGATGTCCTCGCGGTCGACCGTCTGCCGGATGCCGACGGCCGCGGTCGGCTGGACCGTCCGGTGGGTCACCGCGGAGGCCTTCCCGGGGCCCTCGAGCAGGCTGCGCAGCGAGTCGACCGCGGCGTACGTCTGCGCCAGCTGCGCCTCCAGCCGGTTCAGGTGCGCCGCGATCAGCGCGTTCCGGGCCGGGGCGTCGGGCGCGGCGAGCACCGCCTTGACGTCCGCGACGGGCATCTCCAGGTCACGCAGCCGGCGGATCACCTGCACTGTGGGGATCTGCGCCACGCTGTAGTAGCGGTAGCCCGTGTCCGGGTTCACCTCGGCCGGCTCCAGCAGGCCCACCTGGTGGTAGTGCCGCAGCGTCTTGACGCTCAGGTGCGTTATCCGGGCGAACTCGCCCACCGTGAGGGGACCGGCCATGGCCTCAGTGTCAGCCCTCCCCCAGCCGGAGAGTCAAACGGGCCGGAAAGGGCCCGTAGGGTTGAGGGGTGCTGAGGCTCTACGACGTACCATCCGGGCAGCTGGAGGGTATCCGCAGGCTCACCCGGGTGAGCTCCGGGTGCTCGCGGTCACGGCAGAGGTCCAGGGCGAGCCGGTCCCCGGGCAGCTGCGCGCGTGGCTCTTGCCCGACCTGGTCCGCAGATGCGCGGAACGGCGGAGCCTCGTTCCGACCGTCTGCGAGATCACCGGGACGATGACACACCGCGCCGGCGCCGGTCCCGGCGCGGCGACGGTCCCTGATCACGCGGCGGCGCGAGCGGCGCTGAACATCCATCCCCCGGCCCGGATCGCACCGGCGTCCGAACCGCCCGAGCGGATGGCCGAGTTCGTCGCCCCCGGGCGGCCCAGCGGCCAGACAGGCGGACCGCCGCCGTTTGACGTCGGCACTGGGGACCCGGGCTGGTTCGCGGGCCGCGCCTTTGCCCGGTATCTGACCGCACCGACCGGCGCGGTCACGGGCAGCGCGGTCACGGGCAGCGCCGTCACGGGCAGCGCCGTCACGGGCAGCGCCGTCACGGGCAGCGGGAGTGCGCCGTTCACTCTGCCGGGCCTGGCGGGCGAGGGGCTGGATCCGCTGGCGCTCCGGCTGGTCTTCCTCGGCCTGCGCTACCGTGATGACCTCACCCTGACCTGGGACGCATTGCACGCGGCGGGCAAGACGCTGCAGCGCTGGCGGGAGTCCGTCGCGGAGTGGGCGCTGTCGCCCAGCGGGGCAATGTCCCGGCACTACGCGGACGCGGTCACCGGCGCGTTCGAGGACGATCTGGATACGCCGACGGCGCTGCGCCAGCTGGACGCGCTGGAAGCGGACGAAGACGTACCGGCGGGGGCGAAGTTCGAGACCTTCGCCGCCCTGGACCGGCTCTTCGGGCTCGACCTGGCCCGCGACATCGGCAAGGTCAGCGCTCCCCGGACCGGCTGAGCCCTTCCGCGCCGGCCGTCCCGGCACGGCCGTCCCGGCGGCCTGGCCAAGGGCCCAGAGCCCCCGGCCCCGGCCGAGGACCCGGAGCCCCACCGCCTACCCCGCCCACCTGCTTCGCTACTCTCCGTTAGAGTCAGGCACTCGCGATCTCTCGGCCCGGGCCCGGAAACACGCCGGCGGGGCACCCCGATCCCCCTCCGAGCAGGGAGATTGCCGGGCACCGGCGAATCTTTTAACACACCTGACATATGCGTTCCTGTATCATCACCCACCTCGCCGCGATTGCTTAATGATTCGCCGTTAAAACGTCCAAAGACGCAATGTTTTAAGACTGTCACGCATAGGCGACGCATTATCTGTTGTCTGAACCACCCCTAAGCTGAAGTCACTCAACGCAACGAACGCGGGCCTCCGGCAAGGCGGCCGCCACAGGAGGGTCAGGTGACGGTGACGACAGTGACCGGGGCCGGGCAGCCGTTCGCGACGGGAACGGCCGCGGCAGCACGGGAGACGCATCCGCCGCAGGAGACGCTGACGCCCGGTGAGCTGATCACGCTCACGACGGCGGAACGGCAGTTCTCGGCGCGCAGCTATCTGATGTGCCCTCCGTCGTACTTCGCGGTCACGTACGCCATCAACCCGTGGATGCGGCCGGACCGGCCGGCCGACGCGGTTCAGGCCACCCGCCAGTGGGAGCAACTGCGCCAGACCTACCTGGATCTCGGGCACACCATCCAGATCATCGACCCGGTCCCGGGCCTGCCGGAACATGGTCTTCGCCGCCAATGGCGCCACCGTCGTCGGCGGCACCGTGCTGGGTGCCAAGTTCCGCCATCCGGAGCGCGCGCCAGAGGCCGGCGTCTACCTGGACTGGTTCCACGCCCACGGCTTCACCCGGATCCGTGCGCCGCGGCTAGTGAACGAGGGCGAGGGCGACATCCTCTTCACCGGAAGCGTGCTGATGGCCGGGAGCGGGTTCCGCACCGACCCGGCGGCGACGGCCGAGCTGGAGGCGACGTTCGGCGTGCCGGCCATCGGTGTCCGCCTGGTCGACCCGCGCTTCTACCATCTGGACACGGCTATGTGCGTACTCGACGCCGACACTGTGGCCTACTACCCGGCGGCGTTCGACAAGGCCGGCCGCAAGACTCTGGCCGCGCAGTTCAGCGAGCTGATCGAGGCGACGGACGCGGACGCGGCGGTACTCGGCCTGAACGCGGTCAGCGACGGGCGTCACGTCGTCCTGCCCGCGCAGGCGGCCGACCTGGCGGCGAAACTGCGCGCACATGGGTTCGAGCCGGTCGGCGTGGACCTGTCCGAGCTGCGCAAAGCCGGCGGCGGCCCGAAGTGCTGCACGCTCGAGCTTCGCGGCTGAGGTACACAGGCGGATGAGCAGTATGGGAAGAGCGGCCTGAGGAGGCGAACGATATGACGACCGACAGCCTGGACCTCACGGAGCGTCTGCCGGGCAGCGACGGGATGCGGAGTGCTCAGCTCCGGGCCCAGACGCAGGCCTTCAGCGCGCACAACTACAAGCCGCTGCCCATCGTCATCGCCGAGGCTGAAGGCTGCTGGGTGACCGACGTCGAAGGCCGGCGCTACCTCGACATGCTGGCCGCCTACTCGGCGATCAACTTCGGCCATCGTCACCCCCGTCTGGTCGAGGCCGCGCACCGCCAGCTGGACCGGGTCACGCTGGTCAGCCGGGCGTTCGATCACGAGCACTTCGGGCCGTTCTGCGCCGAGCTCGCCGAGCTGGCGGGCATGGAGATGGTGCTGCCGATGAACACCGGCGCCGAGGCGGTGGAAACGGCGATCAAGGTCGCGCGCAAGTGGGGCTACGAGGTCAAGGGCGTGCCCGCGGACGAGGCGGTGATCATCACGTTCGCCGGCAACTTCCACGGCCGGACCACGACGATCATCAGCTTCTCCACCGACGAGGACGCGCGCGCCGGGTTCGGCCCGTACACGCCCGGCTTCCGCACCGTCGGCTACGGCGACCTCGACGCGCTGGCCGCCACCGCCGCTGAGCTCGGCGGCCGGCTGGTCGCGGTGCTGGTCGAGCCGGTGCAGGGCGAAGCGGGCGTGATCGTCCCGCCGCCGGGCTTCCTGGCCGGGGTGCGCCGCATCTGCTCGGAGCATGGTGCGCTGATGATCGCGGATGAGATCCAGTCCGGTCTCGGCCGGACCGGGACCACCTTCGCCTGCGAGCACGAGAACGTCGTGCCCGACGCCTACCTGCTCGGCAAGGCGCTCGGTGGCGGCATCGTGCCGGTGTCGGCCATGGTGTCGCGCCGGGACATCCTCGGCGTGCTGCGGCCGGGACAGCACGGGTCGACCTTCGGCGGGAACCCGCTGGCCTGCGCGGTGGCCCGCGAGGTGATCGCGATGCTGCGGACCGGGGAATTCCAGCAGCGGTCGCGTGAGCTGGGCGCGCGGATGCACACGCGGCTGTCCGCACTGCCGCCGGACCTGGTTCGCGCGGTGCACGGCCGGGGCCTGTGGGCGGGCGTCGAGTTCACCGTGCTACCGGGGCGCGAGGCGTGCGAACGGCTAGCCGCCCACGGCCTGCTGGCCAAGGACACGCACGGCACGGCGATCCGCCTCGCCCCGCCGCTGGTGATCACCGACGGCGAGCTCGACTGGGCCATGGACCGCTTCGAGGACGCGCTCCTCGGCTAAAGACGCCGGGGCCGCCAGCGCTGCCGGTCCCGGTGCTCCCGCCCCGGCTAGGCGGCTGAGGTAGCGGCGGCGACCGGGCCGGACTGGCGCAGCCGGTACCGCTGGATCTTGCCGGTCGCGGCGCGGGGCAGGTCCTCGACCACGTAGATGGCCTCGGGCCGCTTGAACCGGCTCAGCTCGGCGGCGCACCGCGCGGCCAGCACGTCCAGCAGGTACTGCAGGCCGGCCGCGGTCTCCGGGCCGTGCGCCGGGATCACGTACGCGACCGGCACCTGCCCCAGGATGGGGTCGGGCCGGCCGACAACAACCGCGTCCCGCACGGCGGAGTCGGCGATGAGCACTTCCTCGATCTCGCGCGGGTACAGCAGCTCGCCGCCGCGGTTGATCACATCGTCACTGCGGCCGGTCAGGAAGAGGAAACCGCCGCCGTCGAGGTAGCCGAGGTCACCGGTGTTCAGCCAGCCGCCCGCGTCGAAGCGTTCAGCCGCCTGGCCGTCGGCGTAGCCGTCGATGACGCCCGTGCCACGAATCCAGATCTGCCCGGTCGTCCCGGCCGTGACGGGTAGCCCGCGGGGGTCCCGGACCTCGGCTTCGGCGCCGACGGGGCGCCCGCACGAGCCGGCCGGCGCGGAGCCGTCCAGAGGGGTGGCGGTGATCTGGCTGGCGGCTTCGGTCATGCCGTAGCTCTCGACCACGGGCACACCCGCGCGGGCCTCGATCCGGTGCCGGACCGCGACCGGAAGCGGCGCGGACGCGGACCGGACGAACCGGAGCCGCGGCGGCCGGACGGGAACGGGGTACTCGGCCAGGATGGTCAGGATCGCGGGCACGGCGTTGACCCAGGTGACGTCGGACTCGGTGAGCTTCTCCCAGAACTCGTGCCGGTGGAACCGGCGGTCGATCACCAGCGCCGCCCCGGCCTGAAGGCTAGCCAGCAGCGCGACGACCTCGGCGTTGATGTGAAACAACGGCAGCGGGCTGAAGCCCCGGTCGGCCGGGGTGAGCTGGTGGTGCCGGGCCACGGCGCGGGCCACGTGCAGCAGCCGGTCCTCGGTCAGCTCGACGGCCTTGGGGGCGCCGGTCGAACCGGACGTGAGCAGCAGCACCGAGCCGGGCTGTTCCGGCTGCCGGTGTTCGGCCGCCCCGCCACCTGGCCCGGGTTCCCGGCGTGCGGCCGCCCCGGAGCGACGGTCCGGCTCCGCGTACCGCTCCCGCTGGCGGCGCGCGCCCGTTCCGGTGCTGTCATCGTTCGTAACGGACCTGAGCGGGGGCACGCCGGAACACACGACGCGATCGGCCCGGTCGCCGATCATCACGGCGGCCCGGACCAGCCTCACGGTCCTTTCCAGCTCGGCTATCGGCGCCAGCGGGTTCACCGGCACCGCGCAGCGGCCCGCGGCGATCACGCCCAGGTAGGCGGCACAGAAATGAACCGGGTCCTCGATGTCGATCAGTACCCGGGCCCGGTACGGGATGGCCGCCGCGTCCAGCGCGGCGGCGCGCTGGCGGACCAGTTCGGCCAGCCGGGCGTAGGTCAGGACGCGGCCGCCCTGGCCGTCTTCGAGGAAGCCGCGCTGTCGGTGTTGCTGCGCCCGCGTGGCCACCAGTCGCGCGAGCCCGCCGGCTGGCGGCACTCTTTCTTCGCTCATGCTGACCAGTGTGTCGGCGCCGGCTGAGCGCTCCAGGTGATGCGGGTGAGGATTGCCTCAGACGGGGAAGCGCGGGCCGGGTGCGTTCAGCGTGCGCCCAGACTCCGGGCCCGGCGCGGCAGGCCCCATGGCAGGACGGCCCGCACCAATGGCTCAGGCGGCGACCGGGCGGCCGCGCAGGCCTGCGGCCAGGCGCTCGGCGATCCACCGGTGCCCGGCGGGCGTGGGGTGCAGGCGATCGCCGATCCGGGGAAAGTGCCAGTGGCCGGCCAACGGATCGAACACCACGACGGCGGAGTCGGCGTGGCGGGCGGCGGCCACGATGGCCTGGTCGGTGGCCCAGGCCGGGCCCGAGGGCGCGCCGCCCCGGGGGAACACGGAGAGGATCGCGAGCCGGGCCCGGGGCGCCTCGTGGCGGATCGCGGCGATCAGGCTTTCGACCTGCTGCCGGATGAGCGGCAGCGGGCGCCCGATGTCGTCGTGGCCGCCCTGGATGACGATGGTGTTCGGCTGGGTACGGGCCAGGTGCAGGCGGCCGGCCAGCCGGGAGAACGGCCCGCGGTGACCGGCTCCGGGGTTGACGTACCCGGCACCCGGATCGGCGCTGACCTCCAGCCGCCAGTGCATGATGCGCGCCAGGTCCTGCGGCCAGGCGTCGCCGGGGTGCCCGGCGCCCACCCCCGCCGAGAACGACGCGCCGACCACGGCGAGCAGCGGCCGCGCGGATCCGGTGGAATTCCCGGCCGCGGGTGGCCGGACGGCGTGGTCGCCGCGCTGGCGCACGCTGCGGTTCTCCCGCGCGACGGCGGCCGGCCGGTCGGTCCGCTGGGCCGGCTGGCCCGAGTCGCCGAAGGCGATGGTGGCCCCGATGGCCCCGCCCGCGACGGCGAAAAGGGCGAGCATGCCGAGCACTACTGCCAGTTTTCGCCCCACGCGGGCACAGTACCTGACGCACGCCGAGGGCTCTCCCCCGTACGGGGAGGGCCCATGATGGCGCGGGCACGCGTGAGCCACGAAGGGACCATTGCGGTCGCCAGAGGACCACGAAGGGACCTTTGCGGCGCTCGGGACCACAGCGAACGTGCTCGTGGCGCCTTTGAGCACGTTATAACGTGCTCGATGACGCCATTGAGCACGTGGGAGCGGGGGCGCCGGCGGCGGGCGGGGACGGGGTGATCTCTTCGAGAGGGCGCCCCCTGGTCTCTTCGCCGAAGAGGGCGACGACCGCGACGGCGACCAGGGCCACACCTCCCACCAGGCTGTAGACGGCGACGACTCCGCCCGCGGCCAGCAGCAGCGGGATGAACGACGGGCCGATGACGCCGGACAGCAGGCGGCCGAACCCCTCGGTGAGGGCGGTTCCGGTGGCGCGGACCGAGGTGGGATAGCTCTCCGCCGTGTACACCTTGACCGCCGGATCGGCCCCGATGCCGAAGAACGACATGACGCACCCGACGAGCAGCACGGGCAGCGCCCCGCGGACGAAGCCGAAGGTCAGCGCGGCGACGGCGGCCACGATCCCGAAGGTGATGATCACCGGGCGCCGTCCCCACCGCTCGACGACCCAGGCCTCCAGGAGCTTGCCGGGAATGGAGACCGCCACGATCACCGCGGTGAACACGAACGCGGACGTGAGCGTGAAGCCCATGGACGCGACCACGGTCGGCATGAACGTCTGGATCGAGTGGAACACGAAGAAGACGCCGCCGAACGTCGTCCACAGCACGAGCGAACGGCGCAGGAACTGCCGACCGAGAATCGCCCGCACCGGCGTGGCCGCGCTGGGCGGCTCCACGGGCGGCTCCACGGGCCGCTCGGCGGGCCGGTCGGCGGGCCGCTCGGCGGGGTCGGCGGGCCGGTCGGCGGGCCGCTCGATGGGGCGCGTGGCGGGCGGGGGCGGTAGCGGCCGACCGGTCTCGGCGGCCACCCGGGCCTCGATCTCCGCGAGCACCTTCTCGGACTCCTCGAAGCGGCCCTTGGCCTCGTACCAGCGAGGTGATTCGGGCAGGTACCGCCAGGCAAGCACGGCGAAGATGATGGGCAGGCCGCCGAGGAAGAACATCACCCGCCAGCCGGTGCTGTCGGTCACGGACGGGATGAGTACCAGGGCGAGCAGCGGCGACATGAAGTACCCGACGGACAGGAACGAGTCGGCGATCCCGGTGAACCGGCCGCGGATCGCGGGCGGGCACAGCTCCGCGCCGTAGGCGTAGGGCAGCGGGAACACCGCGCCCATGGCGATCCCGGCGAGCACCCGCAGCGCGATGACCCAGGCGATGCCGGGGGCCAGCCCGGTGAGGAACGTCAGCACGGCGTAGGCGACCGTCCCGGCGATCATGATCCGCTTGCGGCCGAACCGGTCGGCCAGGCCAGGCGGGCACGATGCCCAGGACGATCCCCGCCGCCGACGAGATCGACACCACGCTCTCCACGCCGGTCCCCAGGTGATACACGTGCGTCAGCGACGGCAGCACGCTGCCCCCCAGCCCGATGTCGTAGGACTCGACTAGCCAGCCGAGGAACAGCACGGCCATGACCCTGGTGAGCCAGCGGGACGCCGGCAGCCGGTCCAGCCGCTCGGCCGCGCGGACGGGCGGTGGCCGCCGGGCCGCCGGCCGCGCGGGCGAGTCAAGCACGCTCACGAAAACCTCCATACCGAACAGACGGGGGTGGCGAGTCCGCCGCGTGCGGGGTGCGCCAGGGACGGCGCGGGATGCCGGCCGTGCCGCGGGCGCCGGGCAGTCGCGCCAGCAGCGCGGTCAGCAGGGCCGACGCCACGAAGACGATGACGATGCCGCCGAGGGTCACCAGCGGCCAGGGCAGGTGATGGCCGAGGTTCTGCCAGCCGAAAGTGGTCAGCGCGGTGAGGAAGAGCACCTGGCTGAGGTAGATGCCGTAGGAGTAGTCCGCTCCGGCGCGGACCAGGGAGCGCAGCCAGCGGGGACGGCGCTCGTCCCCCAGCAGCACCCCGAGCAGGTAGATCACCGTGATGAGGCCCAAGTAGAGCGGGATCTCCACCGGCTGGAACGGGTCGGAGGGGTCCGCGGTGCGGAAGCCCGGCACGCCGTGCGACGCCAGCACGTACCACGCTTCGCTGAGCGCGATGGCGCCGGCCGTGGCGGCCAGCAGGGGCCGCCAGTGCCGGATCAGCCACGCGTGCACGTCCTGGTAGTGCCAGGCCATGACCCCGCCGGCGACCACGAAGAGCTGGTAGTTCCACAGCTCACGGGTCGCGCCCTTGTTCAGCGTCCAGGCCGGCACGTACTGCTCGTGCACCAGCCAGAACAGCACCGCCTCGACCGCGAGGCTGGCGCCGAGCAGCCGCCAGTGGTGCCGCTCGGTCCGCCGGATCAGCCACAGGAACGCCGGGTAGATCAGGTAGAACTGCAGCAGCACGACCAGGAAGTAGAGCTGGTCGTACCCGGTGAGCAGCAGCCAGCCCAGGTGCCCGGCGTCGCTGGTGATGCTGCCGATCCGGCCCGCCTGGGCCAGGCCGAGCGCGAAGTAGACGACCGTCCAGGTGGCGTAGGGCAGCACCACGGCCAGCAGGCGGCGGCGCCAGAACGTGCGCCAGCCGCCGCGTCCCACGGCCGGGTAGGCGTAGACGAGCATGGCGGCCGAGATGAACATGAACGCGAACCGGGTGACGTGCGTCAGCATCAGGGCGGCGCCGACTCCGAGGCTGGCCGCCGGGGCGAAGTTCTGCAGGGAATGCGTGGAGACCACGCCGAACTGCTTCACCGGGCGCATGGCGTCGACGTGAATGAGCCGCGGCCGCGGCCGGCGCCTGGGCGGGGCAACCGGTCCCGCGGCCGCGGCCGGGAAGGCGGCCGTCCCCGCGACCCGCACAGGGACGGCAGGGCCACCGGGGGTTATGGGATCGGCCGCGCTGGTGTCGAGAACCACTCTGGCCAGCATGCTGCCCGCCGCTGAGATGACCCCTGGCCCCGGCAAAGAAGTTGCTGAGACTAACGAAATAAGTACGCCGGATGTTCAGGAAACTCGCAGCTCAGGCCCACGAACCGGTCAGCTTCCCGGAGCCGCGGTCACTGCGATTGAGGGCCATGGGTCTGGAGTAAATGGGACTGGCGGTGCTGGAGTGGCTGGCAGGGTGAGGGAGGCGCGGTGGATGCCGGAGGGCGGTGTCGTGAGTGGCAGGGGCGGGGTGAGAGGCGCCGGTCAGTGGGACGCAGAAGGCGCGGTGCGTGCGCGATGACGGGACCGCGCCCTGCAGGCGGGAGGACGGTGCCGCGGCCTGCGGGGGGCGCGGCGCCGCGGACGGGGCGGCGGGCGCGGCCGACGACCCAGCGGCCGACCGGGGTGCGCGTCACGGCCACGGTGAACAGGCTGGCCGCTATCCAGGTTCCGCTCACGGCGATGAGCACGACTACCGGCCAGGGCACGGCCGGCTCCAGGCTGCCCAGGCCGTAGGTCGCCGCGATGTCCAGGAACACGATGTGGCTCAGGTACACGCCGAACGAATTGTCCGAGGTGGTCCGGACCAGCCGGGACGGCCGTCCGCCGCGGGACCCCGCGGCCCACCAGGCGCCTGCCAGCCAGAGCAGGACGATGGCGGCCAGGTAGGACGCGATGAACTCCGGGGAGAACGGGTCGGAGGCACTGCCCGGGCTCTCGCCGGAATGGACGGCCTGCAGGTACCACGCCTGCACGCATGCGGTGACGGCGAGGGCGGCGCCAAGCAGGGCCCACCGGTGCCGCCACACCCAGGCCCGGACGGCCGGCAGATGAGCACCGGTGACCGCCCCGGCGACCAGGTAGAAGCCGTACGAGGTGACCTCGCGGGTGGCGTTGATGTCCTGCCAGATCAGCGAGTTCACCCTGAGGTCGTGCAGGGCGATGGTCAGCGCCACCTGGGCGGCCAGGCTCACGCCGACGATGGCCAGGTGCCATCGCCGGGCACGGTTCAGGAGCCCGGCCAGGAGCGGGAAGAGCAGGTAGAACTGCACGAGCACGATCACGAAGTACAGGTGGCCGGCTCCCGTGATGAGCTGGACGCCGACGCGGGTGAGGACCTCCAGCGGAGTCCCGGTCACCGAGGGGATGGTGTCGCCGCGCAGGCCCGCGAAACCGGCCAGCGCGTAGAGCAGCGTCCAGATGACGAACGGGACGATGATCGTGGTGAACCGGCGTCCCCAGAAGGCCAGCGCCGACCAGCGGGGGCGGCCGTAGGCCTGGTACATCAGCACCAGCCCGCTGACGAAGAAGAAGATGTGCCGGCTGGCCTCGGACTCGAGCAGCACCGCGCCGTAGAAGATGCTGCCCACGGGGGCGAACATCTGCATCGCGTGCGTGACGATGACCAGCAGGGATGCGGCCGGGCGGACGACATCGAGTTCGTCCGCATGCGGCCGCGACCCCCCGGCTCCCGTCCGGGGGGTCGTGGTCACGCGGTCCCTTCGCGCCTGGCCCGTCAGCACGGGCTTACCCTGCCGTACCCGGCTGGACGTTAGCTGCACGCCGACTGAAGGCGGTCAGGGCTGGCGGGCGTACAGCTTTTTCGCCCACAGGTAGCCGAGCAGCGCCACGCCGGCGCACCAGGCGGCGGCGATGGCCGCATCGTGGCCGACCGGGCCGCCCAGCAGGAGGTGGCGCACGCTTTCGGTGATCGGCGTGAACGGCTGGTACTGCGCGAACCAGCGCAGCACGACGGGCATCGAGTTGGTCGGGACGAACCCGCTGCCCAGGAACGGCAGCAGGATCAGGAACATCGGGGTGTTGCTGGCCGTCTCGACGCTCTTGGCCGCGAGGCCCAGCGCCACCGACAGCCAGATCAGCGCGAAGGCGGTCATCGCGAGCACACCGGCCGCTGCGAGCCAGGCCAGCGGGCCCGCGGTCGGCCGGAATCCGACGCCCACGGCGACGGCAACCACGACGGCCAGGCTGAGCATGGTCTGGATCAGGCTGCCCAGGACGTGACCGGTCAGCACCGAGGCCCGGGCGATGGCCATGGTCCGGAACCGGGCGATGATGCCCTCGGTCATGTCCACGGCCACCGAGATGGCCGTGCCCTGCGCGGCAGCGGCCACGGTCAGCAGGATGACGCCGGGAGCCACGTAGTTGGCGTAGGCGCTGCGGCCACCGGACACACCGCCCAGCCCGGCGCCGAGCGTCCCGCCGAAGACGTACACGAACAGCAGCAGGAGGATGATCGGCAAACCGACGAGCATCAGTGTCATGGACGGGTAGCGCCGCATGTGCCGCAGGTCGCGGCGGAGCATGGTGGCCGAATCGGACACGGTGTAGGACATGGCGGTCATCGTGAGCTGGCTTTCTGTGCGCGGGCTTCCGGTGGGGTGGCGTCCAGCCGGCCGGACCGCTGGGGGCTGGCCGGCTGGGCTGCTGCTGGCTGAGCGGCCGGGGGCTGGCCGGTCAGGGCCAGGAAGACGTCATCGAGGTCCGGGGTGTGGATCGACAGCCGGTCCACCTCGACCGACGCGCCGGCGAGCTGATTGAGCAGGTCACGCAGGGAACGCGCGTCCCCGTCGCCAGGCACCTGCAAGGTCAGCGCCTCGTCGTCGCGCGCGGCTGCGCCGACCGTACGGGCGGCCATCTCCAGGTCACGGGCGCCGGCGAAGTGCAGGCGGACGTGCCCGCCGGGGACGCGGCGCTTGAGTTCCGCGGCGCTGCCCTCGGCGACGATGACGCCGCGGTCGAGCACCGCGATCCGGTCCGCGAGCTGATCGGCCTCCTCGAGGTACTGAGTGGTGAGGAAGATCGTGACGCCGCCCGCAACCAGGTCGCGGATGATCTGCCACATCGTCCGGCGGCTGCGCGGATCCAGCCCGGCGGTCGGCTCGTCGAGGAAGATCAGCCGTGGGTCGCCGACCAGGGTCATCGCGAGGTCGAGCCGGCGCCGCATGCCGCCGGAGTAGGCGGCCGCCTGCTTGCCCGCGTCCGCGGTCAGGTCGAAGCGGTCGAGCAGCGCCGCCGTCCGCGCCGGCCCTCGCGGCGGCCCAGATGATGCAGGTCCGCCATTAGCAGCATGTTCTCCTCGCCGGTCAGCAGGTTGTCGACCGCCGAGAACTGGCCGGTGACGCCGATCGCGGCACGGACCGCGTCGGGCTCGGCGGCCACGTCGTGCCCAGCCACGCGAACCTGGCCGCCGTCAGCGGTGATCAGGGTGGAAAGGATCTGCACGGTGGTGGTCTTGCCGGCGCCGTTCGGGCCGAGCAGGGCGAAGATCGTCCCCTCGGGCACGGTCAGGTCGATGCCGTCGAGCACCGCCGTGCGGCCGAAGGATTTCCGCAGACCGGTCACGGAAATCGCGAGCCTGGTCTCGTCACGGGCGGTCATTGTTCTTCCTTCCAGGAGGCGTGGGCTGAGGGGGACGCCGGGTCTGGTGTCCCGGCGCGGCGGATCACGATGTCGCCGTAACTGGTGCGCGCGCGCACCTCGGCGATCTCGTCGGACGACCCGGGGCTTTCGGCCGGGTCCATCAGGTTGCGCACGTAGCCGAACTGGGTGGAGACGTCGAGGCGGGCGGCGGTGCCGGAGTGGATGCCGATCTCGATCCCGCCGAAGCCGGTCTTGAGCGACGCCGAGCCGCGGGTCAGGTCACCGATCCGGATGTCACCGTTGGCGGAGGTGGCCGTGACACCGGCGCCGGCGCGGTCGGCGGCGATGGCGCCGTTGGCCGCCTTCACCCGCAGATCGCCGGCAACCTCCCCGATCCAGGTGTCACCGTTGGAGTTCTTGATCGCCGCGGTGCCGGCGATCTCGCCCAGGCGGACCCGGCCGGACCCGGTGCTGACCTCGGCCGGGCCGGCCACGCGGTCAACGGCGATGCTCCCGGCGCCGGAATTCAGGTCGAGGGCGCCCGTGTCGCCGAAGTCCAGGTCGCCCAGCGCGGTCTTGACGCGGCATTCGCCGAGCCGCCCGGTGGCGTGGAATGAGGCCATCGCGGCGTCACCCTGCAGGCGCGAGCCCGCGGGCAACTCGATCGTGACGTCGATGGAACCGGGCTTGCCGAAGAAACTCAGCGCGTGCGGTTTCGGCGCGGCGACCAGAAGCCGTCCGGCCGCGTACTCGACGCGGGTCTGCTCGGCATCCCGCACGTCCAGTTCGCGGGATGCATCGGTGGGGCGAACGTGGACCACCGTGTCGGCACGATCGCTGGCGCTGATCCGGACGTCCCCGGTGAGGATCTCGATCGTGGCCGTTATCGGCTCGGGGGTATCGAAGGCGGGCATGGCAAATTCCTCCAGGTGGTGTCAGCGGACCCAGCCGCTGTAGCGCTGACCGCGGAGCGGGGCGCGCCGTCCGGGACCCCGGTCACGGTGGCCGCGGTCCGCGACGCCCTCGAGCGCGGCCGCGGCCGCCCGGACGAGCCAGGCGTTGACCGACAGGCGGCCTGGCCGGCGGCTTCCTCAACCCGGCCCTTGAGGCTCTCGGACAGGCGCAGGTTGATCCGGGACATCGCGTCGTCCTCCCCCTCCGGCAGGGCCAGGCGGGACCGGTGGCGCGACGGCGGGCCCGGCCGCGATGGCCGGTTCCTGGTCGTCGAAGGACGATTCGGCGGGCGGCGGGGTGACGACGAAGCTGGGCTCGCGGGCGCGCAGGCGCAGCTCGACCGAGCCCGGTGCGAGGTCCCGGGTGATTTCGTCGGCGGCCGCGGACAGCGCATCGAGCAGGGCGAGCCGCACCGCCGATTCCAGCGGCGCGGTGAGCCGCTCGGCCAGGGCCCGAGCGTCGTCCCCGCCCGCCGCGGCGGCCACGGCGAGATCGCGGCGGAGAGCGTCGACGTATGGCGTGAGGTTCATGGCATCATTATGGCACCACTGTGGTGCCATAAGCAAGAAATTAGACGCCATATCTAAGCCAGTCCTGCGCCATCGTGGCATCAGCACAGGTGAGAGCGTGGCACCACCCGAGGACGGGCAGGGAGGGGCGGCCGCGAAGCAGGCAAACGGGCCGGGCCGGAGGGCACTAACGGCAAGGAGCTTCGGTCAGGCGCGCGGGCGCGGAACCGGAGGGGCACGAACGGCCCGGTCAGGAGACGAGAGCGCGGGCGCGGAACCGGAGGGGCACGAACGGCCCGGTCAGGAGACGAGAGCGGGAGGGTAGCCGGGGGAGAACGAACGGCCGGGTCAGCGGCCGGGGAGGCGGCGGTAGCGGCCGGCGTGGTAGATCAGCGGGCCAGGGCCGTCCGCGGTGGCGGGCGGCGCGTGCACGGCCAGGACCTCGCCGACGACGATGCTGTGGTCGCCGCCCTCGTACACCGCGTACGTCCGGCATTCGAGCGCGGACAGCGCATCGTCGAGGATGGGGGCGCCGGTGATCGTGCCCGGATGATGCGGATGCTGGTCGAGCTGGCCGTCGAGCGGACGGCCGCGGGTCGCGAGCCAGCGCGCGGTCTTCTCCGCGTCCTCGCTGAGCACCGATACGGCCCAGGTGCCCGCGGCCAGCACCGCGTCGTGGAAGCGCGCCGCCTTCTCCACGCAGACCAGAACCAGCAGCGGGTCCAGCGATACGGACGTGAACGCGTTCACGGTCATCGCGTGGGTGACACCCTCCGTGGTGGCCGCGATGACCACGATGCCGGTGGCGAACTGCCCGGTGGCAAGCCGGAAGGCGTCCGGGTCGGGGTCCGTCACCGCAGCGGCTTCGCGCCCGGCATACCGCGAATCCAGAGCGCGAACGCGCCCGCGACCCCGATGGTGGCGCTGACCGCGCCGCCGTAGAGGTACCACTCGCCGGCGGTGGTGCCGGTGATGATCACGCTCCCCCCGGCGTCCGGCATGGCCAGCAGGAACGACACGAGGAGCCAGCCGACGGCGGGCACGAGCGCACCGGCGAGCGAGCGCATGGCCCAGCCGGCGAGCAGGCAGGTCGCGAGAAGCACCACGCAGCAGCCCAGCGCGGCCGCGGGCACCGGGCCCACCATCCAGCTGTACCCGAAGGACCCCATGATCCCCTGGATGGCCCCCAGCACGAACAGCACGCCGTAGGCGCCGCCGGTGACGAACGCTTCCCGCTGGTCCGGGTGGTCACGTACCGCGCGGTCACGTCTTACGGGGTCGGTGACGGGCGGCTCTGGCGTCTGCTGCGCCTGCCTTTCTGGCTCGTTCGCCCCGGGTCCCATGCCTAGCAAGGCTACCCAGCACGCCCCGCGGCGGCACCGTCCGGGACCGGCGGCGTCACCGGGCACTCGTCGACCCCGGCGAACAGGTCGTCTTCGCGCCCGTAGGGGCCGTCCGGGCCCCGCTCGCCGGTCAGCAGCGCGTAGTGCTCAACGCCGGACGCCAGCTGGGCCACCTTGTTCGACAGCGCGAAGAACACACCGTCCACGGTGATCTGGGTGGCGTGCGCGCGCATCGCGTCCAGCTTCACGTCCAGGTACGCGGACGCGTCGATCTCGGTCGTCACCTGCTCGTCCGGCACGCCGTAAACCAGGTCGGCCGCCGAGGCCGGCAGGACGAAGCCGTCCGGCAGCATGGTGGCCTGCAGCGTCTCGATCTCGGCATCCAGGACGGACTGCGGGGTGGTGCTCGCGTAGAACTTGGCGACCTGCCACGGCGGCAGCGCGGGGCCGCCGTCCCCGGCACTGGCCCCGGCGGCACCGGCGGCACCGGCCTCGATGGCGACGGCCGGGTCGGCGGCCAGCTGGAACGCCCGCCAGGCGACGCGGTGCGCCTGGATGTGATCGGGGTGCCCGTAGAACCCGTCGTCGTCGTAGGTGACCATGACCTGCGGGCGGACCTCACGGACGACGGCGGCCAGCGCGGTAGCCGCCTCCTCCACATCCGCCTGCCAGAAGGCACGCGGATCGCCGTTGCCCGGGGTGCCGATCATGCCGGAGTCCCGCCAGCGGCCCGGGCCACCCAGGAACCGGTGGTCGGTGACCCCGAGCGCCTGGCAGGCGGCGTTCAGCTCGCCGATCCGGTAGCCGCCCAGCTGGTCGTCGCGCTCGGGGGCCAGCGCGGCCAGCTCCGGTGGGATGATCTCGCCGAGCTCGCCGAGCGTGCACGTCACCAGGGTGACGCGGGCGCCCTCGGCGGCGTACTTCGCCATCGTCGCCCCGGTGCCGATCGATTCGTCGTCGGGATGGGCGTGCACCAGCAGCAGGCGGCGGTCCAGGGATGAGGTCACGAGACGTGAGAGTAGCCGGGGCTGGCAGGATCTATGTCCATGACCGAGAGCTTCCCCCGGCAGCAGGCCCGAACCCGCCGGTTCAGCCTGGGCGTGCCGCGAGCGTTCGCCATTTCCCCCGCCGGGGACCGGATCACGTTCCTGCGCAGCAAGAACGGCTCCGACCCGCAGACCTGCCTGTGGCTCCTCGACGTCGCCACCGGGACCGAACGGCTGATCGCCGATCCCGTCCGGCTCAGCACCGCGGGCGAGGAAGACCTGCCGCCGGAGGAGAAGCGGCGCCGGGAGCGGGTCCGTGAGCAGGCGGGCGGCATCGTCTCATACGCGGTGGACGCGGCCCTGCGCACGGCCGTGTTCAGCCTGGCGGGCCGGGTTTTCGCGGTGGATCTCGTTGCTGCTGCTGGGGCCGGCGAGCCTGAAGCGGCTGCTGAAGCTGACGGGGTCGCTGAAGCTGACGGGGTCGCTGAAGCTGACGGGGTGGCTGGGGCTGACGGGGTGGCTGGGGCTGACGGGGTGGCTGGGGCTGGCGGGGTGGCTGGGGCTGGAGCGGTAGCTGGCGCTGCGCGAGCTGGCACTGGAGGAGCCGGCGCTGGACCCGCGGCTGGATCCGACCGGGCAGCGGATCGCTTATGTGAGCGGCCGGGCGCTGCGGGTGGCGAGCCTGGATGCCGGGCTCGTGGGCGAGGCGGCGCTGGGAGCGAGGCGCGCTGGGAGCGAGGCCAGCGCTGGAGCAGGCCGCATCGGGGACCGGGCGGTGGCCGGTCCGGACGAGAACCCGGCGGTCACCTACGGGCTGGCCGAATTCATCGCCGCCGAGGAGATGGGCCGTTCGCGGGGGTACTGGTGGGCGCCGGACGGCACCGCGGTGCTCGTCGCGCGGGTGGACGAGACCCCGGTCACGCGCTGGTACATCGCCGACCCGGCCAACCCGGAACGGCCCCCGGCCGAGGTCGCGTACCCGGCCGCGGGCACGGCCAACGCGGACGTCTCACTGGTCCTGGCCGACCTGGACGGCGGCCTCACGCCGGTCGAATGGGACCGGAACGCGTTCCCCTACCTGGTGACCGCCTGCTGGGACGGCAAGGGCGGATCACCGGACCCGCTGATCGTGGTACAGAGCCGCGACCAGCGCCGGATGCAGATCCTGGTCGCCGACCAGGGCACCGGCGCGACCTCGCTGCTGCGGGAGGACACGGATCCGGACTGGGTCGACATCGTGCCCGGCGTCCCCGCGTGGACGGCCGATGGCCGGATCGTGTGGACCGTCACCGCGGACGACACCCGGCGGGTGGTGGCCGCCACCCCGGACGAGCTGTCCGGCGGCCGGGCCGAGCCGGTGACGCCGCCCGGCCTGCAGGTCCGCGACATCCTGAGCGTGGACGCCAATACCGTCCTGTTCACCGCGTCGGACGAGCCCACGCGGATCGGCCTGTGGAGCTACGGCCCGGACGGCGTGCGGCCGGTATCGGACCGTCCCGGGGTGTTCGGCGGGCGGCGCGCGGGCGGCACCACGGTGGTCAGCGGCCGGACACTGGACGACGACGGCGCGATCGTCTGGGTCGAGCGCGCGGGCGGGCCGGCGCGGCCGATCGGCTGCTACGACGAGACCCCGAATCTGCCCGGCCCGCGGCCCACCCTGCTGGCGCTCGGCCCGCGCCGGATCCGGGCGGCGCTGCTGTTCCCCTCCTGGTATGGCCCCGGCACGGGGCCGCTGCCCGTCCTGCTCGACCCGTACGGCGGCCCGCACGCGCAGCGGGTGCTGGCGGCGCGCAGCGCCTACCTGACCTCGCAGTGGTTCGCCGAGCAGGGGTTCGCGGTGCTGGTCGCGGACGGCCGGGGCACGCCGGGCCGCGGGCCGGCCTGGGACCGGGCGGTGGCCGGTAACCTGGCCGACCCGGTGCTGGAGGACCAGGTGGACGCGCTGCTGGCGGCCGCGGAGCAGTTCGGTGACCTGGACCTGTCGCGAGTCGCGATGCGGGGCTGGTCGTTCGGCGGGTACCTGTCCGCGCTGGCCGTGCTGCGCCGCCCGGACGTGTTCCACGCGGCCGTCGCGGGGGCGCCGGTAACCGAGTACCGCCTCTACGACACGCACTACACCGAGCGGTACCTGGGCCTGCCCGCCGACCACCCCGAGGCCTACGACAACTGCTCCCCCGTCCGGGACGCCGAACGGCTGGCGCGCGAAGGCGGGGGCAAGAGCGAGTTCCGGCCGATGATGATCATTCACGGGCTGGCCGACGACAACGTGGTGGTCGCGCATACCCTCCGGCTGTCGTCCGCGCTGCTCGCCGCGGGGTATCAGCACACGGTCCTGCCGCTGTCCGGGGTGACGCATATGACACCGCAGGAAGTCGTGGCCGAGAACCTGCTACTGCTCCAGGTCGACTATTTGCGCCAGGCCCTGGATCAGGGCCATTCGGCCCTGGACGAGGACTAGCCCGGACGTATAACAAGTCGCATAGGTCCGTTCGGCTAAATTTTGCGCGCCCGGCCGGTGCGGACGGGCAGTGTAGCAAGTGTCACAGGCGGGAACGGCGCCCAGGGGCAGAAATTGGCTGTCTACTGGAATAAGTTCGGGAGCACACAAGCACACCCGCGGGCGACGGGGCATGGCCGGAGCGGGCGCGACCCATAACGACAAGGCAGCGAGGACGTCGAGGATGACGCAATCTCTGGAGTCGCCTGCAAGGACGCGGGCACAGATCGCGGAGAAAACGCTCCGCACGGACCCGTGGTGGCGACAGCCCGGCATCGTCCTCACACTGCTCACCATCTGGGTGCTGTACGCGACCGTGCGGGTCTTCATGGGCGCCTACTACTGGGTACCGGCCTACCACTACCTGACACCGTTCTACTCGCCGTGTGTCAGCGGCGAGTGCGTGCCCGGATCCAGCAGTCTCGGCCACTGGTTCCCGGCGGTGCCGCCGATCATCCCGTACGCGATCGTGTCGCTGGTATTCGTGCTCGGCTTCCGGCTGACCTGCTACTACTACCGGCGCGCGTACTACCGGGCGTTCTGGCGGGCGCCGGCCGCGTGCGCGGTGCGCGAGCCGCACGAGAAGTACACCGGCGAGACCAGGTTCCCGCTGATCATGCAGAACCTGCACCGTTACTTCTTCTACGTCGTGATCCTCATCTCGATCCTCAACACCTACGACGCGGTCCAGGCGTTCCACGGCAAGGACGGCGGGGCCGGCTTCGGCCTGGGCACGCTGATCATCGTCGTCAACGTGGTGCTGCTATGGGCGTACACGCTGTCCTGCCACTCCTGCCGGCACATCACTGGCGGCCGCTTGAAGAACTTCTCCAAGCATCCGGCGCGATACTGGATGTGGACGCAGATCTCCAAGCTCAACGCGAAGCACATGCAGCTCGCGTGGACCACGCTCGGGACGCTGATGCTGACCGACCTCTACGTGATGCTCGTGTCCAGCGGAGCCATCAGCGACCTGCGATTCTTCAACTGAGGCGGCATTAGGCATGACCGAAATCCAGCGTTTTTCCTACGACGTCGTAGTGATCGGCGCGGGCGGTGCGGGGCTCCGGGCCGCGATCGAGGCCCGGCTGCAGGGCAAGAAAACCGCGATCATCTCCAAGTCCCTGTTCGGCAAGGCCCACACGGTCATGGCCGAGGGCGGCGCCGCCGCCGCGATGGGGAACGTCAACCCCCGCGACAACTGGCAGGTTCACTTCCGGGACACCATGCGCGGCGGCAAGCTCATCAACAACTGGCGGATGGCCGAGCTGCACGCCAAGGAGGCGCCCGACCGCATCTGGGAGCTCGAGGCCTGGGGCGCGCTGTTCGACCGGACCAAGGACGGCAAGATCAGCCAGCGGAACTTTGGCGGCCACGAGTATCCCCGGCTGGCGCACGTGGGCGACCGGACCGGCCTGGAGCTGATCCGCACGCTGCAGCAGAAGGTAGTCGCGCTGCAGCAGGACGACGCCGTCTCCCAGGGGGACCCCGAGGCGATGATCAAGGTCTTCGCGGAGACCACGATCACCCAGCTGGTCAAGGACCCGGGCGGGCGGATCGCGGGTGCGTTCGGCTACGTCCGGGACACCGGGAAGTTCGTCTTCTTCGAGGCCCCGGCCGTGGTCCTGGCCACCGGCGGCATCGGCAAGACGTTCAAGGTCACGTCCAACTCCTGGGAGTACACCGGCGACGGGCTCGCGCTGGCCCTTTTGGCCGGGGCGAACCTGCTCAACATGGAGTTCGTCCAGTTCCACCCGACCGGCATGGTCTGGCCCATTTCGGTGCGCGGCCTGCTGGTCACCGAGTCCGTTCGCGGCGACGGCGGCGTGCTGCGCAACTCCGAGGGCAAGCGGTTCATGTTCAACTACGTGCCGGACGTGTTCCGCGCGCAGTACGCGGAGACCGAGGAAGAGGGCGACCGCTGGTATACCGACCCGGAGCACAACCGCCGCCCGCCCGAGCTGCTGCCCCGGGATGAGGTCGCCCGCTCGATCAACTCCGAGATCAAGGCCGGGCGGGGCTCGCCGCACGGCGGCGTATTCCTCGACGTATCCACGCGGCTGCCCGCCGAGGAGATTCTGCGGAAGCTGCCGTCGATGCACCACCAATTCCTGGAACTAGCCGGCGTCGACATCACCAAGGAGCCAATGGAGGTCGGCCCCACCTGTCACTACATGATGGGCGGGGTGGAGGTCGAGCCGGACACCGCGGCCACGGCCGTGCCCGGGCTGTTCGCCGCGGGCGAGGTCGCGGGCGGTTTCCACGGGTCGAACCGGCTCGGCGGCAACTCCCTGTCCGACCTGCTGGTCTTCGGCCGGCGGGCTGGCCTCGGCGCGGTGGAGTACCTGGAGGGGCTGACCGGCCGCCCGGAGGCTCCGGCGGCCGATCTGGAGGGCGCCGTCGCGGAGGCGTCCGAGCCGCTGGAGCGGGCCGGCGGGGAGAACCCGTACGCGGTGCACGCCGACCTGCAGCAGACCATGAACGACCTGGTTGGGCTGATCCGCAAGGAATCGGAAATGACGACCGCGCTGAAGGAGCTGGAGAAATACCGGCAGCGGGTCAGCCAGGTCAGCGCCGAGGGCGGCCGCGGCTACAACCCCGGCTGGCACCTCGCCCTCGACCTGCGCAACATGCTCCTGGTCGCCGAGTGCGTGGGGATGGCGGCGCTGGAACGGCAGGAGTCGCGCGGCGGCCACACCCGCGACGACTACCCAGTCATGTCGCCGGAATGGCGGAAGGTCAACCTGATCTGCTCGATGTCCGGCGACCACGTGGCGCTCTGGCGCCAGCCGGTGAAACCGATGCGGCCCGACCTGATGGAACTGTTCGACCGCGCCGAGCTGAAGAAGTACCTGACCGAAGAGGAGCTCCCCGCGGAGGCTGCGGCCGCTCCCGGAACGGCCACGGACAGCCCGGCGGGCGCGGCAGCAGAGACGGACATACCAGCGGCCACCGGTACGGAGACGGCCACGCAGAAGGCCGCGCAAGAGGAGAAGCACTGACATGGGTTACCAGGCAAACCTGCGCGTGTGGCGGGGCGACGCGGGCGCGGGAAAGCTGACCGACTACCAGGTCGAGGTCAACGAGGGCGAGGTCGTCCTGGACGTACTGCACCGGCTGCAGGCGACCCAGACCGGCGACCTGGCCATCCGGTGGAACTGCAAGGCCGGCAAGTGCGGCTCCTGCTCGATGGAGATCAACGGGCGGCCCCGGCTCGCGTGCATGACGCGGATGTCGATCTTCGAGCCCACCGACGTCCTGGACATCACGCCGCTGCGGACCTTCCCGGTCATCCGGGACCTGGTGACCGACGTCTCGTTCAACTACGCGAAGGCGCGGCAGATCCCGTCGTTCTCGCCGGACCCGTCGATCAAGCCGGGCGAGTTCCGGATGCAGCAGGTCGACGTGAACCGATCGCAGGAGTTCCGTAAGTGCATCGAGTGTTACCTGTGCCAGAACACCTGCCACGTCATCCGCGACCACCCTGAGAATGAGAACCCGTTCGCCGGGCCGCGCTTCCTCATGCGGGTGGCCGAGCTGGAGATGCACCCGGCCGACGAGGCCGACCGGCGGAACATCGCGCAGGACGACTTCGGCCTGGGCCTCTGCAACATCACGAAGTGCTGCACCGAGGTCTGCCCCGAGCACATCAAGATCACCGACAACGCGCTGATCCCGATGAAGGAGCGCGTGGTCGGGCGGAAGTACGACCCGCTGGTGTGGCTCGGCTCCAAGATCTCCCGCCGTCCCGCGCCGAAGGACACCCCCGAGGTCCCGAACACGGTCTGAGCGGCTCGGTCACCGGGAGCCCCGCGCATGCGCGGGGCTCCCGGTCACATGTTCGTGCAGGTAACCGGGCGCGCAGGCGGCCGCGGCCTCGCCTTTGCGTGCGGCGCAGGCTGCTTCGGCGCCGGAACGGTGCCCTGCAGCGCGATAAACCCGCCCGAGACGGAGCCGGTGGTGCTGCCGCCGGCCGCCCACACCGCCGTCGTGCCCGGTACGTGCGCAAGCTCGGCCACGAACATCGAGGCGCCGTTGATGCTGGGCTGGACGGGACCGTGCCACTGACCGCCGCTGTAGTGCCACAGCCGCCAGCAGGAGCCGAGCGTGCACGAGGCCAGCGCCCAGATGCCGCCCTGGCCGTCGGAGACCATCTGGACCAGCGCGTCCTGGGAGAAGTTCTTGACCGGGCCGAAGGTGTCGGTGGTCCACGTCGTGCCGTCCCAGTGCGCCACCACGCCGTTACCGGTCCTCTTAGCTTTCCCGCCGACCCAGACATCGGAGTCCGACTGCGCGTAGACGCTGTAGAGCGTGGCCGAGGCGGTCAGCGCGGACGGCAGCGGCACGTGTGCCCACTGGCTGCCGTTCCAGCGGGTGAGCGCGCCGCCGGATCCGGAGACGCCCGCGTTCATCAGGGCCCAGATGTCGGTGGGCGACACCGCGCTCTCGGCCGCGAAGCCAAGATGGCCGGACGTGGTGAACGGCTGCCAGGCCTGACCGTTGAAGTGCACGCCGTACGGGACGAGCGTGCCGCTCCTGGTCTGGTAGTCGCCGAAGGCCCACACGTCGGACGGGCTGAAGACCAGGGGTGAGCCGACGTAGGGCCCGAGGGCAGCCGGCGCCGGCATGGCCAGCCGTCCCGCCGTCCACTGCTTGCCGTTCCAGTGCAGCCAGTAGCCGCCGTTGCCGAAGGCCCACACGTTGGCCGGCGCGGACACCCCGATCGTGGCGTGCACGCTGGACGTGCCCAGCGTCTTCAGCACGCTGGCGGGCAGTGTTACCTGCTGCCAGGCGCGGCCGTTCCAGTGCTCGATGACCGGCCGGAAGCTGGCCTGGTTCGCCATCCGCACCGAGCCGATGGCCCAGGCGTCGTTCGCGGCGTCGGCGGCCACGTCGCTGAGCTGGATGCGCTGGTTCTTGGCCTGGAGGCTGGCCGCCACCCGCCAGCTGGCCATGGCCGCGGCATCGGCCGCGTCCGCGGCTCTGGCTGCGGACGCGGACCAGGCGGCGCGGGCGACCTTTGCGGCGCTGACGGATCCGGTGACGGCTGCGGATCCGGTGATGGCTGCGGGATCCGGTGATCCCTCCGTCTCCGGCGGACCTGATGGACCCAGCGGCCACGGCGGCGGTCGCGGCGAGAACGGGGATGGCCACGAGCGTGCCCGCCAGTAGCCCCGCCCCGAAACAGCGTCTGATCACGCAGCACCTCGATCTCACGGGACGCCCACGCCCCCCTGGCCTCAAGTGTTCGAATGCTCCCCGAAAGCCACAAAAGGGGCCTGCACCGAGCAGGAATATACTCCCGTGACCACACGCCGCCGGGCAGGACAGGCCCGACTGATCCACATATGTGATCTGGGCGGAAGGCGTGCCGCTGTGATCCGGGCTCCTCACCATCGGCGGCGCCCGCCGTCCCTGGCATGGTTCTTGCTGCGGTCGTACCGTGGTCGTACCATTGCGGGATGAGTACCGTTGTCAAGAAATCGGTATCGGTGCCCGACATCATCTGGACCGCAGCCGAAGCCGAGGCTGAGGCCAGCCACACCACCGTGTCGGCACTGGTCGCGGAGGGACTGCAGTACCTGCTGGCAATCCGGGCCGGTCAGCACGCGGTGCGCAATTGGGAAGCCGGGCACGGGGCGTTCAGCCCGGAGGAGATCGCCGAGGCCGACGCGGCCCTCGACGCGGCGGGCGTGAGCCGGCCGGAATGAGCGGCCTTACCTACGACTCCGGTGCCCTGATCGCCGCCGAACGGAACGACCGGCGCATGTGGCTGATCCACGCGCGGGCGCTGGCCCGGGGCGTGCAGCCCACCGTCCCGGCCGCGGCGCTCGCGGAGGTCTACCGGTCCGGCCGGCAGGCCAATCTGGAGCGGCTGCTGAGCGGCTGCCAGGTTGATGCGCTGGACGCAGAGCGGGCCAGGGCCACGGGCGTGTTGCTGGGCCGCTGCACCGTGTCCCCCGGCGCTGTGGACGCATCGGTCGCTGAGTGCGCGCTCCGGCGGGGAGACGCGGTGGTCACGGGGAACGGCACCCATCTCGCGGCCCTGGCGGACGGCGCCGGGCGCAAGCTCGCGACCATCGCCATCTAAGGCGCAGGCGGCGGCCGGGCCCGGCCAGGGACGGGCGCGGGCGCCTGGGACGGCCGGCGACCCGGGAAGGCTGAATTTCCGGCTCCTGATGCGCGATTGCTCCGGCTGCCCAGTGGCCGATGGTGGCCGCCGGTACTCTGTCCCTGCCCTCGCCGGTGGACACGCGGCGCTAGTGGCGGGTCGTACGCACGTTCGTTAAGAATTATTCTCCGGCTGGTTCACGCTGGCCGGCGTTGCGCGGGAGCGAAAGGCGGACATGGTCCCCCACCTGACCTATCCAGAGGCAGTGGTCGTCGGTCTGTTCCAGGGGGTGACCGAGCTGTTCCCCGTGTCCAGCCTCGGCCACAGCGTGCTCATCCCGGCGCTGGTGGGCGGCAGCTGGGCGCGGGACCTGAGCATCTCCCGGCCGCATTCGCCGTATCTGGCGTTCATCGTCGGGCTGCACGTGGCCACCGCGATCGCCATGATCATTTACTTCTGGCGGGACTGGCTGCGGATCATCACCGGGTTCGTCACCTCGGTCGCGCACCGGCGCATCGAGACCGCCGACCAGAAGCTCGCCTGGATGATCGTTCTGGCCACCATCCCGATCGGCATCGTCGGCGCGCTGCTCCAGCACGCGGTGCAGAGCACGTTCGCCAAGCCCGTGGTGACCGCGATCTTCCTGACCGTCAACGGCCTCGTCCTCTTCGGCGGCGAACGGCTCCGCCGCCGCGAGGTCGCGGCGTCACACCCGGCCGCCCCCCGGCCGGTGGCCGAGGAGACCTGGGTCGCCGGGCCCAACCGTAATCGCGCCATGACGCCGGGGGCGCGCCCGGAGGCGCGAGAGCGCGCCGCGATGGGGCCCGGGTCCCCCGGTGAGCGGGGATGGCCATACGACGAGGCGCCGGGGCCCTACGACCGGGCGCCTGCGCCTTACGACCGGGGGCCTGGGCGCCACGACGGGACGGGCGGCTCCTACCCGGGTGCGCCGGGGTACTACGACCAGCCCGGGCCGTACGACCAGCCGGAGCCGTACGACCGCACGAGCCCTTACGACCGGTTGGGGTACTACCAGGCGGAACCCTACGACCGGGCACCCGGGCGCTACGCAGGCGACGCTGGACCCTACGACCGGGCACCCGGGCGCTACGCGGATGAGCGGGATGCCGCACCGTGGGGGCCGGCCGCGCCGCGCGCGCAGGCGGCCGCGCCACGCGCGCAGGTGGCCGCGTCACGCACGCAGGTGGCCGGGCGGCACTCGGCTGGTCAGCGCGCGGTCCGCCAGCAGGAGGCCACCGAGGCCGTTGACGCCGACGCGCGGCTGGCTCAGGTGGGATATCTGCGGGGCACGGCCCTCGGCGCGCTGCAGATCTTCGCGCTGCTGCCCGGGATCAGCCGGGATGGTGTGGTCATGGTGGGCGGGATGTCCCGCGGGCTGTCGCGCCAGGACGCGGCGCGGTTCTCCTTCCTGCTGTCCGCGCCGGTCATCTTCGCCGCCGGGGCGCTCAAGCTCGGCGAGCTGACCGGCCCGGACGCCAGCGGCATCCGCGGCCAGGTGCTGGCGGGCAGCATCGTTTCGGGCGTCGGCGCGTTCCTGGCCCTCCGCTTCCTCGTGCGCTACCTGCAGGACCACACCCGCACGCTGATGCCGTTCGCGATCTACTGCCTGGTCGCCGGTATCGGCAGCGCCGTCTACCTCTCCCTCACCTAGGCTCACAGGGGTCTCCCGGGCTTCCCCCGCCTGGCGGCGGCCGTGCGCTTTTCTGGCCGGCGGCGTGTATCACACGGCGCGTCACACCCTCCCTTCATTAAGGGACCTCACCCGTCGGACCGGCTTACAGGGGGCTGCCGTGGAGACTCGTGTGACGTTCATAGATTGCCCGACGTGCGGGCTGCCGGCCGAGGTGGAGCACCGGTACACGGTGACCTCGACCGACGGCCCGCTGGAGAGCGCGAAGATACGGTGCCCGCGCGGCCACTGGTTCAACGGCCCGCTGGAGTCACTGATTGGGACCCAGGTCCCGCCGGCGCGGCATCGGCCGGCGGCTGCGGCGCGGCGCCAGACGGCGTCAGCGTGGCGGCCCGGCTTC
This sequence comes from uncultured Actinomycetes bacterium, assembly GCA_963742865.1. Taxonomy (GTDB): domain Bacteria; phylum Actinomycetota; class Actinomycetes; order Streptosporangiales; family Streptosporangiaceae; genus Bog-532. The sequence continues at coordinate 417,597 of CAVUNW010000077.1, forward strand.
AACAATCCGCAGGGATAGACCCAGCCGGTCATGTCAGCCGGGTGGCCCAGCGTCCACGATCCGCAGGGATAGGTCCAGCGGGTCAAAGTGGATGAGTGACTCCATCCACCAGGTCATGCCCGCCCGCGCCAGCGCGCCCAGATCCACGGTGGCGGGTTCCGCCCACGCGGGGCTGGCGTTCCCGGCGACCGCGACGTCAAAGGGCCGATCAGCGGGCAGGCCCGCACGACGGAGCGCCGCGACGGTCCCGGCAGCCTCGTCCGGCGTCAGCGCGCGGCCACCAGGATTGGGGAAGATGCCGTCGCAGGCGGCGGCCCGGCGGATGACCCGCGGAGCGTCAGCCGAGCTGGCCATCCACACCGGGATGGCGTGCGGTTCCGGCGCAGACTTCTCCAGGTCCACGTGATAAGACCCGCCCTGGTGACGGTAGGCCCGGCCGGACCAGAGCGCCCGCATGACCTCCAGTCCCTCGCTGAGCAGAGCCGAACGGTCCCGCGGGCCGCCCGGCTCGCCGAAGCGGCTGAAGTCACCGGACTCGTCCGAACCCAGCCCGGCACCGAGAATCAGCCGTCCGCCGGACAGCCGGCTGACCGTGGCCGCGTGCCGGGCCACCACCCACGGACGGCGGCGGGGCAGCGGGGTGGCCATCGGGCCGAGCCGCAGCCGCCGGGTGGCCTGAGCGATGGCGGCCAACGTGGTCCACGGGTCGGCGATCGGCAGGCCCTCGTACACCAGGTGGTCCCAGAGGAAGATCCCGTCCCATCCGGCCGCCTCCGCCCGCACCGCCAGGTCAACGAGCACCACCGGGTCACCGAACGGCCCGAACGGCGGCAGGTACAAGCCGTACCGCACGCGGTCGCTCATTTAACGCCCGGGCGACACTGCTCGCGGTCCGCGGTCCGTGGTCGCACGTCCATGTCACCATTGGAGGCTGGCGGCGTGGCAGGCCAGGGAATCGCCACGGCGACGGACGGGCAGATTCCGCAGCTGCTCCCGCCCGGGTCGCTGCGGGGGATCGGGTGGGTGCTGACCGACGCGCTCTACCTGAACGCGGCGTGGGCGACGCCATTTCAGCCCACGGAGACGACGACAGGAACGTTCAGCACGGCGGGGAACCAGCAGGTCAGCGTGAAGTTCATGAACGGCGGCGCGTTCCGCACGGCCACGGCCGCGGGCTGGACGGCCGTATCCCTCCCCTACCGGGGCGGGAAGCTGGCGATGGTGGCGCTGCTGCCCGCCGCGAGCAGCGGGAACTGCGCGCTGCCGTCGGCGGCGACGCTGGCTGGGCTGACCACGCGGCTGAAAGGAGCGGGGACGGGCGCGGCGGGTGCGGGAACGGGCGCGGCCGCAGGAGCCTAGGCCGCCGGAGCGTCGCCGGGATGTCCGGCACAGGAGGAGCGCGGGTTAGCCGAGCGTCTTCTCGAACCAGTGGTGGGCGTAGGGCTCGTCGTTGAACGGCGCGACCTCCTGGTACCCGGCGGAGCGGTACATGGCGATCGCCTCGCCCAGGGTCCGGTTGGTTTCCAGCTGGACGGCGGAAGCGTGCCGGGCCGTCGCGCGGGCCTCCAGTTCGGTGAGCAGGCGGCGGCCGAGCCCGAGGCCGCGAACAGCGGGCGACACCCACATCCGCTTGATGTAGGCGGGCGCGCCGTCGTGGAACCGGATCCCGCCGCAGCCCACCGGCTCACCGTGCAGGCTGGCCACCAGGAAGAGACCGGCCGGCGGGGTCATCTCATCGTCACTTATCAGGCTCCGGGCCGGATCGAAGCCACCGTCGAACCGGCCGCCGATCTCGCCGAAGTAGGCCTGCAGGCAGGAACGGGCGCCGGAATCCCGGGGATTCCGCTCGGTCACCTCGACCGCCGAGGCGGTCAGCAGCCGCTCGGTTTCGGCCATCGACTGCACCAGCCGGGTGCGCTGCCGCCGGCTGAGCGGGCCGAGGATGGCGGCAGCCGCCTCGTCGGAGCGCTGGTCCAGTACCGCCCGTTCGGCCAGCCCGGCCGCGGTCAGCCGGACGGTACGGACCCGCCCGTCGGCCCCGCTGGGCTCCACGACCACCAGGCCGTCGTTCTGCAGGGCCCGCAGCAGCCGGCTCAGATACCCCGAATCCAGGTCCAGCCAGGACCGCAGCCGCCGGACATCGCTGCCATCCAGGCCGATCTCCCAGAGCAGGCGTGCCTGCCCCAGCGGGCGGTCGCGGGAAAGGAACGCCTCGTTCAGCGCGCCGATCCGCTGCGTCACGGTCCGGTTGAAGCTCCGGACCTGACTGACCATTTCCTCGTCCATTCTCTGACTATAGTCAGAGAATTCTTCTTGACGAGCCTCATCTCCCGGGCCCCCGCCGCTCGCGGCGGGGACCGCGCGTATTGAGTCACGAAGCGCGGGCGAGCCGGGTCAGGGACAGCACGAAGATGGACGACAGCACCCAGCCGAGCAGGGTGGCGGCGTTCAGCCACCACTCCATGAACGACCCGCCCGGGGCGTGCGGATCGGGATACCAGGTGGACCGCTGCTCCAGCGAAACCAGCGGGACCACCGTATCGATCGTGTAGAGGACCGGGCTGAAACAGCGCACCTGCCCGACCTCTTCCATGGCGTACTCCTACCCTCGGCGGCGGCAACGGCGGCAGCTTCCGCTACTTTGCCAGTCTCCAAACCATGGCGGTCCGATCGGCGTCGGAAAACCGCAGATACTGCGGAAAACCGACGCCGATCATGAAAGTTACCGTTTAGAGGCGGCTTTCTGAGCAGGGTCAAGGGCCGGTGTGACTCGTGTGCTTGGCGTGCTCCATCGGATTTGGGCAGCGCCGTTTCTGCCGCCTGAGAGATGCAGGCGAGAAGGCGCGGCGCATTCCCCTCGGAACGCGCCGCGCATATCGTCAGCGACGTGCTAACCGGTGACGACCGCCCTTTGCGCGGATGACGAACGGCGGACGCTGCTGGGGCATCGGGCGCTCCTGCGGTCTACTACGTGTCCCGCGCGACGCTGGCGTACGGAAGGTCGTCGATGACCGTCAGGATGGCGGCCAGGCCGACGATCGCGAGCTTGCGGGCCAGCTGCGCGGCGGGCCGCAGCACCACCAGCGAACCGCCCCGGGCCTTAGCCACCTTCGCCGCGACCACCAGGCAGGCCATGCCTGAGGAATCGCAGAAGTCGAGCTCCCCGACGTCCACGCAGATACGCGGCTCTCCGGTCCTCCCGATGAGCCGCAACAGGCAATCGCTGAGTTTGCCCTGCGTCGCGTAGTCCAGCTCGCCGGTCACCCGGACGATTGTCCATAGCACTTGCTGCTCAACCGAAACCGAAAGCAACGGTTGCTGCCCATTCTGGGCCAAGATCCCTCCCGCCGGCCGTCCGAGAGGCACCGCAGCGAGTAAATGTGCGCATGCGGCAGCCATTAACACCGCCCTCCCGGCGGGAACAGCTGGCTTCACAACCGTTGCCGAAAACCTTAACAAACCGCAGGGAAGCGGGATGTCATCCATGCGCGTTCTTAACGCACGGCCGGTCAGCCCTCCTGAGCGCCGCGGGACTTGCGGGCGCGCATGCGGCCGCGCTCCTTGCCGTCCAGGACGGCCTTGCGCAAGCGGACCGCGTCCGGCGTGACTTCGACGCATTCGTCGTCGGCACAGAACTCGAGCGCCTGTTCCAGGCTGAGCAGCCGCGGCGGAACGAGCCGCTCCAGTTCGTCGGCGGTGGACTGACGGACGTTGGTCACCTTGCGCTCGCGGCAGATGTTGACATCCATCTCGTCGGACCGGGAGTTCTCGCCGACGATCATGCCCTCGTACACCTCGGTGCCGGGCGAGACGAACAGCGAACCGCGCTCCTGCAGGCTGAACATCGCGTACGCGGCAGCGTTCCCGGTGCGGTCAGCGACCAGCGACCCGGACGGCCGGGTCCGCAGATCGCCGGACCAGGGCTCGTACCCCTCGAACACGTGGTGCGCGATGCCGGTGCCGCGGGTGTCGGACAGGAACTGCGTACGGAAGCCGATCAGGCCACGGGAGGGCACCACGAAGTCGAGGCGGACCCAGCCCGTGCCGTGGTTGGTCATGCTCTCCATCCGGCCCTTGCGCACGGCCAGGAGCGAGGTCACGGCGCCGAGATAGTCCTCGGGCACGTCGACGGCCAGCCGCTCCACGGGCTCATGCACCTTGCCGTCCACTTCCCGGGTGACCACCTGGGGACGGCCGACGGTCAGCTCGTAACCTTCGCGCCGCATGGTCTCCACGAGCACGGCCAGGGCCAGCTCACCGCGGCCCTGCACCTCCCAGGTGTCCGGCCGCTCGGTGGGCAGCACCCGCAGCGACACGTTGCCGACCAGTTCCCGGTCGAGCCGGTCCTTGACCAGGCGCGCGGTCACCTTGGTGCCCTTCGCGCGGCCGGCCAGCGGCGAGGTGTTCACGCCGATCGTCATGGAGATCGCGGGCTCGTCCACGGTAATGAGGGGCAGCGGGCGGGGGTCCTCCACGTCGGCGATCGTCTCGCCGATCATGATGTCCGGGAATCCCGGCGATCGCCGCGATGTCCCCCGGGCCGGCGGAATCGGCCGGTACGCGGTCCAGCGCCTCGGTCAGGAACAGCTCGGAGATCTTCACGCGCTCCAGGGAGCCGTCCCGGCGGCACAGCATCGCCTGCTGGCCCCGCCGCATCGTGCCGTTGTAGATGCGGCACAGCGCGATCCGGCCCAGGTACGACGACGCGTCGAGGTTCGTGACGTGCGCCTGCAGCGGCGCGTCCGGGTCATACGACGGCGCGAGCACGGTCTCGCGGAGCACCCGGAACAACGGCTCCAGGTCAGGCGACTCGGGCAGTTCGCCGTTCGCCTGCCGCTCGAGGGAGGCGCGCCCGGCGCGGGCGGCGGCGTACACGATCGGGAACTCGATCTGCTCCTCGGTCGCGTCGAGGTCGATGAACAGCTCGTAGCAGGCGTCCACCACCTCGGCGATCCGGGCGTCGGCCCGGTCGACCTTGTTGATCACGAGGATGACCGGGAGGTTGGCCTCCAGCGTCTTGCGCAGCACGAACCTGGTCTGCGGCAGCGGTCCCTCGCTCGCGTCCACCAGCAGCACGACGCCGTCCACCATGGACAGGCCGCGCTCAACCTCGCCACCGAAGTCCGCGTGGCCCGGGGTGTCAACGATGTTGATGACAAGCCCGTCATGATGCACCGCGGTGTTCTTGGCCAGGATCGTGATGCCCTTCTCCCGCTCCAGGTCGCCGGAGTCCATCACCCGCTCGGCGACGTGCGACCCGGCGCGGAAGGCACCGGACTGCCAGAGCATGGCGTCCACCAGCGTGGTCTTGCCGTGGTCGACGTGCGCGACGATGGCGACGTTCCTGATCTCGTCGCGGGTCGCGCGGGTCTGCAGCTCGCCGGCGGCCGGTCCGGCCTGGACGTTACGTGTGGGCATGCGAAATCTCGCTCGGTTCTGTGCGGGGAGGTGCCGCGCGATGCGGCGGCCTGGCCAGTTTATGCGGCCCCGGCCGGCGCGGCAGTGCTAAGCGCCGCACGGCGAGAAACGCCGTAGTTCCCAGGGCTCCAGGTTGTAAAACACACAGGCTCGCTGGGACATTCCGGTGCAGGTCAAGGGGGCCTTAGGCGCTCCTCCGGCGCGCGTCCGGGGGCCTTAGAGGCCACCCGGGTTCCCGGCTCCGGGCCTAAGGCAGCCTGCTGCCGCAGAGATAAGGAATTCGCCCGATGCGGCGGGAGGGGCCTTACGGCGAACCTGAATGTGCGGGCGATCGGCAGGTCGCCTCATCGGGAGGAGAAAACCATGCATCCGGAAATGATGCGCACGATCGCCATTCTGCAGATGGCGGACTGGCAGGCTGAAGCACAGGCCAGGGGGCGCGTCAGGCTTACGCGCCAGGCCCGCAAGGACCGGCGGCGGGGTCACTTCCCCGGCCCGCTCGCCGGTGTCCGCGTACCCGACTATGTGGACGGTTCCTTCCGCCCCGGTGCCCGGCCGGCCGGGCACACATCCGGGCCGGATGGTGCCGGATCCGCGGCCCCGGCCACGGCGGGCGGCCGCGGTATCACCGGCCGGGACGCGGCCTGAGACACGGGCCGCGATGACCGTGCCAGAGCCGGGCGCCGTCCCCTCAGAGGTAATGCTGGCCCGGGGGGACGGCCCTGTCGTCCCCCCGGCGCGAGGGGACGAGGTAATCGGGGTTTCTGCGGGCCAGGGCCGGGATGGCGGGCCGTTTAATCTTTCGGAATTGTCAGCGCCTGATGGCATTCTGGAGGGCATGAGACGGCGAGAAGGCAGCTCCGTCTTCGTCGGCCGGGCCAGTGAGATCAGCCGGCTCCGGTCCGCGTTCGCGGCGGTACGGGAGGGCAATCCGGCGACCGTCCTCATCGGCGGTGAGGCGGGCGTCGGCAAGTCCCGGCTCATCGGCGAGTTCACCGCGGCCGAGCGGGCCACGGGCTCGCCGGGGATGGGCGCACGAGGCACAGGCGAGCGGGACAGCCTGCGGGAGACAGGCGCGCGGGGCCCAGGCGCACGAGGCACGGACGCGGCGGGAACGGGCAGGCAGGCGGGAACGGGCAGGCAGGGCCCGGGCGCACCCGGCACGGCCGCGCGGGTGCTCATCGGCGGCTGCCTGGAACTGGGAGCCGACGGCCTGCCGTTCGCGCCGTTCTCCGCGGTGCTGCGCGACCTCGTCCGCGAGCTCGGGGTCGAGGGAATCGCCGGAATGCTGGCCGGCCGGGCCATACGGGAGCTGGCCCGGCTGCTGCCGGAGCTTGGCGAAGCACCAACGGGCGTGGATCCGGGCGAGGCGCGGGCCAGGCTGTTCGAGCAGATGCTCGTGCTGCTGGACCACCTCGCCGATGACGCGCCGGTCATCCTCACCATCGAGGACGCCCACTGGGCCGACCGGTCCAGCCGGGATCTGCTCTCCTTCCTGGTCCGCAACCAGCGGGCGATGGCTGGCGTGCTGATCGTGGTGACCTACCGCACGGATGAGCTGCACCGGACCCATCCCCTGCGCCCGCTGATCGCCGAGCTGGACCGGATCGAGTGGGTTGAGCGAATGGACCTGCCCCGGCTCACCCGGCGGGAGGCCGGGGAGCTGGCCGGCCGCATCATCGGCAGCGTGCCGGACGTGGCCTACACGGATCGCCTGTACCGGCGGACCGAGGGTAATCCGCTGTTCCTCGAGACACTGCTGACCTGCCATGACGCCGATAACGGGGAGCTGCCTGACAGCCTGCGCGACCTGCTGCTCATCGGTGTCAACCGGCTGCCGGAGGAGTCACAGGCGCTCCTGCGCGTGGCCAGCGCGGGCGGTGAGCGGGTCGGGCACGCGCTGCTCGCCGCGGTCAGCGGTCTGTCCCCCGACGAGCTGACCCGGGTCCTGCGTCCCGCGGTCACCGCCAACACGCTCCGGACCGAGGCGGACGACTACGTGTTCCGGCACGCCCTGATCCGCGAGGCCGTCCATGAGGATCTGCTGCCCGGCGAGCACGGCCGCCTGCACGACCGTTTCGCCCGCGCCATCGACGCCGACCGCAGCCTCGTGCCACCCGACCGCGCGCACATCGAGATGGCGCACCACTGGTACTCCGCGCACAACGTGACGTGGGCCCTGGTCAGCGCGTGGCAGGCCGCGGCGGAGGCACGCAAGGCCGTCGCGCACGCCGAACGGCTCACGCTGGTGGCCCGCGTCCTGGAACTGTGGGATCAGGTGCCGGACGCGGTGGACCGGATCGGCGCGGACCACGCCCGGGTGCTGGAGGAGACGGTCGCAGCGGCCTACGACGCTGGCGACGCCGAGCGCGGTACGGCCTTCGCGACCGCGGCGCTCGCTGAGCTGAATCCGGAAAGCGAGCCGGTCCGGGTCGCGCTGCTGCTGAACACGCGGGCCGACTTCAGCCATCAGCTGGGGCGGGACAACCTCGCTGACCTCAAGCAGGCGCTGGCCCTGGTTCCCGCGGACGTGTCCCCGTCCGCCCGGACCCGGATCCTGCTGGCGTGCGGCAAGCATGGCGGACGGCACCGGCCCGAGGACCTGACGGCCACGGAGGAGGCGCTCCGGCTGGCCCGCCAGGCCGGTGATTCGGCCAGCGAGGCCAGCGCCCTGCTCACGCTGGCGGTGCTCGTTTGCGATCCGGGCGCGATGGCGGTGCGCGGCAGCGAGGCCCTGGACATGGTGGCGCGGGCGCGGGCGATCGCCGCGGAGGCGAATGCCTACAAGACCCTGCTGCACGTCGCGATCAACGAGTCGCACCTGCTGGAGGGGGCGGGCGACCACGAGGCCGCGGCCGAGGTAGCCCGCCGGGGCGTGGCGACCGCGGAAGAGTACGGGCTGTTCCGCACGTCGGGCACGTTCCTGGCGATCAACCTGGCCGAGCCGCTGATGGCGCTCGGCCAGTGGGACGAGGCCATCGAGGTGCTGGAGCACGCGCGGGAACTCCTCCCACCGCCACTCAACCAGGCGTCGCTGGACGTGGTGTCCGGCCTGATCGCCGCGGCCCGCGGTGACGCCGCGGTAGCGGCCCAGTGGGCGGCTAGCTCACGCGCCGTACTGGACGGCGTCCGGTTCAAAGACCAGCACCATCTGCCGCTGGCCCAGCTGGACATCGACGCCACCATCGCAGCCGGGGACGGTCAGGCAGCCCTCGCCGCGGCCGCGAACGCGCTGGACCGGTACGACCTGCCCGGCAGCCTCACCCGCTACGGATGGCCGGTGCTGGTCTCCGGCGCCCGGGCCTGCCTGCTGGCGCTGCAGCAAACCGACGGGAGCCATGACGAGGCGGAGCGGGAGAGCGCCGTGGCTCTCCTGGACCGGCTGCGCGGGATAGCGGCGGACTTCGAGGTGCACGGGCCCGTCCAGGAGGGCTGGCGGCGGACATTCACCGCGACCGTGCTGCAGGCGCAGCCGCCCCGCGACGGGCTCCGGGCGGCGTGGGATGACGCGGCCGCCGCCTGGGCGGCGGTCAGGCAGCCGCACCCGGGGGCGGAAGCGCTCGTCGCAGCAGCGGCGGCAGCTGTGGCCGACGGAGACCGCGACGGGGCGGCCACACGGCTGCGGCGCGCGACCACCCTCTCGGAGGGACTGCGCGCGGCACCGCTCAGCGACGAGATCGCCCGGCTGTCCCACCGGCTCCTGCGCGCCGTCGGCGATCGGTCCGCGGCCGGCGTCACAGGTGAACGTGCGGCCGCCCCGGGCGCCGCGGGACCGGCGGCAGCCGCAGCGGGCCCGGCGTCGCCGATGGGGCTGACCGCACGCGAGCTCGAGGTGCTGGAACTGGTCTCGGCCGGGCGCAGCAACCGTGAGATCGCGGCGGAACTGTTCATCTCGGCCAAGACCGCGAGCGTGCACGTGTCGAACATCCTGGCCAAGCTCGGGGTCGGCAGCCGCGGGGAGGCCGCGGCGACCGCATACCGGCTCGGCCTGTTCGACCCGGCCCCCGCGTCGTCGGCCTGAGAAGGTCCGCGCCAGAAGGTCCCGCGTTGCGAACCTCTCGCCCGCATGCGCGCCGGATGAGCGTCCCGGCTCGGGTGCGGGACGCGGCTCAGCCGGCGCCGTTGTTGACCGACTGGATCTCGTTGGCCTGCACGAAGTTGTTCCAGGCCGTGCCCCTCAGCTGGGCACCGGGAACGGGACGGCACGTAACGGGGGTGGGCGGAGCGCCGCCGGTTACGGGCGCCCAGCACGCCTGCCAGGTCATCGTCGCCGTCCCGAGCGGCTGATCCGGGACCTGCGCGGGACCCGGGGGCGTCGGGTCGCGGGGCTGCTAGCGCCGGGCCCGCTGCTGGGCCTGCCGCCGGGCCGCCCGGGCCACCGCGACGGCGCGATTACGGAAGATCACCGCGAAGACGCAGCTGACCATGGCGAAGACGAGCATGAGCACCAGGAAGACCAGGGCCACAACATGGGCCTTGGCCGCGTACGCCACGACCGCCCCGCCCAGCATGAGGAAGGCCGCCACCAGGGTGGCCTGGCTGTTCCGGTACATGCCCGCGATCGGTTCTCGTGCCATGCTCTTATTCTCGCGCATCGGGCGCGGTGCTCCCGATACGCCGCTGCTGCTGGGCCAGCGCGTCCGCATCAGTGCGGCCTGCCTCGACGCGGGCCAGGCTGCGGAGGTGCTCCTCACCGGCGCCGCTGATGTCAACCCGCCGAGTAATCATCAGACATTGGGTCCCAGTTTCTCCTCATATGCCACGGCTCGAACTGTACCGTAATCGAGCTACCACGGCTTACTTGATCGGCTCCAACTACATATCTGCTTGTCATCTCCTCCTCGCTCAAAGCGTCTTCTTTATGGTAATGTGGCACTATGACATTTATGTCCAACTCCATCCCGGCCAGAGGGAGCAAATTTACAACTCCGATTGAATGCACTACAAGCTTTCGGAGATTTGGCAATACTCCAAAACAGGTAAGATCCGGAAGCGCAACGAGGGCGGTACAATAGAGGTTTCTACGGCGGTAAGCAACGGAACGACGACCCGCATCGGGGAAGCCACGAAGACCGACTTGATCTTCGGGATTTGGGCAAGTACATTCGCGACATCTTCTGGATTAAATGCATTCCAAACGTGCATGAACTCAGCAGATTCTGCGGCATCAGGCGCCTGGTATAGCACCTGCGCCATCAACTGAAGACCGCGCTCCGATTTTACCCTCCAAATGATCTCTAGCACCATGAGCGCCTCGGCTGAAGATTTGACCTGGACATTCGCGAGAATATCCAGCGCCGCATCACCGGCTCTTACCAGCAAATCTACATCTTCGCGTCGGCGAGGAGGAATTACGGAGCTGACAGCCTTACGGATACGTCGAAGCATCTCAGAAGAAACACTTGGGCTTGTTTCCAGGCACGCTAGAGCAACCAGTGCAAGGCGGACGTTCTTTCGTCCTCTGAGAGTCGTCCTCAGCAACGACCCAAGGAGCAGTTCGCGCTGAGCAGGTGACGCATGGCCCGCAGCCATATGACAACTTGTGTCCATCGAGCATCAAGCGCATGGGTCACGAGTTCTTCGATATTGTCGCCGTCTATGGCTGCGCGAGCAGCTAGATATTCTTGAAAGGTCCGATGTATAAAGCTTATTCTGTCAGCAGCAGGCTCTTGGAGAAGCCCGCTACGGACAAGCAGCTGGCGGTATATCCTTTTTGCGTCTAGAGTGACCTTGTGAAGATGCTTCTTGGAAAGATTAATTTGCTGTACAGCCCGCCTTGCCTCAACATCTGACAGGCCGTTTCTAATCAACCAATAAGCCAAATCCTGAAGTATTATCGCACTCTCTGCTCTGCCGAGTTGATCGCTCGGTTTAATACCTCGTTCCGCATCTCGCCTTTGAAGCATATCAAAGCTGCAGCATCAACTCCCATGCGGTCCGACGGTAGTTCCCCGTTTCGTACGTAATATAGCGCGCAAAGCAGAGCACACAATAGCGGAGTTGATGCTAGCTCACGAAGGTGACGTCCCGTTAGCAGTGTCCGTACAATCGGGTCCGCATAGGAGGCGAGGAGGTCACGCTCCTCACGATCAACGGTCTCACTGAGCATCGATTTTATCCATTGCTGAACAAACGTCATCACAGCACTGGAAGACATGGGCGCGAGAATGGCCGAAGAAAAATCAGTAGTCGCCAGCCAATTATTAGCGACCGCACCCGGCCGCGAAGTTACAACATATGCACAGTTGGGATAATCGTACGCGAGAAGGCTAACCCAGTATTTGACCGCATCGTGTTTCTCGGGAGGAAGCTCATCAATGCCGTCTATGAGAATAAGGCCGGTGCCAGCAGTAAGCGTGCGTTCTACCCAATCGGAAGGCATCTGAGCAGCAATATTGCGCCCCATCGTGTCAACAAACTGCTTTGGCGACGGCAGCTCCGAATTAATATAGCGGCGCAAAGGTATAAAAAACGGCTCATACCTGTTCCATGACTCAAGTTCACGAGGGAAATCCTTACGTGCCGCCCGGACAGCAAGCCATTGAAGAATGGTGGTCTTCCCGGATCCTGCTTGCCCGGACAAAAAGAGTCGCTGGGATCTATTAAAAACAGTTTCGATTGACACATCCACCATCTCAGAACTGGCATCAGGCTCTCTTTGATGCGCAGTCCGGTAGTGGTAGACCGACAAACTGATGTAAGCCAGGGTAAGTGGGTATTGCTGCGTAAAGACATCCACTCCAAATAGTCTCAGGTGGTCTAGGCGAGTAACAACTTGCCGACGATACGCAGTCGTGAAAGTATCATAACGTTCCTCGCCAGGAGCTTCCATTTCCTTGTTGTGGAAATGCTGCGGCGGCAACAGCTTAAGTATTTCGTCCAATCTAGCGATAATTGCAGAATCACGCCGGAGGAGTTCAGTAAAAGCCCCTGCATGGAATTCCGGAAGGCTCGTGGTCAAAGAGACAACATATGCACAAGCTTCAGGGAGAAGACGCGAATACAATCCCCTAGCCTGATAACCAAGGTCTTGTTCAGCCATGGGTGAAGAGCTTCTTAGCGACCGCTCGAGCTGCAAAGGATCAAGGTCCTGCTCCAACAGGTCCCGATCCGTAAGCTTGGCCTTCCCAAGTGTGTCTGAAACGGCAATTATAGTTGCCTCACGCTCGTTTTCAGGAATACCGCTGAACTCATGCTCCATAAATTTAAGCAGGCGTTCGTTTACTATCTCCTCAAGATCTTCCACCCATCGCCGAACTTTTCGCTGGCCTGCATGACCTGCTATCTTATCCTTAACCAGATCAATTAATTCGTCAGTTGTATTTCGAGCAAGCTCTGAGTCTTTTATCCAAATCTTAAAAGCCGTCTTCACAATAGCAGCCGACAAGGCCAGCATAATTTCTTCCAAAGAAGTCTCCCCTGGCTAATTTTAGTTATTCTGCTCTTCATCGCTATCGTTGCGCCCCGATTCGAGCTGAGACGGACCGGGCGACAGTCTGAAGGGTGCATCTAGGGCACGTCCGGATTTAGATGATACACACCGGCGGACAATCTCTGTGAGCTCTACAAATGGCGAGTTCAACACACAGCAGGACGCTTGGCGCTAAATGTCGCTTACCGGCAGGTTTACACTGCAACAGGACTAAGCGAACATTGTGGCCGCGAACTCCCGCAAGGCGGCGCATCTAATGCCCAGTCGGCGAGCAGTATCCGCAAACTGCCACTATGCCGAATCCGCTTTTCGTTGCCGTAGTTTCGGTGTCGCTGGGACGTCGTCATAAGCCATGACTGGTTGTAACGGCTGATGTCACGCGCCTCGATGTCTCGCCCGAGTCCGTCTCAGACAGCTTCTGCCGGCACGCCGATGATCAGAGGGCGCGGAGGACGAGGAGGGCCATGTCGTCGGTGCGCGGGCCGGCTCCGAAGTCCTCGGCCGCGCGCTGGATCCGGGCCGCGACGGTGCCGGCGTTCAGGCCGCCGCAGCGGGCGAGCACCCGGGCCAGGCCGTCGTCGTCGTCCAGGAGCCGCCCGTTGGCGTCCTTGCGCTCGGTGATGCCGTCGGTGACCGACAGCATGAGGTCGCCGGGGTAGAGGTAGACGGTCTGCGGCGTGAACGTCAGGTCGCCCATGACGCCGAGCAGGGGCTGCGGTTCGGCGGCCGGCTGCGGATGCGCGGAGTCGCGCTCGGTGCGGAGCAGCAGCGGGAGAGGATGCCCGGCCGAAACGAGGCGGAGCCGGACGGCGGCCCCCTCCCCCTCCCCCTCGGCGGGTGCTCCGTTCTCCCCGAGGACGGTCAGCTCACCGTGCAACAGGGTGATGAACCGCGACCGGGGGCCTTCTTCCAGGATCATCTCGTTGAGCCGGCCGAACGACGTCGGCGACGTCGTGGCCTTCGCGGGCCAGGATCCGCAGCGCGTGCCGGGCCAGGCCGGTGACGGCAGCCGCTTCCGGCCCGGTGCCGCAGACGTCTCCGATGGCGAACCGCCACCGGTTCTCACCGGCCGGGAACACGTCGTAGAAGTCGCCGCCGACCTCGTTGCCCTCCCCGGCGACCTCGTGCGCCACCGCCAGGTCCACCCGGGGAATCCGGGGCAGCTCCGGTGGCAGCAGGCTGCGCTGCAGCGCCTGGCTGGTCAGCTGCTGCTGCTCGTACAGCCGCGCGTTGTCGAGCGCGAGCGCCGCGCGACGGGCCAGGTCCTCGGTCAGTTCGAGAGCTTCGCGGGGCGGCCGGTCGCCGCGGGGACGGCCGATCGCGACCACGCCGAGACTGCGGCCGCGCGCGGCGAGCGGGAAGCACCAGGCCGCGTCGGACGCCAGGACCACCGCTTCGTCGGTCAGGGCGGTCCCGTCGTCGACGGCCAGAGACCAGCTTCGGCCCGCCTCGTCCGCCTCGGGCGCCCCGGCGATGGCGAGCAGCCCGGCCAGCGGGTCAATGAGCGACTCGTCCGCGTGCCATATATAGGCGGGGTGCAGGGAACCGCTGTCGTCGGCCAGCAGCACCGCGCACCAGGACGCCAGGCGCGGGACAATGAGCTGGGCGATCAGCGAGATCGTCTTCTCCTGATCGAGCGTGCTGGCCAGCAGTTCGCTCGCCTCGGCGAGAAAACCGATCCGGCCGCGCCGCAAGCGCTCGAGCTCGCTGAGGCGCGCCCGCTCCAGTGACATGGCCACCCGGTCGGCGACGCGCTGTAGCTTGGCCGCGTCGCTACCATCGAACCGGTCCGGTGAGGTAGCGGCGGCACCGAGCACGCCCGTCACCCGCCCATCGACCAGGAACGGGACGGTCACGAGTGATTTGGCCGCGGCCCCGTCGGCGAACACCGCGGGAACCGACGGTGCGAACAGGGACTCCGAGACGCCGACGCCGGCGGCCGCCCGGACCCGAAGTTCACCGTCCTCGTCCGCGACGAGTGCGTAGGCGGCGTCGGCCGTGACGACATCGCGCGCGGTCTCGACCGTGTGCCGGAGCAGTTCGTCGTAGCTGAGCGTGCCGAGATCGGGCCGCAGGGCCGCCGCGGGGTCGTCCGCGGCGTGCACCGGACGGCGGTCGCCCCCGGCTCCGTCGCGTCCCGCGGGCCCGTCCTGCCCCGCAGGCCCGGCCAGCACGGCGGCACCGGGCGCGGGCGCGGTACCCGCGGTCACCGTCTCCCCGGCGACCTTCCCCGGCAGGACAGTCTGTGGCTTTGCGGTCCCGGGAGATGTGGTCCCGGGAGGCAGGGAGGCCGCGGCCGTTTTCCGCGACGTACCCGGCGCGCCCGCGCCGGAACCCGCCGTCCCGGTCGTGCCCGGCCCGGGGACACTCGACTGGCGCCGGCCCAGCCGCTCCCGGCCACCCGCCATCCGGGCCCCCTGAACCGTCTGGGCCGCCTGCGCCGTCCGCGCCCCCGGGGGCGGTCATCGCGGGCGGAGGGCCAACCAGCCCATCGGACGCTTCGGAGTCACGGTCGCGGGCCACGCTCATGCGGAACCACACGGCCTTGGCCGTCCTGGCGTAGGTGACTCCCCACGACGAGGCCAGCACCGACGGCAGCAGCAGCCCGCGGCCACGTTCCGCCGAGGCACCGGCCGCCTTGGGAATGTCGGGCAGCGTCCGGGCCGGATGACGATCACGGACCGCGACTTCCAGCTCGCCGGAGGTCAGCCGGCAGGTGACGTCCAGCGGGGTCCCGGCGTGCACGACCGCGTTCGTGACCAGCTCACTGGTGAGGAGGACGGCATCGTCGACTACCCTGTCAGGGTCCCAGGCCCGGTCCGAGATGTCCCAGGACTGCAGCGTCTGGCGGACGAAACGGCGGGCCGCCGCGGCGGCTGCCGGCTCGGGCTGGTACGCCGCGGACGCGACGAGGTCGCTTCGTCCCCTCACGTGTCCTCTCGGTCCTCACTGCCTGGCGTGCGCTTAATCGCGGTTACGCTGAGCCTTTTCCTCCATCGTGACAGACTCGTGAGGTTAATACTTTCTATCGGGACATCCTAAAGAACTTACTAGAGAACGGTAGGCCGGCTTGGCGAGGATGGGAGTACGGCCGCAAGCATGCCGGCGCCACCCGCTGCGCGAAATGCCTTGGAGGGAGCACCATGCCTCACACCGCGCCCAGCTCACCCGCAGAGGCCAGGTATACCGACACCGATCTTGAGCCCATCCGTGACGCGCTGGCCGCGCTGGCCAATGGCGACTTCCGGACCCGGCCGCGACGGTTCAGCGACGGCAGCGACAGCGCCATGGTGGCGGACATCGGGTCGATGATCGATGAGGTGGCCACGCAGCTCTCCTCTCTCACCACCGAGGTAGCGCAGAAGGCCGAGCAGGTCCGGGACATCGCCATGGTCACCACGGCCGTGGCGCGGGGCGACCTCACCCGCAAGGTGACGGTGGACGCCCAGGGCGAGATGCTCCAGCTGAAGCAGACCTTCAACACGATGGTCGACCAGCTGTCCGCGTTCGCCGACGAGGTCACCCGGGTGGCCCGCGAGGTCGGCACCGAGGGGCGCCTCGGCGGACAGGCGCACGTCCGCGGGGTCTCCGGGGTGTGGGAAGACCTGACCGTCTCCGTCAATGGCATGGCGACCAACCTGACCATGCAGGTCCGGAACATCTCCCAGGTGGCCACGGCGGTCGCCGAAGGTGACCTGAGCCAGGAGATCACCGTCGACGCGCAGGGTGAGGTGCTCCAGCTCAAGCAGACGTTCAACACCATGGTGCGCCAGCTGTCCGCCTTCGCCGACGAGGTTACCCGGGTGGCCCGCGAGGTCGGCACCGAGGGGCGCCTCGGCGGACAGGCGCACGTCCGCGGGGTCTCCGGGATCTGGAAAGACCTCACCGAGAACGTGAACTCGATGGCGAATAACCTGACCGCTCAGGTGCGTAACATCGCCCAGGTCACGACCGCGGTGGCGCAGGGTGATCTGAGCAAGAAGATCGACGTGGAGGCGCGCGGGGAGATCCTGCAGCTCAAGCAGACGTTCAACACCATGGTGGGGCAGCTGTCCGCCTTCGCCGACGAGGTTACCCGGGTGGCCCGCGAGGTCGGCACCGAGGGCCGCCTCGGTGGCCAGGCCGAGGTCGAGGGCGTGTCCGGGACCTGGAAGCGGCTGACCGAGAGCGTGAACGGGCTGGCCAGTAACCTGACCACTCAGGTGCGGGCCATCGCGGGCGTCGCCAGCGCGGTCGCCGAGGGCGACCTCACCCAGTCCATCTCGGTCGACGCGCGCGGCGAGGTCGCCGAGCTTAAGGACAACATCAACCTGATGGTGGCCAACCTGCGGGAGACCACGCACGCCAACCGCGAGCAGGACTGGCTGAACACCAACCTGGCGCGCATCTCGGGCCTGATGCAGGGACACCGGGACCTGCTGGAGGTGGCCCGGCTGATCATGAGCGAGCTGACCCCGCTCGCCTCCGCGCAGTACGGCGCCTTCTTCCTGGCCACACCGCCCGGTTCCGAGCTGCCGGGGCGCGGGCTGAGATCCGCCCCGCAGGGCGAGATCACCGACGGCAGCGCACCCAGTGGCAGCGCACCCAGTGGCAGCGCCGTCGACGGCACGGCCGCTCATGGCCCGGGACGCAGCGGCAGCAGCCCGGACGCGGCGACGGCGAACGGCACCGGCGGCCACGCACCGGAAGGGCTCCGCGCGGCCAGCAGAAGCCAGGCGGCCAACGGGAGCCAGGCGCCGGACAGCCCCGAACGGGCCGAGCCGGAGATCGCAACAGAAATGGAGTTCACCCGGATCGCCACGTACGGCTTCCAGCGCGGCGGCATGGACCGCTTCGTGCTCGGCGAGACCCTGGCGGGCCAGGCGGCCCTGGAGCGCAAGCGCATCCTGATCGAGAACGTGCCGACCGGTTACCTGTCGGTGGGCTCCGGACTCGGGGCGGCCTCGCCGGTCAGCGTGGTCATGCTGCCGATCCTGTTCGAGGACCAGGTGCTCGGCGTGCTCGAACTGGCGTCGCTGCACCAGTTCAGCGACGTGCATCTGGCGTTCTTCGACCAGTTCGTGCCGACGATCGGCGTCACCATCAACACGATCATGGCGAACTCCCGCACCGAGTCGCTGCTGACCGAGTTGCAGCGGCTGGCGACGCAGCTGCAGGAACGGACCGAGGAGCTCCAGCGCCAGCAGGCCGAGCTGCGCAACTCCAATGCGGAGCTGGAGGACAAGGCGGCCCTGATGGCCAAGCAGAACCGGGCCATCGAGGTGCAGAACTTCCAGATCGAGCAGGCCCGGCGGACGCTGGAGGAACGCGCCCAGCAGCTGGCCACCTCGTCGCGGTACAAGTCGGAATTCCTGGCCAACATGTCGCACGAGCTGCGGACCCCGCTGAACAGCCTGCTCGTGCTGGCCAAGCTGCTGGCCGAGAACCCGGACGGCAACCTGTCCGGCAAGCAGGTCGAGTTCGCGATGACCATCCACGATGCGGGCTCGGACCTGCTGCGGCTGATCAACGACATCCTGGACCTGTCCAAGGTCGAGGCGGGCAAGATGGACGTGCACCCGTCGGAGATCCCGCTGGACGGCCTGGTGGAGTACCTCGACGCCACCTTCCGCCCGATGGCCGCGGAGAAGGGCCTCACCTTCGAGGTCGACACGGCCGCCAGCCTGCCGCAGATGATCTACTCCGACGAGCAGCGCCTCCAGCAGGTGCTGCGCAACCTACTGTCGAACGCGGTGAAGTTCACCGCGCAGGGCGGCGTGCGGCTGCGGGTCGCCCCGGCCGAGGACGTCACCTTCACCGGGCCGCTGCGGGACGAGCCCGAGGTGATCGCGTTCTCGGTCTCCGACACCGGCATCGGCATCTCGGAGGAGAAGCAGCACCTCATCTTCGAGGCGTTCCAGCAGGCCGACGGGACCACCAGCCGCCGCTACGGCGGCACCGGCCTGGGCCTGTCCATCAGCAAGGACATCGCGCGCCTGCTGGGCGGGCAGATCAAGGCGACCAGCCGGCTCGGGCACGGCAGCACGTTCACGCTGTACCTCCCGGCGCGATCGCTGCGAGCCGGCTCGGGTACCGGGCCGCGGCGGATTCAGGTCCCGACCGCGGGCGCTGGGACCGACGAGCACGCTAATCTCGCCGGGCACCTCGACGGCATGAACGGTTCCGGCCGGGGCGGCCCGCAGGGCCAGCCGGACGGAATGATGGCGTCCCGGTCAGCCTGCTGGCCCGGCGCGCCCGGAGCGGCCGCCAGCGCCGGTGCCACCCTGTCCGCGGCGCCAGATCCGCACGACGCGCTGTTCGGTGCGAAGATACTTATTGTGGACGACGACGTGCGGAACGTGTTCGCGCTGACGAGCGTGTTCGAACGGTGCGGGGCGGAGGTGCTCTATGCGGAAAACGGCCGGGAAGGCATCGAGGCGCTCGAGCGCAACGAGGACGCCCGGCTCGTCCTGATGGACATCATGATGCCTGAACTGGACGGATACGCGACCACCGAGGCGATACGGAACATGCCCCAGTTCGCCGGCCTGCCGATCATCGTGGTGACCGCCAAGGCCATGAAGGGCGACCGGGAAAAGGCCATCGCGTCCGGCGCCACCGACTACATCACCAAGCCCGTGGACACGGGGCACCTGCTGGCTGTCATGCGGACCTGCCTGGAACGGGCCGCCGCACGATGAGCCGGCCGAAGGAGAACCTGAGGTGACCAACAAGGCACGGATCCTGCTCGTCGATGACCGCAGCGAGAACCTGGTCGCTCTGGAGGCGATCCTGTCCTCGCTGAACCAGGTCCTCGTGCCGGTCCGTTCCGGTGAGGAAGCGCTGAAGGCGCTGTTGGTCGACGAGTTCGCGGTCATCCTGCTGGACGTGGTCATGCCCGGCATGGACGGCTTCGAGACGGCCGCGCACATCAAGCGCCGGCCGAAGACCCGTGACGTCCCGATCATCTACCTCACGGCGGCCAGCTCCGAGCCGGACCACGCCTTCCGCGGGTACGCGGCCGGGGCGGTGGACTACATTTCCAAGCCGTTCGACCCGTGGGTGCTGCGCGCCAAGGTCTCGGTGTTCGTGGAGCTGTACGTCAAGAATCGCCAGCTGCGGGAACAGGCCGAGCTGCTGCGCAGCCAGCTGGACAAGGGCGCAGCCCGGCGGGCCATCCCGGCCCCCAGCAGCGCACCGGAATCCGGCGATGCGGCCGGGGCCCCGGCCGCGGAGACCGGCGCGCTCACGGGGCCTGAGGCGCCCGACGGGCCCGGCGGCGACGCGGCGGACGCGGGCGACGCGCAGCCATTGCTGCTGGAGCTGTCGGGCCGCCTAGCGGCGGTCGAGGACCTGGTGGGCGTGCTCTCCGCGCAGCCCGCGGTCAGCTTGGACCGAGCGCTGGCCGACTGCGCGTCCCAGCTAGAACACCGGGTGGGGCGGCTCCGGGACGCCCTCGACGCGTTGCGTGTCGGTTAGCTGGGCGTCGGGGAGTGGTCCCGGGTCCGCCAGCGGTCCCCCGTCAGCGGGCGGTCCCGCGCCATCCGGCGGCACCGGGTCGGCGAGCGGCTCGCGGTCGCGGCGGTCGGCGCGCATCGGCAGCCAGCCGTCGCCCGCCACGTAGGAGCGGATGATCTTGGCCGGCACCCCGGCCACCACGCAGCGGTCCGGGACGTGCCCGCGGACCACCGAGCCGGCCCCGACCACGACGTTCCGCCCGATGACCGTGCCGGGCAGGATGATCGCCCCGGCGCCGAGCCAGCTGCCGGCGCCCACGGACACCGGCGCGTTGGAGGGCCACTGCCGCCCGATCGGGGCGTCCGGGTCGGCGTATCCGTGGTTCTGATCGGTGATGTAGACGTAGGGCCCGGTGAAGACGTCGTCGCCGATCATGATCGACTCATGCGCGACGATGTGCGTGCCGCGGCCGATGACGCAGCGATCACCGATCCGCAGCAGCGGAACCGGTCCCAGGTCCTGATCGGGCACAGTGCCCGCGGACATCGAAACGTGCTGGCCGACGACCGTGTCCTTGCCCACCTCGATCCATGGCTGACCGAAGATGGCCCCGGACGGGAAGACGAGAATCGAGCCCGGCCCGAACGCCGCGAACCGGGCCCCAGCCGGGGTATCCGGGGTCACCGCGCCCGCGCGCTGAGCAGCCTGCCAGGCCCAGTGCACGGCACGCTGGCCGAGGGCCCGGCGGTTCCTGGCCAGAGCGGCGAGCCATGACACGCCCGGCACGGTACGCCTCCTAAGATCACAAACCAAGCCGCCGAACGGACATAGACCGAGCCCTACACCAGCGGGAGCTCGGCTCCGGGGGGGCCGGAGCGGGACGGACGGGCCGCAGGCCCGACCGGGCGCGACCCCGGGCCCTGGCCCGGGCGAGCGTCCGGTGTCACGGCGGCCAGGGAAATCGGGGCGTCGCGGGGGGCTCCGGGGGGTCGTCCCCCCGGGACAACACTGCTTGCTGCGAGCTGGCCGCAGGCGCCGTCGATTTCCCGGCCCCGGGTGTCCCGGACCGTGACCGGCACGCCGTGGGCTTCCAGCCGGGCCACGAACTCGTCCTGCGCCGCCGGCCGTGAGGCGGTCCACCGCGATCCGGGCGTCGGGTTGAGGGGGATCAGGTTCACGTGCGCCAGATGACCCGCCAGCAGGCCGCCGAGCAGGTCAGCGCGCCACGCCTGGTCGTTGACGTCGCGGATCAGCGCGTATTCGATCGAGACGCGGCGCCCGGTGTCGTCGGCGTACCGCCACGCCGCGTCCAGCACCTCGGCCACCTTCCAGCGCCGGTTGACCGGGACCAGCTCGTCCCGGGCCTCGTCGTCGGGCGCGTGCAGTGACACGGCCAGTGTCACCGGCAGGCCCTCGGCCGCCAGCCGGCCGATCGCCGGGACCAGGCCCACGGTGGACACGGTGACGCCTCGGGCGGAGATGCCCAGCCCGGCCGGGGCCGGTTCGGTGAGACGGCGCACCGCCTGCACGACGCTGCGGTAGTTGGCCAGCGGCTCGCCCATGCCCATGAAGACCACGTTGGAGACCCGGCCCGCGCCCCCCGGGACCTGGCCACGAGCCAGCGCGCGCGCCCCGGACACGACCTGTTCCACGATCTCGGCCGTGGACAGGTTGCGGGTCAGCCCCGCCTGCCCGGTGGCGCAGAACGGGCAGGCCATCCCGCAGCCCGCCTGGGAGGAGACGCACATGGTGACGCGGCCCGGGTAGCGCATCAGCACCGACTCGACGTAGGCGCCGTCGAAGGTCCGCCACAGCGTCTTACGGGTCGCGCCGTCGTCGCAGGCCAGCTCGCGCTCGGCGGTCAGCAGGCGCGGTAGCAGCGCGTCCGCCAGCTCCTGGCGGGAGGACTGCGGAATGTCTGTCATCTCGACCGGGTCGTCGGCCAGCCGTGCGAAGTACTGCCGGGACAGCTGATCGGCACGGAACGGGCGCTCCCCCAGCTCGGCCACGGCCGCCCGGCGCTCGGGCAGGCCCAGGTCGGCCAGGTGACGGGGTGGCTTCGGGCGGCCCGGCGGCCCGTTGCGCCCGGCGGTGATTCCCGGTGGCAGGTCCGCCGCACGGGCGGATACCGGGGCCACGGCGGGCGATGAGCTGGGGCGACGAGGGGACACAACGCTTCCGTTCGGCTGAAAAGGGCGGCGCTGATCAGGATAGGCGCTGACGGGAGCCGAGCGGCAGCGCCCGGGCGCGCGGGGACGCGGGCGCACTTAGCGTAAATTCAAGGTATGCCGACGTTGCGCCGGGTATCCACGGAGCCGCAGCAGCCAAGGATGCTGCTGGAAAGCATGAATCCGTACGAGAGCCGCCGGCTCACGGTCGAGTTCGACGGAGTGACGACGGCCGCCTACCTGCACGACGAAACGTTGACCGTGGCGGCCACCTGGGTCGCTAATCACGTGCCCGCCCCGGCCAGCCCCGATCCCAGCCGGATCGAGGCCGGGCAGGCCCCGATCATGCCGTCCGGGCACACCAAGCTGCCCGAGGGGCGGCCGCCGATCGAGCCCGGCACGCTGGAGCCGCTGTGGTTCGAAGAGGGCGATGGGGTGGCCGTGCTGGAGAACGGGAAGCTGCTCGCGGTCATCCCGGGCTGGTCGGACGCCCGGCGCGGGATGCCCGGGTACTGCCGGGACATCCTGGGTCAGACGCCGTTCGGCTGGTCGCTGGATGATGCCATGGAGGGGCTCGGCCCGCGGGTCGACCGGGCCCGGGCCTACTGGCAGTGGCGGCAGGACGAGCGCTCGTGGGGCGTCTTCCAGCAGGGCGTGCTCGGGCACCTGGAACGGCTCGGACCGGGTGAGCACTACTGGGACGCGTCGATGGGCAAGCAGCCGCTGGCGGGCATCTCCGAGCGGCCGCCCACCGCGGACCGCCCGTATACGGTGCTGTCCACGGTCGGGATGAGCTGCCAGCGGATGCCAGTGGTGGAGCGGCTTGTCCAGGATCCCGCCTCCTACGCCCGGATCGAGCTGGCGATGGCGACCACCATGCCGCCCGCCCAGGCCGCCCGGGTCTTCCTGTGGCTCGCGCCTTACCCGTGGCGCGCCGTCACCTGGTTCGGCCCTGGGCACAGCGTCCGCTGGTACCACGAGCCCGCCACGTTCCCGCTGGGCGGCGGCTACGAGGCGGTGCTGCTGCTCGACGAGCCCGCCGGGCCCACGGGCCTGCCCGGGCCGGAAGCCCCGGACCTGTCCGGTTTCTCCTTCGGCGGGGATCCGGTCCGCTGGCTATGGGTGGTGCCGATCTCGGAGGAAGAGCGGCTGATGGCCAAGGAGCAGGGATCGGCGAGCCTGACCGCCCAGCTCGCCACGCAGCAGCGGAGCTGGGTCGTCAGCGGGTAAGGCCAGGCACGCAGCGGGCGCCCGGCGGCCGGCTCGAGCCGAGCCAGGCGTCCACGCGGGCGCCCGCCTGTACTGCGTTAATGAATATGCAGATTCACGCCGAGAAGCACGAGCCACCAGAGCAATATCGCCAGCAGGGCCGAGGCCAGGGCCTTCAGCAGGGCCACCGTGATGTATCCACGGTCCCAGGCAATAACGATCCCAATCAGTACGTAGGCAAGAAAGATGAGGCGTCTGAGCGTTCTTCTTGACATGGAAACTCGGGCTCCATTTCCCCCCGCCAATTCCGGTTGGATCACTCGGAGTTTCCCCCCGCATTTCGGGACCAAACACCTCGAAATGGGGCTAACTGGTAACTAGCGGTGGGCGGTCACGAAGACCGCCAGCAGGAGCCAGATGACCGGCGCGGTTACCAGCAGCGAGTCGATCCGGTCCAGGACGCCGCCGTGGCCCGGCAGCAGCGAGCCCATGTCCTTGACGTGCAGGTCACGCTTGATGGCCGACTCGGCCAGGTCGCCCAGGACGGCGGCGGCCACCGCCCCGGCGCCGGTCAGGATCCCCTGCCAGACGTGGCCGTGCAGCAGCACCGGGAGCAGCACGGCCCCAGCCACCAGGCAGACCACTACGGAGCCGGCCAGTCCTTCCCAGGTCTTGCTCGGGCTGATGGCGCGGGCCATCGGGTGCCGGCCCAGCAGGCTGCCGGCGAAGTAGCCGCCGATGTCGCTGCAGATGGTGAGGACCACGAAGATCAGTACCCGCCGCGGGCCGTCCGCCGGGGCCAGCATGGCCACCATGAAAACGGCCAGCAGCGGCACGTAGGCGAGCACGAATACCCCGGCCATCACGTCCCGCAGATAACCGTCGGTCCCGCCCGGAAGGCGCCAGGCAAGGATGACCACCACGGTCAGGACAAGGGACGCGAGGACGGCGGTGTCACTCCACCAGTATTCGCAGACCCACATCGCGGCGCCGCCCGCAGCGACCGGCAGGAACGGCGCGTGAATGTCCCGGGAACTCAGGACGCGGGCCAATTCCCACAGCGCGACAACGGCGGCGGCCCCCATGAAGATAAGGAAGGTCGCCTTTACCGTGAACAGCGTGAGCAGGACAATGCTGCCGAGCAATACGCCCACTCCGGCAGCAACGGGGAGGTTCCGCCCGGACTTCGCCGGGCCCGGGCGGGTTTCCGGGCCCGGGGTCACGTCCGGGTCTAGAGCAGCCGGCGGGACTGGAGCGTCTCCTGAGGCTGGAGGAGTCTCTGGGACTGGAGGGGCCTCTGGGGAGCTCTGGATGAGGGGTGTCTGGGGGTGGAGCAGTGCCTGGGCCTGGAGCATCTTGTGGGACACGAGAGGCTCCTGGGGCGGTGGCCGAGGGTGGAGAGGCGCCCGGGGACGGACCTGCCGGAGGTTCTCCGGCAGGTCCCCCGGTAAAGGCGGTCGTCATGGCGGGCGTGCCCGGCGCGGCGGGCGTGCCCGGAACCGCGGCGGCTGCGCCCGGCTCGTTGCCGTCGTCCACTAGACCTCGAGAAGCTCGGATTCCTTGGTCTTGAGCAAGTCGTCGACCTGGTCGACGTAGGTCTTGGTGAGGTCATCGAGCTCGTGCACCGCGCGGCGGCCCTCGTCCTCGCCTGCTTCGCCGCCCTTGACGAGCTTGTCGACCGCGTCCTTGCCGTGCCGCCGGATGTTCCGGATGGATACGCGGCTCTCCTCGGCCTTGTGCCGGGCGACCTTGATGTACTCCCGGCGGCGTTCCTCGGTCAGCTCGGGGAAGACCACGCGGATCACCGCGCCGTCGTTGGTGGGGTTGACGCCCAGGTCGCTGTCCCGGATGGACCGCTCGATCGCGGCCATGGAGGACTTGTCGTACGGCTGGATGATGACCATCCGCGCCTCGGGCAGATGGAACGAGGCCAGCTGGTTCAGCGGCGTGGGGGTCCCGTAGTACTCGGCCGTGAGCTTGTTGAACATGACCGGATGCGCCCGGCCGGTGCGGATCACGCCGAACTCTTCCTTGGCGACCGCGACCGCCTTCTGCATCTTCTCCTCCGTGTCGAGGAGTATGTCGTCGATCATTGCGGGCTCCTGTGGAGGGATGCGTCTGCTAAGAGTTCACGTTATCCAGGTAAGCGCGAGCGTACCCGCCACCGGGCGGGCGCGGCGGGTACCGCGGAGGGCGGCCCCGGTCAGGCCCCGGCGGCGCACACCAGGGTGCCGACCTTCTCGCCGCGGATCGCCCGCACGACGTTGCCCTGGGACATCAGGTCGAACACGACGATCGGCAGGCCATTGTCCATGCACAGGCTGACCGCGGTGGCGTCCATGACCTTCAGGCCCCGGCTCAGCACTTCACCGTAGTCCACCCGGTCGAAACGGACCGCCGCCGGGTTCTTCCGCGGGTCGGCGTCGTAGACGCCATCCACGGCCGTGCCCTTGAGCACGGCCTCGGCGCCGATCTCCAGCGCCCGCTGCGCGGCGCAGGTGTCCGTCGAGAAGAACGGCGCGCCGAGCCCGGCGCCGAAGATGACGACGCGGCCCTTTTCCAGGTGCCGGATGGCCTTGCGCGGGATGTAGGGCTCGGCCACCTGGCCCATGGTGATGGCGGTCTGCACGCGCGTGTCGACCCCCATCTTCTCCAGCACGTCCTGCAGGGCCAGGCAGTTGATCACCGTGCCCAGCATGCCCATGTAGTCGGCGCGGGCGCGGTCGATGCCCCGCTCGGACAGCGCCGCGCCGCGGAACATGTTCCCGCCGCCGACCACGGC
Organism: uncultured Actinomycetes bacterium; assembly: GCA_963742865.1. Taxonomy (GTDB): domain Bacteria; phylum Actinomycetota; class Actinomycetes; order Streptosporangiales; family Streptosporangiaceae; genus Bog-532. The sequence goes on from CAVUNW010000077.1 coordinate 444,043, forward strand.
GGCTACCTGGACGCCTTCTTTGACCGCGGACACCACCTCGTCCGCGATGTGCGCCACCGCGTCGGGTGAGATGCCGAGCGGCTCGTCACCGGCGAACGCCTCACCGGACAGCTTGAGCACGACCCGGTGCCACCGCGGATGGAGAGCCTCGGCCGCACCATCCGCGGAGACCACGCTGGCCCGCTCCGGTGGTACAAAAAATGCCCCGGATTCCTTCGGGGCTGGGTCACCGATGGCGGCTGACGCCGCCCGGACCGCCGCGGCGGTCGCATCTTCTGCGGGCGTGGTACCGCCCCATATGCCATCCGGCTGCTGCACCGAGTGACCTCCCTCTGATCCGCCCCACCCCGTCGGCCGTGGTGGCCGGCGGGCAGGGCCCGCCGGCCACGTCACGCTTGGTCAGGCCTGGCCCACCTGGAAGCGGGCGAAGCCACGCACGGTCACACCGCTCTCGGCGAGGACCTGCTTGATCGTCTTCTTCTGCTCCTTGACGAACGGCTGCTCGGTGAGCACGACGTCCTTGAAGAAGGAGTTCAGCCGGCCGTCCACGATCCGGGGGATCGCGCGGGCGGGCTTGCCCTCCTCGCGGGTGATCTGCTCCGCGATCCGCCGCTCCTTCTCCACCACGTCCGCCGGCACCTCGTCCCGGGTCGCGTACAGCGGCCGCATGGCAGCCACCTGCTGCGCCAGGTCCTTGGCGACCTCGGCGTTCTCGGAGTCGATCTGGACGAGCACGCCCAGGGTCGGCGGCAGCGCCGCGTCGGAGCGGTGCAGGTAGCTGGCCACGTAGCCGCCCTCGAAGCGGGCGAACCGGCCCAGCTCCAGCTTCTCCTTGAGCGAGGCGCCCGCCTCCTCGATGACCTGCTCGGCGGTCTGGCCGGGTCGCACCTCGGTGCCCAGCAGCGCCAGCCGGTCGGACACCCCACTGGCCAGCGCGGCCCGCGCGATCTCGCCCGCGACCTGCTGGAACAGGTCGGTCTTGGCCACGAAGTCAGTCTCGCAGTTCAGCTCGACCAGGACGCCCGTGTCCGTGCCGGACGTCTCGGCCACGACCAGCCCGTTGGCGGCGGTCCGGGCGGCACGCTTGGTGACGTCCTTGGCGCCCTTCAGGCGCAGGAGCTCAACCGCGTTCTCGATGTTGCCGTCGGCCTCTTCCAGCGCCCGCTTGCAGTCCATCATGCCGGCGCCGGTCTGGTCACGAAGCCGCTTTACGTCGGCGGCGGTGAAGTTCGCCATGTCCCTCGTCTCACTTTCATCCTGTGCAAATGTTCGCGTCGCCCGGCGTCCGGGCATGCGGCGGACCCGGGGCTATGACGCCGCCGGGTCCCGCCGACTCCCGTGCTGATGCCTCTATTCCGCGCTTTCACCGGACTGGGCCGAGCTGCCCGCGTTCACCGGCTCGCTCTGCTCCGCCGCGGCGGTGCCGTTGGCCGCACTGGCGGTCTCTTCGGCGGGGGCCGGGCTGGCCGCCTCGGCGGGGGCCTCGGCGGTCTCGCCGACGGGGGCACCGGCTGGGGCCTCCTCGGCGGGGGCCGGGGCGCCGTTGGCGGACGCGGCCTCGGTGATGGTCGGGGCCTCGCCGTCGGTGGCCTCGATCTCGGCCGGGGTGCCCTCGGGCTGGGTGGCGCCCTCGGGCTGGGTGGCGGTCCCGCTCTCGGCGAGCTCCCGCTCCCACTCGGCGAGCGGCTCTTCGCTGCCGACCTCGGGCCGGTCGGCGGAGGGCTTCTCCTCGCCGTCGGCGGAACCCGCCCGTGCGATCAGGCCATCGGCCACCGCGTCGGCAACCACCCGTGTGAGGAGAGCAACACTGCGGATGGCGTCGTCATTCCCCGGAATCGGGTAGGTGACCTCGTCCGGGTCACAGTTGGTGTCGAGGATGGCCACGACCGGGATACCCAGCTTGCGGGCCTCGGCGACGGCGATGTGCTCCTTCTTGGTGTCGACCACCCACACCGCACTCGGGACCCGCGCCATGTGCCGGATGCCGCCGAGCGTGCGATCGAGCTTGTCGCGCTCGCGGCGCATCTGCAGCAGCTCGCGCTTGGTCATGCCGGAGCCGGCCACGTCGCTGAAGTCGATCTCCTCCAGCTCCTTGAGCCGCTGGAGACGCTTGAACACGGTGGAGAAGTTGGTCAGCATGCCGCCCAGCCAGCGCTGGTTGACGTACGGCATCCCGACCCGCCCCGCCTGCTCGGCGATGACTTCCTGGGCCTGCTTCTTGGTGCCGACGTACAGGATTGTGCCGCCGTGGGCGACCGTCTCCTTGATGAACTCGTACGCGCGGTCGATGTAGTCGAGGGACTGCTGGAGGTCGATGATGTAGATGCCGTTGCGCTCGGTGAAGATGTAGCGCTTCATCTTCGGGTTCCAGCGGCGGGTCTGGTGCCCGAAGTGAACGCCGCTCTCCAGGAGCTGCTTCATGGTGACGACCGGAGCCATGCCGGAGGTCCTTTCACTCCCGCGCCGCGCCGGGAAGGCGCTGACGCTACTCGGTTGCTTCCTGGCGCCCGTACGCACCTGCGGCGGGCCTGGTCAGACTGTGATCAGGCCCACGGACCGAGCGGTGCGCACCAGGGGGAACCTCTGGGTTCCCGGATGGCTGGCGGGCGCGCGAACTTTGGCCGCCGGACTCCCGCGATGGACGCGTTCGTCTGGCAGCCCTCCCAGTCTACGTGTACGTAGAGGTAACCTGCCGCCGGATTACCGTGGGTAGCGCCGCAGGCTCGCGCTGGATCAGCTGTTAGCCCGCCGTGGGCCAGCTGTGAGCCTCGCTTCGGCGGCGCGGCCACGTCTGGGGGCGCCTCGATCACGCCTGCGCGGCTCGCTTCGCGGACTGCTATGTTCCTTCGTGTACTAACTCCGGGCGGCTGCGCCGCATGCCGCACGGGTCATACCGGCTGGTGATCACGGTGATCGCTTCAGCCGATGGCGGTCCGGGACCGCGGGGACGACAATGGTGGTGCAGTGATGAACGGACGGTCGGCCAACTGGGCCCGCAACGTGGTGTTCGGCGCGAAGGAATTGCGTGCGCCGTCCAGCGTCGCCGAACTGCAGGAAATCGTCCGCGGCAGCGACCGGGTTCGCGCGCTGGGCAGCGGCCATTCGTTCAACCGGATCGCCGACACCACCGGGGTGCTCGTCACCACGTCCAGCCTGCCGCCGGTGCTGGACATCACCCCCGGCCGGTCCACCGTCCGGACCGCCGCCGGGGTGCGCTACGGAGACCTGGCGCAGCAGCTTTACGGGGCCGGGTTCGCGCTGCGCAATCTGGGGTCGCTGCCGCATATTTCGGTCGCCGGGGCGTGTGCCACCGGGACGCATGGTTCCGGGGACGCCAACCAGTCCCTGGCGGCGTCCGTGGCCGCACTGGAAATGGTCACCGCTGACGGCGAGCTGACCCGGCTGGAACGGGGCAGTGCGGACTTCGCGGGCGCGGTGACCGCGCTCGGCGGCCTCGGCATCGTGACGGCGATGGAGCTGGAGATCGTCCCGTCATTCGAGGTCCGGCAGTTCGTCTACGAGGACATCTCCGCCGCCGCGGTGGTGAGCCAGTTCGAGGAGATCTTCTCCAGCGGCTACAGCGTGAGCGTCTTTACCGACTGGCGCGGTGGGTCCGGCAACCGGGTGTGGCAGAAGCAGCGGGTTGACGTTCCGGGGACGGCGGGGGCCGGGCCGGCGGGGTCCGGCGCGGCGGGGTCTGGGGCGGGGGGCGGCGGTCAGGCGTCGTGGCTTGGCGGCCGGCTGGCCGACCGCCCGCACAACCCGGTCCCCGGGATGGCCCCGGAGAACGCCACCGAGCAGATGGGCGTGCCGGGACCGTGGCATGAGCGGCTGCCGCACTTCCGGCTGGCCTTCACCCCCAGCAGCGGGGAGGAACTCCAGTCCGAATACCTGGTGCCCCGCGAGTTCGGCGCGGCGGCCGTCGGGGCGCTGGCCCGGATCGGCGACCGCATCGCGCCGGTGCTCCAGATCGCCGAGATCCGGACGATCGCCGCCGACGAGCTGTGGATGAGCATGGCATTCGAACGGGACACGGTGGGCCTTCACTTCACCTGGATCCAGGACGACGCGGCCGTGACGCCAGTCCTCTTGGCGATCGAGGAGGCGCTGGCCCCGTTCGCGGCCCGGCCGCACTGGGGGAAGGTGTTCACGACGCCACCGGAGACCGTGCGGGCCCTGTACCCGCGGTGGGCCGACTTCGCCGCTCTGCTGCGGCGTTACGACCCGGCCGGAAAGTTCCGCAACGGGTTCATGGACCGGTACTTCTCCTGAGAGCTCCTGGCACGGTAAGAGCTCACGGCCGGTTAGGAGCTGAGGGGCCGGTCCTTCTCGTTAGCGGCCGAGCACGGCTCCGCCATTGGGTGAGAGCACCTGCCCGGTCATCCAGCCGCCCTCGGGACCCAGCAGCCAGGCGATCAGCGAGGCGATCTCCGCTGGTGTGCCCGCGCGGCCGACGAGAGTCTGCGCGGCGCGGTCCTGGCGGGACTCAGCCGTGAGCCGGCCGGCCCAGAACTCGGTGTCGGGCACGAAACCGGGAGCGATCACGTTGGCCAGCCGACTGGCGACCGCCCGGCCGATGCCGGTTCCGGCGCCGCTCACCACGACGGTGCTCTCAGCGCTCATTCCTTCACCCTCGCACAACCCAGCGCGCCTTCGCGCGTAGCCGGCCCAGTCCGGGGGAGCTGAGCCGCTGGGAGGCGCGGGCGCGGGGCTTCGGGGCCCCGGCTTGCGGGCTGCGGGCTACGCCCGGGGGTGGGCCTGGCGGTAGCTCGCCTTCAGGCGCTCCACGGAGACGTGGGTGTAGATCTGGGTGGTCGCCAGCGAGGAGTGGCCGAGCATTTCCTGCACGCTCCGCAGGTCGGCGCCGCCCTCCAGCAGGTGTGTGGCCGCGGTGTGCCGCAGGCCGTGCGGCCCGGTGTCGGTGGGGACACCCGCCGCGCGCAGCCGCTCGTGCACGACGCGGCGCGCCGTGCGCGGGTCCATCCGGCCGCCGCGGACCCCCAGGAACAACGCCGGCCCGCTGGCCGCAGTGACCAGCACCGGGCGGCCGGAAGTCTCCCACTGGGTCACCGCGCGGACCGCGGGGATGCCCACCGGCACGGTGCGCTCCTTCCCCCCCTTGCCGAACACGCGGACCGTCCGCCGCCCGAGGTCCAGCGCCCCGCGGTCCAGTCCGCACAGCTCACTGACGCGGATACCCGTGGCGTACAGCAACTCGAGGATCGCGGCGTCGCGCAGCGCGATGGCGGCTTCGGCGGGGGTGCGGTCCGGGGGCGGCTGAGCGATATCGGCTTCCGACGAAGCCAGCACGTCGACGATCTCGGCGGGGCGGAGGACATGCGGCAGCGCCCGGCGCACCTTCGGGGTCCCGAGGCCGGTCCCCGGGTCGTAGACGAGCCAGCCGCGCTGATGGGCGAACGCGGTGAACGAGCGGGCCGCCGCCCCGCGCCGCGCCAGCGTCGCGCGCGACGCACCCGCCGAATGCTGGGCGGCCAGCCAGCTGCGCAGCATGGGCGCGGTCAGCTCCCCGGGGCCGGCCGCGCCGCACCGGCCGGCGTGCTTCAGCAGGGAGCGGGCGTCGCTGACGTAGCCGCGAACGGTATGCGGGGACAGACCGCGCTCGGCGGCGACATGGCGCTCGAACGCCACCGTCGCCTCGTCGATCCAGTCCTCCCCGGGCACCATCCCAGTCTCGCGCCGGGCGGGCGTCTCCCCTAACACCGGCTCGCGTGTCGGCCGGACTGCCATCGCCGGCGGGCGGCCCGCCTGGCGGGCGGGTCATCGCTGGCGGGCGGCTCACCTGGCGAGTGGTCATCGCTGGCGGGCGGATGGGCGGATGCGCCAGCCGCGGGCGCAGCGCTCGACGTAACCGCAGGCCGCGAGGAGGCCGAGGGACCGCACGACCGCATCTATCCCGAGGCCCGCGGCGACGGCGATCGTGGCCGGGCCGGCGCCGCGAGTGGGTACGGCCTCGAGGACGGCCTCGGTCAGCGAGTCCAGTGTCCCGAGGGCCAGGGCGGGGCGCGCACCGCGTCCTGCTTCTCCCGGTCCCTCCGCCCTGTGTTCCGCCGTTTCGGGCCATAGGCCTTCCTGGACGGGAACGAGCCCGGCGCCGGGCGCGGGCAGGCCAGAGCCGGATTCGCCCAGCGGGGTGAGCATCTCGATGACGTCGGCGGCACCGGTCACGCAAACCGCGTCCCACTCCCGCATGATCTTGTGGCAGCCGGCCGACACGTCGGAGGTCACCGGCCCCGGTACGGCCATCAGAGGCCGGCCCAGGTCGCGGGCGTGGCGCGCGGTGTTCAGGGCGCCGCTGCGCAGCCCCGCCTCGACCACGACCGTGCCCCGGGACAGTGCCCCGATCACACGGTTCCGGATGAGGAAGCGCCTGCGGGTCGGTGTCCGCCCCGGTGGCCACTCACTGACCAGGACACCCTGGGCCGCGACGCTGGCGAGCAGGTCCTGATGACCGGGCGGATAGGTCATGTCGACCCCGCAGGCCAGCACGGCGATGGTCACGCCGTCCGCGGCCAGGGCGCCCCGGTGCGCACACGCATCGATGCCGTACGCGCCGCCGGATATGACGGTCCAGCTGCGCTCGGCCAGGGCCGCGGCCAGCTCGGTGCCGACGTGCACTCCGTAGGCCGTCGCGGCGCGGGCGCCGACGATCGACACCGACTGAAGGCAGCAGAAGCGCAGATCGGCCTCCCCGCGCAGCCACAGCGCGTACGGGCGGGCCGCGCCGAGCGTATCGAGCTGGGTGGGCCATTCCGGTTCACCCGGGCAGACCAGGCGGATACCGTCCCGGTGGAACCTGGCCAGGTCCATCTCGGAGGGCACCCCGCCGAGCCGGTTCCGCCAGGTCGCGGAGGCGTGCTCCAGCCGTGCGGCCGCCGTACGGCTAACCCGGCGAGTTCGCTCCGGGGCGGCCGTCTGGGGCGGGCCAGGCTGCTCCTCATCCTCGCGCCCGGGAGGCTGGGCGGGAAGGCGCCCGGGTGCCCCGCGGGCGAGGCGCCCGGGCGCCCAGCGGGCGAGGCGCGCAGCGGCCCAGCCGGGGAGCCGACCGGCGGCCACGGCGGAGACGATGCTGGCGGGCTCGCTGACGTCCAGCAGGGCGGCGAGCACGGGATCGCCTGGCTCCGCCAGGTAGGTGAGGACGGCTCGTGCGACGCGCTGCTGATCCAGGGCGGCGATCACTTCACCACCCCCAGCCACAGGCCGAGGGCGTAACCGCATTCGTCGATGGTGGGCCGGTCCCGGCCGGCCAGGTCGGCCAGTGTCCAGGACACCCGCACCACCTTGTCGACGCCTCGCGCGCTGATCTCACCGAGCTCCATGGCGCGTTCCAGCGGTGCGAGAGCCCCGCGGCTGGGCGTGTAGGAGCGGCGCAGCTCCGAACCAGGTACCTCAGCGTTGAGCCGCCAGGGAGTCCCGGCGAGCCGCTGAGCCGCACGGTCGCGAGCCTGGGCGACGCGCGCGGCCACGGCCGCGCTGGTCTCGGCGAACTTCCGGTCGTTCAGCAGCTCCGCACGCCCGACCGGAAACAGCTCCACCTTCACGTCAACGCGGTCCAGCAGCGGACCGGACAGCCGGCCAAGATAGCGGCGCTTGGTGGTCGGGCTGCACGAGCACGCGGCCCGCGGCGACGCGGCGGCCTTGGCGCACGGGCATGGGTTCGCGGCCAGCACGAGCGTGAACCTCGCCGGGAACCGCGCCGTGACCCCGGACCGGGCGATCACCACCTCCCCCGATTCGAGCGGCTGGCGCAGCGCGTCCAGGACATCGCGGCCGAATTCCGGTGCCTCATCCAAGAACAGCACCCCCCGGTGAGCCAGGGACGCGGCCCCGGGCCGGATGATTCCGCCGCCGCCGCCCACGATTGCCGCCTTCGTCGCCGTGTGGTGCGGTCCGCAGAACGGCGGCCCGGTCAGCAGCGGACGGTCCTCCGGCAGCGTGCCCGCGACCGAGTGAATGGACATCACCTCGAGGGCCGCCTCGGCGCCGAGCCTGGGCAAGATCGTCGGAAGCCGCTCGGCGAGCATCGTCTTGCCCGGCTCCCGGAGGCCCGAGCAGGGACAGGTGATGACCGCCAGCGGCGCAGATCTCGGCCGCCCGCCGGGCGACCGGCTGGCCGAGCACGTCGGACAGGTCCGGCAACAGGGCACGCGAGGCCACTCGTTCCCCGGGAGGCGCGCCCGGGACGGCGGGAGGCATGCCCGGGACGGTTGGCGCGCCCGAGCCGGTTGGGGGCGCGCCGGAGTCGGCGGGGGCCATATCGGGCAGCGACGTTATCGTCCCGCCAGCCAGCTCCTGGACAGCCGGGCCGCCGGTCGGGGATTCGCCGCGCAGCCACGCCAGAAGGGCCGCCAGGCTCGGAGCCGACAGCACGCGCAGGCCCGGGACGAGTGCGGCCTCCTGCGCGTTGGCGCGGGCCACCACCACGTCCCGGAAGCCCGCCGCCGCGGCGGCGACCGCCGCGGGCAGGACGCCCCGCACCGGGCGCAACTGACCGTCGAGGCCAAGCTCACCCAGGAACATCGCGCCGGCCAGCCCGGCGGGCTTCACGACACCGGCGGCCGCGAGGAGGGCGACCGCGATAGCGAGATCGAAGCCGCTGCCGCGCTTGGGCAGGCTGGCCGGGGACAGGCCAACCGTGATGCGGCGCTGCGGCCACTGCTCGCCGCTGTTGAGGATCGCCGCCCGGATCCGGTCCCGGGCCTCACGCAGCGCGGTATCGGGCAGGCCCACCAGGACCATGCCGACCAGCCCGTTGGCGATGTCCGCCTCAACCTCCACGAGATGGCCGTGCACACCCACCAGGGCGACCGAATGCGTGCGGGCCAGGGCCATCTAGCCCACCCCCCGGACGTGCTCGATGGTGAACCCGCCGGCGGGCTGACGCGCGACGCCCACCACGTCGACCCGGATCTCGTCGAAATGGATGCCATGAGCCGTCAGCCAGCGCACAGCCAGCCGCCGGAGCCGGTTGCGCTTGAGCCGGCTGACGGACTCAAGCGGGGTCCCGTACCGGTTACCAGAACGGGTCTTGACCTCGCAGACGACAAATGTGTGCCGGTCCACCGCCACGATGTCGATCTCGCCGTCGGCGCAGCGCCAGTTCCGCGCGAGTATCCGGAAACCCTCGGTCTCCAGGTACTCGGCTGCAGCCTGCTCCCCGTTGCGGCCCAGGATGTCCTTGGCGCGCATGTCACCACCTCCGGCTCCGACGATCGCCGGAGAGGGTGGGTCAGCGACATGGCGGGGATTAACGCTGTGGACAAGTCCGGAGCCGACCGTTCATCAGTGGAAAACGCGGCCGGAATGTCGGTGGGGAGTGTTTAGCTGCGCGGGGGATCAGCGGCGCCGGCCGGGGGTGAGGGCTCCGGCGGACGGGGACGCCGACTCCGGGGCGGGGGTGAGCTTCGGCGTTTGTGGTTGCGTTCTCAGCGAATAGCCCTGACTACGCAACCACAAACCGCGGAGCACCCCGTTGGGTACACGGGTGGGACTCCTGGGACTGCAGAGACCGGACGCCTGCCTCTGTAACGCCCTTCCGCGTCACGCTGCCGAAAACCGACGATCATGAAAGTGACCGCTCAGGGGCGGCTTTCCGGACAGCGGTGCGGGGCCGGTGTGACTCCTGTGCCTGGCGGGGTGCCCACCGATAAGGGGACGTTCTCAGTCCTCAGCCGTATTCGCTGAGAACGTTGCCCGTTAACGAACGCAGACGGGGCGGAAGGCGGCCGGACTCAGGCTGGGATGGCTGGGGGCGGCCAGAGCCTTAGGGATCGCGCAGAGTCCAGCGATGGGCCGGCATCACGGCCGGGGCGCCGCTGAAGGCTAGGACGAGAAGCCGGGCTTGTCCTCGGGGAGCTCTAGGTCGCTCTTGGCGAGCTCCTCGATGTTGACGTCCTTGAACGTCACAACGCGGACATTCTTGACGAACCGGGCGGGCCGGTACATGTCCCAGACCCAGGCGTCCCGCATGACGACCTCGAAGAAGACCTCACCGTTGTCGGTGTTGCGCACGTTCAGCTCGACCTCGTTGGTGAGGTAGAAGCGCCGCTCGGTCTCGACCACATGGCTGAACAGGCCGACAACATCGCGGTACTCGCGGTAAAGCTGAAGCTCCATCTCAGCTTCGTATTTTTCGAGATCTTCCGCGCTCATGCCTACCCCTCCGATCACCCGTTGAAGGCGCTCGCCTGCCGCGCGCTCATCCGCGTACCCCGTACCGCGGATCCGGTCTGGCCGAGCTTGCGGGCTATCTTCGCCCCGAACTCAGCCATGAATCCATTCTCCTCTCCCGCGCACGTGCCGTATCCCTAATTTAGTCTCCGCCACGTGGAGCATCGGCCCAGGCAGCCTCGGCTGGGCTGGCGTCAGCCGTCGCCACCTCTTCTGCCACGAAATCTGCCCACGCGCGGGGGGTTTCAGTACCGCGGGGAGCCAGTTCTTCGCCCGGATCGCGGGCTACGCCCTCCTTGGCAGCCGGTTCGCCCTCGTCAGCGGGATCGCCGTCAAGATCCGGGACATCTCCGCCCGCTGGGCTGTCCTCAAGGTCCGGGGCATCGCCGTCTGCCGGGCCGGTCCCGAAATCGGGGGCGTCGCCCTGCCAGCCGGTGGCCCAGCGGCGGTTGGCCTGCAGCACATTCGTATACGAATAGCGGTGCTCGGGGCATGGCCCGTAGGCGCACAAGGCGGCCATGTGCTCCGGGGTCGAGTAGCCCTTGTGCCGGGCAAAGCCGTACGCGGGGAAGGAGCCGTCGAGCGCGACCATCATGCGGTCCCTGGTCACCTTGGCCACCACCGAGGCCGCCGCCACCGACGCCGTGACCTGGTCCCCCTTCCACACGGCCAGGGCGGGGGCGCCGAGACCGCGCACCGGGAAGCCGTCGGTGAGCACGTATCCCGGCCGCCGGCGCAGGCCTGCGAGGGCGCGGCGCATGCCCTCCACGTTGCAGACGTGCAGCCCGAGGGCGTCGACCTCCTGGGGCGGGATGGAGATCACGTGCCAGTCCAGCGCCCACCGCATGACGCCCGCGTACACGCTCTCGCGCTCTTCCGGCGTGAGCAGCTTGGAGTCGGCGAGACCCGGTATCCGGCGGATCGTCGCGCAATCCAGGACGACCGCCGCGACGACGAGCGGACCGGCGCAGGCGCCCCGGCCCGCCTCATCGATCCCCGCGACCGGCGACAGGCCCGCGCGGGCCAGCACGTTCTCGTACGCGGCCAGCCCGGCGTTACGCCGGGGGGTATGCCCGGAGTGCCGCCACTTGGCCCGTTCCGGGCCGACGGGCAGCTTGCTGGAGGAACGGACCATGACATTCGAAAGATTACGCCAGATCCCACCGGCACGAGCGCCCTCCGGAAGGCCCGGAAACGCGGGCTCAGCGGCGGAAGCGGCGGCGGGCGGACGTCCGCAGCTTGCGCTGCAGCAGGGTCAGCGGAACGGCTCCGGCGAACCCGAGCGCGAGCGGCGCCGCGGGGGACGACGGACGCACGGGAGCTGCCCGCATCGGCCACGGCGGCCGCCTGCTGGGCCGAAGCGGCCGAGCCGGATTGGTGGGCGGCCGTCGATCCGGTCAGTGCGGCCTGCTGGAACGTGGACGGGATCGGCAGCACCGCCCACTGGCTGACTGGCCAGATGATGATGAAGGCCCGCCCGACCACGGCGCTTTCCGGAATCGAGCCGCCGCCGGGGAAGCCGAAGCGGTGGCCACGGGAGTCCCAGGACACGTCGCGGTGATCGCCCATCACCCACACGCTGTCGGCCGGGACGGTGACGCTGAACCGGTTCTCCGACGGCGAGTTGCCCGGGAACAAGTAGGACTTCTCGTTCAGCGGCACGCCGTTGACTGTCACCCGGCCCTCCTCGTCACAGCACGCGACGTGATCGCCGGGGACGCCGATAACCCGCTTGATGTAGTCGTTCTGGTCGCGGGCGAAACCGAACATCGAGGCGACGCTCTCGCCGAACTTGGCGATGAAGTTGCTGCTCGCGGGCGGGGTGCCGGGATTCCACGACCCGTCCCCGCTGAAGACCACGATGTCGCCGCGGTGGATGCTGCGGACGTCGTACACGACCTTGTTGACCAGGACCCGGTCGCCGATCGCGAGCGTGTTCTGCATCGAGCCCGAGGGGATGAAGAACGCCTGGATCGCGTAGGTCTTGATGACGAGCGTGAGGAGCAGGGCGACGACGATGAGGATGGGCAGTTCCTTCCAGAAGGCCCTGCCCTTCTTCTTCTTTTTGGGCGGGACCGTCGCGGGGCTCTTGCCCTGACCCTGACCCTGACCCTGGCCCGGCGCGCCGGGGCCACTCGCATCCGGCCCGCTGCTCCCGGCGGGACCACTGGCGTGGCCGGCGGCCGGTCCGCCCGGGCCTGCGGGGCCCATCGGGCTCGCCGGGCCTGCCTGGCCCGTGGTGGCGGAGGTCCCCCTCGGGTGCCCCGGGTCTTGCGGGCTGGTCCCGTTCATGCTCGCGCCTCCTGCGTCCCCGGTCCCCAGGGCGGAACGCTGTCCGTCGGGCGCCTGCCCCGGCCTGTTGCGCGTGTGCGTAACGGGCGGCTCACCGAGGCCGTCTCCCTCGTCGGTCATTGCCATGAGCCTAGCGTCATATGGCGGTAACGGAAGTGGTATCCGGGCTCACTCTGAATGACTTCAAGCACGTCACATACGTAGTTCGCGCGCGAATCGACGCATAGTGAGTTATTTCCGCGCGTAGGCGGAAATAGGTGCCGACGCTGGCCCCGGGACATCCGGCGGTTAACTCGCCGGGGTCTCGCGGCGCTCCCGGATACGCGCGGCCTTACCGCGCAGCTCCCTGAGGTAGTACAGCTTGGCCCGGCGGACCTTGCCGCGCGTCACCGTCTCGATGTGGTCAATCGACGGGCTGTGCACCGGGAACGTGCGCTCGACGCCAACCCCGTAGCTGATCTTGCGCACGGTGAACGTCTCACGGACCCCGCCGCCCTGACGCCGGATCACCACACCCTGGAACACCTGGATCCGGGAGCGGTTGCCCTCCTTGACGCGCACGTGGACCTTGAGCGTGTCTCCCGGGCGGAATTCCGGGATGTCGTCCCGGACCTGGGCCTGCTCTAGTTCGGCAATAGCGGTGTGCATGGCAGCGTTCCCTCAGTGCTTATCGGCTAGGCGCGTGTGCGGGCATTCCGGCGCGAGCCCAGAGTCAGTGGATCGGGCCCAGGCGCCCCTGGGAAAGCACACGGCGTCCTTCAGTGTGCCATATTCTCCGGGCCAACCGGTAAGCGAGCCGGTTCCCCGGTTATCCCGCCCACGTCCGGCTCGGCTCCTTCTCTCCGTACCACCCCGGACAGGCCCATGGCGGAGAGCACCTTCCAGTCGCGGGGGCTGAGAGTACCCGGGTCCGCTGCCGCCCGCCAGATGAGATCGGGCCGGTTGGCGGCCGTCCGCAGCAGGGCCGCGTCGCGCCGCCACCGCGAGATCGCCGCATGGTCGCCGGACAGCAGGACCTCCGGCACCTCGCGCCCGCGCCAGACGCGGGGCCGGGTGTAGACCGGTCCCTCGAGGAGCCCGGCCATGCTCGCCGCCGTCTCCGTCCCGCCGGAGGACCAGCCGTCATCGGTGGGCCAGCCGCTCCCCGGCCAGGTACCCGGCGAACCGGCGCCGGAGGAAGCGCCGCCGAAGGAGTCGTCGCTGGCCGAGCGCTCGTTCCCGAGGACCCCGGGCAGCAGCCGGCTGATCGCCTCGACCATGACCAGGACCGCCGCCTCGCCGCCCGCCAGCACGTAGTCGCCGATGCTGACCTCGTCCACCGGCATCCGGGAGCGGGCCTCGTCGATGAACCGGGTATCGATGCCCTCGTACCGGCCGCAGGCGAAGATGAGCTGGGAACAGTTCGTGTACCTCGCCGCGCTGGCCTGGGTGAAGGGGACGCCGCTGGGGGTGGGGACGATCAGCCGGGGACCGCCCGCGGGAGCGGGCGGCGCCGGGGCCGGGACGCCGCGGGCAGCAGGCGGCGGGGCGGCGTCAGCCGAAGCAGTGGGCGGGGCGATCTCGTCCAGGGCTTCCGCCCAGACCTGCGCCTTCATCACCATGCCGGGGCCGCCGCCGAACGGCGCGTCGTCCACCGTGCGGTGCACATCGTGGGCCCACTGCCGCAGGTCGTGAACGTGAAAGTCGATGTCGCCCCGGGCCGCCGCCTTGCCGATCAGCGACACGCCCAGCGGCCCGAAGTACTCGGGGAAGATGGTGACAATGTTGATACGCACGGTGGTCAGGCCTCGATCGCCTCGTCGGGGTTGAGCAGCCCAGGGGGCGGGTCGATGACGAGGCGGCCCGCCGCCACGTCGACGTCGGTCACGATCGCGCTGACGAACGGCACCAGAGCCTCGGCCGCCGCCGGGCTACGGGGGGCCACGGGGATCTGGCCCACTGACGGGCCCGGTGCACCGTCCCGCCGGATCACCAGGAGATCCTGGCCGTGGTGCAGCACGTCAGTGACGACGCCGACCGGATCGCCCGCGGCGGTGACGACCCCGAGACCTATGAGCTCGTGGTCGTAGAACTCGTCCGGGTCCGGCGCCGGGGGGATCTGCGCCGAATCCAGGACGAGCAGGGTGCCGCGCAGGCCCTCGGCGGCCGTCCGGTCCCGGACGCCCTCGAACGCGACGATGAGGCGCCCCGAATGCCAGCGGGACGCGGCCACCGTCAGCGGCCCGCGCTCCGGCGGTTCGGTGGGCAGCACCGCCCCCGCGGCGAAGCGGACGCCGGGTTCATCGGTCCGCACCGCTACGATCACCTCGCCGCGGATGCCATGAGCGCGGACGATCTGGCCGACGGCAATGTGCATGCCCGCGTGCCCTGCTAGCGGATCTCGTCCGTGTCCAGGAGGTCGACGCGGACGTGCCTGCCGCCCGCCAGTGAGCCCATCACGGTGCGCAGGGCCCTGGCGGTGCGGCCGCCACGCCCGATGACCTTGCCCAGGTCATCGGGGTGAACACGCACCTCCAGGACGCTGCCGCGGCGCATCGCGCGGCTGGATACCAGGACGTCGTCCGGATGCTCGACGATGCCCCGGACCAGGTGCTCAAGCGCCTCTTCTAGCACCTCAGGCTCCGCTGCCCGGCTCACTGCCCTGTGTTGCCTCAGACCCGGCTGCGTCAGACCCGGCTGCCTCAGACCCGGCTGCCTCAGACCCGGCTGCCTCAGACCCGGCTGCCTCAGACACTGCCGCGCTGGCGGGCGCGGTGGCCTCCGTGGCCTCGCCGGACGTGGCGGCCGCGGCCGCGCTGTCATCCGCGGACCCGGCGGCCGTCGTCTCGGCGCTGGCCTTGGACTTGGACCGGCCCGACTCGGGCTTGACCTCCGCCTTGGCCGTGTCTGCCGCCTTCGCGTCGGCCCTGGCGCTGCCAGACTTCGCGTCAGCCTTGCCGGTGTCGGACTTCGTGCTGTCGGACTTCCGGGACCGGCTTCCGCCCCGGGGCGCGGCCGTTGCGGTGTCGTCCTTGGCCGCGGCCTGGAGGGCCGCCGCGAAGGTCTCCTTCTTGTCCGCCGCCGGGGCCTTAGTGCGCAGGGTGCCTTCCGCGCCCGGCTCGCCCTTGAACTTCTGCCAGTCGCCCGTGATCTTCAGAATGGTCATCACCGGCTCGGTGGGCTGCGCGCCCACGGATAGCCAGTGCTGCGCCCGCTCAGAATTAACTTCGATGAGCGACGGCTCTTCCTTCGGGTGGTACTTGCCGATCTCCTCGATGGCACGCCCGTCGCGCTTGGTCCGGGCGTCGGCCACGACGATCCGGTAGGTCGGCACCCGGGTCCTGCCCAGGCGCTTGAGCTTGATCTTTACAGCCACGGCTGCGGTCTTCTCCCAGCAAATAAAGGTACGGGCGGCGGCCCAGGGGCCAGGTGGGGACTGGCGGGACCACTCAGATGGACCGGTGTGCGGAGGTAGAGGGCTCCGCGCCACCAGTAATCAAGAGAACATTCTGCCAGATCGAGCGCGATGCGACGTACGGACCGGCATGCAGCGCCCGCACGGCTGGACGGCGCCAGCCCATGCCCGTTCGGAATAATGGATTTTGGACTAACTAATAACACATAGATCGCGGGCGCCGTGGCTCCTAAATACGTACTGACCGGCCCCTGTCCAGCGTCGCGAGTTTTACGAGCTGACCTGCACGCCAGCAAGTACAGAGAGTCATTCCCGTGAAGCAACAGTTACGTAACGCGCATTGACGGGCGGCGCGCGCCGAATCTAGGTTATGCCTACCTCTGTTCAGATTAAGCACGAGTGTTCGCATAGTGAACATCCTTACCCACTTTATCCGCCCCGCGGCGTCGCCTTCCCCGCATGTCAGTTCCTCACAGGTCAGTGCCTCACAGGTCAGTGCTCCACGGCATCGATGGAGAGCCATGGCTGGACATTCAGAGCTCCCAGCGCGGACAAGAGCGCGGGCCGGGGCACGGGTAAAAGCGCGGCCGGGCCGGTCGGCGTGCCCCGAGGAGCGGGCAGGGCCAAGCTCCCATTTGATCGACAAATTGTTGACAATCCGTTGAACAATACTGTGAACATGCAAGCGGACCTCGTAGCAGCGAGTCGATGACCGGGACCGCTCGCCGATGTCTCGCCACTCGTCCGCACCACGCATAGGGGAAAGCCATGACCAACCCGCCAGACAGACCATCACCGGCTACGAACGAGCCTGACCGCGCCGCCGCCGGGCCCCCGGCCGCCGCATCCGGAATCGGGCGCCGGAACGTGCTCAAGGCGTTCGGCGCGGGCGCGTTCGCGGTCGGCGCCGGCGGCCTGCTCGAGGCGTGCAGTACCAGCATCAAGGGCTCCGGATCCGGGTCCGGATCGGGCGGCGGCACCAAGGCCATCACAATCGGCTGGATCCACCCGCTGACCGGTTCCCTCGCCGGGTTCGGCGCGCCGGACAACTGGGTGATCTCCAAGATTCAGCAGACCGGCCCGTACAAGAACGGCTTCAAGATCGGCGGCAAGACCTACCCGGTCACGATCAAGTCCTACGACACCCAGTCCAGCCCGACCCGGGCCGGCGACCTGGCCCGGACGGCCATCCTGAGCGATGGCGTGGATCTGCTGCTGGCGTCGTCCACGCCGGAGACCGTCAACTCGGTATCCAGCCAGGCCGAGTCGCTCGGCACGCCGCTGATCTGCGCGAACATCCCGTGGGAGTCCTGGTACATCAATCTCGGGGGCAACCCGCAGAAGCCGACCGTGAAGCCGAAGTACGTGGTGATGTACTTCCTGGGCGCCGAGCACCTGGTCCAGGCGTTCATCCCGATGTGGGACCGGATCCACGCCCAGCTGCACACCAACAAGATAGTGGCCGCCGCGTTTCCCAACGACTCGGACGGCAACGCCTTCCGCGCGGTGTTCCCGCCGATCGCCAAGTCGGCGGGCTACACGTTCGAGATGTCCTCGCCCTACCCGGACGGGACCACGAACTACTCCTCGATGATCTCCCAGTTCAAGGCGGCCGGCGCCGACTTCTTCACCAACGTGCCGCTGCCGCCGGACTTCGCCACGATGTGGAAGCAATCGGTGCAGCAGGGGTTCAAGCCGAAGCTGGCGACCGTGGCCAAGGTGCTGCTCTTCCCGACCGACGCCTACGCGCTCGGCTCGCTGGTCCAGAACGTCGCCACGGACGCCTGGTGGGCGCCTTCGCTGCCCTGGACCTCGTCCTTCACCGGGGAGACCTGCCAGCAGATGGCCAGCGAGTACGAGTCCAGCCACGGGCAGTGGAACTCCAACATCAGCAACTACAGCCTCTTCGAGGCCGCGCACGCGGCGCTCACCTCGGTGAACAACCCGCACGACAAGGCCGAAGTCGCCACCGCCATCCACCAGGTGAACATCCACGCGCTGGCCGGGCCGCTGAACTTCGCCTCCGGCGGCCCCGCGCCCGGCGTGGCGATCACGCCGCCGGTGGGCATCCAGTGGCAGAAGGGCACCAAATACCCGCTCGAGGCCAAGGTCGTGGACAACACGCTGCAGCCGCACGCGAAGCTCACCGGCGACCTGCTGCCGACCAACACGTGACCGGATGACCAGCCCGCTGCTTGAACTCGACGGCGTGACGAAACGGTTCGGCCGGGTCGTCATCGCCGAGGAGCTATCCCTCGCCGTCGGGGCCGGCGACACGGTCGGGATCGTGGGGCCGAACGGCGCTGGCAAGACCAGCCTGTTCGGCCTCATCTCCGGCGACCTCGCCCCCAATGCGGGCGAGGTCCGCTTCGCCGGGCGCACGGTCACCAGGCTGGACGCGGCCGCGCGGTGCAGGCTGGGCATCGGCCGCACGTACCAGGTGCCGCGGCCGTTCGGGGACATGACCGTGTTCGAGAACCTGCTCGTCGCCGCGCAGCAGGGCGGCGGCCTGCGGCGGCGGGCCAGCTACACGGCGGCGGCCGAAGCGCTGGAACGGACCGGCATATCCGGCCAGGCGAACGTGCCCGCCGAGCGGCTCGGCCTGCTGCAGCGCAAGCGGCTGGAACTCGCCCGGGCCCTGGCCACGCAGCCCACGCTCCTCCTGCTGGATGAGGTGGCGGGCGGCCTCACCGACCCGGAGGTGGCCCAGCTGGTCGAGATCGTCCGGGGCGTCAACGCCGACGGCATCGCGGTGATCTGGATCGAGCACGTGGTGCGCGCGCTCACCGCCCTGGTCGGCCGGCTGATCTGCCTGACCGGCGGCAAGTTCGCCGGTGACGGCGACCCGGCCACGGTGCTGGCCGACCCCGCGGTACGGGAGGTCTTCCTCGGCAGTGAGGTCACCGCGGCGCTGACCGGCGGGGCGCTGGAGGCTCCCGTGGCCGGGCCGCGGACCGGGGCGGCCGGGGCGGAACAGGCGGCAGGCGGGGAGCGAGGCGAGCCATGAGCGAGCCAGAGGGGCGCGGCCCGCGGACGGACAACGGGACGCCCCTGCTGGAGGTCCGCAGCCTGGTGGTGCACCACGGCCAGCTCCGGGCCCTGGAAGGGATCTCGCTGCGGGTCTTCCCCGGCGAGGTCTACGCGATCATCGGCGCGAACGGCGCGGGTAAATCGACGCTGCTGCGCACGATTGCCGGCCTGCACCGCCCGACCGCCGGCGCGGTCCTGTTCGACGGCGCTGACGTCACCCGGGTGCGCCCGGAGCGCCGGGCCACGCAGGGAATCGTCATGGTGCCGGAGGGCCGGCGGCTCTTCGGATCGCTGTCGGTGGAGGAGAACCTGAAGGTCGGCGCGACCTACGCGCGGCCGGGCCCGTGGACCATCGAGGGCGTGTATGAGATGTTCGGCTGGATGCGGGAGCGCCGCAACCAGCAGACCGCACAGCTATCCGGCGGCGAGCAGCAGTCGGTGGCCATCGGCCGGGCGCTGGTGGCCAATCCCCGGGTGCTGCTGCTCGACGAGCTGTCGCTCGGCCTGGCGCCGGTGGTCGTCCAGCGCATTTACGGCATGCTGCCGCAGATCCTGGCGACCGGCCTGACGGTGCTGCTCGTCGAGCAGGATGTCAGCCAGGCGCTGCGGGTCGCCTCCCGGGTGCAGTGCCTGCTCGAAGGGCGGACCACGCTGGAAGGCGAACCGGGCGACCTGGCTCCCGAGCGGGTCGAGGCGGCCTACTTCGGCCTGGGGGGAACGACCGCGGGCGGAGACGCCGGCGCAGCTGGCGGAGACGCCGGCGGGGGAAACGGTGGCCAGCCCGTTCCCCCCGCCGGTCCCCGCTCCACGGTCCCTGGTGACGGCGTGGGCACCGGCCAGTCTTCTGGCGGAGGGAGTACGCAGTTATGGCCTGGGTAAACGCCATCATCCAGGGGGTGCTCACCGGCGGCCTGTACGCGCTGTTCGCGTGCGGGCTGTCGCTGATGTTCGGGGTGATGAAGGTCGTCAACCTGGCGCACGGCGACCTCGCCGTCGTGGCGGGCTACGTCGCGATCGGCATCATCACCGCTACCCACGTCCCCGTGCTGTGGTCATTCTTCATCGTCGTCCCGCTGATGGCGTTGTTCGGTTACGTGCTGCAGCGCACGATCATCCAGAGTGCGCTCGACCGCAGCGTGCTGACCACGCTGATGGTCACCTTCGGCCTGTCAGTGGTGATCGAAAACGGCCTCCTGCAGTTCTTCACGGCCAACAGCCGCGCGATCGGCACCGGGCTGCCCCTGGTGCGGGACTCGTTCAAGATCGGCTCGCAGATCCAGATCGGCTACCTGCTCGTGGTCATCTTCGCCGTGGCCGTTGTGGTGCTGCTGGGGCTGCAGTACTTCCTGTCCACGTCCAAGTACGGCCGGCTGATCCGCGCCGTCGCCGACGATCGGGAGGCGGCGCAGCTATCCGGGGCCGACTACCGGCACGTGTTCGGCATCGCGGCGGCGCTCGCGTTCGGCACCGTCGCCCTGGCCGGCATGTTCTACGGGATGTACTCCCAGCTGTCGCCGACCACGGGTACCGACACGATCCTGCTGTTCGCGTTCGCCGCGGTGGTCATCGGCGGGCTCGGCTCACTGTGGGGCACCCTGCTCGGCGGCGTGGTGCTCGGGGTCGCCCAGCAGATCGGCGCCCAGATCAATATCTCCGACGAGGTGCTGGCCGGGTACATCGTGTTCCTCGCCGTCCTGGTGCTGCGCCCGCAGGGCCTGACCACCCGGAGGGCGCAGTCGTGAGCCTGGTCACGGAAACCACCGCCCGCCCGGCCGAGAAGGTCCGCGTCACCCGGTCGCGGACAAACGTGGCCTGGACCGGGGCGGGCGCGCTGATCGTCGTCGTCGTGCTCGCCCTGCTGCCGTACATCGTGTACTCGGGCACGACCAGCATCATCGTGCAGGCCTTCATCCTGCTCACGCTGGCAAGCATGTGGAACCTGCTGGCGGGCTTCGCCGGCCTGGTGTCGGTCGGGCAGCAGGTGTTCGTGGGACTCGGCGCGTACTTCGTGCTGATCCTCGCCATCCACGGCACCTCGCCGTTCGCCGCGCTGCCCGTCGCCGTCATCGGCTCCGGCGTCGCCGCGCTGCCGCTATGGTGGCTGGTGTCCCGGCTGCGCAGCGGGTACTTCGCGATCGCCACCTGGGTGCTCGCCGCGACCGTCATGCTCATCATCGAGCGATTCTCCTCGATCGGCGGCGGAACCGGCATGCCGCTGCCCGGCCTGTCCGGATACAGCTCGGTGCTGCTGACCGCGTACACCTACTGGGCCGGGCTGGCCGTCACGGTGGTGGCGCTGGCCGTCATTTACCTGCTGCTGCGCGGCCGGCTCGGACTGGTGCTCACCGCCATCCGCGACGACGAGGTGGCCGCGCGCAGCTCCGGGGCGCGGGTCGGCCTGGCCAGGCTGCTGGTGTTCGTGGTGGCGGGCGCGGGCTGCGGCGCCGCGGGCGCGGTGCTGGCGATCAGCCAGCTCCAGGTGCAGCCGAGCGCGGTGTTCAGCGTGCAGTGGACCGCGGAGATGGCGTTCGCCACTATCATCGGCGGGCTGGGCACGATCGAGGGACCGATCGTCGGCACCGCGCTGTTCATGGTGCTGCAGCAGACGCTGGCCTCGTACAACGCGTGGTACCTGATCGTGCTGGGCATCGTGGCCGTCGTGATCGCGCTGTGGTCGCGGCGGGGCCTGTGGGGCCTGATCGACGAGCACCTGCATCTGCGGCTGTTCCCGGTGGGGTACTGGCTCTGGCCCGGCGACCAGGAGCCGCCGGCGTCCCGCCTGCTGTCCCGGATGCGCCGCGCCAAGTGACCTGACGCGGTCAGTTCCGGGGTCCACCGGACGGCGCTACGGCGAGGCGATCGCTCCCGGCCCAGCGAGCCGGGCCTTGTGCCCGGCGAGTGGCCGGTGTGTCGGCGAAGTACCACAGCGGGGCGCGGAGCGCATGCGGGGGGTCCGGGGGGTCGCCCCGCGCCGTCCTCCGGGTCATACTGGAACGTGCTGCTGAGCGAGATGGCCGACGCGTCCGAGGCCGTAGCGGGGACCTCGTTGCGGCTGGCCAAGGTCGAGGTGCTGGCCAAGGCGCTGGACGACGCGGGCCCCGCTGAGGTGACGATCGCGGTCGCCTATCTGTCCGGAGAGCTCCCCCAGCGGCAGATCGGGGTGGGCTGGGCCACGCTCCGGGAGGCGGCGCCCCCGGCGGACCACCCGACGCTCACGCTGACCGACGTCGACACCGCGTTCACCGCCATCGGCTCGGTGTCGGGGAAGGGATCGGCCGCCGCCCGCAAGCAGCTCGTGGATGAGCTGCTGAGCCGGGCGACCGCGCACGAGCAGGCGTTCCTGTTCCGGCTGCTGTCCGGGGAACTGCGCCAGGGCGCGCTCGAGGGGGTCATGGCCGAGGCGATCGCGCGCGCCGCCCAGGTCGCCAGCACCGACGTACGCCGGGCGCTGATGCTGTCCGGCTCGATGAGCATGGTCGCGCAGACCGCCATGGCGGAGGGGAGCGCCGGGCTGGCCGGCTTCGGCCTGCAGGTCGGGCGGCCGATCGGGCCGATGCTCGCCTCCAGTGCCCCGACGATCGAGGACGCGCTCGCGCG
This sequence comes from uncultured Actinomycetes bacterium, assembly GCA_963742865.1. Lineage (GTDB taxonomy): Bacteria > Actinomycetota > Actinomycetes > Streptosporangiales > Streptosporangiaceae > Bog-532. The sequence continues at coordinate 466,544 of CAVUNW010000077.1, forward strand.
GATCAGCCCGGCCGCGGTGGAGTGGAAGATGGACGGCATCCGGATCCAGGCGCACATCCGGGACGGCAGCGCGCGGCTGTTCACGCGCACGCTGGACGACATCACCGGCCGCCTGCCCGAGGTGACGAGCGCGCTGGCCGGGCTGCCCGTGCACGACGCCGTCCTGGACGGCGAGGTGATCGCTGTCCGGGAGGACGGCCGCCCGCACCCGTTCCAGATCACCGCGTCACGGACGGCGCGGCGCACCGGGGAGACGGACGCCGGGCTGTCGGCCTTCATGTTCGACATCGTGCATCTGGACGGCGAGGACCTCATCGACCGGCCGGGGGCGGAGCGCTTCGACGCGCTGGCCCGGGTGGTGCCGGAGCGGCTGCGGATGCCGCGGCTCGTGACCAGTTCGGTGCCGGAGGCCACGGAGTTCTTCAGCGACTCGATCGCGCACGGCCACGAGGGGGTCGTGGTCAAGTCGCTGGACACCCCGTACACCGCTGGCCGCCGCGGCGCGGGCTGGATCAAGGTCAAGCCCCGGCACACCCTGGACCTGGTCATCCTGGCGGCCGAATGGGGGCACGGCCGGCGCCGCGGCACGCTGTCGAACCTGCACCTGGGCGCGCGCGATCCGGACACGGGCGGTTTCGTCATGCTCGGCAAGACCTTCAAGGGCCTGACCGACGAGATGCTCGCCTGGCAGACCGAACGGCTGCTCGCGCTGGAGGACCGGCGGGACAGCTACACCGTCTACGTCCGCCCGGAACTCGTCGCGGAGATCGCCTTCGACGGGGTGCAGCGCAGTCCCCGGTACCCGGGCGGGCTGGCGCTGCGCTTCGCCCGCGTGCTGCGGTACCGGGAGGACAAGTCGGCCGCCGAAGCCGACACCATCGAAAGCGTCCGCGCCACCCAGCCGTCGTAAGCCTCCGCGCCGGCGCCGCTCGGAGTGGTCACGGGCGGCGGGCTACTTCTTCTTGCGGCGCTTGTTGTTGCCCTGGGCGCGGAAGGCGGCGGGGACGTTGCTGTCGGGGGTGCCGAGGCCGGGGAGGCCACCGAGTCCCTTGGGCAGGCCGCCCTTCTGCAGAGCGGCGAGCGTCTCGGCCATGTCCTGGTTGCTGAACCCCTCCGGCAGGCCGCCGCCGAGACCTCCGGCCCGCCCGTTACCGGGGACCGCGTCATCGGGCGCCCCGTTGCCGGCCGCCTTCACGGCCGCGCGGCGGGGGTCGCCACCCGGGTGCCGCTTCTTGCCCTTCTTGCTCTTGGTGGCCTTGTTCGCGGCGCGGCGCATGCCCGGCGGCATGCCCGGGATGTTGCCCAGCCCACCCCCCATGAGCTGGCGCATCTGCTTCTGGCCCTCTTGGAAGTTCTGGATGAGCGCGCCCACCTGCCCCGGGGTGACACCGGACCCGTTCGCGATCCGCGCCCGCCGGGAGCCGTTGACGATCTTGGGGTTGCGCCGCTCCTCGGGCGTCATCGACTGGACGATCGCGGTGGCCCGGTCCAGGTCCTTGTCGTTGACCTGGCTGAGCAGCTCCTTGTTCTTTCCGGCGCCGGGCAGCATGCCCAGCAGGTTGCCGATCGGCCCCAGCTTGCGGACCATCTGGATCTGCTCGACGAAGTCCTCGAGGGTGAAGCCCTCACCGGAAACGAGCCGGTCGGCGAGGGCGGCCGTCTGTTCCTCGTCGAAGGCCTTCTCCGCCTGCTCGATCAGGGTGAGCATGTCACCCATGTCGAGGATGCGGGACGCCATCCGGTCGGGGTGGAAGACGTCGAAGTCCCCGAGCTTCTCGCCCGCGGACGCGAACATGATCGGGCGCCCGGTGAGCTGGGTGATCGACAGGGCGGCACCACCGCGGGCGTCACCGTCCAGCTTGGTGAGCACCACCCCGTCGTAACCGACGCCGTCGAGGAACGCCTGCGCCGTGGCCACGGCGTCCTGGCCGATCATCGCGTCGACGACGAACAGGATCTCGTCCGGCTGGACCGCATCCCTGATCGCCGCGGCCTGCCCCATCATCTCCTCGTCGATGCCCAGGCGGCCCGCGGTGTCGATGATGACCATGTTCTGCTGGCGGCGCTGCGCTTCTTCCACCGACTGGCGGGCAACCGCGACCGGGTCGCCGACGCCGTTGCCCGGCTCGGGCGCGTACACGGGTACGCCCGCGCGCTCCCCCAGGACCTGGAGCTGCTGGACGGCGTTGGGACGCTGCAGGTCGGCGGCGACGAGCATCGGCGTGTTGCCCTGCTCCCGCAGCCACAGGGCCAGCTTGCCGGCCAGCGTCGTCTTACCGGAACCCTGCAGGCCGGCCAGCACGATGACGGTGGGCGGAACCTTGGCGAACCGCAGCCGCCGGGTCTCGCCCCCCAGAACATCGATCAGTTCCTCGTGGACGATCTTGATGACCTGCTGCGCCGGGTTCAGCGCGCCGGAGACCTCCTCGCCGCCCGCCCGCTCCTTGACCCGGGCGATGAACGTCCTGACGACCGGGAGCGCGACGTCGGCCTCCAGCAGCGCGATACGTATCTCGCGCGCGGTCGCGTCGATGTCGGCAGCCGACAGCCGTCCTTTGCCCCGAAGGGACGAAAAGACCTGTGTAAGCCGTTCGGAGAGGGTTTCGAACACGTTTCTATGCCATCCTCGCGCGTGCGCTACTAAGACATCCAGGCTATCCGGTCCAGCGGGCTACGGTGAGGCGCTCGTGACCGGCCCAGCGAGCCGGGCCTTGTGCCCGGCGAGCGGCCGGTGTCTCGGCGAAGTACCGCAGCGGGGCGCGGAGCGCAGCGGGGGGCTCCGGGGGGGCGTGCCACTCCAAATGGCAAACAGCCAACCCAAGCCGACGCCTGGTGATCGAGTGGACCACCGAACTGTGCCCGAGCACGCAACGAAGGGGGAACAGCAGTGACACCGAGTTTTCCCGGTTCGCTCCCTATAGGGGGGACGAGACAAATCCGAAAAAATAGGTGGCCGCCGCCTGGTCATTGAATGGACGGCCCAGCTCTGAGACCACCACGCTAAACGCGGCCAGCATGACCGGCCGCGCGGTCTAAAGGAAGGCAGGCACCCAGAGCGATAGACCCACCGGCCGGGGGCCGAGCGCCGCCGCACTCCTCTCCGGCCACGCCCAGCGGGCACGGCAGCAGCAATCAGAGGCATGGCCCGCCCGCCCACCCGCCACCGGCCCCCGGCCAGATTGAACGCGCGCCGCCGTGACATGAGATCTCTCTCGGCTGGGTGACCTCAGAACAGTGTTGGCAACAGTCGTTCGCGAGTCGGCCTCTTCCTTTTCAAGTACTTCGTTCGGCCGATCACCTGCGTGCAAATATCGTTCACCAGGCGGCCCGACCTGGCCTGCCGCAGGTGAGCTGGCGGCGCGGGCCACGTCGCCGCGTTCCCAGGCCTCCCGCCAGCCGGGCAGCAGATCGAGATAGACCTGGTCGCCCTCGGTGCCGGTGATCGCGTCGTGATGGGCGCCGTAGGCAATCTGGCGCCCCGCCTTGTCGATCGACTCGGCCGGGTACCTGCGCGTCGGCCAGCCAGGCGAGCGTGGCCAGCCGCTCGCCGTCCAGGCAGGCGACTTCGGCCGCGCGCTGCGCCTGCTTGGTGTCGATGTAGGAGACGTCCTTGCCGGTATAGATCGGATTCATGTCCCGGCTCTGCGGCGTGATCCACGCCCCGGTGCCCGCGGCGTCGGACCGGACGGCCTCGAAGAAATCGGCCGGCACGGCGGTGACGAACTTCGGCCAGACGTAACGGGCGTTCCAGTCGCGGTGGATCTCGGTCTGGTCGAGGAACAGCCACCGCCCGTGAGGAAAATCGTCGGCGACCTCTCCGACACCGACCGGCGCCTCGTCGGCTTGCCGCTCCGGCCGCGAAGCGCGGGTCACATCACCAAGGGTCACCGGGCGTTCGGATTGGGCGGGCCGCTGGCTGGTTAGCTCTGGCGTGGCACCCACATTCACCAGTTCTTTGCGTGCCCGGCCATGCCCAGCTGATCGACCATATTTGGCTTCGGCCATGCATTGGCAGCGCCAGCCTGACAGCCTCGATGTGATCGGCGGTGGTAATGCCGCCTCAGGGGTTCCCGTTGGGGCCGGCGCCGCTGAAGGTCAGGCCAGTCGGTTCGGCAGAGGGACGATCGTCTTAGGCGCCGGCGTCCCTGTCGGTGCCCGGCCACTGGCCCAGCCACTGCGCATAGGACCTGGATTGATCAGGGCCGGGTTCGACCCCACCGGGCAGGGCCTGGGCGAACACGAGCGCGGCGGTAGCCTCGAGTTCGCTGCGCAGCAGATGGGCGCGCCCGGTCGTCTCGAGTCCCAGGGTCCACCAGTCCTGGCCGCTCGTATGGACCTCGGTGAGTTCCACCTCACACTGCCGCTCCTGGCCCAGCCCCGGGCCGCGCGCCACGATCTGCCCGCAAGCCAGTGAGAAGCGGCTGATGCGCCGCCTCTTCCGGACGGGCGTCCAGCCGGGCCGGACGCCGGTGCCGGGGCTGAGCGGGCTGAAGGGAAAGGACCACTTCTGCCAGGACTCCATGCGACCGCGAGCGCGGCCCGCCACCTCCAGGATTCCCGGGCTTCCGCGGTAGGCCTTCACATCCAGTGCCCCGCCCCCGCGGACCTTCACCGACAGCCCGGGCAACTGCGGATCCAGCAGGTAGACGTCCTCACGTGACTCTGTCCTGGCCGGGAACCGCCCGAACCATCGGGCCACCGCGGCCTCCATCTGGCCTGGGAAGATCCAGCGCATCTCCAGGCTGCGGACTCCTCCGGTGAGCAGGCTCTCAGGCGGTACACCCGTCATCGCCTTCTGCTCCTGACACTGCTGGCCGACCGAGATTTTACATATCGGGTTCGGCGGTTATCCGTCCCGATGCGACGACGTCAACAAGCGATTTGTGGTCGCGGTGGTTCTGGTCGGCCATGTTGCAGGACTCCCGGTTCGTCCGCCCCGGCCCCAGGTCGTCCACCTCGACTTCCCCGGCATCACGGTCGATGCGGATCACGTCCGGCGTACGGGCGAAACAGCCGCACCCGGCCGGGACCGGCGGATTGGCTGACTTTCCGTGGCAGCCGCGGTGCCCGGCGCGGGCTAGGACAGGCGGCCAGGGGTTACATCTCCTTGACCGCTTTCTGCATAGCCTTGTCGAGGTCCTTCGGATCCACGTCAAGCTCCTGGGCTGTCTGCTTCTCCGCCCTGGTCACCGCGTTCTCGATCGCTTCCTCGACCTTTGGGCCTGGTTGCTGCTACTGCCTGGCATCACCCTCGTCGGCCATCTCGGCCTCGGCCACCTCAATCGCAAAGCCCAGCGCCCGGAGGATCTTCCCGCCTGCCGAGACCACCCGGGCCGTGCCCACCACCGGGGCAACCGCGATCATGACTCCCTGGAGATCCTCGGCGGTGACCCCGCTGTCCTCGGCGGCCCCGGCGTTGGCGAGGTACGAGGCAGGCGGCGCGTCCACCGCGATCAGCGCGGCGACCCTCGCGAGCATGAGCTCGCGCGGGGCAAGAGAATTGTGCTCGACCGATGCCGCGGTAATGGCGGCGAGTGTGTCAAGGACAGGTGTATCGGCGGTCATAGGGCGCTCCTCCAGTTTCGCTGGCATCCTTTGCCAGGCGGTTCAGCGAATCCGCCTCAGCCGTTACCGGCCGGTGCGTCACGGTTGCAGGCTCACACCCAGGCAGGTGACCCCGCATCACCTACCGCCCGAATTCACCTAGGGGAAGCCGCGGCCAGAACAGACCGGGCCTGGACGCCTGTCCGGGGGCCTACCTGCCGCCGCGGATGCGCGGCAGAACCACTGGCGCATCCGTGTGCCGACATGACGCGCACCAGCTGGGCTGCTGGCTGGTTTCCCGGCTCCTACTTCAAGATGTTGATCGCGCGGGCGACCACGAGCGCGCCGATGCCGAGGGACACCACCGCTTCCATCATCATCAGCAGCTTGGCCCACCGCTTGATCGCGGAGACGTCGGTGGGGCTGAACGCGGTGGCGGTCCAGAAGGCCAGCGACAGGTAGTCGGCGAAGGTCGGCACCCAGGTGGCGGGCACGTACTCGGTGTGCAGCATCTCCGGGAACACGAACGCCGGGTTCGCATACGGCTGGTGCGCCCGGGCGGCGGCGCCACCACGATCCAGATCCCAGTACCACAGCCCGAACGCGATCACGTTCGTCGCCCAGATCACCGCGCCGGTCGCCAGCAACCCAGTGGCGTTGCTGGCGAACAGCTTGTTGTCAGTGACGATGTCGCCGACGAGGCGGGCGGCGGCGAACAAGTTTGCCAGTGTCAGCAGGGCGATCACAGCGCTGGTGATGACCCGCAGCCAGGTTTTCTGCCGGTCGATACGGCCCGGGTCCCCGATGATCAGGGCGGCCAGCAACCCGAGCAGAACGGCCGGGAGCACCCACGGGGGGTTCACCCGGTACTTCGCGGGCAGCGCCACGTGGAGAACCACGGTGACCACGATCGCCAGCGCCACCGGCCACCAGTGCTCACCCCGTACGGTGGCCCCGTCCGGCGCCACCTTGGGTTGAGTGGCTGGTTTCCCGCCCGACGCCATGCCCCATTATGACCTTGCCGGCCAGGCAATCAGTCCCTGCGGGCCACCAACTGCCCACTAGGCGATGGGATGCACCGTCGAACTGGGATGCACCGTCGAACACTGCGAGTGGTGTCCTCGGCCCGGGCGGGGACAGCGCGCGTGTCCCGACTGGCCGTGCGGGCCCGGTCTGCTGTGGCCGCAGATTTCCCCTAGGTGAATCCGGCTGGCAGGTGATGACGGGTCACCTGCCTGGATGTGAGCCTGCACGGTGATGGACAGCGACCCGGGCTGACCGCCGGTCCGCCGGCCATGGCTCTTTCGCTCCGCCGGCCGGAACACCGGCACCAAGGGAGGACGTATGAGACTCACGTATCGGCCGGGCACGCGCGGGTGGCTGCTGTTTCTAGCCGCTGTGCTGGTCCTGTCCGGGCTGGCCGCTGGGTGCAGCAGCAGCAAGCCCGCCTACTGCACGGACGCCACCAACCTCAAGACCTCCGTCAGCAACCTCGGCAATGTCGACGTCGCCAAGAACGGCCTCGGCTCCCTGCAGACCGCGCTGAACAGCGTCCAGACCAACGCGAAAATGTTCGCCACCGACGCGAAGTCGGCGTACCCGTCGCAGACTACGGCGCTGCAGAACTCGCTGTCCGGCCTGGAAAACGCGATCAAGTCCGCGAAGGGGCAGCGTTCGGTGACCGCGGCCGCGGCGGTCAAGCCGGCGGTCACCCAGGTGAAGAACTCGGCCAGCGCGCTGCAAAGTGCTGTCTCGGGCAAATGCTCGTGACCAGTGCCCGGTGGATGAACCCGGGATCGCAACGGCCGCGGCCGCGCCGGGCCAGGCATCAAGCTGAGCCTGGCCGGCGTCATGCGGCCTGCGGCGGGTCCGCGGTCCGGCGAGAGCAGAAACGGGTCCACGGTCCGGCGAGAGCAGGAAGGAGCCTCGGATGGCGAAGTGGAACTTCGTGGCGATGGGCCAGGTGGGGCTGACCGGCTGGACCGGAAAGGCTGCCCGGCCGGTCGCCCATGCCATCGCCCGTCAGGACCGGGCGGCCGGAGTCACAGATCCTGGCGCTCATCGGCGCGGGGTTCCTCGCGATGGCACTGATCAACTTCCTCCGGGAGGTCGATGCTGTGATCGCGGCGGGCCGAACCGGCCGCCAACCAGCGAGTGGCCCTCCCGGTGGGGCCTAGGACGGTGATCACGCCCCGCCCGCCGACCTGGATCCAGACCGTCCCGGGCAAGGGCTGGAACACGCTCTTTCGCTCCACAGCCCACTCGAGACGTTCTTCGACAAGACCTGGCGCCCGAGCGAAATCGAAAAACTCTGATGGGCGCCCAGGAATGGCAGCGACGCAAGTAAGGAGCCGATGATGAGTGTGCAGACGAGCGGGGGCTCCGCCCCGGGGTGGGCAGCGGTATCAGCTGGACACGGAGCTGGGGCGGCTGACCCCGGCCCAGCGGGCGGAGCGGGGTAAGGCGGCGCGGGCTGCGGTGCCGCGGGACAGCCATGCGGTGTTCGACCCGCCGCCGGGCCGGCCCGACCCGATCGGCCTGCTGGAGGAGCAGGCCAAGACGCGGGTGCCGGAGCTGGTGCCGGTGCGGTGGGGCCGGATGATGGTCTCCCCGTTCACCTACTACCGCGGGGCGGCGCTGCCGATGGCCGCCGATCTGGCTACTACCCCGGTGTCCGGGCTGGCGGTGCAGGCGTGCGGGGATGCGCACCTGTCGAACTTCGGCATCTTCGGCTCCGCCGAGCGGCGCCTGGTCTTCGACGTCAACGACTTCGATGAGACGCCTGCCAGGGCCGTGGGAGTGGGACGTCAAGCGGCTGGCGGCCAGCATGGAGGTAGCGGCCCGCGGCAACGGGTTCGGCGGCAAGGACCGCCGCGAGATCGTCACAGCCACCGTGGCCAGCTACCGGCAGGCCATGCGGACCTTCGCCAAGATGAGCAACCTGGACGTCTGGTACGCCCACGCCGACGTGGATCAGCTGCAGGCGGAGTATAACTCGGAGCTGAACAAGCGGCAGCGCAAGACGGTGGGCAAGGGCATGGCCAAGGCGCGGACCGCGGACAGCATGCAGGAAGTGGCCAAGCTGACCCACCTGGTCAATGGCCGGCCGCAGATCATCGCCGACCCGCCGCTGATCGTCCCGATCGCCGACCTGCTGCCCAAGGAGACGGACCAGGAGACCTTCGAAGCCCAGATCAAGGACCTGCTCGCCACGTACCGGCGGACGCTGGAAACCGACCGCCGGTTCCTGCTCGAGCAGTACGAATTCGCCGACATGGCCCGCAAGGTCGTCGGGGTCGGCAGCGTCGGCACCCGCTGCTGGATCGTCTTGATGCTCGGCCGCGACGACGTCCGATCCGCTGTTCCTGCAGGTCAAGGAGGCCGAGGCGTCGGTGCTCAGCCGTTTCGTGGGGGCCAGCACGTACACCAACATGGGCCAGCGGGTGGTCGCCGGGCAGCGGCTGATGCAGGCATCCAGCGATATCTTCCTGGGCTGGCAGCGGGTCGAGGCCGGGCTGGACGGCCAGCAGCGCGACTTTTACGTCCGCCAGCTGCGGGACTGGAAATACTCCATCGCCATCGAGGCCCTGCTGCCGCGCGGGATGCGGATCTACGGCGAGACTATGCGGGTGGTCGCTGGCGCGGGCCCACGCCCGGTCCGGGGACCGGATCGCGATCGCCGCCTACCTGGGCGGCTCGGACGTCTTCGACCAGGCCATCACCCGGTTCGCCGCCGCCTACGCCGACCAGAACGAACGCGACCACCAGGCTCTTGGACGCTGTCCATCAGGACGGATCACCGCCGAGCAGGGCCTGTGACATCGGGGGCAGGGCCACCCGGCGAACGAGCCCTCATCGATGCACCGGGGCAAGATCCATCATCGGACCCTGTCCCGATCCGGGATCCTGACTGAGCGGCTCTCGAAGCGGGAGGACCAGATGTCGCGTTCAGCTGACTCGTTTCCACCTAGGTGGTAACGGTCAGCAGGTGATGACAGGTCACCTACCTGAGTGCGAGTCTCCGCTGATGGACAGGGACCGGGCAGGAGGCAGACGGTACCGGCTGGTTCTTCGCGGCGAGCTGGGCGAATCGTTCGCATTCCTGTTCGAGGGGATGCGGATGGAGCGGCTGGCGGGCACCACGGTGCTGACCGGTAACGTGATCGACCAGGCGCACCTGGTCGGGCTCATCGAGTGGACCCAGGAGCTGGGCCTTGAGCTCGTTTCGATCGGACCGGCGGACGAGGGGGCAACTGATCCCCCGCACGCCGCGCCCGGGAGGGGAACGAAGGGGTCTGAGGGATGGCAGCGCTGAAGGCAGCTGACTGCGGCGAGGGCGGTGGCGTGGACATCCGCGTGTTCATCGGAGCCTGCACCCCCCGTCCCGCCAGATCAGCCACAGCAGCAACCCGGATGAAGGACGAGTCATGACCCAGTTGGCGGAAGTATTCAAGGTTAACCGGCAGGGATTTAGCCTGCGCCGAGGCGCCGTTTTTGCGGTCGTGCTGGGGTTGCTGATCGTCGTGGGCGTGCTCCCGAATGAGCGGAGGTATTTCCTGACGGCGATCTTCGGGGCGCTGATCGTGGCCGTGAGCGACCCCGGCGGGAAACACGGCCCCCGGGTGGCCAAGATGGCGGTGGTGGCCGTGGCCGGGGCGCTGCTGACGGCCCTGGGGTTCGGCATCGGCGGCGGCCCCTGGGGATGGGTGGTGCTGGCCGCGTTCGTGGCCACGTTGCTGGGCGGGCTGGCGGTGACATACGGCCTGCACCGGTTCGTCGCGGCCTACCTGCTCAACGTCTGGTTCATCATCGCCCTCGGCCTGCCCACGCTCCTGTCCTTCAGCCTGCCGGGCCTGTTCAAGTCCGGCCTGCTGCACACCGAACCGTGGCAGCAGGCGCTGGCCTGGCTGGTCGGATCGGGGCTGTGGATCGCGTACACCTTCATCGTGTGGCTGGTGCGCGGGCGGGTCGCGCAGCCGCAGCCGGTCGCCGAGATCCCCGGGGACATCTCGCCGCGGCCGCTGACCCGGCCAATTATCCTGTTCGCGGTGATCCGGGCGGCCGCCCTGTCGATCGCCGTGGCGATCTCCTTCGGGCTGCACCTGCCCAACGCCTACTGGATGCCCATCGCCACCATCATCGCCATGAAACCCAGCCTGCAGCAATCCGCCCTCATCGCCGAGCAGCGCATCGCCGGGACGGTCCTGGGCGCCGCGGTGGCCGCCCTGGTCCTGCTGGCGGTCGACAACCGGACCGCCCTCGAAGTCATCGTCGTCGTCCTGGTCGCGCTGGCCGCCTCGATCCACGGCGTGAACTACGCCTGGTACACCGCGGCCATGGCCGGGGCCATCCTGATCGCCGCGGACGTGCCCCACCCGTCCAACCTTGCCGATGAGGGACGCCGGATCCTGTTCACCTTCGCCGGCGTCGGGATCGCCGTCATCGTCATGTTCCTGGCGGACCTGCTGCAAAAGCACAGCGCCGCCAGACCAGCACCACACGCACCTGCTCACGGCCGGGCAGGATGAGCCGGTCAGGGCGACATGACCGATGAGCATTATCAGGACCTGCCGCCCGCGAAGCGGAGGCGGCTCATCTTCCGGGCGGTGCTGCGCAGTGTCCTGGCCGCAACGGTGCTCGTGGTTCTCTACTACGTGCTTCCGCTGGACCGGCCATGGGATACCGGCACCGGGATCCGCCTGCTGATTGGCCTGCTGGTCTTCGCGGGTGTCATGGTGTGGCAGGTCCGGGCCATCGCTGGCGCGCGCTACCCGGGTCTGCGGGCGGCCGAGGCGCTGGGCTTGGTCCTTCCCCTCTACCTGGTGCTGTTCGCCTCGACGTACTTCGTGATGGAACGGGCCTCCGCGGCGGCCTTCACCCAGCCGCTGACCCGCACGGACGCCTTGTACTTCGCGGTGACCGTCTTCTCGACGGTGGGTTTCGGGGACATCACCGCCAAATCCGAGATCGCCCGGGTCGTGCTCATCGTCCAGATGCTCGGCGACCTCGCAGTTCTCGGCGCCGGACTGCAGGTGCTCCTGAGGGCGGTCCAGCGCGGCCGGGAGCGACGATCGGAAACGGGCGATGGCCCCGGCCCGGCCGCCACGTGACGGCCCCTGGCCGCTGTGCTGGGGTGCGCGTTCCTGTTGCTCGCCCTCCCCTGTCGGCTCTGCCTTCAATCCCACCTAGGTGAAAACGACTGGCAGGTGGTGGCAGGTCATCTACGGCTGCGGAACGGTGGCGGTAGTGCGACCCCAAGGAAGGGAGGCTGCACAGCCAGATCCCGCTGCTGGAGTACGACGCGGGCGTGTGGCCCGGCTTCGTGCCCGGCGCCGGCTTCGGGCAGGCCTACGGGTACCGCGCCGCGGGCCGTGGGCCAGATTCATCACAAGTAACGACTTTTGGCCTCTGGGTGCAATGCGCAGCGGCCAGTGAAGGAGAAGGAAATGTCACTCGCGGCTGCGTCATCTTCTTATCCGCTCTTGAACATCTTCTGGACGATTCTCGAGATCTTCCTGTGGGTGCTCTGGTTCTGGATCCTGATCACGGTATTCATCGACATCTTCCGCAGCCCTGACCTGTCCGGCGGGGCCAAGGCCCTGTGGTTCCTGTTCGTGCTGTTCATCCCGCTGATCGGCGTGGTGGTCTACCTGATTGCCCGCGGCGGCTCGATGAACGAGCGATCGGTTTGGTAGCCCAGGTAAACAGGGCCCGGTCTGTCCGGGCCGCGGCTTCTCCCCTAGGGGATTTCGGCCGGAAGGTGATGACGGGTCACCTGCCCGGGGGTGAGCCTGAGACCGCGATGCCGCGGCCGGGTAACGGCCGGGGCGGACAGCTGAACCGCCTGGCAAAGGATGCCAGCGGAACTGGAGGAGGTCGGCATGTCCGGATCCGATAGCACGTTCATCCTGGTGGCGACATATCCCGATGAGGCAGCAGCACAAGATGACTACCAGGTCGTCAAGGACGCTCACGCAGCAGGCCTGGTGGGTTCCTACGATGCGGCTGTGGTCACCAAGGATGCCAGCGGCAAGGTCCACGAGAATAAGGACGAGACGGCCACCCGCCATGGTGCCTGGTGGGGCGTTGCCGCCGGGGCGGCCATCGGGGTCATCTTCCCGCCGGCGGTGCTGGGCGCGGCCGCGGTCGGTGGCGTGGTCGGCGGGGTCAGCGGGCACCTGTCCAAGGGAATGTCGCGCTCGCAGGCCAAGCAGCTGGGGGACTTCATCGACCCCGGGCAGGCCGGGCTCGTCATAGTCGGCGAGAGCAAGGTCGAGGACGCGATCAAGAACGCGGTGACCAGGGCGGAGAAGCAGACGGCCCAGGAGCTCAACGTGGATCCCAAGGACCTCGACAAGGCTCTGCAGCAAGCGGTCAACGAGATGTAACCCCCGGCCGCCTGTCCTGGCCGGCGCCGGTGGCCACCGGCGCCTGCCGGGCCCGCGCACAGGGCTGCTGCTTGCGGCCGTGACCCAGACGCGGGCTGGGGCGGTCGCTGCCGTCAGGCACACGAACGATCAACGAGCTGCCGGGGCCGCGGCCCGGCAGATAGAGGTGGCGAGATGAAGACGGTGATCGTGGGGGGAGTTGCGGGCGGCGCCTCGACGGGGGCGCGGCTGCGGCGGCTGGATGAGTCAGCCGAGATCGTCGTGCTCGAGCGGGACCACTACGTCTCGTTCGCGAACTGCGGTTTGCCGTACCACATCGGCGGGGTGATCCCGGACCGGGACAGCCTGCTGCTGCAGACCCCCGAGAGCCTGGGCAAGAGCTCTGGCGCTGGATGTACGGACCGGGCAGGACGTGATCCGCATCGACCGTGATGCCAGGGAAGTCGAGGTGCGCGACCTCGCGCAGGGGCGGACGTACCGGGAGTCCTACGACAAGCTGGTGCTGTGCCCGGGGGCCGAACCGGTCCGGCCGCCGATCCCCGGGGGCGGATGACCCGCGGGTGGACGTGCTGCGCAACATCCCCGACATGGACCGGATCATCACCCAGCTGGACAAGGGCGCCACCAGCGCGGTCATCGTCGGCGGCAGCTACATCGGGCTGGAGCTCACCGAGGCGTTCCGGGACCGCGGGCTGGCAACGACCGTCGTCGAGCGGACCGAACGGCTGATGCCGTGGCTGGACCCGGAGATGACCCGGATCCTGGACTACCACGTCGTCACCCACGATGTGGACCTGCGGCTGGGCACGTCCGCGAAGGCAGTTCGTCACGGGGAGGGCGACAGGCTGGTGGTCGATCTGTCCGACGGCACGTCAGTCGAGGCTGATGTCGTCGTGATGGCGGCCGGGGCGCGTCCCAACGTGGACCTTGCCCGTGACGCCGGCCTGGAGATCGGGCCGCGCGGCGGCATCGTGGTCGATGCCCAGATGCGCACGTCGGCACCGGACATCCTCGCGGCCGGAGATGCGGTGGAGACCGCTCACCTGCTGACCGGGGAGCCCACCCTGTCGATGCTGGCCGGCCCGGCGAACCGGGAAGGCCGGATCGCCGCGGACACGATCGCCGGCCGCGAGGATGTCGGCGGCTACCGGGGGACCCAGGGCACCGCGGTGGTCAAGGTGTTCGAGATGACCGCCGGGGGCACCGGCCTGACCGAGACCGAGCTGCGCGCGGCGGGCATGGGCTACCGCAAGGTCTACACCCACCAGAACGGCCACGCCGCCTACTATCCGGGCACCGCGCCGCTGTTCCTGAAGGTGCTGTTCGACCCGGCCGGGGGCACGCTGCTGGGCGCGCAGGTGCTCGGCTGGGACGGGGTGGACAAGCGCATCGACGTCCTGGCGGTCGCGCTGCGCGCCGGGATGACGGTGTATGACCTGGAGCACCTCGAGCTGGCCTATGCCCCGCCGTACGGGGCGGCGAAGGACCCGGTCAACATGGCCGGTTTCCTGGGCGCGAACCTGCTGCGCGGCGACATCACCCTGTGGTACCCCGAGGACTACCCGGACTGCGCCGGGCAGGTGACGATCCTCGATGTGCGCACCCCGGCCGAATACGGCGCCTGGCACATCCCCGGGGCGGTCCTGCATGCCCGTACACCGAGCTGCGGCACCGGCTGGATGAGGTGCCCCGGGACAAGCCCGTCTACACCTACTGCCGGTCGGGTTTCCGCAGCTACATCGCCTACTGCGTGCTGAAGCAGAACGGGTGGGACGACGTGGCGTTCCTGGCCGGCGGGATGATGACCTACCACGGCTACCACATGACGCCGCTTGCCGTGGGCGCGGGCGGCATGCCGATGGTCGCCCACGCCGAGGACCAGCTGGCGCAGCGCCCCGGCGCGCTCGAACACATCTGACAATCGACGCGAAGAGCGTCAAGGAACTCAAGGCCAGCCTGGCAGAGGCTCAGGCCGGGATGGGGCAGCTGATCGACGGCCGTACGCCGGGTCGTCCCGGTGGGTGTGAGGCGGGGAGGCGGCGCCCATGCGGATGAGAACTCGGCCGGATCTTTCGATGCGAGGGCGGATATCGCGGGAGGCTAGCGTAAACAGGGACTTTCGGCCTATGGCTCAAAGAATCCCCATCAGGCACATTAGACACCATGTGCCCTGTGCAGGAGGCATCCGGCGACGGGCAGGCACCGAGTCTGTCGCGCCGTCAGGTAGTACCGCAGGGCCGCCCGGGCGCCTCTGAACGGCACGACTTCGTCGCGGGCGACGGGGTGCGGCAGGGCACGGAGCAGCCGATCCTGGTCGGCACGAAGCTGCATCCGCCGTCCGTGCGCGAGCAGACGATTCCGCGCGAGCGCCTTCTGGAACGTCTTCGAAGCGGGTCGGACCGCAGGCTCACTCTCGTCGCCTGCCCGGCGGGCTTCGGGAAGACCACCCTGCTGGCGGCGTGGCGCGAGGCCGAGGCCGCGCGGAAACCCGTCGCGTGGCTGACGCTGGACGAGGGCGACAACGACCCTGTGGTCCTCTGGACTTATGCGATCGAGGCGCTCCGCCGCGCCAGCCCCGCCGTCGCCAGGTCGGCGCCGGCGGATACGGTCATGGCACCGGTCGTTGACGTGGTTCTGCCGCGCCTGGTCAACGAGCTGGATGGCCAGGGTGAGATCACGCTCATCCTGGATGACTTCCACCGGATCTCGAGCGCCCCGGCCCGCGCCAGCATCCGGTGGTTCATCGACCATGCGCCGCCCGGGTTCCAGCTCGTGCTCGCGAGCAGGACGGAGCCCATCCTGCCGGTGGCTACTCTGCGTGCCCACGGTGAGCTGCTTGAGCTACGAGCCGGCGACCTGCGGTTCACCTCCGAGGAGGCGGACGCCTTCCTGAACGGCCGCCTCGGGCTCGGCCTCACGCCCGAAGATGTCGAAGGCCTGGTCGGGAAGACGGAGGGATGGCCGGCCGGGCTCTATCTCGCCGCGCTCTCGCTGCAGCACGCTGCCGACCGCCACGCTTTGGTGCGCAGATTCGGCGGCTCGAACCGGCACGTGATCGATTTCCTGGTGACGGAGGTACTCGAGGCGCATGACCCGCCGGCACAGGCGCTGATGCTCCGCACGTCGATTCTCGAACGGCTGTCCGGCCCCCTCTGCGATGCCGTGCTGGAGCAGCAGGGCTCGGCCGCGATGCTCGACGCGCTGTCACGGAGCAACCTGTTCCTCGTCCCGCTCGATGATGAGGGCGGCTGGTACCGCTTCCACCACCTGTTCGCCCAGCTGCTCCGGGTGGAGCTGGAGCGGCGCGAGCCGGGCCTGGCCCCGGCGCTGCACCGCCGCGCGTACTTCTGGCATCGTGATCACGGGACGACCGGCGAGGCGATCCAGCACGCCATAGCAGCCGGGGCGTACGCCGGGGCCGCCGAGCTGATCCAGGGCACCTGGATCAGCTACGCCAACACGTGCCGGTACGACACCGTCCTGGCCTGGCTGCGGCGGCTCCCCGACGAAATACTGAGCGGCGACGTGCAGCTGCTCCTGGTCCAGGCGTGGGTGCTCTCGCTGTCCGCCCGGCGGGAGGAGGCGGCGCGGGCCATCGCGGCGGCCGAACGGCTGGGCGATCTGGGCGCGGGGCCGCTGCCGGACGGCTTCAGCTCGGCCGAGGCGAGCCTGACGATGCTGCGGGCCTGCTTCCCGTGGGGAGATATCGGCGCCCAGCTGGAAAATGGCCGCCGGGCGGCTGAGCTTGAGGGCCCCGGGTCACCGTGGCGGCCATTGGCGTGCTGGGCGGTCGGCGTGGGCCTGTACTTCCGGGGTCAGCCTGAGGAGGCCGCCCGGTGGTTCACCGAATCAGCGGCGCTGGCGCCCGCGAGCGCGCAGTGGCTGGCTGGCGAGGCGTCGCTGGCCTACCGATCGCAGATCGCCGGCGAGCGGAACCGTCTTGACGAACAGCGGGTGCTGGCCGAGACGGCAGCCGAATTCGTGCGGGAGCACGACACCGGGAAGCTCATCGGCGCGGCTCCGCTGGCGCTGGGAGTATCACTCGCGGCGCGCGGCAGGCCCGCGGAGGCACTGCCCCTGATCGAACGCGGCGTCGCCCTCTCGCGGACCTTTGGCCAGCCCATCCAGCTGGCGAATGCGCTGCTCAGCCAGGCGCCGGCGCTGCGGGCCCTGGGCGAGCACCAGCGTGCCGCGGATGCGATAGCCGAGGCGAGATCCGTCCTCGAATCCTGCCCGGATCCGGGGATCCTGGCCGGGAGGCTGGCTGCTCTCGGCCGGCCACCGCAGATCCACCGCGTCCGATCCGGAGATCAGGAGCTGACGCAGCAGGAGCTCCGGGTGCTCAAGCTTCTGCACGGCGACCTGTCCGAGCGGGATATCGGCCGTGAGCTGTATGTGGCCCACAACACGGTCCATAGCCACGTCCGGGCGATCTACCGCAAGCTCGGCGTCTCCTCGCGGGCCGGCGCCCTCGAACGCGGCCGCCAACTCGGCCTCCTCTAGGAGCCGGACTGGCGTGTGGCAGAGACCAGGAGCAGGGGGGACGCTGCGGTGGATATTTATGTCAAAGCAATACGCCTCGGCTCTGTCTTGTAGAGGGATTCACTGAGAACGCTCAGCGTCGCGCCAATGAGCTGAATGATGATGTAACCGGGGACACGCCGCCACGGGAAGTCCCCGCGCAGCACAAAGGCCAGCGACACGGCCGGGTTCAGGTGCGCGCCGGAAACCGCACCCATGAACAAGATGATCGCCGTCACCATCAGGCCCGGCGCGACGACCGCCGCGGCCAGGCTGATCTGCCCCTTCGCGTGCAGCAGCCCGCCGCCCGCGGCGGCCAGCACCGAAGAGGCTCCGCGATCAGGACCGTAAGCCCGCCCCCACCTTCGCCTGAGCGACGAGAACGAGATCGGCCCCTAACGATGTCAGGTTAGGGGGTCAGGGCGGCTAGGACGGCGTCGATGGTGGACTGGCGGAGGGCTTTGTCGGTGAGGGGCTTGCCTGATTCGTCGGCGACGTAGAAGACGTCGACGGCCTCGGCACCGAGGGTCTCCACCCGGGCCGAGCGCAGGTCGAGGCCGCAGCCGCCGAGGGCGCGGCCGACCCGCCAGAGCAGGCCGGGCTCGTCGTGGGCCCGGACCTCCACGACCGTGGCCGTCAGCGAGGCGTCGTCCACCAGCGTCACCTTGGGCGGGGCGACCATCGCGCCGCGCGGGCGGGCGGCGCGGGCCCGGCGCTCCAGGCGCTCCTCTACGTCGAGGCGGCCCTCCAGCATCCGGCGCAGGTCGCTGGCGACCATCGCGGTGTCCGGCGGGTCACCGAACTCCGGTACGACGTTGAAGACCGCGACCGCGGTGAGCCCGATCGACGTGGCATTGGCGCCGCGGACCGTGAGCCGGTGCGAGGCGAGTACACCAGCGGCCCGCCACAGCAGGCCGGGCCGGTCGGGAGCCACGACCGTGACCTCGTCACCCTCGATGACGGCGGCCGGGCCGCCGTCTTCGGCCAGCGCGAGCTGATCCGGGCGTAGCGGCCGGGCGCCTGGCGGCGGATCGCCGGCGAGCACCGTCGCCACCCTCTTGACCAGGTCCGAGACCAGGCCGGCCTTCCAGTCGTTCCACGCGGCAGGCCCGGTGGCCATCCCGTCCGCCGCTGCCAGCGCGTGCAGTAGCTCCAGCAGCGGACGGCCGCCGAGGGTCCGCGCGACCTGCTCGACGGTCACCGGGTCGTCCAGGTCACGCCGGGTCGCGACCATGGGCAGCAGCAGATGGTGGCGGGCCGCCCGCGCGACCAGGTTGGCGTCAGCGTCCGAAAAGCCGACGCGGTGGGCCACGTCCCGCGCGACGACCTCACCGCTGACGCTGTGGTCGCCGGGCCAGCCCTTGCCAAGGTCGTGCAGCAGGCAGGCGACCAGCAGCAGATCGGGGCGGGCGACGTCCCGGGTCAGGGCGGCCGCGTACGCCGCGGTCTCCACGAGGTGACGGTCGACGGTAAAGGTGTGCAGCGGGTTCCGCTGCGGGCGGTTGCGCACCCGTTCCCAGTCCGGGATGAGCACGGTGACCAGGCCCTCCTGGTCGAGCGCCTCCCACACGCCGATCGCGGCGTGGCCCGCCCCGAGCAGGGCGATCAGCGCATCGCGGGCCTCGGCCGGCCAGGGCACCGGGAGCGGCGGGCAGTCCGCCAGCCGGGCCAGCGCGCGCGGCGCCAGCGGCCGTCCCGCCTGGGCGGCGGCGGCCGCCGCGCGCAGGACCAGGACCGGATCGGAAGCCGGATCGGCGGCCCGGGCCAGCACCACCTCGCCGTCCTGCTCGACGACACCGTTGGCGAGCGGGCGGCGCTCCAGCTTGCGCCGCCGCAGCCGCCGTCCCGCGGCCCGTTCGGCCTGCCGGAAGGCGTGATCGACGGCGTAGGCGACCGTGCGCCCGGCGCCCGCGAGCTCGCGCAGCAGCGCGTCCCCGTCGAGCAGGCCGGCGGCGCGCGCCACCTCGTCGTGCTCCTCCAGGACCAGCCGGTCGGAGGCGCGCCCGGTGATCTCGTGCAGGATGTGCCGGGCGTCGAGGATCGACTCATACGCGGCGCGAACGCGAGGGCCGGGGGCGGAGGCGACCCAGGCGGCCGCGATGGCCTGGATCGCGTGCACGTCCCGCAGGCCGCCCCGGGCCTCCTTGAGGTCCGGCTCCAGCAGGAAGGCCAGCTCGCCGAAGATCCGGGCGCGTTCGTTGTGCAGATCGCGCAGCTCGGCGAGCCTGGTGCGGGCCGCGGCCCGCCAGTCCTCCAGGGCGCCCTCGCGCAACTGGGTCGTCAGGCTGGGATCACCCGCTACGTGCCGGGCGCTGAGCAGTCCGAGAGCGACCTTGATGTCGGCCCGGGCGACCCGGCGCGCCTGGGGAACGGTCCGCACGGCGTGGTCCAGCCGCGCCCCCGAATCCCAGACCGGGTACCAGATCCGGTCCGCGATGGAGGCAATGCCCTCACGCCCAGCGTGCAGCAGGAGAACGTCGAGATCGCTGCCGGGCAACAGCTCGCGGCGCCCATAGCCGCCCACCGCCACCAGGGCCACCCCCTGCTCGGCTCCGAGCATGCCCGCCAGCCACCGATCCGTTTCAGTAGTCCTGCGAGCACGGTCCGCAGCGAACGACGTCATCAAAGCCACAGAGAGTTCCCCGGACGGCAGAAGCGATCTAGATCGCGTCGGGACCGCGTTCTCCCGTGCGGACTCTGACGACCGTGTTGACGGGTACCGACCACACCTTTCCGTCGCCGATGCGCCCGGTCTGCGCGGCCTTCAGGATGACGCCAATGAGATCATCGGCGTCCTCGTCGTCGCAGAGCACCTCGACCCGGACCTTGGGAACCAGGTCGATCTGGTACTCGGCGCCGCGGTAAACCTCAGTATGCCCGCGCTGCCTGCCGTAACCGCTCGCCTCGACCACAGTCATGCCGTGCACCCCGAATGCCTGCAGCGCGGCTTTGACGTCGTCCAGCTTGAACGGCTTGATAACCGCGGTGACGAGCTTCATACGACCACCCTTTCGCTCTCCTGGCAGGTACTTTCCGCCGTAGGAGTTTCCGGAGGCGTGCCGAAATGTGTCAGCAACGTGAAACCGGAGGGTTTTATGTTACGTACACGTTTCCTAGCATCTGACCTGCTTCTGCACGAGCCGACGCACCCGGCCATACCCCAGAACGGAAACGGCGGAACGGGAACGGCGCGGGGAAACGCGCGGCCCGGAGCGGGAACACGCCGGGCGGCCGGCGCCGGTCCTTCAGAACGGGAAACGGTCGTATTTGACCGGAATACGGCGCCGCCCGCCGGCATCGCGATAACGCGCCGGATTACCGGGGTAGTCGCTGGCCGGCCCCGGGTAGTCCGCGGTGAGCCGGGGGATCCGCGCTCGGCCGGGAGTAGTCCGTGGCGGGGACCCGCTCGTCACCAGCGGACCCCGGGTACTGGGGGCGGGTGAGCTGGGCCGGGGCCGGGTCAGGAGGTCCCAGGGCGGCCCGGGTCGCGGCGCGGTGGGCCTGTTCCAGCAGGACCGCGGCGCGGGCACTCGCCTCGGCCAGGATCCGCTCGCGTCGCCGCTGGGCGTCGTGGGCGACTTCGCGGCTGTAAGCCCGGGCGTCGGCGACGCACCGTTCGGCGGTCTGCTGAGCCTTGGCCAGGATGCGGACGGCCTGCTCGCTGGGCGCCTGCGGGCCCGGGCGACCGGGCGGAAGCTCGCGGCCTGCCGAAGACTCCCGGCCCGGCCGAAGCTCACCGGGCGGACCGGCGACGGGCGCGCCGAGCGGCATCGCCGGCGCGGCGCCAGCGCGGTTCCGGGCGGGCGGGCGCCCGCGGAGCCGGCGGACCTCGCCGTAGAGCCGGGCCCGCTCCTCCAGCAGCCGGGCCAGTTCATCCTCGACGCGTTCGCAGAAGTCCTGCACGTCGTCCTCGTCCAGCCCGCGGCGGCCCCGGCGCGCCACGCGGAAGGACATCGCGTGCACGGCGGCAGGGGTCAGCCGGGCGGGGTCCGGCGTCCGTAACGTCATCCGGGGCTCCCAACCTGAGTCATCGGGACGGGTCCGGCCGTCGGCCGGGCGGGACGCAATGAGGGCGGGCGCGGCCGGCCTTGGGTCCGGGCGAGGGGCCCAGCACGGGTGACCGTTACGGCACCGGCACGGAACGGCGCGGTGAGCGCCCGGGCACGGCCGGTAAGGCGAGGGGGATGCGGCCCGCGTGGTTCGCCCACGGTGCGTGGCGGCACGCGCACCAGGCGGGGTCGTACTCAGGCGCTGGGCGACCATTGCGATTCGCTCCGGGATGACATCGGCGAGGGCCCGTGGACGGCAGCATAACGGATTGAGCTGCCGTTAAGGCGAATAATGGCCGTAAATTCGCGCATGCGCCAAACAGGTGATTACCAATTTGTGAAACGCATTTGTGCTATTAAGTATATGTATATGGCGCAGTCATATAGCGGACCGTTATTGGTATAGTTGACGCGATACGACCCATTACGGTCGATTTGCACCGCTATGACAGCCGCGTTTCGCGGCTTATGCCGGATCTGTGACTTCGCGGCCGCCGGATCTGGCCAGGACCGAAAAGGCCGCCGATGCTGCCGATGCCGCCGGGAGCCTAGGTCGCCAGGATCGCGTCGACGAACGCGGCCGGGTCGAACGGGGCCAGGTCGTCGGGGCCCTCTCCCAGCCCGACGAGCTTCACGGGCACACCCAGCTCACGCTGGACGGCGATCACGATCCCGCCCTTGGCGGTGCCGTCAAGCTTCGTCAGGACGATGCCGGTGATGTCCACGACCTCGGCGAACACGCGCGCCTGGCGCAGCCCGTTCTGCCCGGTGGTCGCGTCCAGGACGAGCAGCACCTCCCCGACCGGGGCGCGCTTCTCGATCACGCGCTTGACCTTGCCCAGCTCGTCCATAAGGCCGGTCTTGGTGTGCAGGCGGCCGGCCGTGTCCACGATTACGACGTCCACCCCGAGGTCGGCGCCCTCGCGCACCGCCTCGAAGGCCACGCTGGCCGGGTCGGCCCCGTCACGGTCGGCCCGGACGGTCCGGGCGCCGACCCGTTCGCCCCAGGTCTGCAGCTGATCGGCGGCGGCCGCGCGGAACGTGTCGGCGGCCCCGAGCAGCACGGTCTTGCCGTCACCCACCAGGACCCGGGCCAGCTTCCCGACAGTGGTGGTCTTGCCTGTGCCGTTCACGCCGACCATCAGCAGCACCCCCGGGGCGCCCTCGTGGCGTTCCAGGTGCAGCGAGCGATCCATGTCCTCGCCGATCTGGGTGATCAGCTCGGTCCGCAGCAGGGCGCGCACCTCGTCGACGCCGCGGACGCCGAGGACCTTCACCTTCGTCCGCAGGTCATCGACGATCTGCCGGGCCGGCACCACGCCGACATCGGCGGTGATGAGGACCTCCTCGATCTCATCCCAGGTGTCGTCGTCGAGCCGGTCACGGGACAGCAGCCCGAGCAGCACCGAGCCGACGGACGACTGCGATCGCGACAGGCGATCCCGGAGCCGGACGAGCCGCCCCGCCGAGGGCGGCGGCTTCTCCACCTCCGGCGCCGGGCGCTGTTCCGGTACCCGCTGCTGCGGCACCCGCGGGGGCGCCGTCGGGGTGATGACCGCCTGCGCGGCGTCCGCCGCGTCCTGCCCCGGCGTCCGCAGCTCGGGCTGCCCCGGCGCCTCGGGCGGCGAAACGACCTCGACGGGAGCCGCGCCGCGACGACGGCGCCGGGGCCGGACCAGCAGCAGCCAGCCCGTCTCGGCGACGACGACGACGAAGAAGACCGCCAGGACAATGATGAGGATTAGAGTTTCCATAACCGTTCTCAGTCTCTCAGTCCGGTGTGTCCCCTGGGTGCGCGGGGCCCGGCGAGTGCCTAAACCACGATGCTATGCGGGCTCGCGCTCGCTCAGCCGCTGGCTCACCACCGCCGAGACGCCATCGCCGCGCATGCTGACGCCATACAGGGCGTCAGCGACCTCCATCGTTCTCCGCTGGTGGGTCACGACGATGAGCTGGGAGCTTTCCCTCAGCTCGCTGAAAATAACCAGCAGGCGCTGCAGGTTGGTGTCGTCGAGCGCCGCTTCGACCTCGTCCAGCACGTAGAACGGGGAGGGCCGGGCCTTGAAAATCGCGCACAGGAAGGCGATGGCGGTCAGCGACCGCTCTCCGCCGGACAGCAGGGACAGCCGCTTGACCTTCTTGCCGGGCGGGCGCGCCTCCACCTCGATGCCGGTCGCCAGCATGTCGTCGGGCTCGGTGAGCACGAGCCGTCCCTGGCCGCCGGGGAACAGCCGGCTGAAGATCTGCTCGAACTCCCGGGCGGTGTCGGCGTAGGCGGAGGTGAAGACCTCCTGCACCCGGTCGTCGACCTCCTTGACCACGGTGAGCAGGTCGCGGCGGGTCTTCTTGAGGTCCTCGAGCTGGGTGGCCAGGAAGGCGTGCCGTTCCTGCAGCGCCGCGTACTCTTCCAGCGCGAGCGGGTTCACCTTGCCGAGCTTGACCAGATCACGCTGGGCGGCCTCGGCCCGGCGTTCCTGGGTGGCCCGGTCGTAGCTGGCCGGCAGCTCGCCCTCGGGCGCGTCCGGCGGGGCCGGAATGGGCACATCGGGGCCGTACTCGGCGATCAGTTCCGGGGCCTGGACGCCGAACTCCTCGACCGCGTGCGCCTCCATCTGCTCCAGGCGGAGCCGGTGCTCGGCGCGGGCGATCTCCGCGCCGTGCGCGGTGCTGACCACAGTGTCCAGCTCGGCGGCGAGGTCGCGGACCCGGGTCGCGCACACCCTTGAGCTCCTCGGCTCCCTCGGCCGTCGCCGTCTCGGCCGCGGAGCGCCGGGCCAGGGCCTCGGCCACGGATTGCTCCGCGCTGGCCACGGCTAGCTGGGCGCCGTGCGCCACCGCGCGCGCCACCGCCGCCTCCGTGGCCCGCTGCCGGAGCCGGGCCTGCGCCCGTTCCCGGGCCTGGCGCTCGGCCGCCGCCGCCGCGGTCAGCGTGTCCGCCCGGCCCGCGATGGCCCGGAGCCGTTCTTCCACGGTGCGGACCTCGAGCCGGGCCTCCATCTCGGCGTTTCGCGCCATCGTGCACCGCTGCGCCAGCGTCTCCTTGACCGCGGCCGGGGCACGATCGGCCGGGTCCCCGGACGAGTCCGGCCCGGAGCTGTCCCCGGCCAGCGCGGCGGCCCGTTCGGCGGCCTCCGCCGCCTCGGCCTCCGCGAGGCTGCTGGTCAGCTCGGTCAGCCGGGCCAGGTCCTTCTCCCCCGCCTGGCGGGCGGAGTCGATGGCCTTTTCCAGCCGCCGCACCTCGTCGCTGGCGGCCCGGGCGGCCCCCGCGAGCCTGCCCAGGCGGCCGGAAATCTCGGAGGTGGCCGAGTCGGCCTGGCGCATCCGGGCCCGGACCTCGTCCACCCCGCCGCGCGCGGCCTCCTCGGCGCGGACGGCGACCGCGAGCTGCCCGGCGGCCTGTTCGCACTGCTCCTCGGCCTCTTCCAGGCCGGTGGCCGCGTCGTCGGCGGCGGCCCGCACCTCCAGCAGGCTCTGCTGCCCGGCGGAGCCGCCGACGGCCCAGTGCGGGCCCAGCAGGTCCCCGTCCCGGGTGACCACGCGGAGCGCGGGGTTGGCGCGCAGCAGGTCGGCCGCCTGCTCCAGCGTGGTGGCCACGACCACCCCGCTGAGCAGCTGGGTGACGGCCGGGCGCAGCTCGTCGGAGGCCCGGACCAGATCGAGGGCATAGCGGGCGCCGGGGGGCAGCCCGGTGGCGCGCTGCGGGCGGCCGGTGAGGGAATGACCGGCCTCCGGGTAACCGGCGATCACCAGCCCGGCGGTGCCGGCGCCGGACTCGCGCAGCACGGTCAGGATCGCGATGGCCGCGTTCAGGTCGGTGACCGCGACCGCGTTGGCAGCGGCCCCGAGCGCCGCCGTGACCGCGGTCTGGGCGCCGTCGGCGACCGACAGCGCCGCGGCAAACGGGCCGATGACCCCGCTGAAGCGGCCGTTGGTGGCCAGCAGGTCCGCCGACGCGTCGGCACCGCGCCGGAACGCCTCCTGCAGGGCGTCGACGCGGGCCCGGAGCGCGGCCAGGTGCCTGGTCGCCTGGCCCTCGGCGGCGCGCAGCCCGGCCACCCGGCCGGAGGCCGCGGCCAGCGCCGCCGTCGCCTCCTCGTGCGCGGCGGCGAGCTCGGCGCGGCTCTCGTCGTGTCCCGCGACGAGCTCCTCGACCTGGCTGTGCTCCTGCTGGGCCCGTTCGGCCCGGGCGCGGGCTTCGGCGGCGGAGGCGGTGAGCCGCTCGATCTCCTCCGCGGCCGCGCCCTGGCGGCTGCTGACCGCACCAACCTGGGCCCGCAGCCGGGCGAGCCGGTCGGCCCGGGTGGTGGCGGCGCGGGCGTCCTCGGCGATCCGGCGCTCCACCGCGGCGAGCTGGGCCTCGGCGCCGGAGCGCTCGGCGACCGCCGCGCTGAGGCGTTCCCGGCCGACCGTCAGCCGGGCCTGGAGGCTCTCCTCCTCCTCGCGGAACTCGGCCGCCTGGCGGTCGAGCTCGTCGGGATCGCGGCCGGGCCGCTCCGCTTCGGGCTCGGCGGACAGATGCCGGTACCGCTCCTCGGCCAGGCCGTGCGCGGAACGGAGCCGTTCGGCGAGCGAGGACAGGCTGAACCAGGTTTCCTGGGCGCGGGCCAGGACCGCGGCGTGCTGCTGGGCGGCCGCGTCGAGCTCGGCTTCGCGGTGCCGGGCGGCGGCCAGCCCGGTCTCCAGCGTGGTCCGGCGAGCCAGGACGGCCGCCTCGTCGGCCTCGTCGGCCTCCAGCTTCGCGGCCAGCGTCACGTAGTCGTCGGCGAGCAGCCGCAGCCGCGAGTCGCGCAGGTCGGCCTGGATGGTGGCGGCCCGGCGGGCCACCTCGGCCTGACGGCCTAGCGGCTTGAGGCGCCGGCTCAGCTCGGCGGTGAGGTCGACCAGGCGGGTGAGGTTGGCCTGCATCGCCTCGAGCTTGCGCAGCGCCTTTTCCTTGCGCCGCCGGTGCTTGAGGACGCCGGCGGCCTCCTCGATGAGCGCGCGCCTGGCCTCGGGCCCGGCGTGCAGCACGGTGTCGAGCTGGCCCTGCCCGACGATGACGTGCATCTCACGGCCGAGACCGGAGTCGGACAGCAGCTCCTGGACGTCCAGCAGGCGGCAGCGGTCGCCGTTGATCGCATACTCGCTCTGCCCGGACCGGAACATCAGCCGGCTGATCGTGACCTCGGCGTAGTCAATGGGCAGCGCGCCGTCGCTGTTGTCGATGGTCAGCGTGACCTCGGCCCGGCCCAGCGGGGGCCGCGAGGTGGTGCCGGCGAAGACGACGTCCTCCATCTTGCCGCCGCGCAGCGATTTGGCCCCCTGCTCGCCCATGACCCAGCAGAGCGCGTCGACGATGTTGGATTTGCCCGAGCCGTTCGGGCCGACGACGCAGGTGATTCCCGTTTCCAGGCGCAGCGAGGTGGCGGATGCGAAGGACTTGAAGCCGCGCAGGGTCAGGCTCTTGAGGTACACCGGCCCAGCCCTCCCTCCGCCTCGCCGCGAGATTACCGCGTCCCACCGTCAAGTCTGGCTGCTCACCGCCGTAGAGGTGGGACTTCGCGCAAACGGGCCCCGCGGCGCGGCGCGGGGCAGCCGCACTAAGCAGCCGCACTAAAGGGTCGCGCCCCGAAGGGCCGGGGGACGTGAAAGGGGCGGGCCCGGAGTCCGGATAGCCCGGAAGCGGGCGCCGGTACGCCGGAGGGGCGCAGCACCGGAGCCCGGAAACACCGCCAGGACAAGCGCGGCCGCCGCCCGGGGGTAAGCCCGGTCATCAGCGTAAGCGCTGCTCAGGGAGCCGGCCTGGCCAGCTTCCCCATTGCCCTGAAGCGGGTACCAGACAGCCCGGCGGCGCCCGTCGAACCGCGCCGCCGCCTGCCTGCCTGCCGTAAAGCATCCCGCACATCATGCGGGCACAGAAGAATAGGGACGCCCTGAGCAGGCGCCCCTATTTCGTCCTGCGGGATGTTGCTGCTGTTTGCCTTGTTGTGCCAGTGCTCATCATGTGAGCGCTGGCTCGCGGCCCGCTACCAGGAGCTCATCATCGCTGGCTCCCGCCGCGAGTGCGTCATTCTCTTCCTGGAGCCGCATAAGCTCAGCTTCCAGGTCTCGCACTCGCTGCTGGAGTCGGCGCATCTCTGAGATCATCCGAGGATCGGGACCGCCAACGTGGCCAAGTAGAGCCTTCGCCATGGTATGGGGTCCTCCACGCTGAGTGACCAGAGTGGGCACACACTAAAGTCACGCTTAGCTGCGCACATTAACATTATCTAGGTTCTCACTAAGCGCTTTGCTGGTCAAGTTGAGCGCCCACATAGCGACTGTTATTTACCTTACATGCAGGAATAGGTACCGGGAAGTGCCGGCGCAGAGTAACTACCGTCCGCCTCGCGTCCCCGGGCCACGGACCGGGCGCCCGAGCGGGGCGTCATTAGCGCTCCGCGAAACCCCGGAGATCACCGCGAGGCGTGCCCCAGCGATGGGTCACCCGCGTGACCCGGCCGGGCGCCGCGCCGCCTTCCAGTTCGCTGAGCAGCCGACGGCACGCACTCTCCCGGCCCTCGGCGATCACCTCGACCCGCCCGTCCTCGCAATTGGTCGCGGAACCGGCCAGGCCGAGCGCGGCGGCCTGCTGCCGGACCCAGGCGCGGAATCCGACACCCTGCACGCGGCCGTCGGCCCACGCCGTCAGCCTCACGGTCTTGTCGTCCGCGCCGGAGTGGTCCTCAGCTGCGGCCAACTCCCGCCCCCTCCCGTTCGGCATCATGCGGCCCGAAGTGACGGCGCGTCCGCCCGGGCGCTGGCGGCCACCCTGGTCACCAGCGGCCATGGCGCGGGCGCGGCTGGCAGCGCGGGCAGCTGTACGCGGACCGGTTCATGAACGGGTCCCGGCGGACAGGGGCGCCGCAGCGCGGGCACGGCCGGCCGTCGCGCCCGTAGACGGCGAGCGAGCGGTCGAAGTAGCCGCTTTCCCCGTTGACGTTGACGTAGAGGCTGTCGAACGAGGTGCCGCCCGCGGCCAGCGCGGTGGTCATCACCTCGCGGATCGCGGCGAGCAGCCGGGTGATCTCCGGCCGGTTCAGCGTGTCGGTGGCGCGGGCCCAGTGCAGCCGCGCCCGCCACAGCGCCTCGTCGGCGTAGATGTTGCCGACCCCGCTGATCAGCGACTGGTCGAGCAGCGCGCGCTTGATCCCGGTCCGGCGCTGGCGCAGCTTCGCGGTGAAGACGTCGGCGTTGAAGGCCTCCTCCAGCGGGTCCGGCGCGATATGCGTGATCGGGCCCGGCAGTTCGGCCCCGCCCGGGACGAACAGCAGGTGGCCGAACGTCCGCTGGTCGGTAAACCGCAGGTCCGGCCCGTCGTCGGTGAACGTGAACACGGCCCGCACGTGCGGGGACAGCGGGCGGGCGGGATCCCCGACCAGCAGCTGGCCGCTCATCCCGAGGTGTGCGAGCAGCGCGTCCTCCCCGACCGGGAGCCAGAGATACTTCCCGCGGCGGCGGGCACCCGAGATCGTGCCGCCCGCCAGGGCGTCGGTGAAGTCGGTGGCGCCGGCCAGATGGCGGCGGACGGCCCGGGGGTGCAGGACGGTGACCTTGTCGATGGTGCGCCCGGCCACGTGGCGCTCCAGGCCCCGCCGGACCACCTCAACTTCGGGTAGCTCGGGCACGCCTCACGGCTCCGGGTCGCGTCCCTGGTCGCCGCGGGCGGGCGCCTCAGGTGCCCCAGCCGCCGGGCTGTCGTCGGCGATGCTGGCGCTGATCTTTATCCAGGCGGCCTCGGCGGCCTGCTGCTCGGCGGCCTTCTTGGACCGCCCCTCGCCGGTGCCCATGACCTCGCCGCCGATCCGGACGAACGCGCGGAACGACTTCTGGTGATCCGGCCCGCTCTCCTCGACGTAGTACTCGGGGACGCCGAGCATCCGCGCCGCGGTCAGCTCCTGCAGCGACGTCTTCCAGTCCAGGCCGGCCCCGAGCCGGGCCGAGCGCTCGATGACCGGGTCGAACAGGCGGTGCACGAGGCCGCTGGCCGCGTCCGCCCCGCAGTCGATGTAGACCGCGCCGATCACCGCTTCGAGGGTGTCGGCGAGGATGGAGGGCTTGTCCCGGCCGCCGGTGCCGTCCTCACCGCGGCCGAGCCGGACGTAGGCGCCCAGGCCCAGCCCGCGGGCCACATCGGCCAGCGCGGTCATGTTGACGACGGCGGCGCGCAGCTTGGCCAGCTGCCCCTCGGGCAGGTTGGGGTAGCCGCGGAAGAGGGTGTCGGTCACGACCACGCCCAGCACGGAATCACCGAGGAACTCGAGGCGCTCATTGGTGGGCAGGCCGCCGTTCTCGTACGCGTAGGAACGGTGGGTCAGGGCACGCTCGAGCACCTCGTCGCCGAGCGGCACGCCGAGAGCCGACGGCAGCTCGGCCGGATCGCGGCCCGCGGCCGCTCCGCTGTCGCGGGGCCCATCCCTAACGACGCCCACAGACGCCTCCTCCAGGCACTCTCACCGTGGCCTGGTCAGCGACCCCGACGCAGGCGCCGCCAGCGCGGCGCCCCATTCTGCCGACCGTGCCGGACATGGGTCAGGACGGCATCAGCACCTGGCGGCGCCGGTACGTGCCGCAGGTCGGGCAAGCGACGTGCGGAAGCTTCGGGTTGTGGCACTGCGGGCAGCTGACGAGCGTGGGCGCGGCTGACTTCCACTGCGCACGCCGCGAGCGCGTGTTGCTGCGGGACATCCTCCGCTTGGGAACCGCCACCGGGTGTCTCCTATCGGTCTCCGGCGCCGTTCCGGCGGCCGGTCTGGTTGTGCTGGTCAAATCCATCGAACTGGCGCAGCGCCTCCCACTCGGGGAGAACCGCGTCCTCGTGCCGGTGTCCCGGCCCGGCGTCCGCGAGACGGACTCCGCACTCGACGCACAGGCCCGCGCAATCCTCGCTGCAGAGCGGCGCCAGCGGCAGGGCGAGCACCACGGCGTCGCGCATGACCGGCTCCAGGTCGAGCAGGTCACCCTCGAGCAGCAGCTCGTCCTCGTCGTCCTCGGCTTCGCCCGGCTCGTAGTGGTACAGCTCCTGAAAGCTGGCTTCCACCGTGGCGGTCAGTGGCTCGAGACAGCGAGCGCACTCCCCCGTCACGGGCGCCGTCGCGGTGCCGGTGACGAGCACGCCTTCTGTCACGGCCTCCAGCCGCACAGACAGGTCGACATCCGCTCGCGCGGGCACTCCCGCCAGCTCAACGCGCAGAGCGTCGGGCGCCGGGATGGTACGGGTCTCTTCCCGCGCGGCGCCGGCCTGGCGCCCCAGGGCTCGCGTGTCGAAGACGAGCACCCCGCGCGGGTCAAGGGTTGTCGGGGACTTCCTGCGTACATGAGGCATGAGGGTTACCGGGATTGTCAGTACTGGACGGTCAAGCTTACAGAGAGCTGGCAACGAATCCCAAACCCAGAAGACCGCCGTCCCATTCCCCGCGGTTACCAACCGTAGCTCATGATTCGGCGAGACGGGCCCGGAGCCGGCCGATCACCGGCTCGGGAACGAGCCCGCTCACATCCCCGCCGTACTTCGCGACCTCCCTGATGAGGCTGGAGGACAGGAACGAGTACAGCGGGTTAGTGGTCATGAACATCGTCTCGACCTTGGCCATGCTGTAGTTCATCTGCGCCATCTGCATCTCGTAGTCGAAGTCGCTGACGGCGCGCAGTCCCTTCACCACCGCCGAGATGCCGTTGGTCTCGCAGAAGTCCACCAGCAGCCCGTGGAACCGGTCCACCCGCACGTTGCCGTACTCGGCGGTCACCTCGCGCAGCATCTCCATCCGTTCTTCGACGGTGAAAAGGCTCTTCTTGGTCATGTTGATGAGCACGGCCACGACGACCTCGTCATAGAGCCGGGAGGCCCGGCTGATGATGTCGAGGTGCCCGTTGGTCACGGGGTCAAAAGAACCGGGGCAGACGACACGACGCACGCAGATCCACCTCTTTCGGTTGTCCGGCTACGACCCGGCGCCAGGCGACGCCGGGGCGGCCGCCGGGGCCGTGTCCTGTCCAGGCCCGGTCCCGGCGGCGTGACCGTACCAGAGCATGGCCTCGCCGTACCGCCGCGAACGGCCCGCCGAGAACCCCTCCGGCCAGCGCAAAGGCTCCGACCGGGCGGCACGTTCGACGATAACGAGTGCCCCCGGCGTGAGCCAGCCCCCGGTCCGGAGCGCCGCCAGGACGGCGCTGACGTCATCGTCGCCCAGCGCGTAGGGAGGGTCGGCGAACACCACGTCGAAGGGCCCGTCGACGGCCGCCGGCCCGCGCGCGAGCATGCGCTCCACGCGGTCGCTGACCAGGCGCGCACCCGGCAGCGCGACCGCGCTGATATTGGCGCGGATCACCCGGGCCGCGCGGGGATCCGACTCGACCAGCAGCGCCGCGGCCGCACCCCGGGACAGCGCTTCCAGGCCGAACGCACCCGAGCCGGCGTACAGGTCGAGCACGCGGGTGCCCTCGAACGAGCCCAGGACCGAGCCCGCCGCGGCGAACATCGCCTCGCGGGCGCGGTCGCTGGTGGGGCGGGTTGTCCGCCCGACCGGTACGGCCAGCCGCCGTCCCCGCGCCCGGCCGGCGATGACGCGCGTCATGTGCATAGTCTGCACGCCAGCCCGCGGTGCCGGCCACGGGCCATGGCCGCTGCGCACGGGGCGCCCTCCGGAATGGGCGCCCTGCGGGCATGGGCGCCTCCTGGCAAAGCGCGCCCTCCGGGCCGGGGCGGCGTAGGGTCGTGACATGTGCAGGAGCATTAAGACCTTGCGGGAGCCGTACACCGAGCAGGCCACCGAGGCGGACATGCACGCGGCCGCCCTGCAGTACGTGCGGAAAGTCAGCGGCTTCCGGGCCCCCGCCGCGCACAACGCCGAGGCGTTCAACGAGGCCGTTGACGCCATCACCGAGGCGACCCGTGTCCTGCTGGACCAGTTGCACGTCCGCGGCGCCGCCTAGGTCTTGTCGAGGAATTCGGCCCGCTGCGGGCCGAGCAGGTCGTCGATCGCGGCGGACAGCCCCGGATGCCGGGCCAGCTCCGGATCGGAATCCACGACCGCGGCGGCCTCCTCGCGGGCCTGCCCGATCAGCTCCTCGTCCGCGAGCAGGCTCAGCAGCTTGAGGCTGGAACGGCGGCCGGCCTGCGCGGCGCCCAGCACGTCGCCCTCCCGGCGCTGCTCCAGGTCGAGGCGGGACAGGCTGAACCCGTCCACGGTGCCGGCCACCGCGTCCAGCCGCTCGCGCGCGGGGCTGCCCGGCTCGGTGTCGGTCACGAGCAGGCACAGGCCCTCGGCCGTGCCCCGGCCGACCCGGCCGCGCAGCTGGTGCAGCTGGGAGACCCCGAAGCGATCGGCGTCCATCACGACCATGACGGTCGCGTTCGGCACGTCCACGCCAACCTCGATGACCGTGGTGGCCACGAGGACGTCCAGGTCGCCCTCGGTAAAGGCGCGCATCACGCGCTCCTTCTCCTCGGACGGCATCCGGCCGTGCAGCGCCGCCACGCGCAGGCCCGCGAGCGGGCCGTTCTGCAGCGCCGGGGTCATGTCGAGCACGGCCAGCGGCGGCCGCCGGCCGTCCGGGGTGGCCGCGTTCCCGTCAATGGCGTCCGCGTCGGCGGTCCCGGCGTCGTCCGGGTCCCCATCGTCCGGCTCGCCGGGGTCGGCGCCGCCGACCCGCGGGCAGACCACGTACGCCTGACGGCCGCGGGCGGCCTCCTCACGGACGCGCTCCCACGCGCGCTCGACGAACCGGGGCTTGTCGGCCGCGGGCACGACGTGCGTGACGATCGGCGACCGGCCCGCCGGGAGCTCGGTGAGCGTCGATACCTCCAGGTCGCCGTAGACAGTCATGGCCACCGTCCGCGGGATGGGCGTGGCCGTCATGACCAGGACGTGCGGCCGGCCACCGGGGGCCTTCTCGCGGAGCGCGTCCCGCTGCTCGACACCGAACCGGTGCTGTTCGTCGATGACGATCAGTCCCAGGTCGGAGAACCGGACGTGCTCCTCGAGCAGCGCGTGCGTGCCGATGACGATGCCGGCGTCGCCGGTGAACACATCGGTGAGCGCCTCACGCCGGGCGGCGGCACCCTGCGAGCCGGTGAGCAGGGCCACCCGTGTCGCTTGCTCGGCGCCGCCCAGCCGGCCCGCCTGCCCGAGCGGCCCGAGCATCGCGCTGATCGAGCGGAAGTGCTGCTGCGCGAGCACCTCGGTCGGGGCCAGCAGCGCGGCCTGGCCGCCCGCGTCGATGACCTGGAGTATGGCCCGGACGGCGATCACCGTCTTGCCCGAGCCGACCTCGCCCTGCAGCAGCCGGTGCATCGGGAACGCGCACGCCAGGTCCGCGGAGATCGTCTCGCCCGCGGCACGCTGGCCGTCGGTGAGGCGGAACGGCAGCCGCTCGTCGAACGCCTCGGCCAGCTCCCCCGGAACGCGCGGGCGAGGTGTGGCCGGCATCGCAGCGGCTGCGTTCCGGCGCTGCGCGAGCGCGGCCTGGAGCACGAAGGCCTCGTCCCACTTGAGGCGCTGGCGCGCCCGGCGGTAGTCATCGACGTCTATCGGCCGGTGAACGGCCCGGATCGCCTCGGCCAGTCCCATCAGGCCGTAGCGCTCGCGGAGCTCTTCAGGCAGCGGATCCTCGCCAGCGTCGAGAGGATCGAGCACGGTCTGGACCGCCCGGGCGATCTGCCAGGACGCGATCTTGGCGCTGGCCGGGTAAACCGGGATCAGCTGGGTGGCGTAGTCGGCCGCGATCTCGGCGGCCAGGCCCATCCCGCCGGTCTCGGGCAGCATCTCGCACTCCGGGTGGACCAGTTGCCGGCGGCCGCGGAACGAGGAGACCGTGCCCGCGAACAGTCCCACCGCCTCCGGGCGCAGAATCCGCTGATGAAACGCGGCCCGGTGGAAGAAGGTCAGGGTGAGACGCGCCTTGCCGTCGGTGACCGTCACCTCCAGGCGATCGCCGCGGCGGTTGCCGTTCGGCCGCCGCTGGGCCAGCACCACCTTGGCCAGAACCGTGACGTGCTCGCCTTCCCGCAGCGACGACAGGTCCGTCAGCTCTCCCCGGGTCGCGTACCGGCGGGGATAGTGCCGCAGCAGGTCCCCCACGGTCTGCAGGCCGAACGCGTCGCTCAGGGGCTTGGCCGTCCTGGCCCCGAGCGCGCGGTCCAGCGGGTCACGCACGGTCGTCATAGGGGCAGGATAGAATCGAGCTCGGACAAAAATGTGCCCGGACCGCCAGAGCCAGGGCGGATTCCGCTGCAGGCGGGGCACGCAGCCACCCGGACGCGTCTGTGGTCCGTCGCCGGTGCGTCGCGTTTGGCCGCTGGTTCGCGCCCTGGCCCCCGCGTCGGATACCCTTTGACGGCTGTCCTCCTGCGCGTCACGCGCGGACGGCATTCAGACCATCCTCGACTTTGGAGTAACCCGTGGCTTCCGTCTGCGACGTATGCGGCAAGGGGCCGGGCTTCGGCAACAACATCTCACACTCGCACCGCCGCACCCGCCGCCGCTGGAACCCGAACATCCAGACCGTCCGCGCCATGGTCGGCCGCACGCCCAAGCGCATGAACGTGTGCACGTCGTGCCTCAAGGCCGGCAAGGTCGTCCGCTAGAAATCCCGCACTTCGCATCCCGGGCGCTCCGCGCGCCCGGGATCTTTGTGTCTCCGCGTCCCGGGCCCGTCTGGTGCTGGATGCCGCCCCGCCGGCGTGCTTACGATGAGCCCAGCATTTGGTTGCGCCTAGGGTTCCGGCCGTGCCCCGCATAACGTCCGTTAAAAATCAGGGGCACGGAGACTGGACCGAGCGGCGCCACGGTGTGCCGGCCCGCGCCTGTCCGCGGCCGTCGCTTCGACACCTGACGGGATAAAAGCCCTGAGGGCTCCTATCCGCATGCCCCGCGACCGCGGGGCCGCCGCGAAGGAGCCATCCGATGATGGGCTTTCCCGCCGTTGCCATGGCCGGGCCGGCCGTCTCCGCCGGAGTGCTGGCCGCCACCCTCGGGGCCGCGTGCGCGCATGCCGGCTGGAACTCGATCGCGCACGCGATCCCCGGCAAGGTGATCTCGTTCACCCTGGTCAACGTGGGCAGCCTGCTCTGCTCGATTCCCCTGGTCGTCCTCGCGGCGGCCCCGGCCACGCGCTGCTGGGGCTATCTGGCCGCCTCAGCGGCGCTTGCACGTGGTCTACAACGGGCTGCTGATGCTGTCTTACCGGCTGGGTGACTTCAGCCAGATGTACCCACTGGCACGCGGCACCTCCCCGCTGGTGGTGTTGCTGCTCGCGGCCGTCTTCGCGGGCGAGGTGCCCGGGCCGGGCCAGTTCGCCGGGGTGGCACTGATCTGCGGCGGCCTGGCCAGCCTGGTGCTGGCGGGCCACCGTGCGGGGTCCTTCGATCGCCGGGCGGTGCTCGCGGCCCTGGCGACCGGGCTGACCATCGCGGGCTACACCACCCTGGACGGCATCGGCGTACGGCTATCCGGCAGTACGTTCGGCTATACGGGCTGGCTGATGCTGTCCGGAGAGCGCCGTGGTCCCGGCGGTGGCGCTGGCCTGTCAGCGGCGCCGGCTGCTGCCCGCGCTGCGCCCCGTGTGGCACATCGGGCTGCTCGGCGGCGCGCTGAGCGTTCTCGCGTACGGGCTGGTGCTGTGGGCGCAGA
This sequence comes from uncultured Actinomycetes bacterium, assembly GCA_963742865.1. GTDB lineage: Bacteria > Actinomycetota > Actinomycetes > Streptosporangiales > Streptosporangiaceae > Bog-532. The sequence continues at coordinate 502,694 of CAVUNW010000077.1, forward strand.
CCCGCGGCGCGCTCGCGACCGTGGCCGCGCTCCGGGAATCCAGCATCATCCTTGCCGCCGTCATCGGGAGTGTGGCCTTCCACGAACGGTTCGGGTGGGCCCGGGTCGTGGCCGCGGGCTTCGTCACCCTGGGGATCATCACGCTCTACCTGGCCTAGCCGTGACTACCTGGCGCTGTGACTGCGTGGCCTAGCTGTGAGCGCGCAGGCGCCAGGCGTGGTCGACCGGGCCGATGCCGGCGCCGAGCGGGAACCCGGCGCGGATCGCGCCCGTCACGTACTCGCGTCCCTTTTCCACCGCCGCTGGGACGTCCGCTCCCAGAGCCAGGTAGGACGCGATCGCCGACGCCAGCGTGCAGCCGGTCCCGTGGGTGTGCCGGGTCTCGATCCGCTCTCCGGCGAAACGCCAGGCCTGCGTCCCGTCGAAGAGCACGTCCACCGGGTCACCGGCGAGATGACCGCCCTTGACCAGGACCCAGCGCGGGCCGAGTTCCTTGATGGCGCGGGCCACGGCCAGCATGCCGTCCTCGTCGGCCGCCTTGATCCCGGTGAGCTGCTCGGCCTCGTCGAGGTTCGGCGTGACGACGGTCGCCAGCGGCAGCAGCGCGGTCCGCATCGTGTCCCCGGCACCCGGCATCAGCAGCGAATGACCATGCTTGGACACCGCCACGGGGTCGACGACCAGCGGCACGTGCACGCCCGCGAGAACGTCCGCGACCACGCTGACGATCGCGCTGGAGGCCAGCATGCCCGTCTTGATCGCCTGTACCGGGATATCGGAAAGCACGGACTCCAGCTGGGCCCGGACCGCCTCCGGCGGGAGATCCCAGAAATCCTGCACGCCGACCGAGTTCTGCGCGGTGACGGCGGACACCACGCTCATGCCGTGCACGCCGAGCGCCTGCATCGTCTTCAGATCGGCCTGGATCCCCGCTCCGCCGCACGAGTCCGACCCCGCGATCGTCAGCACACACGCCGGTGTCACCGCACCACCCATGGTCCTCACCTTAGACGGCGGCCGCCTCTCCGGCGCTCGACCTCCCCGGGCCCGGCGCTCGACCTAACTGGGCCCGGCGCTCGACCTCCCCCGGGCTCAGCCGCCGGCAATGTGCGCGGAAGTGGCTGCGATCAAGCTGCGATCACAGCCACTTCCGCACACGTTGGGCTCGGATGATCATGAGATGGTGCGGGTGGGACGTGGGTCAGCGGAAGTGGTCCCAGCCGGGGGCACCGGCGTAGGGGCGGCCGTCGACGAGGACGCCGTACCTCCCGTGCAGTTCCTGGCTCCCGTGCACTTCCTGGCTCCCGCGGACCCCGCCGATGACCGCCCATCGCGGCGGGAGCGGCACGCCGGGCGGGAACGTGGCCGCCAGCGAATGGTCCTCGCCTCCGGTCAGCGCCCAGCTCAGGGCCGTCGCCCCAGGGGGGCGGGCACCGAGGGCGCGCGCGGCGGGATCCAGGGCGGCGGTGTCCAGGGCGGCGGAACGGACGTCGATCGCGACTCCGCTCGCGCTGGCGATATGCCCGAGATCGGCGAGCAGGCCGTCGCTCACGTCGATCATGGCGGTGGCACCCAGCGCGGCGGCTTCCGGCCCGGCGTCGTACGGCGGAACGGGCCGGAGATGCGCCCGGACCAGCCCGGCGAGCTCGGCGGGCAGGTCCGGAGGCGCAGGATCAGCTGAAGCGGCCGGCCGTGCGGCAAGCCCGGCCTCCAGCAGGGCGAGGCCCGCGGCGGAATGGCCCAGCGGGCCTGCGACCGCCACGACATTGCCGGGGCGGGCGCCGGAGCGCGTCACCGGGCTACGGCCCTGCAGATCGCCGAGGCCGGTGACGGCGAGGAGCACCGCGCCGAAGCGGGCCACGTCACCGCCGGCGACCGGGGCGCCCGCGCGGGCCGACTCGGCCGCGAGACCTTCGGCCACGCCCAGGGCCCAGGACGCGGGCAGTTCCGGGGGCGCGGCGAAGGCGACGAGGAGCCCGGTCGCGACGGCACCCATGGCCGCGACGTCGGCCAGGCTGCGCACCGCGGCCCGGTGCCCGATGTCCACCGGACCGGACCAGTCCCGGCGGAAATGCCGCCCCTCCAGCAGGAAGTCGGTGGTCGCGACGACCCGGCCGTCGGGCGCGGCGAGCACCGCGGCATCGTCGCCGATCCCGATCACCGTCCCGGGTCCGGGCCGCATCCGCGCCGCCATCTGGGCGATGAGACTGAACTCACCCAGCTCCCCGATGGTGCGGCCTTGCTGATTACTCACAAATCCCGGGCCATCCGTGAATTCAGATGATCTCGCCCTGTGAGGGGCCTTGCGCACTAAGGTAGCGTGGCTTCTCCGGGCAGCTACTCACTGTCGATTACTGTGCCCATGGAGGACGTCATGGTTCAGGCATACATCCTGGTCCAGACGGAGGTCGGCAAGGCCGCCGATGTCGCCAAGGAGATCGCCAAGATTGTCGGTGTCACCCAGGCGGAGGATGTAACCGGCCCCTATGACGTCATCGTCCGGGCTGAAGCAGACAACGTTGACGAACTGGGCCGGCTGGTCGCCTCCGGAATCCAGTCCGTCGTGGGGATCACGCGCACCCTGACGTGCCCCGTCGTCTACATCTGACCCGTTCGCCGGCGTCCCGCTCGCCTAACCGGCCTTACTGCTAGCCCGCGCCGCGCGGAGAAGTTCCGCGGCGAGAGCGGCCGTCCGCGGCCCCAGCCCGAGCCGGGCCGCGGCCCGCAGGTCCTCCGGCGTGTCCACGTCCTGCCGCAGTCCCGTGATCCCCGGCAGCAGCAGTTCGGCGGCGCCGCCCTCGGCGTGCCGCCGTCTGGAATCCAGCCCGAACCCCGGCCGGAACGCCGCTCCCGGCGCCGCCGTGTACAGCGTCGTGCCCGAGCCCTGCACGTCCGGCACGAACGCCTCCGGCCAGCGGGCCGCGGCCAGGAGCGTCACGTCCACCTCGGCGGCGCGCAGCGCGGGCAGATCGGCGGACAGCGCGGCCAGCGCTGAACCCGGCCAGAGCCGCTCCGCGCACGCCGCCCCGTAACTGAGGGCCTCGTTGAGCCCGGTACGCGGCTCGTCCGGAACGATCGTCGCCCCCAGCGCGGCCAGATCCCCGGCCGCCACCGGGTCGTCGGTGACCACGATGACCTGCCCGGCCACCCCCGACGCCACGACCGCGCTGACCGTATCGGACGCCATCGCCAGGGCCAGTTCGGCGCGGCGTGATCCGGCGAGGGGGGCGATCCGGGACTTGGCGCGGGCAAGTACCTTGACGGGGACCACCACCGCCCACGGGAACGCGGCATCATCGGACATACGCGTGATCCTGCCTCGACATTGAACCACCTCAACCAGGAGACTGACCTGATGAAGATCGGAAGCCTCGCCTCATGAGCAAGCAGGAGCGAAGCTACTCACGCGGCTGGCGGCGCTTCTCCGTTTTGGTGCTGCAGCCGCTACTGCACGCCCTGATCAAGCAGAAGATGCAGGGCCGCGAGCACGTTCCCCCGGATGGGGGCGTGATCCTGGCCCCCAATCATCTCTCGTACGCCGACTGGGGCACGGTGGCGCTGTTCAGCCATGAGTCCGGCCGTTACCCCACCTTTCTCATCAAATCCCCCATCTTCAGCGTCAAGGTCATCGGCCCGATCCTGCGCAAGCTCGGGCAGCTTCCGGTCTACCGTAATCGCGGCGACGCCGCGCTGGTGCTCCGGGAGGCCGAGCGGGCGATCCGCGACGGCGAGTGCGTCATCGTCTACCCGGAGGGCACGGCCTCGCGCGACCCGGACCTGTGGCCCATGAAGGCCAGAACCGGCGTGGCCCGGCTGGCGCTGATCACTGGCGCTCCGGTGATCCCGATCGCGCACTGGGGCGCTCAGGACGTGCTGCCCTACGGCACCAGCCGGCCGCACCTGTGGCCGCGTAAGACGGTCCGGATGATCGCCGGGCCGCCGGTGGACCTGTCCGCGTTCCAGGGCATGCCGCTGAACTCGGCCACCCTGCGCGACGCAACCGCGGTCATCATGGCGGACGTCACGGCGCTGCTCGCGGGGATACGCGGGGAAACACCGCCCGCCATCCCCTACGACCCCGCCGCACGCGCGAGGGCATCAATCGGCCGAACGGAATCTGCTGAGAGTCAGGCCGAGCGGTGACGACTCGCCAGGCCCCCAGGGACCGCGAGGCCCGGCAGGACCCGGCCGGGGGGCCGGAGGCGGAGGCCCGCCCGACGTGAAGGCGGCCATCATGGGGGCCGGATCGTGGGGGACGACATTCGGCCAGGTGCTGTGCGACGCCGGGACGGAGGCGGTTGTCTGCTGCCGCAGGCCGGAACTGGCCCGGGTGATCAACGAGACGCACGAGAATCCCAACTACCTGCCAGGCGTATCGCTCACCGCCGACCTGCGCGCCGAGGCTGATCCCGCGGCCGCCCTTGACCGCGCTGACCTCGTCATATTCGCTGTACCGGCGCAGTCCCTGCGGGAGAACCTGCGCCACTGGGCACCACTGCTCCCGGGCGGCGCGCAGTTCGTCAGCCTGATCAAGGGGATCGAGCTCGACACGTGCAAGCGGATGAGTGAGGTCATCGCCGAGGTACTCGACATCCCGGGCGGCCGGATCGGCGTGGTCTCCGGGCCGAACCTGGCCCGCGAGATCGTCCAGCGGCAGTACGCGGCGAGCGTCGTCGCGTACCCGGACGAGGGGGCCGCGGTCAGCCTGCAGCAGGCCTGCCACACGCCCTACTTCCGGCCGTACACCAATACCGACGTCGTCGGGTGCGAGCTTGGCGGGGCGGTCAAGAACGTCATCGCCCTGGCCGTCGGCATAGCGGTGGCCATGGACCTCGGTGACAATACCCGGGCCATGCTGATCACGCGCGGGCTGGCGGAGATCGCCCGGCTGGGCGCCGCCCTCGGCGCGTCCCCGCAGACCTTCGCGGGGCTGGCCGGCCTGGGTGACCTGGTGGCGACCTGCGCCTCGCCGTTGTCGCGGAACCGGACCTTCGGGGAGAACGTCGGCCACGGAATGTCCGTCGCCGACGCCTCGTCGATGAGCGGCCAGGTCGCCGAGGGCGTGAAATCGTCCGAGGCCGTGCTCGCCCTCGCGCGCAAGCACGGCGTGGAGATGCCCATCACCGAGGTCGTGGCGGCGGTCGTGCACGACGGCCTGCCGGTGGGCGAGGCTGCGATCATGCTCGCCTCACGCTCGGCGAAGCCGGAATGGTACGGGTCCTAGACGTGGATGTAGTGCGCAGGCAGCTGGGCGAGAATACCCGCGCGGTGCACCTGCCCCAGGCGCCGGTGCCCGATCAGCAGCCGCTCGGCACGCCGGTGTACCGGACGGCGGCGTTCGCCTTCCGGACGAGCGCCGAATACGCGTCGGTGCTGAACGACGACCGGCCTGGCTACAGCTACAGCCGGATCGACAACCCGACCGTCGACGCGTTCGCCCGGGCCGTCTCGGCGCTGGAAGGGCCGAACCTGCCCACCTGGCCCGCGGCGCAGGCCTTCGCGTCCGGCATGGCCGCGATCAGCGGGGTGTTCCTGGCCTTTGCGCGGACCGGCGCGCATATCGTCGCGTCGGCGGCCACGTACGGCGGCACGTACAGCTTCCTGCGCAACGTGGCCGGGCGGTTCGGCGTCGAGACCGACTTCGTCGACATGACCAACCCGGACGCGGTCCGCGCGGCGATGCGGCCCGCGACCCGCATCCTGTACGCGGAAACGATCGCCAACCCGACCACTGCGGTGGCCAACCTGCCGGCGCTGGCGGATATCGCGCACGAGACCGGCGCGCTGTTCGTGGTGGATTCCACCCTCGCGCCCCCGGTGGTGTGCCGACCGCTGGAGTACGGCGCCGACCTGGTGCTGCATTCGGCGACCAAGTACATCGGCGGCCACTCGGACGTCACCGGGGGCGTGGTCACCGGCCGCGCGGACCTGATCAGCCGGGTGCGGCAGGTGCGAGTGGACACCGGCGGCTCGCTCGCTCCAGACGAGGCGTTCCTGCTCCGCCGCGGCCTGGAGACGCTGCCGGTCCGGGTCCGGCGGCAGTGCTCGACCGCGATGATGTTCGCGGCCACCCTGTCCCGGCATCCCGGGGTGCTGTCGGTCGACTACCCGGGCCTGGCCCAGCATCCCGGCCATACGGTGGCCCGCCGGCTGTTCGACGCGGGTCCGGAGGGCGTGCGTTTCGGCGCGATCGTCACCGTCACGCCGCACGGCGGCCGGCAAGCGGGCATGATGTTCGCCGACCGGCTACGGCTCGCGCAGGTCGCTACGTCACTGGGCGGCACGCACACGAAAGCCAGTCACGTGGCGTCAACGACCCACCGCCAGATGGATTCGCGGGCGCTTGAGAGTGCGGGCATCGACCCGGGCGCGGTACGGTTCTCCATCGGGCTCGAGGACGCCGAGGACCTCATTTCCGACGCCTACGTGGCGCTGGACTCGCTGGGCCGGCCCTGATCGGCCGGGCCGGTACAGCCAGGCAGCACCACCGGCGAGGGGGCCAGGCCGGCCGCTCGCGAGCCGGCGATCAGGGCTCAGTACGCGAGCGGAGGAACAAGGTGGACGAGCAGCGCAAGATCCGGGTGGCTGTGGTCTTCGGCGGCCGGAGCTCGGAGCATTCAATCTCCTGTGCCAGCGCCGCGCACGTCCTGCCCGCCCTGGATCCGGCCCGCTACGACGTCGTGCCGATCGGCATCGCGCGCGACGGTCGCTGGCTGCAGATCTCCGCCGACCCGGGGCGGCTCGCGATCGGCCGCGGCGGCGAGCTGCCGTCGGTGGACGCCCTCGCCACGGCGGGGACCGAGATCGCGGCGCGGCCCGGCGGCGCCTCGGGCGGCCTGACCGTGCTGAGCCCGGGTGACGTGCCCCGCGACCTCGGCGCGGTCGACGTCGTGCTGCCGCTGCTGCACGGCGCGTACGGCGAGGACGGCACGATCCAGGGGCTGCTGGAGATGACCGGCGCGCGGTACTGCGGCGCAGGCGTCTTCGCCAGCGCGGCCGGCATGGACAAGGAGTACATGAAGCTGATCTTCACCGCGCACGGTCTGCCCATCGGGCCGTACGTGGTGGTGCGGGACCGCGACTGGGCCGCCGCTCCCGCGGAGGCGCACGGGGCACCCGGCGCGGTGACGGCCGGCCCGGAGCGCAAGCGTGTGCTCGACGACATCAGCGAGCTCGGCTGGCCGGTGTTCGTCAAGCCGGCCCGGGGCGGTTCGAGTGTGGGCACGTCCAAGGCACGGGGCGCGGCCGAGCTCGAGCACGCGATCGAGGCGGCGCGCGAGCACGACCCCAAGGTCCTGGTCGAAGCGGCGATCGACGGGATAGAGATCGAGTGCGCCGTCCTGGAGGGTACCGGCGGCGGCCCGGCCGAAGCCAGCGTGCCGGGCCAGGTGATCGTCGGCGGCGGCGCGGACTTCTACGACTTCGAGGCGAAATACCTGGCCGACGAGACCAGCATGGTCATCCCCGCGCCCATTCCCGACCCGGCGATCGCCGAGGTCCGGCGGCTAGCCAGCGCGGCGTTCGACGCGATCTCCTGCGAGGGCCTGGCGCGGGTGGACTTCTTCTACACACCCGCCGGCCGGGTCCTGGTCAACGAGATCAACACGATGCCGGGCATGACGCCCGCGTCCGGTTTCCCCAAGATGTGGGCGGCCACCGGGCTCGCGCTGCCGCAGCTCATGGACCGGATCATCCAGACGGCCCTGAGCAAGCGCCCGGGACTGCGCTAGCCCTGAGAGCCAGGTGGCTACGGCGAGGCGATCGTTACCGGCCCAGCGAACCGGGCCTTGCGCCCGGTGAGCGGCCGGTGTGTCGGCGAGTTACCACCGCGGGGCGCGAAGCGCATGCGGGGGGTTCCGGGGGGTCGTCCCCCCGGGCCAGCGCCGCGCCCGCAGGCAGCACCGGGGGCTGGTGACAGCCTCCCCGGTGCCGCACTGAGAGCCGGGTGCGTGCCCGAAGCTACTTCTTGTCGCCGTTCACGAGCGCCTTGAAGTCCGCACCGGGGCGGAACTTCGGCACCGAGGACTTGGGCACCTGGATGGTCGCGCCGGTGGCAGGGTTGCGCGCGGTACGCGCCGGCCGCTCACTCTTCTCGAAGACACCGAAACCGGTGATCGCGACCTTGTCACCCTTTGCAACCGCGTCCTGGATGGCGTCGAGGACGGCGTTCACGGCCTCGGTAGCGGACTTCTTGTCCCCCAGCCGACCCGAGATCGCATCAATCAGATCACGCTTATTCATATCTCACTCCTGCGGTTCCCCCACGGGAGGTCGCGCGGACAATGCACCCGAGAGCGCGCGACCTCTGACCTGCCCGAAAGTAGGCGATCCAACGCCGTTACACAATAACCATGGCCAAGATTGCCTTGCGTGTCGGCGCTTTCACCGGCCAGAACCTCGCAGACGGGCCGGATAGATCCGCATACAGACGGTGTAACTGGGCGTAACACGGACAGAACGAACCCTCGTTTCGGTCTGTTACAAAGCCGGTCATCCCGGCCGGATCCGCATGGATCCGGCCGTCACCCGACGTAACCGGCTTCCTGTCTTTCCTGGCAGACGGCCTAGGCCGTCACCGGGAGCCAGGCTGGGCGCCCCTCCTCGAAGCGGCCGACGTCGTCCGCGTGGCGCAGGGTCAGGCCGATGTCGTCCAGGCCCTCCATGAGCCGCCACCGCGTGTAGTCGTCGATCTCGAAGGGGGCCTTGATCGGGGCTGTCGCGTGACGAACCTCACGCGCCTCAAGATCCACAATAACCTCAGCAGACGGGTCCGCCTCGGCCGCATCCTGCAGTGCGGCGACCGTCTCCTCCGGCAGCCGGACCGGCAGCAGCCCCGCCTTGGTGGAGTTACTCCGGAAGATGTCGCCGAAGCGCGGCGCGACCACGACACGGAAACCGTAGTCGACCAGCGCCCAGACGGCGTGCTCGCGGGACGAACCGATGCCGAAGTCGGTACCCGCGACGAGGACCGTCGCGCCCTGGTAGGCAGGCTCGTTGAGGACGAACGAGGGGTCCTCGCGCCAGGCGGCGAACAGCCCGTCGCCGAACCCGGCGCGGCTGACGCGCTTCAGGTACTCCGCCGGGATGATCTGGTCGGTGTCGACGTTGCTCCGCCGCAGCGGCAGCACACGCCCGGTGTGAGAGATGAACGGCTCCATGATGCTTTCTCCTTCCAGGCCGGTCAGAGCTGGGCGGGTGCGGTCAGGCGGCCGGTGACGGCGGTCGCGGCGGCCACCTCGGGCGAGACCAGGTGCGTTCGGCCGCGCTTGCCCTGGCGTCCCTCGAAGTTGCGGTTAGAGGTGGACGCACTGCGCTCACCCGGCGACAGCTTGTCCGGGTTCATGGCCAGGCACATCGAGCAGCCGGCCGCGCGCCACTCCGCACCGGCGGCGGTGAACACCTCGTGCAGGCCCTCCTGCTCGGCCTGCGCCCGGACGGCCATGGAGCCGGGCACGACGAGCATCCGGACCCCGTCGCGGACCTTCTGGCCGCGCAGCACCCCGGCCGCGGCGCGCAGGTCCTCGATCCGGCCGTTGGTGCACGAGCCGACGAACACCGTGTCCACGGCGATGTCGGTCAGCGCGGTCCCGGGCGCCAGGTCCATGTACCGCAGCGACCGCTCGGCGGCCGCGCGCTCGCCCGGGTCGGCCATGACCGCCGGGTCCGGCACCGCCGAAGCCAGCGGGGCGGCCTGTCCCGGGTTGGTTCCCCAGGTCACATACGGCGTGAGCTGGGTAGCATCCAGCGTGACCTCGTGGTCGAAGGTCGCGTCGGCGTCGGTCGGCAGCGAGCGCCAGTACTCCAGGGCGGCCTGCCACTCGGCGCCCTGGGGCGCGCTCGGCTTGCCCTCCAGGTAGGCGAAGGTGACCTCGTCCGGCGCCACCAGCCCGGCCCGCGCACCCGCCTCGATCGACATGTTGCAAACGGTGAGGCGGCCCTCCATGGACAGACTGCGCACGGCCTCGCCGCGGTATTCGATGATGTAGCCCTGGCCGCCGCCGGTGCCGATCTTGGCGATGATCGCGAGGATCAGGTCCTTGGCCGTGACCCCGAGGGGAAGCTGCCCGTTGACGGTGACGGCCATGGTCTTGGGCCGGATCTGGGGCAGCGTCTGGGTGGCCAGCACGTGCTCCACCTCGCTGGTGCCGATGCCGAACGCGAGCGCGCCGAAAGCGCCGTGCGTGCTGGTGTGCGAGTCGCCGCACACGATCGTCATGCCCGGCTGGGTCAGCCCCAGCTCCGGGCCGATGACGTGCACGATGCCCTGCCCGGCGTCCCCCATCGGATGCAGCCGGATGCCGAACTCGGCACAGTTCTTGCGCAGCGCCTCGACCTGGGTCCGCGACACGGGGTCGGTGACCGGGCTGAACGGGCCGTCCAGGGGCACCCCGGGCCCGGTGATCCCGGTGGTCGGGACGTTGTGGTCCTCGGTGGCGATCGTCAGATCGGGGCGGCGCACCGTACGGTTAGCCATCCTGAGCCCGTCGAACGCCTGCGGGCTCGTCACCTCGTGCACCAGGTGCAGGTCGATGTAGAGCAGGTCAGGCTCACCTTCCGCGCTGCGGACCAGGTGGGCATCCCAGATTTTCTCGGCCAGCGTGCGGCCCATTGCGCCCTCTCTTCCGGCCCTTCGGCCCCTCCGGCCCGTTTCTCACCAGGAACACATCCCCGATCAAAGACCGGCCGGCGCCACTTCGGGCGTTTCCGGTTGC